>CAVOUC010000014.1:0-324771 GCA_963699485.1 uncultured Alphaproteobacteria bacterium | reverse complement strand
GAGGACAGCCCAAGACCGCCGGACGCCGTATTAAAGCTTGGACCGTTGACGGTTCGGCCGACGGCGAAGGAAGTTAGCCCGTAAGCGTTCATCGCCCGATCGATGCGCAACAACCCTCGCCCATAAACATTGTCGACGCCCCGCATGCCAAGGTCCTCGGCCGTGGCGAACAAGATGTCGGCCGTCTGCCCCGGGCGCGTCTTGAGATACGCCCACCGCGATTGCAACAGCGCGACCGCGCCCGCCACCATCGGCGCCGCCATCGAGGTGCCGGACTTGACCTGGTACGTAGCTGCGGCCGTAGACAAGATGTTCTGACCAGGGGCCACCAAAAATCGGTTCTTGTACTTGTTGGCCTCCACGCAACTCGCCCCAGCATATTGCAAGAAGCAGCCACCGCCGGGCCGGTTGGAGAAGCTCGTTAGGGTTTTGTTCTCGTTCACCGCGCCGACGATGATCAGATTTTTAAGCCACCCGCTAAACACCTGGCTTGGCAGATTGACGCCGTCGTTTCCGGCCGATTTCGTCACCACGAGCTTTGAATATGAGGAGATCGCGACGAGATCATCGCGGTCCGCAAGACGACCCTCTGGACCATAGCTCATATTGGCGACTGTTGCTCCATCGGCATAAACTAGGGCCAAGCCCGCTGCCGTGCTGCCAACGAACCACCCGAAATCATCAAACACGGCGACGTTGCTTATTTGCGCTCCAGGCGCGATGCCGACCATGCCAAAGCCATTTCGGCCGGCGCCAATAATGCCGGAGACATGAGTCCCATGGTCATTGAAGTGATTGTGGGTGCCACCGGGAAACAACCATAAATCCGACAACCGGCCGCCAAACTCCGGCAGGTCTGGAATTAGCCAAACCATCGAGGACACCGACCGTGACGCCTTTGCCATTCCCCAGCTTGTTTTGTTTGTTTGGGGTGGCTCCGATCATCGTGTGCCACCACTTGCTACTCATTGGGCCCGTTCGGAGGTGGGGTCGACTGCGCAGCGACGTCGGCGGCCTGCGCCTCGGCGCGCGCGATCTTTTCCTCCGCCACCTTGGTGCGTCGCTCGTTGGCGAAGGCAGCGTCCGGGTTAAACATGGTCCACAAAAGCAAAATGGGAAACGATGTTCGACGTGCGAATTTGCTGATCACGGCAACGCCCCCGGCTGGTTTTGTGTTGCGGGCAGCTCGTGCCACTGTCCGCGCCGTCATGACTATAGTGTTGTTCATCAAACGCTGCGCGTTAGCGCAGACACGCTTCAGCGACCGGATTTTGGTTCTGGGCCTCGAACGAATGTGATTCGGGTATGAGACAAAAGACCAGTTTGGGGGAGACCTGAGACTAATCCCCAGTATGGCCTTCTACGGCATGCGTGCTTACGTGAGACCGGCTCGAACTCGCCTTTCTTGGATAGCTTCAGGGGAAAATGCCGGTAGCTCTAGCTTCACTTCCCTGCAAGCCCCCTCAGACGCGTAACGTCCGATAAGCGCGATTAGCGGACGCGGATTTAGCCCCGCAAAATCCCCTGAATTCGCGGCTCCGACTGTCGAAAATCGGCACTCGGATCACCATATACAGGTCGTCACCATGACCCCCAAAAATCCCCCACTCAAAGTCATCTGCACGACCGAGCCGATCCCGGCGAGGAACCCGCACGAGAAGGGAACGCAGGCGTGGCGCGAGCTTCACTACGACCTGATCGAGTGGCTGGCGCGCTACGAGGGCATCCAGCCCGAGACGGGCTCGCTCGATTGGGAGGAGCTCGTGGATCGGAGAAGCGACCGCCTCGCGGCGATGTTCGACGAGCTCGAGGCGGAGCACTGATGGCCATCCTTCGCGGGCCGCCGGAGCTGTGGATCGTCATCGCGAAGTGAGCAACGATGGACGCCGCATGATATGGAGACAAGGATTATCTGGTGGCGGGGGGAGCATTCGCATGGCGCGTCTCGCGGGTCTCACGGCGGCGATGGTCCTGGGTTGGGTGCTCGCGCTTGGGCCGCCAGCGATGGCGCAACAGGGCCCCGACGACGCCGACGCGCTCAACGCTCGGGTCACCAAACTTTATGGCGAAGGCAAGTACGCTGACGCGATCCCGCTCGCTGAGCATGTATTGGCGCTGCGCGAGAAGGCGTTCGGCCCCGACCACCCGCATGTCGTCATCGCGCTTGGCAATCTGGCCGCACTCTATGAAAGGCAGGGTCACTATCTCGAGGCCGAGCCGCTCTACAAGCGCGCCCTTGCCATCGTCGAGAAGGCGCTGGGCCCCGACAACGCATATGTCGCCACGGAGCTCAACAATCTGGCTGAACTGTACCGCCTTCAGGGCCGCTACGGTGATGCCGAGCCGCTCTACAAGCGCTCGCTTGCAATTCGCGAGAAAGCGCTGGGCCCAGACCACCGCGATGTCGCCACGGTGCTCAACAACATGGCGTTGATGTATGATTTCCAGGGGCGTTACAGCGACGCCGAGCTTCTCTACAAGCGCTCTCTTGCCGTTCGCGAGAAAACTCTCGGCCCCGATCATCCCGATGTCGGCAAATCGCTTGGCAACCTGGCAATGCTCTATCAGAGCCAGGGGCGATATGGAGAGGCGGAACCGCTTTTAAAGCGCGCACTCACAGTCCACGAAAACGCGCTTGGGCCCGACCACGAAGATGTTGCCACGTCACTTAACAACGTGGCGACGCTCTATCAGTACCAGGGGCGATACGCAGAGGCGGAGCCGCTTTTGAAGCGCTCTCTTGCCATTCGCGAGAAAACTCTCGGCCCCGATCATCCCCATGTCGGCGTAGCGCTTAACAACCTAGCCATGCTCTATCGCCATCTTAGCCTTTATTCTGCGGCCGAACCGCTCTTGAAGCGCTCGGTCGCCATAACCGAGAAGGCGCTGGGCCCGGACCATTCGGAACTCGCCCCGGTGCTCAACAACTTGGCGTTGATTTATGAAGCCCAGGGGCGCTACGGCGACGCCGAGCGCCTCTATAAGCGCTCACTTGCTATCACCGAGAAGGCGTTCGGTCCCGATAACGTGAATGTCGGCATCCCACTAAACAATCTGCTCCAGGTATATGTCGACTAGGGCCGCTATGGTGAGGCCTTGCCGCTCTTAGTGCGCACACTCGCGATCTACGATAAGTCGCTCGGCCCCGACCACCCGCTATTGGCCAATTCGCTCGTCAGTCTGGGCTCGATTTATCAGAACCTGGGCCGTTACGGTGACGCCGAGCAGCTCTACAATCGCGCGCGCGTGATATACGAAAAGGTATTCGGTCCCGATCACCCCGAGGTCGCCACGGCGCTCAACAATCTGGCCGAACTGTATCGCTCTCAGGGCCGCTATGGCGAGGCTGAGCCGCTCTACAAGCGCTCACTCGCCATTCGCGAGAAGGCGCTCGGTCCCGAGCACCCCGATTTCGGACAGTCGCTCAATAACCTGGCCGGACTTTACTTCGAGCAGAGCGACTGGGCTCTCGCTGCCGAATTTTGGCGGCGCAGTAATAGCATCATAATCCGCCGCGCCGAGCGCGGCACAGGCGAGGCCGGCCAAGCCCCCGGATCAAGTCCGGGGCAGGCTCTGACGGGAAAGGGAAAGAGTGAAGCCGCGCAATTGAGTTTTCAGTTCTGGGCGCTCGTCAAGGTCGCCCATCGCCTCGCCTCCCAAGGGCACGTCACGGATGTGGGACTGTCAAGGAAGATGTTCGAGACCGCGCAATGGGCGCAAAGCTCGGAGGCCGCCGCTTCGCTGGCACAGATGGCCGCACGTGGCGCCACGGGCGACGCCGATCTCGTGAGCATCGTCCGGGAACGGCAAGACCTGGTGGGCGAATGGCAGAAGCGGGACGCGGCGCGGAGCGCGGCCGTCGCGCAGCCGCCCGACAAACGCGATAGCCCAGCCGAGGCCGCCAACTTGGCGCGGCTTGCCGACATCGATGCCCGCATTGCCGCGATCGACAAGCAGCTTGCTAAGGACTTCCCGGACTACGCTGCGCTGGCGAGCCCGAAGCCTCTCGCCATCGCCGATGTTCAGGACCAGCTCCGCGACGGCGAGGCATTGGTTCTGTTTCTCGATACCGATGACCGGTTCAAGCCCACACCGGAGGAGACCTTCATCTGGGCTGTGACCAAGACGGACAGCCGCTGGGTGCGCTCAAATCTCGGCACCAAGGCGCTTCAAGAGCGCGTTGCGGCGCTGCGCTGCGGTCTCGATCGTGACGGCGAGTGGCAGTGGTCGAGTGAGAAAGACCGTTGGACTGCGCGCAAGCCCGCCTGCGCGTCATTGCGACCCGAAGGGCTGACGCGGAACGAGCCGCTTCCTTTCGATCTCTCCAGGTCGCACGAGCTTTACAAGGGCCTATTCGGTGAGGTCGAAGACTTGATCAAAGATAAGCACGTGCTCCTCGTCCCGTCCGGCGCGCTAACGAGCTTGCCATTCCAAGTGCTGGTTAAAAAGCCTCCAGCGTCACCGACCGAGGACAATGGCTATCGCAATGTTGCGTGGCTCACGCGCGATCACGCGCTGACGGTCCTGCCTTCGGTGGCGAGCCTCGCCGCGCTCCGCCGCAACGCCAAGACTTCAAGCGCGACCGACCCCTTCATTGCTTTCGGCAATCCAGTCCTTTCTGGTCAGCCCGGCTGCGGCAAGGTCTTCATTCCGGACACGTGCCCTGAAGATGACCTTCAGGTCGCCGCAGCATCCTCAAACCAGGCCCGCTCAGCCGGGGCATCGGAGGCGGTGCCGAGCTTCTTTCGCGATGGGTTGGCGGACGTAACCGCCGTCAGTAGGCTTTGCCCGCTACCCGACACCGCGCACGAACTCCAATGCGTGGCGAAGAGCCTTGGTGCGCCCCCGAGCAGCATCGTCATCGGCAAGGATATGACTGAGACGGCGCTCAAGAAGGCACCTCTCAGTCATTACCGCGTGATCCAATTCGCAACCCATGGATTGCTTGCAGGCGAGACCGCGCAGCTCGCCAAGGTCCATGCCGAGCCCGCGCTGGTCATGTCACCGCCGCAAACTGCGACCGAGGAAGATGACGGCCTGGTCACGGCTTCTGAAGTGGCCGCGCTCAAGCTCGATGCGGACTGGGTCGTCATGTCGGCGTGCAACACGGCAGGTGGTAGTGAGCCCGGCGCAGAGGCACTCTCCGGTCTTGCAAAGGCGTTCTTCTATGCTGGAGCCAGAGCCCTCCTTGTCTCTCACTGGCCGGTGAATTCTTACGCCGCCACGATGCTCACGAGCCGTACGTTTGCAGAGATGCGCAAGGACAAGACCATTGGCCGCTCGGAGGCATTTCGACGCGCGATGCTGGCCCTGATGAGTGACAAAGATCGTCCGTGGGCCGCGCATCCCGCCGTGTGGGCGCCGTTCGTGGTCGTCGGCGAGGGTGGGGCTGCGCAACCTGCTACTATGCCGACCCCGACCAAAGAAGACGCCCACGTGCCCTCCGCGCAGGCGATGCCATTAGCCAAGGAGGGAGAAGCCGCAACCGCCATCAAGAAGAAGCCCAAGGCTGCTCCCGCCAAGAAGGCTCCCAAAGATTTCGATCCCGACTGGAACACGAAGATATTTCAGTAGTCCTGGGCCGAGGCTTCTGCCCGCTCGAACCCTTGTATTTCCAGGTCCCAACTGCGGTCTACGCTCGGGTCTTTCGCCCCCGCGGATTGGAGATGGTGCAATTGGCCCGCCCACCTCGAGGCGAAGGGCGTCGCGATCGAGGCCGACTTCGAATGGCCCGGCGAAGAGCAGACGCAAGTAACCGATCCGCCAGAGCGCCGCTAGCGCGAGGCCGCCGCATCAGCTATCTAAGCGTCATGTCTCGCGTGCCCACTGGACTGGATCGTTAGCGAGACATGCAGGCACTGCGAGCGCTGTGGAGACAAAGGGAACCCGAGGAGGCTCCAATACCGACTCTGGCGTCGGCTCAAAGGTCGGCTCCGTTCCCAACTCCGTCACCGGCTCTGCCTGTGGCTCTATTCCCGGCTCCGTCCACGGTTTCCGCTAAGGCTCCACGAGCGACCCCACGGCGGCGGCGCAAGTGCCAGGCCGTCAAGCGCATCCTCCTCCCCGGCGAGGTTAGCCCGACGCGACCGCCCAGCGCCGATGCACATGCACGTCGCCTGCTCGGTTGGCTCCGCCGTGAGGGATACGGCGGAGAGAAGGTGCTGGCCGACGATCTCAAGAGGAAGCTCTACCCGACGATGTGCGCCGCGCTTGGGTGGAAGCCCCGCGAGTGGAACTCTGTCGCCAGGTCGTTCCGCAAACTCACGGGTGGCCGCAAACCCTACGCCTGGATCGAGGACGTGGACGGCGTGAAGCACAGGCTGCGCGTCTACAGGATCCCGAAGCCCTAGGCTGCCCCCGCTCAAGTGGTTTCGCGTTGCACAGGTTTCTGCGGAAATCCGCAGAAACCCCTAGACCGTGGTGTGTGCATGACGTGTGCACAACGATCTGGGCGGTACTGAGTAATATAGTCTAACTCTTTGATTTTCTTGGTCGGGGCAGCGGGATTCGAACTCGCGACCCCCTGCTCCCAAAGCAGGTGCTCTACCAGGCTGAGCTATGCCCCGACAGTCCGTCTCTCTTGCCGTGCGCGCTCCGCGCGGTCAAGCACGGCTCTCTAGCGGCTTCCCGCGTCGAACAGGGGATGGCGCACCTTGTCGCCGGGCTTCAGTCCCATCCTCTCCGCCGCTCCGCCCGCCAGCTCGAGCACGGCGATCACGGGCCCGCCCGAGGTGATGATGCGCTCGGAGAGCGGCTCGGTCTTCGCCTCGATGCGGTGCACGGTGCCGTCGGCGCGGATGAAGACCATGTCGAGGGGGATGTAGGTGTTCCTCATCCACATGGTGAGCTCGGAGGGCGCCGCGTGCGGAAAGAGCATGCCCGCGTTGTCGGCGAGGGACGTCCTGAACATGAGGCCGAGCGCCTGCTTCTCGGGCGTGTCGGCAACCTCGATGCTGATCCCGTGGACGCCCGAGGCCGTGACGAGATCGAGCGTCTCGAGCTTTGCCGCGTCGTGACGCGGCTCGAGGGCGAGCGTCACCGCGCCTGCCGTGCCGAGCAGGAAAAGAAGAAGGGCCGCCGATTTGGCAGCCCCGCTCGATGGCCTTGGCATTTGCATCCAAAGTCCCCTAGTGGGGCGAAGAGATCCCCGGAGAGGCGCCGTCGGGTCTGAGCTCGGCCGCCATGCAGCCCTTGGAGCCCATGCCCCAGCGGACCTGCACGGTCTGGCCCGGCCTCAGCTCGGTGAACCCGAAGCGCCGCAGCGTCTCCATATGGACGAAGATATCCGGCGTTCCCTCGCCCCGCGTCAAGAACCCAAAACCGCGAACGCGGTTGAACCACTTGACGTAGGCCTGCTCCCAGTCGCTCTCGGGCTGGACGTGCACGTGCGTCCGCTGCGGGAGGAGCGAGGGGTGGATGGCCGTGCTTTCGTCCATTGAGAGGATGCGGAACGCCTGCATGCCCTTCGGCCGGCGCAGCACCTGGCAGTGGACGCGGGCTCCTTCATAGGCGGTCTGATAGCCCCCCGCCCTGAGGCAAGTCACATGAAGGAGAACGTCGGCGAGCCCATTATCTGGAACAATGAACCCATAACCCTTTGCCACATCGAACCATTTTATCATCCCGGCGATCTCGAACACCTCGAGCCCGGCCTCCTCCAGACGCTCCGCGCTGATCTCACCGGCATGCACGTTGTCCGGAAATTCCGGAGGTAACTTGGAATCCCCCATCGCTTTACCCCGCCTTTACTGCCTACCTCGACTGATCGTCTGCGAGAGCTTGGTTCCAGCCTTTGCCCTCACGCCGGCTGGCCCGCTCGCTCACGACCGACGCGGAGAATAACATCGGGCGGCCTCTCGGCTAGCACCAAAATAGGCCACCCTCCCCTGTCCCTCTCTTGCTCTAGGTCATGTCCACACGAGCAACGTTGGTAACGGCTTGATCCGGTTAACCGTTTTATTGATGCCTTTTTCTCCCCAGAATAGTTTTCTGGCCTTAATTGATCACGGATCAATCATCGGGAGAGCGGTTGATTACTAGCTTTCTTACCTCGAGTTGCTAGCGCACTGATTCGACAATTCATCTTTTGGGACCGGTCCGCGCCTCGTCTAGGCAATTTGAGCATAAGGCCGCCGTTCGCTTGGCGTACCCGCCCCCGCAGGGAGAAGGAGCGGCGCGCGAACCCGGAACCCGCGAAATAATAGTGTCCTCGCGGACGGTCTAGTACAATTTTCCCCCCTCGCCTGAACTGCGGGAACGGCATCCTATTTTTATTTCGCTGAGAGGCCTTTACTTAGAACATTTTTTCATTAGGTTCCCCGTCGACGGAGGATCTCATGACGAAGGTCAAGCTCTCCGCGCGCGGGCGCAACGGCGCCCCCGTGCGGACCAAGAGGACCACGCCGAAAGCGCCCGCAACGGGGCCCGCCGCGGCGCAGGCGCTCGATGCCCGCTTGGCCGGTCTCGCGAGCCTCGACGAGCGCATCGCCTTGATCGCGGCGAGCGTGCCGGGCCGCATCGTGTTCTCGAGCAGCCTCGGCATCGAGGACCAGGCGATCCTCCACGCCGTTGCTGCCGCCAATGCCCGCTTCGACGTCGTCACGCTCGATACCGGGCGCCTCTTCCCCGAAACGCTCGAGACGCTCGAGGCGAGCGAGCAGCGCTACGGCGTCAGGATCCGCACGCTCACCCCCGACCCGGCCGAGGTCGAGAAGCTCGTCGCCCGCGACGGCGTGCTCGGGTTCCGCTATTCCGTCGAGAACCGCAAGGCGTGCTGCGGGGTGCGCAAGGTGCTGCCGCTCGATCGCGCGCTCGTCGGCGCGGCGGGCTGGATCACCGGCATGCGCCGCAGCCAATCGGCGGAGCGCGCCAACGTACCATTTGCCGCGTGGGATGCCGACCATCGCCTCATTAAGCTCAACCCGATCGCCGATTGGGAGCTCGAGCGAGTCGAAGCCTATGTCGCCGAGCACGGCATCCCCATCAATCCGCTCCACGCGCGCGGCTTTCCGTCCATCGGCTGCCAGACGTGCACGCGTGCCATCCGCCCGGGCGAGGACATCCGCGCAGGGCGCTGGTGGTGGGAGAACGAGGACGGCAAGGAATGCGGGCTGCACAACCGGCCCGCGAGCAAGGGCGTGGCGGCATGACGCAGACCATCTCGCATCTCGATCTTCTCGAAGCCGAGAGCATTCACATCTTCCGCGAGGCGGCGGCCCAGTTCCGCCGACCGGTGCTGCTCTACTCGATCGGCAAGGACTCGACGGTGCTCCTCCACCTCGCCCGCAAGGCGTTCTGGCCGGCCCCGCCGCCGTTCCCCCTCCTCCACGTCGACACGACGTGGAAGTTCCGCGACATGATCGCGTTCCGTGACAAGACGGTCGCCGACTTCGGGCTCGACCTCATCGTCCACACCAACACCGACGGGCTGGCCAAGGGCATCAACCCCATCGACTATGCGCCCTCGGTCTATACCGACGTCATGAAGACGGTGCCGCTCAAGGAGGCGCTCGACAAATACCAGTTCGATGCCGCCTTCGGCGGCGCGCGCCGCGACGAGGAGGCGAGCCGCGCCAAAGAGCGCGTGTTCTCGTTCCGCTCCGAAGGTCACCGCTGGGACCCGCGCCGTCAGCGCCCGGAGATGTGGCGGCTCTTGAACGGCCGGCTCGGCGCCGGCGAGACGGTGCGCGTGTTCCCGCTCTCCAATTGGACCGAGAAGGACGTCTGGCGCTACATCCTGCGCGAGAAGCTCGACGTCGTGCCCCTCTATTTCGCGGCGCTGCGCCCGACGATCGTGCGCAACGGCCAGATCCTCATGATCGACGACGACCGCATGGCGCTGAAGCCGGGCGAGAAGATCGTCGAGCGGCGCATCCGCTTCCGCACGCTCGGCTGCTGGCCGCTGACCGCCGCCGTCGAATCGGACGCTGCCGATATCGAAAGCGTCGTCGCCGAGACGATCGGGGCACGCACCTCCGAGCGCCAGGGCCGCCTCATCGATCACGACCAGAGCGGGGCCATGGAGAAGAAGAAGCAGGAGGGATACTTCTGATGACCGCCGTCACGGCAATCCGCCACGAGGAGAGCGCGGCGAGGCCCGTCGCCAGACCCGAGACCGGCCGCGATCTCTCCGGCATGCTGCGCCTGCTCACGTGCGGCTCCGTCGACGACGGCAAGTCGACGCTCATCGGCCGCCTCTTGTGGGACGCCTCCGACCTCTACGACGATCAGCGTGAGACGCTGCGGCGCGGCAAGAAGGTCGACGGCGGCAATCCCGATTTCAGCCTCCTCGTCGACGGGCTCGTCGCCGAGCGCGAGCAGGGCATCACCATCGACATCGCGTGGCGCTATTTCGACACCGACAAGCGCCGCTTCGTCATCATCGACTCTCCGGGTCACGAGCAATACACGCGCAACATGGCCTCGGGCGCGAGCCACGCCGACGTCGCCATCATGCTGGTCGACGCGCGCCACGGCGTGAAGCGCCAGACGCGCCGCCACGCCGCGATCCTCGACCTCGTCGGCTTGAAGCGCGTCATCCTCGCCGTGAACAAGATGGACCTCGCCAACTGGTCGGAGGAGCAATTCAAGGCGATCGAGGCCGACTTCCGCACTCTCTCGTGGCGCTTCGGATTCTGGGAGGCGATCGCCATTCCCGTCTCCGCCGTGTCCGGCGACAACGTGGCGAGCCGCTCGGTCAACATGCCCTGGTACAAGGGGCCGAGCCTGCTCGAGCACCTCGAGGAGCTGCCGAGCCGCGGCACGAGCGCGACCGGGCCGTTCCGCTTTCCCGTCCAGACCGTGTTGCGCGACGGGCGCGATTTCCGCGGCCTTGCCGGCACGGTGAGCTCGGGCTCGGTGCGCGTCGGCGAGACGGTCGTCGACGTCCTCTCGGGCAAGAGCGCGCGGGTCGCCCGCGTCGCGACGATGGACGGCGACCGGGACGACGCCAGCCAGGGCCAGGCCGTCGCCATCGAGCTCGACGCGGACGTGGACGTCTCCCGCGGCGCCGTCCTCGCCAAGCCCGACGCGCGCCCGACGGTCGCGCGCACGCTCGAAGCCCGCCTCGTCTGGCTCTCCGAGACGCCCTACAACTCGCGGGCGAGCTATCTCCTGCGCACGGCGACCGACCTCGTGCCGGTGTCCACGCTCGAGATCCGCGCCCTTCTCGATCTCGAGAGCCTCTCTTCCCACCCGTCGGCGAGCTGCCAAGTCAACGACATCGCGATTGCGCATCTTGCGCTCGGCCGAGCCGTCGCCCTCGACAAGTTCGCGGACGCACCCGAGACCGGCGGCTTCATGCTGGTCGATGCGATTACCGGGGCCTCGATCGCCGGCGGCGTCGTCACGTCGGCGAGCGCCACCGCGGCCGAGGCGAGGCCGGATGCGTTCGTGCTGACGCGCGCGCTTCTCGAACGGGGCCTCTGCTCCGATTTGAAGGACGCGCCGGGAACCGAGCAGGAGCTGCGCCGGCGCGCCGACGAGGTGGCCTTGATCCTGCGCGCGGCCGGCGTCGCCGTCGTGATCGAAAGCTCGCAGGACTACTCGATCTAGTCCATAAACCCTCGACGCCACGCAACCGGAGCCGCCTCACATGTGGGACGACATCCTGCTCTATGTCGTCATCGGATTTGCAGCCCAGATGATCGATGGCGCCATCGGCATGGCCTACGGCGTGACGGCGAGCTCGGTCCTGCTCAGTCTCGGCGTGCCGCCGGCGACGGCGAGCGCCTGCGTGCATGCCGCCGAGACGTTCACCACCGGCGCCTCGGGCTTCGCCCACTGGCGGCTCGGCAACGTCGACCGGGCGCTCGTCGTACGCCTTGCTCTCCCCGGCATGATCGGCGGCGCGATCGGCGCCTACGTCCTGTCCGAGCTCCCCGGCGATGACGCTGAAACCCTTCGTCAGCGCCTACCTTCTCCTGCTCGGCGTGGTGATCGTCTATAAGTCGCTCGCAACCCAGCCGCTCGAGGCGCCTCCGCCGCGGTCCGTTGCGCCGCTCGGCTTCTTCGGCGGATTGTTCGATGCGATCGGCGGCGGCGGATGGGGGCCGATCGTGACCTCGACCCTGCTCGGCCAGGGACACACGCCCCGCTATGCGATCGGCTCGGTCAATCTCTCCGAGTTCTTCGTGACGTTAACGATCTCGGCGACGTTCTTTCTGACGGTCGGCCTGAGCCTCTGGCCCATCATCGCCGGTCTCATCATCGGGGGCGTCCTCGCGGCACCCCTTGCCGCCTATGCGACCAAGCACATCCCCGATAAGGTGCTGATGCTCATCGTGGGATGCGTGGTGATGCTCTTGAGTTTGCGCACGATCCTCAAGGCCCTCTCATGACGCCGGTACCGCGATGAGCGCGACGATCGCCAAGAAACGCTCTAGAAACCGATAAAGACCGCCGCATCCATGGACGCACTCGCAGGTCACTGGCATCTGATCATCGGCGGCGGATTCGTCATCGGCTTCCTGATCGGCATCACCGGCGTGGGAGCCGGATCGCTGACGACGCCGCTGCTCATCTCCGGTATCGGCGTGTCGCCGACCATCGCGGTGGGAACCGACCTCCTGTTCGCGTCCCTCACCAAGGCCAGCGCCGCCTGGCGCCACCACCGCCTCGCCAACGTCGACTGGTCGATCCTCGGATGGCTGGCCGCGGGAAGCCTGCCCGGCGCGTGCGCGATGCTCGCGTGGCTCTACCTGTCCAAGTCGGACATGCACGTCCTCGCCACGCAAATCCGCCAGGTGCTGTCCGTGACCCTGGTCGTCAGCGCCATCGCCATTGCTCTTCATCCCGTGCTGAGACGCAGGCAACCCGCCGCGGAGCACGCCGCGGTCACGATGCCCGCGCGTCCCGTGCCGACCCTTCTGTTCGGGCTCGTATTGGGGGCGCTCGTGACGCTGACCTCGGTCGGCGCCGGCGCCATCGGCGTCGCGGTGCTGACGGGGCTCTATCCGGCGCTGCTCGCGCGCCGCGTCGTCGGCACCGACATCGTGCACGCCATTCCGCTTGACGTTTCTGTCGGGCCTCGGCCACGCCAGCATGGGCAACGTCAACGTTTGGCTTCTTCTGGCGCTGCTCGCGGGCTCGGTGCCCGGAATTCTGCTCGGCTCGCGCATCACCGGCCTCATTCCCGACTGGCTCTTGCGGCTCGCGCTCTCGCTCGTGCTCCTCTATGCGGCCTATGCGCTTATGCTCAAGTCTTGAGCGCGCCCCGCCTGTGCCGTGCCACGATTGCCGTCCGAGGCAGGCGAGCAAGAGGACGAGCATCGCGGCAAGATCGGGCGCTTCTGCGGTCATGGAACTGCCGCGATGGCTTCTCGATCGGCACCGTGCGCCATGCCCTCGCGAAGGCAGCTTCACAGCAGAGGCCGCTCAGCGCGCGAGGACAACGTCCTCATGGAAGCGATTGCCGGCCGGCGTCGCCTTGACCGTCCCGATGCGGATCACGAAATCGCCGAACCTTTCGCCCTCGTTGCGCTCCTTGGCGTAGCGCAAGAGCAGCGGCTCGAGCAGCTCGACGATGCGCTCCTTGCCCACGTCCTGCGCGTAGAGCTTGCTCAGGCGCGTGCCGTCGAAGGCGGCGCCGAGGTAGAGGTTGTAGAGGCCGGGCGAGCGCCCGACGAGGCCGATCTCGGCAAGGTAGGGCCTGGCGCACCCGTTGGGGCAGCCCGTCATGCGGATCACGATGTCGTCGTCGCGAAGGCCGGCCTTGTCGAGCACGTCCTCGAACGCGGTAATTAGCTCGGGCAGGAACCGCTCGCTCTCGGCGAGCGCGAGCCCGCAGGTCGGCAGCGCGACGCAGGCCATCGAGTTGCGCCGCATCCCCGAGGAGGTCGCGATCGAGACGCCGTTCTCTTTCAGGATCGCCTCGATCTTGCCCTTCGTCTTCGCGTTGGCGTTGGCGAGGATGAGGTTCTGATTGCCGGTCAGCACGAAATCGACGCCGCCGATCTTGGCAATCTCGCGCAGCGCCGTGCGCAGCGATACGCCGACCGTGTCCTTGATGCGCCCGTTCTCGACGAAGAGAGTCAGATGCCACTTCTTGTCGGGCCCCTGGCGCCAGCCGATCGCGTCGCCCATGGTCGCGAAATGGAAGGGGCGCGGGGTGCCCAGCGTGTAGCCGAGCCGGCGCTCGACCTCGGCGCGGAAGGCGTCGAGCCCGCGGTCCTCGATCGTGTACTTGAGCCGCGCGCGCTTCCTGAGCTCCCGATTGCCCCAGTCGCGCTGCACCGTCATCACCTTCTCGGCGACATCGACGGCCTGCTCGGGCGTCGCGAAGCCGAGGAGGTCGGCGGTGCGCGGGAACGTGTCGAGCTCGCCGTGCGTCATGCCCATGCCGCCACCGACGGTGACGGTATAGCCCGCGACCTCGCCCTCTTCGACAATGGCGACGAAACCGAGGTCGTGGGCGAAGACGTCGACGTCGTTGTCGGGCGGCACCGCGACGACGGTCTTGAACTTGCGCGGCAGGTAGTGGCGGCCGTAGAGCGGCTCGGCGTCCTCGGCGGCGGGACGCGTCTTGTCCTCGACCTTCTCGCCGTCGAGCCAGATCTCGTGATAGGCGCCCGTCCGCGGCAGCAAGTGATCGCTGATGCGCCGCGCGAGGTCGTTCGCCTGGCGATGGGCCTTGGAGAGGAAGGGATTGCCCGCGCACATGACGTTGCGGTTCACGTCGCCGCAGGCGGCAATCGTATCGAGGCAGGCCGCGTTGATGGCCTGCATCGTGCGGCGCAAGTTCGACTTG
Source organism: uncultured Alphaproteobacteria bacterium (assembly GCA_963699485.1). GTDB lineage: Bacteria > Pseudomonadota > Alphaproteobacteria > Rhizobiales > Hyphomicrobiaceae > Hyphomicrobium_C. Next base: position 310,025 of record CAVOUC010000014.1, on the reverse strand, counting down.
ATGACGCCGTGGAACTGGAACGTCGCCCGCGTCGTGAGCCGCAGCGTGCCGTTGGCGAAGGTGCCGGCGATGTCGTCGAGCGCGAGCCACTGGCGCGGCTTCACGAGACCGCCGGGCAGGCGCAAGCGGATCATGAACGAGTAGGCCTTCTCGAGCTTCTTCTTTGCCCGCTCGGCCCTCACGTCCCGGTCGTCCTGCATGTAGGAGCCGTGGAACTTCAAGAGCTGCGTGTCGTCCTCGGAGATCGCTCCCGTCTCGGCGCGCGCGAGGCCTTCGGCGATGCCGCCGCGCAGATACCGGCTCTCCTCCTTGATGAACTCGTTCCTGGAGCGCTTGTCGGTCATCGTCGAGGTCCTTGAGGGGCAATCAGGCAACGGGCAGCAGGCGAGCAGCAGTTCCGCTGCCTGATTGCCAGTGCCTGCTGCCTCCTAATAAACGTCTCTCTGGTAGCGGCCGGCCTTGGCGAGCTCCTTGAGCTTGGCGCGGCCCGCCTCCTCCTCGCCCTTGGCCGGCTCGGCGAGGATGCTGACGAGCGTGTGGTCGACGTCGCGCGCCATGCCCTTCTCGTCGCCGCACACGTAGATATGTGCTCCCTCCTCGAGCCAGGCGCGGATCTCGGCGCGCCGCTGCCAGAGCCGGTGCTGCACGTAGATCTTCTCCGGCTGGTCGCGCGAGAACGCCACGTCGAGGCGCGTCAGCACGCCGCTCGCGAGCCAGTCCTGCCACTCGAGCTGATACAGGAAGTCGTTGGTGAAGTTGCGCTCGCCGAAGAAGAGCCAGCTCTTGCCCTTGGCTCCCGTCTCGGCGCGCTCCTCGGCGAAGGCGCGATAGGGCGCAATGCCGGTCCCCGCCCCGATCATGATGATGGGACGGCCGCCGTCCTCGGGCAGACGGAAGTGCCGGTTCGGCTCGCACATAGATCTTGACGCGGTCGCCCTGCTTGCGGCGGTCGGCGAGAAAGGTCGACGTCACGCCCTTGCGCGACTTGCCGTACGAGACCCAGCGCACCGCGCCGACGAGGAGGTGGGCCTCGCCCTCGTGCGCCTTGAGGCTCGAGGCGACCGAGTAGAGGCGCCCCGGCAGCGGGCGAAGCAGCTTGGTCAGCTGATCTGCGGTGAGCGTCTCGGGGTAGGTCTCGAAGAGATCGATGAGCTGGCGGTCGGCGGCAAACCGCTGGAAGGCGTCGCCGTCGAGGAGCGTGGCCACGTCCTTGCGCCCCGTGAGCTTTGCGTAGGAGTCGATGAGGGGCCGCGACAGGGTCGTGATGTCGAAGCTCTGCGTAAGCTTCTTGGCAAGGCCCGCTTCGGCGCTGAGCCCCGTGGCGGCCAAGAGCTCGCCCGCGAGCAGGGGATCGTTCTCGGGCACGATGCCGATCGCATCGCCCGGCGTGTAGGCGAAGCCCTGCGCCTCGACGGCGAACTCGGCGTGCCAGGTCTCGCGCGTCGAGCCGGTGCCGTTCAGGTTGACGATGGCCGCGATCTCGGCCTCGACGGGATTGTCCGCGCCGAAGAGCGGCTCCTCCGTCTCGTCGGCCTGCGCGGCGCCCTTGAAGTCGACGTGAACAACGGTGGAGGGTGCCGCCTCGGCCGGCGCGAGGACGCCGAGGGCTTTCTCGGTCCAGGCAGCCGCCGCCTTGGCGAAATCGAGGTCGAGATCGATGCGCTCGGCCGCCCGCGTCGCCCCCAGCGCCTCGAGGCGGGCGTCGATGGCGCGTCCGATCGCGCAGAAGTTGACATAGGCCGTGTCGCCGAGGGCGAGCACCGCGTAGCGGACGCCCTCGAGGCGGGGCGCACCGTCCGCCATGAGCGCCTTGTAGAAATCGACCGCGCGCTGCGGCGGGTCGCCCTCGCCCCAGGTCGAGACATAGACGACGAGGTTGCGCGCCTTGGACAGGACCGAGAGGTCGGCGTCCCCCATGTCGACGACGCGCGCGTCGAAATTGAGCTTGGCCGCGACCTTTTTTGCCTTGAGCGCCAGGCTCTCGGTATTGCCGGATTCGCTGCCGTAAAGAATGGTGAGGGGCGCGCGCGGGCGGGGCGGCGCCGCGGGCTGCAGGGCCTGCGCCTGGGCTGCATCGAGCCCAGCGAGGAAGCCCGACAGCCAGCTTCGCTGCAGCGGCGTCGAGCGCTGCACGAGTTGGTTCAGCAAATCGATCTCTTCCGCCGTAAACGGTGCGTTCTTCGGCAGAAACGGTACTGCGGCCACGCGCGCTTCCTTCTCGTCGTCCTCTCGTCACTTCCCCGCGGCCGCCCGCGCATCACCTGCGCTTGCCGGCAGACAGGGCATGGTAACGGAAATCGAACAGCAAATGCTTTCCAAATCCTCGGCCGAGCGCCCTCGCCCCCGTTGGGCCGGTCTGGTCCTGGGCGCGGGAGATATAGCCGATGTTGGCATGAATTTCTATACGTCGGCAGGTATTCCGGTGCAAAAAGGTACTAAATATCGCGAAAGTGACTCGTCTGCAGAACTGGATTTCTTCGAGGCGACCCGACCCTCGGGAGCCCGGGCGCGCTGTGGCTGCCGGCCGGGATCAACCAGGGCCGCTGATCCAGCCGGCGCGAGGGGCAAAAAGCAGGCTTGTGTCATTTCTGCGAAGCCTTCCGATGCGCTCGCGCCACACGAATTCGTGAGGACAATTGACTTGCCGTTCAGCGCCCTGATGTGGTTTCTAACCATCAAGGCGGCCGGACTTCTCTGAAGCTGGATCGCGAAGCGGAGGTGGATCGAAGCCACCTCATCCGGGGGACCCTCGGCGGGGTGCTCCAGTCAAAGGCAGCTTGCCGAATTAGGAGGAATATCATGAAGATCTGGACGAAGCCCGCTGTTCGTGAGCAGGAAGTTGGCCTCGAGGTCACGAGCTATCTGCCGGCCGAGATCGACATCATCTAACTTGTCGGTCCGCTCGCAACTCGTGTGAGCAGATTTGGCGCGGCGGTCGAGCAATTCGGCCGCCGTCGTCGTTTGCGGCGCCACTTTCGGCGAGGCTGCGCCGCCCTGAGATCTGAACGTTCATGGACATCAGGGTGCTGGGGGCGGCCGCTGGCGGCGGCTTTCCTCAATGGAACTGCAATTGCCACAACTGTGCCAGCGCGCGGGCTGGCAAGCCCGGATTCCGGCCGCGCACGCAATGCTCGCTTGCCGTCAGCGCCAATGGCCGCGACTGGGTTTTGCTCAATGCCGCGCCCGACCTGCGCCAGCAGATCAATGACACGCCCGCCCTCGGCGCCTACGCCAACGGCAAGCTGCGCAACAGCCCGATCAAAGCGGCCGTTCTGACGGGCGGCGACGTCGATTTCGTCGCCGGGCTCCTCAACCTGCGCGAGTTGCAGCCGCTCGTGGTTTACGCCTCCGGACGGGTGCTCGACACGCTGGCCGCCAACTCGATCTTCAACGTCCTCGACAAGTCGGTCGTCGCCCGCCGCGAGCTCCCCTTCGACCGGCCGGTCGCCATCGAGGGAGCCGACGGTCCCACCGGCATCGAGGTCGAGGCCTTCGCCGTCCCCGGCAAGATCGCGCTCTATCTCGAGGAGGCTGCGGCCGGGGCGGAAGGCATTTCGGCAGCCGCGAGGGCGACACCATCGGCCTCAAGGTCAGCGAGCCGGCCACCGGGCGCTATTTCTTCTATATTCCCGGCTGCGCCGAGATCGATACTCCCCTCGCCGCCCGCCTAAAGGGTGCGCCCCTCGTACTTTTCGACGGCACGCTCTACAGCGACGACGAGATGATCCACCAGGGCCTCATGCAGAAGACGGGGGCGCGCATGGGCCACATGAGCATGTCGGGCCCCGCGGGCACGATCGCCGCTTTCCAGGGTCTCGGCGTCGCGCGCCGCGTGTTCGTCCATATCAACAACTCGAACCCCGTTCTCGACGAGAGCTCGCCCGAGCGAAAGGCGACGGAAGCCGCGGGCTGGGAAGTGGGCTACGATGGGATGGAGATCCGCCTATGAGCGAGCGGCGAATGGGAAGCGCGGTGGACAGCGCCCTTTGGAGCCCTGAGGAGTTCGAGGCGGCGATCCGCGCCGTCGGCGCCGAGCGCTACCACGACCTCCACCCGTTCCATAAGCTTCTGCACGGCGGCAAGCTCAACAAGAGCCAGGTCGCCGCCTGGGCGTTGAACCGCTACTGCTATCAGTCGGCCGTGCCGCGCAAGGACGCAGCGCTCGTGAGCCGCGTCTTCGACCGCCAGCTCCGGCGCGACTGGGTCCATCGCGTGCTCGAGCACGACGGGTCAGGCGAGGATCCCGGCGGCATCGAGCGCTGGCTGGTGCTGACCGACGCGCTCGGCCTCGATCGCGACTATGTCGAAAGCATGGACGGCGCGCTGCCCGCAACGCGCTTCGCCGTCGAAGCCTACGTCCGCTTCGTGCGCGAGCAGCCCCTCGTCGTCGCCGTCGCCTCCTCGCTCACCGAGCTCTTCGCGCCCAAGATCCACAAGGAGCGCATCTCGGGCATGCTCGAGAACTACGATTTCGTCGACGACAAGATCATGGCCTACTTCAAGAAGCGCCTGGTGCAGGCGCCGCGTCGATGCCGACTATGCGCTCAACTACATCAAGGCCCACGCCAGGACGCGCGCCGAGCAGGAGGCCTGCGTCGACGCCGTGCGCTTCAAGTGCAACGTGCTGTGGGCTCAGCTCGATGCGCTTCACCACGCCTACGTCACGCCCGGCCTCATCCCGCCCGGCGCGTTCCGTCCGGAGAGCATGCATGGGTGAAACGGTGAAACCCGCGCGCTCGATCGTCGGCGCCGACAGCAAGCCGGCGCTCCCGCGCCACATCAAGCTGCGTCACGATCCGGGCCGCGACCGCTGGATCATCCTTGCGCCCGAGCGTGTCTTCAGCCCCGACGATACCGCCGTCGCCGTGCTCAAACTCTGCGATGGACAACGTTCCGTGAGCGAGATCGCCAAGATCTTGTCCGGGGAATATCAAGCCCCAATTGAAGAGATAGCGGCCGACATAACAGCCATGTTGCAGGACCTCGCCGACAAGGGAGTCGTCAAGGTCTGAAGGGAGGGTGAAGATCATGAACGAGCAAGTCCCGGCTCACGTCAAGGAGACCGCGATGCCGCTGGGCACGGGTGAGCCCGCCTGCTGCGACGTTGCAAAGTCCCGAGCGCGAGCCTGCGCTTTGCGCGCGCGCGCCCGTCGGCATGCTCTGCGAGCTGACGCATCGCTGCCCGCTGCAGTGCCCCTACTGCTCGAACCCGCTAGAGCTCGAGCGCGCCAATGCCGAGCTCACGACCGACGAGTGGCAGAATCGTGATGCGCCAGGCGGCCCAGCCTCGGCGTGCTGCAGATCCATCTCTCGGGCGGCGAGCCGACCGCGCGCAAGGATCTCGAGGAGATCGTCAAGGTCGCCGCCGAGGTCGGCCTCTACACCAACCTCATCACCGCCGGCGTGACGCTGACGCGCGATCGCCTCGCCAAGCTCGCCGAGCTCGGCCTCGATCACGTCCAGCTCTCGATCCAGGACGTCGATCGCGCGAGAACGCCGACCGCATCGCCGCCTACAAGGGCGGCATGCGCCAAGAAGATCGAGGTGGCGAAGCTGGGTCCGCGAGCTCGGCCTCCCCCTCACCATCAACGCGCCGATCCATCGCCAGAACATCAAGAGCGTCGCCGCGCATGATCGACTTCGCGGTCGAGCTGGGCGCCGGGCGCGTCGAGATCGCCCACGTTCAGTACTACGCCTGGGCGCTCATGAACCGCGCCGCCCTGATGCCGACGCGCGAGGACTTCATGGCCGCGGCCCGCTACGTCGAGGAGGCGCGCGAGCGCCTGAAGGGCATCCTCGTCATCGACGCCGTCGTCCCCGACTACTACGCGAAGTTCCCGAAGCCCTGCATGGGCGGCTGGGGACGCGGCATCGTCAACATCACGCCCTCGGGACGCGTGCTTCCCTGCCATGCGGCCGAGAGCATCAAGGGTCTCGAGTTCGACAACATCAAGGACAAGCCCCTGCGCGAAATCTGGCTCAACGGGTCGGCGTTCCAGAAGTACCGCGGCACCGAGTGGATGAAGGAGCCGTGCCGGTCCTGCCCGCGGAAGGAGATCGATTACGGCGGCTGCCGCTGCCAGGCCTTCGCGCTGACGGGCGACGCGGCCAACACCGACCCGGCCTGCTCGCTCTCCCCGCTCCACGCCGAGTGGGCGACCGTGGCCGAGGCGGAAAGCCACACCGCGCCGCCCGAGTTCATCTACCGCCGGGTGGGCGGGGCAAGCAAGACCAAGGCCGTCGCCGACGCTCCCGCTTGATCGTCTGCTACCGGAACCGCATCGCAGCGGCAGGACTTACTTCCATCTGGGTCCTGCCGGTGCGGCATTGTGTTCACTCCGGGTTCAGCCGTACTTTGGCACTATTCCAGATAAGCTCGTGCCTGCTACATGTAGCTGCTGCTGGGTACACTAGAGAGTGCCATCCTCGGGAGGAAATACATGAAGATGTGGGTTCTTGCGGCCGCCGCCGCATTGGCCATGCCTGCTGCTGCCTCGGCTCAGGACGTCGAAGCCGGCGCCGCGGTCTTCAAGAAGTGTCATGCGTGCCACAACATCGGACCCGACGCCAAGAACGGACTCGGTCCGGTTTTGACGTGCGTCGACGGCCGCAAGGCCGCCACCTACGAAGGCTTCACCGGCTACTCGGAGGCACTCAAGAATTCCGGCATCACCTGGGATGACGCGACGCTCCTCAAATGGATGGAAGCCGACGACAAGGTCGTGCCCGGCAACAAGATGATCTTCCCGGCCGGCGTCAAGGACCCGGCCGACCGCGACAATCTCCTCGCCTACCTCAAGTCGCAGTGCACGAAGTAACGAGCTGCGCGCGCGGATTTCCGGTGCCGCGGGCCCTCCGGTCCGCGGCATTTACATTTCAGGCTCCTTCATCGGCGTAATGCCGCTGCGGTCAGCCCGCGCCAGCCAATCCGCCACGCTTCGTCCCGCAATCTCGAGCTCGGGCGCGACGTCGGCGAGCGGGACCAGCACGAAGGCCCTCTCGGTGATGCGCGGGTGGGGAAGCGTCAGCCTGGGATCGCTCGATGCCACGCCGCGATAGACGAGGATGTCGACGTCGATCACCCGCGGCCCCCATTTCTCGCCACGCACGCGGCCCATGCGCTGTTCGACGTCCTGGCACCGTGCGAGCAAGTCCTGGGCCGGCAGCGTTGTCCTCACACTCAAGCAGGCGTTTGCGAACCAGTCCTGATCGAGCTTTCCCCACGGCGGCGTGCGATAGAGGCGCGAGCGGCTCACGATTTCGATGTCGCCGCCTGCGGTGAGAAGCCCGATCGCGCGCACGATGTTTGCCGCCTTGTCGCCGAGGTTCGAGCCCAGCGCGAGGATGCGTCGAAGTCAGAGCTCGCCATCGTAACTCATCCGTCATCCCCGCTTTCCGCGAGGTCCACCATGCGTCGCGTCCTTCGCTCCCAACTCAGTCGTACTTGATGTAGGCAAAGCGCATGTCGCCCGCGGGCGTTCCCTCGAGAGCGCCGCCCTCCTTGCCGGGCTCCCAGTGGATGACCTCCTCGATCTTCTTGGCGAGCGCCAGGTCCTTGCCCGTGATGCCCTTGGCGGTGTGCGTCATGAGCCGCACCTCCACCCAGGCATAGGAGGCCGTGATGTCGGGATGGTGCCAGGCGGCCTCGGCGAGATGGCCGATGGCATTGATCACCATGAGCGTCCCCTTCCAGCTCGCCGTCTTGTACGTCCTGCGGATCCAGCCGTTCTCGAAGCGCCACTTGGGCAGGTTCTTGGCGAGCCACTCGTTGACCTCGCCCTCGGTCATGGGAATTTCGCGCGCCGTGTTCATGTTGCTCTCTCCTCCGCTTTCGTGGACAGTACCGCTTTGTGCTCGACCGGTGTTGGCCGAGCGGCGGGCCTGCCCATCGAGCCGCCGCCAACTCGCAGCAACGCCTTCATAAATGCAGGAAAAACCCAAGTCCCGCACCATCTCTGTTTCGGCGCCCGCGCGCCTCCACCTGGGCTTTCTCGATCTCAACGGCGGGCTGGGGCGCCGCTACGGGTCGATCGGTCTCGCCGTCGACGCCCCCGCGACCGAGATCAGCATCGCGCCCAGCGCCGACTTTGCCGCCGAGGGCCCCGACGGGGCGCGCGCGCTCGCCGTCGTGCGATCGAGCGCCGAGGCGCTCGGGCTCTCCGGCCCGTACCGTATCAGCGTATCCTCCGCCATCCCGCCGCATGCCGGTCTCGGCTCGGGCACGCAGCTCGCGCTCGCCGTCGGAGCGGCCCTGGCGGGCCTCGAAGGGCTCGATGTCGAACCCGACGCCCTCGCCAAGATCGCGGGGCGGGGTGCGCGCTCCGGCATCGGCCTCGCGGCCTTTTCCGCCGGCGGATTCCTCATCGACGGCGGGCGAGGCGACAAGGACCGGGTGCCGCCCCTCCTCGTGCGCGCCGAGTTCCCCGACGACTGGCGCATCCTCCTCATCCTCGATCCCCTCGCGCAAGGCGCCCACGGCGACCGCGAGGCGAAGGCCTTCGCCGCGCTGCCCCCCTTTCCCGAAGCCACGGCCGCCCACCTCTGCCGTCTCGTCCTCATGCGCCTCCTGCCCGCAATCAAAGAGCAGGAGATCGAGCCGTTCGGCGCGGCGCTGTCCGAGATCCAGGAGATCGTCGGCGGTCATTTCGCATCCGCACAAGGGGGCAGCCCCTGGACGAGCCCCGCCGTCGGGCGCCTCGCCAAACGGCTCGCGGCAGCCGGCGCGACCGGCATCGGCCAGACCTCCTGGGGTCCCACCGGATTCGCGTTTACCGCCTCCGACGCTGCGGCGGGACGGCTCTATGATTCTTTCGCCGGAGAGGCTAGAGCGGAGGGCCTGGACGTTCGCATCGTCCGCGGCCGCAATAGAGGGGCGCGGATCGGGCGGATTTGACGTGCGGGGACCGACTTAGCGGAGAAGGAATAATGACTGACGCCACGCCGATCCTGCACATGCTCTCGCCGCAGAAACACATGAGCCCCTTCGATGTGAACATGGCGGCCGACGCCGGCTACAAGGTCATCATCCCCTATATCAACGTGACGCTCGAGGAAGTGACGCCGCTCGTGCAGGACGCGATCTTCTCGCGCCCGCCCGACTACGGAACGCGCACCGGCATCTTTATCGGCGGCAAGGACGCGATCCTCTCCCTCGACATGATGGAAGCGGCGCGCAAGGCCATGGTGCCTCCCTTCTCCCTCTCCGTCTTCGCCGATCCGGCCGGCTCCTTCACCACGGCGGCGGCCATGGTGGCGTGCGTCGAGCGCGTTCTGAAGTTCAAGTTCGGACGAAGCTGGAAGGGCATCAGGGTGGCCGTGTTCGGCGCGACCGGCGTCGTCGGCTTTGCCTCCTCGATCATCACCGCGCTCGAGGGCGCCCGCGTGCAGCTCGTCGCCCATCGCGGCGTTGACCGCGTCATCAAGTCGGCGGCCGTCTCCAAGGAGCGCTTCGGGGTCGATCTCGAGCCGGTCGCGGGCGAGACCCCCGACCAGAAGCGGGCCATCATCGAGAACGCGGAGGTGATCTTCGCAGCCGCGGCCGCGGGCGTCCAGGTCATCGGCAAGGAGCACAAGGAGCTCGCCAAGAACCTGCTCGTGGTCGCCGACGTCAATGCCGTGCCCCCGCCCGGCGTCGAGGGCATGGAGCTCTTCATGGACGGCGCGCCGCTGCCGGGCTGCAACGCGCTCGGCGTCGGACCGCTCGCCATCGGCGACATCAAGTACAAGACGGAATCGGGCCTCTTCAAGCAGATGATCGCCTCCAAGGAGCCGCTTGCTCTCGACTTCCGTCAGGCGTTCGCCTTCGCGCGCCAGCTCACGGCGTGACGACTTTGCGGGACCTCGCCCAGGTGCCGTGGCATTTCCCTGCCGTAACCGGAAAAGTTTAGGGGTGGGCTGATGAAGCTTGGTGAACGAGCCAGTCGCTTCGACGCCGGTGTGAGGGACTGCGGTTTTCTGGATCTTGGCTTCTCCTTGTGTCGGCCCCCGACCCCCGTCCCCTCCCCGCAAGGGGGAGGGGGGCGCAGTGCGTTTGCGACTAGGCCCCGATGGTGAGTGGCGAGGCGGTTCTCATTGCGGCCTTCTCGGCTCGCGCGCTTGCGGTCTCGGCCCGGCGCGCGGGCTTTCTTCCTCTCGCCGTCGATTGCTTCGGCGACACCGACACCGAGCGCGCGGCAGAGGCGATGCGCTGCCTCCCCGCCCGGGTGCAGACCGGGTTCATGGCAAAGCCGCTCATCGCCGCGCTCGACGAGCTTGCGACCGACGCCCCGAGCCCGCCTCTCGGCCTCGTCCTCGGCTCGGGCTTCGAATGCAACCCGCGCCTCGTCGCGCGCCTCGGCGAGCGCTTCCGCCTCATCGGCAACCCGGCCTCGACCATCGCAAGCGCCAAGGACCCCGTCGCCTTCTTCGCCGCCCTCTCCCGGCTCGGGATCGTCCACCCCGAGACGCGCCCGAGCCCTCCGCCCGCTCCCGAGGGCTGGCTCATGAAGCGCATCGGCGGCAGCGGCGGCCTCCACATCGTCGACTGTCCCAAGGCGCCGCGGCCCGATCCCCGGCGCTATTTCCAGCGCAGAATTGCCGGCGAGCCGATCTCCATCCTGGGCCTCGTCGGCCCGCGCGGGCATGCCTTCGCACCGAGCCGGCAGTGGGTCTCCCCCCTCCCGAAGCGCCCCTACCGCTACGGCGGGGCGGCCGGCGCCATCGCGCTCGATCCCGACCTCGAGGCGCGCCTCGTCACGGCCTGCGTCGCGGTTGCCGACGACCTCGGCCTCGTGGGCCTCGTCTCCTTCGACTTCCTGGTGGCGGACGGGGAGGCCCAGCTCCTCGAGGTCAACCCGCGGCCCGGCGCGACGCTCGACGTCTTCGAAGACGAGGCCGGCACGCTCTTTCGCGCCCATGTCGAAACCTGTCTCGGCGGCGATGGCGCGGGCCGGCTCGCCGCGTCCTGGCGCCCGCCCAAAGCCCGTGCCGCGGCAATTCTCTACGCGGATCTTGGCGAGCTCATCGCCCCTGTGCTCGACTGGCCCGACTGGGTTGCCGATCGGCCGCGCCCGGGCACGCGCGTGGGCCCCCGCCAGCCGGCCGCCACCGTGCTCGCCGACGCAGATACTCCCGAGGCTGCCGAACGTCTTGCGCATGAGCGCTTGGGCGTTCTTGCAAACATGCTGTATGAAGACGCAAAATTCTTGAAGGGATCACCGCAATGAGTGCCATGCAGGTTCCGGCGCCGAGCGTGAATGCGCGCGCCGCAAAGCTCGTCGACGACCTCGCCGCCAACGCCGGCGCGCTACGATGCGCCGTCTCGATCGGCGAGGCCGGCGAGCGGCGCATCGACTGCGGTGCCAAGGTCGTGGGGGGCCTCGAGGCCGGACGCCGCCTCGGCGAGATCTGCATGGGTGGCCTCGGCACGATCAGCATGACGTCCGCGTCCGGGCTCGAGCGCTGGCCCTTGGGCGTCGTCGTGCACTCGAACGATCCGGTGGTGGCGTGCTTGGGCAGCCAATATGCCGGCTGGACGATCAAGCATGAGGAGAGCCGCTTCTTCGCGCTCGGCTCCGGTCCCGCCCGCGCGCTCTCGCGCGTCGAGGAGCTCTTCAAGGAGCTCGGCTACGTCGACCATCATCACAAGGCCGCTCTCGTCATCGAAGGCGGTGAGGCGCCGCCGGCGGCGGTCGCGAGGCAGGTTGCCGAGGCGTGCGGCATCGCCCCCTCCGACCTCACCATCCTCTATGCCCCGACCGGAAGTCTCGCCGGCAGCGTGCAGATCGCAGCCCGCGTGCTCGAGGTCGCGCTGCACAAGGCGCACGCGCTGCACTTCCCGCTCGCGCACATCATCGACGGCTACGGCGTCGCCCCCATCGCGCCGCCCGTTCCCGATTTCGTCAAGGCGATGGGGCGCACCAACGACGCCATCATCTACGGCGGGCGCATCCAGCTCTTCGTCAAGGGCTCGGATCAGGACGCGAAGAAGCTCGCGGACAATCTGCCCTCGAGCTCCTGCTCGATCTACGGGAGGCCGTTCGCCGAGATCTTCGCCTCCGTCGGCGGCGACTTCTATAAGATCGATGCGGCGCTGTTCAGCCCCGCCCTCGTCACCGTCTCGAACCTCGAGACGGGATCGTCCTTCCACGCCGGCAAGCTCGCCCCCGAGATCGTCGACGCGAGCTTCAAGTAACTCCATTCCCTCTCCCCGTCCTTACGGGGAGAGGGGGAAGATTGCCACTGATGAACAAACCACTCACGAGCACAGAGCTCAATGCGCAGAGGGCGAGCCCGCGCATCGCCCTCTTCGTCGAGCAGGGCGGCGGCGATTGGCATGCGCGCCGCCTCAAGCGAGCCATGGAGGCGCGAGGCGCCCGCGTGGTCGTGACCACGCTCGCCGCCTCGGCCTTCGATACGCGCATGGAGAGCGGCCTCGACATTCCGGGATTTGCCGGCACGCTCCCCGACGGCGCCTTCGTGCGCTCGGTCTCGACCGGAACGCTCGAGCAGATCACGTTGCGGCTCGGGATCCTCCACGCCTTGCGCGAGTCCGGCGTGCGCGTGTGGAACGACGCGCGCGCGATCGAGCGCTGCGTCGACAAGTCGACCGCGACCTTCCTGTTTCAGAAGGCCGGCCTTCCGACGCCGCCGACGCGCGCCGCCGAAGGGCACGCCGCCGCCCTTGCCCACGCTCAAGCCGTCGGCGCACCCCTCGTCGTCAAGCCGCTGTTCGGCAGCCAGGGCAACGGCATCACGCGCGCGGCAACGCCCGCCGAGCTGCCGGCGCCCGAGGCGCTGGGCAATGTCTATTATCTCCAGGAGTACCAGCGCACTCCGGGAGAGACGCGCTTCGAGGACTGGCGCGTCTTCGTCTCGCGCGGGCGCGTGCTCGCCGCCATGACGCGCGTCGGCAAGACCTGGATCACCAACGTCCATCAGGGCGCCGAGCCCTCGCGCGTCGAGCCTTGCGACGACATGCGCCGCCTGGCGCTCGCCGCCGTCGCCGCGATCGGCGCCGACTACGCCGGCGTCGATCTCATCCGCGGACCCGACGGCCGTCTCCTCGTGCTCGAGATCAACTCGAACCCCGCCTGGAAGGGTCTCCAGAGCGTCACCGATGTCGACGTCGCCGATACGCTCGCCGACGATTTTCTTTCCATCTTGACCCCTGTTCCCCTGCCGTGAGCTACCCTCTCTCGGGGGAGGACATCGGCCATGCATTCCTTTCCGCCTGCCGCGCCGAGCTCTACGCCTTGAAGCCCGGCAACGTGCACGTCCATGGCGGCGGCCACGGCATGGAAATCGGCCATTTCGAGGAGGCCGCCGCCGCCGCGGCGCCTTGGATCGCGGCGGCGGGCCTCAGGATCGGCGCACGCGTCCTTGCTGCAGTCGAGGCGAGCATGGTGGCAGCCGGCTGCAACACGAACCTCGGCATCCTCTTGCTGGCCGCCCCGCTCGCCGCCGCGGCGGGCATTGAAGGCTCCTTGGGCAGTCTGCAGGAGCGCCTAAGGATTGTGCTGTCCGGCCTCGATCGCGACGATGCGGCGAACGTCTTTGAGGCCATCCGATGCGCCAATCCCGCCGGGCTCGGAACGGTCGAGGCCGAGGACGTGGCGCACACCCCGACCCAGACCCTGCTCGAGGCCATGCGGCTAGCTGCCGCGCGCGACCGGATCGCGCGGGCCTACGTCAGCGACTTCGCGGACGTGTTCGATTTCGGCCTCCCGGCACTCCGCGCCGCGCGTTGCGCTGCAGCGAGCGAAAATGACGCTGTGACGACATTGCACATGAGCTTCCTTGCGGAATTTCCCGACAGCCACATCGCGCGCAAGCACGGGAGCGAAAAGGCCATCGAGGTGCGCGATTGTGCACGTGCGCTGTCCTCGCTTTGGCAGCCCGCCGCGGGACCACAGTCGTTCGCGCCGCTCCTGGCTTTCGACCGCGAGCTCAAGGCGGCGGGCCTCAATCCGGGGACCACTGCCGATTTCGTCGTCGCGACCCTTTTCACCGACGCGTTAATTACGATGGGCCTCTCGCAGGGGCCGCTTAACCTCTTGTCGAGAGACATTTCCTAGCGCTATGAAGGGGCGTGCTCTCGGCGCCGCTATCTGGCCAACCGGTCCGGTGACGACCGTCACCGTTCGCTGCAACTAGGATAGCTCGGAACGACTGCAGCCGGCCCTACTTATGGCGGGCCCGATCCCGGGCGCGCCGTGTGTTGTCGTGTGGAAGTCAAGGAAGGGAACCCCCATAATGGCCAAGATCAATCGCGTAATGGTTGGCGAGTCGCTCGTCGGTGACGGCAACGAAGTCGCCCATATCGACCTCATCATCGGACCGCGCGGCAGCGCTGCCGAGACGGCGTTCTGCAACGCGCTCACCAACAACAAGGACGGCTTCACGACGCTGCTCGCGGTGATCGCGCCGAACCTTCCCTGCAAGCCCAACACGATCCTTTACAACAAGGTCACCATCAAGGACGCCCGCCAGGCGGTCCAGATGTTCGGCCCCGCCCAGTACGGCGTCGCCAAGGCCGTGCAGGACTCGGTTGCCGAAGGCATCATTCCGGCCAACGAGGCCGACGACGTCTACATCACGCGTCGGCGTGTTCATCCACTGGGAAGCCGCCGACGATGCCAAGATCCAGGACTTCAACTATCGCGCGGTGAAGGAGAGCATCGCCCGCGCGGTCGCCGGCAAGCCCACGGCCGCCGAGGCGACCGCCCAGCGCAACGCCGTCCAGCATCCGTTTGGTGCGAAGACTTGAAGCGGACACCGTCCACAGCAGGATAATAATGCCCCTCCCATGAAGGGGGGTCTGCTGCAGCGATTGGGAAGACTACTCTCCGGCCGTTGGAACGGCTAGACGACGCGGGTGGTACTTCATCGCCACTCGCGAGGTGGACTGAAACTCACGCGCCGGCGATCTCGACGAGATCGCCGGCCTTTATTTTTCCCTCGTGAAGCGCGGTCGCGACGAGCGCTCCCGCAGCGCCCGCACGCGCGAGCGCGCGGAGGTCGTCCAAGCCTCGCACGCCGCCCGCGGCATAGACGCGCCGTCCCCCCGCCCTTGCTGCAATCCCTGCCACACGCGCGAGATCGGGGCCGGCGCCCATGCCGACCTTAGCGAGCGTCATCGCGATCACGCGCTCGGGCCAAAGATCCGACATTGTCGAGAATCTCGGGGGGCCCCAGGAACTCCTCTCCTCGGAAGTCGAGCGAGAGCACGCACTCCTTCCCCCTCTCCCCGCGTGCGGGGAGAGGGTTGGGGTGAGGGGCAGACGCTTGTGATGGCGCCAGATCCCTGCCCCTCACCTCGTGCCGGAGGCACGGCTCCGCCCTGGCCCTCTCCCCATGCAAGTGGGGAGAGGGGAAAGTGAGCGACTCCGAACCGACGACGCGGACAACGCCCGGCTCCGCAAATGGCGGGCCGAAGCTGCCGTCGTCGATCCAGAGCTCCACGCCCGGCAACGCCGCCGCCAGGGGCGCGACGAGCCCCGCGTTGGCGCCTCGCCCCTCGATGCCGTCGAGATCGGCGACGTAGAGCGTCCGGAACGGATAGAGCGAGAGAAGGCCCCGGGCGACCGCGACGGGGTCGGCGCTCGGCGCAAGGGGCGTTTCGAGCGGCCGGTAGCGCGCCCGGTCGCCGCCTCTAGCGCGGACGGCTGCGCCATGGCGCACGTCTATGACCGGAATGATTTCCATCGCTCGCTTCTGCTCGCCCGTGGTGTATCACACGCGCGGGCTCTCCCTGGAGAGAAGGCAATGACGGCAACGGCGGGACTCGACGTGGGCGGGGCGCACCTCAAGGTCGCGCTTGCCGAGGCGGGTCGCACGACCTCCGTCCGGCAGATCGCCTGTCCGCTGTGGCTGGGTATCGACAGGCTCGACGCCGCGCTTGCCGAGGCCGCGCCTCTTCTCTCCCGCGCCGCGCGTCACGGCGTGACGATGACCGGCGAGCTCTCCGACCTCTTCCCGGACCGCAAGACCGGCGTCGACACTCTCGTTCGGCGTCTCGCGCGCGAGCTCGGGACCGGCACCCGGTTCTGGATGGGCGCCAAGGGGCTTCGGCGACGCCGAGGCCGCCCGTAAGTCATCCCGCCGACGTCGGCTCGACGAACTTTCTCGCCACCGCGGCCTTCGTCGGCACGCGGCTTCCCGAAGCCCTGCTCGTCGACTTCGGATCGACCACAGTCGACATCATTGCCGTGTCCGGGGGCGAAGCCCGCCGCGCGCGGCCTGACCGACGGGGCACGCCTCGAGACCGGCGAGCTCGTCTACACGGGCCTCACGCGCACTGCCGTTATGGGAATTGCCACGCGGGCACCGTTTCAGGGGAGAACCCAGACGCTCGCGCGCGAGTATCTCGCGACCATGGCCGACGTGCGCCGCATCCTCGGCTCGCTGCCCGACGACGCCGACCAGCACGCGACCGCCGACGGCCGCGGCAAGAGCGTGGGCGAGAGCATCGCGCGCCTTGCCCGCATGTTCGGGCGCGACGCGGCCGACGCGAGCCTCGAGGACTGGCGCGTGGCGGCGAAACACTTCCACGACGAGCAGATGCGCTCCATCCTCGAGGGTTGCGAAGCCGTGCTCGGGGCGACGCCACTCGAGGCCGGCGCGCCGATCGTGGCGGCAGGCATCGGGGCGGGCGAGATCCGCGCGCTGGCGCAGCGCCTCGGGCGTTCGAGCCTCGAATTCGGCATGCTTGCCAACGCGGAGGAGTCTTGCCGCCAATGGGCGACGCACTGCGCCCCCGCCGTCGCCGTTGCGCTCCTTCTCGAGCGCGAGGTCTAACCGGCGGCCGCCGAGGTCTTCGAGCGCGGGCGAAGCGCCCGCGTCCGCGATGGAACGCGCGAGGAGGCGTTGTGTCTTGCGATGAAGCCGGGGATTTCGGCGGCCGGCAGCGGCTTGCTGAAGAAGTACCCCTGGATGCTCCCGCACCCCAGGCCGCGCAGTAACACGAGCTGGTTCTCGGTCTCGACGCCCTCCGCCGTGATCGCAAGGCCGAGACTGGCGCCCAAGTGGCTGATCGCTTGCACGATCGACCGCGATAAGGGGGCATCCTTCATCACCTGTGCTTCAATTTTTTCTTGACCCTATCTTGCGCGGTTTGGCGCAAAAGAGCGGAAACTTTTGATAGGGGAGTGCCTTAAAACTATGCCATATCAATATCTTAGCAGCCTAATCGCGCAGACCGGGAACTAGGGACTTTGGCATCGCTGCTGAAGCAAAAAAACTGCAGGAGGGTCAAACACGCGACATCCGCGCTCCGAGTGGCCGGACGAGCGTCCGTCGACTCTGGAGTTGATGCGTTCGCAGTCGTCCCGGTGGCCGAGACAACGACTGAAACCTCGGGGTTGGCGCCCCCCCAGAGCCCCTCCGCACAACACTGCCGGGCCGCGGGCGCGACGGCGGCAGGACCCGTCAACACCCCCAGACCCGTCACGCCCATTGGCCCCTCTCCGCGACGCGCGCGGACAGGACTGGCGATCGGCGCAAGAATTCTGAGCCGCAGCCGTTAACAGAACATCTGCTGCGGTGCGCCCGAGGACACCCGCAAGCAGGCGACCGGCATCGTGGCGGAGTGCCGGGACGAGCGATTGCACGGCCTTCCCATAGGCTCGGCTACTTTCAGCATCAAACGGGCTCGCGTTTTTGAGCCCGCGTTGTAGGTAATTTTTGGACACTATAAACGCGCGCGAAGAGAAAAACCGATGGCCGTCGCGGCGCGAGCACGAGGCCACATTCCCGGCATGACGTGCCGCTAGTCCACGAGAAGGGGGCGAACCCCTCGCCCCCTTCTTCCCCTGCCCGGCGTCTTCACGCGGCGACCGGGCTTTTTTTTCCCGCCAGTTTTTCAGATCGGCCGGGTGTCGAGGATACCTAGGACGCGCTGCAAGGCTGTTAAGCGAGACACGATTGTCCTAATTATCCAGACCTCTGTCAGTGGCAAATCCTGTCCGTCATCGCCCCATGAGGGCACCGGAACCACAGGAGACGGACCATGACCGGTACAACCAAAGTCGCCATCGTCACCGGTGCCTCGCGGGGCATCGGCGCCGCCATTGCCGAGCGGCTCGCCGCAAACGGCCTAAGTATCGTTGTCAACTACGCCGGCAACAGCGCACCCGTCGAGGAGTTGGCACGCAAAATCGAAAAGACGGGGCGCTGCGCCATCACCGCGCGGGCGGATGTCGCCGACCGGGCAGCGGTGGCCCGCATGTTCGATTCGGCCGAGGCCGCCTTCGGCGGCGTCGACGTACTCGTCAACAACGCCGGCATCATGCATCTCGCCGCGCTCGCCGAGACCGACGACGTGCTGTTCGACAGCCACATCGCTACCAACCTTAAGGGCTCGTTCAACACCATGCGCGAGGCGGCACGCCGAATGCGCAGCGGCGGGCGGATCATCAATCTCTCCTCCAGCATGGTTGGCCTCCGCCAGCCGACCTATGGCGTCTACGCCGCGACTAAGGCCGGTGTCGAGGCGATGACGCACATCCTTTCGAAGGAGCTGCGGGGGCGCAGCATTTCTCGGGCGGTGGCGCAGTTCGAGAAAGCCGCCCTCGTTGCCAAGCTCAAAGGGGCACGCGCGCGTCAAGGCCGAGAAGGG
The DNA here is from genome assembly GCA_963699485.1 of uncultured Alphaproteobacteria bacterium. Classification (GTDB taxonomy): domain Bacteria; phylum Pseudomonadota; class Alphaproteobacteria; order Rhizobiales; family Hyphomicrobiaceae; genus Hyphomicrobium_C. The sequence goes on along the minus strand of CAVOUC010000014.1, from coordinate 291,430 downwards.
GAAATGTGAGGGGCGGAAGTCCCACGCCGAGAAGCGCCCCGAAGTCGTGGCCGAGGCCAGGCGGCTGCGGAGAGCCAGCCCCACCACCGGCGCGCGCCGCAGCTTGCAACGGATCAGTCGGGAGTTGGCGGCTAAGGGCTACTTCAACGAGCGCGGCCGTCCGTTCAATCCCAAGAGCGTGCACGCCATGCTCAGGTGGAAGTGAGGCCGCGACGTTGCCATCACGTCAGCTCAATGGGGCCATGGGATCACTCATAATTCGCCGGATAGCACTCGGGGCAGGTAATGATCATAAAACCGCGACCGCGAAAAGCTAATTAGCGCGATCTACTTCGTGCAGAACACGGGCACTGCCATACCCGAAGAACGGCGCCCGTGGTCACGCACCAAGGGCGCCGCAGTGTTGTACGCGCTTCTCATGCTTCCCCAGCGATTGGTTGCTCACCAGCCAAAGCGAAGGTAGATACCAGGCCGATAGTAGCCATACCGACGATACGGATAATATCCGTAGTAGCGATATGGCCGATAGTAACCGTAGTTGTAATAGCGATACGGACGATAATAGCCGTAGCCATAGTGCCGACGCCAGTGGGCGGGTTGGATCTCACTCTTCGACACGACGTCATTTCCGAGAACTCCTGTACTCACCGGACCAGCTTGGGCTGAAGCGGCGAACATCAGAACCGCGGCCGCAGCGATCACACCCGGACCGTAGGTTGTTCTACTCATTGCGAACCTCCATTGCGCACATCGCATGGTGATCAAACACGCACCCTCCGCTCACTGTTCCTAATGAGCTGAAAAATGAGCTGAAACATGACGCCCAGGTTCGGCCAAGCGAGCGCGCCGGGACCCCTGCGACGCTTTGTTCTGTTTGCCCTTCAGGATTCAGGAGATGACATAGCCTTCTTGCGGTCTGTTGCCCTGCGTTCGGCCTCGGCCTCTTCCAACGACTGAAGCTTCTCGCGCATCGCGCGACAAGCAAGACTGGCGAAGTCGGATCAATGCCCGGCAGCCACCGCCGGGCTTTTTCTTAGCGCGGAAACCTCTGGCCGCACCGTCATCCACAGTTCTGCGCGGAGCGCCGGGACTAAATCAGCATTGGGCTCGTTGTCTCTGCAATCCCGGCGGCATCGCCCCTCGATGCCGTCGGGATGGTTCCCGACCTGGGCACCCACGTCCCGCAAGCGTGGGTGCCTTTCGTCGTCAAATGCGTGGCGGGCCGGCGCCTGTAGTTGATTGGGGGCCGCGCTCAGCTATCGTTTTCGTTGCTCTCGTCCAGAAGTGCGGCCCGCTCCTGTGGTGTCAGCTTGGCAAGCAGCTCCCGTAACCATTCCACGATTTCGTCGTGTGCCATGGTTCAAGCCCCCTGATCAGTGGTGCCCTTTGAGGGCTACAACGTTCGGAGGCGAGACATATTCTCCCAGGCAGATCGGCCGAACCTACCCCCTGTTCAAAACCCCCTCCGAAAACAGCCCTTGCCGACCCAGCATTTGCGGGGGATTCCGATTGCTCAAATAGAGTGTTCGAAAAGAGTAGTTTTCGAACGCAAATCAGTCCAAGTTCCAGGAGGCCAAAAGAGGGAGCCAAATGCGCCGGGTCGCCATCTACGCCCGTGTCTCGACCGACGAGCAAACGACCGCAACCAGCTCGAGGAGCTGAAGGCGTGGGCCAAGCGCGCCGGCCACGCTGTCGTGAAGGTGTACGAGGACCAGGGGATCAGCGGCAGCAACGGCCGCGACAAGCGGCCCGCCTTCGACGCGCTCCTCAAGGACGCCGTCCGACGCGAGTTCGACATCATCGCGGTGTGGTCCGCCGACCGGCTCGGGCGCTCCATGAAGGACCTCCTCGAGGTCCTGCAGACCGTGCGCGAGTCCGGCCGCGGCCTCTACATCCACACGCAAGCCCTCGACACCACCACGCCGGCGGGCGCGCGATGTTCCAGATGCTCGGCGTCTTCGCCGAGTTCGAGCGCGAGATGATCGTCGCCCGCGTCAACGCCGGCCTGGCGCGAGCTCGGGCGAACGGGACGAAGAGCGGCAAGGCGATCGGCAGACCTCGAGGGGCCGACTACTCGCCGGCGAAGATCAAGGCCGCGTTGCTCAAGGGCGGCAGCATCCGCGAGGTTGCGCGCGCCACGGGCGCGAGCGTCGGCACCACGGCCGCAATCCGCAAGGAGCTCGCCGCCGCCGGCGCGCTGTAGCCTCGGAGATAGAGCCGCAGTTAGGTGTCTTCCCCCCGCACCGTTCGTGGTTGTTGGTGAGGGTGGAGCTGTGGCATCACACTGAGTTTGCGCGCCAGTTAACGCCTCTGGTCGCGTAACTCGGGGGCTATATGTTTCCAGACCTCCAGACCGAGTTAGCCTCACCGACTCCCCTCGCCTCGCTGGTTTCCAGTCTTGTCACCCTTGCTGTGCTCGCCGCCATCTATCTGGCCTTCCAGTGGATGCGCGGACAAGGCGGCAAGAAAGGCGCCGCGCTTGAATACCTGGTGGCGCAGATGCGCGCCTTCGACAAGGCGATCGTCCAATACGGCTCCTGGGTCGTCGGCACACGCTATGCACGTCCGTGGGTCCGTCGCGTTTGGGTGCCAACCTTCTTCTTGATCATCGCCCTCGGGGGAGCCCTCCTGCCCTGGCCCTGGGGACTGTTTGTGATCTCCCTTGGCCTGCTCGGCATCTTCGTCGTCTATCGCCACTGGTCGCACGACGAGGACGAGGTGGTGCGCGAGGTTCGGCGGGAGGACAAGGAGATCAAGATTGACGGCACCCTCACGTTCGAGCTGGTCGTCGCGTGTGCCTTCGTGTTCGTCTTTGCCCCGGTTGCCTTCGCCTCGATGCAGGCGGCTGGATACGGCTTCGAAGTCAAACCCGAAGCGCGCCCCTTCGCTTTCGTCACCTACACGCTGATTGAGCTGCTGAAGGCGGGCTCGATGGTCGACTATTACGACCTGTTCGCCGAGAAGCTGCAGCTTGAGAAGGTCGGAAACATTAGTAAACCATCGCCGATGGCCAAATGGGCCATCCTGACCTTCAGGTTCACGGTAAACCTGCTCATTCTCGCCGCGCTGAAGCGCCTGCTCGACATTGCCCGCCGCGTTTCAGAGGGGCTCGATCTTCGACCCATCGAAGACATGCTGCGCTCAGGAGATGAGGCACAGCACGAAGAGGCCGTCGAGCAACTCAAAGGCTTTGCGCTTCAGGGTCGGCCCGGCGCACCAAGATTGCTGGAGAGGATTCTTGTCCCGGAGCCACAGGACCCGCGCTTCGGACCCGACGTGCGGTTCGCGGCAGCGAGCGCCCTTGATGACTATGCAGAGCGTCGAGGTGGAACAGGCGCTCTCTATGCCGCAGCCGAGGCTTACCGGAAACTTCTGCGAGAGGACTGGACGCGGGAGACGAATGCCGAGAATTGGGCCGTGACCCAGACCTGCCTCGGCAACGTGCTCGCAATCCTCAGTGAGCGCACGGGCGAGGCGGCGCGGCTGGAAGAGGCCGTCGCCGCTTACCGCGCCGCGCTGGAGGTCCGAACCCGCGGAGACGTGCCCGGCCGACTGGGCCATGAACCAGAACAACCTCGGCAACGTGCTCCAGCGCATGGGGGATACGGCGCGCTTGCAAGAGGCCGTCGCCGCCTACCGCGCGGCGCTGGAGGTCTTAACTCGCGCCGACATGCCGACCGACTGGGCCATGACCCAGAGCAACCTCGGGTAACGTGTTGGCGAGCCTCGGCGAGCGCGAGAGCGGAACGGCGCGGCTGGAAGAGGCCGTCGCCGCCTACCGCGCGGCGCTGGAGGTCCACACCCGCGACGCCTGCCGACCGACTGGGCGACGACCCAGAGCAACCTCGGTAACGTGTTCCTCACCCTCGGCGAGAGGTTCGCCGACACTGCGCGGCTGCACGACGCCGTCGCTGCGTTCCGCGCCGCGCTGGAGGTCAGAACCCGCGACGCCTTCCCGACCGGCTGGGCCACGACCCAGGCCTGCCTCGGCCACGCCCTCGCAATCCTTGGCGAGCGCACAGGCGATGCGGCGCAGCTGCAAGACGCCGTCGCTGCGTTCCGCGCCGCGCTGGAGGTTAGAACACTGGAGGCCTCCCCGGCCGACTGGGCCATGAACCAGACCAGATTCGGCATCGCGCTCGAAATTTCCGGCCGGCGCTCCGGCGACACTGCGCAGCTGCAAGACGCCGTCGCAGCTTTCCGCGCCGCGCTGGAGGTCAGAACCCGTGAGGCCTCCCCGGCCGACTGGGCCATGAATCAGAACAACCTCGGCGACGCCCTCGCAATCCTCAGTGAGCGCACCGGCGATGCGGCGCAGCTGCAAGACGCCGTCGCTGCATTCCGAGCCGCGCTGGAGGTTAGAACCCTGGATGCCTTCCCGGCCGACTGGGCCACGACCCAGGGCAGCCTCGGCATCGCCCTCCAAATGCTCGGCCAAGGGACCGGCGATGCGGCACAGCTGCAAGACGCCGTCGCTGCCTTCCGCGCGGCGCTGGAGGTCTTCACCCGCGCCGACATGCCGATCAACTGGGCAGCGACCCAATACCACCTCGGCAACGTGCTCTACACCTCGGCAACGTGCTCCCGACGCTCGGCGAGCGTGAGAGCGGAACGGCGCGGCTGGACGAGGCGGTCGCCGCCTATCGCGCCGCGCTGGAGGTCTACACCCGCGACGACATGCCGACCGACTGGGCCGACGACCCAGAACAACCTCGGCGCCGTGCTGCGTGAGCCTCGGCGAGCGCGAGAGCGGAACGGCGCGGCTGGACGAGGCCGTCGCCGCCTACCGCGCGGCGCTGGAGGTCAGCACCCGCGCCGACATGCCGACCGACTGGGCCGACGACCCAGAACAACCTCGGCAACGTGCTGCCGACCCTCGGCGAGCGCGAGAGCGGAACGGCGCGGCTGGACGAGGCCGTCGCCGCCTACCGCGCCGCGCTGGAGGTCTACACCCGCGACGACATGCCGACCGACTGGGCCATGACCCAGAACAACCTCGGCAATGTGCTGCGGAGCCTCGGCGAGCGTGAGAGCGGAACGGCGCGGCTGGACGAGGCCGTCGCCGCCTTCCGCGCCGCGCTGGAGGTCATACACCCGCGCCGACATGCCGACCGACTGGGCCATGACGCAGAACAACCTCGGCATTGTGCTCGCGAGCCTCGGCGAGCGCGAGAGCGGAACGGCGCGGCTGGACGAGGCCGTCGCCGCCTTCCGCGCGGCGCTGGAGGTCTACACCCGCGCCGACATGCCGACCGACTGGGCCATGACCCAGAACAACCTCGGCACTGTGCTGCAGAGCCTCGGCGAGCGCGAGGGCGGACACGGCGCGGCTGGAAGAGGCCGTCGCCGCCTACCGCGCCGCGCTGGAGGTCAGAACCCGCGACGACATGCCGACCGACTGGGCCGCGACCCAGAACAACCTCGGCACCGTGCTCAGACCCTCGGCGAGCGCGAGAGCGGGACGGCGCGGCTGGAGGAGGCCGTCGCCGCCTACCGCGCCGCGCTGGAGGTCAGCACCCGCGACGCCATGCCGACCGACTGGGCCATGACGCAGAACAACCTCGGCACTGTGCTGCAGAGCCTCGGCGAGCGCGAGAGCGGAACGGCGCGGCTGGAGGAGGCCGTCGCCGCCTACCGCGCCGCGCTGGAGGTCAGAACCCGCGCCGACATGCCGACCGACTGGGCCATGACCCAGAACAACCTCGGCACTGTGCTGCAGAGCCTCGGCGAGCGCGAGAGCGGGACACGGCGCGGCTGGAGAGGCCGTCGCCGCCTACCGCGCGGCGCTGGAGGTCAGAACCCGCGACGCCATGCCGACCGACTGGGCCGCGACCCAGAACAACCTCGGCAAGGTGCTGCATAGGCTTGGCGATGCTGGCGAGCGGAACGGCGCGACTGGAGGAGGCCGTCGCCGCCTACCGCGCGGCGCTGGAGGTCTGCACCCGCGCCGAGCATGCCGACCGACTGGGCCATGACCCAGAACAACCTCGGCAACGTGCTGCAGACTTTCGGCGAGCGCACTGGGGACACGGCGCGGCTCGACGAGGCCGTCGCCGCCTACCGGGCGGCATTGGAGGTCTTCACCCGCGCCGACATGCCGAAAGGATGGGCAGGGATCCACACCAACCTCGCTATGGCTCTCAAGACCATGGGCGAGCTCAGTAAGAGCGCCTGGCGCTTTCAGGAAGCACGCATTGCGGTCCTCGGCGCGCTTGAGGTCGAGCCCAACGATCCAGAGACAAGGGACACGCTCAAACAAATCGACCAAGCAATTGCCAAGCTGCGGAAGGCATGAGGTCGCAACCGCCCCCCGCGTGGACGAGGCTCTCCACGAATTTATTGGGGTCTCTCTCACCTTCCAGTGTTTCTTCGGCTACCTGAAGCGCGCAATTCATCGCTCGCAGCTTCGCCGCGACGGAGTATCTTTGCCAGAGTTGGAGCGTCTTTATCGCCGGCCTTCGCTCTGGCTCGCCGATAGGGCTGACTTGGCAAGCTTCGCCCCGACGCCTGAAAAATAAGACCTCGGGAATGCACCGGAAGGCGGAGCGGCCATGCTCGGCCGCGACACTTATCAGCCGTCCGTCTTTGGAAAACTAGATATGGAAATCAATCGTTGCCAGGCGGCACGCGAGGGCCGGAAGCGAAGGCAAAGGCCTCGGCTGTTGGCCCTGAAGCCGGTTCTTGAAACTTCTATTTGCTGCCGCGAGGTTCATAAACCAGACATCTGCCAGCCGACACTGGCTAGCGACCGGGGCCGCTGGTGTCGGGCTCTCGCCGATGCCGGCGGCCCATTGACTTTTGATGACCTCAGCGCAAAGCCCAGACTCCCTAGGCTGGGCTGCGCAGTACCGATCGACCCCTTGTCGGCGATCGATCCCGGCATTCTAATACGCTTGAACCGTTCTCGGGCGGCAGCTGGGAGACAGCCATTCACGGCAAGACCATCGTCATCACCGGCGCCACGTCCGGCATCGGCCTGATCGCGGCCGAGCGGCTGGCCGCCATGGGTGCCCGTCTGGTCCTCGTGGCGCGCGACCCCGCGCGAGCCGCGCGAACCATGGCGCGCCTGCGCGAGCGCGCGCCAGGTGCTGCGCACAGCATCCACTATGCCGACCTCTCGCGTCTTGCTGGCGTGAAGCGGGTCGGCGCCGAGATCGCGGCGGCCGAACCGCGCATCGACGTGCTGATCACTGCGGGCTCCCTGTTCGCGACCCGTAGCGTGACGGAAGACGGGCTCGAGCGCACCTTCGCCACCAACCACATGGCCTATTTCGTGCTCACCCATTTGTTGCGCGAACGGCTGGTCGCGTCCGCGCCGGCCCGCGTCGTCAACACCGCGTCGAGCGCGCACGAGGATGCGCGGCTCGACTTCGCCGACCTGCAGATGACCGGCAAGTACAATTTCCGTGCCGCGTACAACCACTCCAAGCTCGCCAACATCCTGTTCACGCGCGAGCTTGCGCGCCGCCTCGCCGGCGCCGGCGTGACCGCCAATTGCCTGCACCCGGGCTTCGTGTCGACCGGGCTCGGACAGCGCGACAACAGGGTGCTCGCCGTCCTTGTACGTCTTGCCATGGCGCTGACCGCCGGGTCGGCCCGGGATGGCGCCGAGACGCTCGTCTACCTCGCGAGCTCCCCGGACGTGGCCGACGTCGAGCGGACAATATTTTCTCGCCCACGGTTCGGTCGCGCCGAGCCTGGAGGCGCAGGACGACGATAAGGCGCGGCGCCTGTCGGGTGGAGAGCGCGCGCCTTGCGGGTCTCGGCTAGGCGGGCTCGCCGCGCGCGGCCGCCTGGTTCGCGTCCGTCCAATTTGGTCGGTGCGGCGACGGCCTCCGGCGTAAAGAGCTGCAACCGAGCACGTCAATTTCCGGCCTTGCAAAGCTGGCTTGAGACTGGCCGAGCGGTAACGCTCCGGCATCGGATGCCGCTAATTGCAGTGCCAACTGGTCGGGATCCCATACCGTCGGCTGGCGCGTTTTAAGGAGCGCTCGCTGGCTTCCGCAGCGAGCCCTTGACAAGGCTAGCGGTCGTCTGGGGATCACCCTGGGCGGCCCGCGTTGGCGCTAGGCGCTTCAGTTTTCCTCCGCAGCCGGGAATATCGGCTGGACAGCCTCGTTGTCTCTACAATCTGCCCGTCCATCCCGCGATGCTCGGGCAGACCAAGACGATGGCACCCCATCGCCCTCCGCAGGCGGGTGCCTCGTCTTTTTCCCCCTGTTGACTTAGTTCCGATTACGCATATAATCAGAAATGATTTGAGCCTATTTTCGGGGGTTTTATGACCACGATTCCGACCGTTAGCGGCGTCTCCATCGGTCGCCTCACGGGAACCGATGCCAAGACCGACCACGAGCTCGTCGCCTCCTGGGTCGACGGGCTCACGTCCGGAGCACAGCAAGCGCAACTTCGAGGCGACCGCCGCTGCGCTTCCTCGAGGCGTTGCCGGTCGGTCTGCGCAAGGCGACGGTCGAGGACGTGCGCCAGGCGCTCGGCGAGCTCACCGCCGACCGCAGCCCCGGGACCGGGCGGCAGTACGTCCTCCGGATCAAGTCGCTGCTCTCGCTACGCCCACCGGCTCGGCTACACCCCCTTCAACGCCGGCGTCGTCCTCAAGGTGAAATCCGCCGCTCGAGGAGCCCAGCTCGCCAAGCGCATCCTGCCCGAGGTCGACGTGAAGCTCCTGATCCGCGCCGCCCGGACGGAGCGGGACCGCGTCCTGCTCGCCGTCGCCTACGGGGGAGGCCTCCGCGTCTCCGAGCTCGTCGGCCTCACATGGGGCGACGTGATCGTCCGCGACAAGCAGGTGCAGCTCTCGGTCCTCGGCAAGGGCGGCGTCGTGCGCCAGGTCCTGCTGCCCAAGACGGTGAGCCGACAGCTCTTGGACCTCCGCGGCGACGCCGGCGCGAGCCCCCGCGAAGGCGGGGGTCCCGTCTTTGCCGCGCGCCATGGTGGGCCCCTGACGGAGCGGGCCGTCCATGGGCTGGTGAAGCGCACCGCGCGCGCGGCCGGGATCAACGAGAAGGTCTCGCCCCATTGGCTGCGCCACGCCCACGGCTCGCACGCCATCGACCGCGGCGCGCCGCTGCCGGAAGTCCAGGCCACCCTCGGCCACGCCAACGTCGCGACGACGAGCGGCTATCTGCACGCGCGGCCGGACACCTCGAGCGGGCTCTACCTCGACGAGGGGATATTTCGCTGACGTCCATCCATCAGACAGAAAGCCCGGCTCCTGTGGCTAGGGGCCGGGCTCCGCAGCGCCGATCGGCGCGGGGACTGGCGATCGGCGCAAGCATTCTGAGCCGCAGCCGTTAACAGAACATCTGCTGCGGTGCGCCCGAGGACACCCGCAAGCAGGCGACCGGCATCGTGGCGGAGTGCCGGGACGAGCGATTGCACGGCCTTCCCATAGGCTCGGCTACTTTCAGCATCAAATGGGCTCGCGTTTTTGAGCTCGAGTTGTAGGTAATGTCTGGACACCATAAAACGCGCGCGCGAGGGCGGGCAGAATTAACCCCGTTGGCTAACCATGCTGGCAGCCTTTCCGGTGTCGGCCGATACCGCTGGCGAGGCTTCCAACGTCGAAAACATTCGTCTGTCGGAAGCGCTCGGGCGCGCCGACGCGTAAGCCTCATCCCTACGCACGCCGCTGCGGCGCCCTTGCAGCCAAAGAAGTCCTGCTCGGATCAGCTTCGGCGCGCTCTGTCTCCAGGGGCGTAGCCGACGCGAGCGAAGGCAGAACTCTTCGCCGCCTGCTTGGCGGGCTTCTCGCTTCCGCTTCGCCTTCCTTGCTGGCTTGGCGGCTGTCACACTCCTGTAAATTTCCGCCCGCTAGTCTTCCGTCGTGGCAGCATCGCTCGTTCTTGCCCCCTACTGACATCCTGCATCCCCGGCCCTCCATTGTGGCGGCCGGGTTCTTTTTTATGGGCAGGCTTCCCTTCGGCTGGCCTCGAAGATGCAAGATGCCCAATGGGCGGCATCCCAACACGATGAGCCGGATCTGCTGGGAGGAAGTGTCATGCGATCAAAGGCGCCCCGCCCTCGCGGCCGCTGCACGCGCTGCGGCAAGACAACAAGGTCGCCCACGTCGATCAACGAGGCATGCACCGACCACTACTGCAGGGGCATCTTCCGTAGTGCGGTCGGTATCGATGATTGGCAAGAATGTCGGACATGCGCTGCAACGGGCTGGACAGGTGACGTGCGCTGCCAACTATGCCAGGGCGATGGCTGGCACTACGTGCGGCGATGAGCTTGCGAGGAGAAGGCGATGGCGAGCGAGCATCCCGACCGAGACTCCGAAATCGTGCGCGAGATCATCGTCATGATTGACGAGCTCGTGCCGCTGCGCAACGCAGAGCCCGAAGCGGTGATCCGCTCGGCCTTCAATCAAGCGATCGACGGATTGAACCTGCTGGCTTCCAAGCTCAGCGAACGCCACTCTTAACGTTGCGCCCGTGTGGTCTGCCTTCTGTGAACATCGGAAACCCCCGTAATAGCTACGGGTGATTTCGACCACTCGTTACACAATGCGTGAACGGTTAAGAGAGGGACCGACCGTGCCGGTGCTCAAAGGGGCGCCGTGTTGTCGTGGGCGGTGCCGTCCTCGCGCACATTAAGAGCAAGAGGCCTACCTCGGCTTTCTCGACCAGATGCGCCAAGCCAAGCATGGTATCTCCCGAGCTGGCCTCTTCCCGCTCGACGACCATCCCGGAAGCTAGGAGCTTATCGAGAGCCTCCCCGACTTCGATACCTCCTTCGGCCCCCGCCACGCCAGGAGCGTGATAGCAGAAGCCACAGAGACAGGGCCGCAGCTTGGCCAGAATGCGGGTATACCTCGCCGGCATCTCGGGTGCGCTCAAGGTTCATCTCGATCCTTCCCGCGCCCATCATAAACCGAGCGGCTTCGCTAGTCGAGGCCGCGCTCTCCGTCGATGCTGCACTGCTCATCTACGAACTAGTCGCATAGGACGCTTGGCTTTGCGTTGGGGTCATCGAAAGCCAGGGGCCGCTGCTGCAGATCTTACGCCCAGCGGCCTTACTAAGCCAGCCGGGCGACGCGCTTAGCGGCGCAATTCAGCGGCTGCGCTTCGAGTACGCATGCCGACGTTGTACAATGACGGCCGCGGCGTTCAATTTCGTGAGACCCGCGGTCGCGCTACGCCGGTCGAGTACTCTGGACGCCATAAAAGCGCGCGCGCGAGGGGTCGGCGGAATTAACTACGATCGCTAACCAGTCTGGCGGCGTCTCTGCTATTGGCCGATACCGCTGGGCGAGACGTCCAATTGGCTCTGCTTTCCCCATGTTGGAAGTCTCTGGGGCGCCGGGTGCGATCTACGTCGACAATCGTACCTCCATTCCAGGGAGAATGCGGCGCCCTACCTGAAGCCACCTAGTGTCGCGTGGCGAACGACCAGCAAAATGGAGAATTTCTCATGAAGACGGTTGCGCGTGCGGCCTTCGCCGCCCTGGTCATTGCCGCAGCGGCGGCGCTGATTCCGATCGCCGATGCCACGGCCCTTAGTTGCCATGGTGATAAGGGCGGCAAGGCACGCATGTCTGGCGTCGGCCCAGAGGCCACCCGCGCCGCGACCCACGCCGCAATTGCCGATTGGAAGCGGGAGGTGCTGGAGGACTGTGGGGTCTACGCCCGCTGGTCGACCGCCCATGACGGCGAGATCCGCTGCAAGGTCAAGAGTGACGACGCGACGAAGTGCAAAGTCGAAGCCACGCCGGCTCTCTGAGCATCCGCAGGCAGAACCCCAGCCCGCCCGAGAAATCACCCCAAAGCACAATGGCTGCTCCCTGGGCGCCAAGCGTAGACTGCCGGGCGCGGGGGCCTCCCACCAGTTGACCCCCCTTCTTGTTTTTCTGTCGGGAGGCGGGCGCCGGGTGCGGGACAAGACCCTCATCACGTCCGGCGCCCACACACCAAAGCACAATGGCCGCGCGCGGCATTTGGCCTATACTTGCTAGCTTGAGACTTCCCCCATCACAGCATCCCCCCCGCATGATGGATGGAAGCCTCTCGGGCGCCGGTGCGGGAACAAAGCCCGCTTATCCCCTGATGACGCGCTGCGTCCGGCGCCCTCCCAAAGAGAAGCCCCGCTCGGATCACTCCGGCGGGGCTCTTACTTGCACCTTCGCGAAATACACCGGGAGGCGACGAGAAATTCGTCGCCAGCATGGTGGCGAGCTTCGGACTTCTCCTCCCCCTTGATCGTTGGAAGCTGGGGCGCCGATCGACGTGTGGCTGGTCGCTCCGGCGATGACCTGGTGACACGAAGACCAGGAGAGGCGTTCTGAACGGCCTCGCTCGCACCTTCGCTGCTCTGCGCGAGGGTCTGTCGACACAAACGAAAACTCGTCCAGATCGCTTTCAGCGGGTGTTTTAGTTTCCGGCCGACGCGGGCGAAGGGTAGGACCTTCGCAGTCCGCTTGGCGGGTTTCCTCCGCTTCTTCGCCTTGGCCCGTAAGGGCGTCGGCTGACTTCGTTTGGGTGGTGCCATGACGGCAAAGAGCCCGAATGGTGCCACTCCAGCACTTCGGCAACGACGGCCAACGCGGACAGAGCCCGAAGGCACTCACCACTAGGCGACGCCGGATCTACGCGACGACGCGAGCCGATCTTGACGGACCGTCGTCATGGCCCGTGATGCGTGAAATCAGGGCCGCTTGTGGATCCGCCTCCTTGGCGCTCCCGCGGTCTAGGACGGAAGTCGCCTCAGATACGCGTGCATTGAGCTCGGCAACGCGGTTGCAGAACTCGATGCTTTGGGCGGCCGTCGCGTCGGTGCAGGCCGAAGTGCTGACCCACCCGGCCGGTCCAGGAGTGACGGTCTCGGCTCGCCCGGGGGCAGGGCTCGACCGCAGGTTGTGGCCATGTCGCCAGCTTACAATCCGTCCCGCGCGCCGCGTCTTATCGTCAGCCGCAGACCCGCCATCTAGCTTCGGCTCATGCAGCCAATCGGGGCCTGCAGGCGGGCTCGTGACCAAGCGTGGCGCAGCGGGTACGACGAAGCGGGGGAGAGTGAGGGTACGCGGCGCCTGCCAACGCTGGCCGCACCGCCGCGTCGCAATCGAGGCTTGCTGACACCGCCGGCTAGTGCCGCATGATCGTCGCATGAGCTCGGTCGACGTCGGCCTGGCGAAGGGGTCACCTCGCGCACATCGCGGACGCGCCAGGTGACGCTCTGGCTGCATTGCCGTCGTGCCACCACAACGCCTATCCCGAGCCGCTGCGATCGGTACGAGCACCTGTGACGGTGACGCCGCCGCGCACCTGATCGAGCCGCGCCTGTCTGCACCGTCTGCGGAGCTCGCGACGGGCACTGCTGGCCGCCCTCATCCAGCTTGGCCGTTCTGCCAGCAGGGACAGTTCTCCTGCCCAGAGGACTATGAAACAGTCCGCCCGTAGTGTAAACAACTTGTTTCCAGTCGTCTGTTAGGTTACACTTGCATGGCCATCAAATCGTTCATCCACAAAGGGCTGGCCGAGCTCTGGGAGACAGGTCGCACCGCTCGTATCGATAAGCGCATGCACAAACGAGTGCTGGCTAGGCTCGACGTGCTCGACGAGACCGCGAAATTGAGCGATCTGGCGCCGCTGCCCGGCTATGACTTTCACACGTTGAAAGGGTTCACGCCGGCGCGCCACACGATCCACGTCAATGGGCCGTGGTGCATCACATTCGAGTTCAACGCCGGCGATGTCTTGCGGCTGGACTTCGAGCAATACCACTAGGAGCCGTTGCCATGACCGAGTATCCCGCCAAGCGCAACCCGAACCGGTGCCCGACGCACCCGGGGGCAATCCTTCGCGACGACGTGCTGCCGGCCGTCAAGCGGACGAAGACCGAGATCGCGGAGCTCCTCGGGATTTCGCGCCAGCAGTTGAACGCCATCCTGCGCGAGAAGAAGCCGATCTCGCCGGCGGTTGCCGTGCGGCTCGGAAAGCTGTTTGGCAACGGGCCCGGTCTATGGGTCCGCATGCAGGGGGCCTATGACACCTGGCATGCGGAGCGTGAGGTCGACACGAAGAAAATTCCGACGATCAAAGCAGCGTGAGGCTATCAGCACGAGCCGCGGGGTTTAGCGCCATGCAACCGAACGTGACTGCCGTTGAGCGCGCCTTCCAACTCGCCTCTAGGGCAAACCCCTTGCTCTCATCCGCAAGCGATTGAGGAAGGAGGGTTACGACCTCAACCAAATAGAGGGCCGCCAAATCGTCCGTCAGCTCCGCGACATTATCGAAAAGGCTAACCAGTCGAATGCCGAAAGGTCCTAAGGAGGGAGAGAAGCGCCCCGCGCCGCCGTTGATCGGCAACCGCCGTGAAGATCGCGTCGGCAACGCCGTGAAGATCGCGTCTCTTAACATTTCGCCACTTGACCGCCAGCGCGCGCGGCACGCGGAAACCCCCGTCAATTGCTACGGGGGTATTTCCGACCACTCTTTACAGAATGCGCTCTCTCCGTTAAGAGCGCCGGCTGCCGCGGCGCACGCGAACTCGTCGAGGAGCTGGTCCTTCAATTGACTGTCTGAACCTCGAACTCGCCGCCGGCGTCGAACGCCGCTCGGAGCTCGCGCATGGTCTTCGGATCGATCTCCGTGTCGGTGAGCGGAAGCAGCAGGCGGTACAATTCGTCGATCGACGGGCCGTCGAGCCATTCGATCTCGCTGAACGAGAGAGTCGGCTCGCGCTGGATTCGGCGTACGGCCCCTATTGCGTCCGAGCGTGTGACGCCAAGCGCGAAGAGCGCCTCGTCCCCGTCACGAGTCCCGGCCGGTCCTAACCGCATCTCGCCCGCCAGGATGTATCCAGTAGCCAGCCGCCAAGCCATGAAGCCATGAAGCAAACGCATGATGCGCGCGCGGTTGCCTTCCGTCTCAACGAAGCGGGTCAGAATGCGATATTCGAGGCCGGGGCAAACGATGCGCCAGCGCGGGATGACACCGGAGCCGGCCCTTACGATGCCGACGGAGCGCTCGAGCTCCTCGAGGAGCAACCCCTTCATCGTCGTTTGCTTCCTGACCTTGCGCTCGACCGGCTTCGTCGGCTTCCACGGCTCCCAGTTAGCCTAGTTATACACATCTCCTCGTGGAAGGCGTGGAATGCCCCCAAAGTTCGCCCGTTGTCCTTTCAATTCTGGCTTCCTGCCATCTGCCAGGATTGCCCATACTGCGCTCGGCACCCGCTATGCCTCAACGCGGGTGCCTTTTTTTGTTCTGACGACTCTGCACCGACACGCCCTCCGGGACACACTAGATGCGCGAAGAGAAGAACATTGACCAGCTCGTGGACCTAGCCGGGCTGCGCAACGCGATCGCGCGCGAGAAGCACGATTGGCGTAGTTGGATCAACTTGCTTCTGGGAGTTGCCGCGCTCGCAGCTGCAATCTTGGGGTTTTGGTGGATTTAGGGCGGCTCCCGGTGCCTTCATTAAACCAAAAGCAAGTTGCATAAGCGGCCATCATTTGACGGATCGGAACGCGAAGGCGGAACCAGCTACCCCGCAGGAATCCGCCTTTTGGGAGCCGCGGAGCGGTTCTCAACTGGAGAGCCGGGGAGACACCCCCCTAGGGCTTTCTGGCTCTCCAGGGCAGCAGTCATCGCAACTTGACCTGCCCCCATCGCGCCATCTGCGTGTCTTGACCTTGACCACTCCCACTAGACGCCGAGCTTGACCGGCGCTCCGGATGGGGTCCCGATAACCAGACCTTACTGCTTGAAAGCCATTCAGAGCCGCGCCGATGAATTCTGCCCGACATCGGACCTAGGGAGGAAGAGCCCGAGAGGTTGAGCGCTATAAGCTCCCCTCGGGCTCTTTCTTTTTTGCACTCTCTCGAAGGTCTAGACATAGTTGCGAGTGTTGACGGCGTTCCGGTCGACGAACGAGAGTTGTGTTTGCAAGTGGGCGTCGCCGCTAGAGCCACTAGCAAAGTCGCTGGCGGCCGTTTTGTTTCTTGAGTCTTTGGCACGCAAAATCGGCGGATCGGCCTGCACGGCTTTTCTAGGCGCTAGAAACACCAATTCGCGATTGTCGCAGCTTAATTATTCCCTTGCATAGTGCATCATATAGGGCGCACGCTTTTCCTCAAAGGAAACCGCAATGAAAAGGTTCGGCAGCTATACGCTGGCCGAGGAGCCGCACACCAACACGCCCTCCCTAGGCTGGTTCGTTTATAGGCGTTACGACCAGTGGCCAATCTCCGAGAACCGCCATCGCTCCGCAGCGATCGCCGCGATCCGCCGCCACCAGCGCACCGACGCCAAAGGCAACGACAGTCCGCGCCCGCCGAGCCGGGGCCATTAGAACTAAGACGCGGGGGCGGGTCGAGGTTTCACCCGGACCCTCGCCGCCTGCTTCCGCTTCGGAGCCGCTCGTGCCGCTGACTTCTTGTCCGGCGCGGGCGGTTTGATCTCCTCGGCTTTGGCCAGTTTGAGCTTGGCTAAATCGGTCTTCAATAAACCGATGGTCTGCTCGGCCGCCGCTAGTTTCGGCGCGAGATCGCCAGCTTCCGCCCGGCACTGCGTGTGGAAGCGGCGCAGATCGGTCGCATCGCGCAGCGCGATCAAGGCCCGGCCTTCGGTCTGCGCCTTCGCCCTCTTCACCTGGGCGAGGTCCGCCTCGCACCTCGCGACATCGGCGCCAATCGCCGACAGCATGTCGCCGTTTCGTGTGCCGACCGCCATAATGGCCGCAGTCACGCCAAACGCGCCGACCAGCGTAATGGCGCCGATGGCGATCCAATCTTGCCAATCGTCAAGCATGGGGCACCTCTAAATCAGCCTCTTCTTGTAATCGTCCGATATCTCGTCATCTAGGCCCTCAACCGCACCACCGGGCTCAAGGGCGACGCACCGCACCACCGGGGTCTTGGGCGACGCCTTTGACTTTGGTGCGGGCGCACTGTCGGTTTCACGCGCGGTGATCGGCTCCTTCTGCGGCGCCTCGCTGTACAGCATCGACCACATCGGCGTGCCGTCGGGCGCCGTCTCCTTGGTCTTGATGATCGCGACCTTGACGCCGCCGAGCCGGCCGCTGAGGTACATCTGGCCGCGCTGGCTCGTCTTCTCGTAGAGGCGGTAAACCTTGAAGCTTGGTCCGTAATCTGTGTTCATGGTGTTTCACCTCTTCTGCGCAATGCGCTCTTTGATCTGCTGGCCGACTGCCGCCCAAGCAGCGGCGTAGACCTCGTCGTCGGCGTTAAGATTCGCAGTCGGCAACGAGGCGATGGATGGCGTCGCGCAAGTCTTGCGCTGCTCGTCTGAGGCCGCCTCCACCGTGATCGTCTCGGCTGCCATGTCCTGAATGGCAATCGTAATTGTTACACCTGGCATTGAGCCCTCCCCGTCATGCTGTCTTCTCCTTGCGCTCCGTACGCTGCGCCACTTGGCAGGCGTGCTCGATCGTTTCGGAGATTGTCCACCCTTGATTGACGCTGGCCGTTTAAGTGTTTGCAGCGTTAGCCGTTGTAAGACCGCCTCGTAAGGTGCTTTGCGTCTGCCGCAGCACTGTCCTCGCGAATTCGCGTCACCGCGAGCGTGATGTGCTCTTGAAGCTTGGCCCTGTACTGAAGGTGAACCAGCTTCTGGCGCAGCCTCGACCTCCTGGTCTTCTCGTAGAGCTTCGGCGCTCTGAAAGACGGCGCGTACTCAGTCATGGCGACTCCCCCCTAAGGCGTTGTGTCGGCTCCCCGGCCCTGGTCCGAGATTCCCCATTGTCCCCCGTCAGCACCCTACCGGATTGGCGCCATGCCGGGCGTCGCCAACACTTACGAGCGACTCCCGTGCCGAGACGCAAACCTAAGCGGCCGGGGCTTTTTCAGGCGTACACCGGGGCCTTGCCTCTCATCCTGGTCGATGAAGACGACACCGGCCGACTCGAGGGCCTTGCGAATACGAAGTACTGTTTGCAGGTTTACCCGCAATTCGTCATCGCTGTTCTCGAGCCTCTTCACCGTAGCTGAGCCAAGTCCAGCCCGCTCCGCAAGTTCGGTTTGGCTGATTCCGACTAGCCCTCGAGCAGCGCGTATTTGACTTGGATAGATCATCGCGCCGCCCTCTGGCACTTGCCTGTTGACAATCGCGGTCGTTTTTGATACGAAATAGGTCGATTAAATACTTATACGGGTCAAAGTTAATGCGTTACGGGTCTCTAGGTGATGATCAGGTTAAACTTGAGGCAGCGAGACACAGTGTACTACGCAGTCGCCTCCTTGCTGAAATCCCCGACCTCGACGAGGACACCCTCGCCGACACGCTTGAGGGAATCACCGATCTCAAGGAGATGCTAGCCGAGCTCGTCCGCTCGGCACTAGGCGATGAAGCCCTCGCAGGAGCGCTCTCCACACGTCTTTCCGACATGAAAGTGCGCCTCGAGCGGCTGGAAACCCGCGCCAGGCGCAAGCGCCAGCTCGTGCTCGAGGCGATGATGCAAGCCGAGTTGAACCGGCTTGAGGAGGCGGACTTTACGGCCTCGTTGCGCCAGGGCGCGCCATTGCTCGAGGTGGTGGCCGAGGACAGGATCCCCGTCGCCTACTGGAAGCCGCAGCCAGCGAAGCTCGACCGCCAAGGCCTGCTGGCTGCACTCAAGAACGGAGTCGACATCGAAGGGGTGGCTTTGACCGCCCCAAGTTTGCAACTCAGCGTGAGGACCAAGTGAAATGGCGTTCACCGAACAACAGTGTCAGGCCCTTAAAGCCAAGCTCAGATGTCGTCATGTGAAGACGAGAGCCAGCAATGGGGCGACGATCGCCTATGTCGAAGGCTGGCATGTCATTGCCGAAGCCAACCGCATCTTTGGCTATGACGCCTGGGATCGCACGACCCTGTCACCCGACGCATCTGGAGCGAGGTGCTGCGGGGACAGCTCATCTGCTGTTACACGACCAAGGTCCGCATCACCGTCCGCACCGGCGACACAGTGACGGTGCGCGAAGGGATCGGCACCGGCGTAGGCCGCTCGTCTTCTCCGGAACTCGCGCACGAGATGGGGCTCAAGGCGGCCGAGACCGACGCCACCAAACGAGCTCTCGCCACGTTCGGCAATCCATTTGGGCTCGCGCTCTACGACAAGGATCAAAGCCAGGTCACGCGCCGGTCGAAGCGGCAGCTGCTCTCTAAACCTTCGACACCGTCCTCGGAGCCGAGCTCACAGGACTTGGTCCTTCGCTCTGCTGATGGTCACGAACATCACTTCTCCGATACTGACGAGTTTGTGGAGGCTGTGCGCAGCGCCATTGCTGCGGTGTCGACACTTGACGCCCTCTACGCGTTCTGGGAGGCCAACCTCACGAGCCTTCGCGCCCTGCGCCGACTGACGAAGGACCAACCCGATGAGCCGGTGGCGGGTATCGTCTTTGCCCTGAAGACCAAGGCCCGCGACGTTGGGCCAAGTCTCCGAGGTCCGACCAGGCGAGAAAAGCGGTGATGGTCTCGCTCGCAGGAGCCCGACCCCGGCCTTGCGCCTGGCTTTTCCCAAGGAGCGCCGTCTTCGCGACAAAGCGCATCTCGAGTTTGTTGCGTCGCAACCGTGTCTCGTGTGCGGGCGCCGGCCGTCGCACGCCCACCATCTGCGCTTTGCGCAACCCCGAGCCATGGGTCTCAAGGTGTCCGACGAGTTCACGGTCCCTCTCTGCAACGCACACCATGATTCTATTCACAAGACCGGAGATGAGCGTGCCTGGTGGGCACGGCACGGTGTGCTCGAGCCCCTCAAGGTTGCGGACAAGCTTTGGGCAGCATCTCATGCCTTGGAGACACAGACTTCGCAATCAGGCTCGGGCAACGACGGTGAGAGCTCTGCAATTTCCGAAGGAGAGGGCCCTAGTGCTGCAACGTAACGCTCCAAGCTGACATTCTCGATCCTCGCGCTCGGTTCTGGCTCACCGAATAAAGCAGAACCACAGAGGTCGCCTACGCACCTCGGAGCCCTTATCGCGCCGGCGCCATAAGGCCAGTTGGCGCGCGTGCGTGTCACAGCGCCAGATCGGCGTTCTTGAGGAGATCGCTCGGCCGTGTCGCATTCTGCGGGAATTCGGTAACCCCGATGCTGACCGTGCAGGATCTGAGGGCCCCCACGAGTTCGAGGGGAGCCGCAACAACGCTCTCGATCGCGGGCGAGCCCGGCCAATACGCGAGAGGGCTTTTCTGCTTCATTCGTGAGAACGGCGAACTCGTCGCCGCCCAATCGCGCGATCGTGCCGTAGTCTTTCAGCACCGCCTCGAGCCGCTGCGACACGATCTTCAGGAGCTAATTAGCCGTTACTTTCGTCCGCTTACTTTCGTCCCCGGCCTCGATCAGCTCCCGCAGGCGCTCGTTGAACAGCAGGCGGTTCGGAAGGGAGGTCAGGCTAAGCTTGCCGGAAAATTCTCTTCCGATTGCCAATTTCATTTATTTGCCGGCGCGAAGGGTCCTCAACTGGGGGCCTTGTCGCCGCGCCGCCAGGCCTCGACGCGCTCCATCAGCCAGCCCCAGGCTTCCTGCTCCTCGGGCCCCGCCGTCTTCGCGATCGCGATCTCGAGGTAGCGGAGCTCCGCTTCGATCTTCTCGGCGGGCCAGCATGTGAAGGCGCGTGGTCAGCACGGCGAGCTCGAGCACGGCCCCTTGCGCCCGGTTGAACCCCCGCCAGGCGCGGTCGCTCCCCGCATGGACGACGCGGCAATGGAAGCGCGGACGCTGCTCGTCCTCGGCGACGCGGGCGACCTCGAGCTCCCAATGCGAAACCGCGTCCGCAAGGCGCTGACCCTTGACGACCTCGGCTGGCACGAGCGGCCAGCCCTTGCGGCCGGTGACGCAGCCCGCGAACACGCGCACGTCGTCGGTGTGGCTCGCGACCGCGAACGGGATGAGCGCGGAGATTGTCGAGCGTGCGCGAGGGCCGGAACGGGGCGATGATCCAGCCCGCGCCGTCCTCGATGAGGCCCAAGGGCGCGATGTGGGCAGCGCCCGCGGCGTCAATCGTCGTTACGATCGTCTCGGCGATCCGCGGCATGCTTCCTCTCCTTGGCGGCCTTGAGCGTAGCTCCCTCGGGCGCGTGGCGCGTCAAGTCCTCGCTCTTCCTGTCGGCCGCGACGCCCCAATCGAGGGGCGTGTCCTGCGCGTAGCGCTTGCCGAGTGCGCGCGCGATCTCCGCCTTGGCGAGCTCGTAGCCGAGATAGAACGCGTGCGCGCCATCGGCCTCGACCCCGAGCTTCGCGAAGAGATCGAAGGGATCGGCGGCGACGTGGTGACCGTCGCGGTTGTAGATATGAATCCCGTCCTCCGCCGCCTCGATGCGGAAGTTGCCGTCGCGGACGGCGGCGGCGGCGGCAGCGATCTCGGCGCCCGATTGCGGAAAGGGCTTGAGCTCGTGGAGGGAAAGCAGCCCGCCGCCATAGCCCTTGGGCAGGCTCTGGTCCTCGCGCGCGCGGAACATGAGCCGGCGCGCGGCGTCGTGCTCATGGACCGTGCGGCGCGTGTGCGGCGACACCTGCACGACGAGCAAGTTCCTGATCCTGAGCTCGGAGCAGATGCCGAGGAGGGCGGCGGTGACACCCTGGCTGTCGGCGTCGGTGAGCTCGGTCAGGTTGCCGGTCCCCATCAGGATCTCGGCATCGGGGCGCCGGCGGCGCAGCTCGGCGTAGCGCTCGAGGGAGGCCATGAAGCCGAAATGGATGGGATCGAGCACCGGATCGGCGATCACGGCGAGGCCCTTCGCCTTCGCGGCATCGATCGCGCGCACGAGAGAGTCGAGGTCGCCGTGCGGCTTCGGCACCAGGATCGGCACGGAGCGCGTGCCGGCGACCGCGTCGAGCGTGGTCTCGTCGAGCGAGAGCACGTAGTCGGCCCCGGCGCGCGCCCCTCTCTCCAGCTCCTCGACGTTGCCGGAATCGACGCTGACCGCGAGCCCCGCCGCGCCGAGAGTGCGGACCGCCTCCTCGAGGTGGGGGAACGCCACGTCGGGCTGGCAGCCGATGTCGATCACGTCGGCGCCCGCCGCCTTGTGCTCTCTCGCCCGCGCGAGCAGGGCCTCGACGGAGAGCGTGGGCGCCTCGACGATCTCGGCAAAGATGCGCATGTCGTGGCGCGAAAGGTCGGGCGGGTGGCCGCCCTTGCCGAGATATTGCGGGAGATCGACGATCTCGTCGGGCCCGCGCTCGAAGGGCGACGCCGTAGTGCGCGCCGAGGCTTTGCCAGGTCCATGCGCACGCGCCCGGGCACGATGACCCGCGTCGCCTCGAGCGGCCCCTTGAGCCGGTGCTTCACGATCGCTTCCGTCATCAGGGCCGCGACCTTGATGCCGACGTTGGCGATGCGCCAGGAGCCCTCCGCGAGCCCGAGGCCGGCGACCGTCGTCTTGAGCCGCGTCTCGGCAAGATGCCCTGTCAGAAAGAGGAGCGTGTCAGCCATCGGCCGGTTCGATCAGCGGGGCTCCCGATTGGAGCTAGAGGCTGCTAGCACGCGCGCGCCGGGCCGTCGACGGCCGGGCGAAAGCTTTGTTACGGGGCGTCCGCCGCACGGCCGGCCGACCGGCGCCGAGGCGCGCCGCAAGCTCGTCCTCCTCGCCGGGACCCATCACGCACCAGGCGAGATGCGCGCGCCCGACGATCTCGGCGAAGACGGGGTCGACGACACCCTCGCGGGCGAGTGCCTCTGCGCTCGCGGCCTTGTCCACGCGCCGCGACTTCACCAGCACGACGGGGGCTTCGAGCCGCTCGGCGAGGCGCGCCGCGAGCGCGTCGGAGGTGGCCGACCAGTCGTGCGGGATGGAACGATCGCGCCGGGCGAGGCGGTAGGCCATCCACACTGGCATGCGCCCGGCCGCCAAGGCGCCTCTTATACCGGCAAGGGTGGCGGCCGGCACGAGGCGCGGGTCGTGCTCGAGGAACAGAAGACCCATCTGCTCGGTGGCAAGCAGCGCCATGTCGTGGGCGGTCGCGTCGGAAAAACCAGCCTCCGCTTGCGCCCGGCGCACGGCGTCCGCGAACGGCCCGCCTCCCGGCACGATGACGGTCGGCCGTCGCGCGCGAGCGACGAGCTCGAGCACCGCGCTGAGCCGCCCCGTCTCCGCGAGGCTGCCGCCGATCTTGACGACGGTCGGCCTCATGGGCCGGATCCGCGGGTGCGCGTGATCTCGACGCCGCGCACCGGTCCCCTCTCGAGCTTCTCGACGCAGACGTAGACGGCGGCGATGCGCGGATCGGCGAGGCAGCGCTCGGCGATGCGCTCGGCGAACGTCTCCACCAGATTGATGTGGCCCTCGGCGGCGATGGCGGTGACCGCATCGATGAGCTCCGTA
Organism: uncultured Alphaproteobacteria bacterium; assembly: GCA_963699485.1. Lineage (GTDB taxonomy): Bacteria > Pseudomonadota > Alphaproteobacteria > Rhizobiales > Hyphomicrobiaceae > Hyphomicrobium_C. The sequence goes on along the minus strand of CAVOUC010000014.1, from coordinate 268,145 downwards.
TAGGAGGGCACCTCCACCATCTCGTCGCGCACGCTGCGCACATCGGGCGCAAGCTCAGCCTCGACCGTGAGCCGCACCTTCTGGGTGACGCCCTTCTCCTCGGCGTAGACGCCGATGTTGCAGTCGAGGACCCAGTCGCGCACGAAAATGGCGGCGCTGTCCGCGCCCTGGCTCCGACCGGCGCCGGCGTGTCATTGGGCGCGCTCCTCGACGCGAACGCGCCGGCCCGCCTGACCGCGCGCCGCGGCTCGCAGCGCTCCCTTCACGGCCAAGATCGCCGCCGGGTCGATCGGCGCCTCGCGATCGCCGTCCTTGCAGAGAGCGCCGCGGAACCCGAGCACGTCGGGCGCGAGCGAGGCGAGGGTAGCGACATGCGTCGCCCTCAACGACCCCGCGAGCCCCGCGAAGAGGCCCGCCTCGCGGACCCGCGCCACGAAGTCCTTGAGCGCTGCGGGCGAAAGGTGATCTGAAAGCGTGCCCTGTGATTTGTCGGCCGTATCCAGCATCGCCCCCGCGAAGCCAGCCCCCGCCATCGCCTCGATCAGGGCGAAGTCCGGCGCGCGGTCGGCAAAGAGCACGCCGACAAGCTCGCATTGCTCGAGGTCGAGCGCGCCGATCGCCTTGAGGGTTGCAGCCGCATCTCCCGGCGCAAAGACGCCGATCTTGACGAAGTCGGCGCCGGCTTTCGCCATCGCCCGCGCCCCCTCGGCGATGCGGTCCGGGCTCGGCGCACGGCAGATCGCCAACGGTGGCACTCACCGGGATCTTGCGCGTGACGGCGGCGCGGATCGCGCCCACGACATCGGGGGCCAGCGCGCCGAGCGCCCCCGCCCTCGGGTCCTTGCAGTCGATGATATCCGCCCCGCAGAGCGCGGCCACGCGTGCTTCGCTCTCACTCGTGACGCTGGCAAGAAGGCGGATCTGCCGGCGCTCGGGTGTCATTGTCGCTTGCTCAAGCTTGCTTATGTGTCGCGGAAGATGCGGCTCTGCTCGGCCAGCACCTTCTCGCGATCGGTTCTCTCGGCCGGCGAAAGGCGCACGTCCTCGTCCTCGACGATAGTCGCAGAGGTGGCGGAGAGACGCAAGATGCGCGTCGCGAGCATCACGGCCTCGGTCCGGTCGTGGGTGACGAAGAGAACGGTCGTCGGACGGCGGTTCCACAGGCCGATCAGCAGCTCCCTCAGCCCCTGGGCGGTCGGATCGTCGAGCGACACGAACGGCTCGTCCATCAGAAGGATGTCGGGCTCGATGATGAAGCCGCGCGCGAGTGCGGCGCGCCGCTGCATGCCGAGCGAGAGGCGCTCGGGATATTGCGTCGCGAAGCCGTCGAGGCCGACCTGCTCGATCATCTCCGGGATCTCAGCGAGCCGAGGATCGCCCTCGGGCAGCGCCAGCGCGATGTTCTCCTCGACCGTCCGCCACGGAAGCAGGCGGGGCGTCTGAAAGACGTAGCCGAGGCGGGCGTCGGGGCGCGCGAAGATCACCTCGCCCTCGTAGTCGTCGTCGAGCCCGGCGACGATGTTGAGGAGCGTCGACTTGCCCGCGCCCGACGGCCCCGTCAGCACGACGAACGATCTCGGCGCGATGTCGAGCTTGATGTCCTTGAGTACGGTCTGCGCCTCTCTATCGGCGACGGCGGGAAACGTCTTCCTCGCCACGCGGATGACGACGTCGCTCTTCACCGGCGCCATTTCGTCACTCTCGCGGCAATCGGCTGCAGGATCGCGAACTCGATCAACTGGACGACGATGATGAAGGCGAGTGCGTAGGCGAGGATCATCGACACGTCGAAGAGCTGGAAGTAGACGCCGAGCTGAAACCCGACGCCGTTCGAGCGCCCCAAGAGCTCGACCACGAGCACGATCTTCCAGACGAGGGAGAGGCCGGTGCGCGCCGAGGCCAGGAAGAAGGGGGCAAGCTGGGGCAGCGTCACGTGGCGCAGCGTCCTCCACCAGCCGAAGCGGTAGATCCAGGCCATCTCGGCGAGGTCGCGCGAGAGGCTGCGCGCTCCTTCGCGGACGGTGACGGCGACGTTGGGGATCTTGTTGATGGCGACGGCCGTGATCGCGGCAAGCTCCGTGCGCCCGAACCAAACGTAGCAGAGGATGATGATGACGAGCGCCGGCAGGTTCAGGAACAGGATGAGCCAGCTGTCGAAGAACCGGTCGGCGGCCTTGTTGCGGCCGAGGAAGAGGCCGATGGCCGAGCCGATCAGCATGGCGACGACGAAGGCCACGGCGACGCGCGCGAGCGTGATCGAGATTTGGTAGCCGAGCTCGCCGGAGGCGGCCTCGCGCACCATGACCTTGGCAACCGTCATCGGCGTCGGCAGGTGGCGATGCTGGATCAGGATCGCGAGCACCTCCCAGAACAGGATGAAGGCCGCGATCGAGGCCAGCGACCAGCCGAGCCGCACCGCCCACGGCGGGGCTGCACCCGTCGTCGCCGCGGTATTAGCTCGCTGCATGGTGAAAGAGCTTCGGATCGAACACGGTGCCCTCGCCGACCAGCTCCTTGTCGCCGGCTTCGACCAGCACGTTCATGAGCTTCTCGGCGGCGCGCATTTCTCCCTCGCCCCACGGACCGGGAATACCCGCGCGATAGGCGGCCTTGATCGCGGCGAGCTCGGCGTCGGAGGCGGGCTTCACCAAGGGGCGCAGGCGCTCCCAGGCGGCGTCGTCGGTGGCGAGCACGTGATTGGCCGCCTCCACGGCATCGAGGAAGGCCGCGATCTCCTTGGCGTGCGTGCGCTCGAACTCCTCGTTCCAGATGAAGCCGACGAGCGCCGGCACTGGCTTGATGTCGAGCGCCTTCATGACGTCGGACATGGTGAGGATCGCCGAGTAGCCGGAGCCCGTGAGGCGCGCGGCGTGGGTCCAGAAATTGAGGACGGCATCGATCCGCCCCGAGCGGATCTCCTCGGTCAAGAGCGGAGCAGCCCCGAACGACGCGTCGGCGATCTCGGCGACATCCCTCCCGAGCGTCTTCTTGGTGTAGGCGCGCAGAAGCAGCCAGCTCTTGTCGATCGCCGAGCCCGCTACCCCGAGCCTCTTGCCCTTGAGGTCGGCGAGGCTGTGGATGGGGCTGTCCTTGGCCACGACGAGCGAGCCCAGGGCGGACGAATAGGGCGCGAACTTGAGAGGCTCGCCGAGCGCCCGCTGGCGCATCGCCCACGTCCAGTCGCTGACGATGATGTCGGCGCCGCCCGAGAGAAGCGTCACCGGACCCGCCTGGTTCGAGGCGACATCGACGACCTCGATGTCGAGGCCGGCCTTCTTGTCGAGCCCCTCGCTCCTTATCGTGTCGAGGACCCACGAGAGCGAGCCGTATTTGACCGAGCCGACGCGCAGCGACCCCGCGGCCGCTGCCCGCGCCGCGCCAACGGCGAGAGCCCCCGCGAGAGCGGCCGTACCGCAAAGGAGCGAGCGGCGATCGATCATTGCGCGGCTCCCTCTGGCGCGAGCAGCCGGTTCTTCGCGAGCCACTTCACGCCGTGCAGCCACGCGTCGTCGGTATTGCCCTGGATGAGCACGCTCGCGTTGCGCACGAGGCGGCTGTTCGGCACGTCGATCAGCGCCACGGTCAGACTGAGGTGGGTCTCGGAGATCTTGTCGACGACGCTCGTGACCGCGAGGTCCGCCTTGGCCTTGGCGGCGAGATCGATCTCGCACCCGTTGCAGCTGTGGAGCGGCGCTGCGGCGGCGATCTCCTGGGAAAGTCCGCCGAGGTCGACGATCTCGTAGCGGTCGTCGGCGGCAAGGCGCTTCGTGAGCTCCTCGCGCGCCAGCTCGAGGCGCGCCTGCTCCTCCTTGCTCGGTCCCGTCTGGGCGGCGAAATAGTCCTCCTCGCTCTTCGGAAACACCATGTCGAACGGGAAGACGGCCACTTTCTGGCCGGCGCTGGCAGACGCTGGAGGGCCAAGAACTGGCGTCAGGAGCGCCAGCGCGCACGCAACAAGAGCTGTTCTCATGGTGTTCAGGCGATCCAATCTTCGCGAGACAGGGATAACACTATAACGTGCGTCGTCGAGCCCCAGATTTGCAAGCCCCCGCCTCGCCGTTCGTCATCACGCGCCGTAACAAAGTTGCGAGGCGCGGGTGCCGTCAACTTGACATTCTGGGCTGCGATGCGATCTTCCCTGTTAAGGTGTAACACTATACCGGCAACATACCGGCACCCGGCATTGCCGGAGGCGTCATCGGGAGACAGGGAATGGCTGACGACGCTGGGAAGGAGCTTGCGCTCGCCCGGTGCACGAGCGGATTTGGTAGCGCCGGTTCGGCCATTCTTGCGCTCGCGCTTCTCATCGCCCTCCCGATCGCTTCCCTGCGGGCCGAGGAGCCGTCCCCCGCGGCGCCCGGAGCCGCCACGACTGCGCCAGCCGTGCCCGCCGCAGCGGAGACGCCGGCTCCTCCGGCACAGGCGCCGGCCGCCGAGGCCGCGCAAAAAATCCGCATCGTGCTCGCCCGCGAGCTGAGGGAGGATCGGCTTCCCCCCTTGTCGCTGCTCGATATTCCCCCTCCCGACGACGGGATTGCGGGGGCCAAGCTTGCCGTCTCCGACAACAACACCACGGGGCGCTTCCTGGGCCAGGAGTTCTCCCTCGACATCGTCCAGAGCGCAAGCGCGGACGAGCTCGTCGCCGAAATTCAAAAGCGCGTCGCGGACGGGGTGGGCTTCATCGTCGCTGATGTTTCCGCCTCGACCGTTCTCAAGATGGCCGATGCGATCAAGGACAAGGAGGCCGTCATCTTCAACGCCAGCGCCCCGGACGAGGTGCTGCGCGAGGAGGAGTGCCGGGTGAACGTCAAGCACACGGCGCCCTCGCGCTCCATGCTCGCCGATGCCCTCGGCCAGTACCTCGCCTGGAAGCAATGGAGAAGGCTGGTCTTGATTTCCGGCCCCTCCCCCGAGGACAAGGCCTGGGCCGAGGCGCTGCGGCGCGCGGCCAAGCGCTTCGGCCTCAAGATCGTCGAGGAGCGCGAGTTCAAGTACGATCCCGGCAGCCGCCGGTCCGACGGCGGGTTCGAGCAGATCCAGCAGCAGATCCCGGGCTTTACGCAGAATTTGCCGGACCACCAGGTGGTGGTGGTCGCCGACGAGGGAGAGCTCTTCGCCGACTATTTCCCCTACCGCACCTGGGACGCGCGCCCCGTGGTCGGCTCGGCGGGGCTCGTGCCGACGACCTGGCATCCGGCGGTCGAGCTCTGGGGCGGCACCCAGTTCCAGAACCGGTTCAAGCGGCTCGCGGGTCGCAACATGCGCCCGCTCGACTACAATGTCTGGATGGCCGTGCGCTCGGTCGGCGAGGCCGCGACGCGCAAGAAGTCGGCGGCTCCGGGCGAGCTCATCGCCTATATGCGCTCGCCCGAGTTCGAGCTCGCCGCCTTCAAGGGCCAGAAGCTCACCTACCGCGCCTGGAACGGCCAGCTCCGCCAGCCGATCATCCTCGCCACCGCCGAAGCTTCTCGTGACGCTCTCCCCGCAGCCCGGCTTCCTGCATCAGTTCACCGAGCTCGACACGCTCGGCATCGACAAGCCGGAGACCAAATGCAAGGCCTTCGAGAAGTGATCCGAACAGGCCGCCTTCTCTCGTAACGGGCTCGCCACCTTCAGGAGCATGACGTGAAAAAGACGACGCTCACCTTGGTCCCCTTCCTCGCCGTCTCGGCCGCAGGCCTCGGCGCGTCGCCCGCCATGGCCTACAAGGTGTTCATCTCCAACGAGAAAGAGAACACGATCTCGGTCATCGACAGCGACAAGCTCGAGGTCATCCAGACGATCAAGACCGGCAACCGGCCGCGCGGCATCATCATGGCCAACGACGGCAAGTGGGTCATCGTCTGCGCGAGCGACGACAACACGCTGCAGGTGTTCGACGCCAAGACCTACGAGTACGTGAAGGACCTGCCGTCGGGCCCCGACCCCGAGCTTCCCATCCTGCACAATTCCGGCAATCCGCTCTACGTATCGAACGAGGACGACAATCTCGTCACCGTCGTCGACATCCTCAAAGGCAACGTCATCACCGACATTCCGGTCGGCGTCGAGCCGGAAGGCATGGGCATGAGCCCCGACGGCAAGATCCTCGTCAACACGTCGGAAACGACGAACATGGCGCATTTCATCGACACGGCGACGCACAAGACCATCGACAACGTGCTCGTCGACAATCGGCCGCGCGTGGCTCAGTTCACGCCCGACGGCAAGCAGGTCTGGGTCAGCGCCGAGATCGGCGGCATCGGTCACCGTGATCGACGCCGCCTCGCGCAAGGTCCTCGCCAAGATCAAGTTCGAGATCCCGGGCATCACGGCGGACGCCATTCAGCCCGTCGGCGTGCGCATCAGCGAGGACGGCAAGAAGGCCTTCGTCGCGCTCGGGCCGGCCAACCGCGTCGCCGTCATCGACACGGCGACGTTCAAGGTCGAGAAGTACCTCCTCGTCGGCCAGCGGGTCTGGCAGCTCGGCTTCACGCCCGATCAGAAGCTGCTGTTCACGACCAACGGCACATCCAACGACGTGTCGGTGATCGACGTGGAAAACCTCAAGGTGATCAAATCGATCAAGGTGGGCCGCTATCCCTGGGGCGTCGTCATCGCCCCGCACTGAGGTGAGAGCCTCGAAGATCGGATGACGGATGCGCCAGGCTGTAGGATATTCCGGTCTCTTCGCGGCCGGAGAAGGATCACACCCCGCTATGAGGGCCGGTGAAAAGCCAGCGATGGACATGCCCGCTCAAGCAAGCGTCGGGGCGCTCCCCGACACTCTGGTCGTCAGCGGGGTCAGCCACAGCTTCGGCGACCTCAAGGCGCTCGACAACGTGTCGCTCACGGTGCCGCGCGGCGCCTTCACCGTGCTTCTCGGCTTGAACGGGGCCGGCAAATCGACGCTCTTCGCGCTGATCACGCGCCTCTACGACAACGTCTCCGGGACCATCAGCATCCTCGGATACGACGTGCGCCGCGCGCCCGGCGCAGCGCTGCAGCGGCTCGGCGTCGTCTTCCAGAGCCGCACGCTCGATGTCGATCTCTCGCTCGCTCAGAACCTCATGTACCACGCCGCCCTCCACGGCATCCGTCGCGGGGAAGCGAAGAAGCGCACGCAAGAGGCGCTACAGATCGTCGGCATGGAGGAGCGCGCGCACGAGAAGGTGCGCAATCTCTCGGGCGGCCAGGCGCGCCGCGTGGAAATCGCCCGCTCGCTCCTGCATCGCCCCGGCTGCCTGCTCCTCGACGAGGCCACCGTCGGCCTCGACATCGGCTCGCGCGAGAGCGTCATCGAGATCGTGCGCGGCCTCGTCGCCCGCGAAGGTCTCGGCGTCCTCTGGGCGACCCACCTCATCGACGAGATCGCGCCCGACGACCTGGTCGTCGTGCTGCACAAGGGGCGCGTGCTTTACAAGGGCACGGTTCCGGGGCTTCTCTCCGCCGCCGGCGCCGCCTCCCCGCGCGAGGCCTTCCGCATCCTCACCGGCGCCACGACCGCGGAGGCGGCATGAATGTCGACATCGTGAGACCGATGGTGGACCTCGCCCCGCGGCGCCTCGGGCTCTTGGGCTATATCGCCTGCTTCCGCGGCATCGTCTGGCGCGAGGTCTTGCGCTTTCTCCACCAGCGCGAGCGCTTTCTTTCGGCGCTCGTGCGCCCGCTCATCTGGCTCTTCATCTTTGCCGCCGGCTTCCGCCAGACGCTCGGCGTGTCGATCATACCGCCCTACACCACCTACGTGCTCTACGAGACCTTCGTGACGCCGGGCCTCGTCGGCATGATCCTGCTCTTCAACGCCATGCAGTCGTCGCTGTCGATGGTCTACGATCGAGAGACCGGCGCGATGCGCACGCTGCTGGTGAGCCCGTTCCCGCGCTCGTTCCTTCTGCTGTCGAAGCTCATCGGCGGTGTCGCGGTCGCCGTGCTCCAGGCCTATACGTTTCTCTTCATTGCCTGACTCTGGGATAGCTGGAGCTTGGAGTCCGGAATTCGGGCGACAATCTCCTCGACCTGGACTCAGTTTACGATTCTGGACCCGGCTCCCCTCGGCTACATCACGGTGCTGCCCGCCCTCGTCCTCGCCGGACTGATGCTCGGATCGATCGCACTCTTCATCTCGTCCGTCATCAAGCAGCTCGAGAACTTCGCCGGCGTCATGAACTTCGTGATCTTCCCGATGTTCTTCGCCTCCTCCGCGCTCTACCCGCTGTGGCGGGTCCGCGAGTTGAGCCCGATCCTCTACGAGATCTGCCGCGCTGAACCCGTTCACCTACGCCGTCGAGCTCATCCGCTTCGCGCTCTACGGGCAGATCGGCGCGCGCCTCGAGGACGGAAGCCTAGACCTTACCAATCTGTATGCCGTCGTCGGCTTTACCGTCGTCTTCCTTGGGGCCGCGATCTACGCCTACAATCCTTCGAAAGGCCTCATCGCTCGGCGCGGCGGCCTCGGCGGAAGCGCCAATTGAGACTGACCCCGCAAGAAAGCAAGAAGCCCAAGATGACAGCAATGCGCAGAAGCACGATTTCGCCGGTTGCCGCACTTCTCCTCCTCGCGCCTCTCTCGGCCGCGGCTCAAGCCGGCCAGCCCGGGGCCGTGCCCGAGGCCGTGCCGCCGGGAGCAGCCGGCCCCGACGTCATGGCCACCGAGCCGGTGCCGCCGGCCTCGACGATGTCCGAGTGGCCGTGCGTGCAGCGGCGCGTCGAAACGCTCACCGTGACTCAGTTCTGGGACGGGCCCCCGGTCGAGGACGTGAAGGAGCTGCAGCGGGACCGGGAGATCGTCGAGCTCGCGAACATGCTCGCGAGCCGGCGCGTGCCGCTCGACAAGACCGAGGCCGCGCTGAAGGCGTTCGCCGAGAAGGCCCCCGAGGGTGAGCGCGACCGGCGCCTCACGGCCGTGTTCGCGACCCTGTTCGAGACCGTCAACAACCAGCGCAAGACCGTCGTCAAGGGCATCGGCAAGTATCAGAAAGCCCAGATCGAGCGCTCCGCCGAGCTCGAGCGGGAGGGAACCACGCTCGGCGACCTCGAGGCGAAGGTGCCACCCGGAACGCCGGATGAGGACGTACCGAAGGAGCTCGCGGACGCGCGCGAGAAATACAAGTGGGCGACGCGCATCTTCCAGGAGCGCCAGTCGAGCATTCCGATCGCCTGCGAGCTTCCCGGACTGATCGAGGAGCGCCTCTCCGCCGTCGTGAGGCAGATCCGCGGCCTGATGAAATCCTGACCGTGTCCGGCGCTTTCTCGCCCGCCTACGGCTCCGCCTCGACGCGCACGAGATCGAAGCCCGCTTCGAGCCAGGCGTCGGTGCCGTCGCGGAACCAGATCACGTTCGCATAGCCCCATTCGAGCGCGCGCTTGGCGGCGTTCCAGGACATCCAGCAGTCCTTGACGCAAAGAAACACGACGGGGCGTGCGCGATCGCCTCCCGTGAGCCGCTCGAGCCGCGTCCTGAAGTAGGCCTCGAACTCCGGGGAGAGCACGCCGTAGCCCGTGTTCGGCAGCCAGTGCGCCCGCTCCATGCTCATGTGCGTGGGATCGCGCCAGACGGTGCCCGCCGGAAGATTGGGGGGCTTGGGCGCGCGAGGATAGACGTCGATGAAGACGGCGCCCTTCTCCCGCCACAGCGTCTCGGCCTCGTCGGCGCCGATGACGCGCGCGCCGGCGAGCGTTAAGGGCACAGGCGAGCGGTAGTCGTCGGTGCGGTAGTCAGGCGGCTCGGGCACGGCTGGCGGCGGACGCCTTGTCCTCGGCGGCCGCAGGCAGCGAAAGGGCCGCGGCGAGAGCGATGGCCACGGCCCCTGTCAACCGGCTCAAGAGATTAGAGCGCCGGAGCGCTCGCGCTCGACGCACGAACCCACCGTCGTTTGCTACTTGCGCGCCGCCGTGATGATCTGGTTCTGCTCGTCGATGATCGGCACGCCGTACTCGAGCAGGATCTGGTCGATGTCGCCCTGGCGCTTGGCGATCACCTCGTTGATCTGCCGCTTCCAGGCCTGCTCGCCGTTACGCACGCCCATGGTGATGCGGTACTCGAGCTTGGGCAGGCCCGCCGTCTCCTCGAGCATGGGGACGACGACGAGCTTATCCCCGCCGCGCGTTCCGAAATAGCCCGCGTAAGGCCCCCACAGGACGCCGACATCGACCTCGCCCGAGCGGATGTCGTTCACCATGTCCTGCATGGGATTGTCGTAGCGCGTGTCGACCTGCAGCCGGTAAGGCCTCGCCTTCTCCATGAGGCCCGCCTTGGCGACATAGTCGGCGGCGGGCACGCCCGCCTGGATGCCGATGACCTTGCCCTTGAGGCGGGGATCAAAGATCGACTTCAGGCCGTCGAGCCCTTTGCCTTCCTTATAGAGAAGCGCATAGGTCGTGCGGTAGTAGGCGTTGGTATTCTGCGTGAACTCGTCGGCCTGGGCGGTCCCGATGACGATGTCGCATTTCTTGGCCCCGAGCGTCATGCGGATGAAGCCGAGCCCCTGCGGCAGGAGCGTGTTCTCGACCGGCACCTTGAGCTCGTCGGCAACGACCGCGGCGATCTTGTTCTCGAAGCCCTCGCCCTTCTCGTTGGAGTAGGGAAGGTTCGACGGCGTGGCGCACACCCTCAGCACCTTGCGGTTGACGGCATCCGCCATCACCCCCTCAGCGGCCTGGGCGCCGGTCGCGCCAAGGCCGAAGAGCAGAACTGCGAGTAGAAAGCGATTCATATCGATCCTCTTGTTATTCGCCGACACACGACTTCTCGGCTTCGATGGCCTCCTTGGGCTTCTCCGCGCGCTGGTCGGCGCTGAGGCGCCCGCCCGGAAGAGCATCGGTCGATCTCGCTCGGAGGTAGACGTAGAGATCGTCGATGTAGCACATGACGTTCTTGTTATCGCCGAGCGCCGGCATGATGAACTTGGTGCCGCCGACGTCGCGCTGCTGGCCGCTGGCGACGACCTGCAGGAACTTCTCGTAGGTCATGTTCTTGAGCGAATTCTTCAAGGCCGGAGCATAGGTGGAGCCTTCCGCGTTCGGCCCGTGGCAGACGTGGCACTCGGCATGATAGCGCCGCCAGCCCGAATACGTGTTCCAATCGACCTTGGTCACGATATCGGTGTTGTTGGCATCGCGGTGCACGTCATAGGTCGGAGTGCCGTCGGGGAGCACCCACTTGCCGTCCACGAACGTCTTGCCTTCCTGGAATTGCTTCTCGAACGCGGGATCGGGCACCGGGCTCTTGTCGTCGGCAGCCGCGACCTGGGCGGGCGGCGGCGAGGCTGCTTCGGGCGCCGCCGCGGGGGCGGGCTGAGTGGCGGCCGGAGCGGACGGCTTTGCCTCCTCCTTGGCCGGCTCGACGGCGGCCACCTTGTCCTCCTTCTGAGCCGGGGCCGGCGCGGCCTCGCTCGTCTTGTCCTTCGCGGCCGGAGGAGTGTCCTCGGCGCTGCACGCCGTCATTCCGAGAGTGACCGCGAACCCGAAGCAGCCCGCAGCGCACATATCAAGACCTAACCTTTTCACGCGTTTCCCCTTATTTCGAAGCTTGATGTTGTAGACGATCCGCCGCGCTTCAACGGCTACAAGACACACGTAGATCTTCACAATCGCGTGCCGCGCGCCGCATTGAGTTTCACGACTTAGTGAGATTGAGACCGCCGAGCAAGGGCACTCTAGCAAGAGACCGGCGCGGGTTTCCCCGCGCCGGCCCATTTCTCAGGTCCTAGTCGACCGCATTAGGGCAGCGAGTAGACCGTCAGCGTGCCACCGAGATCGGTGTACGACTTGAGGCCTGCGTAGTTGCCCACTGCGCCGAGACCGTCCGTCGGCTTGTCGAGACCAGCCGCGAGGCCGATGCCGGCCCAGCCACCGACGCCCGAGAAGAGGCCGATGTACTGCTTGCCGCCGACCGCGTAGGTCATGACGTTGCCGATCGAGCCGGAAGGCAGACGGTGCCTGAAGAGCTCCGCTGCCGTCCTTCTGATCGCGGCACTTGATGAAGCCTTCAAGGGTGCCGTGGCAGGCGAGGCCGCCAGCCGTGGTGAGCACGCCCGACCACACGGAGAAGGGCTCGTCGAGCTGGTGAACGATCTTGCCAGCAGCGCCATCCCAAATCGTGAAGTGGCCCGTGTTCGTCTTGCCCTCAGGCGGGAACATGGACAGCGTGGCGCCGACGTACGGTTGGCCAGGCGTGTACGAAACCTTGAAGGGCTCGTAGTCCATGCACACGTTGTTGATGGGCACGTAGAACAGGTTCGTCAGCGGCGAATACGCAGCCGGCTGCTGGTCCTTGAAGCCAAGGGCCGCCGGGCAGACGTTCTTCGTGTTGACGTCGGCACCGTTCAGGAACGTCGACTTCGAGGCGACGACCGTCGGACGCCCGTAGTTGGGCTTCGACTTGTCGAGCTCGACGCCCGTCGACCAGTTGAGGTCCTGATCGTAAGGCTGGGCAACGAGCGGCTCGCCGGTCAGGCGGTCGATCGTGTAGCCGAAGCCGTTACGGTCGAAGTGGGTGAGGACCTTGCGCTCCGAACCACCGATGTTCTGCGTGGTCAGGATCGACTCGTTGACGCCGTCATAGTCCCACTCGTCGAACGGGGTCATCTGGTAAGCCCAAGCCGCCATACCCGTGTCCGGGTTACGAGCGAACAGGGTCATCGACCACTTCTGGTCGATCTGCTTGCCGTCAGGTCCCGCGCGCTGAGCCGGGTTCCAGGTCGAGGGGTTGCCCGAGCCGTAGTAGAAGAGGTTGGCGTCCTTGTCGTAGGCAGCATAACCCCAGGTCGAGCCGCCGCCGATCTTCCACTGATCGCCGGTCCAGGTCTTGAGCGAGCTGTCCTTGCCGACCGGCTTGCCGAGCGACATGGTCTTCTCGGGATCCATCAGGATGTCGGCATCGGGGCCCATCGAGTAGGCGCGCCATACCTTCTTGCCATCCTTCAGGCCGTAGGCGGTGACGTGGCAGCGGACGCCGAACTCGGCGCCGGACGTGCCCATGATCACCTTGTCGCCGACGATGAGAAGGAAGCCCGTATGGGTCTCGCCCTTCTTGGGATCGCCGTTGACCGCCTTCCACTTCTCCTTGCCGGTCTTGGCATCGAGCGCGACGAGCGTCGTGTCGGCCTGACCGAGGATCACGGTGTCACCGGCGACCTGCACGCCACGGTTGACCGTGTCGCAGCACATGACCGGAATGACCGACGGATCCTGCTTCGGCGAGTACTTCCAGAGGATCTTCGGGCCAGCGGCATCAGAGATGTCGAGAGCGAAGACGTTGTTGGGGAACGCGGAGTTCAAATACATCGTGTTCCCGATCACGATCGGAGAGCCCTCGTGACCACGAAGGACGCCGGTCGAGAATTGCCAAGCGACCTTGAGGTCCTTGACGTTGCTGGTGTTGATCTGGTCGAGCTGGGAATACCGCCATTGGGCGTAGTCGTGTTGCTGCATTGCCCAGTTATTCGGATCTGCGATCGCCTTCTCGACGTCCGAGTTCGCCCAAACCGGCGAACTCAGAGCCACTGAGGCGAGCAGCCCGCATGCGAGTGCACTTCTGCGCATCGCGCTTCCTCCTTAAGGTTCTTGCCACGCTTGCAAGCGGTAGCGACGACAGCGTGTCACAGCCTACTTTGCTGGGGCGGATTTTCTCTCTTCCCCTTCGGCTTTCGAATGGACGGTCGCTGCACTGAGCAAGCGTCCGCAAGCCATCGCTACCGTGGTTCACTTGTAGACACTTTCTCGTGAGGTCCGCAAGACAATCCGTGAGGCGAATTTTATTGCAACACTCATAGGACAAGCTCTCTGACCCAATTTTCCGCCTATTTTACGGTATGCTTTTGCGCTGCACTCGGATTTGCTGCGTTGCACGCCAAGTTTTGGCGTTGACCCCGCGACGAGACCTGATCTTGACGCCATAATAAAATTGAGTACAATGCGCGCCCCCGTTTTTTCCTATATTCTCGATCGTGCTCAAATTGGCGGCAGAATCGGCGCCGATTTGCTCCTCGCGACCATACCTCCTAAGTCAATTTCCGGGGTTGATTGCGGCCCCTTGATCAGCACCGAGAGGACGAGCCGCGTGACGCGCCGCCCCCACCACGCAAGCGCGGCCCCCTGGACGACGATCGTCGCCTGCCTCGCGGCCCTTGTGAGCAGCGCGCTGCTTCTCGCGCCCGCCTCCGCCGCGCCCTTCGTCGAGGAGATCGCCCCCGGCGTCTTCGTGCACGAGGGCAAGCGAGCGCTCTTCTCGCCGGCGAACGGCGGCGACATCGCGAACTGCGCCTTCGTCGTCGGCGACGATGCGGTGGCCGTCATCGACACGGGCGGCAGCGTCAAGGTCGGCGCGGCGCTGAGAGAGGCCATCCGCGCGGTGACGGCCCTCCCCATCCGCTATGTGATCAACACGCACATGCACCCGGACCATGTATTCGGCAACGCCGCCTTCAAGGACGACCGCCCGGAGTTCGTCGGCCACGCCAAGCTTGCCCGCGCGCTTGCCGTCCGCTCCGAGCGCTACCTCGCCGCCAACAAGGATCTCCTCGGCCTCACGGCCTTCGCCGGTATCGCGATCATTCCGCCGACCCTGCCCGTCGAGGATCGCCTGTCGCTCGATCTCGGCGGGCGCACGCTCGAGATCGAGGCGCAGAAGACGGCCCACACCGACAACGATCTCGTCGTGCGCGATAGCGCGACCCAAACGCTCTTTCTCGGCGACCTTCTCTTCTCCGGCCATGTGCCGGTGATCGACGGCTCGATCCGCGGCTGGCTCGCCTTCATCGACCGCGCCACTGCGGTGCCGGCCGCCCGCGTCGTGCCGGGCCACGGACCGCCCTCGATGCCCTGGCCCGCCGCCATCGAGCCGGAGAAGCGCTATCTCGAGCGCCTCGCCGCCGACGTGCGCGCCTTGATCAAATCCGGCAAGACCCTTACCGACGCCACGGCGACGGCGGGGCGCTCGGAAAAGGATGCGTGGGAGCTGTTCGAAGAGTATCATGCGCGCAACGTGACGGCCGCCTTCGCGGAGCTCGAGTGGGAGTAGGCGTCCTTGGACGGCGCCCAGCAAAGAAACGACAAAGAGAGGATCAAGGAGAGGATTATGACGCCGAAACCGACCCGCCGCCTCGCGCTGGCATCGGCGATTTTGCTCGCGGCGCTCTCGGCTCCCGCCGCCGCACGCGCCGCCGACGAAGCGGACTTCTGGCCTTCCCTGCAGAAGGACATTTTCGGCGCCCGGGAGGTCGTGGAGAGCACCGAGGCGGTGACCCTCGACGCGCCCTACCGCGCCGACGACGCGGCTCTCGTCCCGCTCACCGTCCGCATCCCGGCCGCTTTCGCGCCGGCTGCGAAGAAGCTCACGCTCATCATCGACAAGAACCCGGCTCCCGTCGTCGCCGAGTTCACGTTCGGCCCCGCCGCCGGCGAGGGCGAGCGCATGATCTCGACCCGAGTGCGCGTCGACATGTACTCGAACATCCGCGCCGTGGTCGAAACCGCCGACGGCCGCCTGCTTCATGGCGACGAAGTTCGTCAAGGCGGCGGGCGGCTGCTCGGCGCCGGCCTTGAAGGACATCGACGCCGTGCTCGCCGAGGCCGGACGCATGCAGGTCAAGACCTTCGAGGCAGCCGCCGCGGCGCCGCTGCGCGAGGCACAGCTCATGATCCGCCATCCGCAATTCTCGGGCCTGCAGATGAACCAGGCGACGGGCCTCTATATTCCCGCCAAGTTCGTCCGCGTCATCGACGTCATGCGCGGAGACGAACGCGTGTTCCGCATGGAGGGCGGCATCTCGCTCTCCGAGGATCCCAACATCCGCTTCACCTACGCGCCGGGCAGCGACGAGACGCTCGAGGTGACGGCGGAGGACACCGACGGGCGCACGTTCACCGGCCGCAACGTGCCGAAAGGCTCCTGAGCCACAAGCATATCGGAAATGCGAAGGGCGCCCCGGAAGGGGCGCCCTATTCCTTGGCGATGGCTCCGCGCCCGATCAGAAGCAGCGCAGCTCGCCCTCGATTTGCGCGCGCTTCAGGTTCTTCACCTTCTCCTGCATGGCAGGATTGAACATATAAGCCACGCTTTCGCCGCCGCGCTGGCGCACCGAGAGGATCGTATCGGCCTCCTCATACTCCTTGTAGGGGAGGATGCTCGCGATCACGTCGATCGAGCACGCGCACTTGTCGAGCTCGATGCGTGTTTGACCGGTCACTTGCATGCAGCCGAAAATGTAGTCGGCACGCGTGTCGGTGGGATAGTCGTTCTCGACGACATTCTTGTTGGCGCACTCCTCGGCAACAACCGCTGCCTGCGCTGCGCCAAGTCCCGCCCCGGCGAGAGCGAGAAGCATCAAAGCCCTCTTGAGCTTCATTTCGTCTCTCCCATTCCCACGAGCGAGATATGCTCCTCGAGGCTCGGCGCGCCGGCGTGCTTGCTCTCGAACTGAGAGGTGAGGTCGGCGAAGTAGCCGGGCACCTCGTCGCTGACCACGATCGTGAAGCGGGAGTTCTCGAAGCCTTCCATCTTCGTCGAGTTGGGATCGTCTGCGTATGGCATGGTCGTGACGCGGTAGGCGTTCACCTCCTTGCCGTCGTAGTTGAACTTGATCGCCTCGATCTCGGCCTTGTCCTTCAAGGCCTCGCGGAACTTGAGCTTGAGATATTGCTGGCTGCCTCCGGCAAGCTGACCGAACGTCGACACGGCCCGCTCGAGATACCAGATGAAGATCGGGTTGATGGTGAGATCGGGCCAGTTCGACGGGTCGCGCGCCTGCTCGCCGGTGAAGGCCTGGAAGACGACCTCGCGCTCCCCGTTGCCGTTGACCTTGACCACGCCGACCTTGATCCGGTCGGACCAGGGGGGGCCGAGCAATTTCTCGTTCGAGACCTTCCGCTCGAACTTGTAGGTGACCTCGGATCCGGCAGCCATCTGGTCGAGCTGCCTCGATTCGAACAGCACCTGGACCGGATTCGGCTCTGCCGTGGCGTGACCCGCGCCCGGCACAGCCAAGAGCGCGAGTGCGGCGAAGATTGCAGTTTTCTTCCGCGACATGCTTCCACTTCCTCCTCGATCGCCGCCGTGCCTTTTCGGCAGCCTGTTTGGGAGCTTTTCTATCGTCCATCGTGGACCGTCGGCAATGCTTGCGATGATGAATTCTATGAAATGTAAGGCCCGCCGGATCACCGGGGCGCGCCTTTCATCTTGGTAAAGCTCTCAGCGCAGAAAGAGCCCGAACGCGCGCGGCCCGTCGCCGACGGGCACCTTGGCCGTCACCTCGAGCGTCGACGTATCGATGCGCTCGAGCGTATTGGCTTCCCAGCAGGCGACGTAGACGGCGTCCCCGCTCGGGTCTGCGGCGATCCCCTCGGGATAGTCGCCGACGGGGATGGTCTTCACCACGGCGAGGGTCTGGGTGTCGAACACGGTGACCGTCCCCCCGTACTGGTCGGTGACGAAGGCGCGCGAGCCGGCGAGCGCCACCGCATAGGGGCGCCGCCCGACCTTGACGGTGCCGACGACGGAGCGCGAGGCGAGATCGATCACGCTCACGTCGTCGCTCTTGACGTTGGCCGTGTAGGCGCGCGTGCCGGTGCGGTCGACGGTGATGCCGAACGGGCGCTCGCCGACGCCCACGGTCCCGATCCGCGTCAGCGACCCCGCATCGATGAGAGACACGGCGTTGCTGTCCCGGTCCGCCGTAAGGATAAGACGTCCGTCGGCCGTAACCGCCACTCCCGACGGCGACTGGCCGACCTCGACGGCGGCGACGATCTCTCCCTTCTCGGGGTCCACGGCGAAGAGCCGATGCACGTACCAGTCGGCGACGTAGACGCGCCCGTTGGTGGGATGGACCGCGACCCCGAGCGGCCCCTCGCCGACGGAAATGCGCTTCGCGACCGTTCGCGTCGCCGCGTCGACGACGACGAGCTCCTTTCCGTCGGGAGACGTGACGTAGGCGCGCTCGCCCGCGGGTGCGATCGCGATCCCCGCCGGCTTGCCGCCGATGCGGATCTCGGCCGCCGACTTGAGGCTCGCGAGGTCGACGATGGAGAGCGAGTCGGCCGGCTGATTGGTGACGAAGGCCTCGCGCGCCTCGCCCGCGCTTGCCAATTGCGGATACGCCCCGGCCAGGATGACAATCGCGAGCGCAAGAGCGCGCGTCGTCTTAAATCGCACGTATCCCCTCTCCCAACTCCTCGGAGTGGGGAGAGTGTTAGGGTGAGGGGCAGCTGCTTGCACCATAATGCCCATTTGCCCCTCACCCCATCCCTCTCCCCGCATGCGGGAAGAGGGAGCATGCACGTGCCTCATCAGCCGCCGCCCTCGACTTTCTTCTTGAGCGCATCGAGCCCCGACTTGTAGATGCCGGTAACCGCGGCGACGGCGGCGTCGTCGTTTTGCTCCGGCGGCGGATCGTTGTTGACATAGGAGCGGTAGAACGCGCCCTTCCACTCGACGGCCGACTTGCCGCCCGCATCCTTGACGGAGATGGTCGAGGAGTAGGTCGACACCGGGAGCACCTTCCAATCGACCTCGCTGATCTCGTAGGCGTAGCTCATCCCCTCGGCATTGTACTTAGTCAGCGCCTCATTGATCTTGCCCCCGCTCGCCGTCGTGAGCACCCGCGTGGCCCCTGGCTCGTTGCCCCCGCTCCCCTCGGTCTTGGCGATCGCCGGGTGCCAGCTCATGTCCTGGAAATTGCCGACCACCGACCAGACCTTGTCGGGGGGAGCGTTGATCTCGATCGTCTCGACGACTTTCTGGCGCGTCGGTCCATGCGCCGAGGCGGGGAAAGGCAACAACAGGACCAAGCCGAGACAGACCGCAACCGCTCTCACCATCGGGCTTCCTCCACGTCCTGGCGCGCGTCTTCTGCGCGCCGCCGGCACCATAAAGAGCGCATCGGAGAGGCGCAATCGATGCGCGTTTTAGCCGCCCTGCAATGGGCCACTCAACCTTGTTGTTTTGTCCCCCCGTCCATGCTTTTGTTCGCCTCCGTCGGGAGGACGGATACGTACATGACTCCATCACTGGACGGTCCCGCGACCGGCGTTCGCGGCAAATCGAATGCCTATGAGAACGTCACCTGCCCCTTTTGCGGCCTTCTCTGCGACGATCTCGAGGTCACGGCGACAGAGACCGGCCTCAAGGTCAGCAAGAACGCCTGCTCGCTCGCGATTGCCGGATTCGAGCGCCCCGTCGGCTCGCCGATCCCCAAGGTCGCCGGCAGGCCCGTCACCCTCGAGGAGGCCATCCAGGCCGCGGCCGAATATCATCCGGGGAGCGCGGCTCCCCCTCTACGGCGGCCTCGCCACCGACGTCGAGGGCATGCGCGCGGTCATGTCGATCGCGGATCGCTCGGGCGGCGTCGTCGACCACGCCTTGAGCGAGGGCCAGTACCGCAATTTTCGCGTGCTGCAGACGAGCGGCTGGTTCATGTCGACGCTGACGGAAGTCCGCAACCGGGCCGACCTCATCGTGGTCGTCGGCTCGGACCTCAACAAGTTCCATCCGCGCTTCTTCGAGCGCATCGTCACCGTCACCGATTCGCTCCTCACCGAGACGCCTCCCAAGCGCACGGTCGTCTTTCTCGGCCAAGGCCTCGATCAGTCGGCGGCGACCGGGCCGCGCATCGGCGAGGTCGTGACCGTCCCCTGCCCGCCCCACCTCGTCGGCGAGGTGGTCGCGGCGATCCGCGCCGTCATTAACGGTCGCCCGATTGCGGACACCGTCGCCGGCGTCCCCTCAGCCGACATCCGCTCGCTCGCCGAGCGCTGCCGCAACGCGGCCTACGGCGTCATGGTGTGGGCGCCGCCGGGGCTCGCCTTCGCCAATGCCGACTTGACCGTCCATGCCGTCTCCGAGCTGGTCAAGGACTTGAACAAGACGACACGCTTCGCGGGTCTCTCGCTCGGCGGCAACGAAGGCGCGGTGACGGCCGGCGCCGTCTGCGGCTGGCAGAGCGGATATCCCCTGCGCGTGAGCTTTGCCTCCGGCAAGCCCGACTACGACCAGTATCGCTATGCCATCGGCCGCATGCTCGCCGCCGGCGAGGGCGACGCGCTGCTCTGGATCGGCTCGATCTCGCCCGACATCGTGCCGCCCGCGACCAAGATCCCAACTGTCGTGCTCGGCACCCCCGACCTCAAGCTGACCGGTGAGCCCGCCGTGTTCATTCCCGTCGGCACGCCGGGCCTCGACCACGACGGGCGCCTCGTGCGCTGCGACAACGTCGTTTCGCTGCCGCTCCGAAGTGTCCATCGCGCCAAGCTCCCGCGCGTCGCCGACGTGGTCGGCGCCATCCAATCCGCCCTCTAGTTCCCGGATCCGAAAAAATGCTGACAAAGCTCACCGGCGGAAAAGTCTACGACCCGGCCCAGGGCATCAACGGCGAAGTGCGCGACATCTTCGTGCGCGACGGCAAGATCGTGGCGAGCGACGGGGGCGGGCGCGTCGACGAGGAATACAACGTCAGGGGCCGCGTGGTGATGGCGGGGGCCATCGATCCGCACACCCACATCGGCGGCGGCAAGGTGACGATCGCGCGCATGCTGATGCCCGAGGATCACCAGGGCCACGAGATCGCCCACACCGACTTGACGCGCGCGGGCGTCGGGCTCGCGCTGCCCTCGACGCTGACGACGGGATACCGCTACGCGGAGATGGGATACACCGCCTGCTTCGAGCCGGCCATGCTGCCCGCCAACGCGCGCCAGGCGCACATGGAGATGGGCGACATCCCGATCATCGACAAAGGCGCCTTCGTCATGGTCGGCAGCGACGACTTCTTCCTGCGCCAGCTCGCGGAGAAGCGCGACTTCGAGGAGATCAAGGACTACATCGCCTGGAACATGCACGCGGCGCAGGCGATCGCCGTCAAGATCGTGAACCCCGGCGGCATCAGCGCCTTCAAGTTCAACCAGCGCATGCTCGACCTCGACGAGGAGCACGTCTACTACGGCGTCACCCCGCGCCAGATCATCACCACCGTTGCGCGCGCGCTCATGGAGCTCGGCGTCCCGCACCCCGTCCACATCCACGGCTGCAATCTCGGCGTCCCGGGCAGCGAGAAGTCGACGCTCGAGACCATCCGCGCCGCCGAGGGCTTGAGGATCCACCTCACCCACATCCAGTTCCACAGCTACGGCACCGAGGGCGACATGCACTTCTCCTCGGGCGCCCCGCGCATTGCCGAGCTCCTGAACAAGAACCCCAACGTCTCGGTCGACGTCGGCCAGGTCCTGTTCGGGCAGACCTGCACCGCCTCCGGCGACAGCATGCGCCAGTACGGCAACACCAAGTCCGCGAGCCCCAAGAAGTGGGTGATAATGGACATCGAGTGCGATGCGGGCTGCGGCGTCGTGCCGATGAAGTATCGCGACAAGAGCTACGTCAACGCGCTGCAGTGGGCGATCGGCCTCGAGATGTTTCTCCTCGTCGACGACCCGTGGCGCCTTTTTCTCACGACCGACCATCCGAACGGCGCGCCGTTCCACTGCTACCCGCACCTCATCCGCCTGCTCATGGATCGCTCCTTCCGGAACGACATGCTGGAGAAGCTCCACCCCGAGGCGCAGAAGGCGACCATCCTGAAGACGCTCTCGCGCGAGTACTCGCTTTACGAAATAGCGATCATGACGCGGGCGGGGCCGGCCAAGAGCCTCGGCCTCAAGGACCGCGGCACGGTGGCGCCGGGCGCCTCGGCCGACATCACGGTCTACGAGGACAACGCCGACCGGGAAGCGATGTTCGCCACGCCCGTGTTCGTGTTCAAGAACGGCGAGCTCATCGTGAGGAACGGGCGCGTCATCAAGGTGACGCAGGGCGCGACCCACGTTGCCCGGCCCGAGTACGACCGCGCCATCGAGAAGCAGCTCAAGGACTACTTCACGCGCTACCACACGGTGCGCATGGAGAACTTCCGCCTCTCGGACGAGGAGATCATCGAGGGCGGCCGCGGCTCGATCGTCGTCCAGCCGACGGGGGCGCGCGTGTCATGAAGGTCAACGGCGTCGAGATCGACGACACGTTCGCCGAGGCCTTCGGCATGAGCGCGACGGGCCTCATCATCACCGCCGACACCGCCAAGTGGGCGATGATCGCTGCCACCGTCATGACCGGGTTCGGGACGTCGGTGATCGGCTGCGGCGCCGAATGCGGCATCGACTTCGAGGTCCCGCCCGAAAAGACGCCCGACGGCCGCCCCGGCGTGCGCGTGCTGCTGTTCGGCTTCTCGCCCGACGCGCTCCTCCCCCAGGTGCGCACTCGCGTCGGCCAGTGCGTGCTGACGAGCCCGGGATCGGCCTGCTACAGCGGCATCGACTCGGAGAAGTCGCTCAAGCTCTCGGCGGGCGTGCGACCCTTCGGCGACGGCTGGCAGACGGCGAAGAAGCTCGGCCATCGCCGCTTCTGGCGCATCCCGGTCATGGACGGCGAGTTCATCTGCGAGGACACCATCGGCCTCACCACCGACGCGGTGGGCGGCGGAAATCTCTTGATCCTGGGCCGCAATCGCGCCGGCCTTCTCGAGACGGCGGAAGCTGCCGTCGCCGCCATCGCCAAGGTCCCCGACGTCATCACGCCGTTTCCCGGCGGCATCGTCCGCTCCGGCTCCAAGGTCGGCGCCAAGTACAAGGGCATGATCGCCTCGACCAACGACGCCTTCTGCCCCACCCTCAGGGGTGCGGTGAAGAGCGAGCTTGGGCCCGACACCATCGCCGTCCTCGAGATCGTCATCGACGGGCTCACCTCGGCTGCGGTCGCCGATGCCATGCGCGCCGGACTGAAGGCGATCGTCGCGACCGGCTCGGCGAAGGGCGTGACGCGCGTCTCGGCCGGCAACTACGGCGGCAAGCTCGGCAAGCACCACTATCACCTGAAGGAGCTTCTGCCATGAGCGGGCTTACGTTCACGCTCCGCGGGGCCCCGGCCGTGCGGCTCGATCTCAGGGGGCTGGTGCCGGCCAAGCTCGCCGGCCACACGCTCGCCGACATCGAGAGACAGACGCTCACAACCGAGGCCGGCCCCGCCAAGGTGGGCGATTATTTCGCCGTCGGCGGCGCGCACGGCGACACGGTGACGATCGCGGGCGGCTCGGACCATCTCGACTTCGTGGGTGCTCATCTCGGCAGCGGCAGCGTCATCGTCGATGGCCCCGTAGGCGCCTACGCGGGCGCCGACATGCGCGGCGGGCGCGTCGAGATCCAGGGCAGCGCCGGGGCGTACCTTGCCGCCGGCGGGCGCGGCGGCGTCATCCTCGTCAAGGGCTCGGCCGGCGACTACCTGGGCGGGGCGCGCGCGGGCGAGAGGTTCGGCCTCATGGGCACGCTGGTCGTGGTCGGCGGCAGCGTCGGCACGCGGGCCGGCGAGCGCATGCGCCGGGGCATCGTGCTCGCGAAGGGCGGGTTCGGTCCCTCCGCCGGCTCGCGCATGGTTGGCGGCACGCTCTGGACCGAGACCGGCTTCGGGGCGGGGCCGGGACCGCTCATGCGGCGCGGCACGCTGATCGGACCGGCCGTCGAGGGCCTCCTCCCCACCTTCGCCGACTGCGGCCGCCACGACCTCGTCATCCTGCGCATCCTCTCGCGCTACATGGCCGAGATGCTCGGAACGCTGGCGCCCCCTCCCCTCCCCGGCACCGTCCGGCGTCTCGCCGGCGACATGGCGACCATCGGCAAGGGCGAGATTCTGCTGACGGCGTAGACGTTTCAGAGGCGGTTGATCCGAGCTACGCCCAAGCGCGTAATAGGCTCGACGCGCGACCGACCCGACGGAAGCGCGCGAAGAGTCCGCGGAGAGCCCGAGCCATGATGACCATCATTCTTTCGGCGTGCCTCGTCTCAGACCCCGCCGTCTGCAAGGACTACCGGCTGCCTCTCGAGGGCGAGATGAGCACGACCCAGTGCGCCATGTCGGCCCCGCCCTACTTCGCCCAGTGGATGGAGGAGCACCCCGCCTGGCGCGTCATGCGCTGGAAGTGCCAGCCGGCCGGGCTGAACGACACCTGATCGGCTGAGGCGGGGGCTGGCCGTCTCGCGCACCAGCGACCCCACTCTCTATCGAGGGCGAGGGAAGTGCTGTCACTTGGCGCGGCAGGTGCCGGTGTACTGGGCGAAGACGGGCTGGCCGAGCAGGCCGAAATGACGCGAGTGGACGGCCGGAAAGAGCCCCGTGGCCGGATCGCGGTCGTAGATCGTCGTCAGGTTCAGGAACCCCTCGGTCGCGACCTCGAGAAAGTGGTTGGCATTGAGCGCGCGCACGATGCGCAGCCTTCCCGCGTTCGGGCTCGCCGACGTCCTCAGCACCGCGGACTGGCCTTCGAGGTCGATCTTCTCGATGTCGAAGGCGAGCGGGGCGGGCGGCTTCGAATGAAACTTGCCCGCGTCATAGCTCCACGACGCGCCCTCGCGAAACTCGCAGGCAAATGCCGCGGGCTCGTCCTCGGCCGAGACGGCCGCAGTCGACACGACGAGAACGAATAGGACACCAAGAACGCGTTGGCCCATGTGTGTTCAATCCTGCGTTGCTGTCGATCAGACCTAGTCGGTTTCAAATTCTCTGCGCGGAATTGCGGATTGCCGGATGATCGACATGAGCGTGCCAATCTTCAGCTCAACGTGGTCTGGCACCGGGACCGTGATGGTACTGTCGTCTCTCGCGAGCTGCATGACAATGTGGCTCCCTCGTCTGCGAACTTCGCGGAAGCCATGGCGGGCAAGAATTGCACAAGTCTCCTTGCCCGAGAGCCGCCTCAGCCTAGGCACCCGCAACCTCGATCTGGGTGACGTAAATCTCGTCGCGGAGGCGCGCCTTGAGCTCGGCGGCCGACGCCGTCTCAAGAAACAGGTTGACGGCCTCGCGGAGATTGTCCCGAGCCTCGACGACCGATGCGCCTTGGCTTGCAATATCGAGTTCCGGACAAAGTGCGACGTAGCCGTCGTCCTCGCGCTCGATGATAGCGGTAATCTTCAAGACAACCTCCTCGAGGCAGACGTCTCACGCGGGCCACTTGCCGTCTTCAGCTAACCCGCCCATGGGCGACTCGGCAAGGCCAACGGTCCCCCTGGCGAAGGGCTGCGAACAATAAGGGCGTCCCACCGCCTTTTTCGCGCCGGTTTTCCCGGTTCGGATGAGCGCAAGAGACGAATCCGCGCTTGGGATAACACCCAGTGACAATTCCATGCCAAACAACTCCCAGGGGCCATGAGAACGCGCGCCTTGCGCAGATAGGGTTGCTTACCTTGCACGCCAGGACAGCGAGCCTCGTCGCGACGGCCGCTCCTCGTCCTGCAGGCATGCGCGGCGACGACACAGGAGGGCCCGGCGGCCCTCGCGGAGACCGCGTCCACAGCGCCCCCATCCGCCTCGGCCAAGGCCGGCTACGTTCTCAATGCGGACGAGCTCGCCCTCGACTGCAAGAAGCTCACGGGACGCATGCAGGTGCGCATTCTGCAGGTTCGCGATTACCGCGAGCGGGACAAGACGACGCTCGTCTCGCGCGGCATGCAGGTCGCCACGAGCTCAGTGATCGGCGGCAGCCAGGAAGGAGTCTACGTCGACAGCCGCTACGAGAAGGACCGCGCCGTGCTCGAGGCCTACAACCGGCAGCTCGCGGCCAAGAACTGCAAGACGTTCGATCTCGACGCCGAGCTCAAGCCCCAGCCCATCGCCCACACGCCGACGCCGGTGGCCAAGCCGGCGCCCGCCTACTCCCGCTGAGCCGGCTCGTGTCGCTGAGGCGCCGGAAAAAGCTCGTCGGTGCGCCCGAGCACACGGTAGGCCAAGAGGCCCATCCACTCGATCGCGGCGAGATCGGTCCGCATGAGACCGGCGGGGATGCGCTCGAAGGGGCGCAGCAGGTCCTCCCAGCCGCGCGTGCGATAATCGACGGGATAGGGGATCACGTCGAAGCCGGCCTTGCGATAGAGCCCGACCGCGCGCGGCATGTGATAGGCCGACGTGACGAGCACCCAGCGCTCGCCGGCCGTCGGATTCAAGAGCTCGGCGGTGAAGCGCGCATTCTCGCTCGTATTGCGCGAGCGCCCCTCGAGCACGAAGCGCCCTTCGTCGATGCCGAGGTCGCGCAGGAACGCGCCCACAGGCCCCGTCGCATCGACGCCGCCGGGCCACACCCAGCCTGATGCTCCGGTGAAGACGACCTTGGCCTCCGGATGGGCGAGGGCGAGGCGCACGCCTTCCGTGAGCCGCTCGGACGACTCGTTTAGGGCGAGCCCGCGCCGGCCCGCGGAGACCCAGCCGTCCTCGAACCCGCCCAGAATGATGATGCCGGCGAGCCGGTCGCCGGCGCCGGGCGCGGGCACGCCGGCGAAGCGCTGCTCGAGCGGCAGGATGAGCGCATTGCCGACAGGGAGCAGCCCGCAGACGACGAGAAAAGCGAGCCCGCCCCACGCGAGCCGACGGCCGAGCTTGGAGCGCCGCTCTCCGCGCGTGAGCCAGAGACCCGCGGCGAGGGCCAGCGCCGCGAGCGTCGAGGGATGGAGCAGAAAGCCGAGCGCCTTGGAGAGAGCGAACGGCATTACCCGCTGCCGCAGACGGGGCAGGCGCGAGGCGCCGCGTCGATAAGAGCGAGGCTAAGCCGATCGGAATGGGCGGGCGGCCGGATCAGGGGCACGCGACCTTCTTCATGAAGGCCTTGTCGGCGTAGCCGTCGATGGTGCCCTTGCGCACGGCACACCAGTATCCGCGCAGCGTGCACCAAAGCTTGCGCTTCTCGAGGATATCGCCCTTCGACGCCGTGGTGAGGATGTCGGAGTTGCTGTAGGGACGGGCGCGAATGTGCACGCTCGAGGCCGTCACTTCGAAGCACCCGTAGGTCGCGGCCCGCGCACCGGGGGCCGGCGCGACCGTCACCGCTGCGGCGGCAGCAAGCACGACGGCCAGATACCGTTTCATGGCATTCCTCCCACTCGTTATTGTCCTCGCCCACGCGTCCTACCTTCGGACTTTGGCCGAAAGTGTGACAAGGGTCGGGTCCGCGCCGGCTTGGCCCGGCTAGGCCAGGAAGTCGCCTGCGGCAAGCGCCGAGACATTCTTCACCAGAATCTGGAAATCGGGCGCAGCATCGCCGGTCGTATCGCCCTCGACCAGCACGCCCGGCCCGGCAACGTCCTTGTAGTGCAGCTCGCCCTTCACGTGATGGAAGCCTTGGAGCCCGATCCATTTGAACGCCTCGTTGGCAAGCGTGCCGGCTTTGGCGTCGATGCCTCTGAGATCGATGTCGTCGCCGGTGTTGTTGTTGCCGCGCTCAAAGTCGGTGATGACGTCGAAGTTGGCCACGCCGGGACGCGACTCGAGCGCGGACGTGAAGACGAAGAGGTCGCGCTGCGTGCCCCCCGAGAGCGTATCCTTGCCCAGGCCGCCAATCATAATGTCGGAGGCCGCCCCGCCCTTGATCGTGTCATTCCCGGCCCCGCCATCGGCGAGATCGTTGCCGCCGTTGCAATTGATGACGTCGTTGCCGTTGAACCCGGTGAGGTAGTCGTTCTTCGACCAGCCGTTGAGGGTGTCGTTGCCCTTGAAGATGAACGGGACCTTTTGCGGAAAGGGGAGGTTGAAAAGGGTGGCTGCGCTGAGCGAGAGGCCGGTGATCGTTTCGTAGATGATAGTATTCGCCGCGTTGGTGCGGGTGATTGTCGTGACCGTGCCCGCCGTGACGTCGGCGTCGTCATAGAGGAACCCGCTGCCCAACAGATTCGTGATGGTCGCGTCGAAATTATCGATGATGACACGCCCTGCTGTCGACCCCGGCTCCGCCCCGTCGCCACCGTAAACCGTGATCCAAAACGAGGTCGGAGCCCCCGCTATCTCCAAGTGCCTATAGACAGCCATCTACGCCTCCCCACTCGACATTCTGCCAACTCAAGCTGCTCTTTATAGGGGAGGGCCACTACAGGGATGGCCCATTCGCGAGCATGCCCGTCGTCCAATCGCGCTTTTTCCGAAGCCCGTGACGATTTGGCACCGAGGCAGCGTCCGCCGGCGCTAGGGACCCTCGCACTATGGTTAACGCCCCGGCAGCGGGCTCAGAAGTGCGGCAATTCCGGCGTTCGGCCGCGTCTCGGACGATTTTCCGGCGCCGATGGCCAATCTCGACAAATTTCCTCCATCTCCTCATGATGGCATCGCGCTCCCGACGACATCATCATCCAGCGCATGGGGGAGGTTTCAGGTGTTCAGCCGCTCAAATTCCGATACCAGTCTTCCGAGGCCAGCCACGGCTCCGGCCCCGTCACAGTCCGGCAACTCTCAGGGAGCCGCGCCGGCGCGCGCCTCGCCCTTCGGCGCCGCCTCCGTCATGGGCTCGTCCGTGATCGGCACCGATCTCACCATCCTCGGCGACAAGATCACGATCATCTCGCAGAACAAGCTGCAGATCGACGGCGACGTGAGAGGCGACGTCAACGGTCGCCAGGTGATCATCGGCGAGGACGGCTCCGTCATCGGCACGGTCTCGGCCGAGAGCATCGAGGTGCGCGGCGGCGTGCGCGGCGCGATCCGCGCCCAGAACGTCACGCTCCACCCGACCGCCGAGGTCGAGGGCGACATCTTCCATCAGACGCTTTCGATCTCGGAGGGCGCGCAGTTCGACGGCCGTGTGCGCCGCGCCAAGGACGCGAGCGAGCTTGCGCCAAATCTCGACGTCAATGCGTTTCCGTCGACGCCGACTTCGAACGGCTGACGCGCGTCCCTAGTTCGCGAGCGTTCTTGATGAACACGCTTTGCGTCCATCAAGAACGTCAATCGCGATCTACTTTCAGAAGCCGCGGCGTCCGACGCTGTTGGCGTCGATGCACGCGATATAGATGCGATTGTCGCGGCCGACGAACTGGCACACGTTGCGCTTGAGGTTCGGGTTGTCGCGTATGGCGGCGGCCGAGACTTTCATGCCGTACTGCTGCGCGACCTGGGCAACGAGAGCGTCCTGACAGTAGGGCGTTGCGATCAGCGAGCCGTTGACGACCTGGTTGCCGGCGACGCACTTGATGGCGGCCTCCGCCGGCAGCGAGGCGGCGAGGCTCAGAAACGGCAGCGCAGCAATGCCTGCCGCCAAAGCAAGACGTGACATAAAGCATTCTCCTGAGGTTTGGCTCCGGCGGGAACTGCCGGTCGTGGCTTTCTTACGTAGGTTGCGGCGCTTCGGTTCTGCTGTCACGCAGGGAACAGGGCAAGCGCATGCCGGCCGCCGCGAAGGGACGTGCGTAGCTTTCGGGTTCCATGTAATTAAGGGCGCTCGGCGGGGGAGTTCAAGGCGTCTAGGGAATGCCCAATGCTCACCATCTACGACACGACAGGCCATAGCCTGCTCAAGCACAACGAGACCGCGCCGATCACCAAGGACACCGTCTGGTTCGACCTCATCAACCCCACCCCCGAGGAAGACCGCCGCGTCGAAGGCCTGCTCGGAATCTCGGTGCCGACACGGGAGGAGATGCGCGAGATCGAATTGTCGAGCCGCTTCTATCAGGAAGGCGGGGCGACCTACATGACGGCCTTCATCGTCCACAACATCGAGAAGGACGTGCCGACGGGCTCCACCGTCACCTTCATCCTCGCCGGCAACGCCCTCGTCACCGTGCGCTATGCCGAGCCCAAGGCGTTCCCCTTGTTCCTGCAGCGGGTTGCCAAAGGCGACGCGAGCTGCTCGTCGGGCGCCGCCATCCTGATCGGCCTGATCGAAACCCTGATCGAGCGCGGGGCCGACCTCGTCGAGCTCATCCAGGACCGCGCCGACGTCATGGCACAAGCCGTTTTCGATATATCGGGGCGGCGCAAGGGCGATCGCAAGCTCGACGTCCTCCTCAAGGGAACCGGCACTCAGGGCGACACCGTCGCGCGCGCCCAGGAAAGCGCGACCTCGCTCGAGCGGGTCCTGCATTTCTTCCACACGGCGGCCTGCGACCGGAACTGCGACCAGAAGATTCTTCAGCGCATCGCCACGGCGGAGAAGGACATCGCGTCGCTGATGGAGAACATGCGGTTCTTGTCGAGCCGCATGAACTTCCTGCTCGACGCGACCCTCGGCATGATCTCGAACGAGCAGAACCAGATCATCAAGCTGTTCTCGGTCATGGCCGTCATGCTGATGCCGCCCACGCTCGTCGCGTCGGTGTACGGCATGAACTTCCGCCATATGCCCGAGCTCGAGTGGCTGGAAGGCTACCCGATGGCGCTCCTCTTGATGTTTCTCTCCGCGCTCATCCCGTTCCTCTATTTCCGCCGCAAGCGCTGGCTCTAGTTGCTCGGCGCGGCGGCTCAAATGAAATGCCAGAGGAGGGAGGCGGCGGCGCAGACGGCCAAGGTCGTCGCAATGCCGCGGTGGAGCCCGAACAGAAGGGCAAATGCCAGCGCGGCGAGACCCAAGGCGAGCGGCTCGAGCGTCGCGGGATCGGGCACCGCGAGGCTCAAGGGCCCGGCGCGCACCACGCCGACCTTGGCGAAGAGGACGTGGAGCGCGAACCACACCGTCAGATTGAGAATGACGCCGACGACTGCGGCCGTCACCGCCGCGAGCGCCGACTTCAAGCGCGGCTCGGCATTGAGGCGCTCGATATAGGGGGCGCCGGCGAAGATCCAGAGGAAGCAGGGCGCAAACGTCGCCCAAAGGGTGACGAGCGCGCCGAGGATCCCCATCGCGACCGGCGATCCGCCGCCATGGCGCGCGGCGGCAATGACGCCGACGAACTCGTTGACGAGGATGAGCGGCCCCGGCGTCGTCTCGGCGAGACCCAGCGCATCGAGCATCTCGCCCGGCGCGAGCCAGCCGTAGCCCTGCACCACCTCCTGCGCCATGTAGGCGAGGACGGCGTAGGCGCCGCCGAAGGTGACGACCGCGAGCTTGGAGAAGAACCAGGCGAGATCGGCAAGCACGTGGTCGAAGCCGAAGGCGAGACCCACGGCGATGAGAGGGACGATCCAAATCGCGAGCCAGAGCGAGACCGTCGCCGCCGTCCCGGCGAGGCTCGTGGCCGGCGCCGGCCGGACCGCCTCGGCCGCCGACGGCGGCGCCCTATTGAAGTAGAACCCGACGAGGGCGGCCACGAGTATGATCAGGGGAAACGGCACCGCGAAGGCGAAGATCGCGACAAAGGCCAGGCCCGCGATGATCCAATCGAGGGGCTCCTTCAGCGCGCGGCGTGCGACCCGGAGGAGCGCCTCGACGACGATCGCGAGCACGGCGGCCTTGATGCCGACGAAGGCCGCCTCGACGATCGGAAGCTTGCCGAAGTGAAAATACCCGAGCGCGAGCGCGAGCATGAGAGCGGCGCCGGGAAGCACGAACAGAAGGCCCGCCGCGAGCCCCCCGCGCACGCCGTGCAGGCGCCATCCGGAATAAGTGGCGAGTTGCATCGCCTCCGGTCCGGGCAGCAGCATGCAGAAGTTGAGCGCGGAGAGGAACCTCGCCTCGTCGATCCATTTCTTCTCGTCGACGAGCACCCGGTGCATGAGTGCGATCTGGCCCGCGGGGCCGCCGAACGACATCATGCCGATCTTCGCCCATAGCCCGACCAGCTCGCCGAACGACGGCGCGGCCGCAATGCCGGACTTGCCCTGGTCCGCCCTGCTGTCGATTGTCACCGCACACCCCTCACCTCTGCGCGCGGCAGCTCGGCGCAAACCAAGGGTCTCGCCTCCGAACAAGACAGGGACGCGACATGGAATTGAGATGTGAGCCGATGAGCCACGCAGCCTCGCCGCGGCGCTAGAGCACGATCGTCCGACATGGAATCGCTTCTGCGATCCATGTCTGACGTGAATCGTGCTCTATTACTTTGAATTTGGATCGCGATTCACGTTTTTGATGGACGCGGAGCGTCTCCATCAAAAACGATCGCGATCTTGGGCGAGAGCCTGACGGGGTGGCCGGTTGAACCCCGAGTTCAGTCTGCGCTTGCCGCGACCCGAGAGCAAGAGTGCCGCAGGTGCCCCGTCCGGCGTGGCGCAATGGTGCAGTGCATCTCCGCCACCTTTTCGACACAGTCTCAAACTGTTGGATTGTTGCGTTACGATGAAGTATGTGCGACCGGCCGTCGCAGGCGGTTGCGCTGCATGATCAATTTTCTCTGAAGATTCAAATCTGGCCGGTCCAGGTACTGAACGACGTTTAGATTTCGTCATTGACCCTCGCCGCCTTGGCCTGTTCGGTCGCCACGCCAGGACGGGGGATCCAACCAAACGCCCCCGCTAAGGTTCGGCGACACAACAGAGTTCTGGTGTTGGGCTGGGGCTCGCCCGTCGCAGGGAACTTGATCGGACCCCGCTCCCCCGAGGATGCGGGACCCGACAAGGAACCAGGGGCTCACAAGGGGACTTGGTTCGAGAGCATCCGCACTGTCGCCGCCGAGAAGGAGATAGCATCATGCGTCATGTCGCCATCGCCGCCGTTGCGGCACTGGCCATCGGTTTTGCCGGCACTCGTCCCGCGAGTGCAGCGTGGCAGTGCATGGGCCCGGAGGCCTCCTGCATCAGCGCCAAGACCGGGCACAAGGCGTCGAAAGCGAAGAGCGCATACGCGAAGGGCCAAAAGGCCAAGCATCGCGTGGCGAGCCACAAGACGAAGAAGAGCTATAGCTCGGTTGCCAGCAGCAGCTATTCCGGCGGCGGCGGCTCAACCGGTATCGCCTCCTACTATTCGTCGGGCACGCGGACCGCGTCCGGCGCCCGCTTCAACCCGGGCGGCATGACGGCGGCCCATAGATCGCTGCCCTTCGGCACCCGCGTTCTCGTGACCTCGCTCGCGACCGGACGCTCGGTCACGGTCACGATCAACGACCGCGGACCGTTCGTGAAAGGGCGCATCATCGACCTTTCGCACGGGGCGGCAAGCGCGCTCGGCATCACGGGTGCCGGCCTCGCCCGCGTTCAGGTGGCGGTCGTCAACTGAGGCGCAAGCAAGCCGATCGACAGGTCAGGGCGGCGGAGCCGAGGGCTTCGCCGCCCTTTAACTTGAGTGGGGCATGATCGGGCGGCCTGCCCCTGCTCCCGTTTGCAGAGACGAGGAAAAAACCGGTATATTCGGATAAGAGCCCACCAGAGAGAGCCGGCCCCATGAAACCGTCCCTACCTCGCAAGGAGCGCGCGGCGGCCCTCGAGCTCATTCGCACGGCGATGGTGGAGAAGAAGCTGACGCAGGCGGAGCTTGCCGACACCGCCGACTGTCACGAGAAGACCATCCAGAACCTGCTCCACGGCAAGTCGGTGCGCGAGCAAACGCTGTTCGACGTCGCCATGGTCCTGGGTCTCGACTACCAGCGCTTGAAGGAAGCCTGGTTCGGCTCCATGTCGACGGCCCAGCCGATGGAGCTCAAGGGCGAGGGAGGCGTCGTGGCGCCAACCTACATGGGCGCCTACACGCGCGCCGCCGTCGACCATTACATCGGCAGCTATCTGACGCTGCGGCCGGCCTTCGCCAAGCCGCAGGCGATCGTCGCCTACCGCACCGACATCATCTGGGATCCCGAGTGGCCGAGCCTCCTCTTCGAGGAGCGCGACCGGCCCGACGCGCCGTTCTCCCACCGCGGCCGGCTCTACATCCCGGCCTCCTCCATGTTCATCCACCTGGTCTCGCTGACAAAGGGGGCGATGCGCATGGTCCTCGTCACGCAGATCGACCAGGCGGGCGAGATGCGCGGCCTCATCACCACCCTCAACAAGCAGAGGGCGATGTTCGTCCCGGTCTCGGCGCCGATCGTCTACGTGAAGCGGTCCGACTTCAAGGGAACGGTGCTCGGCGACGTGCTCCCGGGCAGCGCGGCCTTCGAGACCTATAAGGCGCTTCTCGACGCAACGACCGAGGAGGGCTACGCCCGCCTCGTCTCGCCGCCCAGCGGGTAGTCGCGGTGCTCGGCACCTCTGGTGGTATGGTGGCGATGAACTACCGCTCGATCCGGACGACGACAGGTGACGAAGAAGGCCGCGACCTCCAAGCCATCGCCAAGGCGGTCCTCGAGGCGGCCTTGCCCACAGCTGCGCGTCATCGTCGGCGAGGGCATGGTCCTCGGTCCCGGCAAGATCGACCTCATCGAGGCCATCGCCCGGACGGGCTCGATCTCGGCGGCGGGGCGGGCGATGGGCATGTCCTACCGGCG
This sequence comes from uncultured Alphaproteobacteria bacterium, assembly GCA_963699485.1. Classification (GTDB taxonomy): domain Bacteria; phylum Pseudomonadota; class Alphaproteobacteria; order Rhizobiales; family Hyphomicrobiaceae; genus Hyphomicrobium_C. Next base: position 234,083 of record CAVOUC010000014.1, on the reverse strand, counting down.
CGCGTGGCTCTTGGCGGATGCGTTGAACCACATGTTTCGCCAGCCCGTCATCATCGCGGCGACCGGCGGCGCGAAGGGCGGCGGCGCCGAGCTCACGGACTTCGGCCGGGCCCTCGCGGCGGCCTACCGGCGGGCGGAAGCTCGGACGCGGATCGCCGTCGAGGAGGAGCTCGCGGTCCTGACGCCGAAGCGGTCCCCTGGCTGACGCAGGTGCCGCGATAGCAGAGCCTTAGCCGTTAACATTGGCAACTCGGCGCCGGCTTCCCCTGCGCGCCTTTCCGATATATCTCTCGAAGCATAACGAAACGGGATACGGGGATTGCACCATGCGGCTGACGCGTCGGATTTTTCTAGTTGCCTCCTATGCATTGCTCCTCGGCGCAGCGCCCCCGGCGCTGGCGCAGAAGGAGGAGCCGCCATCCGAGGTGATCGTCTTCGCCGCGGCGAGCCTCAAGAACGCGCTCGATGCCGCGACCGCCGACTGGCAGAAGGAGCAGGGCGCAAAGGCGGCCATCTCCTATGCGTCGAGCTCCGCCCTCGCCAAGCAGATCGAGCAGGGGGCGCCGGCGGCCCTCTTCATCTCGGCCGACCTCGATTGGATGGACTATCTCGCGGGCAAGGGCCTCATCGACGCGGCGAGCCGCTCGAACCTTCTGGGCAACAGCCTCGTGCTGATCGTGCCGAAGGGCGCGGCGGCGCCGGTCGAGATCAAGAAGGGCTTCGATCTCGCGAAGCTCCTCGGCGGCGGACGCCTCGCGGTCGGCGAGGTGAGCTCGGTGCCGGCCGGGAAGTACGCCAAGGCGGCGCTCGAGAACCTCGGAATCTGGCCCTCGGTCGCCGATCGTCTGGCCCAGGCCGAGAACGTCCGCGCAGCCCTCGCCCTCGTCTCGCGCCGGGAGGCGGCGGCCGGCATCGTCTACAAGACCGACGCGGCTGCCGACAAGGAGGTGTCCGTCATCGGCACCTTTCCGGAGGGATCGCATCCTCCGATCGTCTACCCGATCGCGCTCGTCAAAGGGGCTCAGAACGCCAATGCCGCGGCACTTCTCGAGTTCCTGAAATCGGACAAGGCGAAGTCCATATTCGAAGCCCAGGGTTTCACGGTAATGAAGTGACGGCCCCCTCAAGGGAGGGCGAGGAAGAAGTGGAGTCCCTTGTTCGCACTTAGCCCCGACGAGCAGCTTGCCGTTGCCTTGAGCCTCAAGGTGGCGAGCGTCGCGACGCTGGTGAGCCTGCCGTTCGGCATCGCCGTCGCCTACCTGCTCGCGCGCACCCGCTTTCCGGGGAAGTCGCTGGTCAACGTCCTCGTTCACCTTCCCCTCGTCATGCCGCCCGTGGTCACCGGCTACCTGCTCCTCATCCTGTTCGGCAAGAACGGGCCCTTGGGAAAATTCTTCGCCGACTACTTCGGGCTCGTCTTCTCCTTCAGATGGACCGGGGCGGCGCTCGCCTGCGGGGTGATGGCGTTCCCGCTGCTCGTGCGCGCGATCCGTCTCTCGATCGAGGCGATCGACAGGCGCTACGAGGAGGCGGCAGCGACGCTCGGCGCCGCGCCGGCCTGGATTTTCGCCACCGTCACGCTGCCGCTCGCACTGCCGGGGGTGATCGCCGGCATGGTGCTCGCCTTCGCCAAGGCCATCGGCGAGTTCGGCGCGACGATCACGTTCGTCTCCAACATTCCCGGCGAGACGCAGACGCTGCCCACCGCCATCTACACCCTGACGCAGGTGCCGGGCGGCGATGCCGGCGCCATGCGGCTCACCATCATCGCCATCGCCATCTCCGCCGTGGCGCTCCTCGCCTCGGAGGCGCTCGCCCGGCGCACCGGACAGAGGCTCGAGCTCGGATGAGGATCGAGGTCTCAGCCGGGAAGAGGCTCGGCCAGTTCGAGCTCGAGGTCGCGCTCGACATCGACGACCGCATCGTCGCCGTCGTCGGCCCGTCGGGCGCCGGAAAGACCACGCTCCTCAATCTCGTCGCCGGTCTCCTGCGTCCCGATGCCGGCCGCATTGCCGTCGGCGGGGCGACGCTCGTCGACACCGTGCGCGGCATCTGGGTCCCTCCGCACCGCCGCCGCCTCGGCTACGTCTTCCAGGACGGGCGCCTGCTGCCGCACCTCTCGGTGCGCCAGAACCTGCTCTACGGCCGCTGGTTCATGGGCAGGGACGCGGCGCGAGAGAGCCTCGCGCATATTGTCGAGCTGCTCGGCCTCGGCCACCTGCTCGAGCGGTGGCCGTCGCGGCTCTCGGGGGGCGAGAAGCAGCGCGTCGCCATCGGCCGGGCGCTCCTCTCTGATCCGCGCCTCTTGCTCATGGACGAGCCGCTATCGTCGCTCGACGCCATGCGCAAGGCCGAGATCCTGCCCTACTTCGAGCGGCTGCGCGACGAGACCAGGGTCCCGATCGTCTACGTCAGCCATTCGGCGCCCGAGGTCGAGCGCCTGGCCAGCACGTTCGTCGTCCTCGAGGGCGGCCGCGTCCGCTTCGTCGGCAATGCCGCCGAAGCGCTTTCCCACTTGAAGCCCACGGCGCCAGTCTAGGTCGTGCACTTATAAGCAAGCTCATCCGATCGATTTCATCAGGCAGCATCTGCACAAGGTCCGCGTGCGCGTTCATCAGGCCATTGCGCACCCGTAGCGAACGGGCGTAAAGGGCTAATATTAGTCCCGTATTTCCGTTGCTTACACACACGATCCGCCGTAAAGTTCTTCACCTGCCTGTCGTCAAATTTCATTGGAGGGCGTAACAATGAATTTGAGCCGTCGCGGGTTTGTTAAGCTCACCGGCGCTAGCCTCGCGGCGTCAAGCCTTGACGCCCTGGGCTTTGCCTTTGCCGGCGCAGCCCTGGCCGCTTCTGTCCGGCCATTCAAGCTGACGGCCACGACAGAAACTCGCAACACCTGCACCTATTGCTCCGTAGCCTGCGGGATCCTGATCTACAGTCTCGGCGACCGCGCCAAGAACGCCACATCCGACATCATCCATATCGAGGGCGATCCCGATCATCCGGTGAACCGTGGCACGCTGTGCCCTAAAGGATCGGCGCTGCTCGACATCGTGCATGCGCCCACCCGTCTGAAAACCCCCAGATACCGGGCGCCGCGCAGCAGTGAATTCAAGGAAGTCACCTGGGATTTCGCGCTCGATCGCATCGCCAGGTTGATGAAGGACGACCGCGACAAGAACTTCGTCGCCAAGAATGCCACCGGCACGACCGTCAACAGGTGGCTCTCGACCGGGATGTTGGCAGCCTCGGCCTCGTCGAGCGAAACCGCCTACCTGACGTGGAAGGTCGCCCGTTCGTTCGGAATGCTGGTCTTCGACAATCAAGCGCGTGTCTGACACGGACCGACGGTGGCCAGTCTGGCTCCAACATTCGGTCGCGGTGCAATGACCAACACCTGGCAGGACATCAAGAATGCCAATGTTGTGGTGGTTATGGGCGGCAACGCCGCTGAAGCGCATCCCTGCGGCTTCAAGTGGGTGATCGAAGCGAAGATCGAGAACGGCGCCAAGCTCGTCGTCGTCGATCCGCGATTCACGCGCACGGCTTCGGTTGCCGATGTGTACGTGCCGATCCGCCCAGGAACCGATATCGCGTTCCTGCTGGGTGTGATCCGCTATCTGCTTGGAGAAGGATAGGATTCAGCACGACTATGTCCGCGCCTATACCAATGCCAGCCTGATTGTGACGGAAGGGTTCGGCTTCGAAGAAGGGCTGTTCACCGGCTATAAGGAGGAATCCCGCAGCTACGACAAGTCGAGCTGGGAATATGAGCTCGACGACCAGGGCTACGCCAAGGTCGACGACACATGGCAGCACCCGCGCTGCGTCATGAACCTGCTGCGCCAGCACGTCGAGCGCTACACGCCCGAGATGGTGTCGCGCATCTGCGGCACGCCGCAGGACAAGTACCTGCACATTTGCGAGATGATCGCTTCGACGTCGGCGCCCGACAAGGCGATGACGAGCCTTGTTCGCTCTCGGCTGGACGCAGCATTCCGTCGGATCGCAGAACATCCGCACGATGGCGATGGTTCAACTCCTGCTCGGAAATATCGGCGTCGCAGGTGGCGGGATGAATGCGCTACGCGGCCATTCCAACATCCAGGGGCTGACCGATGTCGGACTTCTGTCGAACCAGATGCCCGGATATCTCACGCTTCCGACCGATGAAGAGCTGACGTTCGAGGATTATATGAAGTCGCGGCAGTACACGCCGCTGCGTCCGGGCCAGACGAGCTATTGGCAGAATTATCGGAAGTTCATCGTCAGCTTCCAGAAGTCGATCTACGGCGACGCCGCGACGGCGGAAAACAACTGGGCTTATGACTGGCTGCCGAAGCTCGACGTGCCGATGTACGACATCATTCGCGCCTTCGAGATGATGAACAAAGGCGAGATGAACGGCTACATCTGCCAGGGCTTCAACCCGCTGCAGGCGTTCCCAGATCGGGGCAAGATCCGCAGGGGTTTGAGCAAGCTCAAGTTCCTCGTCACGATGGACCCGCTCGATACGGAGACATCGCGCTTCTGGGAGAACTTCGGACCGCAGAACCCAGCCGACTCCGCGAGCATCGAGACGGAAGTCTTCCAGCTGCCGACGACATGCTTTGCCGAAGAGAACGGCTCGCTCGTCAACTCGGCGCGCTGGCTGCAGTGGCACTGGAAAGCCGCCGAGCCGCCGGGAATAGCCAAGTCCGACATCTGGATCATGTCCGGAATTTTCCACCGCATGCGCGAGATGTATCGCAAGGAAGGGGGCGCATTCCCCGATCCGATCCTCAATCTCACGTGGAACTACGTCGATCCCACCGATCCCAATCCAGAAGATCTGGCGAGGGAGATGAACGGCCGCGCCCGTGTGGACATCGTGGACGCAACCGGCGCTGTAGCGCTGAAGGCAGGCCAGCTTCTCGACGGCTTCGCTCAGCTGCGCGATGACGGAACGACCGAGTCCGGATGCTGGATCTTCTCGGGTTGCTACACCGAGAAGGGCAATCAGATGGCCCGGCGCGACGCATCCGATCCGCGCGAGCAGGGCATCGCGCCAAACTGGGCGTGGGCTTGGCCTGCCAATCGGCGGATACTCTACAATCGCGCTAGCGCCGACGTGGCAGGCAAACCTTGGAACCCGGAGAAGCCGATCATAGAATGGAACGGCAGCCGCTGGGTCGGCATCGACGTCCCCGATTATGGGCCAACCACAAAGCCCGCCGACGGCGTCGGTCCCTTTATCATGAACGACGAGGGCGTCGGCCGTCTGTTCGCCCGCGACCAGATGGTCGACGGGCCATTCCCGGAACACTACGAGCCGTTTGAATCACCTGCGGTGAATGTCTTGCATCCCAAGGTTCAGTCGAACCCGGCGGCGCGTGTGTTTCCGGATGACCGGGCCGATTTCGGCTCACCGTCCGAATTATCCGTATGTGGCGACCACCTACCGGCTGACCGAGCACTTCCACTTCTGGACCAAGCACGCGCTGATCAACGCGATCCTGCAGCCTGAAGAGTTCATTGAGATCGGAGAGGTGCTCGCCAATGAAAAAGGTATCGGACAGGGAAGCTGGGTTCGCATCGCGTCCAAGCGCGGCTTCGTGGTCTGCAAGGCCTACGTGACGAAGCGGATCAAGCCGCTGATTGTGGACGGCAAGCCGACGCACGTCATCGGCGTCCCTCTGCACTGGGGCTTCACCGGCCAGGCAAGGAAGGGCTACGGCGCGAATACGCTGACGCCATCCGTAGGCGATGCCAACACGCAGACGCCGGAGTTCAAGGCGTTCCTCGTCAATATCGAAAGTGTCAACGGTCCTGAGGTCTGACGGAGCAGTCGATGTCCAATCTTCAGTCACAGGACTACATCCGCATTTCGGCCTCGACGCTGACGCCCCCTTCTGCGCGCAATTACGAAGATCAGGTGGCGAAGCTCATCGATGTGACGCGGTGCATCGGTTGCAAGGCGTGCCAGGCCGCCTGCATGGAGTGGAACAATCTCAGGGCCGAGGTCGGATATTTCGAGGGCTCCTACGACAATCCGATGGATTTGGACCCCCACACCTGGACGCTGATGCGGTTCACCGAGCACGAGAACGAGCAAGGCAATCTGGAATGGCTGATCCGCAAGGATGGCTGCATGCATTGCGAGGATCCTGGCTGCCTGAAGGCTTGCCCCGCACCCGGTGCGATTGTGCAATACGCCAACGGCATCGTGGACTTCATCAGCGAGAACTGCATTGGCTGCGGCTATTGCGTCAAAGGATGTCCGTTCAACATTCCGCGTATCAGCAAAGTCGATCACAAGTCCTATAAGTGCACCTTGTGCTCCGATCGCGTCGGTGTCGGCTTGGAGCCGGCTTGCGTCAAGGCGTGCCCCACCGGCGCCATCATGTTTGGTTCGAAGACCGATATGACGGAATGGGCAGGCGAGCGCATAGAGGATCTCAAGTCTCGCGGCTTTGCCAACGCGGGTCTTTACGATCCGCCGGGCGTCAGCGGGACGCACGTGATGTACGTTTTGCATCACGCCGACAAGCCATCGATATATGCGGGCCTGCCGGAAAATCCACGGATCAGCGCCACGGTTGAATTTTGGAAGGGGCTCGTGAAGCCGCTGGCCTTGGCTGGAATTGCAGCTTCGGTGGTCGCTGGCTTCATGCATTGGGTTATCGCCGGACCGAATGAGGTTCAGCCGGAAGATGAAGCGGAAGCGAAACTTCTGCTCAACTCCCAGCGCAAGGCGGATGAGGACTATCATCGGCATACAACGGACAAACCGGCATGACGCGACCAAAAGGAACGCTCATCCGAAACGCCACCCTGACCCGGATCAATCATTGGATCACGGCCGCGTGCTTTGTGCTGCTGATGCTGTCGGGCCTTTCTATGTTCGACCCGATGCTGTTCTGGCTTTCAAACTTGTTCGGTGGCGGCCAGTGGACTCGTGCCATCCATCCTTGGATCGGCATAGTTCTCGTCGTCAGCTACGCTGGCATGATCGTGCAGTTCTGGCGCGACAACCTATGGAGCAAGGACGATCTTGCCTGGATGCTGGCGATTGATCGGGTCCTCGTTAATGAGGAGGAAGGCGTCCCGGAAGTCGCACGCTTCAACGCCGGCCAGAAGTTTGTGTTCTGGTCGATGGCTTTGCTGATCCCGGTGTTGCTGTTCACCGGCATTTTGATTTGGGACTACTACTTCGAGACCTTCACATCGATCGAGACGCAGCGGGTCGCACTGCTGATCCATTCCCTGGCGGCTATCGCAGCGATCATCGTTTGGATCATCCACGTCTATGCCGCGATTTGGGTCAGAGGCTCCATGCGTGCGATGACGCAGGGCTATGTGACCCCTGGTTGGGCGTGGCGGCACCACCGCAAATGGCTGCGCCAGTTGGTGGCCACCGGCTCCATCGGGCCACGCCCGCGCATGCACGGCAGCGAATCGCACGGGGTGAGGAAGCGCTCGTGAGACAAGGTGGAGCACCGCCAACGGGTAAGTGGGTTGGCAGTCCACTCGGCGGCGTCAAGGCGCCCGAAGCGCTGATCCTCCCGGAGCCGACGAAGCGGTTCGCCGTCTGTGCAGCTCGGTTGGAGGCATTGTCGCCGGCCCATCCGATGTCTGAATGGCTGCGTTTCATTTCCGAGCTTTCGCGGGCTCAACATCTCGTCGCGACCGCGCTTGGGCCTTTCGCCAATCTCGAACAGGCCGAGGTCGATCGAGCGGTGGCTCGGCGCATGCCGCCTCTCGCCGCAGACAGGCATCGCCGGGACGCGATCTGGCGCGACGGTCTCATCATGCTGCTCGATAGCTTCGAAAGGAGGACGTTGCCAGTGCCGGCAATGTCGGCCATGGAAAGCCTGCACAATCGCGGCGCCGACGGCGTGGAGGCCTTAGCCGATAACTACCTCCAAGCTGCCGTGAACTCCGACGACGTCGGTGCTACCGTCTTTGTTGCGGCCGCATTGCAGGTCTACTTCACGTGGTTAGCTGCTGGTCTTCAGGCGCCGTCTTTGCGGCTTCTACCGAAGCGCGGGGTGTGCCCCTGCTGCGGCTCGACACCGGTCTCGGGCGTGATAACCGCCGCGGGCCCGTCGCCGGGAACACGCTATTTGTACTGCTCGCTTTGCTCTACGGCTTGGAACCACGCGCGGGCCGTGTGCATCACCTGCGGCGGCTCGCGCACGCTCTCCTTGAGAGGGATCGAAGGCGACACCGGCGCAGTAAAGGCCGAGACCTGCGACGAGTGTCGCACGTACGCCAAGATGCTTTACCAGGCCAAGGACATGCAGATCGATCCCTTCGCGGATGATCTCGCAACGCTCGGGCTCGACGTCTTGGTTGCGGAGGCGGGATGGGCCCGTCATGCATCCAATCCGCTGCTTCTCGTCCGATAGAGCTATCCGGCTTTCAAAACTTCAATGCCACCGCGAGCAAGCCCGCGAGGATGCCGAAGGCCACGATCGCCACCGCGACGAAGACGAGCACCTGCGGCCGGAACGAGCGGGTAACCATCGCAAGGGACGGCGCGCTAACGGGCGGGAGCATCATAAGCAGTGCGCCCGCAAGACCCAACAGGGAAGCTCCTAAGGTCGCTCTCTTCGGTGGTCAGCAGCAACTGCCAGTGTAGAATAGAGCTGCCACGCACTTAAGCAGGAAAAGTCAATAGTGGCCGACTGGTTGCTCAATCTCCCTCTGTCATGGATGGCCTTGATTGTCTTCGTGGCCACTTATCTCATCGCAGGGGGAGTGTATTTGGTTGTCACCAAGCTCGCACTGACCGAGTGGGCACGAGCCTTCAAGGCGGTGTCGCCCGGCATGTTACCGCCACTGGGCATTCTTTTCGCGCTGTTGGTTGGCTTCATCGCCGTCGAGGTCTGGAGCAATTTCGATAAAGCAAAGGCCGCCGTTGCCACCGAGGCCAGCGCGCTTCGTGCTGTCGTTCTACTCGCCGGAACTTTCCCCCAAGAACAGAAGACCCGTATTTATGCTCTGATCAACCGTCACATAGAGGTAGCGGTAAATCAAGAATGGCCAGAGATGGCGCAACAGCGAGCGACCCTCTCGCCTTTACCTACGGCTTTGATCGAAGCACTGCACGACGCCCTCGCTATAAAGCCCGCCGATGATAGCGAGCGAACCGCTCGGCCTGAAATGGTAAGAGCGCTCCATACAGCACTTGATGCGAGACGCCAGCGCATTGTTATCAGCGAGTCTGCCGTAGGTGCGGTTAAATGGGTGGGGATTTTGCTTCAGGGACTCTGCACCTTGGTCGCCATTGCCATGGTTCACAGCGATAACCGGCGCGCCTGCGCAATGACATTGATGCTCTTTGCAACAGGCATTGCCCTGTCCGTGCTGCTCATCGCCGCTTATAGTCGCCCTTTTACGGGCGAAATTTCCGTCGGACCGGAACTCCTTAAGCAAGTCATCGCAAGCGAAGCCGCTTTGGGAACCAACCGTTAGGTCGTGGGTGATTAGTACTGTTGCCTTGTTCAGGCGCAGTTCTTCCGCTGGGGGTCAGGAGCTATAGTTGGCGCGACGTCCGCTCGTCGTCAGCTTAGCCCTCATTAGCGGACGGAACTCGCGCTCGTCGCTGACTTCCGCTATGGGCCGATCCTGTCGAAAAAGCCGTGAGCCGAAGCGACAGGCATGCTGCAAAGGTTTCTTGCCGGATTTCCCTTGTCGCGTCGCTCATTGCGGGCGGCGTCGGTGACGCTGATGTCACGACGCCACAAGCATCAACTCTGACGCAACTCACGTGGCGGCGATTGCAAGCGTCATCACGCGAGGGGCAACGCCGCCATGCGGCAAATGCTGGCACGCGGCACGCGTATGTGCTTTGAGACGCCCGTTCTCGACAGCTCTTACCCGCTGCCCGCGGCGAAGAGTGGCCGGACAGCACATAGCGGACATGCCCGGTCCAATGTCTGAAGGGCCCGGGACAGCTTGAACCGGGCGTGCGTGCCTACAGTAGTTGTCGAACAGACAGCAATTAGGCAGGAGCACACCCGGTGGTGCTGTGCGTCGCCCATGACCCCGGTGGTGCGGATGAGGCCTAGATGACGATCCGTTTTGACATCGACATCGAATTTCGCGTGCTAACGGCTGGTATCTACGGTGGCTTCGCTTGCGATCACTTGCTTAAGGAGTTCCGGTCCGACGGAAATTTCGCCCGTAAAAGGGCGACTATAAGCGGCGATGAGCAGCACGGACAGGGCAATGCCTGTTGCAAAGAGCATCAATGTCATTGCGCAGGCGCGCCGGTTATCGCTGTGAACCATGGCAATGGCGACCAAGGTGCAGAGTCCCTGAAGCAAAATCCCCACCCATTTAACCGCGCCTACGGCAGACTCGCTGATAACAATGCGCTGGCGTCTCGCATCAAGCGCTGTATGGAGCGCTCTTACCAATTCAGGCCGAGCGGTTCGCTCGCTATCATCGGCGGGCTTCATAGCGAGGGCGTCGTGCAGTGCTTCGATTAGAGCCGTAGGCTAAAGGCGAGAGGGTCGCTCGCTGTTGCGCCATCTCTGGCCATTCTTGATTCACCGCTACCTCTATGTGACGGTTGATCAGAGCATAAATACGGGTCTTCTGTTCTTGGGGGAAAGTTCCGGCGAGTAGAACGACAGCACGAAGCGCGCTGGCCTCGGTGGCAACGGCGGCCTTTGCTTTATCGAAATTGCTCCAGACGTCGACGGCGATGAAGCCAACCAACAGCGCGAAAAGAATGCCCAGTGGCGGTAACATGGCCGGGCGACACCGCCTTGAAGGCTCGTGCCCACTCGGTCAGTGCGAGCTTGGTCACAACCAAATACACTCCACCTGCGATGAGATAAGTGGCCACGAAGACAATCAACGGCCATCCATGACACAGGAAGATTGAGCAACCAGTCACCCATGGTTTTCCCACCAAGAAGCTCGCGTCGCTGCGCCATCATAACCCGGCTGCTGCTGCGAGCACTAACGAGAACGCCTTCAAGGGCATCTCCGCACGTCCGTTCCTGATGCTGTGGCATTGTTGGCGCGGCGGCCGACCCCAGGTCGCCACCATCGCGCTCGCCGATAATGCCGCTTGATTGCACGTTCAATGGCGGCGAGAATCGGTCGATGGTCAAAGCGGCTGCATCCTCACCTCCTGGCGATCTTGGTGAGCGACGCTTCTCCGGGACGCTTGGCGACGACTACGAGTTTTGGCGCCTCGCCCGCCCCTATCTCGGCGAGGTGCACGAAGTCGTCGTCCGCGCCGCGCGCTCCTTTACGCAAGCACGGGATCGTCCGCTTCGCGCGCTCGACATCGGCATGGGCATGGGTGACGGCGCGATCACTGGGCTTCTGCTCGCTGATGCCCAGCTCTCGGTGACGGGCGTCGACAACGAGCCGAAAATGATCAAAAAGGCGCGGGAGCGCCTTACGGCGGACCTATCAAGCGGCAGGCTCAAAATCGTGCTCGATGACGCGCTGCATTACCTCACCAACCAGCCGAGCCACGCCTTCGACATCATCGCCTCGGGCTATGTACTTCATAACCTGATCGGTGATTATCGCGCGCGCCTCTACGACGAGATTTGGCGGGTGCTGGCTCCCTCAGGACTTTTCGTCAATGCCGACAAATATGCACAAACGGGAGAGGCGCATCGCGAAGCCCTCCGCTGGCAGCTCAACCGGTTCTTCGACGTGCTCGTGCCCCGCCAGAGATACGATCTCTTGCGCGAATGGGTGCTGCATTATGTCGAGGACGAAGCTGCCGGCAGGGTGATGCCGGAGGCCGATGCAATCACGCGGCTGAATGATCTCGGCTTTGCCGATGTGAAGATCGCTTATCGCCGCTACATGGACGCCGTGCTGATTGCACACAAACCCTCCCCGCGAAATCTTGCCAAAGGTCCTCGCTTAGAGCCCACGACGAGACCGCGCCGGCCATCCGTGGCTCGACACCGGTCTCGGGCGTGATAACCGCCGCGGGCCCGTCGCCGGGAACACGCTATTTGTACTGCTCGCTTTGCTCTACGGCTTGGAACCACGCGCGGGCCGTCTGCATCACCTGCGGCGGCTCGCGCACGCTCTCCCTGAGAGGGATCGAAGGCGACACCGGCGCAGTAAAGGCCGAGACCTGCGACGAGTGTCACACGTACGCCAAGATGCTTTACCAGGCCAAGGACATGCAGATCGATCCCTTCGCGGATGATCTCGCAACGCTCGGGCTCGACGTCTTGGTTGCGGAGGCGGGATGGGCCCGTCATGCATCCAATCCGCTGCTTCTCGTCCGATAGAGCTTTCCGGCTTTCAAAACTTCAATGCCACCGCGAGCAAGCCCGCGAGGATGCCGAAGGCCCCGATCGCCACCGCGACGAAGACGAGCACCTGCGGCCGGAACGAGCGGGTAACCATCGCAAGGGACGGCGCGCTAACGGGGGGAGCATCATAAGCAGTGCGCCCGCAAGACCCAACGCCCATGCCCAGTGACAGCGCTGGCATCAGTGCATAGATATACGCGACGAGAATACTACGAGCGGGATCCGTTTGATGAGCCCCTTTTCCAAGAAGGCACTGTCATGTCGGCACCCCCGGTTCGCTTGACCGATCTGGCGCATGGCGGCGGCTGCGGGTGCAAACTCGCGCCGTCTGTTCTGCAGCAACTTCTCTCGGGCCAACCCGAGACCGCACCATACGCACAGCTTCTCGTCGGCACGGAAACCGGAGACGACGCCGCCGTCTGGCAAATCGACGACCAACATTGCATCGTTGCCACCACTGACTTCTTCATGCCGATGGTGGACGATCCGCACGATTTCGGCCGGATTGCCGCCGCAAATGCTCTCTCCGACATCTATGCCATGGGTGGGAGGCCCGTTATGGCGCTCGCCATACTGGGGATGCCGCTCGACAAGATACAGGTAGAAACGGTCCGTGCGATCCTGCAAGGCGGCGCCTCGATCTGCGCTGAGGCCGGTATTCCGGTCGCTGGCGGTCACTCGATCGATGCCCCAGAGCCGATCTATGGCCTCGCGGTGATTGGGCTATGCAGTCCCGGCAATATCCGGCGCAATTCGGGTGCCCGCCCGGGAGACGCACTCATCCTGACCAAGGGGATTGGCGTCGGCATCTATTCGGCCGCATTTAAGAAGCGGTCGCTGCCGAACGATGCCTATGCCGAGATGATGGCTTCGACCACTCTGCTGAACCGGATCGGTGAGACGCTTGCGCAGGATGAAGACGTGCATGCCATGACGGACGTCACGGGCTTTGGCCTATTGGGCCACGGCCTCGAACTGGCGCGCGGCAGCGGCGTCAGCCTCGACATTGACTACGAACGCATCCCGTTTCTCGCCCAGGCGGTAGCGCTGGCCAAGGCTGGATACGCGACCGGCGCATCGGGGCGCAACTGGGCAAGCTATGGTGATCAAATCATTTTGCCGCCGGAACTGCCGCCGTGGCAGCGCGTCCTGCTCACAGATCCCCAAACCTCCGGTGGCCTGCTCATTGCCTGCGCTCGAGGGCGCGCGGCATCAATCCTTGGGGCTATCGAGGTCGCCGGTTATCCGAGTGCCGGGATCATTGGGTTCGTGTCGTCGGGAAAGCCGGCGGTTCGAGTTTGCGGGAAATGTTGACCCGACCCCCTGCGACGATCGAGCCGAAAATATCGCCGTCGCATGCGTCTGCCTTCAAGACTCCTACCGGGGGAGTCTTGGCGGAGGCGAGTGGGAGTCGAACCCACCTGGGACAGGCTCGCTGCCCCATTCGGATTTGAAGTCCGAACGCCCCACCAGGGACGATTCACCTCCCGCATCGCTGGACGAAAGCACATGGGCTCCGAACAAGTCCAGTCGGTGCCTGTTGATCCGACGCACGTCACCCCGGTGCAGGGTGACGCCATGCCGGTCGAAGAATTCCAGTATCTGGATCGACACTTTGCGGCCGTTTGCGAGGCGATCTCGGAACTGAGCGGCAGTGAATTCGCCTCCCTCCGCACACGCTGCCAGGTTGGCAGCGATCGACGTCATTTCGCGAACGGTCTGCCGCAGGAAGAAGTGATCGTGCGCAACCTCATCGGCCCAACCCATGCGCCCGACCAATTTCAGCAGCCGCCGGATGTCGCGCTCGCTACGTCCCGTCGTTGCAGCGATGTCGCGCACCCTGGGCGGGCGGAACCGTTCCGCGCCGCCGAGTAGTGGCGCGATCATCTCCCAAGTGGCGGTGTCATCGGATCCAAGTCGGACGGTATGCGAAGCAAACCGGACGAATGCACCGTCGAGGGCGATCTCGCCTTTCTGTAAAATCCGTTGCAGAGCGGCATCGAAAGCTTGCTTCGGCAGGCGTGGCTGCAGCATCAGCCGCAGTTGTTCCCGGCCGATCCCCTGACGGTCGGGGTTATCGGCGTGATAGGTGGCAACCTGAGCCATGAGGCTTGACGCGAAAGTCTGCCATTGGTCAGGAGAAATGGCAGTCCTAGAAGTGCCTGACCTAGAAGCCCCTGATTCCAGAACGACGAGCCCCAACTCCGTAATGATCTGTTCCGTCTGCGCAGCTCCAAGGGCGCGATCTCGCGCGAAGTTGGTGAGATCCGCCGCAAAGGGAGGCACAGCCAGCAGAGCTGCGAAAGCGGTCAGCGGATCGCCGATTGCCAAAGCGGCGCGTTGCGCTCGTCTCTCTGGCGTACGCCGCCGCCGGGCAGGAGAACGCAGATCGATGAACCGGCCGCCGCCGAGTGTCTGCTGCGCCGAAACGTCCCGGATGACGAAGCGGTCCGGCACCGCGGCCGCAATTGGCTGATCGAGCACCAACTGAACGTCGGCCGATTCCCCAGGTTGGATGGGATCGTCACCGAGTAGAACGACGCGGGCCCCGACTTCGGCTGCGCCATGATGCAGGCGCACGGGGAACCATTGGCCAATCGGCTTTCCCCCGCTCGTCAGCACGCGCAGGACGGCATCGATGCGGTCTGTCGGCGCATGCAAGTCTGGGTCGACGATTACATCACCACGCCGGATCGCCTCCTTGGAGATATCCGGGCCCGCCAAATTGAGCGCGCATCTGTCGCCCGCACGGCCGATTTTCTCCGGCCTGTTCTGGGTATGCAACGAGCGCACCCGCGCCATCAGGCCAGAGGGGCTAATCTGCACGTGGTCCCCCACGTGAACCAAACCGGACAGAACGGTCCCGGTGATGACGACTCCAACTCCGGCCAGCGTGAAGACGCGGTCGACTGCAAGACGAAAACGGGCCTCCGCGGGTCGGGCAATGGTGTTGGTCGCGGCAACGGCAAGGTAGGTGCGCAACTCATCCACACCCTGCCCCGTCAACGCGGAAACCGGCAGGATGTCGGCGCGCTCGAGCACCGTCCTGGCGATTGCTGCTGATATCTGACTTGTGACCACTTCCAAGCGCTCGGGCGTAACCAGATCGGCTTTCGTCACGGCGACGACGCCCCGGCTTATGCCAAGCAGATCGAGAATCGCTAAGTGCTCCACCGTCTGCGGTTTGATCCCGTCATCGGCGGCAACCGTCAGCAAAGCAAAATCAATCCCGCTCGCGCCAGCCAGCATCGTGTGCACGAAACGCTCATGGCCTGGCACGTCGATGAAACCGAGAACCGGCCCGGCCGCAGTTGGCAGATAGGCAAAGCCGAGATCGATGGTGATCCCCCGCGCCTTCTCTTCCTTCAGGCGATCACCATCGACTCCGGTCAGCGCTTTGACCAGAGCCGTCTTGCCATGGTCGATGTGGCCAGCAGTGCCAATGATCATGGTGCTCTATCCGGACCAACGAACGGCGCAGGACGCCTCCAGTGGTCGCCCGACCAAGCCAGCCAGCCGTTCAACCCGACGTATCGGGGTTCAACGTGGACAGAACGGACAGAAAGGCCTTTTCATCGGTCAAACATCGCAAATCTAGAATGAGGCCGCCATTCTCGACCCGCCCAATCACCGGCTGCCTCAAGCTCCGCAGTGCTGCCGCGAGACGCTCCAACGCGCGGCCTCCGGCGCTCGAACGGATGAAGAAGCCGGCACTTGGGATCGTATCGAGAGGCAGCGCGCCGGATCCGATCTGGCTCCTGCATTCACATAGCTCCACAGTGAAGCCCGCGCCGAACATCTTGGCAACGTCGGGAAGTAGACGACGGGCCTGGGCCGCGACATCCGATTGTGAGCGTGCCAACAGCCGTAATGTCGGCAGACGCTCGGCGAGGCGTTCGGGATCCCGATAGAGCTTTAGTGTCGCTTCTATCGCTGCCAGTCGAATCTTATCGACACGCAGCGCACGTTTCATTGGGTTGCGGTTGATGGCATCGATCAGCTCCCGCTTGCCGACGATGAAGCCCGCTTGCGGACCACCAAGCAGCTTGTCACCGGAAAACGTCACCACGCCCGCACCCTGAGCCACCGCCTCGCGGACGGTCGGCTCCTTCTCTAGTCCGTAGCGTGAAAGATCCACCAGCGTGCCGGATCCCAAGTCGTTCATCAGTGGCACATTCGCTTCCCCTGCGATCGCGGCTAGTTCCTTGGCGCCGACTTCGGCGGTGAAGCCCAGAATGCGATAGTTGGAAGTGTGGACCTTCAGGATCAGCCCGGTCTGCGCGGATAGCGCCATGCAGTAATCCTTCGCGTGGGTGCGGTTGGTAGTCCCGACCTCGACCAATCGCGCGCCTGCACGTGCCATGATATCCGGCATGCGAAATGCGCCACCGATCTCGATCAGCTCGCCGCGCGATACGATTGCCTCGCGGCCGTAAGCCAGCGTGTTGAGCGAGAGGAGCACTGCAGCCGCATTGTTATTGACGACCGTCGCGTCTTCCGCACCGGTCAATGTGCAGAGCATCGTCCGCACATGATCGTCGCGCTCGCCTCGCTTGCCCTCTGGCAAGTCGAATTCCAGCGCCACCGGATCGCGCATTGCCGCCACCGCCGCCTCGATCGCCGCCTCGGCGAGCACTGCTCGGCCGAGGTTTGTGTGGAGCACCGTGCCGGTGAGATTGAACAGCGGCCGTAGGCCGGAACGATCCTCCCCTTCGAGCTGCGCGAGCGCCTGGAGCACGAAATGTTCAGCGGTAGGAACGGAAGACGATCCGG
The DNA here is from genome assembly GCA_963699485.1 of uncultured Alphaproteobacteria bacterium. GTDB lineage: Bacteria > Pseudomonadota > Alphaproteobacteria > Rhizobiales > Hyphomicrobiaceae > Hyphomicrobium_C. The sequence continues at coordinate 217,017 of CAVOUC010000014.1, read as the reverse complement.
CCTGCAGCTCCGCACGGGCTTGCGCCAAGGCCGCGCGGACAGCCCCGGTGGAAGCCGCGCGACCAAAGCGCTGTCGCAATACCGTGGCAGCAGCCGTATTCAGGACGGCATCGATGGATGGCAGATCGCGAAGACGCGCGGTTCTCGAACTCTCCACGCGGGCCTCAATCACCCAGCCGGTACCTATGCGGTTCCGGAGTCTCCACATCGCCGACCGACAATAATTGGTCCGACATGGTCTCTAGACCCGCGCTCCCGGCGCGCCTGTAGAACTCGGAATTCTTGCTTCATGTACCGGAATAATTCAATGGCGCAAAGCTGGGCGCAGTCATTCTCTTACACGTCCGCAGCCCGCGTACCCGGAAAGGGTCTCGGGCTGCTCTACCGCGATCGACACGCCGAGCGCCCCTCTTCTTGGCCCATCCGCGCGCTATGAACCTACCCCTTGCTTTTGGATAAGGAGGCATTCAAACCGTTTATTCTGCTCGTCAATGGAGGCAGTTGCCATGACCACGATGTCGGACAGCAAACGCAGGAGTATTGTCGCCGAGCGCCGCAAGATGCGAAACGCCACGAAACGTGCGGCCAAGGCGGCCAAGCGCGAACGCAATCGAAAGGCTCGCTGACATTGATCGGATCGGCGCGACAGGAAGAATCGGGGTCAGAACTTGGTCGGCATCGGTGGATTGGCGCCCTTGGCTGGCTCCGGCGCTACACGGTGAAAAACCGTGTCATAGCAGGCGAGGCGTGCCGTACTGTCGGTGATTACAGCGCAGTCCTGGGGGTTGTCCGGGGCTGGAGATGATGCACTACCCCAACGAAAAGCGACCTCGCCGATAGCAATTAAGGTCGCAAGCGCCAGTAGAGCTAGACCGTATGCTCTGAACTCGTTGGGTGAGGGCGGGCCATCTGAAGAGATTGGTTGATCGAATTCCTCGGGACCGTCCGCATCTGGATTGAAGTAGATCTGTGTCATGACGTCCACCGGATTGCGTATGGCTGACGATATAACTCCAACTTATGAGCACCCTCATAAAGTTTCCATGTGGAAGCCGGACCGAGTTCATAAGGGCCGCGCGGGCATGTCCGCGTTGGGCCAGGATGAGGGCACGGTCTGTCAGTCGGACGAAGTCCGCGTCGCGACAGCTCCACTCCTATCTTCGGACAGTTGGGGCCGCCTTTAGGCGGCTTGACCCTCTGCTCCGAGCTTGTCAGCCGCGAGCTGGAACGGGAGTGAGAACTGAGCTCGCACGCCGTGATCGGAAAGAAAGAGGCGCCGGGCCCCGGGGGGAGAGGTCCAGCGCCCGAGCCAAGTCCCTCGGGGGGAGGGCATTGCTTCCGGGAGGGAGATCCGGAAGGTTGGCTAGCCACAAATAACCAGGTGGCCGGCTTCGTAGATACTACGCCGCGCAATCCGCACCAACGTGACAAAGAGTTCGATCGACTGCAGTCGCGACTTACAAAAATGTATAGTTGCGGACAGATTACGTTGAGCTTCTGGCGATATGTCCTCCGGTCATCACGATCGGGAAACTCACAGGAGATATTCGTATGCTTTCCAGAATTATAGGTGCTGCAGCTCTGACTGGTTTCTTGCTGGCTGTTTCCGCTCCTGTCACGTTCGCAGCTACGGCAAAGACGAAAGAAGAGTGCGCGAAGCTCAAGGACCATGCGTGGAATGACACGACGGGCAAGTGCGAGAAGACCAAGAAGTAAGGACTTCCCCCTAGCCTTTCTGGCGGCGGCGAGCGCGAAGCTTGCCGCCGTCTCTATTTGGGTGCGGCTTGGTATCGGTCGCAGTTCTTGTTGCCCTTTCATATGAGTGGCGATGTGAGGCCAGGCAGCGCCTAGCGGACTTAGCTAGCTCCTGCGCCGCGCCACCTGGGCCGCACTCGTCGGGGCCTGCTCCTCGTCGGGCTCGGGGACGCCTGCGCCCTCCGCGAGCCCATGGAAGGCCTCGGCGTCGAGAAACCGCGCCCTGAGATCGACGCTCGAGCGCCGCCCGACGAGAGTACGGTTCTGATGCAGCCACTTGTGAGCCTGCGTGCGGCCCGCCCCGTGCAGATAGGTGAAGAGCCCCCAGTCGGGCTTGAGCTTGCTCTCGTCGCTGAGCGAGCTCGTATAGCGGCCGGCCTCGATCAGGTGGAAGCGGTGGATGGCGAGCGGGCGCAGGCGTCCGCCGCGCAGGCGTGAGAGGCCGCGCATCGTCTCGCGCACCGTCTCGATGATCCGCACGTCGCGGATCAGCGGGGCGTTGAAGGTGAGCCGGTTGGCGGACGCGGCGATCTCGCGCACCCCCGTCGGCAGCCCGTGCCTCACGAGTGGATTGACCTGCACGATCAGCGTGTCCTTGACCGGGCTCTCGAGGGCAAGCGTCACGAGGTCGGGATTGGCCGAGAACCCGCCGTCCCAGTAGCCGACCCCGTCGATCTCCACTGTCCTGTGCAGCGTCGGCAGGCACGCGGACGCGAGCACGCTCTCGACCGTGAGCTCGGTGCGGCGGAAGAGACGCGCACGCCCCGTCGCCACCTCGGTCGCCGCGATGAGGAGCTCGACCGGGGAGGCCTCCCTGATCTTCTGAAAGTCGATCGTACCCGTGAGCAGCGTGCGCAGCGGATCGAAGCCGAGCGGGTTGAACTCGTAGGGCGACCACAGCGTCGCCACCTGGGCGAGCGAGGCGCTGCGCGAAAGGCCGAACAGGAAAGGATTGAGCCTGAGAAGGTCGGGCACGCCCGCCTTGTCGACGCCTTCCCAGATCTGCCTGAGCTTGGCGCGGGCCCCCTCGCGCCCGCCCTCGGCGAGACCGGCCGCGAGCGCCACCGCGTTGACCGCCCCCGCGCTCGTCGCCGAGACCCAGCCGATCTCGACCTCCTCCTCGAGCAGGCGATCGAGCACGCCCCAGGTGAAGGCGCCGTGCGCGCCGCCGCCCTGGAGCGCCAAGTTCAATCGAATGTGGTGCCGGAACAGACGCACGCCGTCTCCTCTCTCCGCCTTCGCCCAAATACTTGCGGCGCGACGACGGATTGGCCTCGCGCGAAGGCCGCATCATGTCAGGAGCCAAGGCGCAGCGCAATGTCGCGTCTTTGCGGGGCACAGTTGCGCACCGGCCATAGGTGCGGCGAGTCGCCTCACGGGCGCGCGCAAATCGAGGAGCGCCCGCGCGAGCACCTCTAGAGCCCTAAGCCTGCCTCACTCCGTGGAACAGGGGACGCCAAAGAGCGTTTTCTCCGAAAACCAACGGAGGTCACTATGCCTGGCAATACGACATGGATCGTGCTTGGCGCGGTTGCGCTTGCAATCGCGGCTGGTCTCGTTGCCGCGGGGCTCGAGGAGAGTCCGACCACGGCAATCAACCCGACTGCCGATACGACGGCCCGCGTCGAAGCGCCCTTCACCAAGGTTGAACGGGATCGCGACTCGACACGCGTTCAAGCCCCCGGCGTCAAAATCGACATCCCCCGCGACCGCGAGTGAGCTTTTTTGAGATGGCGCGCTCGAGCAGCGCGCCGTTGCATCTTAGGAGCCGCAGAGCAAGGTGTCGGCCAGCTCTCGGACTATAGCTCGGCGAACCGGCCTGCCGGGCGGCACGTCCAGCGCTTTGCAAACCACTTCGGATGCCCCTCGGACCATTTGGCGATCTCCAAGGGGCTGATCATCATGCACTGCATCGGTGTGACGTCGTCGCCCGCAAAGGCGAGGCGCACCTCTTTGCATCGCTGAGGATCGTCGAGGAGGCAGGCGGACAGGACCAGCTCGATCATCTCTTGGCTCCTTATTTTGCAGTGACAATCCCGCGCCGATCGAATTGGTTCCGCGACTGGCGATTGCAGTCTCGGAACGTGGTCGTCGCGAGCGATTGCTCTGGAGCCGAGCTAAGCTTGAGAACGCCGATAAAGGGGCTATCGATTCAATGCCGCTCGGCAATGACGGTCGCCAAGTGGCGCGTTGGGGCACAAGAATGAAAATTCAAAACTGGCCCTCGATGGGGCCGAGGCAAATCCATGAGCCGCTCCCGCGCGGGAGCGGAGACCGACGAGATCAGATCTTGGCGATCTGGCCGGCGGGACGGCACGTCCAGCGCTTCGCAACCCAATTTGGGTGGCTCTCGGACCACTTCGCGATCTCGGCGGGGCTCTGCATCAAGCACTGCATTGGAGTCATGCCCTCGGCCATGTAGACGAGGCTCACGTCCTTGCACTTGTTGGGATCGCTGAGAAGGCAAACGGAGACGACAAGCTCTAGCATTTTTGCACCCCGAGTGAGTGTTACCCGCATGTCGCAGGCGCTAACCCCAGGGGCGGATCGTCCCGAATTTTTTTGTTCTTGACCAAACGGTATGCGGCGAATCAGAGCCGCACAAGGTTCAATCCTAGGCAGGAATTGCTAATGATTTATGCTGCGACCTTTCAGCATCATGGCGATCGGGGCTGATTTCCCGGCAAAAGATGCGACACTGTGCGGAATATTCCGAAATGCATTGCTCAGAACATCTCCGGCTGCAGCGCCTAATTTCTAATCATTTGGTCACATTGTCTCACTCGCTGTGTTGCGTAGCTGCATCACTTTCTGTGGATAGGGTCTGCAGGAACGCAACGAGCGCCGCCCGTTCGCTATCCGACAGCTTGAGGCCGCGCACGACATTGGCGTCGAGAGACGGGCGCTCGACGAGCTTGCCCGCATAGTGGTCGACGACGGCCTCGAGCGTCGCGAGCGAACCGTCGTGCATGTAGGGCGCCGTTCGCGCGACCTCGCGCAGGCCCGGCGTCTTGAACTGTGCGAGCCCAGGCACGCCGCCCGCCACCGCGCCCCGGCCGGGGTCGCCGCCGGGAAGGCCGATGTCGTGGAAGGCGTCGTCGGTGAGGCGCCAGCCGCCGTGGCAGGCAACGCACCCTGCCTTGCCGACGAAGAGATCGAAGCCCTCGCTTTCGGAAGCCGAAAGGGCCGCCTCGTCGCCCTCGACCCAGCGGTCGAAGCGCGACAGGCCGCTCATGAGCGATCGCTCGTAGGCGGCGATCGCCGCGAGCACCGCCGCCTCGCTGACGCCATCCTCGGGAAAGGCGCGCTGGAACCTCGCCGCCATCGCCTGATCGCCCCGCAATCGTGCGACGATGGTCGAAAGGTCGCCCGCCAGCTCGTTCGGCGCCTCGATCGGAAACCGCGCCTGCGCCTCGAGCGAAGGGGCGCGCCCATCCCAGAAGAACTGCGTGCTCCAGGCGAGGTTGTAGAGCGATGGGACATTGCGCAAGAGACGGACCCCGCCGATCCCGGTGCCGGTCGCACCCCCGTCGGTGAACGCGCGCATAGGGTCGTGGCAGGACGCGCAGGAGCGGTCGCCCGCGCCCGAAAGGCGTGGATCGCGAAAGAGGTCATGGCCGAGCGCGATCCGCTCCGCCTCGGACGGCGCGGGCGCGGCCGCTGCCGGCCGGGCGAAGATCGACCGCCATACGGCGTTGCGCGAAGGCGCCTCTTCGCCCGCGGCGGGCGCGGCCGCGGCGGCAAGAAGACCGAGTGTCAGCAAAGCGATGCGCAAGAAACGTGTCTCTGATCGAGGAAACGCCGACCGGCAGCCGATCGTAGTCTCATAGACTCAAGGCGCCCGTTCGGCGATATGGGGCAGGCCTCTTGCGACATTGAGGGCGCTTTCGGCCGGTGCCGCGGCCTAAATCACGATCGTTCCTGATGGAGACAGTGTAGAGCACGATTCACGCCTGGCACGCATCGCGGGGGCGATTCCATGCCAGACGATCGTGCTCTAGGACATGGTCATGGAGAGCGCCGCGCCGCCCCGTTCGGAGACCGACCGCCTGAGCGAGCTCTTCTCCGCAGCGCTGCTCGCGCCGGTGCGCGCCTTCAAGCTCGCTTACCTGCCGCTGCTCATGGTCTATTTCGCCTATGGCGCGCTCGGCCTGTTCGCGGTCGCCGACAGCTTCTGGGTCAAGAAGGAATTGTCGCTGTCGCCCGCGGCCCTCGCCCAGCTCGGCGTTTGGCTGACGTTGCCGTGGGCCATGAAAATGGTGTTCGGCGAGCTGGTCGACACGGTGCCGATCGCTGGCTCCCAGCGCCGCGTCTACGTCCTGATCGGCGCCTCGACGGTCGCGGCGGGACTGCTCGTGCTGGCCGGCGCCGCCGGCAAATGGCTCTCCTTCGCGCCGCCCGAGCAGCTCTACATCATGGCCCAGCTCCTGATCGTGATCGGCGTCGTGCTGCAGGACGTGGTCGCCGACGCCATGAGCACCGAGGTCGTGCCGCGCACGCTCCCCGACGGCACAGCGCGTCCCCAGGCCGACGTCGACCGCGACCTCGGCATGGTGCAGATCCTCGGCCGGCTCGCGCTCTCGAGCGGCGCCTTCATCGTCGCCGGCTTGGGAGGCCTGCTCGCCCGCGTCTATTCCTACGAGACGGTGTTCCTGATCTCGCTCGTCATTCCGGTCATCTCGGCCTCGGGCGCCCTGATCGTCACGCTCGAGACGAGCGAGCACCGGCCGACGGACTGGCGAATTCTCGGCGGCGGGCTCCTGTTCGGCGCCGTCGTCGCTGCCCTTGCCCTCGGCGGGGTCCCCTACGATCAGGAGCTCGTGTTCGTCATCTCCTTGAGCGTCGTCGTCGCCATGCTCGCCCGCGTCACCGCCGACATGGCCCATGAGACGCGCCTCAAGATCCTCTATGCGGCGCTCATCATCTTTGCCTTTCGCGCGACGCCGAGCGTCGGCGAGGGCTACCGCTGGTTCACCATCGACGTCTTGGGCTTCGACGAGGCGTTCTACGGCGTGCTGGCCCAGATCGGCGCCGGCATCGGGCTCGTTGCGGCCTGGCTGCTTTCGGACGCCATCACGCGCAAGCCGGTCGCCACCGTGCTCTTGTGGCTCACGATCCTCGGCACCATCCTCTCCATTCCGACCCTGATGCTCGTCTACCGCATGGACCTCTGGACCGAGGCGACGTTCGGCTTCGGGGCGCGCACCATCGCCATCATTGACGCGGCCGCGGCCTCCCCCCTCATCCAATTGAGCATGGTGCCGCTTCTGACCCTCATTGCGATCTATGCCCCGCCTGCCCATCGCGCGACCTGGTTTGCGCTGATGGCCTCGTTCCTGAACCTCGCCCTCGTCGCCGGACAGCTCGCGACCAAGTACATGAACCACCTCTTTGTCGTCGAGCGCGGGTCCTACGAGGAGCTGCCGGCGCTCGCCGTCACCGTCACGGTGATCGGCCTCGTCGTGCCGCTTGCGGCCATCCTCGCCTTCGGCCGGCGCATCAGATAGCAAGAACCGTGGCGCTCCGATCACGCCGGACGCACCGAAATGACGTGTGCGGCAGGTCGGGCCTTGATTTCCGCCGCGCCGCCATCCATCCAACATCAAACTGCCGCTTACGTGGTGCAGGCTCAAGGGTGAGCCACGGCCATTCGATGAGCGGACAACACTTCGACCGCAGGGGGGAAAACCTATGCCGAGCACGACTTACCGCGCCGATGGTGCGGGGGCGCCCTTGCGGCCTCTGACCTGGCGCTCGGCGCTGAAGCGCGCGGTGCTCGGCCTTGCCATCCTCACCGTGACGATGGGCGGCGTCGCTTGGCTCACCTATGCCTCGATCGACCCAGAGCCCGACCAGACCGCGAAGACGGTAAAAACCCAGCGCCCACCGGCCGGCGGCCAGGCGCACCTTTGACCCCGACTGTCCCGCGGCCGGAATAGCTCATTCGCAATTCTTGACGGGTGATCGGGAGAGCCGTTCCGGCTATTCTCCGAGGTCGGCCGCTGCCGCGCACGGCGCCACCGTGAGAGAGCACACCCAATGTCCGGGTTCGAATTCCTATTGATCTTGGTCGTCGCCGCCGGCGCCTATTACGCCGGCTACCTCAACGGCCGGGCCTCCGTTCTCAACGCCGAGGCGCGCCCGCCGCCGGACGAGGAGAGGTCTCCCCTGCCTGGCCCCAGGGCGGGTCCGCTGCCGGAGCCTTCCTCGCCTCCGCCCCGCCCGCGCGGCCCCCCGCCCCCCGCCTCCGCCGGCGAGCGTGACGGCCCGGCGATCTCCCAGTCCGCTCCAGCCTCGCGCCGCCCGCCGCCGCCCGCCGCGGCGGGACTCCTCGGAACCGGCGAGGCGGACGAAAGCTCCCCCGACAAGCCCGCCAAATCCCGCCATTAGATTTCCATTTCCGCTCTGCAAAGACTTCCCTGATGCGCCTCGTCATGCTGGCTCGCAACTCGAGCCTCTACTCCCACAGGAAGCTCGTTGCAGCGGCACGCGCGCGCGGCCACACGATCGACGTCATCAACACGCTCAAAGTCCATATGAACATCACCTCGAACCGCCCCGTGCTGCGGTTCGGGGGCAAGCCGCTCCCGCTCTACGACGCGGTCATCCCGCGCATCGGCGCCTCGATCACCCACTACGGGCTCGCCGTTTTGCGCCAGTTCGAGATGCAGGGGGTCTATCCCCTGAACGAGAGCGTCGCGATCGGGCGCTCGCGCGACAAGCTGCGCGCGCTGCAGCTCCTCGCGCGCGCCGGCATCGGCCTTCCGGTGACGGCCTTCGCCCACGGGCCGCGCAAGGCCGAGGACGTGATCCAGGAGGTCGGCGGCGCCCCCGTCGTCATCAAGATCGTCGAGGGCACGCAGGGCGTCGGCGTCATCCTCGCCGAGACGGAAGCCTCGGCGAAGTCGATCATCGAGGCGTTCAGCGCGGCCAACGTCAACATCCTCGTCCAGGAGTACATCGCCGAGGCCGAGGGCAGCGACGTGCGCGCCCTCGTCGTCGGCGGGCGCGTGATCGGCGCCATCCGGCGCATCGGGCGACCGGGCGAGTTCCGCTCCAACCTGCACCGCGGCGGGTCGGCAGTGGCCGCGACCATCAGCGAGGAGGAACGCGCAACCGCGATCAAGGCCGCAGCGACCCTCGGCCTCAACGTCGCCGGCGTCGACATGCTGCGCTCCGACCGCGGCCCGGTCGTGCTCGAGGTCAACTCCTCGCCGGGCTTGAAGGGCCTCGAGCAGGCGACCGGCATCGACGCGGCAGGCCCGATCATCGCCTTCATCGAGGCCGCGGCACGCCACGGCGAGACGCGGACGCGCGGCCATGGCTAAGGTCGCCGCCGACCTCCCCACGGAGGAGCCGGACTCGGACATGCCAGAATCGACGAGATTGACCCGAAGCAGCCCTCGTCAAACCGTGAGCCGCCGTGTCGCGGACGTGGCTTTTCACGTCACGATATCTATCGCTAACAGCGCGGTGTAGCCTGTTGAAGGTCGCGTGACTTATGGCTGCTTACGGTAACATAATGACCGCAAAGATCATGCCGCCGGGCCTCGGAGAGGCGATCCTCGAGTTCGCGGTCGCGATCGAAGGAATGACCACCCCAAGCGAGATCATCGAGGCGCTCGACGCGATCATACACGGGCATTGCCGCATCCACGTGCTCGGGGCGGCGATTTTGCCGCCAAGGTGGGGTGGCTGGCGCGAAGGCGAAGCAGGCCGGACGGTCCATCTCAGCAACAGTGCGCCCAAGGGCTGGTGGGATGAGTACATGGAACTTCGGCGTAGTGATTACGACCCCCACGTAGCGATGGCGCATCTGGGCTTTGCTCCCTACACATGGTCGGAAGTGTTGCGCATGCTGGACCCCATCGGCGTGGATCGTTGGCCGAACGAGCTCGCTCTGAGATACGGAATGCGCGACGGCTTGACGTGCCCCATTGGAGGGAAATGGGTAGTGGTATATTGGGCCGCCAAAGACTTATCCAGCTCGCTCTCCCAACAAACGCGCGCCCTGCTGGCACTGGCCGCGAGCCTTGTGGCGATAAGATTGCAGAAAATCATCCGCCCTGACCCCGACCGCATCGGACGAGGGGCGGCGCTGACCCAAAGGGAGCTTGCGGTCCTGCGGCTGCTATCCGTGGGCAAGCAACTCGCGGCGATTGCGACGCATCTCGGGATCGGAGAGGAGACCGTGCGCAGTCATCTGAAGAAAGCCGAGACGAAGCTCGGCGTCCGTAACCGCACGCACGCGGTCGCCCAAGCCATGCGACGGCATTTGATCCCGTAGGAGAGGGGCCCCGCCCGTCAAACTGACGGCGCCTCGCGCCGCTGCCAGCCGCCTAATGGCCCTCGCCTAGGAGTCCGTCGCAGAGTCTCCAAGCTTCTTGTCAATGAGGCGATGGACCAATTCAAGTAGCACCTCGTAGCCTTCCTCGCGGGTGGCAACAGGTGTCTCTGTAAGTGCCTTGGTCGATCCAGGCGGAAAAATCTGAGCGAACCATTTTCCGATCTGCCGACATTCGATCCGATAGCCTCTGTATTCGCTCTCTCGTTTCATCGCAAATACAGCTCAATGCAGGCGGACGCCGGGCTTACCGCGTTCTGCCAGGGCATCCTTAACTTCATAGAGTACGTTCAGCCGTGAAATCGTACGCTCGAGTACCCCGTCACCTAACGTTGGTTTGGCGTGCTTCAGATAACAGGCGAGCTGTTCCTTAGCCTCACTGATCAAGCATTCAATTAGCTCGACTTCCTGCTTCGCAGTCAGCATCACGGACCTCTCGTAGTACTCTGTTTCAGCTCCAAACTGGTTCGCGAAGGGAAGCCAATGAAGTGGCTACCGCGCACTCGATCATTCGCGAAAGGCAATGCTGAGCACATAAATGAGGGCGGCAATGGAGACGGCTCCAACGAAGAATTGTAAGATTTCAAACATAACCACTCCCTGCTTCGTCAGCGGTGGAGGGCCACAGACCAGTGGGAATAACTCCCCCTGTCGAGTCCGCACTAGGAGCGCGGCTCGGTCTCAAACGCCTACCGGCCTTGCAGCCGTCGAGCGGCAATGTGAGCGAAAAGAGCAACCCGATCATCCCCGGTTCGGGGGAGACTTACGGGATCAGATGCCGCCTGCGCCTAATGTGCTGTTGAACGGTGAGCAGGCGATGAGCGGACATCGCACCAGCGGACTTGCCAGAATCGACGAGATTGACCCGAAGGCGAAGTCGGCTCCACAGGCCGCCCATCAAGATGCTCCGCCAATTCATCTCGGTCGGCGTCCGAACGAGACCAAGTTCTGGCGCATTATCCGGCGGTAGCCACCACGGTCTTCTTCATCCATGGCGAACCTCCGCGATCCGTCGAGACCCGCTCGCGGATTGGCCCCCAACCCGATGACGGTGCCCAATCCCGCATACAAATAATGGTCGCCGAATGCCTGCTGAAGCGCCGCGAAGGCCGGTTCACCAGTGCAATGCCCGGGAGCCATCCACGCCACACGATAGATATCGTGCAGCACGGTGACGATCTTGGCAATATCGGCGTCCTGCGCCACGACCAGGTGCAGCCCGCCGGCGATCAGGTGGATGCGCTTGTTGATCGCCGTTGTTGCTTCCACGATCTTATCGATGCCGGGATGGGAACATCCGACCACGAGGATGATGCCTTCCGGGGTGTCGATCGCCAGCGAAAGTTCTTTCAGCTCCAGCGTGCCGGGCTTGTCGGAGATAAGCGCGACGAGGTGGATGCCCGGTGCGATCTCAGTCGTCTTGTCGATCAACTCGAAGTTGGCGCCTGGCCAAGCGGTGCCGAAATTCATGACTTGGGGCGGGGAGCCGTCGAAGTACCGCATCTCCGCTGGCAGGCCTTCAGCCTTGCGATAGAAGCTCGAAGGCAGCGACGAGCCATAGATGCCAAAGCTCTCTTTGGGAGCGTAAATCTTGACCTGGGGATTGACGGCCAGGACATGCGCCAAGCCGCCCATGTGGTCGCCATGACGGTGCGACATGACAACGAAGTCGATGGTCGCCAGGTCCACGCCTTTGGCCTTCGCGTTGTTGGCGAAGATGACCGGGTCGTTGCCGGTATCGAATAGGATGCGCTTGCCGCCGGCTTCAACCAAGGCCGAATAGCCCCAGTCCTTTTGCATATCGCTGGCCTTGCCAAAGGCGTCGTAGAGGACGGTGAGCCGCGGCTTCATGGTGTCGACCGTCGCGGTTTGGATTTTAGGTTGGGGAGCAGCATGGGCCAAAACGCTCATCGCCAACGCCGAGATGACAGCAGCAGTGAATCTAAGCAGAGCGATCATGGCTCCCGCCTCCGTTAATCTGGCGCTGATCGTATCACCGAGACGCCCCGTTATTCGCGACCCCTCCCAGCCCTTCTGCGACGTAGTGACGGTCAGGGACAAGGGCCGCTTTCAACCTCGAAGTAGACATCCATACTCGGCCTTCCGACGTTGCGAGCGGCAGGGGTCACAGCAGGGACGTATCGCCGAGACCAGATCCGTCGTTCTCCGGACCTGCTCACACCACCGGTATGTGGCCGGCGTGCTCGGCGGGAACGGTCTCCTGGCCCGGAGGGAGAGTGAACCGGAAGACGGCACCCCGAGGTTCATTCGCGGTGGCCCACAGCCGTCCCCCGTGCGCCCCGATGATCGACCGGCAGATGGCCAGGCCCATGCCCATGCCCTCGGGCTTGGTCGTGTGGAAGGCCTCGAACAGGCGGTCCGCGCTCTGCGGGTCGAGCCCCGGGCCTGAATCCCGAACGGTGACGAGCACGCCACCCGAGGCCTCCTTCTCGGTGCTGATCCGCAGCTCCCGTGCCCCCTCGTCGATGCCGCTCATGGCTTCGACCGCATTGAGGACCAGGTTGAGGATCACCTGCTGCAGCTGAACCCGATCGCCTTCGAAGGAGCGGCAAGCCCCGCCGCGAGCTCGGTCTGAAGCGAGACGCCACGCTTCAGAACTTCGCTGCGGGTCAGGGCAATGACGTCGAGGACGGCTTCATTGAGGTCGAGCCGAGCCTTCCGTGGGGGCGCCTTCTTTACGAGGCCACGGATCCGGCCGACGACATCGCTGGCTCGCTTGCCGTCCCTTACGATCCGGCCGAGGGCCGCACGCATCTCGTCCAGATCGGGCGGGCGGGCACCGAGCCAGCGCAGGGCCACCTCGGCGTTGGTGACCACGCCGGCGATCGGCTGGTTGACTTCATGGGCGATCGAGGCCGTCAGCTGCCCCATCGTCGATACGCGCGTGACGTGAGCGAGTTCCGCTTGTGACTGGCGCAACTCCTGGTTCGCCCGCTTGGTCGCGGCTTCTCTCGATTGGCTTTGCACGACGAGGAAAGCGGTAACGCCGATCGCCGCAAGGCTGAGCAGGCAGTTTGCAAGGCCGATGCTTGGTAATGCTTGGTGCTGCGACAGCAATAGCTTAGTCCCGTCAGCGCCATGCATCCCAACGTCGCGAGCGCAATACCACGCGTCTGAAGAAACCTCGCAGATAGCAGCACAACCCCCACGTACAGCACGGCGACGGCGATCTCTGTGGGCGAAAATTGTGTCAAGAATGAAGATTCCGATCGCGATTGCAGCGGTAACGACTGGAAGAACAAGCGACGTGACTATTGTCGCCGAAGTCGCATTCTCTTCCACTTGGTTCTGCTCAGTCGCATGTCACGCCTCGCCAGGGACATGCCGGTGGTCCCGGTGCCGCGATCGGGTCGGCGTCTGTCGTTAGGGCAATCTGGCGAGCTGACGCTCCCAGTTCCAGAGCGACTGGGCACAGGCCGCTGGCCCGCTACCTGCCAGTCACCCCTATTGCCGCATCGGCATTTTGTCCCGATCTACCTTGAGGGTAAAGCGGCAACAGCGGAGCGATTTTCACACGGCCTCGGTCGGGAGTGGCGCCCCGTCCGGAGATCGGTGGTCGTTTCGTCGTTGCTGGTTGCGTCCTGGAGGACGACGCGGCGCAGACTCTGCGTGATCTGGCGCATGGAAACGAGAATTATCTATAGGCCAAATTACATTTCACTCAAGCAATAAAGCGGCTATTGTTGAGGGCGCATCTCGTCCGGTTCCACGGAAGTCAGTTTGGGGGGATGGCGCATTCGGTGCCATCGGTCGAGTCAACTGCCCTTCAGACCTATGGAGATGAAAAGCCATGCAGACGAAAAAAACTCTTGCCGCCCTCGGGGCTTCCAGCCTGTTGGCATTCCTGTGTGCCGCACCGGCCTTTGCCGAGGATATACCGAAACTGGAGAAGGAGGGCATAGAAGGCACGGGGCCGAACGTTGATCCCGGCGCGTCTAAGGGGAAAGACCCGTCCATTGTTAAACAGGAGAAGGAAAATATAGAAGGCACGGGTCCGGACGTTGATCCCGGCGCGTCCAAGGGAAAAGACCCGTCTATTGTTGATCAGGAAAAGAAAGATATTCAATAAGCGGCTTGCTTGGAAAAACTCGAATGGCCATGGACGGCCGTTCGGCTTGCGCTCGCCTTTGGGTCTCATCGTAGCCCCTGGAGGTGGCTACGATGAGCCCGACACTCTCCTTTCGTGAGAGCCGCCAGTTTTGTCTCACAGCTCTAATGTCGGTCGCTATTAGCGACTCGCCACGCGTTACTCTTGGTTTTGATCCACCCGCCGTTCCCGCCCACTCGGGTCGGGCTTATCTGCGCTTTGAGTGACGACTATCGCGCGATTGACGTCGATTGCGCTCAAGGCTCTGGGGCCTCGCGATACGAGTACGATGTCCTGCAGCATGAGGCTCTGAGCTACCCTCACGGCGGCAGGCGAGACGAACGTGATAAAGAATGACGCAGGCCGTCGAGGGCGATATCAACGGCGACAAGAAGGCCGATTTCCAGATTGAGCTCACAGAGCTCAAGGTACTGACGAGCGGTGACTTCGTTCTGTAAGCATCGCCAGACGCAGGCCGGGCTACGGCGAACGCGCCTCCAATGAATTGCGATAGTAAGGATCGTCCGTTTGGATCTCAATGTCTGGGCGCTCGATCACGACGAAGCGCTGTTTTCCTGCAACTTTCGTCCTGCCCTCCAAGACATCCCTTGGAACGGGCCCAGTCAAAACATAGTCCCACGGCCCCGATCGCCCAGAATGCGGGAGCAGATCCATACGGATAATGCGAACTGGCTTTCTCGCCGGTTGAAAGGGATGGTCAAGCCATTGCGGAACGAGCCATATGCCGCCACTGTATTCAATGGCGTCAATAGTTAGCCTGCCCTCTTCCGAGGGAACACTTACCTTCATTGTCAAAGTCCCCAATGCCTGATGCCGCAAGCTCTCGGCGTGCCATGTACAGCGAAACCGGAAAGGAAGATGATCCCCAGTTTGGGGGAGACTTGGGTGCGGGTTCGGGGGCGGCACTGCGACGCAAAGCCGGTCGGAATTTAGCCCCACGCCTGCGGTCCGCTCCGACCGAACCAACAACGGTGGCGCGCAGCGCGGCGTCTTACTTCTGCTGCTGGCCCATCTCGCCCGTTCGTCGCAGCGCACCAAAGTATCTGCTGTCGGAGGTAGAGCGGACTCGTAGCGGACGTAGCGCTGACAGCCGCCTTTGACCCGATGCTGACGAAGTCAGCGCACAGCCGTGATCACTCCGGACGCGTGTAGACCCAACAGGCGATCAGCACGACCGCGAATTCCACTGCGGCATAGGACGTCAATGTTGGGGCGGGTTGACCATCGACGATGAAGCTCACGAGCCGACCGGTCAGGAGCCCAAGGTGTCGCGCGATCCGCTTCACGCCCCAGCCGCAAGCCCTCAAGCCCAACATCATCGCCACATCGTCCGGCGTCTTCATCATTGCCCCCGTGGATCACTCCACGACGGGCTTCCAGCGATTCGCTGCTCGTCCATACGATCTCTCCTCAGCTATCCAAGGAGGGGGCAATTCCTCGTGACGCTAAGGGGGCAATTTTCCATGGCGCGCGACAATCGATCCGGACCGAGGCCCAATACCGATATCGTGGTTTTCTCCATCTGGCGACCCCGTCCATCACGGCGAATCATAGGATCTACCAATAGATAGCGCCAAGAGCGCTGGCAACGACGGCGCGGAGATGTCTCTTGAGGGCCAGGAACTGCCGTTGACGCAAACTCCAAATTCCTTGGCCGCCGCGGACATCGGTTACCCGAACATCGGGGCCAGGTGATCGTTGAGGAACATGCCGGAGGGGTCGAAGTCGCGCCGCAGCGCCTTGAACGCTTCGAACTTGGGGAACCGGGTCCGCAAGCGCTCCTCGGTCATGAAATGCAATTTGCCCCAATGGGGCCTGCCTCCTTGCTCATACAGCCTCTGGTCGCACAGTTTCAGATACGGCCAATAGTTGGTGCCCGGCTTGCCGGAGACTGAAATCACCACGGAGTCGCGCTGATAGTTTGGGCTGAGCCAAGCCTGGTCGCCCCGCACGAAGCGGACCTCCATGGGGAAGATGCTGTCGGGCAAATTGCGCAGCATGAATTCGCGCTGGTCCTCGAAAACCTCGCGGGCGGCCTCTGCCGGGAGAAAATACTCGAGTTCGTGAAAGTTCGGCTCGAAGACATGCGGATAGATCCGATACGACCGATCGATCCTCTCGTTCGGCGGCAGCGACTTCGGTGGCACAGTCGGAACGCCGGGTTGTTCTTCGGTCTCCCGGTAGAGCTTGACCATGCAGTGATCGGCCTTAGCGGGTGGAAAACCGTAGAGTTGCGATGACGCGTCAGTCGGCATCCAGAAGAACGAGAAGTGACGATACTCTGCCAGCAACTGGCTCCAGCGCTCGCGCACTTCGTCGATCGGCATGAAGACGATCTGCTCGTGAATGTTGTAGGCACGTGCAACACTGATCGTGAGCTCGGTCATCACTCCAAGCATGCCGATCGAGCATTGTGCGGCGGCCATGGCGACGGGTGACGTTTCGAGCGACAACTCGCGCACGGTGCCCTCACCGTCGACCAGGCGGCAGGCCGTCAGGACCGACGAAAAGCTGCCAAACGCCGCGCCTGATCCGTGCGTAGACGTTGCGACCGCACCGGCAATGGTCTGCGTGTCGATGTCGCCCTGGTTCCACAGCGCCAGCCCCGCGTCCCACAAGGGCGCGCCAAACTGAGCAATCGTCGTCGAGGGCCTTGCCGTGGCGGTGAGGGCTTTGGCGTCGATCGTCGAAATGCCGTTCAAGCCACGCGTGTCGAGCAGCATCCCGTCGGTACAGGCAACGCCTGTGAACGAATGTCCAGAGGCTGGAGTCCTAAGTCGCAACCCTTGGCGCCCCGCCTCTCGGACGGCCTCGATAACCTCGCGCTCATCTGTCGCCGTGACGACTTTGGTTGGCACGCAACTTTGGTTACCGACCCAGTTCCGCCAACTCGAGCTGCCAGGGAGAAACCCACTTTGGAACTCTGTCATGATTGCGCTGCCCCAGGACACCAACTTGTCGTCGAGCGTGCATTGACACTGGTCGCGCCGCTATGGAACGGGACTTCGGGGGACATTGTGACTGCCCCCCTTTCGCGACAGTGTCAGCTCATTCGCCCAGGCGCATGACGGTGGCCTTGCCAGCCTCCGTCAGAATGCGGCTGACGTTGGGCGCCTTACCGCTATGCGCTAGATCGGCCGTCGGGGCACCGGTCTTCACGAACGCCAGGATGTCGGCGGCGACCGCGTCGGGGGCGCCCCATTGGACGTTGTGGCCGATATCGGTTTCCTGCGCCGCAAACACGATCGTAGTGAGAACGACAGTGTTCCGGTGCGCGTCGCTGAAGGCCGAGTAAAGCCAAAAGCATGCCAGCGCCAGATATAGGCCCATGAGGGCTCTCAGGATGTGAGCAAAGTTCACGCCGAGATCGGTGACGCCCAGAAACGTGCTGGCGTACCATGGCGGGTCTATCCCGTAGAGCAGCGCAATAATCGAGACGCCGACGAACGCCACGATCAGGTATGCCTTTTTTATCTGCATGCTGAAATCCCCAAGGATAGCCGTAAGTGGAGGGTAGGTGAGGATAGTCTGTGGCCCAAGCTTCCAATGTCCGTTGTTGGCCCTTCTGCGACGTGACGACGGTCACGGACAAGGGCCGCTTTCAACCTCGAAGCAGACAACCATACGCGGCCTTGGCGGTGACCTTTTATGAGTTCACGCCCTAGGCTAGCATGTTGCTATGACCGTTACCGAGATCGTCACCCGCATTGCTTCGGTTGCGGAAGCCATCAAGGCGGAGGGAGCGACGGATTTGTATATCTGCGGCTCACGTGCGCGCGGCACGGGGCGTGAGGACAGCGATCCCGACGTCTTCGTCGACTACGAGCCCGGCTCCGGGTTCTCCCTGATCCGAAGATTGGGTGGTTCGTCGCGCCGTGCAGCGCGCGCTCGAGATCATCTCCCGGGCGAGCGGCAGAGTTCCCGCTGCCGTAACCGCGCGTCACCCGGAAATTCCCTGGCGTAAGGTCCGCGCCGTCGGCAATTTCCCTCCTCACGAGCCCCACGCCGTTCATGACGAGGTGGTCTGGCGTCGTTAAGGACGATTTGCCGGCGCTGCGCGCGGCCGTTGTGGCCCTGCGGCGGGACCCGGCCTTATGGCCATGGCTGGCCGGGCATGAAGCCTAGATCACTGTGCCTTGATAGGGTGCCGCCGCGTCAAGTATGATGGTTGAATGTGGTGGAGGCCCCTCTCGGGAGGAGCGCACTCCCGGCGACAGGGAACGTCCTGAATGACGGAGCAGCAAAAGCACTTTCCCGAGTTCTACGTCACGACTCCACAGCCCTGTCCCTATCTGCCGGGCCGCCTCGAGCGCAAGCTGTTCACCCATCTCACGCACGAGAAGCCCGCGGCCCTTATCGACAACCTGTTGAAGGGCGGCTTCCGGCGCAGCCAGAACATCGCCTACATGCCCTATTGCGAGGGCTGCCACGCCTGCGTCTCGGTGCGCGTGCTCGTCGACGAGTTCAAGCCGAGCCGCGCCATGCGCCGCGTCGTCGACCGGAACCGCGACCTCATCGCAAGGCGCATCGCCGCGGTGCCGACCTCGGAGCAGTACGGCCTCTTCCGCGGCTACATCGACGCGCGCCATTCCGACGGCGGCATGGCCGACATGACCGTGCTCGACTATGCGATGATGGTCGAGGACAGCATCGTCGACACCTTCCTCACCGAGTACCGCTTGAAGCCCGAGGAGCCGCTCGCGCCCGGAGCGGGGCCGGGGGCGCTCGCCGCCGTCGCCCTCTGCGACCGTCTCTCCGACGGCATCTCGATGGTCTACAGCTTCTACGAGCCCGCGGAGGAGGCGCGCAGCCTCGGCACGCACATGATCGTCGAGCACATCGAGCATGCGCGCCGCCTGGGCCTTCCCTACCTCTATCTCGGCTACTGGATCGATGGCTCGCGCAAGATGAGCTACAAGATGCGCTTCCAGCCCCTGGAGAAGCTCGGGCCGAACGGCTGGACGCGGAGCTGACGCCTCGGCGAATTGCGCGCCCGTCATTCCGGACGGGCGACGGCAGAGCCGGAGCCCGATCCGGAACCCAGCGCAAAACTCGTCGAAGACGCAGTATTTTGAGCCTTTCGCCAGCTTTACGCTGGGTTCCGGATCTCGGCGCCGCTGCGCCGCGCCTCGTCCGGAATGACGTTCTCTTTGATTCCAAGCCGCCCAACGGTGGGCGACGCGCTATTGGCCAAGGGCCTTCTCGAGCTTCTCGAACATGTAGCTCCACTTGGCTGTCTGCGTGTCGACGAGGACCTGCATGTGCGCCCTGAGCTCGACGAGCATGGCGCAGTCCGGGCTCTTGGCGGCCGAGCCCTCCTGGCCCATGGACGAGATCTCGGCCAAGAGCTCGTTCGACTTGTCATCGAACACCTCGATCTGCTCGTCCTTCACGTAGGGCGCCGCCTCCTTCAGGAACTGGTCGTTGCTCCAGCCCTGCTTCTCCTTCAAGAGGCGCAGCTTCTCCTGGAAGACGGGCCGGTGCTTGGTGTTGAGGTCGCGCAGCGCGGCGGCCGCCTCGTCGACGACCCCTTCGAACTCGGCCTTGGCGCACGAGGTCGCGGACTCGCCGGCTCGCGTTGCAGATGCCCCGGCCACGGCGGCCGCGAGCGCCATCGCGGCGATGGCGATCATCTCCTTTGCCGGTGCTGATTTTCTGCGGCCCATGCCCTCTCCTACCGACCGCTCCGGGCGGTGGCAAGGCAGGGGGCGTGGCCGATCGGCGACATGGGGGGCGCTCCCCCGCAGTGGACTGATCAAAAGGCCGGGCCGAAGCGGTTCGAGCGCGGGAAGCCTTTCGGCGCAAGGCGCCCCGACTGGGCGCGCACACCGATCCAGTCGCGAAGCTCGCCCCAGGGCAACGTGAAGAGCCGCCCGGCGGAATCGAGCCAGGTGAGCCCGTCGGCCTTCTGGAAGACGCGCGCGTCCTCGAGCCCGCCGTCCTTGAAGCGCTGCAGGATCACGCCCCGCCCGCGGCCCATCTCGGGGAGCTCGGCAAGGGCAAACACCAGCATCTTCCGGTTCTCGCCGATGGTCGCCACATGATCGCCGTCGACGGGCGCGCAGAGGCGCGCCTCCTCGTCGGCCGCGACGTTCAACACCTGCTTGCCCTTCCTCGTCGAGGCGACGATCTCGTCCTCGGGCACGATGAAGCCGTAGCCCGCCGTCGAGGCGACGAGGAGGCGGCGCCCCGGCACGTGGACGAAGCACTCGACGAAGTCGTTGTTCTCCTCGAGATCGACCATGAGGCGGACGGGCTCGCCGTGGCCGCGCCCGCCGGGCAGCTCGCTCGCCTCGAGGGTGAAGAAGCGGCCGTTGGTGGCAAACAGGATGAGCTTGTCGGTGGTCTGTGCGCGCACCGCGCGTTTCAGGCTGTCGCCCTGCTTGAAGTCGAGCTTGGAGACGTCGTCCTGGTGGCCGCGGAGCGCCCGGATCCACCCCTTCTCCGACAGGATGACGGTGATCGGCTCGCGCTCGATCAGCACCTGGTCGAGGTCGACTTCGATCGCGGGGGCGTCGGCAAACGAGCTCCTCCGCGCCCCGAGCTCGGTCTTCTTCGCATAGCGCTCGCGGACCGCCTTGACCTCGTCCGCGATGCGCTCCCACTGCATCTCGTCCGATTTCAAGAGCTGCTTTATTTCGCGCCGCTCCTTCGACAGCCGGTCGTGCTCGGCGCGGATCTCGACCTCCTCGAGCTTCGACAGGCTCTTGAGGCGGAGGTTGAGGATCGCGTCGGCCTGCACCTCGGTGAGCTTGAACTTGGCGATCAGCCTCGCTTTGGGGTCGTCCTCGTGGCGGACGATGCGGATCACCTCGTCGAGGTTGAGGTAGGCGATGAGATAGCCGTCGAGCACTTCCAGCCGGTGCTCGATCTTCCTCAACCGGTACTGCGAGCGGCGCACCAGCACCTCGACGCGGTGCTCGAGCCACTGGCGCAGCACGTCTCTCAGCGACAGCACGTTCGGGATCTGCCCGGCCGAGAGCACGTTCATATTGAGGCCGAAGCGCACCTCGAGCTCGGTCAGCCGATAGAGGCTCTCCATCAGGAGCATGGGATCGACGGTGCGGCTCTTCGGCTCGAGCACGAGGCGGATCTCCTCGGCGCTCTCGTCGCGCACGTCGCCCAAGAGCGGCACCTTCTTCTCGGTAAGCAGCTCGGCGATGTGCTCGTAAAGCTTCGCCTTCTGCACCTGGTAGGGGATCTCGGTGACGACGATCTGCCAGGTGCCGCGGCCCGCCTCCTCCTTCTCCCACTTGGCGCGCAGCCGGAAGCCGCCGCGCCCGGTTTTGTAGGCTTCGATGATGTCGGCGCGGGGCTCGACGATCACGCCCCCGGTCGGGAAATCGGGCCCCGGGATCATCTCGACGAGCTTCTCGATGGTCGCGTTCGGGTGCTTGATGAGGTGGAGGAGCGCGTTCGCCAGCTCCTCGACGTTGTGGGGGGGAATGTTGGTCGCCATGCCGACCGCGATCCCCGACGAGCCGTTGGCGAGCAGGTTCGGGAACGCGGCCGGCAGCACGGCGGGCTCGCGGTTGGTCGCGTCGTAGGTCGGGCGGAAGTCGACGGTCTCCTCGTCGATGCCGTCGAGGAGGGCGCCGGCGACGTCGGTGAGCCGGCTTTCCGTGTAGCGCATGGCGGCGGCGTTATCGCCGTCGATGTTGCCGAAGTTGCCCTGGCCGTCGACGAGGGGGTAGCGCACGGCGAAATTCTGGGCGAGGCGCACGAGCGCGTCGTAGATCGCCTGGTCGCCGTGGGGGTGATAGTTGCCCATCACCTCGCCGACGATCTTGGCGCACTTCTTGTAGCCGGCCTCGGGATCGAGCTTCAATTCGCGCATGGCGAAGAGGATGCGCCGGTGCACGGGCTTCAAGCCGTCGCGCACGTCGGGGAGCGCGCGGTGCATGATGGTCGAGAGCGCGTAGGCGAGGTAGCGCTCCTCGAGCGCGTCCTTCAAGTTCACGGGCTCGATCGACCCGGGCGGCAGAATTGCTTGCTTGCTCATGGCGATGGGCTAGCGCGGACGGGGGCCCGCGGCAAGGTCCAGGTTGTGGATGCATGGCCTTATCAGAGCGGCCGGGAGCTCGCGGGCGCCTCGGTGATGGCGCGCCGGATCGCGGCGAGCGGCGCGGCGTCGTCGAACGTCACGCCGTGCTCGCCCTTGGCGATGCCCAAGTCCCGCCACAGCGCATCGAGATCGGGCGCAAAGGGCGCATCGCGCATTTTTTCGTAGAGGTCGGCCAGCACACCGCCCCCCGTCGCCGTGTCGGCCACGCCAATGCTGCGCTCGATCGGCCAGTCCTGCTCGTGCGTGCCGCCCGCGGCGAGGATGCCGCGCAGCCCCTGCTGCAGCCCGACGCGGTTGCCGGTCTGCTTGCGGATCTCGACGTCGGCCAGGAGACAGAAGACGGCGCCGCCCCAATACGTGCGCCCCCAGGTCGGCGTGTTGTCGAGCCCGCGGTCCCCGGCCTGCGGCAGGCCCTGCGGCATGTCGCGCACGAAGTCGCCCCAGATCTTCGCCTCCGTGAGGTCGCCGGCCTCGACGCGCGCGATCGATTCGACGTAGACGGCGATCCCTTCCGCGAGCCAGAGATGCGAAGGCGCGAGGTCGGGCAGCGCCAGGTGCACCATCTCGTGCACCGCCTTCCAGTCGCGCACGAGATCGTCCTCGGTGGTGTCGCGCCCGACCAGGAGGCGGATCGCGGCGCCGCGATAGCCGAACGCCTGCCCGCCGCGGACCCCTCGCCCCGGAACCGGAACGATGAGGAGCCTCACCGACCGCACCGGGAACTGGCCGTAGTACACGGTGACGGCTTTGGCCGACTTCTCGAGCCAGGCGAGAATGGATGGGCGCGCGAGCGCGAGCTCTCCGGGCGCAAACCCGACGTTGAGCACGCCGCCGCCCACCCTGACCGGCGTCGTCTCGAGCTTGTCGAAGGCGTCGTAGGGCATGCGCTCGCCCGTGAACGAGGGCGCGGCGGAGGCCGGGCCCGAGAGCGACGCGGCGAGGAGCAATGCCGGCAAGCAGAGCTGAGCGAGCCTGACCATGTGGCCGAGCCTCCGGTTGGCACAAGGCTAGGAGATGGTGTCGCGAGCATGCGGGGTTAAGGGCCACCCGGTGCATCCACCACCGCGCATGAGGATCGACAACGCGGCGGCGAGGTTGTGCGCGTGTCGCGCCGCCGGCCATTATCCCCTCTCCAGGGGCAGAAAGCCCGTCACAGCTATGGAATTCCCCTTGCGCATGCTATTTCACCTTCCATGACCGATCTCATGGAGAAGGCTCTCGCGATCTCTGACGCGAGGACGCTACCGGTGGCGGTGCAGGCGAGTGCGTAGGTGAGGGTGCGCTGCTCGGATGCGCGACGCCCTCTCCTGATGACCTCAATTAGACTTGGGTTTGCGAGGCAGATGTAAGTCGGTCCCAGTCAGCGCATTGTGACTCATCATTTCCCAGGGGATCGAGCATTCGCAAGGCCACCCGCGCAGCTTGACAATCTAATTCGTTCAAATCATCGACCCGATGTAATCGACAATTTTCAATACCCAGGGCTTCAGAAACTCCACCAAATACTCACCGAGCTTGTGAAATACGCCCCCATACACCTCCAACGCTCCTGCCGCTATGATGCCGCCCCCCAACAACCAACCCTTCTTCTTGGCTTCGGGTTCACTCCCCGCTCCCGAGAATGGGTTGATGTCGTCGAAAGACAGCTTATGAGGACGCCCAGGTCCATCGTCGAACTTCACGTTCGCCGTGTTGTCGTTGTTGTACCGGGTAATCTTGCCACGTCTGGCGACGGTCACTTCTGACCCTATCTTGGGAGGCGACATGAGACACCTATGTTCGAGAGCCCTTACTATGAGAGGCTCTCCCCCTCCAGGTCGGCGCGGTGCCGGAAGTCGCGCAATATGCCTCAAACGTCGTAATCGTTCAATGAGTCTGCTACGCTAGCTTCTCGTCGCTTCGCTCTACCGAACCCTCCGCCACTTAGCTGCGAGAGTTCCCTTGGCATCCAAAGTCACACCTTGGACCTGTCCGTTTTGCAATCGCCCTCAAATCGTCACCGAGGGTCAAACCCACTCGTCCACCCAGCGACTGCGCCTCACCACCCACGCCTTTAATGAGTATGTGGGTCTATCCTTCGCTGCCACGGCTTGTTCGAACCCCGAATGTAGCGAGATCACCATAACCGCCAGCTTCAACGAAGGGGAACTCCGCGCAACGAGGCAGGGCGCAAGCTACGCTCCCACAAGGTTTATCGAATTCTGGTCGTTGCGCCCTTCCTCCAGGGCCAAGCCGCAACCCGACTACATTCCGGCACCGCTTCGCGAGGACTACGAGGAAGCCTGCAAGATTCGAGACCTCAGCCCTAAGGCGAGTGCAACTCTGTCTCGCCGCTGCCTTCAAGGCATGATCCGGGACTTCTGCAAGATATCCAAGCGCCGCCTCATCGACGAAATCCTCGCCCTCAAGTCGCTAGTCAACGAGGGCAATGCTCCAAAAGGCGTTGAACCCGAAACAACCGATGCTATCGACCATGTGCGATCCATAGGCAACATTGGCGCTCACATGGAAGCCGACATCAACATCATTGTCGATGTCGACCCTGGTGAAGCCCAAGCCCTAATTGGCCTAGTCGAACTCCTTTTCGATGAGTGGTACGGTGCCCGCTACAAGCGCGAGCAGCACCTGACTAAGATAAAGGAAATCAAACTTCACAAGGATGGGGTCATTACCGCCGCCAAGGCCGCGAAAGCTACAAAGCCCAAACCACCTAAGGGTGACGAACCCACGTCAACATAGATCCCGGCCCTACATGTGAAGCATGGCTCCACCATGACCGCCCGCGGGATGACGTTGGGTGGGTGTCGGCCGCGCAGCGGTTTTTGCTACCTCCTGCCCGCCGCACTATCCGCCGTCAGAATAGACACAGCGAGTTGTTCGAGCGTGCCCGCGTCGCGCTCGCCCTCCACGCGCAGCTGGAAAATCAGCGCCGCGACCCGGTCGCGCTGCACGCGATCGGCCTCGCTGAACGTCAGGCCGAGCTGGCGGCACGCGGCGTCGTAGGCGCGGCGCATCGCGGTCAGGTCCTCGTTGGTAAAGTTCTGCATGCCCGCTCCCTTTATTGCGGTGTCGACGCGCCGATCGCCCGGGCGCCATGCCGCTCGCGGCCGGCGTTGCACTGGATGCCCCATAAAACGAGCGATGGGCGGTCGTCAACACCGACGGCGCCCCGAACACTCCGTCATCCCGGCGTCTGGCGGAGCCATGCTTCGCATGGACGGCCGGGACCCACGCAAGATGACAGCTGGGCACCTCGGGTGCGAGATGGCCTAAGAGCGTAGCTGAACGCCTCGCTCCCGTCCGGCTGTTGCAGCTGTGGATGCTGGCGTGGGTCCCGGCCTTCGCCGGAAGCATGTTCCAACATGACGGTGACGGTAAGGAGGAAAGGTCGCGGACCCTCACGGCATTAACCGCGTGGGTATCGACGACGCACAATCTTATCCCCCTCCTCTCCCGCGGCCTTACACTCGCTCAGCCCGTCCCACCAGGGGTCGCCTCCGGAGGCGTACCGAAGGCCGAGGGACGGTCCGAGTTCGAAGGGAAAGTGCCGCACGCTGCAGCCATTCCTTCGCGCGTTTGCCAATCGCCGGTGGCAACACCGGTACCGCGGAGGCTTGCGGCTAAGCGAGGTGCGGGACGTTGGGACGTGCTTCACCCAACGCAAAGCTCGGCAAGCGGGGCGCCGGTGCGCCTTTGAAGAAAAAATGCGGAAGACCGCGGCAATCCCGCGCCCCGCTCCCCTGACCCATTCCCTCGGGCTTGCCAAGCCGCGAGACCATCGCGCACGCACGAGCCCACACACGCAACGTCATCCCCGCGAAGGCGGGGATCTGTCCAAGGTTGCCGCATGAGTCTTACCGCGGGCTTGGGCGGATGCCCGCCTGCGCGGGCATGACGTTGGACGGTACGACATGACGCGCCTGTTCTCCCCCTCAAGGGAGAGGCGCGCCGTGGTCCTTCTCGCTTACGCCGCGCCCTGCATGCCGGCGCGGCCGATGACGTAGGCGGCGAGGCTCTGGAGCCGCGGGTCGATCAAGTCGCGCGTGCCCTTGTCGGCGACGAGGCGCGCGTACGCCTCCGTCAGGAGCTGCCAGCGCCCCTCGAGCAGGGCCTTCAGCGCCTCCTCGGACACGTCGCTCGCCGCGCGCACCATGAGGTCGACGCTGTAGCGGGCGCGCCCGCGCGCCACCTCGCTCCGCTCGAAGCCGTCGGCGCGCGTCATGCGCGCGAGCTCGATCGCCACGTCCCAGTGCTCGGAGCTGACGAGGTCGAGCAGGCAGAGGAGCAGGAACGTGTCGTACTTCTGGCCGAAGTGGCCCTCGAGCTCGAGGCTGTAGGTGAAGGTCACCGGCAGGCGGTCGCTCAAGGGAATGTTGTCGCGCCGGGGGCGGGCGCTGTCGGAGTCGACGAGCCCCATGCGTTTGGCCCAGAACGCCACGCACTCGCCGCAGATCGCGGCCTCGCCGAGCGAGACGAGATTGTCCACGTCGCACGCCGGCTTTCCGCAGAAATTGCACACCGCATGACTGCCCATGTACGCCCCCTCGAACTGACTTTGGTTGAGAAGCCCCGCTTATGTCGCAAAGGCGTCGTAATCGTGTTGGAGGAAGCGCAAGCTGCCGCAGTCCGAGCCTTTGACGCTGCGGCCGTGTCACGTTCGCCACGAGAGCCAAGCGCCGCCCGGCAAATCCATTCTCCGCAAGACCGCATCGACGCAACGCCCATCATGCCCGCCGTCCTTCCCGACATCCCCGCCGTCGAAGCCGCCATCGTCGCCATGACGAATACGTTCCGTGCCGAGCATTACGAGGCGCCCGTCGCGCCCGATAAGAAGCTCGCGGCGGCGGCGCGCAGCTATGCGGCCTTCCTCGCCAAGTCCGGCGCGTTCTCCCACCAAGCTGACGGGCGCGAGGCCGGCGACCGGGTCGCCGCCCAAGGCTACGAGTGGTGCCAGGTCGGCGAGAACCTCGCGCTCAATCAGGCGAGCCGCGGCTTTGCGGCCCCCGAGCTCGCCAAGAAGGCCGTCGAGGGCTGGATCAACTCGCCCCATCACCGCGCCAACATGCTGGCCGCCGACGTGACCGAGATCGGCGTCGGCGTGGCGAA
Source organism: uncultured Alphaproteobacteria bacterium (assembly GCA_963699485.1). Taxonomy (GTDB): domain Bacteria; phylum Pseudomonadota; class Alphaproteobacteria; order Rhizobiales; family Hyphomicrobiaceae; genus Hyphomicrobium_C. The sequence goes on along the minus strand of CAVOUC010000014.1, from coordinate 189,618 downwards.
GGCCCCCGACAAGGACCCGAAGTACATCTCCGTCCAGCTCTTCGCGCGCCCGAAGTCGCTCGAGGTCGAGTTCCAGATCTCGAACACGTCGCGGGAGCCCGTGTCCTACTCGTTCGGCGGCGAGACGCACGAGGTGCTGCCGTCGTTCTCCGTCACGCATACGTCGTGCGCGGCCGGGCCCCTCACGTTCGAGCAGGTCGGCAAGGGGCTCGGCGCGAAGGCGCTCTCGATGCGCTACGAGGCGACCGACGGCACCGTCTACCGGCTCGAGCCCGACGAGAGCGGGGGCGTCAGGATCGAGGTCGCGCCGCTCGAGCGGGTCAGGTAGGGGTGGCGGCGGAGGCCCGCGCAATGAGGCCGACGAGCCGATGGCGGGCCTCGGGCATCGCTTCCCCGCGAGGGGCGAGGACGCGCGCTTCGAGGAAATAGCCGGTCAACGCGAACCCGGCTTCGATGTCCGCCCGCGTCACCGGTCCCCGCTCCCGGCTCGCGAGCAGGAATTGCGGCAGGACGAGGAGCCGCTCCTTATAGGGCTCGGCGGCGGCGCGCGAGACGGCGCGGCCAGTGCGCGGGGAGACATAGGCGAGGTCCTCCGCCGTCCCCGTCGCCGCGCAGCGCGAAAGATCGAGGCCGAAGCCGAGCTCGTCGAGCAGTGCCAGCTCCCAGCGCACCACGAGGGCCGGCCAGACGCTCGCATCGTCGAGGAAGCCGAGCACGAAGAGGGTCACCTCGAACAGGCTCGGGTGGGGGTCGCGCTCCGGGAGGAGCCGGGCCAGCGCGCAGAGCGAGGTAAGCGCCGCGAGCGCGGCGGGATCGTCCATCGCGTCGGCCGCATACCCGTGCCTCAATTCGAGCGACAAGTGCCCGAGGTGCTCGGAGAGGCGCGCCTTCCAGGTCGCGTCGACGTGGTTGCCGGTCTGCAGCACGGGGCGCATCCTGCGCGAGCGCCCGCCGTGGACAAGCCCCAGGTGGCGCCCGTGGGCCCGCGTCAACAGCTCGACGACCGCGGCCGTCTCGCCGTGCGGGCGCGCCGACAGGATCACGGCTTCATCGGACCACTGCATCAGGCCATCTTACATCGGCAGGCGCCGCTGCAAGGCCCGAGACTAGTCGCGATGAGATTCGCAGCTCGATGGTTACAGGCGTACGCTTCCACGACGGCAGGGGTACCTGCTTGATCCGGCACGGCCGACCGTGCAGGCGCCACGCAAGCATTCGCTTCCGCCGGCTTGCTCGCACGGCACGTGAGCATCTTATCACCTGCCATGACCCAGTTCGTGATAACCCTCGCCGAGGAACGACTTTCGTCTTCCAGTCGTCAAGCGCCTTCTTCTTGGCAGCGAGTTCCTCGGCGCAGTGGAGACGCTTGCTCGTTACACTAGTCACCGCACGTGCGTACGGCGCTCTTCACAGGCTGAGCCGTTCCCACACGACGGCAGCTACCATCGTCGAGACAATTGACCACGCCCCTCGTCACGATCCTCAGCCGGAATCCCCCAATCCGTCACTCCTTCGGAAATTCGAGGCCCATCTCCCGGTAACGCTCGGGGTCGGCATCCCAGTCCTCGCGCACCTTGACGAAAAGGAAGAGGTGCACGGGCATCTCGGCGGCGTCTGCAATCTCGCCGCGCACGGCAGCGGAAATACGCCTGATGGGCTGCCCGCCCTTACCTAGCACGATTCCCTTTTGCCCCGACTCGGGCAACATAGATCGTCTGCTCGATGCGAAGGGAACTGTCGCGCAATTCCTTCCATTGCGTCGTCTAAATCGCGGTCGCGTAAAGCCGCTCGTCGCGCGGCTCACATCTCGATCCGCTTGTCGCGCAAGTGCTTGCGATCCGGGGCCTGCTCGATGATGCAGGGATGGCCGCGCGCCACGCATTCGTAACCTCCCGACATGCTCGGGACGCAGGCGATCATCTTGTCCGCGGCCGTAACCCAGTTGGTATAGCCTTCGCCGAGCGGCTGGACCTTCGCCTTCCAGTCGTCGAGCGCCTTCTTCTTGGCGGCGAGCTCCTCGGCATCGGTGAAGACCTCGCTCGTCACGAGGGCTCCGCACAGGCGCACCGCGCTCTTGGAGGGCTCGGTCGCGGCCGCCAGCGCGCTCACCGCCGTCAGGGCAAAAGCGAGGCCCTTTGCCAGGATCTTCATGGAATACCCCCTGAGTATCATTCCTTCGGAAATTCGAGGCCCATGTCCCGGTAACGCTCGGGATCGGCATCCCAATTCTCGCGCACTTTGACGAACAAAAAGAGGTGCACCGGGCGCTCCGCGATATCGGCAAGCTCGGCACGCGCCGCCGACGATATCTTCTTGATCGTCTGGCCGCCCTTGCCGAGCACGATGCCCTTCTGTCCCTGGCGCGCGACGTAGATCGTCTGCTCGATGCGCGCCGAGCCGTCCTTGAGCTCCTTCCACAGCGTGGTCTCGACGGCCGTCTCGTAGGGAAGCTCGTCATGGAGATAATGATAGATCTTCTCGCGCGTGACCTCGGCGGCCAGCAGCCGCAGCGGGAGATCGGAGAGCTCGTCCTCGGGATAGAGCCAGGGGCCTTCCGGCGCGTGAGCGGCGAGGTAGGTCTTGAGGTCGCCGACGCCGTCGCCCGAAAGCGCCGAGATCATGAACACGCGCTCGAAGGGGCAGGCCGCCGTGAGGTCGGCCGAAAGCTTGAGCAGCCGCTCCTTGTCCGTGACCCGGTCGACCTTGTTGAGCACGAGGAGGCGCGCCGCCTTGGCCGCGGCCAGTCCGGCGACGATGCGCTCGACGTCCTCGTCGATGCCCTTGGCGGCGTCGACGAGCAATAGCACCGCGTCGGCATCGGACGCGCCGGTCCACGCGGCGCCGACCATGGCCCGGTCGAGACGCCGCCTCGGCTTGAAGATGCCCGGCGTATCGATGAAGACGAGCTGGCTCGCCCCCTCGATGGCGATGCCGCGCACGGGCGCGCGCGTCGTCTGCACCTTGCGCGAGACGATCGTCACCTTGGAGCCGACCAGCGTGTTGACGAGCGTCGACTTGCCGGCGTTGGGCGCGCCGAGCACGGCAACGATGGCGCAGCGGGGGGGCCCGCGGGGCTCAGGTTCCGTCGCGTTGGCCGGCTCAGCCATGGGCCCACGCTCCCGGCACGCCCTCGCGCTCGAGCATGGCGCAGGCGGCCGCCTGCTCGGCGGCGCGCTTGGAGGCGCCCTCGCCTTGAGCGGGCGGCCTGCCCTTGATGCGCACCTCCGAGGTGAAGAGGGGCGCATGGTCGGGGCCCTTGCGGGCTACCTCGACGTAGTGGGGAAGGGCCAGGCCCTTGCCCTGCGCCCATTCCTGGAGTGCGGACTTGGCGTCGGCCACGGCCTTGGGGTGCTGTTCCCTCTGCCCTTCCCAAAGATGGCGCACGACGGCGCGCGCCTTGTCGAAGCCCGCCTCGAGGAAGATCGCGCCGAGGACGGCCTCGACGGCGTCGGCCAGGATGGTCGCCTTCTGGCGCCCGCCGCTCTCGGCCTCGCTCTCGGAAAGGGTGAGGAACTCGCCGAGCCCGAGCTCGCGGCCGACCTTGGCGCACGTCTCGCCCTTGACCAGGCGATTGTAGCGGCGCGCAAGCTCGCCCTCGCTGGCATCGGGGAAGGCCTCGTGCAGGACCTCGACCATGGCGAGGCCGAGGACGCGGTCGCCGATGAACTCGAGGCGTTCGTTGTCGGGGCAGGCCTTGCGCGAGCCCCTGACGCTGGCGTGGGTCAGAGCGCGCTCGAGCAGCGCCTGGCTCTTGAAGCGGTAGCCGAGCTTCTTTTCCAACGCCTTGAATTTGCGCGCCCTGAACATGTGGCAAGCGGGCTAATGCACGAGCTTGAAGAACCGGCTCCATCTGATGTCGAACGGCCACGTCCATGGGCTCGTCCAGCTCATCGCGCCAGGCTCGTCCACGGCCGCGGAGAAGAAGATGATCTCGGCGCGTCCCACGAGGTTGACGAACGGCACATAGCCGACGCCCCAAAGGGCCCGGCTGTCGGTGGAGTTGTCGCGGTTGTCGCCCATCATGAAGAAGTGGCCGGGCGGAACCTTGTAGGGGCCCACGTTGTCGAAGGGCCCGTTCGTCTCGCTGTCGAGCACCGTGTACTTGACGCCGTTCGGGAGCGTCTCCTCGAACGTGGCGATCTTCTGCTCGGCCCCGTCCTCCTCGCGCGTCACGAACTCGCCGTTGGGGACTTTGGGGACCGCCTTCCCGTTGATGTAGAGGACGCCGTTCTGCATGCGGATCTCATCGCCCGGCAGCCCGATCACGCGCTTGATGTAATCGGTCGAATTGTCGCGCGGCAGCTTGAAGACGACGACGTCGCCGCGCTTGGGCTCGGCCGCGAAAATGCGCCCCGAAAAAAGATCGAGACCGAACGGGAACGAGTAGCGGCTGTAGCCGTACGACAGCTTCGAAACGAAGAGGTAGTCGCCGACGAGCAGCGTCTCCTTCATGGACCCCGAAGGGATATTAAAGGGCTGGTAGAGGAAGATGCGCACGAACATCGCGATCGCGAGCGCCTGAATGACGATCTTGGTCGTCTCCCACCAACCGGAGCCGCCAGCGGCCTTCACGTTCGTGTCCAGGCTCGTCTCCCTTGTCTAATTCGGCAGGCTCGCTGGCCTCTTGGGCCCCTTCAAGGAACGCCGCTATAGCCATTTTAGGCCCCTGGCGCAATTCTACCCGGCGGCGCGCACCGAAAGCGCCGATATGACAACAAACGCCTCCGCAAGGGGAAAATCGTCGGTTAGCGTCAAATCGATGCGCGCCTCGCAGCCCTCCGGCGTGATGCGTTTCAGCCGCTCGGCGGCGCCCCCCGTGAGCAGCAGCGTCGGCCGCCCCGACGGCAAATTGATGACCCCCATGTCGCGCCAGAAAACGCCGGCCCTGAGGCCCGTCCCAAGAGCCTTGGCGCAGGCCTCCTTGGCCGCGAAGCGCTTGGCGTAGGAGGCGGCGCGGGCGGCACGGCGGTCCGACTTCTGACGCTCGGTCTCCGTGAACACGCGCTCGAGGAACCGGTCGCCGAAGCGGTCCAGCGTCGCCTCGATGCGGCGGATGTCGATCAGGTCGTTGCCGATGCCGAGGATCAAGGGTTCACCTGCCACCGTCACTTGCCTGTCTCGGGCAGCACTACGCGCTGAGCTTGCTCAGAGATTGCGCGCGCGCCTCGTCCATGAGCGAACGCATGCGCCTCACCGCGGTGAAGAGCCCGCCGAAGATCGCCTCGCCGATCAGAAAGTGTCCAATGTTGAGCTCGACGACCTCCGGCATGCGGGCAAGCGCGCCGACCGTATTGAAGGTGAGGCCATGGCCGGCGTGCACCTCGAGCCCGGCGGCGGCCGCCGTGCGCGCGGCCAGCGCGAGCCGCTCGACCTCGCGCGCGACGCCCTTTGCGTCGTCCTCGAGCGCCCGCTCGCAATAGGCGCCCGTGTGCAGCTCGACGATGTCGGCGCCGAGCGCCGCCGAGGCGGCGACCGCCGTGAGCTCCGGCTCGATGAAGAGCGACACGCGGATTCCGGCGCTCCTGAGCTCGCCGACGATCCTTTCCAGGTGCCGCTGCTGGCCGACGACGTCGAGGCCGCCTTCGGTCGTACGCTCCTCGCGCTTCTCCGGCACGAGGCAGCAGGCATTGGGGATATGGCGCAGCGCGATCTCGAGCATCTCTGTCGTCGCCGCCATCTCGAGGTTCAAAGGCCGCGTCAGCTCGGCCTTGAGGCGGGCGATGTCGGTATCCGAGATGTGGCGCCGGTCCTCGCGCAGATGCGCGGTGATACCGTCGGCGCCGGCCTCGACCGCGAGATGCGCGGCGCGCAGGGGATCGGGATGACGGCCGCCGCGGGCGTTGCGGATGGTTGCCACGTGATCGATGTTGACCCCGAGGCGGAGCGCGGCACCGTCCCGTCTCGAAACAGGTGACGGCGGGAGAGAGGAAGGAGCTGACATGGCGAGCAACTAAACTCCGGAGACTTTCAAAAGACGACCGTGGGCCGCAGCAGCGGGAACTCTGCGCGCGGCCGACCCCGACAAGCTAGCGCCTCTCTCATTCGAACACACGCTCGACCTTGCTCACCACCGCCTTAGCCTTAAGGCCGGAGATGATCTGGTTGAGATGGGCAAGGTCGCGGACCTCGATGCCGATCTTGAGCTCGGTGAAATCCGACGCGCGCCGGATCATTTTGAGGTTGTCGATGTTGCCGCCCGCCTGCCCGATCACGTCGGCGATCTGGGCGAGCGTTCCCGGCTTGTTCGGGGCAGCCACGCTGATCAGCGCCGGAAAGAGCTCGGGCGTCTTGGGGTCCACGTCCCAGGCGACGTCGATCCAGCGCTCGTGCTCGTACTCCTTGAGGCGCGGCGAATGGATCTGGAAGATCTTGACGCCTTCACCCGGGGTCAGCACGCCGACGATGCGGTCGCCCGGAACGGCGCCGCCGGCCTCGAAGATCACCGGCATGTCGTTTCTGACGCCGCGGATCGGAATGGCGCCGGGCTTGCCGGTCCCCTGAGCTTCGTCCGCCTGCCCGCCCTTCAATCGGAACTTCAAGCCCGCGACGCGCGACAGGTTGAGCCAGCTCTTCTGGCTCTTGGCCGCCTCCTGCGCGCGGGCCGCCTCGGCGGCGCGCGCCTCCGCGTCCGGCACGAGGCGCTTCACGACGTCGTCGACCTTGAGCTCGTTCCTCGCTACCGCGGCGAGGAGATCGTCGGCCGACTTCATCGAGAACGCCGAGAGCACCTTCTTCACCTGCTCGTCGCTGTAGGGGTGGCTGATGCGCTCGAGGGCGGCGATCAGCAGACGGCGGCCGAGCTCGGCGTACTGGCGGCGCACCGCATCGCGGGCGGCGCGGCGGATCGCCGAGCGGGCCCGGCCCGTGACCGCGAGGCTCTCCCAGGCCGCCGGCGGGGTATGCGTCTTCGAGGTCTGAATGTCGACCTCATCGCCGTTGCGCAGGCGCGTGTCGATCGGGACGTGGCGCCCATTGACATAGGCGCCGACCGCCGCGTTGCCGATGTCGGTATGGACGGCGTAGGCGAAGTCGAGGGGCGTGGCCCCGCGCGGGAGCGCGATGAGACGGCCCTTGGGCGTGAAGCAGTAGACCTGATCCTGGAACAGCTCGAGCTTCGTGTGCTCGAGGAACTCCTCGGGGTTCGAGCCCTCGAGCAGCGTCTCGACGAGCCGGCGAAGCCAGACGTAGGGACTGTTGTCCTTGTCGACCGCGACCGAGCTTTTCATGACGGGCTGGCTCCCGCCGTTGACCTTCTCGGGGTCCTTGTAGAACGTATGCGCGGCAACGCCGTACTCGGCAATCGAGTGCATCTCGCGGGTGCGGATCTGCAGCTCTGCGCGCTGATGGCGCGGCCCCACCACCGTCGTGTGGATCGACTGGTAGTTGTTCTGCTTCGGCGTCGAGATGTAGTCCTTGAAGCGGCCCGGAACCGTGCGCCAGGTGGTGTGGGCGACGCCGAGGACGCGGTAGCAGTCGTCGATGGTGTCGACGATCACCCGGAACGCGTAGATGTCGGAGAGCTGCTCGAGGCTGATCTGCTTGTTGGTCATCTTGGACCAGATCGAGTGGGGCTTCTTCTCGCGCCCCGAGACCTCGGCCTTGATGCCGACCTCGGCCAGCTTCTGCGACAGCGCCTTTGCGATCTCGTCGACCAGGCCCTCGTTCTTGGCGCGCAGCTCGGCGAGCTTCTCGGTCACCGTCTTGTAGGCGTCGGGGTAGAGCCAGCGGAAGGCCAGGTCCTCGAGCTCGTCGCGCAGCTTCTGCATGCCCATGCGGCCCGCGAGCGGCGCGTAGATCTCGAGCGTCTCCTCGGAGATGCGCCGGCGGCTCTCGGGCTTCATGTGCTCGAGCGTGCGCATGTTGTGGAGCCGGTCCGCGAGCTTGACGAGAAGCACGCGGATGTCGCTCGAGATGGCGATCAGGAGCTTGCGGAAGTTCTCGGCCTGCTCCGCCTGCTTCGAGACGAGATCGAGCCGCTTGATCTTGGTGAGGCCGTCGACGAGCGTGCCGATCTCGGCGCCGAACAGCTGGTCGATCTCGGCCTTGGTCGCGTCCGTATCCTCGATGACGTCGTGGAGGAGCGCGGTCGCAATCGTCGCGTCGTCGAGCCTCAGCTCGGTGAGGATCGCCGCGACCTCGAGCGGATGGGAGAAATAGGGGGCCCCGGAGGCGCGCTTCTGATGGCCGTGCGCCTTCATCGCGTAGACGTACGCGCGATTGAGGAGGGCTTCGTCGGCCGTCGGGTCGTACTTCTGCACCCGCTCGACGAGCTCGTACTGCCGCATCATGGGGCGTTACTCTCGGGCGCGTAACCTCATCATGCCAATGCGCCTGCCAAAGGAAAGGACCGCTCCGTCGCCGGCGAGAGCCCTACAAGGGACCTGGCCTTATGCCGGATCCACAGGGTGAAGCCGCGCTAGCGGCCGCGCTCGCGCGGTCCCCCGCTGCCGCCGTTAGACGACGGCTCGGAGGGAGTCATGCTCTCGAGGCCGCGCAGGAGCTGCTCCTCGGTCAACACGTCGACCTGGGTGTCGCTCGCCTGATCGTCCCTGCCGAGGATCGGACCGCGACGCTCCTGGGTGAGAACGGGCGCCGCGCCGGCCTCGGGCTCGTCGACCTCGACGTTCTTCTGGATCGAATGAATGAGGCTCTCGCGCATATCCTCGGCCGGGATCGTACGCTCGGCGATCTCGCGCAGCGCGATCACCGGATTCTTGTCGTTTTCCTGCTCGATCGTGATTGCGCTGCCGTTCGCGATCGAACGGGCCCGGTGGGCCGCGAGCAGCACCAGCTCGAAGCGGTTCGGGACCTTGTCGACACAATCTTCAACGGTGACGCGCGCCATTCGCCAGCACCCTCTCTCTAGCCTTGCGGATTTCGGGAGTGATAGACCGCGGCGGAACTAACGGCCCACCGTTCCGGGTCAATATTTTTTCTCTCACGAAGCGCCGAGAAGTGCAAGCCCGCCCCAAAGTTGCTAAAGTCTCGGCAGACAGCTGAGATTTCGGGAGAGGCCTCCCTACGAAATTGTAAGAAAACGGACCAAATGTCGCACACGTTTAAGTTGTGCTTAAGCTTAACCCTCTGGGCGCCTATATGAGGTTCGCAGGCTCAACTATTATTCAGAGGAAGGACTTGCGGCCATCTAGTATTCGTCGACGGGAGCGATTACTGTCTTTGGATAGATCAAGCGCTTTTGTTTGACCGGGATTGTTGCTAGAGCCGAACGGCCTCCTCCAATCACTTCGGAAGATCATGCCTCATAGACGGGCCGCGGCAGGGCCCCAAGAATGTCACAGGTGGACAAGATGCACTTCTATCCGACCGAGCGCGTTGCGCTCCTGATTGACGGCGCCAACCTTTACGCGACCTCGAAGGCACTCGGGTTCGACGTCGACTACAAACGCCTCCTCGCCCTTTTCCGGCAAAAGGCGCACCTCGTGCGCGCGCTCTACTACACGGCGCTTGCCGAGGACCAGGAGTACTCCTCGATCCGGCCTCTCATCGATTGGCTCGACTACAACGGCTACACCATGGTCACCAAGCCGACCAAGGAATTCACCGATGCCTCGGGCCGGCGCAAGATCAAAGGCAACATGGATATCGAGCTCGCCGTCGATGCCATGCGCCTCGCCGAGAGCCTCGACCACATCGTGCTCTTCTCGGGCGACGGTGATTTCCGCGGCCTCGTCGCGGCGCTCCAGCAGAAGGGGCGGCGCGTCAGCGTGATCTCCACGCTCCAGACCCAGCCGCCCATGGTCGCCGACGAGCTGCGCCGGCAGGCCGACCAGTTCGTCGATCTTGCCGATCTCGAGCCCCTCGTCTGCCGCGATCCCTCCGCCCGCGTGGCGCGCGAGCCGCGTACCTATCCCGCGCGCGGCCAGCAGTTTCCGACACGCGAAGGCGCAGGCTTCCAGGATTCGGACGATTTGTCCGAGGAAGTCTGATCGAGACGCGCACGCGACAGGCGCCACGTTTTCACCTAGCCTTCGAGAGTGTCGAAAGACCTCGCGAGCCAGTCCGGATTTCCGCCGGAGCCCGAGCGCGACTGCAGCCTCTGCAGCCGCCTCGTCGCCTTTCGTGCTGAGAACCGCGCCGCCGAGCCGCGCTGGTTCAACGGCGCGGTCCCCTCGTTCGGGGAGAGCGCCGCCCGGCTGCTGATCGTCGGGCTTGCACCCGGAGTGCGCGGCGCGAACCGCACGGGCCGCCCGTTCACCGGCGACTACGCGGGCGAGCTTCTCTACGGGACGCTCTTGGCCTACGGCTTCGCGCGCGGCCGCTATGAGGCCCGCGTCGACGACGGTCTCACGCTCGCCGGCGCCATGATCACCAATGCGGTCCGCTGCGTGCCGCCGGAGAACAAGCCGACGCCGGCCGAGATTGCCCAATGCCGCGGCTTTCTCACAGCGCGCATTGAGGCGCTGCCCAAGTTGCGTGTCCTACTCGCCCTCGGGCGCATCGCCCACGACCAGACGCTCGCCGCACTCGGCGCGCGCAGAGCCGCCTTTCCCTTCGCCCACGGCGCCCGCCATGATGTGCGGGCGGGCCTCACGCTCTTCGACAGCCTCCACTGCTCGCGCCTCAACACCAACACGAAGCGGCTGACGGCTCCCATGTTCCACAAGGTGTTTGCCGACATTCGAGACGTGCTCGGCGCGGACGCCGGTTGAGCGGGCGTCAACTCGTGGCGGCCGGCTTGTCGATTCCCGTGATGCGCTCGAGAAGCCCCGGGCGCCGGCCGGACTTCTTTCCCTCGGGCGCAGCCTCGCTCGCGCTGGCGGACGTTTCTCCCTCCTGAGGCGGTGCTGAGGGTTGTTCGGCCGGCGACGCCGCCGCCTTCTCCTGCTCGTCCGCAGCCGACCCGTCGAGGGCGCGCAGGAACCCGCTCACGCGCTGCGGATCCTCGGTTTCGCGCTTGGCGGGCTCGGCCCCGCCCGCGCGCCGCTTGCCCGCGCCACCCAGCGTGCGCGGCGGACGCGGCGAGGTCACGCGCTCGACGAGCGATCGCTTCTCCTCGTAGCCGTCGCGGCGCGCCGCTCCGCCCGCCGGCGCCGAGCCGGCGCCGAGACGGCGCATCTCTTCCACGAAGTGGGCGCCCTGGCGCGCGAGCTTCTCGTTCGCCGCCGCGACCTCGGCCCTGAGCTTCTGAATGGTCGCGACCTGCTCCTCGCTCTGCGCCTGCAAGGCGCTCACCCGCGCCCGCATGGCGATCTTGCTTTCCTTCAACGCGCGCTCGTCCGCGTCCTCGGCCTCATAAGCCTTGAGCGCCGCCTTGAGCTTGGCGATCTCGGCGGCCTGATCCTCGGTCGACGCCCTGAGCCCCCTGATCTCGGCCTCGAGCGCCGCCTGGCCGGACTGGCCCGCCTCCGCCATGCCGCGGGCCGACTTCAATGCGAGCTCCGCTTCCGCCAGATCCTTGCGCAGGCGGGCGATCTCGTCCTCGGGCGTCACGGTCTCGGCGCGCTTCGAACCATGGCCGTTGGAAGATGCGGCGAGGCCGGCGATCTGATCCTCGCGCGCCCCGGCATTGACCAGCACCCCTTGCAGGCGGTTGATGAGCTGAGCCTGGTCGCGCGTCTTGGCCCGCAGCCCCTCGAGCTCCGATCTCAACGCGACCTCGCTGTCGTAGCGCGGGTCGGCGAGCGTCTCGCGATTGCGCGCCGCGCGCGTCGCAAGCGTGGCATTCAGCCTGTGGATCTCGTCGCGCTGCTGGGCGTTGATGAGGGTCGCCTCCTCGAGCGCCTGCGATTGACGGTTTGCCGACTGGGTGATCGAGGAGATCTCGCGATCGCGCTGGAACAGGAGCTTCTTGGCCTCGGCGAGACGGAATTCGACGCGGGGCAGCCGATCGGTGATCGTATGCTCGAGGACGCGGCGCGCATTCTCGTGCTCCTCGAGCGCGGTCTTGAGCTTCCCGACCTCGCCTTCGAGCCCGCTGATGGCAGCATCGCGGCGATTGAGCTCCACCCTTTGCTTGGCGGCGGAATGGGTGGCCTCCTCGAGGTGCATCTCGAGCTTGTGGATGGTGATGGCGTACTCGGCGCGCAGCTTGTCCTTGTCGGCCCTGATCTCGGCCGTGGTGAGCGGCATCGTGCGCTTCAGCGCCTCGGTGGCGAGGCGCGCGGCGCGGCGGCGATAGAGCGGCGCGAGGAGAAACCCGATGAGGGCCGCCACGAAGAAGCCGAGCGCAGCCAGCATGACCGAATGAATCGTAATCACCGGCGCCGTTCCTTACGTCCCAACCCTCGTTCTCCGATTCGACACGTGCCGCCGGCTCGCGGGCACTCCCGCCCTGAACCGTCGCTCGACGCCCCGACTCTCCTAGAGATTACCCCGCGCCAAGTCCGGCGCCAGCCCTCCAAGAGCGCAATTCTGCTCAGCTCCCTCCGGCTGCACATTGAATCGCAGTCGAGATCATAGACTTAAGACGCGAGTTGCGCATCAGGCAGGGCGGCCTGAAATCTTCCCCTAAAGCGGATTCCAGGTGGGCGATCGCGTGTACTTCAAATAGCCGACATTGGCCCCGAGGCGAAGTCCGACCCCGGACCTGATCACGGCGAGGGTGACCTCGCCAAAGGTTTGGATCTGAACGCTAACGCCGCCCACCACGTAGACCGCCCCCTGCGCACCGCCGAAGCGATTATAAATCTCGGAGGGGTCGCGCAGATTATAGACGAGGACCATGGTCTTCGAGCCCTCGGCGCCGGCGTCGTAGCCGACCGACGGGCCCTGCCAGTAGACTTTGTGGTCGCCGGCATCCTTGGTGTAGAGCGTCCCCTCGCCGTAGCGCAGACCCAGGATCAGCGCTCCGCCCGCATCCTCGCCGAGGATATAGCCGTTGGGACGTCCCTGGCTCTGGAACGCCCACTCGACGGCGCTGGCGAGGCTCTGGCTTACCGCGCCGAAGAACCTGTGCCCGGTGCCGATAACCTCGTTCTGCTCGTAGGTTGCCGGACGGCCTTGCGGCGGGGGAAATCCCCCATTGTCGCCGGGCGGAGGGGCGTAGGGAGTGCCGTATCCCGCCGCGCCGTTGTCCGCAGGCACGCCAGGATCGCTGAAGGTGTCCCGGCGATCGGCATAGCTCGCGCCCGGACGGTAGGCGTCGTTCGGCTGATTGGCTCCGTTCGGTTGATAGGTCCCGTTCGGCTGATTCGGCTGATAGGTCCCGTTCGATGGCGTAGGTCCCATTCGGCTGATAGGTCCCGTTCGATGGGTAGGTCCCGTTCGACTGATTGGTGCCGTTGGGATGATAGCCGCCGTTCGGCTGATAATTGGCGTTCGGCTGATAGGCGCCGTTCGGTTGATAGGCGTCGGGCCGATAGGCATCCCCCGATGCTCCCCCGGCGGTCGTGTAGCCGGCTTGAGCGCCGGACGGACTGCCCTGCCAGGGCAAGCTTTCTTGAGCGAGCGCCAAGCTCGCCGCCGAGAGCGTGGCGGCAACAGCGAGTAAGGCCGCGGTGCGGAGTGGGGTGAGGAATGGCATGGTGCGTCGGTCCCGATTGGAGATCTTCGGATCTCAACGGCTTTGGTCCGGATGGCCGGCGCGCCAAGCGGTCTCTGCCTGACTGCGGGAGCGCACTCCTGCCCCTCGAAACCGCCTTCGCAAATGCATGCGTGGGCGAGTTCGAAGCGCAGACTCGCGCGATCCCGCATGGGACTAGATTCATAAAAAAGTATTACGAAAGTGTGGCTTAAACGGCTCCGAAAGGTGATTGCGCCGGCGATCTCAGTTTTTTGTAGCCCTAGCGCTCGGGCGCGAGGAAGCGGCGACCCCAGGCGACGAAGTCCGGGTTGAGGTAGTCCCGATCCGCTTTGCCGTAGCCGAGCAACGACCCGTCGAGCGTCGTCACCGTCCCGCCGGCCGCGGTGAGGATGGCTTGTCCGGCAGCGGTGTCCCACTCCTTGGTCGGACCGAGCCGCGGATAAAGGTCGGCCTCGCCGCGGGCGATGATGCAGAATTTGAGCGAGGAGCCGGCCTTCCTCGAGTCCGCGATCGGGTAATGGGTGAGGAAGCTCTCCGTCGCGCTCGTGCGATGCGAGCGGCTTTCGAGCGCCATCAGGGCTTTGAGATCGGGCTCGCGGGTGCGCAGCTCGGAAAGCGCGCAATCGGCCAGGCTTGTCGCGGTGCTGTCGGGAGCAAGGCGCGTCTCGATGGCGCAGTCGGAGCCGAGCGTTACGTAGAGGAGATCGAGCGCGGGCGCGTAGATCATGCCGAACACCGGAGCCTCTCCGACGACGAGGCCGATGTTGACCGTGAAATCCCCGGACTTGTCGATGAACTCGCGCGTGCCGTCGAGCGGGTCGACCAGGAAGAACGTCGTTCCGAGCGCCGGTGCCGCGCCGAGCGACATGCTCTCCTCGGCCACCACCGGAATGCCGCGCGCCGCGCGCCACAATCCATCGAGAATGACCGCCTCGGCCTCGCGGTCGGCCGCCGTCACCGGCGACGTGTCGGCCTTCCGCTCGACCTCGACGCCGGCCGTGTAATGGTGCATCTCGATGCGCCCGGCCGCGAGCACGGCGGGCAGCAGCGCGTCGGCAAGTTTCACGCTTTCGACGGATCCCATGCTCAAGATGATGCTCCCCGAGCGCCACCCGCCCGGCCTTGAGGATTGCACGACGCGAGATCAGGCCCGGGCGACGAACGTCGAGGGTGCGCGCTCGACCCCCGCTCCGGCCTCGGCACTGAGCGAATCAAACTCTCACCCTTAGTGGCCTCCGGGACTCATCGGCAGCCAAAAAAGACCGCACTCTCAGCAATCCCGCTCCGATCCTTTGCATCGCTTGAGCGGCGCGTGTATCAGAGCAAGACTGCCATTTGCAAGCGGCCCTGTTCGCTCGCGTGGAAAGCGCCGGGCGTCGAGGGACGCTTTCGCGCTCGAGCCGCCGCTCTTCTCGCAGCCGGCGATTGAGAGGGCAATTCCATGAACCAGCACGTTCCGCCGACTGATCTCGAGCTCGCGGCGCTCGTCTCGAGCAAAATCTGCCACGACGTCATCGGGCCGGTCGGCGCCATCTACAACGGCCTCGAGATTCTCAACGAGGACGACGATGCGGAGGCGAAGTCCTACGCCTTGAACGTGATCCGCAACGTGACCGAGCAGGCCTCGGCCCGCCTGCAATTCGCCAGGTTCGCGTTCGGCGCCGCGGGCTCCGCCGGCGCCATGATCGACCTCGGGACAGCCGAGCAGATCTCGCGCGGGTTCATCGGCCAGGGCAAGCACAAGCTCGTCTGGAAGGGTCAGCCCGGCCACATGGCGAAGGACAAGGTGAAGCTCCTCCTCAACCTCATTGCCAGCGCCATCACGAGCCTTCCCCGCGGGGGAGAGATAGAGGTGGCGATCGACGGGCCGCTCGAGGCGCCCCACTTCGCTCTGCGCTGCCGGGGCACCGGCGCGCGACCGCCGCAATATCTCACCGAATTCGTCGCCGGCGAGCAGCCCCCGCAACTCGACGCCATGACGATCCAGGCCTACTACACTTGGCGCCTCGCAACGACGGCGGGCATGCGCCTCGAGATCGTCAAGGACGACGCCGACATCCTGCTCTCGGCCGCGCCTGCCGCCTAGGGGCCTAGTGTGATGATCGAGAAATTCGCCATCGCTCGCGGGCAACTCGTTGCGAATTTCTCGATCTGAATCACACTAGAATCATAAGCTTGCTAGTGTCCTTTCGATCGCAAGCTCGTTCGATGCTCGCGATCGGGACACTAGCGACAACCATCCTTTAACCGATTTGTCCTTCATAATGCGTGCCCTGGGCCTGATCGTGGGGGCGCTTGCCCTCGTCTCATTTATTTGCCCTTGCGCGCGGAGCTCCCATGAAGCGTTGCCTGATCATCGACGATTCCTTGGTCATTAGGAAAGTCGCGCGCCACTTCATCGAGCACGAGCAATACGATGTCGTGGAAGCCGAGACCGCCGACGAGGCCCTCAAGGTCTGCATGCAGCGCATGCCCGACGTCATTGTGCTCGACTGGCACCTTCCGGGCATGACGTCATTCGAGTTTCTGACCGCCCTTCGGTTCACGGCCGGCGCCAAGCGCCCGTTCGTGCTCTACTGCACGACCGAGAACGATACTGCCGATCTGACGCGCGCCTTCAACGCCGGCGCCGATTCCTATCTCATGAAGCCGTTCGATCGGCAGTCCTTTACCGCCAAGTTCAAGGAGGCAGGCCTCGCGGCCTAACCTGATCCCTTTCCGGTGATTACTCGCTGGGCGCGAGCTGCCCAATCGATGGACGATTACGAAATTCTCGATCTGGAGCGATCGCACTCGCGCGGCGTCCACCGCACGAATTTGACGCGCGCAAGGCAGTGGATTGCATCGCTCAGAGTGTGTGGTTTCCCTCAAAAAAATTTGTTTTGCCGAGACGCGCGCAGGCGTACGCGGTATGATGAAGTGACGGTTGCCACCGACGTTCGGCGGCGGAGCCAAGGCATCGAGGGGTAACGATGAGCAAGGCAGCTGAGGCATTTCGTACCATCAGTGAGGTAGCAGGCGAGCTCGACGTTCAAAAGCATGTACTGAGGTTCTGGGAGGCCCGCTTTCCCCAGGTCCGGCCGATGAAGCGTGGCGGTGGGCGCCGCTACTACAGGCCGGAGGACATGGAGCTCTTGCGGGGCATTCGCCACCTGCTGCATGCGGAGGGCTACACCATCAAAGGCGTGCAGAAGATCCTGCGTGAGCACGGCGTCGACCACGTGAAGCAGTATGGCCGCGCGGAGACTGCCGCCGCGTCTCAAGCCCAAGGCAAGCGCGCGCGCGCCGATCAGTCCGGCGCCGAGCGGGCCCAGTCGAGCGCCATCGAATTTGTGAGCCCACGCCTGGCCGGTCGGGGTGCGGCCGGACGGCGCGCGAGCGCCCCGTCAGCGGCCCAGATCGAAGCCGCAATCAAGGAGCTCGAGCTCTGCCGCAGGATCATGACCGAGACCCTCGGACCGCAGGAGCCGGCCGCGCGTCCGCAGAAGCGTGCGCGCGCGGTGAGCGCGTAACCGGTCCGCCCGACGCGCGGCAGTCCTGACGTGCGCCCGACGGGAGCAGCCGGACGCACGCTCGACACGCGGCCCGTGCTCGCCGCGGCGGGCGCCGAGCTATGGCTGGTCGATCTCGATGCTGCGGCGGGAGCGCTCCGCGACTCCGAGGCGGTCGCGCGCCTTTCGCCCGATGACGTGGAGAGGATCGAGAGGATAGCGTCTGCCGACGCGCGCGAGGAGCGCCGCCTCACCCACATCGCCCTTCGCCTCCTCCTCGAGCGCGCATGCGGGGCCGGCGCGCGCCGTCTCGACTTCGTGCGATCGAGCACGGGCCGCCCCTCTCTCCCCGGATGGAACGGCGCCTTCAGCCTGTCGCACGCGGCAGGCTTCGCGCTGATCGCCATCGCCGCGCGCGGGCGCATCGGCGTCGACCTCGAGCGCGAGCGCGAGGTGACGTTCTCGAGCGCGCGACGCGCCGAGATCGTCGCGGCCGCCGAGGCCCTGGCCCCGGACGCTCCGCTCCCCGACGAGCCCGACGTGCGCGTCATCCAGGCGTGGGTGAGGCTCGAGGCCGTTGCCAAGGCGGAGGGAGCCGGCATCGGCGCCGTGCTCGAACGCCTCGGGGTCGGGCGCGGTCGCGGCGAGCGCGCCGACGTGGCGGCCGAGCTCAGCGGATCGGAGCTTGCCGTGCACGACATCGCGGTCGGGCTCGGTCTTCGCGCGGCCGCGGCCCACGATGCGGGCTTTCCCTTCCCGCGCCTCGAGGATTTTCCCATCCTCGGCGCCGAGATCGTCGCACTCCTCGTTTAGGTGTCGAAGGGATGGACATTGACCCGGCCCCCCGTGCGGGGCAAAAGGGGGCCGGATCGGAGCGTAGCGCAGCCTGGTTAGCGCACCAGTCTGGGGGACTGGGGGTCGGGAGTTCAAATCTCCCCGCTCCGACCAATCCTCCGGCTCCTGCTCTGCACCGGCTCCTGCTCTGCAATTGTGTCGCCTATCGAGGCGGGGGCCGCTCTCCCTTGGACTTCTGCTTCTCGGCGACCTCCTCCGCCAGCGCGTCGACGAGCTCGGCATCGATCTCCGCCGGCCGGCGATCGACAGGCCGGTCCGGCTCGGTCGAGGTCGGCTCGCCGACGCTCACCGCGTCGCTCGCCGGAAACGTGTTTCGCAGCGCGCAGTCGAGCTGCTTGTCCAGCTCTCCTTTCGGCAGCGTTTCGGATTTGGTGCTCATGATCGCCTCGCGAATCCTGGTGCCTTAATTCGGCGCCGGGACTGGGTTGTTCGGGTCGGGTGCCGTCGCCGCGGGAGGTGACGCCGTCGTCGATGGCTCGGGCGTGTAGCCGAGAGCGTAGATGCCGACGACAAGCAAGGCAACGATGGCGACGACCCAAATCAGGATGCTCGGTGAGGAGCTGGAACGATAGTCGTAGTCGCGGATGGCCATAAGAGCCTCCCATGCCTCGAGTGCGTTACTCCTTGGCGCCGGCCGCGCCCGAGCTCGACGAGCCGGATGCTCCGGTGCCGCCGCCGCTCGAGGCCGAGCTCTTGACGAGGCCCTTCGCGCAGGCCGCACGGAACTCCTTCGCATCGAGCGTGCCGTCGTTGTCGGGGTTCGCCGCCTTGAAATTCGAGACATAGGGCTGGGCCTGAGCCTCGGTGATCGTTGCGGAGCCGCTGGGATTGGCTTGGCTCCAAAGGCTGTCGCACTCCGCCTGACTGAGCTTGGCAGAGCCGGCGACCGCAATGCTCGAGCCCATGATAAGTCCGAGAACCGTTACGGAGAGAAATTTCATTGCTTTCTCCTTCACTCACGACCGGCTCTTTCCAACTCCCGCGGATGCTCGCGAGTTCCAGCGGGCTCGGCTGCCTCGCCAGCGCCAAATTTTTACTCCGCTGGAGAAATTCGCACTGCAGCAATCCAATATTGCGTGGCACCCAAGAGCTTTATCGAGCTATATGGCCACGTCGCAGCGGCGTATCATTTCAGTCAGTCACCGAAGCTGCGCGCGGTGGCTGTCGATTGGGACTGCGGGCCCGCACACGGGCCTTGCTCCTGGCGGAACGCGCGAACCGACTTCGCGCACGCGGGTACCCAACCATGTCGAAACCCGACACGTGCATCCTTATTGTCGAGAGCGGTACCGTTCCCGCCGCGGAACTTCGTGCTGCGCTTCATGATGTGGATGTGACCGTCCACGTTGTGGGCAACGCCAATGCCGGGCTTACCATCGCACGCTCCAAGCGGCTCAGCGGTGCGATCATCGACCGCAACAGCCTTCAGGCCGCACGCCCCCTTTGTGCCGAGCTCACCAAGGCCGACGTGCCGTATCTATTTCACGGCCCGCTCTCGGGGGATGTCGAGGACGTGATTGCCACGCTGCTCAGCGCCGAGCCTCCGAGCTCGCGCGTCCTCCAGCAGGTGTAATCGGCGGCACCCCAGGGATAGAAAGCGCGCCCTGAGCAGCGGGGCCGGGCGCGCTTTCTTCTTTTCAGGCTTGATCGGAACGAAAGGCTCGCCGCGGCGTTGGCAGGGCAGCCATCTGCACGCAAGGAGCCGTCATGGATACGGCATTCCGTTCAAGCGCACGCCCGGCGACGGAGGAGGCCGTTCCCTTCCTGTGGAACGTGCTCGTTCGGCGCTTGGAAAAGGCCGAAGCGCGCCAACGCATCGCCATCGACTGGGAGACGTTTGCGTTCGGCACACCCGCCCTCCCTACCGCGCTCCTATTCGGTCGGCCGCGGGTCCCCGCCGGGTGGGCACGCCACGCCCGAAGCCGGCGGCCCCTGTCGTAGGAGCGCGCCTAAGCCGGCGTTCACCACGCCGCAATTCCGGAACACGCGGGCGCAGCGTTGTGTTATTTCTCGAGCGCGAACCACAACATCTGGCCTGTTGCCAGCATCCGAGTACTGCGTCATGCCGAAAAGAGCCCGCGCCTACTGGAAGGGCTTCCTGCGCCTTTCCCTCGTGTCGATCGCCGTTGAAATCTACAACGCCGTCGAGTCCAAGGCCGAAATAGCCTTCCGCCAGATCCACAAGCCCTCGGGCAAGCGCGTCAACTACGAGAAGGTCGTCCAGGGCATCGGCAAGATCGACAACGCCGACATCGTCAAGGGCTACGAGGTCGACACGGACACCTACGTCACGCTCGATCCCGAGGAGATCGACGCCGTCAAGCTCGAGAGCAAGAAGACGATCGACCTCGTGCAGTTCGTCGACGCCAAGGAGATCGACTACCGCTATTTCGAGCGGCCTTACTTCATCAGCCCTGCCGACGAGCTCTCGGGCGAAGGCTACGTCGTGATCCGCGAGGCCCTGCGGAAAACGGGCAAGGTCGGCCTGGCCCAGGTCACGATCGGCGGCAGGGAGTGGCTCGTTGCCATCGCGCCGCTGGAGGACGGCCTCGTCATGGAGATGTTGCGCTACGCCGAGGAGTTGCGCGACCCGGCCGATTTCTTCGACGAGGTGCCGAGCGCAAAGCCGGACAAGGAGATGGTCGATCTCGCCGTCCAGCTCATCGGCAAGAAGTCGGGCCCGTTCAAGGCCGACAAATTCGAGGACCACTACGCCACGGCTCTCAAGGCCCTCGTCCAGGACAAGCTCAAGGGCCGCAAGATCGTCGTGTCGCACGAGGAGGCGCGGCCAAAGGGCGCCAACGTCGTCGACCTCATGGAGGCCCTGAAGAGAAGCGTGGGAGGGGACAAGCCGGCGAAGTCCAAGCCCGCATCGAAATCGACGAAGAAGCGCGCTTGAGGATGGCGAATGGCGAAGGAGCGCGCGCGGCCGCGGCGGCGGAAGGTCCTGGAGCTCGATGAGGGACTGCTGCGCGCGCTCGAGGAGCTGGCTCGCGACCGGCGCACGGACCTCGGCGCTCTCGTCGACGAGGCGGTTCGCGATCTCCTGAAGAAGCACCGGCATCCCGCCACGCTGCTCGAGGCCCTGCGCGAAAGCACGCGCGATGAGCCGGCGAACGACCGGGGCGCACGGGCGAGCCGGCGGACGTCGTAGCAATGGCCCAGAAGAAGCTCTCCGCCTATCGCGCCAAGCGTGACTTCAAGAAAACGGCCGAGCCCGCCGGCAGGACGGCCATCCGTCCTGCCGAGTATCCCCGCTTCATCATCCAGAAGCATGACGCGACACGCCTCCACTACGACCTGAGGCTCGAGGTCGACGGCGTCTTCAAGTCGTGGGCGATCACGCGCGGCCCCTCGCTCGATCCCAACGTCAAACGGCTCGCCGTCGAGGTGGAGGATCATCCCCTCGACTACGGCGACTTCGAAGGCACGATCCCCAAGGGGGAGTACGGGGGCGGAACCGTGATGCTGTGGGATCGCGGGTTCTGGGTACCGGTGGGCGAGAAGCCGGCGGAAGAGGCGCTGCGCGACGGGGAGCTCAAGTTCATCCTTGCCGGGGAGAAGCTCAAGGGCGGATGGGTCCTGGTCCGCATGCGCCACGACCGCACCGGAGGCAAGCGGACCAACTGGCTCCTGATCAAGCATCGTGACGAATGGGCCGAGGAAGGCGACGACGACAAAGTCCTCGCCGAGGACCGCTCGACCGCGTCGGGGCGCACCATGGCTGAGATCGCCGAGGGCAAGGGCCGTGGTCCGAGGTCGTTCATGGCGTCGTCCCGCAGGGTGGCAGACCCGAG
The DNA here is from genome assembly GCA_963699485.1 of uncultured Alphaproteobacteria bacterium. Taxonomy (GTDB): domain Bacteria; phylum Pseudomonadota; class Alphaproteobacteria; order Rhizobiales; family Hyphomicrobiaceae; genus Hyphomicrobium_C. Next base: position 167,992 of record CAVOUC010000014.1, on the reverse strand, counting down.
CGCGGTTTGGCACTCGAACAAGGCCGACCCCCCGGAACCGGTAGCGCGAAGAAAGGCACGGCGCACGATGCGGCGATCGCAACCAATCTCCGATCCGTCCCGGCCGAACGTCATTCTTGGCGTCGCCATCTCGAACCCCGAGAAGGAGCTGTGGCCTGCCGAGGGCTCGAAAGCCATCACCAAGCTCGACCTCGCGCGCTACCTCGCGGAGGTGGGACCCTGGATGATCGACCACCTGGAAGGGAGGCCGTGCTCCGTCATCCGCGCACCGGACGGCATCAAGGCGGAGACGTTCTTTCAGCGCCATGCCATGCGCGGAACGTCGGAGCTCGTGTCGCTGGTGCGCGTCACCGGCGACCGCGAGCCCTATCTCGAGATCGATACCGTGGAAGGCCTCGTAGCGATGGCGCAGGCAGCCGCCGTCGAGTTCCATCCCTGGAACTGCGCGCCCTACAAGCCCGACGTGCCGGGGCGGCTCGTCTTCGACCTCGATCCGGCACCGGAAGTGGATTTCGACGACGTGGTGGGGGCGGCCAACGAGCTCGGCGATCGGCTCGAGGCTCTCGGGCTCGTGCCGTTTTGCAAGACCACCGGCGGCAAGGGGCTGCACGTGGTGACGCCGCTCCGAGCCAATCGCGACAATGACCTCGGCTGGGACGAGGCCAAGCTCTTTGCGGAGACGGTTTGCGCGCGGATGGCGGAGGACAGTCCTGAGCGCTACCTCACGAAAATGACCAAGAAGCTGAGGACGGGACGGATCTTCCTCGACTACCTGCGCAACGACCGCATGGCGACGGCGGTCGCGCCCTTGTCGCCGAGAGCGCGGCCCGGCGCGCCGGTCTCGATGCCCCTCACGTGGCCGCAAGTGCGCGCCGGCCTCGCCCCCAAGCGGTTCACCGTTCACACCGTTCCGGGCCTTCTTGCCAAGTCGACGGCCTGGCGCGATTACGGCAAGTCCGCGCGCCCGCTCAAGGCGGCGATCAAGCGCCTCATCCGGCACGGGTGAAGCCGCATGGCCTTGGCGCGATCGAAGCGGGCATCCTCTTCCCTGCAATCCCCGCCCGGTGCGAAACCGGGCCCGCTGCCGGACTTCGTCGCCCCCTGCCTCGCAACGCTAGTCTCCGATCCTCCCGATGGCGAGGATTGGGTGCATGAGATCAAGTTCGACGGCTACCGCATCCAAGCGCGTATCGAACGGGGCCGAGCCACTCTGCTCACGCGCAGCGGGCAGGATTGGACACCCCGGTTCGGTGCTCTGGCGAAGGCGCTCGGCGCCCTTAAGGTCGAGGACGCCCTCATCGACGGCGAGGCCGTGGTGATGGACGAAAAGGGCGTCTCGCGGTTCGTCGAGCTGGTGGCCGACCTCAAGGCCGGCCGGTCCAATCGCATGGTCTACTACGCCTTCGACTTGCTGCATCTCGACGGCAGCAATCTAGAGGGCGCGGCGCTGGCAGACCGCAAGGCGCTTCTCGCAAAGCTCCTCGAGAGAGCGCCGAAAGGCGGCGCGATCCGCTATAGCGAGCACGTCCAAGGCAATGGCCGCGAGCTCTTGGCCAAGGCCTGCTCCCTCGGGCTGGAAGGGATCATCTCCAAGCGCGCCGACAAGCCTTACCGCTCGGGCCGCCGCGACGACTGGACCAAAGCCAAGTGCATTCAGACCGACGAGTTCGTGATCGGCGGCTATCTCGACTCGACGGCCTATCCCAAGGCGATCGGCGCTCTTGTTCTCGGCTACTACGAGCGCCGCCGGCTCATCTACGCGGGACGCGTCGGAACCGGGTTCGATCGGCGCACGGCGGGCGAGCTATGGAGGATGCTGCAGCCTCTGCGCCAGGAGAGCTCACCGTTTGCCCATCCCCTCGATACGGAGCAGCGGCGCGGCGTGAAGTGGGTGCGCCCCGCGCTCGTCGCGCAGATCGAATATCGGGCGTGGACCGGCGACGGCCTCTTGCGTCACGCCTCGTTCCAGGCGCTGCGGGAGGATAAGCCCGCAACCGAGGTGCGCCGGCCCAAAGGAAGAGACTGATCGGCACTTTCGGCGGCTTACGGTCTACGCCCGCTGCGGCTCGCGGGCCGCAGCCGAGCGGATCATGATCAGCTCGTGCAGGTTCTCCGGCGAAATGTAGCCCTCGAGCCGCCCGTCGCCATCGACGACGCCGACCATTGGCACGCGTCGCGATTGCATCGTCTGCATCACGGACTCGAGGCAGGCCTTGGCGGGAACGGTCGGGACCTCGGTCATGATGTCGAGCACGGGCGTCGCGCCGCCCGGACCCTTGAGCGCTCCGATCACCGCCTCCCGCGTCACCGCGCCGCGCAGCCTCCCTCCGCCGTCGACGACGGGAAACTCCTGTTGCGTCGTGCTGAGGAGCAGGGTCGCCGCGTCGTCGGCGGTCGACTGGGGGGAGAGAGACGTGAATGAGGTGATCATCGCGTGCTCGGCGAGATAGCCGCGCGCGAGATCGCGGGCCTCCATGTAGCCCGCCTCCGCGCTCGCCGCGAAGAACACGAAGAGGGCGATGAGGATCAGGAACGGGTTGCCGAGCAGCCCGAGGAAGCCGAGGCCGACGGCGAGAATCTGGCCGACCACGGCCGCGACCTGGGTGGCGCGCGTATACCCCAGCGGCACGGCGAGGAGCGCACGCAGCACGCGACCGCCGTCCATCGGGAAGGCGGGAATGAGATTGAAGACGAGAAGCGCCACATTGGCGAGCGCCACTCGATCGAGGAGCGTGCCTTGATTGAGAGCAAGCGCGTCCCCCTCCGCCGGGACGATCCTGGCTCCGAGCGCAACGAGGACGAGCGCGATCACCAGATTGACGGCGGGGCCGGCCAGCGCCACGACGATCTCCTGGCCCGGCTTTTCCGGCATCCTCTCGAGGGAGGCCACGCCGCCGATCGGGAGCAACGTCACGTCGGGAGTGCGTATGCCGTAGCGGCGCGCGGCATAGATGTGTCCGAACTCGTGCGCCACGACGCAGGCAAAGAGAATGAGCGTGAAGATGATGCCGCGGACACCCTCGGCCGGCCCGCCTTGTATCCAATACACGGCCCCGATCCAGGCGATGAGGAGCCAGAAGGTCGGGTGAACCCGGACGACGGTGCCGCCGAGGGTGAAGAGTTTCAGGGATCCGCTCGACAACATCCTTGTCGCTCCGCGTGGGGCCGCTCAAAGCCTGCCGCTCTCGCACCTTACATTCCCTGTATCGGCGAGAGCCGATATATGGCGCTCCATATAGTATGCACCGACTTCCTTATAAGGTAGGACCCATGTCGGAGACCTCAGCGAGCTCGCGCGACCGGCCGAGCGCCGTTCCCTGGCCTCCCATTCTGCTCGCGGTCGCCCTTGCCGGCGCCTGGCTACTCGGCGCCGTCCTTCCCCTTCCCTGGCCCGGCCTCGACGACGCCCCCGCGCATATCGTGGGGCTTGGCATCGGTGTCGCCGGCATCGCCCTCCTCGCGTGGGCCGCGCTCACGCTCCGGCGTCATGGCACCACTATCCTCCCCGACAAGGCCGCCGACAAGCTGGTGACGGACGGCCCTTACGCGTTCCGCCGCAACCCCATCTATCTGGCCGACGTCTTGATCCTGTTCGGCGTCGCCGAGCTGACGAAGAACATCTGGTTCGTCGTGCTCGCCGCCGTGTTTGCCGTGCTCGTGACGTGGCTCGCGATCCTGCCCGAGGAGCGCCACCTCGAGGCCCGCTTCGGCGACGAGTTTCGCAATTACAAGGCGAGAACGCGACGCTGGATCTGAGAGCCATGAGCGCAGACTACGCGGAGAAGGAGCGCGAGTTCCTGGCTTCCCTCGAGGCGGACACGGGGCGCAACCTCGAGGCCTGGATGGCGGCGATCGAGACCCAGGGGCTCACCGAGCGCAACGCGATCATCGACTGGCTGCGCGAACAGGGCTTCCTGTTCTCGAAGGCCTCCTGGCTCGAGCGCATCCACAACAACTCGGGCAAGCCCATCTACGGGGTGGGGGCGGCCCGGGCCCGCGCCGTCAAGCGTCCCAGGTCAAAGCCAGGACCGAGTTCGCCCCCCGCGAACGCTAATCCCGCTCCGGATGCGCCCGCCCGCGCAGAGGAGCCGCCGGCTGCGCCGCCGAAGCCGGACAGGCACGAGCTCGACGCGCTCCTCGCCACCGCAAAGGCCTTCCGCCCGCTGGCCACCTTTGTGCTGGCTGAGATCGACAAGGCCGTTCCGGGCGTGCGCCTTACGGCCGGACCGGGCCATGTTGCGATATCGGCCGAGCGCGAGTTCGCCGTCCTCACTGTCGGCCCGCGCGAGCTGCGCCTCGGTCTCGCCCTCGGCGGACGCCCCGTCGAGCCCCCCTTCCAGGCCGCCCGGTTTACCAATCCCAGCGCTCGAATTTCGCCCCTGATGACCCATATGGTCATTCTGACGGACGCGCGGCAGGTGACGGGCGCGCTCCTCGCGCTCGTGCGCGAGGCGGCGCAATCCACGGGTTAGCTTCCGCACCATCGAATTGCCGGAATTTCCGGGCTCGCTTGCTCAAGGAGGGCGCAATGTCCAGGTTCTTTCCGGGCTGCGGCACCGGGCTGACACTCCGCGCGAGCGTCCTCGTGGTGGCGGGTGTCCTTTCATTGCACGCCTCCGGCTCCGCCGCCGCCCAGACCGCCGGGCGCGATTCGATCGCCGACCTTCTCCGAAAGAGCGAGGACCGGATCGCGGACAACGCCGCGGGAGGCGGCGCGACGCCAGCAGCGCCTGCCGAGGCGGCTCCGGCTGCCGAAGCCAAGGATCCGCGCGAGGGCGATCCCACCTACGAGCAGGCGCGCAGCCTCATGGGCGCGATCGACGCCATCCTCAAGGACGTGGCCGACGAGCGCTCGGAAGCAAAGAAGCTCCCTGGCAAGGACGATTTCATCGTTCCCCCGATTTGGACCGAGACGAAAGAGGATCGCGACCAGAAGGTGCGCCGGCTGCTCGACAGCGCGCTCGCCATCGTGACGGACGTGCCGATCGTCGACATCCAGAAGCGCATCGAGGGCCACCGCAAGTCGATCCGCGACATCGAGGATCGCATCGTCGAGCTGCGCGAGAAGCAGCTCACCGCGCCCAAGGACTCGATGCTCCCCGGCGTGCTTTCCGACACCGTCTCCTCGCTCGGCTCCGACATCGAGGACAGCAAGAAGCGTATCGAGGAGAACCGCAACGCGATCGCGGCGGCCAAGGCCGAGATCGAGGCGGCGCTCAAAAAGTCCGGCGTCGAGATCGGCCCCGGCCAGCTCGATCTCATCCTCGACAGTGTCCTCTCCGGCGACCTCGTCCGCCTCGTCGCGACGTTCAACGCGGCCAAGCTGATCGACGGCCAGCTCGCGAACCTCATGACTGCGACCGGCGACAACATCAGCGCATCGCGCAAATACTTCGCCATGCATGCCGCGCTGTTCGCCATGCTGGTGCAGGCGCAGGACGCGGCCATCGCCAAGATCGACACGCAGTACATGCCGCGCCTCGACGCGATTCTGAAGGATATCGCCGCCGCCAAGGCCAAGACCAACGAGCTCATGCGCGCCGAGAACCGGCCCGATCAGGCGCGCGCGCTCGAGGCCAACCGCGAGAGCCAGAAGCTCGCCGAGGAAGCGGCAAAGGGCTACCGGCGCTATCTTGCCCAACAGCGCGAGCAAATTGCCCAAGCCCGGACCCGCGCCACCCACGACCTGCGCATTGCCGACAACACCTACGAGACGGTCGAGGCGAGCTTCCAGCTGCGCGACCTGATGCGCGACAGCTCCACCTCCTTCGAGGCGATCCAGAAGCTCGAGGCGCCGACCTTCGACCAGATCTTCAAGAACGAGGAGCTCCGGCGCGAGTTCGAGAACCTGACGCGCAAGCTCGACGCGCCGACGAGCTGAGTTTTCGCCCTTTGCGGGCCGTGCTAAGCCTTTCCCCATGAACGAGCTCGCCCGCGCAAGTAGCGGCCCTCACGACGTCCCGAACCAGACGCGCAGGAACGCCCGCCAGCGGCGGCGCCACGACACCGTCTCGTCCGACAGCGCATCGAGGAAATCCGAGAGCCGCCGCGACTTCACGACCGTATAGAGCGTGAGGAAAGCTGTCGGCACGAAGACCGCCAGGAACGCGAGGAACCGCCATAGCGCCGGCTCCTCGGCCCAGGCGAAGAGGTTCATGCCGAGGAAGCCCGTCGTCACGGTGCCGATGAGGCCGAACGTGGTGACGACGGTCAAGCGCACGACCGTGTCGTTCTGGCGGCGTGCCGCCTCGACGTCGAGGAAGCTCCCCATGTCCTGGAGCTCCTCGCGCACCTCCGAATAGAGGCCGTCGAGCTGGAGGTGCGAGCGCGTCATGTCGAAGAGCTCGCGCGTCTGGGCGTGGTTCGAGATCTCGTGAAACCAGTAGCGATGGGCAAAGCGCAGGAAGTTCTCGAGCGCGTTGCGAATGTCACGGCGGAAGATGCGGTTGGCCTTGGCGCTCGTGATCTCGAGGCGGCTCACGGCCGCGACGAGGCGGTCCGAGAACATCCTCAGCGCCGCCTTCTGGAAGTGGGCGATGAGAAACATGAGGAAATGCTGGTGCCGGAAGCGTCCGAGCATGCCCCCGTCCGGATTCATGAAGAAGCTGTCGCCCACGTCGCCGACGACGACCAGCGTATGGCCTGAGGCGAGGAAGCGCGTGCGCGTCGGGTGCGGTCCCGTCTCGCCGCTGAAGTAGCGGTCGTAGCAGTAGCGTTTCTCGAAACTCTCCAGATAGCCCTCGGAGTAGGGCAGCGACGAGTCGGTCCCCGGCTCGTTGCCGAGCGCAAGCCGGATGCTGTCGGCCCGCGAAAGGGCACCCAGGTCCTCCATGGCCATCAGGCTCATGTAGGGCATGCGATAGTATTCGAGCTGCCGGTAGCGGACATCGCCCTTCTTGTCGCTGTGATAGAGAACGAGCGGGGAGAGCAGGTACTCCCAGTGCGACGCGGTCGCGGGGGCCCGGTGGCGGCAGACGAACGAGAGGTACTTCTCGCGGTTCTCGTAGTCGGAGGCCGCGAGCACGCTGTCGCCCTCGCCCAGCCACTCGACCTTCCACGGGCAGTGGCCGCCCCGCCCCGACTCCTCCCAATAGGCCGGATAGGCGCGCCCGAACCGGAACAGCACGTCCTGTGCGGTCTCGAACGGGATGTCGTCGGCAAAGACCTCGAGGGCCAGGATCACGATGTCGATGTCGAAGAAGAAGTAGAGATCGATGTGCGCGATATTGAGGTCGACCGGAGCATCCCCTTTCTCGAGGGTGATGCGCGCCTTCTTCACATCGGTGCGGCGCATCACCTCGATCGGACTTTCGCCGTAGATCTTGCGCACCGCGCGCCCGAGCCCCTGGCCGTAGAGAAACCGTTGCACCGGAGGCAGAAACGTCACGAACTCGTTGTAGTGACGGGCCTGGAACTCGCAAGGGTCGCCGAACTCGTCATCCAGCTCGCGCCAGGGGTTGTCGGGGCCGGGCGCCGACAGGTGCTCCCAATGGTCCTGAATGAGCGCGTTCTCATCGAGGGGAAGCAGATAGACCGGCCAGAGCAGGATCTGCCGCAGGTGCTTGACAAGTTTCTTGTCGGTCATGGCGGAGGATCGATGCCGCAAACGGTGGCTGCACTGTCACCCTCCATAACCACGCCCGCATGCCCGAGCGCAACTGTCCGATTTGCCCGATCTCTGCCTGACCACGGGTGAAGGCGCCCAGCTAAACCAGCAGCACGGTAGCAAGCCCGAGGAAGGCGAAGAACCCGACGCAATCGGTGATCATTGTCACGAAGACGCCCGAGGCCGGCGCGGGGTCGAGCTTGAAGTGATGCAGCGTCAAGGGGATGAGGATGCCGGCGAGCCCGGCGGCTAGGAGATTGACGATCATTGCTGCCCCGATCACGGCCCCGAGCTTTCCCGAGCCGAAGAAGACGAAAACCAGGCTCGCGATGAGGAGCGAGAGCACGAGCCCGTTGACCAGCCCGACCAGCGTCTCGCGCGTGACGATGCGCGGCGCGTTTGCGGCGCCGAGCTTGCTCGTCGCGAGCGCGCGCACGGTGACCGTCATGGTCTGGGTGCCCGCGTTGCCGCCCAGGGAGGCGACGATGGGCATCAGCGCGGCAAGCGTCACCATTTGCGCGATCGTGGCATCGAAGGCCCTGATCACGAACGAGGCGACGACGGCGGTCCCGAGATTGACGACAAGCCAGGGGACCCGGCTCCTGGCGGTCTCGAGCACGCTGTCGGCCAGGCTTTCGTCGCCGACGCCCGCAAGCTTCTTGATGTCCTCCTCCGCCTCGTCCTCGATCACCTCGACCACGTCGTCGACCGTCACCACGCCAACGAGGCGGTTGTTCTCGTCGACGACCGGGGCCGACATGAGGTCGTAGCGCGCGAACTGACGCGCAACCGCGTCCTGGCTCGCCGTCGCGAGAACGACATGCCGGTCGGGGTTCATGATCGTCTCGACCGGGACGTGGCGCTTGGAGCGCAAGAGCCGCGACAGCTCGACGCTGCCGAGCACATGAAAGCCCGGATCGACGACGAAAATCTCCGAGAACGCGTCCGGCAGGTCCTCCGTCTCGCGCATGAAGTCGATGACCTGCCCCACGGTCCAGAACGGCGCCACCGCGACGAAATCCGCCTGCATCAGGCGCCCGGCGGTATCCTCCGGGTACTCGAGGTTGCGCTCGACCGCGACGCGATTGCTCGTCGGCAGCCGGCTCAGGATCTCCTGCTTGTCGGCCTCCTCGAGGCTCTCGAGGACGTAGGCGGCGTCGTCCGTGTCGAGCTCGGTGATGGCCCTGGCCAGGAGTTCGTTCGGCAGCGCCTCCATGAGCTGGTCGCGCACTGCCTCGTCGAGCTCCGAGAGGACCTCGGAGTCGAAAGCCGGCCCCAGCGCCTGGATCAGGGCGACGCGCTGATCGGGCTCGAGGAGGCCGATGACATCGGCGAGATCGGGCGCGCGCAACGCCGCGGCAAGGCCGACGGCGCGGTCGGCGTCCGCGCGACCGAGCGCCTCCGCCACCTCGCGCGCGAGCTCGGAGGTGTCGACGGCATTCTCATCTGCCGACGCGTGCTCTTCACGTTCGACCATGGTCGACACAATCTCTGCGAGGCGGCTGAGCCGTCTAAAGAAGAGGCCGAGCTATCGATATGAGCTAGATTGGAAGGCGCCCTTATCATACTCGTCACGCAAGTGACACTCTGATGCGGCAAAAACAACAGTCGACCATGAGCCAGTTGCGCCTCGTTTACGAAGGCTTATAGGTTCCAGAGTTGAGTGTGGGGACGATCTAAGTTCAGTGGAGTGGGGCTGTGAGGCGCTTTCCTGTTCGTAGGCGTTGGTTGGCGCTCGCAGCGATTGCCGCCGCCACCGGTTTCGGGGCCCATGCCTTCGCCGAGACGCCGGCCGACGGGCAGTTGCCGCCCGAGGACGCGCCACCGGCCTGCGCCGCGCGCGACGATCTCCTCGGGATCTCGCGGATCGTCGAGATCGACGCCTCGGCCGGCCCCCATTTCGGCGACCAATACAAGGACGTGCCGTTCCTCGAGGACGGCGAGGTCGTGCTCACTTTCGACGACGGGCCGATGCGCCGCTATACCATGCCGATCCTCGATGCCCTCGACGCCCAGTGCACCAAGGCGACGTTCTTTTCCGTGGGCCGCATGGCCCTCGCCGACCCGGCGATGCTCAAGGAGGTAGCAAAGCGGGGGCACACGATCGCCTCGCACACCTGGTCGCACAAGAAGCTCAAGACGGTGAGCGCCGCCGAAGGCGAGCGCGAGATCGAGCTTGGCCTCAGTGCGGTCAGCGCGGCCCTCGGGCGCCCCGCGGCGCCGTTCTTCCGCTTTCCCTACCTCGCCGACACGAAGGCGGCCCTCGCCCACCTCGGCACGCGCGGGATTGCGACCTTCGGCATCGACATCGATTCCAAGGACTTCCGCACGCGCAACCCCGGCACCGTGCTGCGCAATGTGCTCGCCCAGCTCGATAAGAAGCGCAAGGGGATCCTGCTATTCCACGACATCCAACCGTCGACGGCGAGCGCACTCGCGAGCCTCCTCACCGAGCTCAAGACGCGCGGGATCAAGGTCGTGCACGTGGTGCCGAAAGCGCCCGCGGCGACACTCGCGGACTACGACGCCATTGCCGACAAAGCCCTCAAAGCCAAAGCGCTTGCCGCCGCCGCCAATCCGCTCGCCGAGCGCGCCGTGACCTGGCCGGTGACCACGCTCGCATCGGGTGAGACCACCTCGGCCAAGGCGGACGAAGTGCCCTGGGCCTCCGGCGCGCCGGGCGGCGCGACGCGGGCACGCAAGCACCGCGCGTCGCACCGGAAGCCGGACGCGGCCGTCGGGGGCGAGCACTCCTGGGAGATCGTACAGCCGTTCGGAAATTGAGCCGCGGAGACGGGTGAATACAGTCGTTTGAGAGTTGCCGTCCACGTAGCGCGAGGCTTGTCCAGCGGCGCCAAATCGCGGACGCTAAGTCGGGGAAACGCCAGTCAGGCGTTGGGGGATTTGATGCGGGTCTTTGCGGTCGCTCTGTTGACCGGGCTCCTGAGCGTTGCGGTCGCGCGCGCGGAGCCCGAGCCTGTCTCGGCCTGCCGGGACCCTGCCGCAGCGCTCGGCGTGTCGCGCATCGTCGAGATCGATGCCTCGGGCGGTCCCATCTATGGCTCCATGACCAAGCGGACGAAGGAGACGAGCTTCCTCGAGCCCATGGAGGTCGTGCTCACCTTCGACGACGGTCCGGTGCCCCGGGTCACGACGCCGATCCTCGACACTCTCGACGCCTTCTGCACCAAGGCGACGTTCTTCTCCGTCGGAGAGATGGCGCTTGCCTATCCCCACGCGCTGAGGGATGTGGCCGCCCGCGGCCACACGATCGGCACGCACACCTGGACCCACCCCCTGAACATGCGCAGCTTGAGCCTCGACAAGGCCAAGGACCAGATCGAGCGCGGAATTGCCGCCGTGGCGCTCGCGGCCGAGCAGCCGATCGCTCCCTTCTTCCGTTTCCCGGGCCTTTCGGATTCGGACGAGATGCTCGCCTATCTCCAGACCCGCGGCATCGCGACCTTCACCGTGGACATCGTCTCCAATGACAGCTTCATCGGCAGCGCCGAGCACATCGCCGAGCGCACGCTGAAGCAGATCGAGGCGGAGAAGGGCGGCATCGTGCTGTTCCACGACATCAAGCCGGCGACCGCGAGGGCGTTGCCCAAGATCCTCGCCGAGCTCAAGGCGCGCGGCTACCGGATCGTTCATCTCGTCCCCAAGGCCCCGGTCACCCCGCTCGCCGGCTACGACGAGGAGCTGAAAGTCATCCTCGCGAAGGCGACCCTGCCCGGCCCCGGCGCGGATGCGGCGCCTGCCGCCAGCGCCTCCACCGGACCTTTGAAATCGCTCACCGGAGAGGACCTCGTCGTCACCCGGCTCGCGCCGAGCGCGATCGAGCGCTTGGCCCCGGCCGCGGCGATGGCCGGCACCGAGCAGAAATCGGAGGCCGAAGAGCCCGTTCGCAAGCGCAGGCACGGCGCTGCCCATCACCGCAGCCGGCACCCGCGCCAAGCCGCAGACTCGGATTGAGGGCGTGCTAATCCCAATATCGGGGTTCCAAGGCGCCTGGCGAGCGTGCCTCCGTCAGGCGCTCGCCATGGCCGGGTACGCCTTTGGGCTGTCGGCCCAGTACTTGAATCGCCTGCCCATGGCCCTGAATGGCGCTTCATAGTATCGCGTCGAAAGCGCCGCGAGTGTCGCGGCCACCGCAATCACGAAAACGGCGATCAGGACGTCGCGCCATGAATTGATGGTCGGGACCTGCCCCGCGATGAGCCCGTGCGCGAGGCCGTTCACGGCCTGATGATACATGTAGAGCGGGTATGAGATCAGGCCGAGCTGCACGAGAAAGCGCGACCGCAGAATCTCCCTGAACGGCCCGTCGCTCACGTAAATGCGCAGGATCGCCCAAGCGAAAATCATCCCGAGAAGTGAGTATTCGAGCGTCAAGGGCAGCTCCGTCAGGATGCGCGAGACAGCAACGACGCAAGCGAGCGCAGCGGCGTCGAGCACCCCGCGCCACCTCCTGGCCAGGATCAATACGGCGTGCGTTCGCACCGCGTAGGCGACCAGAACGCCGAACATCAGCGCATCGACGCGACCGGGCGTCGGCATGTAGCCCGAATAGAAATTTCCGCCGAGATACCAGCCTGCCAAGCGCACAAACGGAGCGAAGAGAATGAAGGTGACGGCGATCGCGACGACCGTCCGCCGCTTGAGGAAATATACGACGAACGGGAACAGAAGATAGAACTGCTCCTCGACAGCGAGCGACCACGTGATGCCGATCCACCGCGCGCCGGCCTGGGGCCGCAGTAGGCCATGACATTGTTCGCGGTGAACGTCGCGTAGCCCCACAGAGGTAGGGGGTTCCCCAAGAGCCACTTATCCGCCCACGGGATGTCGAGGAGCGGCCGCAGCGCGAGAGCGCCCATGTAAGTGAGGAGGAGAAGAAGATAGACCGGCAAAATCCGGGCTGCTCTCCTGATCCAGAACACCTTGAAGTAGTTCGGCGCCGTCTTGTGATCGATGAGGATGCCGCCGATCAGGAAACCGGAGAGGACAAAGAAGAGATCCACGCCGCCGACCATGAACGGCGATAGCGTCTTCCAGGCGATCGGCTGCCACGATCCCAGCTCAGGCTTGGTGATGCCGAGCCCGCAATGCATGAGCACGACGAGGAGGCAGGCGATACCCCTCACCCCGTCGAGCTCGGCGATAGGAGAGTCCTGTGCCGCGAGGACGGTGAGAACGTGCGTCCCGCCTGCCACACGGTGGCATCCCGAGCTCATGGCGAGGACGCCGAGCCCCGGTACAGAAGTGCACGATCGCGGCGACGACTGCTTGTGTCCCTCACGGGTACTCAACGTCGAGTGGCGCGGGCTCGGGCGGTTCGGACCATGTCCGCGAAACCGTCCAGGCGACCGGAGATTGACTCTTCGATAAGGGAGGCTAAGCTTCCCCGGCAATTGGGGGATCACACAATGAGTAGTGATGATCAGGCGACGACCGTCGCCGCGCCGTCCTCCATTGACAATTCCCGCCGAGGTGGGGAAGCCAGCCTCCCCAAGTCGGCCGATCCGCTGGAGCAGTTTCTCAAGTCCTTCCTCGCGAAAGGCAGTCCGGTCGGCTACGTGCCGGTCAACGGCGCCGTCCATTATATCGATGGCGTCACGGCCGTGCTCTGGCATCGAAACGACCCGTTTCAGATTCAGCTGTTCGTCGTGCCGCCGAACTACATCATCCCCGAGCACACACATCCCAACGTCGACAGCTATGAGATCTATGTCGGAGGGCAGATTCGCTTCTCTCACTCGGGAAAATATGTTCACGGCGAGGCCGATCTCAACATACCCAATGAGCGTGGCCTATCCAAAGTACGCGGTGCCTTCATTCGCGTGCGGCCAAACGACAAGCACGGCGGCGTTTTCGGTCCTTCGGGCGGCGTGTTCTTCTCCGTCCAGAGGTGGCTCAATGGCGTGAAGCCGCACTGCGTCTCGGCCGACTATACTGGAGTAGTGCTCGGGCCCGAGCACCTGGCGAGCGTCAAGTTCGGCGAGGCCGAGTTAAAGCCCAGCCTAACAGCCACCGATGCGGCCCCCGACGAGGGCGGTGCTGGATGGTCGAAGTCCAGCTAGCGTCATACGCCCACTCTGCTTTGAAGCTGAATCGCCAACGCAGGTCGCTGGGGTAGGCAACTTCGATTGGGAGCACGGGCTCATCCGAGCTGCCCCCGACTTCGCGAACACCTGGATTGGCGCGTGCCTGCAGCGCGCAGGGTGTAGCGCGGCCCATACGTTGGAAGACTTCACACCGCATCAAATTAATCGGCCGCATAACGGGCCGGGACATAAACTTGTCCCAAAGGGACAAACTCGGCGATCAACCTGGGGTGGGGAAAGGCGCCTGAGTTCGAAGCTCAATCACTTGATCTTGTTGACTTGGTGCGGTCGAGAAGACTCGAACTTCCACGCCTTTTGGGCGCTACCACCTCAAGGTAGTGCGTCTACCAATTCCGCCACGACCGCTTTGACCCTCCCAAATTCGAGAGGACGCCTCATATAACCAAGCTCGAGCCTCCGAACAAGGCGTCTCGAGAGGCGGTCGAACTAGCAGAGGTGAGGGCGCCGGGCAAGCGCGGAACCGCACGAACGTTCGCTTGGGAATGCGCTTCCCCGGTGTCACGATGGGCCGCTCACCAACGAAGGAGCCTCGACGTGGACGCTCGCCCTCAGACCGCAGGAGGGCTCGACTGGAGGATCAGCGCGGACCCCGTGCCCTACGAGGCGGCCGTGCGGATCATGGAGGAGCGCGTCCGCCTCATCGCCGAGGGCGCCGCCCGCGAGCTCGTCTGGCTGCTCGAGCACCCGCCTCTCTATACGGCGGGCACGAGCGCCGACCCCTCGGAGCTGATCGACCCCGGACGCTTCCCCGTCTACGAGACGGGCCGCGGCGGTAGGCTCACCTACCACGGGCCGGGCCAGCGCATCGTCTATGTCATGGTCGACGTGCGCCGCCGCTTCGGGGGCGACGTCCACGCCTTCGTTCATACGCTCGAGGACGGCGTCATCGCCGCGCTCGCCCCGTTCGGGATCGCGGGCGAACGCCGCGCCGGCCGAATCGGGGTTTGGGTCGCTTTGCCTGAAAACGCCGGCGGCGAAGCCAAGATCGCCGCGATCGGGGTGCGCGTGCGCCGAGGGATCAGCTTCCACGGTCTCGCCCTCAACGTCGCTCCCGATCTCTCCCACTTCGACGGCATCGTTCCCTGCGGCATCCGCGATCGCGGCGTGACCAGCATCGCCGCGCTCGGCAAAGCGCCCGCAATGAAAGATGTGGATATCTCGCTGAAACGTGCTCTCGCGCCCCTTTTCGACGCCCGCGAGGCCCAGCGCGGCGTGTGCCAGGAAACGGCAGCGCCCGGCCCCACCAGTGGGGAGCCGGGCGCCTTATTCACTATCTCGATGCCCTTTTTACTGACGTGAGCCCGGTTGAGAAGGCTGGCCTGCGTCACCACGATCGGGCTCGGCAGGCGCCTCGGCCTCATCGTCGTAGAGCTGTCCTCCCTCGATCGAGGTGACCTCTGAGCCTTCGAGCTCGTAGGGGTCGTCCTCGTCGTCATCGAGGCGTATCAAGCAGCCCTTCCGACAGATGCCCTCGAGCGCCGCATTTGGCTTAACGACGTGCTCTTGTTGGGCTTCTCCCTCGATAACGGTGACCTTGTGGTCCCTGTCATCACGGTTGGTGACCGACACCGCGAGCGCGGCGGAGGAAGCGAGAAGGGCTACTAGGAGGGACGCCGGGATTACCCGAAACGAGATCACGGCCAGCTCCCAGGCACGAGACAGAAACTAGTTACTTCTTCTTCTTCGCCGCTTTCTTCGCGGTCTTCTTGGCGGGCTTCTTTGCTGTCTTCGCCTTCATTGTGGTTCGTCCTTCCGTTGTGGACCCGCAACAAATCGGGTCTTGCTCTCCCGACTCACGTCGGGACATAACAATCTGGTCAGATTCAAGCCCCTCTTCAAACGGAATTTTCCGGTGACCCCTATCGAAGAATTCGATAGATAGAGCAGAGCCGCTGCTCATGCTCGTCAGGCGTCGCGCCGACACCGATGGATCTCAACCTCGCCCGCACGTTCCTCATGGTTGCCGAGACCGGCAGCTTCATCGACGCTGCGCGGCGAATGAACATCACCCAGTCGACGGTCTCGGCGCGCATCAAGTGTCTCGAGGACCTGCTCGGCCGTCCCCTCTTCGAGCGGTCGAAGTCGGGGGCCGAGCTCACCGCCGCCGGCGAGCAGTTCCAGAAGCACGCGCTCGCCCTCGTTCGCGTCTGGCAGCATGCCCAGCTCGAGGTCGGCCTCTCCGACCAGCATCGCGACCATCTCGCGGTCGGCGCGCCGATGAGCCTCTGGGACGGCTTTCTGCTCAAGTGGGTGTCGTGGATGCGCGCCAACATCCCCGACATCGCCGTCTCGGCGAGCGAGGCGCTTTCGGCCGTGTTGACGCAGCGTCTCATCGAGGGAACGCTCGATCTCGCCGTCATGTACCGCCCGACCCAGCCCCCGGGCCATGTCATCGAGCACCTGTTCGACGAGGAGTTCGTGCTGGTGACGAGCACGCCCGCACGCGGCACCAGCGACTACGTGTTCGTCGACTGGGGCTTCGACTTCCAGCAGGACCACGCCGCCGCCTTCCCCGAGCTCGCCAATCCCGGGCCTCAACCTCGATCTCGGCTCGATCAGCCTCGACTACCTCCTCGCCAACGAGGCCTCCGCCTATTTTCCGACCCGGATCGTCAAGCACCACCTCGCCCGCGGACGCCTGCGCAGGCCGAAGCGCGCGCGCCGCTTCGTCTATCCCGTCTACATGGTCTACCCGGAAGCCCGCGACGAGGAGGCCTATGAGCCGATCATCTCCGGCTTGCGGCGCGAGGCGATGCGGTTTGCCTGACGGGCCTCGGACGAATTGACGCAATCCGGTCTCTCGGAGCAGGCGTTTCGAATTGGCACAGACGCCGTTGCGCTCCAGCGCACGGCGGACCCTGGCGGTCCGCGAGGCTGTCGCGGTAGGATGGCGGCGCCGGGGCCGGAGTGGAAGCCAGGGGTTCTGATGTCGAAGCGTCGCTGGTCGGGAGCGTGCGGCAGGCTTGCCGCACCGTTGCTCGTTCTCGCCCTCTCTTGGGCCATTGTCGCCCCGACACGGGCGGAGACCGAGGTCGACACCGCCCTCATCGTCTCGGTCGACGTCTCGAACTCGGTCGACGAAGCTCGCTACAAGCTGCAGATGGAGGGGATCGCTCAGGCCCTCGAGGACCCCTCGGTCATCGATGCGATCCTCGGCGGGCCGCAAGGGGGGATCCTCTTCTCGATGGTGACATGGGCCGATCGGCCGCGCGTCGCCATTCCCTGGCAGCGCATCGCGAGCCGCGAGGACGCCGCGGCGCTCGCCAAGAAGGTGCGCACGCTCCCGCGCCAGACCGGCGAGTTCACCTGCGTCACCGGCATGCTGCGCAACATCTCCGACAAGGTCGTGCCCCAGATCCCGGCCAAGGCCTCGCGCATCATCGTCGACGTCTCGGGCGACGGGCGCGAGAACTGCAATCCCACCGAGCCGATCGAGGCGGTTCGCGACGAGCTCGTTGCCTCGGGCGTGACGATCAACGGCCTGCCGATCCTGGAAGGCGACGAAGGCCCGCTGCTCGAAAGCTGGTACCGCGAGCACGTCATGGGGGGGCCCGGCTCGTTCGTCCTCCCCGCCGACGGCTTCAAGGATTTCGGCCGCGCGATCCGCCAGAAATTCGTGATCGAGGTCAGCGGCGCCGCGCCGGCGCCGGGACTCGAGCGGGCCGCGCCAGGGCGGCTGCGCTCAGCAGCGGCCGAGCGATAATGCCGCAGCCTTGATCTCGATCAAGCCCCGGTCTTGGCGGCGCGCATAGCGCTGGACCAGCGGCCGCAGGCGAAACGACCTCACCCATGAAGTGCCGCGCCCAAGGAGAGCTCCTGAAAGGGGGACAGCATGGCGAATCTCAAGTCGCGCGATCCTGAGCGTCGAGCGCGGCGCATGAACGACATGATCCAAACGCTCGACGTCGATCCTGTGAAGCTCTCGCAACGGCGCGCGGGGGAAGCCTACGCCGAGGCTCATGTCCGGTGTCTCGACTGCTCGGCCGTCGGCGAGTGTCTCACATGGCTCGACGGGGAGCGTTCCGAGCGCCCTCAGCCGGACTTCTGCCCCAACGTCCCCCTGTTCGAGACCTTGAAACGGGGCTGAGCGAGGGCCGCCCCTGCGTGCCGGGCATCACGGGCTCTTGAGCGAGAGAATGTAAGTCGCGAGCTCTGCGATGTCCGATCGCGTGAGCTGGATCTGCGGCATCGGCGGATGCGGGAGGACGATGCGGCCCGCAATCGCCTCCGCCGTCTGGCCCGGCCGGCTCGCAATGGCGAGGAAGCTCGGCACATCGGCGGGCACGCTGGCACCCGCAGCCTCCTTTCCAACGATATGGCACGACGTGCAGAGCTTCTCGGCAAGCTCGTGCCCCTTGGCGGCGTCGAGCGCCGGGGTCTGAGCCAACGCACCACCCGCTCCCGCGCTCGCAAGGGCAGCGGCGGCAATCAGCCCCCTCGCCCCTCGGCTAGTTCTTTGCATGTCACCCTCTCTTCTGACTGCCCGTCCCCCACAGGACGCTAGGCTCTTCAATCGTGCCGGGTCAATCGGGCGTTCAAGTGCCCGGCGAGGCGCAGCGCCAGCTGGACGATCGTGAAGGTCGGATTGGACACGCCGGGGCTCGCGAAGACGCTGCTTCCGCCGATGTAGAGGTTGTCGATCCCGTGCACGCGGCAGTCGGCATCGACGACGCCCGCCGCGGGGTCGGCGCTCATGCGCGTCGTGCACATGTGATGGGACGATCCGCCGCTCTCGTCGTTGATCGGGGGCTCGGCCCTCTCGCTCGTCACCCAAGGGTCGAGATGGAGCCGCCCGATGTCGTGGCGCGCCATCGCTCTCCCCATCTCCTCGGCCCCAATCCTGAGCGTCCGCTTGTCGATATCGGAGAGGCGCCAGTCGAGCGCGAGCTGCCTCAGCCCGAAGCGGTCGCGCTTGTCCGACAGCTCGACGCGGCTCTCCCGGTTCAGGGCCTGTCCCAGCACCACGAACAGGATGGCGTCGAAGCAGGCGTGCTCGGAGATCGCGCAGCGCGCGGGCGAGGCGCTCCTCGAAGGGGAGCGCGCAGGCGGGATCGTCCGCGACCAAAGGCAGCAGCTCGAGCTCGAAAGGGAGGCAGCCTTGGTCCCGGACGAGGTTGTCGCTCGCGATATAAAAGTTGAGGTCGGCGAGCGGCGACTTGAGGAGGGCGCGGCCGACCTCGATCTCGAGGTGCTCCGAGAAGTACCGGCCGACGAGGCCATGGCCGTTGCCGACGCCGCCCGGGAGCTCACGGTCGGCGTCGAGGAGAAGGCGCGCCGTCTCGAGCCCCCCGCAGCAGAGCGCGAAGTGGCGGGCGCGGACCAGGAACGGCTCCGCGCGGGTGTAGGAGCGAAAGACGAAGGCGTCGACGCTGCCAAGGCCCGGAGCCAGCCTGATGTCGACGAGGTTCGCGTTGAGGACGAGGCGGATGCGCTCGGAGCGCGCGAGCTCGTCACGGTATTTGGGGCCGAACCGCGTAGGGCTCACGCGGTAGAGGGACGGCTCGATCAAAGGCTCCTTGCCGGCGAAGAGATCGAGGGGCGCCTCGGGGGGCGGCAAGTCGAGGATTTCGGCTGTGGCCTCCGCGAAGGGATCGAGATCCGCCTTCTTGATCGGCCAGGCGTTGAGAGGGTCGTGAGGCGCCGCCTCGAAGTCCCGGCGGTCGAGGGGCCGGGTATAGCCGCCCCAGTGGTTGGAGGTTCCTCCGAGATAGCGGAGCCGGCAGGCATCGAGCGGATAGTAGGGAAGCCCGACGATCTCGCCTTGATAGAGCGCCTGCGACGTCGGGATCGGGCTCGTTCTCCCCCTCCCTCCATCAAGGCCACTCGCCATCCGAGGTCCGCGAGCCCCCGCGCGAGCGTGATGCCCGCAGGCCCCGCCCCGCAGATGCAGACATCGAACGTGCCGGCAAGCTCCGCGTCCGCAAGCTGCCCGGCGTCAAGCAGCATGAGCGCGCGCCTTCTCGAGATCGCCGGCGCGCAAGATCCAGCCGCCCGCGATTACGACCGTCGTATCGGCGCTTGGCTGCTGCGCGGCTCGACGAGTTCCCGCCCATGCGGCTACGAGCGAGGCCAGCGCCAGGAGGGCCTGTCGGCGTGTGAAGCGGGGGATTTTCTCCATGGGGAGGCTCAGGCGTACCAAGGGCAGGAGCGACGATTAGGACGCCCCTCGCGCAGGGTCAATGCGGGCGCCGGGGGCTCCGCCCAAGGCCTAGAAATCATTACCCGTATCCTGTCCCCGTCGTGACAGCGCGGCCGGCTCCCCCGTGCGAGGGTCCAATTGCGAGACAGAGACACATGCCCCTCGCGGGCCCCTTCGACACCGAAAGCAAACGGAGACTTATATGACCACGAAATTCATCGCCGCGATCGTCGCCACGGCCCTTGCCGCGACCCTCACCGTTTCGACCGCTCAGGCCGGCGGCTGCGGCGGCGGCGGCGGATACAAGAAGAGCTACCAGAGCTTCTCGAGCTCAAGCTACCAGGCCGCGCAGAAGCGCCAGGCGCTTGCGGCCGCCCAGAAGCGCAAGGAGATTGCGGCCCAGAAGGCGCTCGCCGCCAAGGCCGAGGCCAAGAAGGCCCAACAGGTTGCCGCTACCGAGAAGGCCGCCACCGAGGAGAAGGTCGCCACCGAAGAGAAGGTCGCGACCGACGAGACGGCCACGTCGACGACGGAGCCGACGACGGTTGCCGAGGCCGAGACGAAGGCGGACGAGACCACGGTCGCCAACGCCGAGACCCAGTGCTCGCGCTTCGTGCCCGAGTTCGGCACCACGGTCGCGGTCGACTGCGCCAAGTAATTCCCGCGACGCCGGCCCTGCCCGGCGTCGCATCTTCACCCAACGACACCGAACGAGTTAGCGAAGGAGCTCGACCTCAGGAGGCAGGCACCGGCCGGCCTCCTGATTTTTCTTTTGGCGAGGGCTTCGCGCGCGGGCCGAGGTCAGCCCTTTGACGGCCGTTGCCCTCGGACCGGGTGACATGGGAAGAAGGCCCCGGCCAACCTTACCCGGCCGTCGCGGAGTACGAGATGTCCCTTCTCGGCACCTTCACAGCAAGCTTCCTCGTCGCCTTGCCGGCGCTGCTGTCGATCGTGAACCCGCTCGCCGGGGCCTTGATCTATCACCAGGTGACTGCCGATCGGGGAGAAGCCGAAAAGGCCGCGCTCGCATGGCGCGTCGCGACCTACGCGGCGATCGTCATGCTGACCGCGCTGTGGATCGGCGCCTGGCTCATGAGCTTCTTCGGGGTCAGCATCGAGGCGCTTCGCGTCGCCGGCGGCCTCGTCGTCGCCGCCAGCGCCTGGGAGATGCTCACCTACACGGAGGCGACCGAAAGCCGCAAGAAAGCAGCAGGCCGAGGGCGCCGAGGGCGCCGCCGACGTTGCGTTCTTCCCGCTCACGCTCCCGTTCACGACCGGTCCCGGAACGATTTCCGTCGCCATCGCCTTGAGTGCAAGCCGGCCCGCCACCGCCGTGGAGCTATTGCCGTTTCTCGCGGGATTATCGGCGGCGGCCGTCGCGGTCGCGATCTCGGTCGGCATCTGCTATGCGTCGGCGGAGCGCGTCGTCGCGTTGCTGGGGCCGGCCAGAACGCGGGTCCTGACCCGCCTCTCGGCGTTTCTGCTGCTCTGCATCGGCGTGCAGATTTTCCTGACCGGGGTTCAGGGCGCCCTATCTGCGGCACTCGTGCCACATCTGGTCATCCGTCCGTAGCGCGAACTTTTTTCCCTCACACCCCGTTAGCTATATTAGTGTATCAGGACGAGGTTCCGACTCTGCTGGAGCGGGCAAAGGCTGACCAGTCGGCGGCCAAGGAGCGGTGATGGCACTTTCCTTTTCGAGATTGGCTGGGGTTGTCCTGGCAGTTGCATGCGCCTTCGCCCTCGACCCGTCGGCGATGGCGGCCAGCAAGAAGGACCAGGCCTCGGGCAAGCCGCTCCGCGGCGTCATCTATTACCGCGGCGGCTACTCCTACAAAAAGTCGACCGCGACGGCTCGGCAATGGCGCTTCGTCGACCCCGCGCCGGCTTCGGCTATCTCGTCATCGCGCCAGAGCCCCGGCGGTCCCTTCGATAGCGGTTTCTTCTTCGACTCGGGCGTCGGCAGCTGGGTCGGCGGCCAGGCCCCCTATCAGCACTAATCCCTCGCGTCTCGATCATCCCAGACGATAGCGACCGAACGCGCGCCGCAGCATGAGCCGCAAGCGGAGCGTTTCGGTTGCGAGCCACGGCTTCAGCCTTGCCCACCCGCGCCGTGCCGCGTTGCTGACTTGCCGTGCCGCCGCTGCGAGTTGCGGCCGAACCCCGGACCAGAGCCTCGTCGCCTCGAGCCGCACGCGCGTCTTCACCATGCGCCCGTAGCGCCAGACCCACGACGACCTGATCATGGCGAACATCGCCTCCTGCCACGGCACGATCCAGTCGTGGGCGGCGGCAAACCAGTCGATGCGCATCAGCGCCGGCTTGGTCAGGATGAAGATGCGGGCAATGAGCGCCGTCGAGGCGATCTTGGCGGCGATGAAGAGGGCGGTCGCCGACAGCGCCTGGCCCTGCGCCAGAAGGTAGAGAGCGACGAACTTCAACGGAAACAGGATCGAGGTCGGCACGGCCAGCGCAATGAGCGCGCCATAGGGCGGCAGACCGGCGATGAAGCGCTCGAGGCGGGCCCAGGGCTCGAAGCGGGTGAGGGAGGCCAGGAACGCGGCCAGCGGGCGCCAGCCCCACTCCTCGAACAGGACGATGAGCGCGGCAAAGAGTTGCAGTCCGAACACGAGCGGTGGGCGTACGAGCCCCCAGGCTTCGCCGAGCGCGGCAAGACTTGCGCTCGCGGCACTTGCAACGCGCGGCTTCAAGCGCTCCCACCGCTCGAAGAGGCGCGCTTTCTCCCAGAGGCCGGCGAGAAATACTCCGATCCTGCCGGCGGCGTATCGGAGCCAGCGCCCCGCCGCCACGAGTCCGCGCCAGGCCGCCGCGGCGAGCGGACCGGCTCGGTTGCGGGCCTCCTCGAGCCAGATTCTGAGTTGCTTCCACATCCCGCGTCGTCCTGCGCGCCGCGGCTGCGGCGCGGCCGGTCCAAACTCAGGCTAGCTCAAGAGGTTCTCAGGCGGGGTTAACTCTTGGCCAGCGCCCGCTCACACGCCCGCCGGCAGGCGCGTGTCCTGCGGCCGGAGCGCCCCGGTGCGCTCCGCTTCCTCGAGCGCGTGCGCCAGCTCCTCGCGCGCCTTCTCCGCCTGGCGCTGGCGGCTCCAGAGGCTCGCATAGAGCCCGCCCTTGGCGATGAGCTCGGCGTGCGTCCCCTGCTCGACCACGCGGCCCTTGTCGAGCACGACGATGTTGTCGGCATGGACAATCGTCGACAGGCGGTGGGCGATGACGAGCGTGGTGCGGTTCTTGGCCACGCGGTCGAGAGCGTCCTGGATCTCCTTCTCGGTGTGGCTGTCGAGCGCGCTCGTCGCCTCGTCCAGCATCAGAATTGGCGGCGCTTTGAGGAGTGTACGCGCGATCGCGACCCGCTGCTTCTCGCCGCCGGAGAGCTTCAAGCCCCTCTCGCCCACCATCGTGTCGTATCCGGCGGGGAGCGTGCGGATGAAGTCGTCGATCTGGGCGAGCCGCGCGGCCTCGACGATCTCCTTTTCGCTCGCCTCGGAGCGCCCGTAGCGGATGTTGTAGCGGATCGTGTCGTTGAACAGCACGGTGTCCTGGGGCACGACGCCGATCGCGGCCCTGAGAGAAGTCTGCGTCACGTCGCGGATGTCCTGGCCGTCGATGGTCACTCGCCCGCCCTCGATGTCGTAGAAGCGGAACAGGATGCGCGAGATCGTCGACTTGCCCGCTCCCGACGGCCCGACGATCGCCACCATGCGTCCGGCCGGCACCTCGAACGAGACGTGATCGAGAATGCGCCGGTCGGGATCGTAGAAGAACGACACGTCCTCGAAGCGGATTGTGCCCTCCGTCACGATCAGCGGCTTCGCCCCCGGCTTGTCGACGACCTCGGGCGGCTCGGCGAGGAGCCCGAACATCGTCTCGAGGTCGACGAGGCCCTGCTTGATCTCGCGGTACACCATGCCCATGAAGTTCAGCGGCATGTAGAGCTGGATCATGAGCGCGTTGATCATGACGAAATCGCCCACCGTGTGCGTTCCCGCCGCAACGCCGCGGGCGGCAAGCCACATGACGAGCGTCATGCCGACCGTGAAGATCGCGGCCTGCCCCGCGTTGAGCATGCCCAGCGAGTAGTAGGTGGCGACCGCCGCCTTCTCGTAGCGGGCCATCGACGCGTCGAAGCGGCGCGCCTCGAGCTCCTCGTTGCCGAAGTACTTGACGGTCTCGAAGTTCAAGAGGCTGTCGATCGCCTTGGTGTTGGCGTCGGTGTCGCTCTCGTTCATCTCGCGGCGGATGGCGATGCGCCGCTCGGAGGCGGCGAACGTGAACCAAGTGTAGAGCGCGACCGTCGCCAAGACGATCAGCACATAGAGCCAGTTGAAATAGTAGAGGAGGAGCGCGCACACGAGGACGAGCTCGAGCACGGTCGGGGCGAGCTGCATGATCCCCATCCGTACGATGAGATCGATGCCGCGTGTGCCGCGCTCGATCACGCGCGACAGCCCGCCCGTGCGCCGTTCCAGATGAAAGCGCAGCGAGAGACGATGCAAGTGGCGGAACGTGCGGTTGTTGAGCTCGCGCACCGCGTGCTGGCCGACACGCGTGAAGAGCACGTCGCGCACTTGGCTCAGCACCATGGCGAGAACGCGCGCGACCCCATAGGCGAGGATGATGGCGGTGAGCGCAATCCCGACCGCCTCCGCCCCGATCTCTCCCCCACCCGCGGGGCTCGCGCCCGCAAGCCTGTCGGTCGCCAGCTTGAAGAGAACGGGAACGGCGAGGTTGACGAACTTGGCGAGGACGAGGACCGCGCACGCGCCCGCCACCTCGAGGCGCAGGTCCGGCCGCCCCTTCGGCCAGACGAAGGGGAGGAGACCCTTGAGCACCGTCCAATGGTCGGATTGGGCCAGGCCGAGAGGGCCCAGTGCAGCGGATCGGGCGGCGTGGCGTTTCTGGGCGAGCGGCGTCATTGGATTCGTTGGTTGCGGCAGAGATATAGATAGTGCCTCGCAAATGCTAGCGCGCCGGGTCGCGGGCTGGCCAGCCCAACCGTGCTCGGCGGCGGCGTCCTTCAATCAATACGGCCGCTTGCGCGGCACATAGAGGCACTGGCGCGGATAGATGAGGTTCGGGTCCCTGATCTTGCGCTTGTTCGCGCGATAGATCACCGGATAGCGCTCGCCGAGCTTGAGGTGGCGGGCCGCAATCGACCACAGCGTGTCGCCGCGCTTCACGCGGTAGCACTTCGCCGCCCGGCCCTTTTTGCTCGCGGCGCGGTAACGCGCGGCCTTGACCTTGGCGACGCTCTTGCGCCGTTCGGCACCACGCTCGCCACTCGTCTCCTCCGCGACCTGCACCTCCTTGCGCTCCGCTTGCTCGGCGCGCTCCGATTCTGTCGAAGGCTTCTCGTCCGGTGTCTCCTCGGCCGCAGCCTCTCGAACCGGTGTCTCGGCCTTCGGAGCTTCGCTCGCTCCCGGTTCGCTCGGCTCGGTCGGCGCGGCTTGACCGGTGCGGACTTTGCCGGGGAATGCGCGCGCGAGCATTCGCTCGGTGTCTGCCTTCGCCTTCTCCGCCTCGAGGCGTTTGGCCTCGGCGACCTTGCGCTCCTGCTCGGCCTTGGTCTTTTTCTCAGCCTCGAGGCGCTTGGCCTCGCCATCTTGAGCTCCTGCTCAGCCTTGGCCTTCCCGGCGTCCAGGCGTTTGGATTCGGCTATTTTGCGAGCTTCCTCGGCCTTGCGGGCATCCTCCGCAAGGCGCTTGGCCTCGGCGACCTTGCGCTCCTGCTCGGCCTTGGCCTTCTCGGCGTCGAGGCGTTTGGATTCGGCTATTTTGCGAGCTTCCTCGGCCTTGCGGGCATTTTCCGCAAGGCGCTTGGCCTCGGCGACCTTCCGCTCCTGCTCGGCCTTTGCCTTCTCAGCGTCGAGGCGTTTGGACTCGGCCATTTTGCGAGCTTCCTCGGCCTTGCCGGCGATCTCTCCGCAAGGCGCTTGGCCTCGGCGACCTTCCGCTCCTGCTCGGCCTTTGCCTTCTTTCGCGTCGAGGCGCTTCGCCTCGGCCGTCTTGCGAGCCTCCTCGGCCTTGCCGGCATCTTCAGCATCGAGGCGCTTGGCCTCGGCCAACTTCAATTCCCGATCCGCCTTGGCCTTCTTTTCGGCTTCCTCGGCCGCCTTGCGCGCCTCCTCGTCCTTGGCCTTCCTCTGCTGCTCGAGGCGCGTGGCTTCGTCGAGCTGCTTCAGCCGCTCGAGGATCTTGCGCTCGTTTTCTTCGTGACGCTTGGCGGCATCCGCCTTGCGCTGCTCCTCGAGCGCCTTCGCCGCTGCCGCGTCCTTCTCTGCCGCCTCGGCCGCGCGCTTTGCCTCAAGAGCGCGCTTCTCGTTCTCCGTTGCCGTGCGCGCCGCTTCCGCCTTGCGGGCCTCGTCGAGCTTCCTCAGCCCTTCCTGTATGTGCCTCTCGTTCTCCTCGAGCTTCTTCTGCACCTCAGCCCTGCGCTTCTCCTGCTTCTCGCGTAGACTTTCGGCCTCGCTCCCCGCCTCTGCCACCTCCTGGCCGGGCTTGCCGGCGCGAGCGGCCTCGGCCTCGCGCACCTCTGCGGCGTAGCGGGCCCGGGCCGCCTCCTCCTCACGCTGGGCGGCGGCGCGCCGCTCGGCATCGCTCGCCTGCGGCTTTTCCGACTGGCTTGCGGGCCCGGCTTGTCCGGCGGTGGACGGACCAGTGACCGGTTTTCCGTTCTCGGCGTTCCTCTCTGCGCTTTTCTCTCCCTCGAACCACCGCTCAACCCAGCCGATCGCCGACCGAGCGCGCTCCTCGACGGCCTCTATCCAGTCGCGCCCGGAAGTCGGCGGAGCAGCCGCGGGCGTCTTCCCCTGTTCAGAAGGCACGCTCGCCGCCTCCTGGTGCGGAACAGTGAGCTTGTCGATGATCTCGCTCTGGTAGGCCTCGGCCGAGCGCTCGAGCCAGTCCGTGACCTCGGGCAGGACCGCCTCCGCGCCGGCGTCCGCCGGTGGTTTGTCGGCGCCCTTACCCTGCGCCCGTGCGGCCTTCTCGTTGGCCTCCGGCTTGCTCATGACCTCGGAAAGGCGCCGCGCCGCCCGCTCGGCGAGCTTTCCCACGCCGCGGTCGATCTGCTCCATTGCGGAGAGCGATCCTGTGCCGTCAGGCGCCGGGCGCGCCGCGGGCGTTTGGGCCGAGAATTCCTTGGGCAATGCGATGCGCACGTCGTCGCCGTAGACGACATCGCCGTCGCGGGAGGCTGCGGCCGAGACCCGGTAGTCGCCTTCGACAAAGGCCTCCCCGAGCGTCACCCGCCACGCGCCCGCGCTGTCGACCACGGCGGCGCCGATGACCCGTCCGCCGCTGTGAATGACGACCTGGGTCCCCGGCTGCCCGCGGCCCTCGAAGGTCGAGACCCCCTCCTTGGCGATGACGAGCCGCGAGAACGTCGGCCCCGCGGCCGCCGCATCGGGACGCCCGCTCTCCGACAGGCTCACGGTAACCGCCCGCGGGCTTTCATCAGCCAACGCCGCGAAAGCGGCGAAGGCGGCGGCGCAGCAGCCATTGCGCCATAGACTGAGCGGGCGGCACTCATCCCAAAGCCTCCCTCGACATGCGGTCCCGGTACCCGGCCTTGCCAGCCGCCACGCCCGATAGGGCATTCGTTTCTTATGGTTACGGCAGCATTATGTGCCCGGCTCGCATGTCATACGAGTAGGATAAGCACAGTTGGAGTGCTCGGCCAACGGGATCGGCGAGCGCGGCGACGAGGCGGGACATCCTCCCGCGAGGCCGCACCGTCTTATCCCGGCGTCCCCGGCGCCCTATTTGAGTCTCATGGCGTCCCTAGCCTGGACGTGCGGCGGCCGGCCCCATTTTCAAAGACCAAGAAACTGATCAAAGGACCAAAGTGACAGAAACAAGACTTCGCCCCCCGCGGCCCCCGAAACCCGACGAGAGCACCGCAAAGAAGCGCCGCCCGGCAGCAGTGCCCGGCCACGGCGTCAAGAACATCTGCGTCTATTGCGGCTCGGGGACCGGCAACAATCCCGTCTATGCGGCAGCCGCCCGCATTCTCGGCAAGGCGCTCGCGGAAGCCGGCATCGGTCTCGTCTACGGCGGCGGCGGCCTCGGCCTCATGGGCGAGGTGGCGCGCGCGACCCTCGTGCACGGCGGACGGGTGACCGGCATCATCCCCGAGTTCCTGACCGAGCGCGAGCACATGCTGACCGAGGTCACCGAGCTCATCGTCACGGCCGACATGCACGAGCGCAAGAAGCTCATGTTCGAGCACTCGGACGCCTTCGTCGCCCTTCCGGGCGGGATCGGCACGCTCGAGGAGTTGGTCGAGCAACTGACCTGGGCGCAGCTCGGCCGGCACACGAAGCCGATCATCGTCGCCAACATCGCCGAGTTCTGGACCCCCTTCCTCAGTCTCCTGCATCACATGCGGGAGGAAGCCTTTATCCGCGCAGGGCTCGAGGTCCGCTTCACCGTGATCGAGGATGCCCACCGCATCGTGCCGGCCGTGATCGAGGCCGTCCGCGAGATCGAGGCTGTCTCGGCTGCCCGCGTGGCCGTCGCCAAGCTCTGAGCCCTTTCCGGTGGGGAACGCTCCCGGCCTCCACAGGATTGTCGCTTTTGTGACCGAAAGCTTGCGCTTCGGGCGTGCGGGCGCTCTCGTGCCAACCAGCGGATGGAGGTCAGGACAATGGCTCCCTTCCTCGACGAGAGGGCGCGGCGCGAGCACAGGCGCCGCAATCTCATGCAGTCGGCGCTCCTTCTTGCCGGCATCGGAACAATTCTCGCGGTCGCGACGGGCATAGTGTGGGGCGCAGCCGGTGTCGCGGTGACGGCGGCTTCGCTCGCACTGCTTTTCATGGCTGCCCCGCGCGTGCCGCCGGAAGCCGTGATGCGGCTCTACCGGGCGACGCCCGTTCCGCGCGACGAGAGCCAGCTCTCGAGCCTCGTCGACGTGCTGGCGTTCCGCGCCGAGCTGCCGAGCCGCCCGGACCTTTACGTCGTCCCCAGCCTCACCTTGAACGCCTTTGCGACGGGCTCGCCCGAGCGCTCGGCGATCGCCGTCACCGAAGGGCTTCTGCGCCGCCTGACGCTGCGCGAGGTCTCGGGCGTGCTCGCCCACGAGATGAGCCATATCCGCAACAACGATTTGTGGGTGATGGGGCTCGCCGACGTCATGAGCCGCTTCCTCCAGCTCCTGTCCTACGTCGCGCTCGCGCTCGCCGTCCTCAACCTCTTTGCTGCGTTGACCGACGAGGCGATCGTCTCCTGGTGGGCCGTCCTCCTTCTCTACCTCGCGCCGGCTCTGTCGAACCTCCTCCAGCTCGGCCTGTCGCGGGCGCGCGAGTTCGACGCCGATCTCGAGGCCGCGGCGCTCACCGGCGATCCGATGGGGCTTGCCTCCGCGCTGAGGCGCCTCGAGACCTACACCGGCCATTTCTGGGAGGATCTGACGTTTCCGGTGCCCTCCCGGCGCATTCCCCAGCCGTCGCTCTTGCGGTCGCATCCCGCCACCAAGGACCGGGTCGATCGCCTGCTCAGCTTCGGCACCATACCCAGGCTCGAGCCGCTCGTGATCGTCGAGCAGCCGATGATGTCGCTCGTCGGTTACGGGCCGGGCGATATGCGCCCGCGCTACCGCTGGCCGGGCCTGTGGTTCTAGCCGGGAGCGCAGAGCGGCCGGGCCCTTGTTGCGTGGGGGCTCCCTTCCCGGTATCAGCGCCCTCATGACAGGTCCCTCGCCCGGTGCGCCGCTCCCGGCGCCGCGCTCCCATCTCGACGCGCGAGACATTCCCGATCTCATCCAGCGCATGCGCAAGGGCG
The DNA here is from genome assembly GCA_963699485.1 of uncultured Alphaproteobacteria bacterium. Classification (GTDB taxonomy): domain Bacteria; phylum Pseudomonadota; class Alphaproteobacteria; order Rhizobiales; family Hyphomicrobiaceae; genus Hyphomicrobium_C. Next base: position 138,322 of record CAVOUC010000014.1, on the reverse strand, counting down.
AGCGGCGCGCGATCGCGGCCGCCGTCACCGAGCTCGAGAAGCTGTCGCAGATCGCGCCCGCCCTGCTCGAGGCGTTCCAGCCGCACCTCGGGCATGCCCTCGTCATCGGCTTCACCGGGCCCCCCGGCGCCGGCAAGTCGACGCTCGTCAACGCGGTCATCCGCCATATCCGCGGCTCCGGCCGCCGCGTCGGCGTCATTGCCGTCGACCCCTCGAGCCCGATCTCGGGGGGCGCGATCCTCGGCGACCGCATCCGCATGACGGCCGCCCTCGACGACGACGGCGTGTTCGTGCGCTCGCTCGCGAGCCGCGGCTATCTCGGCGGGCTGTCGCCGGCGGCCGTGCGCGTCATCGACGCTCTCGACGCGGCCGGCTTCGACCTCGTCCTCCTCGAGACGGTCGGCACCGGGCAAAGCGAGATGGACGTGGCGGAGGTCGCCGACGTGCGCGTCGTCATCACCGCGCCCGGCCTCGGCGACGACATCCAGGCGATGAAGTCCGGGCTGCTCGAGATCGCCGACGTGCTCGTCGTCAACAAGGGCGACCGGGAGGGCGCCGAGCTCGCCTTCCAGCAGCTCGTGGGCGCGCTCTCCATCCGCGCGCGCCGCGCCGACATTCCGGTCGTCAAGACGACGGCGACGACGGGCGACGGCGTCCCCGGTCTCGTCACGACCGTCGAGGGGATCGGCGCCAGAAGCGAAGCCGCCGGACCCCTCGCGCGCCGCCGGCGCCGTGCCCGCTATCTCATCGCCCGGGCGGCGGCCGACATTGTCGCGCGCCGCGTGAAGGACGGCGGCGGGGCGGCTCTCGATGCTGCTTGCCGACGAGGTGCTCTCGGGGCGCACGACGCCCGACGCCGCCGCGCAGAAGCTGCTCTCGGGTTAGCTCATCGCCCGAGGACCCGGTCGCCATTGCGGGCCTGCGCATAGCCCTTCATCTCGGCAAATCCGCGCGCACCCGAGAAATCCGCCTCGTCGAGGTTGGCGCCCGTCACGTCGGCGCCGGCGAGATCCGCGTCCGAGAAATCGGCGCGCGTCAGGTCCGCGCCCCTGAGGTCCGCGCCTCGCAAGTCGGCGCCGACGAACTTGGCGTAGCGGAGCTTGGCCCCGGCGAGGCTGGCATCGCTCAGCACGGCTTCGCTGAAGTTGGCCCCCTCGAGGCTTGCACCCGTCGCGATCTGGGACTTGCCCGCCATTCCATGCGCGCCGAATACCGCCCGCGTGAGGTCCGCCCAGCGAAAGTCGGTCCAGTCCAATGCGCCCGCGACCTCGACATCCGCCATGCGCGCGCCCGCAAAGCGGGGAGCCTCGCGCCGGTCGCGCTCGAGGCTCGTGAAGACCGTGGGCGTCAAGATGCGCGCCCCCGCGAGGTCCGCACTCGAGAATTCCGCGCCCGTAATCGTCGCGCGGTCGAGGCGCGCGCCCCTGAGATCGGTCGCGGCCAGGTTGGCGCCCGTGAGGTCCGCGCCGTAGAGGTTCGATCCTCCGAGGCGCGCGCTTTTGAAATCGAGGCCGGCGAGATCGAGCTCGGAGAGGTCGCGGCCGGCGAGGTCGGGCCTTGCGCCGTAGCTCGCCTTGAACAGGAGCGCGGTCACCTCGCGCGCGCCGATCTCGGCGCCGAGCACGGGGTCGAGCGCTAGGCCGGCGAGTACGACGCCGAGCAAGGCCCCGAGCCCTAGCCTCTCATGCTTCGCGCTCATTCCGTAGCGGCGCCGTCCTTCAGGAGCTTGTAGTTCATGGAATCGAGGAGCGCCTCGAAGCTCGCATCGATGATGTTGGGCGAGACGCCGACCGTGAGCCAGCGTTCCCCGGTGGCCGTGTCGTGGCTTTCGACGAGCACGCGCGTCACCGCTTCCGTGCCCCCGGTCAGGATGCGCACCTTGTAGTCGACGAGCTCGACGCTCTCGATGTGCTTCTGGTAGCGGCCGAGGTCCTTGCGCAGCGCGCGGTCGAGCGCGTTCACGGGGCCGATGCCCTCGGCCACCGACCACAGCGGCTCGGTGCCGCCGTTGACGAACACCTTCACCGTCGCCTCTGAGACCGTGACGAGCTCGCCCAGCGCGTTGTGGCGCCGCTCGACCATGACGCGGAAGCTGTCGACGGTGAAGAAGCGCGGCACGTTGCCGAGATGGCGGCGCGCGAGGAGCTCGAAGGAGGCCTCCGCCGACTCGTAGGCATAGCCCGCGTCCTCGCGCGACTTCACTTCCTCGAGCAGCGCGAGCACCCTGGGGTCGTCCTTGTTCACGGCAATGCCGAGGCGCTCGAGCGCCGCAAGCACGTTCGAACGGCCGCCCTGGCGCGAGACGAGGAGGCGGCGCTCGTTGCCGACGGCCTCGGGCGCGATGTGCTCGTAGGTCTCGGGCTCCTTCAGGATCGCGGAGGCATGGATGCCGGCTTTCGTCGCGAAGGCGCTCTCCCCCACGTAGGGCTGATGGCGGGAGGGAGCCTGGTTCAGGATCTCGTCGAGGACCCGGCTCGCGTGCGTGAGCTGCCTCAGCCGCTCGGGTGTCACGCGCGTCTCGAACTTGCTCGCGAACTCGCCCTTGAGCAGGAGCGTCGGGATGATCGAGGTGAGGTTGGCGTTGCCGCACCGCTCGCCCAAGCCGTTGAGCGCCCCCTGGATCTGGCGGCAGCCGGCGCGCACTGCGGCGAGCGAGTTGGCGACGGCGTTCTCGGTATCGTTATGGGTGTGGATGCCGAGATGGGTGCCCGGCACGACGCTCACGACCTCGCCGACGATGCGCTCGACCTCGTGCGGAAGCGTGCCGCCGTTCGTGTCGCAGAGCACGACCCAGCGGGCCCCGGCTTCATAGGCCGTGCGCGCGACGGAAAGCGCATACTCGCGGTTGGCCTTGAAGCCGTCGAAGAAGTGCTCGCAATCGAGCATGGCTTCCCTGCCGGCTCCGCCGGCGGCCTCGCGCCCCGAGGCGACGACGGCCTCGATGCTCTGGCGGATGGCGTCGAGGTTCTCCTCGTTGGTGATGCCGAGCGCGACGCGCACGTGATAGTCCCACGCCTTGGCGACGAGGCAGATGCTGTCGGCGGCCGACTGGAGAATGGCCTGGAAGCCCGGATCGTTCGAGACCGACCGCCCGGAGCGCTTGGTCATGCCGAACGCGGTGAACCGGGCGTTGCTGAGCGCCGGGCGCTCGCGCATGAACTCGGTGTCGGTCGCGTTCGCGCCGGGATAGCCGCCCTCGATGTAGTCGATGCCGAGATCGTCGAGGACAGCGACTACGCGCCGCTTGTCCTCGAGCGAGAAATCGACGCCCGTCGTCTGCGCGCCGTCGCGCAGAGTTGTATCGAACAGGTAGAGTCGCTCTCTCGCCATCGCCGTCATTCTACGCCGTGCCGGGTTTTGTTGGGGCCAAGAGCGCCGGCAGCGCCTTCTCCGCAAGGCCTACACCAAAAGATCGTGAAGTCTCCCCTGTTTCTCGTCAAATCCAGCCCATGGCCCTGACCGCGAGCCACACCGCGACCGCGAGCAGCACGAGCTTCACGGTAATGTAAACGAGCCAGTGCCTCGGGAACGGCACGTCGCGCTTCCAGTCGTTCATCGGTCAGCCTCCTTAGGCCGCTCATGCTTTCGGCGGCCAGGCCGCCGTATCCTGGTCGGGATGCTGGTAGGAGACGAGGCGATGAAGAAAGCTGCCTGCGTCTACATCCTCCAGCGTGGTCTTGCCCGGAAGGTTCGGTACATCGTCGACGTAAGGCAGCTTCTGCTCGATGCCCCATTGGATTATTGGCTTGATCGCTTCGGGGTGGTCGAATGCGGCGATCGAAAGGGCTATGCCGTCCGGCGCCTCGTAGGTCAGCGGCGTGCCGCAATCGCCGCAAAAGCCGCGGAAGACGTAGTTCGACGACTGGAATTTCCTTGGCGCGCCGCGCGTCCAAGTGAGAATGGCGCCGCGCACCGAGACCAGCGGCAGGTAGAAATTGCCGCTCGCTTTCTGGCACATGCGGCAATGGCACACCGAGGCGTCTCCGAGCACGCCCTCGACGCGGAAGCGCACGGCGCCGCACTGGCAGCCGCCGGTATGAACGGCATCGCTCATCGTCGAGCCTCCGCTGTTCCCCCTCTCCCCGCGTGCGGGGAGAGGGTCATGGCGGAGACATGCCTCCGGCATGAGGTGAGGGGCAGGAACATGCGCTGCGGCTTCCTGCTGCCCCTCACCCTAACCCTCTCCCCGTAAGTACGGGGAGAGGGAACATAGGCCCTCCGCTCCCTCATCTCGCCACTTCCCATGTCGTCACGATCTCGCCGGTCTTGGGGTCTTTCGCGTCCTTGAGGGCGATCCCCATCGCCGCGAGCTCGTCGCGGATACGGTCGGCCTCCTTGAAGTTCTTGGCCTTGCGGGCGGCGACGCGTTCGACGATTAAGCAGTCGACCTTGCGATGAGTTCTGCCGAGATCGTCGCTGCTTCGAGCCAACGTGCCCATCTGGGAATGCTCGCGCTCAGTCCGTCTGCCATAAGACCTCGACAAGCTGCGCTGCGTTCAGTGAAGCCGTTGGCGACGCAGCTTCAGCTCGATGACCTCATCCCGATGCTTGCCGACAAATCGCCGCCCACACAGCTCGCTGGAACTTGCACGAAGAGCTTCGGACGAATAAGCCCGAGGAACTCGCAATGCTAGCAGACTTCGCGCGCGTAGCTCTGATTGCTGCTCAAGTAAACTCGCAGCGTATCGCCGTCGAGTATTCAAGTCATCCGAGAGCGCATCGATGATTTCGCTCGTCGGCTGCGCGACTAGCATCAGCATGCTGTAGAGCCTGTGCGATGACAGTAGCGTTAGCCCATCGCGACAACTCGTCTTGAGCGTCAACGAGCGCTCGCGCAGTCCAATCGATCGGTTGTCGATAATGTGTGGTCAGCATTGCCAATCGTGAACTCGCCCGGTCACTTCGCCTGCCAAATTTCCTCGCCAGCAGCTCGTGGATGGTGATGAAGTTGCCGAGGGACTTGCTCATCTTCTCGCCCTCGACCTGCAGGAAGCCGTTGTGCATCCAGAAGCGCGCCATCAGCGGCGTGCCGTGCGCGCAGCGGCTCTGCGCCACCTCGTTCTCGTGGTGGGGGAAGACGAGGTCGATGCCCCCGCCATGGATGTCGAACACCGGGCCCAATAGCGCCTCCGACATCGCCGAGCACTCGATGTGCCAGCCCGGCCGTCCCGGCGCAGCGATCCCACACGGCGACGGCCACGCCGGCTCGCCCGGCTTCGACGGCTTCCACAGCACGAAGTCCATCGGCCCCTTCTTGTAGGGCGCGACCTCGACGCGGGCGCCCGCCTCCATGTCGGCGAGCGAGCGGTTGGAGAGGCGCCCGTAGTCGGGCATCGAGGCGACGTCGAACAGCACGTGGTCCTCGGCGACGTAGGCGTGGCCCTTGGCGACGAGCGCCTCGATGAGCCGCTTCATGCCGTCGATGTGCTCGGTTGCCCTGGGCTCATAGGTCGGGTCGAGCACGCCAAGAGCGCGAATGTCGTCGTGGAACTGCTTCTCGGTTTGCGTGGTGACCTTGCGGATCGCCTCGTTCAGCGGCAGGTCCGGGTACTCCTCGGCCGCCCGCGCGTTGATCTTGTCGTCGACGTCGGTGATGTTCCTGACATAGGTCACGTGCTCCGGGCCGTAGAAATGGCGCAAGAGCCGGAACAGCACGTCGAAGACGATCACGGGCCGCGCGTTGCCGATGTGAGCGTAGTCGTACACGGTCGGTCCGCACACGTACATGCGCACGTTCGCGGGATCGAGCGGCTCGAATCGTTCCTTGCGCCGGGTCAGCGTGTTGTAGAGCGTGAGCGACACTCGCCCTCTCCTCCTCGTCGCGTGAGCCGCAGCGGCTCGCCTCCGGCTCCGGTCCGCCGGCGGGCTACTCTCTGTCTAGACGGGAGGCAAAGAAGCGGGCCGCGCCAGCCGGTTATGACTAGCCCGAAATAATTGAGCCGCAATGCGGGGCGGCGGTTCTTTGAACGGCTCTTTGCATGGGGCCTTCTTATCGTGGCTCGGGCGCCATACGTCAAGCGCCGGGAGGAACCGAGCGCCATCCGCCGCATTTGCTCCGCATTGACCGCCTAACTGGGGCTTCGCATAGTATCAAGGACTTGAGCCTGGCCTCGAGCGGAACGCAGGGGCGCCGATTGGGCAGCATGACCAACGCTCAACCTAAGAAACGGACGCGCACGGTCGAGCCGCGGCGGAGCCGCCGGCTGCCTCTCCTCATCGGGCTCGCCCTCGTCACGGCGGCCGCCCCTGCCCTCGCGCAGGGCTGGTGGCCGTGGGGCGGACCCGCGGAGGAACGCCCGCCGCCGGTCCCGCGCGAGCCCGTCTATCGCGACGAGGCCCCGATCGCGCCCGCCCCCGGCGGCTGGGGCGCACCGGGCGGACGCAACTCGATCTGCGTCGAGCTCGAGCAGCGCCTCGTCCAGGAAGGCAAGCACGGAAACGAATCGCGCGACATGCTGCCGGCGCTCGAGGATCAGCAGCGCCAAATCGACCAAGCCTACCGTGCCGGCAAGGCCGAGCTCGAGCGCATGGACTGCTACGACTATTTCCTGTTCTCGAAGACGCTGCGCCGCACGGCGCGCTGCGTCGACCTCGCCAAGGAGGTCGAGGCCAACAAGCGCCAGCTCGCCGACCTCGAGGGCCAGCGCCAGCAGTTGCTCGCGTCCGCCAACCGGTCGTACCAGGACGAAATCATCCGCGAGCTCGCCCGCAACCGGTGCGGCTCGACCTACGAGCAGCAGGCGCGCCGCCAGGAAGGCTCCAATCCCTTCTCCTCGCTCTGGAACGAGGAGGAGAGCTCCGGCGGCGGCGGGCTGGGCACTTACGGCAACCTCGGCTACGCGACGTACCGGACGGTGTGCGTGCGGCTCTGCGACGGCTACTTCTTCCCGGTCAGCTTCTCGACGCTCCCCAATCACTTCGAGCGCGACGCGGAGGCCTGCCACGCGAAGTGCGCGGCGCCCGCCGAGCTCTACTACTACCAGAACCCCGGCGGGGCCGTGGAGCAGATGGTGGCGGCGAACACGAACGAGCTCTACACCCAGCTCAAGACCGCCTTCCGCTACCGCAAGGAATACGTCCAGGGCTGCTCGTGCAAGACCGCGGAATACATCCCTGATGGCGCCACCGCTCCAGTCCAGCAGGGCGCGGCACCGGACGGAGCGCCCGGCGAGACGGAGCAGCGCGCGGAAGTGCCGGCGCCGCCTGCCGAGCAGCTTCCCTGGCAGCCCCGCTGACGCCGTTACGCCTTCCGGCCGAGGAGTCGTGCTTCGGCGCGGGCGCGGCCGATCAGCGGGAGCAGCGCCTTGAGCTCGGGGCCGGCCTCCGCGCCCGTCAGCGCGAGGCGCAGCGGATGAAAGAGCGCGCGCCCCTTGGTTCCGGTCGCGGCGGTGATTGCGCCCGTCCAGCGCCCCCACGTCTCATGATCCCAGGGCTCCGCCGGCAATAGCTCGGCCGCCTTGGCGGTGAGCTCCGCGTTCTCGAGCATCGGCTCGATCTCGCCCGCGACCACGCGCCACCAGCGGGCAACGTCGGCGAAGACGGCGATGTTGCCGCGCACCGCGTCCCAGAACGGCGAGCCGCCGGTGACGCCCATGGCCTCGAGCCGCCCGGCCACGGCCTCGTAGGGAAGCTTGTGCAGCAGCTTGGCGTTGAGCGCCTTCAACTCCTCGACGTCGAAGCGCCCCGGCGCGGTCGAGATCTTCGAGAGATCGAAGAGGGAAACGAGCTCGTCGAGCCTCGCGTGCGGCTCGATCGCGTCCGAAGTGCCGACGAGCGCGGCGTGGCTCACGACCGCCATCGGCTCGAGGCCCTCCGCGCGGAAGCTCTCGACCGAGAGCGCGCCCAGGCGTTTCGAGAGCGCCTGGCCGTCGGCGCCGACGAGCAGGCTGTGATGTCCGAACGCCGGCGGGACGGCGCCCAGCGCCTCGAACAGACCTATTTGCACGCCGGTGTTGGTGACGTGGTCCTCGCCGCGAATGATGTGCGTGATGGCGAAGTCGATATCGTCGACGACGCTGGTGAAGGTGTAGAGCGGCGTGCCGTCGGCGCGGATCAGCACCGGGTCGGAGAGCGAGCCCACATCGACCGTCTGGTCGCCCCGGATGAGGTCGTTCCACCCGACGAGCGTCGGCAGCGGAGCAAGCTCCGTCTCGCTCGCCGTATTGGCGAGGCGGAACCGCCAATGCGGCCGGCGCCCCTCGGCTTCCAGCCCCGACCGCTCCGCGCTCGAGAGGCGCAAGGCCGCGCGGTCGTAGACCGGCGGGCGCCCCGCGGCGCGCTGGCGCTTCCTCTTTCGGTCGAGCTCCTCCTCGGTCTCGTAGCAGGGATAGAGCCGCCCCGAGCGCTTGAGCGCCTCGGCCGCTTCTGCGTATCGGGCAAGGCGCGCCGACTGGCGCTCCTCGCGGTCCCAGTCGAGGCCGAGCCAGGCGAGGTCGTCGCGGATCCCTTGCGCAAAGGCCTCCGTCGAGCGCTCGCGGTCGGTATCGTCGAGGCGCAGGAGAAAGCTGCCGCCGGTCTTCCTCGCGAACAGGAAGTTCAGGACCGCAGTGCGGACGTTGCCGATGTGAAGCCGTCCCGTGGGGCTCGGCGCAAAGCGAACGGAGGCCATCTCGTCTCAGGCTTTCTCTTCCCGGAACCGGTTGGTGATCGGGTAGCGCCGGTCGCGGCCGAAGTTCTTCGAGGAGATCTTGACCCCCGGCGCCGCCTGCCGGCGCTTGTACTCGGCGAGGTAGAGCAGGCGCTCGACCTTCTTCACCGTGTCCCAGTCATGGCCGCGCGCGACGATCTCGGCGAGCCCCATCTCGTGCTCGACGAGGCAGGCGAGGATGTCATCGAGCACCTTATAGGGGGGAAGCGAGTCCTCGTCGCGCTGGTTCTCGCGCAACTCCGCCGTCGGGGCCTTGGTCAGAATGCTGTCGGGGATGACGATGCCGGGCGGCCCCAAGCCACCCTTCGGCACATGCGCATTGCGCCAGCGGGCAAGCCGGTAGACCTCGAGCTTGTAGAGGTCCTTGACGGGATTGAAGCCGCCGTTCATGTCGCCGTAGAGTGTTGCATAGCCGACCGACATCTCGCTCTTGTTGCCGGTCGTGAGCACCATGCCTCCGAATTTGTTCGAGATCGCCATCATCACGACGCCGCGTGCGCGGGCCTGGATGTTCTCCTCCGTTGCATCGGCGGCGCGCCCCTCGAATATCGGGGCGAGCGCTGCCGCGAAACCCTCGACAGGGGCGGAGATCGGCACCGTGTCGAGACGGATGCCGAGCCGGTCGGCGCAATCGGTAGCGTCGGCGATGCTGGCGTTCGACGTGTAGCGATAGGGCATCATGATGGCGCGCACGCGCGCGGGCCCCAGCGCGTCGACGGCGATCGCGGCGACAAGCGCCGAATCGACGCCCCCCGAGAGCCCGACCAGGACGCCCGGGAACCGGTTCTTCTCGACATAGTCGCGCACGCCGAGAACGCAGGCGTGATAGGCGGCGCCGTCCCCCTCGTCGATCTTGACGACCGGGCCCGCGGCGCACCGCCAGCCTGCCTCGTCCTTCGTCCACTCGGTGACGGCGATCGCCTCCTCCCAGGCCGGGAGCTGCACCGCGAGGCTGCGGTCCGCGTTGAGCACGAAGGAGGCGCCGTCGAAGACGAGCTCGTCCTGGCCGCCCACCTGATTGAGATAGACGAGCGGCAGCCCCGTCTCCGTGACGCGCGCGACCGCGATGTTCATGCGTACGTCCGGCTTCTTCCAGTCGAAGGGCGAGCCGTTCGGCACGATCAGGATCTCCGCGCCGCATTCGGCGAGGCACTCGGCCACCTCCTCCTTCCAGATGTCCTCGCAGATCGGCACGCCGAGGCGCAGGCCGCGGAAATTGAGGGGGCTCGGGAGCGCGCCGGGCGCGAACACGCGCTTCTCGTCGAAGACGCCGTAGTTCGGGAGGTCGACCTTCTTGCGTACGGCCGCGACCGCGCCGTCCTCGATCAGCACGGCCGCGTTGTAGACCTGACCGGCGTCGGGCCAGATGGTTCCGGTGAGCACGGCGGGGCCGGGCCCGAGCTCGTTCGCGAGGCTCTGCACGCGGGCCAGCACCGCCTGCTGGAAGGCGGGCTTCAGGACCAGGTCCTCGGGCGGATAACCGGTGATGAAGAGCTCCGGGAAGACGACGAGATCGGCGCCTCGGGCCGCGGCCGTGCGCCGCGCGGCCTTGAGCTTTTCGGCGTTGCCGTCGAGATCGCCGACAATTGGATTGAGCTGGGCCAGCGCGATGCGCAGGCGAGGCGGGGCGTCGTTCATGGCGCGAATGTATGGGGGCCAGCCGAGCCGGTCCAGAAGGCTGTCGCGGCGTCGCCTCCCTCATCCCGGCACACGCTCGACCCGGGGCGCCGACCCTGCCATCCTGGCGTCGTCAGCCCCTGGGAGATGCCAATGCTCGAGCTCAGGCCGAACTGCGAGTGCTGCGACAAGGACCTTCCGCCGGATGCTACCGACGCCAGGATCTGCACCTACGAATGCACGTTCTGCGCGGCCTGCGTCGAGACCGTGCTTTTCAACGTCTGCCCCAACTGCGGCGGAGGCTTCGCCCCGCGCCCCATCCGCCCCAGGACCGAAAGGCGCCAAGGCCTCTGCCTCGCCAAGCGGCCGCCGTCGAAAGAACGACGTCGCCTCAAGTGGAGCGCCGAGGAGGTCGCGCGATTTGTGGCGGCCGTGCGCGACGTGCCGCCCGAGCGCCGTTAGCGGACCCGATCAATAGGCCTCTGCGTAGCCGTTGACCGCGTAATTGGCGACCTCGAGGTCCCTTTCGATGTTCTTGGCCGCCTCGCGCCAGTCGCCGCGCCGCATGGGCGGCTCGGCCTCCTGTGCCGTAAGCGTGTGTCTCGGCGCCTCCTCGAGGGCGCCGATCGCCTCGTGGGGAGCCGGAAATGCACCGATCCGCACGGCAAGGGCCTCGAGCTCGGCGAGGATTGCGCCACGGCGCGCCTCGTGGGCGGCAGTGACATCGCGCACCTCGCGCAGAAGCTTCTGGTCGATCCGCGCCAAGGCCTCGTCGAGCGCCCGGATCAGCACCTCCTCGGTCTCGGTAATCTCGGTGAGACGCCTGCGTACATGCTCAATATGCTCGGACAATCGCGCCATCGCTCATCCCCGTCGTTCGAATCGCAGCCCCCGTAGCGCAATTTTCATGTGATTCTTGAGGTCGAATTGAGGAGACGCGCCCGCCGCCGCCTCGAAAAAGCAAACGGGCCGGTCTCGCGACCAGCCCGTCGGGGAGCCTGAAAGGGATTTTCGATTAGCGGCCGAGGCTCGCAGCTTTGCGCTGAACTTCGGCCTTGGAGACCTCGCCGGCGGCGACGAGAGCATCGATGCAGCCCTTGGAGAGGCCGGCGCCGACGGAGCGCATGCACTGGCGGGTTGCCGAGCTGTTGACCGGATGGGCGCTGCAGTGGGCGTAGTAGTCGCTGGCGCAAGCGAGCTTGACGCTGAGGCTGAGGGCGTTGGCTTGCATCGGAAACGCGGCGGCGCCGATCAGAAGCGCGGAAGCGAGGGCGGTGCGAAGCGTCTTAGTGGCGGTCATGGATTTCTGGCTCCAAGAGTGTTTCCTGACCGCAAAGCTACCAAGCGGGACCAGAGCCGGCTGTCCCGCGCGGAACTCGAAAAATCCTTTTTGATGAGGGGCCTCGACCCAAACAAAAAGGGCGGCGCGAGGCGCCGCCCGACCGGTCGTTTCAGGCCCGAAGCCGGCCTATTTAACCTTTTCGGCCGGAGAGCTGTTGTCGGGGGGGCCGTCGAGGGGCTTGCCCTTGCCGAAAGCCGTCTTGGTGAACTTGTCGCCGTCCTTGGCGATGACGGTGGTCCATCCCGTATCCCAGGTGATGGCCACGCTGTCGCCGACCTCCTTCCACGTCCCCTTCATGCCCTCGCCCTCCCGCGTGGCGCTCGCCTTGCCATCCTCCGAAAGCGTGATCTCGAATGCCTTGCCGCCCGTATCGGTCACTTTCCAGACACCCTCGAACTCGCCGGCAAGAGCGGCCATACCCGGCAGCGCGACCGCGAGGCCAAAGGCCAGAGCGCCGGCCGCCGCATTAATCTTTCTCGTCTTCTTCATGAGCTGATCCTCCCAATGGTGCCGGTGCTAGTCCGTGTTCGTGTCAACGTCATGGCCAGCCCCGAGTTCCCGAAGCCTGTCAGGCGAGCGCCGCCGCGGGCTCGATCACCGGCCCCCGCGATTCCCGTTCCATCTTCATGCGCTCGGCGACGAGGAAGGCGAGATCGAGCGCCTGATCGGCATTGAGTCTCGGATCGCAGTGCGTGTGGTAGCGGTCCGAGAGATCCGTTTCCGTGATCGCCGTCGCCCCGCCGGTGCATTCCGTCACGTTCTGCCCCGTCATCTCGACGTGGATTCCGCCCGCGTGCGAGCCCTCGGCACGGTGGACGTCGAAGAACGCCTCGACCTCGCGCAGGATGCGGTCGAAGGGGCGCGTCTTGTAGCCGTTGGCGGCGCTGATCGTGTTGCCGTGCATGGGATCGCACGACCAGACGACCTGCTTGCCGGCCTTGGTCACGGCGCGAATGAGCTTGGGGAGAGCCTTGTCCACCTTGTCATGGCCGAAGCGGCAGATGAGGGTGACGCGCCCCGGCTCGTCCTTCGGGTTCAAGACGTCGAGGAGCCGCAAGAGCCCGTCGGGCTCGAGCGAAGGCCCGCACTTGATGCCGATCGGATTCTTGATGCCGCGGCAGAACTCGACGTGGGCCTGGTCGAGCTGGCGCGTGCGGTCGCCGATCCACAGCATGTGGCCCGAGGTCGCGTACCAGTCGCCGCTCGTCGAATCGAGCCTCGTCATAGCCTGCTCGAAGCCGAGGAGCAGCGCCTCGTGGCTCGTGTAGAACTTCGTCGACCTGAGCTGCGGCGTGTTCTCGCTCGTGATCCCGCAGGCGCGCATGAAGCCGAGCGTCTCGGCGATGCGGTCGGCGAGCGCCTGGTAGCGGTGGCCCTGGGGGCTGTCCTTGACGAAGCCCATGTTCCACTGGTGCACGCGCTCGAGATCGGCGTAGCCGCCGGTCGCGAACGCGCGGATGAGGTTCAAGGTCGCCGCCGACTGGCGGTAGGCCTCGATCTGGCGCACGGGATCGGGGATGCGCGCCTCGGCCGTGAACTCGGGCCCGTTGATGATGTCGCCGCGGTAGGACGGCAGCTCGACGCCGTCGCGCTTCTCCATCGGCGAGGAGCGGGGCTTGGCGAACTGCCCGGCGATGCGCCCGACCTTCACCACGGGTGAGCCGCCGGCATAGGTCAGCACGATCGCCATCTGCAGGAAGACGCGGAAGAAGTCGCGGATGTTGTCGGCCCGGTGCTCGGCGAAGCTCTCGGCGCAGTCGCCGCCCTGGAGCATGAAGCCGTTGCCGGAGGCGACGGCCGCAAGCGATTTCTTGAGCTCGCGGGCTTCCCCCGCGAACACGAGCGGAGGGAAGGTCGCGAGCTTCGCCTCGACTTCGGCGAGCGCCGCCGCGTCGGGATAGTCGGGCACCTGGACGATCGGCTTCGACCGCCAGCTGTCGGGGGACCAGGATGCCGCCATGGTTACTCTCCAAGGCACCGTCGGCGGGCGCGGCACCGGCAGTCATGCCGGCGAAGAGGCCGCCGCGTCGTACGATCATGTCATGCTGGCGGGCTTATAGGTCAACTGCCGGGATATGGCCAGACATGCGAAGCTGCCGACAATCCCCTCTCCCCATGGCCGTCTTGCCATGGGGAGAGGGTAAGGGTGAGGGGCAGGCCGCTTGCCGCTGCGCCAGAACGCTGCCCCTCACCCCAACCCTCTCCCCGTAAGAACGGGGAGAGGGGGAAAACGCCGATGTCCCCGCGGCCGGCGGCCTGCTCTCCCAGTGTCATCCCGGACGCCATGCGGCCGCAATGTGCCACGCAGGATCGGGAGACAGTTGGAGCAAGCGCGTCTCGCCTCGCGGCGCGTAAGCCCGAGGGGATGGGGATAGGGGAAGCGGGGCGCGGGATTGCCGCGGTCTTCCGTAGTGTTTGTAACAAGGCGCAACGGCGCCCCGCCCATGCCGGAGGCATGTCTCCGACATGACCGAGCTTTGCGTTGGGTGAAGCACGTCCCAACGTCCCGCGCCTCGCTTAGCCGCAAGCCTCCGCGGTACCGATGTTGCCACCGGCGATTGGCAAACGCGCCTGAGGGACACCGGCCGCGTCAGCCGGCCCTTCCCTCGGGACTCGGGCCCGCCCCTCGCCTTCAGGACGCCTCCGGACGGCGACCCCAGCGGAACGGGCAAGTGCGAGTGTAAGCGAGCGGCAGTACGCGGGGATAAGTATGTGGGGGGCCGGCTCGACTCAGGGTTAAGGAACCGCCTCCACTTGCGTCCCCGGCCGGAGCCCCGCCACAGGCGGGGCGGAGAGCCGGGGTCTTTCCGGCGAGGAGCTTGCGCTAGCGACGGTTGGCGCCCCGCGCTGGAACGGTAGGCACCGATGTGCGAATCTCGCGCCCACGGCAGCAATGGGCCCAGCAGCCAAGCCGCGGAACCGGAAATTCCAGCGGTCCTCTACGACGCGGCACTAGAGGAGCTTGGATAATCATCGAGGACAGGAAGGGGTGAGACGATGGCATCCATCCGCAAGGAGATAGAGACCAAGGCGCGTCCGGACGACGTTTGGGACGCAATCCGCGATGTCGGCGCCCTGCATACGCGACTGGTGCCGGGGTTCGTCGTCGCAACCCGCCTCGAGCCCGGGGCTCGCATCGTGACATTTGGCAATGGAATGGAGGTCCGCGAGCCGATCATCGATCTCGATGATACGGCGCGCCGGCTGGTCTGGTCCGCGGAGGGAGCGGGAATGACCCACTACAACGCGTCGGTTCAAGTCTTTGCAGCTCCCGACCAGGGCAGCCGTGTGGTGTGGATCGCCGACCTCATGCCAAATGACCTGAAGGGCCAAGTCGAGGCGATGATGGACCAAGGCATGAAAGTCATGAAGGCAACCCTGGACGGTCTTGCCAGCCCTCGATGACGATGAGGCTTCACGTCCGGGATAGAGGAGGAGTATCACGCGATCACTTGAACAGAGACGTGAGATCGAAGGTGGAGGCGACAACGACAGGAGGGCTTTCGGCGACCTGCGGATAAGGCTCGTCGATATAGACATTGACGCCCGTGGCGCGCGCCTCCTTGATCAGCGACGCGACATAGGCCCAGCCCTTCGGCTCCAATCCAATGCAGGCCTCGGACATTTCGCCCTTCAAGCGCATATGAATGGCGATGTTCCCCCGCGCCAGGATGGCGGCGGTTTGCTGAGCGCTGAACCGCTCTTTATTCCAGAGCTTGCGCAAATAGATGCCGGCAACGTGCCGCTTGGTCCTCGGTCCAAAGCTCACGCGCTGTTCCTTCTCCGCTGCGAAGGAGTATTCCCCGGGAGGGAGCGGGCCGACGGCCTTTGCAGCGAAGCAATCCGGATCGGGGTTGTTCCTGCAGACGTCTCTGCCGGAGAGCCCCCAGGCGATCGTCTGGCCATTGGCCTGCGGGTCGTCGGCGATCACAAAAAGGCGGCCGGTTCTGATCGTGTAGCCGAGGCGAAAACTGCGCAAGGTTTCGGGAACCGCATGAACGACATCCTCGTAGGGATTGCAGATTTCGCCCCCCGTCAGCTTCCGCTCATAGCCATTGAGGTGAATGGTGACGTAGTCGACGCCCGAGGCACAGTCCCACTGGGGTAGACCTTTCTTGCCGACGAGAGCGACGGCCGGCGCCGGCGGCTCAGGCGGCGGTTTGGGCGCGGCCTCGATGGCCGGCTTCTTCGGGACCGAGAGTGTGGTCTCCCAGCTCGAGGGCTGGGATTCCGGCGAGTGTCTGACCTGCTCGCATTTCTCCGACAGTTTGGGCGGCTGTAACTGTGTCGCGGCGAGCCGCCTTGCAGCCGAACCGCTGGCTCCCTGCTCGATGTAGGCCTGGATGAGGGCGTACTGAACCTCGACCTGCTCCTGCGAGAGCTCGAATATGCACTCCTCGTAGATCTGATCGCCAACTCTGCTGAAAATATCGGCGATCTCGTCGGCGGCCGAAGCAGCTCCGGAATCGACCTGTGCCGGTTGCTGCGCGAGACAATAATCCGAAGCGAGCAGCAGAAGGCCCGCGAGCGACGCGAGCACCGCCCTTCCCACTCCATCCATGTGCGTTCTTCGAGGCACTCGATGCCCTAACCGAGGCTTATGGGGGCGACCCGCAAGCCTGCCATCCGAGGTGCGCGACGGCGCAACATGTGTTCGCGGCTATTCGTACTGTAGGAGTCGTGGCGAGAGAAAGGCTGCGCCAGACTTTGCGTCTATCAAGACCATGAATCGCGATCTAATTCAAAGTGTAGGGCGCGATCCATTCGCCTTCGAACCGATGGCCGCTCGCCCGCTTGTCTCGAACTCGTGAGCAAAAGCCCCGTCCCGGACCCTCGATCTCCGCAGGGGCGAGAGCCGCTCGACGGCAGCAATGGGCCAATGTAGGCGCGACTTATTCCGCGGCCGCTGAAACCCGTCGGCCCGCACGCTCGAGCCTGCCCGGTCACTGGCTCGGCTTCGCCTCCACCCCGAGCACGCCCGACTTGTAGACGCCGTCCATAAACTTGGCGACGTCCTCATCGCGAAAGTTCCGCAAGCGGTACCAGTTCTCGAATGTTTCAGCCGACGCCCCTGGATCCTCTTTGAGAAGCTTGCGCCACTCTTCGAGCGCTTCTTGTTTGCGGCCGAGTTGTCCGTAGATCGGGATGTATTTAATGTGTATGTAGAACAACTGTTGGTCTGGGCTCCGCCTTATCAGCTCGAGCGCGTGTTCGTAGTCGCCGTTCAAGTAGCAATCATTGCATATAGTTGCCTGATACCATCGCGATAGTGGCGTCAGCGTTTAGCGCTTCCGCCTTGCTCGACAGGCCACTCCCGCGTTGCCGATCTCCCGAGGCGGCAATCATGTACCCGAGAATGGCCAGGATCTCGGGGTCATAGGGAGCGAGCGCCATCGCCTGCTGGGCTTCATGCTCGAACAGATCGAGCTGCCTGTTGAGATGCGTATGCGGCCGCGGCCACCGTCCGCGCGCTGCGCGTCGGCGGGGTCGAGTTGAACCGCCTTGATCGCCTGCGCCGTGATCTCCTGCGGGGACAGTGCGGTCTCATCGACAGCGGGTACACCCGGCCAAGCAAAGCGAGCCAGGCCAGCTCGCGGCCGCGCCCGCGCGTTCCAATTGCGGATCGAGCGCAATCGCCTGGCGCAGCAGACTCTTTCGCTCGAGCGAAAGGTTGCGCGGCTCCACTCCCACAGCATCACGTCATGCGCGCGCAGCAACGTAGGTCGTAAGCCTGGATGGTTCGCTAGGGCTCTTGCGCGTCGCCGATCTGCCCTCGGCAATCTCGATAGCACCGTAGCTCCCGGCGATCTTGGCGACGATCTGTGCGTAACAATCGTTCTGTACCGTGAACGAGGATCATGTCGGCCATGTCACGGTCGTACCGCTCGGACCAGACGTGGCTGCCGGACGCGGTTTCGCTGAGCTGCGCTGTCACGCGAATGCGCTCGCCGATGCGACCGGATGCTGCCCTCGAGAACATAGTTCACGCCGAGGTCGCGACCTAGCTTGGCGAACGTCGACGGCCCTGCCCTTGTATTGACCGCGGTGGAATTGCGAGCGATGACGAGAAGGTCCTTGCGCCCGCGAGAGATCGGTCATGATGTCCTCGGTGATCCCGTCTGCTGAACCGCTCCTGTGTTGGGATCGCCCCCAAATTGTCGAAGGGGAGGACCGCGATCACCGGCCCTTGTCGATCCGGATCACGCTCAGGGTTGACGCTTGCCGGAACTCGATGTGCGGCGTGTAGCTGCCCTTCGGCAGCTCAATGCGAATGGGATCGCTTTGGCCGTCGGCCTCATAGTACTCGCGAAGCTTGTCACGCAGGCGCGCGGCCTCGATGCGCACGAGAGGATCGACGACGGGGTCGAACGTCTCAGGACGATCGAAGACCTCCAAGGCGACGTTATAGGCCTTGAGCCGTTCGCTGCGCCCGGCGAGAGTCTCATTGACGATAAACTCCAAGAACCGCTGCCGGCGGCGCGACTGCAGGAACGGGCCGCTTTTAAGAATGCGGTCCAGTTGTTCGCGAATGGCCTGCTTGATCGGAGTCGCTCCAGCAATTGGGCGCAATTACTGTCATGCCCAAACTCCGAGATAGCCGCAGCCTGCACCAGGATCGGAGTGCAGTTTCATACGGTTACATACTAGGACCAACCGACCCGACCTGTCACCCTCCAGCCTCGGGTGGTCATGGCCCAGTGATGCGAAACGGCGCCGGAGTAGTCCGCTTGCGGGCAACCGGCGGGCCCGACGGCAGACTCGGTAGAACCAGCGACGTCCGCCCGGCGTCAGCGGTCGGCAGATGGTTCCGCATCGGAACCCTCCCCACAGCCCCGGCGTTTTCTTCCAATGGCTACCAGGGAGGTTCGCCATGGCCACCCATGATCACGACTACGACCGATCCGGTTGGCGCCACAATGCTCGCGAGGCCTCGATTGCACTCTCTCTCGCAGTGATCGCGGGTCTCATTATCTTCGTTGTGGCCATATCGCTGCACCCTTTGCCACGGTTCCTGTCTGACGAAGGGGCGAAGGCGCCAAGCATGAGCGCGGAACCATCGCCGCGAACCATACCTTCGCAATGATGGAGCGCTCCCATGAAGCTCGCCAATTACTCAAGGGAAGAGCTGAACGTCTTCGCGAGCGTGTTGGACGCCGCTTCGAATGAAGCCGCCTTGAAAGGCATCGAGCTGCCAGTGGGAATAATGGCGCGACGGCTCTTCGATGCCGCCGACAAGGGAGAGCGCGATCCCCACAAGCTGCGAGCAGCGATATTCCGAGAGG
Organism: uncultured Alphaproteobacteria bacterium; assembly: GCA_963699485.1. Lineage (GTDB taxonomy): Bacteria > Pseudomonadota > Alphaproteobacteria > Rhizobiales > Hyphomicrobiaceae > Hyphomicrobium_C. The sequence goes on along the minus strand of CAVOUC010000014.1, from coordinate 119,433 downwards.
GTCTGCCTGCGAGGTGATGCCCCGGTCTCGCAGACTTGAGCGACCAAGCCGGGCGCCGAGGTGCCCCCGTGCTTTTCCTTGGCGGGAGTACATGCGAGTCCCCAAGGCCACACACGATCTTGCTTTGCGCCTGCACGTGGATTGAGCGTTGGACTTCGCTGTGATGGCGGGCGCAAATTCAACAAACGCGAACGGGAGAGTCGCGCCATGAGGTCATTAGCTACTCTGGTCACGGTCGCCGCTGCCATCGCGCTCACGTCGGTCACTGCACAAGCGCATGACCGAGTCCGGCTCAGGACTGCCGCGGTAGGCGGCGTTGTCGGCGCAGTCGTCGCTGGTCCGGTCGGTTTGGTCGTGGGTGGTGTCGTCGGCTACGCAGCCGGCCCCGAAATCGCCTGCGGCGTCGGCATCAGGCGATGCTACCGCCATCGCCATTACCGATACAGCGCGAGGGCCTATCGGTCATCGCGACGGCGAGACAGCTTCTACTGATCGAACGCTAGCCTCTCGGCATCGCGTCCGCCCGGGGCCGTGCGCGCTTCAGAGCAGGTGGACGGCGCACTCTCTCAGGACCCCACCATGGCGCGCGGGGAACACCGGAAGGCGCCGTCCTACGCCTTCATCTCGAGAAGGCGTCGCGGGGTCGATCACTTGTCGGATGGCGACAAACCGCTTTAGCGCTTTGCATTCGTAACGCAGAACCTGCATGTCGGTCGTGTGACGGCGCCATTGCGTGACGAAGTCCTCGCAAGCCGTGACGCTCGGGAAGTGCTTTGAAGCCTCCCGCTCCTTCCCCTGAAACATGACGACCATGTAAAGCGTTGCTGCGTCCATGGACTTATCTCCCTTGAGTATCAGCCTGCCCCCGTACCCACCGCGTCCACGACTCCCTTGGCATCCGAGGTCGCAAGAAACTGTGACGATTTTTCGTTGTGCTCTCAATGCGTCATGCGGCTTTACTGATTTCTTCACTCAGTCGAGGGACAAACGGGTGTGCTCGCCATCCGCCTTTGAGGTTGCGTCCTGATTGGCGCCCCGTCTCCGCTACGGGCATGCGCGGCTAGCCGGCTCGACGCTGACTACTGCTGAGGGTCACCCTCCGGCATCCGAATAGGCGCAGGACCAGTCCGCTTCCGGATCAGGGACGGACGCGACGCAAGGCTCGGCAGAGCCGAAGCGATCGCCGCTGGAACGGGCGACGGCGCTGTGCGATTTTCATACCCATGAGCCTCAAGGAGCCAACCTTCACGTTCGGGATCGAGGAGGAGTATCACCTCGTCGATCTCGAGAGCCGGGACTTCGCGCCCGCCCCGCCCGGGCTCCTGGCCGAGTGCCAGGCCGAGCTCGGCAAGCAGGTGGCGCCCGAGTTCTTCCGCTCCCAGCTCGAGATCGGAACGCGCGTCTGCCGCTCCGTTCCCGAGGCGCGCGCCGAGCTCGTCCGCCTGCGCAGATCCATCATCGAGAAGGCGCACGCCCACGGCCTTGCTCCCATCGCCGCCTCCACCCACCCGTTCGCCCACAAGTCCTCGCTCGAGACCACGCCCAAGGCGCGCTACCAGGCGCTCGCCCGCGATTTCGCCGGCATCGGGCGGCGCCTCGCGATCTCGGGCATGCACGTCCACGTCGGGATCGAGGACGACGATCTGCGCATCGACCTCATGAACCAGGCGCGCTACTTCCTGCCTCATCTCCTGATGCTCTCGACCTCCTCGCCCTTCTGGGAAGGCGACGACACGGGGCTCAAGAGCTACCGCCTCGCCATCTTCCACGAGCTGCCGCGCACGGGGCTGCCGCAGCGGTTCGAGAGCTTTGGCGAATATGCCCGCACGATCGATGTCCTGGTGCACGGCGGCGTGATCGAGGACGCGACGAAAGTCTGGTGGGACCTGCGCCCGTCGGCGCGCTTTCCGACGCTCGAGCAGCGCGTCACCGACGTTTGCCCCCTGATCGAGGACGCGCTCTCGATCGCGGCGATCTTCCGCTGCGTGCTGCGCATGCTGTTCCGGCTCAGGCGCTCGAACCAGAAGTGGCGCTCCTATCCCGCGTTCCTCATCGAGGAGAACCGCTGGCGCGCCCAGCGCTACAGCGTGAGGGACACGCTCTTCGACTTCGGCAAGGGCGAGCTCGTGCCCTTCGCGACGCTGATCGAGGAGCTGATCGCCCTCGTCGCCGAGGACGCGCAGGCGCTCGAGTGCGAGGCTGAGGTCGCCCATGCGCGGGAAATCGTCGAGCGCGGCACGAGCGCCGACCGGCAGGTCGCGCATTTCGCCAAGTGCAAGAGCCGTGGCGCAAGCCGCGAGGAGGCGCTTGCCTCCGTCGTCGATCTTCTCATCGCCGAGACGGCCGAGGGGCTGTGAGTGCCACCAGCAAAGCGGACGGGAGCAGCCGCGGCATATTTGGACAGCGCGTCGACGCGTCCGGTATGCCCTCGGTCGCCAAGCGATCGGTGTCAGAGTTGCGAGTCGATCGGTAGGAGCTTCAACAGGTCGGCGACGAAGCGCCGGCGGAAGCCGGTTTCGGGCTCGTCCCGGTAGCGCACCCTTTGGCCGTCCCTCACCGTCTCCCAGACGATCTCGCCATTCGGGTCGAGGAGGACGCGGTAGCTGTTGGCGGGCACGACGCCAGTCGCCATGTAGGCCGTCAGCCTTTCGGCAAGCTCCGGGCTCTCGATATAGAGGCCGGCTTCGGTGTTGATCACGGCAGAGCGCGGGTCGAGGTTGAAGCTGCCGATGAACACGGCTTCGCGGTCGAAGGCCATGGCCTTGGTATGCAAGGCCGCTCGCGACCGCCCGGAAAGGAGCGACCAGCCCGGCCGGAAGGCGTCGGTATCCGGGCGCAGCTCGTATAGCTCCATGCCGTTCTCGAGCAGCCGCCTGCGGGTCTTGGCATAGCCTGAATGCGCCGGCAGCATGTCGTTCGAAGCGAGCGAGTTGGTCAGCACGCGCACCCGGACATTGCGCTCGTGCAGCGCCTTGACGGTTGCCTGCGCCCCGGCGGGTAGGACGAAATAGGGCGACTCGACGAGCAGCTCCTCTTTCAGCTGGGCGACCCGCCCGCGGATGAACTCGACCACGTCGTCGCTCTCCTTGCCGCGGGCGATGGTTTCCGGGTCGTCGGCGATGACTCGGCCGTGTGCCCACACGAGATTGTCGCGAAGCTCGGCGCCCTGGGCCGCCAGCTCGTCCAGGTCCTGGTCGATCGGATAAGGGTAGTCGGCCGCGGCGATCGCCTCACGCAAGCGAATCAGGATGGCATCGAGATCGGCAGCGCCATAGGCGCGATCGACGATGGCCGCGATCGGCACGGTCGAGGGGCTGTTCCAGTATCGGTCGAATACCCCCGACAGATCGCGGACGACAGGCCCAACCGCCAACACATCCAGATCGCGATAATTGGCGATGGTGTTCACGCCATAATAGATGTCACCGATATTGCGGCCGCCGACGATCGCCGCCGCATTGTCAGCAACCATCAACTTGTTGTGCATGCGGCGGTTGACCCGGCCGAAGTCGACAATGAAGTCAAGAGCGGACCAGCTCCGGTTGGTGAGCGGGTTGAACAGACGGATCTCGACATTGGGGTGGGCATCGAGGGCGGCTTTAACGGAATCGCTGGCCTTGTAGTAGGGATCGTCGACGAGGAGCCGCACCCTGACCCCGCGATCGGCCGCCTTCATCACGCGGTCGACGATGATCCGGCCGGTCGTATCGCCGTCCCAGACGTAGTACTGCATGTCGAGGCTTCGCTCGGCCAAGTCGGCCAGCGCCAGACGGACGATGAAGGCCTCGCGCCCGTGGCTCAAGAGGCTGAAGCCGGAGAGGCCCGGATGCTCGTCGGCCGCCGGGCCGAAGAATTGGCCCAGCCTGGTCGACGCGGGGTCCTCGAACGCCGTCGATACCGTGCGCGGATAGTCGGGCCGGGGGCGGGTGGCGCAACCGGTGAGAACCTGGGCAAGCCAAGTCAGGACCGTGCGTGGGAGTCCGCGACCGGCCAGTGCCCGAGACTCGGCCGAACCCGCAGAGCTGCTGGTTCGATGCGTGTCGGCGTGCATCCGGTTGCCGTCCGCAACCCGGCGGGCGTTCCGCGGCGCATGGCGCTCTCCAACCCCCCACGGCCAGCAGCAAGCGCGGCAACGCCAATCCGGTCAAGCGCCAAATCGAGCCCCACCGACGATGATGGGCGAAGGGGGCGATCCCCGCATCCGGTCGATGCGGCGCAGGATCTCGGCGAACAGCGACCGCGGCACGGCGACTGAGGCAAGGGCGAGCTCGTGCCCTTCGCGACGCTGATCGAGGAGCTGATCGCCCTCGTCGCCGAGGACGCACTTGCGCTCGACTGGGAGGCGGAGGTTGCCCATGCGCGGACAATCGTCGAGCGCGGCACGAGCGCCGACCGGCAGGTCACGCATTTCGCCAAGTGCAAGAGCCGAGGCGCGAGCCGCGAGGAGGCGCTCGCCTCCGTCGTCGATCTTCTTATCGCCGAGACGGCCGAGGGGTTGTGACGTTCTTGCTACCTGAGCGCGAGCCCGCAGCGCGCGCTCATCCTTCAGTAGTTGGTATTGAATTCTTCACGCAGCAAATTGCGCGGCGGTGTGGCCGAGGCTCGATTGTTCGCACCACGAATTGTTTTTAGGCTGCCGATCGTCAGAGTGTGTTTGCGTAAGAGCCGCCAATGCTCGCGGCCCAAAACAGAAGCGTGCGTGAGCCGAACGCCGAGCCCCCGGGAGCGGCGTGATGGACTTCACGCCCGTCCCCGCCGGCCAAGACATCCCCGTGACACGGCATGACCGCCGGCGAAGAGCGAAACCTCGGTCGCGGCGCTCAGCGGCGGCGGATTTGTCGTCACGTGGGAGGACGGCGGCGACGTTTATGCGCGAGCCTTCGATGCAACGGCCGCGCCTCAAGCTGTCTTTCGCGTCAACACCGAGACGGCCGGCGACCAGAGGCTCTCGTCGTGGCGTCTCTGTCGGACGGGGGCTTCGTCGTCACGTGGACATCGGAGAGCCAGGACGGCGACGGCGACGGGATCTTTGGCCAGCGCTACGACGCGACCGGCGCCGCCGCGGGTCCCGAATTTCACGTGAACGTGGAGACTGCACGGCGCGCAGATGAACGCCGCGGTCACCGGGCTCGCCGGCGGCGGCTTCCTGGTCGCTTGGTCGTCGGCGGGTCAAGACGGGAGCGAAAACGGGGTCTACGCCCGCCGCTTTGATGACACAGGCGCCGCACAGGGCGGCGAGTTTCGCGTCAACTCGACGACTATAGCAATCAATTCGTTCCTGCTATAGCGGCGTCTGGCAATGGCGGCTTCCTCGTGACGTGGACGTGCGAGACGCCGAGCGAGGAAGCCTTTCACATCTACGCCCGGCGCTACGACGCGTCGGGTGCCGCGGAAGACCTCGATTTCCGCGTCAGCGCAGGAATTGGGATGAGGAGTTTGCATCCTCGGCGGCAGGGCTCGCGGACGGAGGCTTCGTCGTCACCTGGATGTCCTTGGACCTGGACGGTGAGGGCGACGGTATCTTTGGACAGCGCTACGACGCGGCGGGCGACGCCGCCGGCGGCGAGTTTCAAGTCAACACGGTCATCTCCGGCCATCAGCAGTATCGCCTCGGTGGCGGCACTCCCCGACGGAGGGTTTGTTATCTCGTGGTCGTCCGAGAACCAGGATGGCAGCGGCTGCGGTATCTACGGCCAGCGCTTCAATGCGGTCGGGATGGCGGAGGGCAACGAATTCCGCATTAACGAGACCCCGAACGGCGACCAGCTCGGCAAGCTCGCTCTACGGTTCCGAGACGCTGGCGACGCTGGCGACGGCCGCCTCGTCGCGGTCTGGGCCGGAACCGTCGCAAGCGACGTATTCGCCCGCATCATCGACGTGCCCGTCAACGCGCTTCCCTTGGGCTCCGACGGGGCCGTGACCGCGACCGAGGACACGGTCTATCCCTTCTCGGCCGCCGATTTCGCCTTCGCCGACGCGGATGCCGCCGATGCGCTCGCGGCCGTGCGCATCGACGCTCTGCCGGCCGCGGGTCAATTGCTCTTGGACGCCGTGCCGGTCACCGCAGGACAGGTCGTCACGCGCGCGGACCTCGACGCCGGGAGGCTCGTCTTCATGCCGGCCGACGGCGCCGCGGGAGCGGCCTATGCACGCCTCGACTTCTCCGTCGGCGACGGCATCGATTTCGCCGCCGCGCCGAGCTCGCTCGCGATCCATGTCGCTGCCGTCAACGATCCCGCCGCGGGCGCTGTTGCCATCAGCGGCACGCTGGCCGAGCACCGGCTTCTGACGGCCGATGCGTCGGGGCTTGCCGACGCCGACGGCCTCGGCACCTTCTCCTTCCAATGGCAGCGCAATGGATCGAACATTCCCGGCGCCACGGGCGCGACCTATCTTCTCGGCAGCGCGGACGTAGGGTCGGCCATTCGCGTCAGGGTCTCGTTTACCGACGGCCAAGGCTTCTTGGAGACCGCGCTCAGCGCCGCGACGAGCATCGTCGCAAACGTCAACGACGCGCCGACCGGCATCGCGCTTTCAGCTGCCCTCGCCAACGAATTCTGTGCGGACGGCACGCGAGTGGGAACACTTTCGGCATTCGATCCCGATGGCGCGGGCGGCTTCACGTATGCGCTCCTCGACGACGCGGGAGGCCGTTTCGCCATCGTCGGGGCGGAGCTTCGCGTCGCCAACGGGCTGCTCATCGATTTCGAGCAGGCGGCGAGCCACCGGATCGTCGTCGAGGTCTCCGACGGCGAGCTCTCCTACATCGAGACGCTCGTGATCGCCGTCGGCAACGTCAGCCCCGAAACGGTCATGGGCGACGACACTGCCAATGTGCTGGTCGGCGGCATCGGCACCGACACGCTCTCCGGCTTCGGCGGCAACGACACGCTGACCGGCGGAGCGGGGGCCGACAAACTGCTCGGCGGAGCCAATGACGACAAATTCCGGATCGCCGGCAGCGACGGCGCGGGCGACTCCATCCTCGGAGGCCAAGGCAGCGACGCGATCGAGGTCTACGGCACGGCGTCTGCCGTCCTCGGCCGTTTCAATGCCGCGGCGGCCTCTGTCGAGCGTTGGGTCGGCAACGCCAAGGGCCTTTGCGGCACGGCCGGCGCCGACACGCTCAACTTTTCGGCGCTCGCCGCCAAGACCGGCCTGCCTTTCGTCGATGGCCGTCAGGGCAGCGATACGCTGACCGGGTCCCGGTTCGGCGACGACTTGCGCGGAGGCGCAGGCAACGATGTGCTCGCAGGCGGTCTTGGCCGTGACGTCCTAACCGGCGGCGCCGGCAGGGACGCGTTCGTCTTCAATACGGCCCCGGGCTCGCGGTCGAACAACGACACGATCAAGGAATTCGCGCATGGGGCCGACCGGATCCATCTCGAGAATGCGATCTTCACCGCACTGTTCGCCGCGAACAATGCGCCACTTCCGGAAGCGCGGTTCCACAGCGGCGCGGGGGCGCACGATGGCGACGACCGCATCATCTACAACAGCGCGAGCGGCGCCCTCATCTACGACAGCAACGGCGATGCGGCGGGCGGGGCGGTCCAATTCGCAACGCTGCCGAAGGGCCTTGCAATCACGAGCGCGGATTTCCTCGTGATTTGATCCGAGGCGGAGCCAAACGTCACGCGCCGGCCGGCACCGCCGTCTCCGCGGGCGCGCGAAGGGCCCCCTTGGCTTTGAGGATCAGCACGAACGGTATGAGCAGAAGGAAGCTCAGGCAAATGAAATGGAACGCGGCGAGGAACCCGAGCATGACGGACTGGCGCGTGAGCTCGAGCCCCAAGACCTGCATCGCGAGAGGATCGGAGAGGCTCAGCCCCTTGGCCGCGAGCCATGCCTGAAGCTCGGGACTATAGGGATCGATGTTGCCCCCCAGCACGTTCCAGGAGGCCTGGCTCTGGCGCGTCATCAGCGTCGCTGCGATCGAGATGCCGATCGAGCCGCCGACGGTACGCGCGAGGTTGAAAATGCTGGCGGCCCGGTCCGTCGCATCCGCAGGTAGCCCCCGGTAGGCCAGCGTCGACAAGGGCACGAAGATCATCCCCATGCCGAGGCCCTGCACGAGGCCGGGCGCGATGATCCAGAACGCGTCGATGTCGAGGTTGTACCAGGTCATGAAATAGCTGCCGAACGCCGCCAGCGCGAGCCCGATGAACACGAGACGGCGCGGCTCGATGCGCGACACGAGGAGCGAAGCGACCACCATGCCGGCGGCGACGGCAATGCCGCGCGGCGCCATCATGAGCCCCGCCGTGCTCGCCGGATAGTCGAGAAGGTGCTCGAGCAGGATCGGCTGTAGCGTGATGGTGCCGAACATGGCGAGGCTGAAGGCCATGATCATGAAGGTCGAGGTCGCGAAATTGCGGTCGCGCAGGAGATCGAGCCGCAGGATCGCGTCCGAGCGGCGCATGCTTCGCACGACGAAGGCGACGAGGCCGACGACAGTCGCCGCGGCCAACGCGACGATGAAAGGCGATTGCAGCCAATCGTCGCGATGGCCGCGATCGAGCATCGTCTGCAGGCTGCCCACTCCGATCGCGAGCAGCGCCGCGCCGAGCCAGTCGGCCGACACGGGCCTCGGCTCGGTCGCCTTGATCGACACGTAGATGAGCGCGAGATTGACGAGCCCGATCGGAATGTTGATGTAGAACACCCAGCGCCAGTCGAGCGCGTCGGTGATGAACCCTCCCACCGTCGGCCCGAAGATCGGCCCGAGCATGATGCCGACGCCCCACAGCGCCATGGCCTTGCCGCGGCTCTCGGCCCGGAACGAGTCGACCATGGTCGCCTGCGAAAGCGGCACGACGCTCGCCCCGAACGCGCCCTGCAGCAGGCGGAACACCACCATCTCGGCGAGCGATTGGGCCTGTCCGCAGAGCGCCGAGAACACGACGAAGCCGGCGACGCTCACGAGCAGCACGCGGCGGCGGCCGAAGCGCTCGGCGAGAAAGCCGGAGACCGGAATCATGACCGCCTCGGCGACGATGTAGGAGGTCAGAACCCAGGTGATCTGGTCGGGCGTCGCGCCGAGCGCCCCCATCATGTGCGGAACCGCGACGTTGACGACGGTCATATCGAGAATGACCATCAGCACCGCCACCATCACCGCGACCGCGCCCATGACGCGGCCGACCGGGCCCGTCGAGAACCTCTCAGCGAGCGGTGCCATCGGCGCCCTACTTGCCCGTTGTATCGACGGTGACGGTCGCCGATGCCCCCATCCGAAGCTGCGGGTCGCCCGGCCCGGCGGTGAGCGAGACGCGCACGGGGAAGCGCTGCGTGACCTTGACCCAGTTGCCGGTCGCGTTCTCCGGCGGCAGGAGCGAGAAGGCGACCCCGCTCGCCGGGCTGATCGACTGAACCTCGCCCTTGAAGGTGTGCGAGGGATAGAGGTCGATCGCCACGGTCGCGGGCTGGCCGGCGGCCAGACGCTTCAAGTCCGTCTCCTTGAAGTTGGCTTCGACCCACCAGTGCGATGTATCGACGAGCGGAAACAGGGCGACGCCGGCCTGGGCGACGGCCCCGGGACGAACCCGGACCTTGCCGACGATGCCGTCGACGGGGGCCTTCACCGTCGCATGGTCGAGCTCGAGCTGGGCCTGGTCCACGGCGGCCTGCGCCTGGTCGACGGCGGCCTTGGCGGCGGCTGCCTGCGGACCTTGGGACGGCTGCTGCTGTGCGAGCGTCAAGCGCGCCTTCGCCGCCGTGAGCGCCGCCTCAAACGGCGCGGGGTCGATCTTGAAGAGCACGTCTCCGGCCTTGACCGTCGCGTTCTCAGCAACGGCAACCTCGGTCACCGGGCCGGTGACGAGCGGGGCGATGCGCACCACGTCCGCCTCGACGTAGGCATTGTCTGTGGTGGGATGGAGCGTGGCATAGCTCCAGTAGGCATAACCACCGCCGCCGATGGCGGCGAGGAGAGCAATGCCGACCGTCGCGCGAAGCAGACGCTTACGCGTGCGCTCATCGGTCCAAGATGGAGACTGCGCAGCATCGGCCGTTTTCTGATCCGGACTTATGAGCGGCGTATCCTTGCCGACGGGCCCTTCGAGCGGCTGAGACTCGCGGGGCCTCTGCAAGGGGCGTCTGGCTGCGGTTTCTTGCATGTTTCACCTTCTCGGCCGACTGCCGACTGGCTTGGCCAATCACGAAGTGGGTGCTCGAAGGTGGCCTGTCCAGATCCACGAAGTCGCAGGAGGGCCGCCGCCGGCCTCCCGTCATCCGGCCCGCTGTCGGGGCGACCAAGGAATCTTGGTGAATAACAACAGTATGGTGCCGGCCGGCCCTATTGCGGCTGAGGAAGAGGCTCCCGGCTGACCGAGGCCGCCGTGTCCGGCGACACGACCGCGGCGGGTGTCCGGTGCATCTCGGTCTCGATCGTGATCCTGATCTCGTCGGACACGTAGGGGATCGTGCGCGTGATGCCGAAGTCGCTCCTGAAGATCTGCGTCGAGGCCGAGAACCCCGACGAGTAGTAGTCCTTGTAGACGGGGTTGATGGCGGCGAGCGGGTGCTCGCCGGTGAAGTTCCAGACCACGTCGAGCGTCACCGGCTTGGTGATGCCGTTGATCGTGAGATCGCCCGTGACCTCGGCGATCTTCGTGTCGGTGCGTTTGACAGCAGTGCTCTTGAACGTGATCGCCGGGAACTGCTCGGTGTCGAAGAACTCCTTGGAGCGGACGAGATGCTCGTCGAGCTTGGCGATGCCGGTCGAGATGCTTTTCACCGGGATCTTGACGTCGACCGTGCTCGCCTCCGGCGCGCCGGGATCGAACACGACTTTGCCCTCGACGTCGAGGAAGCGGCCGCCCTGGCGCGACAGGCCGAGGTGGTCCCAGGTGAAGCGGACCTCCGTGTGATCCTTGTCGAGCACGTAGGTATCGGCCCATGCGGGCCCCGCCCACACCGCCGCGAGCGAGGCACACATCGTTAACAAGGTCCTTAGAGGACACGCCTTTCCTGTCATCGCACCGTCCCTGCCGAGGTCCGCCGCACCTCGGCATGGGCTCGTGACGAGACTATGGCCGAAGCCTTGCTTTCAGAGGCCGGCGGCCATGCCGCCGTCGATGCCGAGCTCGGCACCGGTGACGAAGGCCAATTCATCGGATGCAAAGAAGAGTGCCGCCTGCGCCACGTCCTCGCCGGTGCCGAAGCGGCGCAGCGGCGTCTGCTCGAGAAGCGCCTTGTTGATCGCCGGATTTTTCAGGACCCGCTCGGTGAGCGCCGTCTCGATGAAGCCCGGGGCGAGCGCGTTGACGCGAATGTTGTAGGGCCCGTACTCGACGGCGAGCGCGCGCGTCAAAGCCGACACGGCGCCCTTCGTCGCCGAGTAGGCGGCGAGCTGGCGCAGGCCGCGATGGCCCATGATCGAGGCGACATTGACGAGCGAGCCATTGCCCGACGCCTTGAGGAGCGCGAAGCCGTCGCGGGCGACGCGCACGACGCCGTCGAGATTGACCTCGCGGATCTTCACCCAGTCGGCGTCGGAAAGGTGGCGGAAGTCGGCGCGCACGTTGAGCCCGGCGTTGTTGACGAGCACGTCGATGCGCCCGTGCCCCTTCTCGACCGCGCGGAAGAGCGCCGTCACGTCCTGGCCGCGCGAGACGTCGACCGTCATCGCGGTGGCGCCTAGCTTCGCGGCGACGAGAGACGCCGCCGCCCGCGCCGCGCTCTCGCCGTCGACGTCCGTCACGTAGACGTGGGCGCCCTCCTCGGCGAAGAGGCGCGCGGTGGCGAGGCCGATCCCGGCTCCCGCGCCGGTGACGACGGCAATCTTTCCTTTCAAGCGATCCATGAGCGTCCTCGAGCTGCTGCCGGCAACGAATAAGGACGCCCGCGCCCCCGCGCAACCGGCTGCTCGCGACAAGGAAAACCGCCGCTAAGCCCCTGCCCCTCATGCCATAGCCCGCGGCTATCGATATCGAACGCAAACGATATTTCAGCTTTCGAGGCCACCCCGCCATTTTGGCCCGTGTCAGCGCGGCTTGCCCGCCGCATTCCCTTTCGCAACACGGAGACCCAAGCCATGATCAGCCCCCCCAGCACCTTGAAGAGCCTCGCGCTCGCCCTGGCCGCGACCGCCGCGCTCGGCGTGACCGGCGCTTACGCCGGCCAGTGCCCGCCCGACAAGGTCACGACCGACGGCCAGAAGCCCGGCGCGACCGCCCACAAGGACGTCGCCGAGAAGCTCCTCGGCCAGATCGACCTGTCGAAGGAGAAGGTCGCCGTCGCCGGCCACCACTTCCGCATGCGCCGCCTCGACATCAAGCCCGGCGGCGAGGTCGCCTGGCACAGCCACGAGAGCCGTCCGGCGCTGATCTACATCGTCTCCGGCTCGATCACCGAGTACTCGAGCCACTGCGCGGTGCCGATCGTCCACAACGCCGGCGACCTCTCGGTCGAGCAGGCCGGCCTGTCGCACTGGTGGAAGAACACGAGCAATGGTCCGACCGTCCTCATCTCGGCCGACATCGCCGAGGATCCGAACGAGCACGGCATGTAGTCCCCGCCGCCGAAAGACCGGACCGCCCCAGCTTGTTTTCTCCTCCTTGACAAGCAGGGCGCGTCCGGTCCCGGGCGGCAACACGACGTGAACCCCATGCACGGCAGAACGCCCAGACCCGCCCCGTCAGAAAGCCTCGAGCACCATTCGGCCGCGGGCGCGATCGGCCGCTATGCCGTGATCTGCCTCACGGCGTTCCTGACCGTCGTCGACCTCTTCGCGACCCAGGCCCTGCTCCCCTCGCTCGCCGCCCACTACCAGGTGACGCCCGCCGCGATGGGCCTCGCCGTCAATGCCTGCACGTTCGGGATGGCCGTCGCCGGTCTCGGCGTCGCACTGTTCAGCCGCTACATCGACCGCCGGCTCGGCATTCTCCTGAGCCTTGGATTGCTCACGATCCCGACGACGCTGCTGGCGTTCGCGCCCAATCTCGCCGTGTTCGCCGTGCTGCGCGTGATCCAGGGCCTCTGCATGTCGACCGCCTTCAGCCTGACGCTCGCCCACATGGGCGAGCGCTACAGCGCCGCCGAGGCGACAGGCGCCTTCGCCGCCTACATCACCGGAAACGTCGCGAGCAATCTCGTCGGACGCTTCATCGCCGCGGCCGTCGTCGAACACGCGGGCCTCGCCGCGAACTTCTTCGTCTTCGCCGGTCTCAATCTCGCGGGCGCGGTGCTCGTCTACTTCACGGTCGACCGTGTGCCGCCGATGACCGGCAACGGCACGCCGCATATGCCGACCGTCGCGAGCTGGACCGCGCACCTCGCCAATCCCGTGCTGCGCGCCGCGTTCGCCATCGGGTTTTGCATCCTATTCGCCTTCATCGGCACCTTCACCTACATCAACTTCGTGCTCGTGCGCCCGCCGCTCGGCGTCGGCATGATGGAGCTCGGCATCATCTATCTCGTCTTCCTGCCGTCGATCGCGACGACGCCGCTCGCGGGCGCGCTCGCGTCGCGTCTCGGCACGCGGGAAGCGCTCTGGGCCGGCCTCGCGATCGCCGGCGCGGGATTGCCGCTGCTTCTCGCCCCCTCGCTCCCCCTCGTGCTCGCCGGGATGGTGCTCGTCGCGGTCGGCACGTTCTTCGCGCAGGCCCTTGCAACGGGTTTCGTCAGCCGCGCCGCCGAGACCAACCGCGGCGCCGCGAGCGGCATCTATCTCGCCTCCTACTTCCTCGGCGGCCTCGTCGGCAGCGCCGCACTCGGACAGCTCTTCGACCGCTTCGGATGGGAGGCCTGCGTGGCGGGGATCGGCGGCGCGCTCGCCGTCGCAGCGCTCCTCACGCGGCGGCTCGTCATTCCCGGCGCCGGGAGGACGCCATGAACGCGCTCTGCGAAACATGGCCCTACACGGCCGATCTTCCTGCGCTCCGCGAAGCACGACGACTTCGACCCGGCGAGCGCCGAGGAGGCGGACTTCGTTGTCCAAATTTTGACCGCGAGCCGCTCCCGCGACGCCCTCACCCCGAAGCAGCGCGCGCTCACGGCACTCGCCGCCGCGACGGTGGTGCGGCCGCCCTCACCCGACATCAGGTCTCATGTTCGCTTTGCCCTCGAGACTGGCGCAACACGCGACGAGATCGTATCGACGATTGTCGAAGCTGCGCTCTACGCGGGGTTTGCCTCCGCGCATGCCGCGCTCGAGGCGGCTTTCGCCGTCTTCAGGAAGCTCGATGGCGCAGGTGCCGCAGGCGACGATCTCAGCGGCCGGAGTGCGCCGCGAGCAGCTCTCTGAACGGCTCGGCAAGCGTCGCCGCGAAGGTCGCCGTCAGGTGGTGGCGATCGAGATAGACGATCATGCCGTCCCTCTCGGCCGGACAGAAATCGCCCGAGCATATGCGGTCCGTCAGGTCCAAGACGCCGACGCTAGCCCCAAACTCGCGCGCGACCTCGACGTCGAGGCCGCTGCCGCTCAAGGCCTCGGCGCGCGGCCGCCCGCAGCGCTCTCCCCAGCCCGCCGCGAGGCAATCGGCAAAGCGGCGGCTCAACTGCGGCGTGTCGCGGATGACGACGACGGGAACGCCGGCGTCGGCGAGGCGCCGAAGCGTCGCCCGGAACGCCTCGCGCCACTGGGCGTCTGCCTCGCCCTTGAGGAGCCGTCGGCCGCTCACGTTGTCCTCGATCGCCCCCGAGTAGTCGGTGAGGTTGGCGATGAACACGAGATCGGGACGGCCCGGCCCCGTGAGCGCGCTCATGACGGAGGCACGCCAGCGGTCGCACGCCTCATAGTGCGCGCGCCGCGCCTTGTTCCAGATCGGTGCCTCGATGGCCGGGCAGCCGGACTTGGTCCACGCGTGGAGCTGCCAGCCCGCCTCGCGCGCAGCCGCATCGAGAGGCGGGAACCATTGCGCGGCGTGGCTGTCGCCGAGGAGCACCGCGCGCCGCGGCGCGCCGGGCGCTCCATAGATGCACGGCGGCTGCTCGACGGCCTCGAACGAGACATGGCAGTTGTCGGCATAAACGCGCGGGCGATCGCGCCGCGCCGCCTCGACGCGCCGCGCAAGCTCAGCCGTCGGCGAGCCGGCTCCGATCGGCGCGAACGCGACGAGGGCCGAGGCGATCACGATGCTGGAAATCGCCGCGCCGGCTCCGGCGAGGCTCGCGAGCGGCTGAGCGGAAAGCCGCCGGCCGCGCCGGATCGGGTCCTCGACGGCGGCATACATGAACGCAGCGAGCGCGGTTGCAAGCGCGACGCCGCCGAGCCGCGCTCCGAGGCCAGCTCCTCCCGGCGCTGCCAATGCCAGGAATACGAGCACCGGCCAATGCCACAGATAGAGGCTGTACGAGCGGGCGCCGAGCCAGAGCAGGGGCCGCGCGCGCAGGATGGCGCCCGCAGGCAGGGATGCGGCGCTGAAGTCGGTGGCGAGGATGACGGCGGCGGCGCCCAGCGTGGGCAGCAGGGCCCAGCCCCCCGGATAGAACAGGGTGTCGTCGAAGAGCGTCACGCTCGCCGCGATGGCGGCCAGGCCAAGCCAGAGCACGGCGCTCCTGATGCGAGGCCCCGGCTCGGCGCCCGACAGGTAGAGAGCAGCGAGGAGCCCGCCGGTCGCGAGCTGCCAGCATCGCGGCCCCGTGTGAAAGAAGGCAGCCGGCTGGTTTTTCCCGACGAGGACGAGGGCCGCGGCGAAGGAGGCGATCCAAAGCGCGCCGAGCACCGCCGCTGCCGTCGCGACCGGCCCGCGCCGGACAATCCTCCAGGCCGCGAGGAGCAGGAGAGGCCAGACGATATAGAACTGCTCCTCGACGCTGAGCGACCAGAAATGCAAGACCGGGCTCGGGGCGTCCGCCTCCGCGAAGTAGTCGACCCGCTGAGCCGCGAAGCGGTAGTTCGAGACGTAGAGTAGCGGCCGAGGCCACGTCGCCGGCGAGCCTCCCCTGCTCGTAGCGCGGAAGGATTGCGGCGCCGACGGCGAGAATGGCCAAGAGGGCGACGGTCGCGTTCGGTAAGAGGCGCCGCGCGCGCCGCGACCAGAAGCGGACGAGATCGATGCTCCCGGTCTCGGAGACCTCGCCGACGAGCAGGCGCGTGATGAGATAGCCCGAGATAACAAAAAAGACGTCGACCCCGACAAAGCCGCCGGAGAACCCGGGGATTGCGGCATGGTAAAGAACGACGGCGAGGATTGAGAGAGCTCTCAGCGCCTCGATCTCGGGGCGAAACCGCGGGCGGACGGCCAGTTCGAGCGCGGTCGCCTTCTCTCGCTGCACCCTCGCGTCCCCCGTTTGCGCCCCCGCCCGAGCGGTTTCGGCAACTGGGGCCGCCATGCACCACAATTCTCGTGTATCATCAAGTTTCGAACGGACCGCGACGGAAGTGGCGCTCGGCGCCGTTCTTACGGTTTCGCCCAGCCAAGCGCCATTTACCCAGAACTCGTTAGCCTTTTTGCTCCCCGAGACAACGGTCCCAGAGAGAAGACATGTGGAAACAGGTCATCGTCGCTTTGGCCGTCGTCGGCCTCGGCATCGGGGCATGGCTCGCGGCGCGCGGCGACCTGGCCGAGCTTCTTCCGGCTCAGAAAGAAGCGGCGCAGGAGCCGCCGGCCGGCAAGGCCGCGTGGACGAGCCCGACCGCGGGCATCTCGGTCGAGGCCGCCCCGGCGACCGCGGCCACCGCCGCGCTCAATGTCAAGGCCATCGGCTCGCTGCAGTCCGATGAGTCCGTGCAGATCGCCTCGGAGATCGCGGGACGCGTGACGGAGATCCCCCTCGCCGAGGGGACGGCCGTGGCCGAGGGCGACATTCTCGTCAAGCTCGACGACGCGCTCGCCCGCGCCGAGGTCGACGACATGCAGGCCCGCTACGAATTTGCCAAAGGCAATCTCGGCCGGGCCAACACGCTTGCCCGCTCCGGAAACGTCACCGAGCGCGCGCGAGACGAGGCGACGGCCAACTCCGCGACGGCGCAAGCAGCCCTCGAGCTCGCCAAGGTTCGCCTCGCCAAGCACGTGATGCGCGCGCCCTTCTCCGGCGTCGTCGGCATCCGCAAGGTCTCGCCCGGCGCCTATATCGCGGTCGGCCAGCCGATCGTCAACGTCGAGAAGATCGATACCCTCAAGGTCGATTTCAAACTTCCCGAGCTCTATCTCGAAGACGTGAAGATCGGACAGACGGTCGAGATCACGGTCGATGCCCTCCCCGGCCGGACGTTCGAAGGCACCATCTACGCCATCGACCCCATGGTCGACGTGAACGGGCGCGCCCTTGTCATCCGCGCCAAGCTCGCCAACCCCGAGCAGCTGCTGAGACCCGGACTCTTCGCCCGCATCCTGGTCAAGGGCACCGAGGGACGCAGCGTCGTCGTCGTCCCGGAAAGCGCGATCGTCCCGCGCGGCACGGAGAAGATCGTCTACGCGATCGAGAACGGCAAGGCGGTCGAGACGCGGGTGACGCTCGGCGAGCGCCGCGAAGGCCTGGTCGAGATCGTCGCCGGCCTCAAGACCGATGCGATGGTCGTCACCGCCGGACAGCAGAAGCTGCGCAACGGCAGCCCGGTCGAGGTCGTCGCCCGCGACACCACGCTCGAGCCGCGCAAGGGGAGCTGATGTCCGTCTTCGAGTTCTGCATCAGGCGGCCCGTCTTCGCCACCGTGCTGAGCCTCATCCTCCTCTTGCTCGGCGTCGTCTCCTACACGCGCTTGACGGTGCGCGAGTATCCCAACGTCGACGAGCCGACGATCTCGGTCAACACGACCTACCCAGGCGCGTCCGCCAAGATCGTCGAGAGCCAGGTGACGCAGATCCTCGAGGGCTCGATCGCCGGCATCTCTGGCATCGACGTGCTCGAAAGCACGAGCCGCTCCGAGAGCAGCCGCATCACGGTCCGGTTCAGGCCCGACGTCGACCAGGACGTGGCGGCGAGCGACGTGCGCGACCGCGTCTCGCGCGTGCGCGGCCGGCTTCCCGACGAGGTCGAGGAGCCCGTCATCGCCAAGGTCGAGGCGGACGCCCAGCCCATCATGCTGCTCGTGTTCACGAGCGCCGAGATGACCGCGCTCGAGATCACCGACTATATCGACCGCTTCATCGTCGACCGGCTCAAGAACATCGACGGCGTCGCGGACGTGACGATCTACGGCGAGCGGCGCTACGCCATGCGCATCTATATCGACCGCGAGCGGCTCGCGGCCTATGCGCTGACCGTCCAGGACATCGAGAGTGCGCTGAGAGCCCAGAACGTCGAGCTGCCGTCGGGGCGCATCGAGAGCTCGGACCGCGAGTTCTCCGTCCTCTCGCGCACCGGCCTCGTCACGCCGGAGGAGTTCCGCAACATCGTCGTCAAGCTCGCGCGCGATCATCAGGTGAAGCTCGGCGAGGTGGCCCGCGTCGAGCTCGGCGCCGCCGACGAGCGCCGCGAGAGCCGCTACAACGGCACGCCGGCCATTGCCGTCGGCGTCATCAAGCAGTCGGTGGCCAACCCGCTCGAGGTGTCGAATGCGATCCACAAGCTCCTCCCGGTGATCAATCGCACGATGCCGAAGGGTCTCACGGCCGACGTCGCCAACGACGACGCGCTCTATATCGAGCGCTCGATCGAGGGCGTCTACGAGACGATTCTCGAGGCGATCGGCCTGGTCGTGCTGGTCATCCTCTTCTTCCTGCGCTCGCTCCGAGCGTCGATCATCCCGATCGTCACCATCCCGATCTCGCTCATCGCCACCTTCACGCTCATGCTCGCCTTCGGCTTCAGCATCAACACGCTGACGCTCTTGGCCATGGTGCTCGCCATCGGCCTCGTCGTCGACGACGCGATCGTCGTGCTCGAGAACATCTATCGCCACATCGAGAGCGGCCTGACCCCGGTCGCCGCGGCGATCAAGGGCGTGCGCGAGATCGGCTTCGCCGTCGTCGCCATGACGCTGACGCTCGTCGCCGTCTACGCGCCGATCGCCTTCGCGCCCGGCAAGACGGGGCGCCTTTTCGTCGAGTTCGCGATGACGCTCGCTTCCGCCGTCCTCATCTCGGGCTTCGTCGCGCTGACGTTGACCCCGATGATGTGCTCGAAGCTCCTGCGTCACGATCCGAAGCCGGGCTTCATTTTCGTCGCGATCGAACGCTGGCTCGACGCGCTCGAGCGGGGCTATACGCGCGCGCTCGGCGGCGTGCTCCGCATGCGACCGCTCGTCCTTCTCGTCGCCGCCGGCATCGCCGGCGCAAGCGGCTACTTCTACTCGCACCTCAAGTCCGAGCTGGCCCCGGTCGAGGACCGCGGCGTCATCCGCGTGCGCGGCACCGGCCCCGAGGGCGCGACCCTCGCCTTTACCAGCCGCTACGGAGAGGAAGCCGACAAGGTGCTGGCGGACGTGCCCGAGGTACGCTCGCGCCTGCTCATCAACGGCAACCCCGAGGTGTCGCAGTTCCTCATCTTCACGCGCCTCAAGGACTGGGATGAGCGGGCGCGCTCGCAGAAGGAGGTCTCGCGCGAGATCACGCCGAAGATCAAGCGCATCGCCGGCGTGCAGGCCTTCGCCACCGACCCCGGCGCATTCGGCCAGCGCGGCACCGTGCGCCCGATCGAGTTCGTGCTGCAGACCTCGGGCACCTACGAGGACCTGCAAGGCTTCGCCGACAAGCTGCTGGACAGACTCCAGGACTATCCCGGCCTCGAGAGCGTCGACACCGATTTGAAGCTCAACACGCCCGAGTTCAGGATCGAGATCGACCGGGCCAAGGTCGCCGACCTCGGCATCGACGTGAACGTCGTCGGGCGCACGCTCGAGACGCTCCTCGGCGGGCGCCAGGTCACCCGCTTCGAGATGAACGGCGAGCAGTACGACGTGATCGTCCAGCTCGCGACCGGGGACCGTGCGTCGCCGGCCACCCTCGATACGATCTTCCTGCGCTCGCCGCGCGGCGAGATGGTCCAGCTCTCCAACATCGTCAAGGTCACCGAGCAGGTGGCGCCGAAGGAGCTTAAGCGCTTCAACCAGCTGCGCTCGGTGACGATCTCGGCCAACCTCGCGCCCGGAACGGCCGTCGGCGAGGCGCTGGACTACCTCGAGGCCGCCGCCCACGACGTCTTGCCGATGGTGCAGACCGACGTCAGCGGCAACAGCCGCGAATACCGCGCCGCGGGCCAGAGCCTCGCGCTCGTGTTCGTGCTGGCGCTCGGCTTCATCTATCTGGTGCTCGCCGCGCAGTTCGAAAGCTTCCGCGATCCTCTCGTCATCATGCTCACCGTGCCGCTGTCGCTGACCGGTGCGCTCGGCGCGCTCTATTTCGCCGGCGGCACGCTCAACGTCTATTCGCAGATCGGTCTCGTCACCCTGGTCGGGCTCATCACCAAGCACGGCATTCTGATCGTCGACTTCTCGAACCAGCTGCAGGCGCGCGGCGTCGCGCGACGCGAGGCCGTGATCGAGGCGGCGAGCTTGCGCCTGCGCCCGATCCTCATGACCACGGGCGCCATGGTGCTGGGCGCGCTGCCCCTCGCCCTCGCCGATGGGGCGGGCGCCGAGAGCCGCCAGCAGATCGGCTGGGTGATCGTCGGCGGGCTCCTGCTCGGCACGCTGCTCACGTTATTCGTCGTGCCGACCGTGCTGAGCTATCTCGGCGGCCGCCGCGCAGAGACGGCCGAGCATGCCGAGGCCGCCGCCCAGCCGGCCGAATAGCGGGCGACCTTCGAGCCAACGCGCGGGAGACTGGCTAGCAGCG
Organism: uncultured Alphaproteobacteria bacterium; assembly: GCA_963699485.1. Taxonomy (GTDB): domain Bacteria; phylum Pseudomonadota; class Alphaproteobacteria; order Rhizobiales; family Hyphomicrobiaceae; genus Hyphomicrobium_C. The sequence continues at coordinate 98,770 of CAVOUC010000014.1, read as the reverse complement.
CCGGGCGGCGACGCCCTCGGCGTCGAACACCTGGCCGGAGAGGCCGCGTCCCTTGTTGCTCGCCAGATAGAGCGCAAGGGCGGCGATGTCGGCCCCCGACGGGGCCTTGGCTGGGGAGCCGGCTCCCGCGGCCGACGGGGACGGCGCGATGGCGTTGATCCTGATGCCGTGCTCGGCCCATTGGGCCGCCTCGCCCCGGGTCAGCGCCGCGAGCGTGGCGCGCACGACGTCCGAGAACGCACGCGCGCGATCGCCTTCGCCGGAGCAAATCGCCACGTTGAGGATGAGGCCCTCGCTCAACGTCAGGCGCATGCGGTTCGCCGCGACGCGAGTCATGAGCGTCGCGCCCAGGAAGTTGTCCGAGACCATGGCCTCGACCCCGGCTTCGCTCGGGTCCGTGCACGCGCTGCCGTCGATCTCCACCAGGTTGACGACCGCATCGAGGCCGCCATAGTCCTGGGCCGGACCCTGCGCGAAGCGCACCGCATCGTCGGCGGATGTGAAGGGATCGTTGAAGAGCTTGATCGCGGCGGCGCTTTGCGCGAGGACGCCGGCGAGCTCGGTGATTTCCTGCGAGGAGCAGGGCGATTGGACGACGAGGCGCGCCTTATGCTCGGCAAAGGCCTGCGCCACGTCGACGCCCGCGGACGCGGTCAACCCCGTGATCATGACGCGAGCCCCGGCAAGCTCGGGATAAACGCGACCGGTGAGCTCACGCGCGACGGTACTCATGAACATCGGGCTTCTCTCCCTTCGAACGCCGGACTTACGAAGACGCCCGGACGTGACGATAGCACGCCGATTTGCCTAATGACATCTAAACGGGGCGTCGATTTGGGTGCGCTCGCGGCCGGTCGATGGCGCCATTGCGGCTGGCCCCAGCTGTCTTGCGACGCAGTTCGGCGTGCATGACGAACCTTTGCGATTTCGCACGCGCCGGCGCGTAGTGCTCAGTTCGAGAAACGCGTAGTGCTCAGTTCGAGAAAGATGCGCGCCGGCAACGGCTTGCCCCTTGAACGCCCGGCACGGTGGAAAAGGTGGTGATACAGACCCCACAGACATTGCCTTGAGGTCTGTCCACGCGAAGGATTTTTACAGAACGCAACGATTCGGCACTCAACATGGATAACGGGAGCATGACCGCCAAGAGCACGATGACCGAGAGCAGCGGACGGCCCAAGGGACGGGCGGCCGGCGCCTTCGTTCCCGTTGCGATGGCCGTGGTCGCCGTCGCCGTCGCCACCGCACTCAATCGCCATGCCGGCCTTGCGGCTCCGCTCGCTGCTGCCGCGGGGCTCGCCTTCTACGTCGTGCTGATCGCGCTGCATATGCTGCGCGCCAAAATCTCGTCGCGCCAGCCGGCTCCTGTCGACGAGAGCGCGCTGGACCCGCTTGTTGCCGAACTGCAATTGCGCTTCGGTGCGAGCAAGGCGCAGGCGCGCGAGCCGCTCACCGTGGCGCCCGACATGTACAGTCCCGAATCCCTGGCCTTCGCCGAAGGCTTGGCGCGGCTCGAGAGCGAGCGTGCGCCCGAGCTTCAGGCGCCCGTAGAGAGGACACGGCGTGCGGACACGCCCCGTCCTAGAGACGCCGCACCACGGCCTTCGGCGCCGCAGGCCCCACGTCCGTGGGCGGCAGCGCAGGCGCCTGCCGCACGCCCCGAGCCCTCGGGACTGCGAGCGGACCCGCGCGAGGCGCTGTCCGCTCCCGGCTCCGGTCCCGAAAGAGGTGCAGCAGTGTTCGGCCGCGCCCCGGCGCGCCGGCCCGTGGGCGGCCAGGCGCCGGGCCTCGAGGGCCAGCGGCCGCCCGCGCCCGACCTGGTGTCCGGTCAGCGGACGCCCGGATTTGCCCCCGGGCCTGCCGCGGCATCGGAGCCGGCGGCCAAGCGCCGGCTCGCATCGCCTCCTGAGGCGACCGCACCCAAGGCACCGCCGGCCGCGCACGCGCCAGCGAGACCCGCAGCTCCTGAGCCGGCCCGGGCCATGAGCCCCCCGACGCCGGAGCCGACACGGGCCATGAGCCCCCCGAGCCCGGAGCCGAGCCGCGCGCAGGAGCCCCCGCGCCGTCCGGAGCGTCCGAAGCAGCCCGAGGCGCCCGCTGTGCGCTCCCCGGGTGACGCCGAGGGCATGCACGATTTCTGGTCCTATCGCCCGGCAGCGCCGAAGCTCGAGCTCCCGCCGTTCGTCACCGGACGCATCTCCAATGGCGTCAAGGAGCCGATCAATTCGCCGAAACCGGCCGCGGCCGCCCCCACGGCACCGAGCGCAGAGGCGCCGCCGTCCCGGAGCACGCCGCGCGAGGCCGATGTCGAGATGATTCAGAGCGCCATCAAGCGCCTCGTCGAGGAGGTCAACGCCGCCGAGCAGCTCCAGGCGGCGCCCGCAGCTGCAAAGATGCCGGAAGCCGCGCCGCCGCCTGCGCCGCCGAGCCCCGACCACGCGATCGACACGTCGGTCGAGGCCCTGCGCATGACCGCCGACTCGATGCGGGCCGCGTCAGCGCGGCCGGCCGGAGCCGCGCGCGCCCCGGCCCCGCCCCCGTCCGCTGCGCCGGCGCCTTCCCCGCTCGGGCTTTCGGGGCCGTTGCCCCCGCGGGCCGCGGCGATTGCGGAAGCCCTCGCTGCCGGCCGCGTCGATATCCTGCTCGAGCCGATCCTGGCGCTCGCCGAGCAGAAGACCCGCCACTACGAGGTGTCGATCCGCGTGCGCGACCCGGGCGGCCAGGTGATCAATTCGCGAACCGGCGAGGACTTGAGAGGCACGGGGCTCTTGCCGCTCTTCGACTGCGCGCGCCTCTCGCGCACAGCGGTCGTGGGCCACCATCTCGAATCCCGCGGCAGCGCGGCCTCGATCTTCTCCGAGGCCAACGGCGAGAGCCTGACCGACGACCGCTTCCTCGGCGACCTCGCCGAGGCGGTGCACCAGCGCACCAGCGTCACGGGCCAGCTCGTGCTCACGTTCTCGCTCGAGGACGTGCGCGGGTTCTCGCCGGCCGAATGGGAAGCCATAGGCGACATGCGCGCGCTCGGATTCCGCTTTGCGCTCTCGGACATCACCGACCTCGACATCGACTTCGCGGGACTGGCCGAGGCCGGCTTCGCATTCGCCAAGCTCGGCGCCGACGTGCTCCTCGTCGGATTGAGGGCGGGCCAGACGCTCGTCCCTGCGGCCGATATCTGCCGCCATCTCGCGAGGCAGGGGCTCGCCCTCGTGGTCGAGAACATCGACGACGAGGAGAAGCTTGCCCGCATCTTCGGCTTCGGCGTTCTGCTCGGTCAGGGCCGGCTCTTCGGCGGGCCGCGACCGGTCAAGGCGTCGGCAATGGCTGGCCGTGGCACCGCCGCGGCTTGATCGGGCGTGCGGCGGGCGTTACATGGGCCGAATGGCCGCCGCCGCCCAATCCCTCGTCCCCGTCGTCTCCTCGATTGCCGCCCTCACCCAAGGACGTGAGGCTTGGCTCGCCGACGTGTGGGGCGTGATCCACAACGGCGTCGAGCCGTTCGCGGCGGCGTGCAACGCGTGCGCGCGATTCCGGCTCTCGGGCGGGCTCGTCGTCCTGCTCTCGAACGCCCCGCGCCCGGCGGCGAGCGTCGCGGCCCAGCTCGATCGCATCGGCGTGCCGCGCTTCGCCTGGGATGCCATCGTGTCGTCGGGAGACGCAGCGCGCGCGCTCGTCTCCGCCTATCGCGGCCGGCCGGTCTTTCACCTCGGGCCCGAGCGCGATCTGCCGATCTACGACGGCATCGAGGTCACGCTCGCGCCGGCGAAAGAGGCGGCGGCGGTCATCTGCACCGGCCTCTTCGACGACGAGATCGAGACGCCCGACGATTATGCCGAGATGCTCGCCGATTTCGCCTCGCGCTCGCTGCCGATGGTGTGCGCCAACCCCGACCTCGTCGTCGAGCGCGGCTCGAAGCTCGTCTACTGCGCCGGCGCGCTCGCCGAAGCCTATGAGCGGGCCGGCGGAGCCGTGACCTACGCCGGCAAGCCCCACCTCCCCATCTACGAGATGACCTTCGCGACCATCGCCAAGCTCAAGGGGCGGGATGTCGAGAAGTCGAAAATGCTGGCGATCGGCGACGGCCTCAAGACCGACATCGCCGGGGCCGCGGCGGCGGGTATTGACTCGGTGTTCGTGGCAAGCGGAGTGAGCGCGGCCGGCGGACGCCTCGACGAGGAGGCGCTGTCGAGCCTCTTCGCCGGCTTGGCCGTGCCGCCGATCGCGGCCATGCCGCGTCTCGCCTGGTGATGCGCCCGCCCCGGCACAGGTGATGAGGCCGAACGCGATGCCATGCGCGATCGAGATCGTGACATGAGCCCCCGGCTCACAACGCAAAAGCGCCGCGCGGTGCCGCGCGGCGCTTGGCTTCAATCTAGGGTTCCTTTGGGGGATCGGTGCGCCGCCCTCAGGGCACGAGCACGATCTTGCCGACGTGGGCGCTCGATTCCATGCGCCGGTGCGCTTCCGCCGCCTCAGATAGCGGATAGGTCCTGTCGACGATGACCTTGACGCGTCCGTCGGCGAGCAGCGGAAGCACGTTCTCCTCCACCGCGCGCGCGATCGCGGCCTTGACCGCGTTCGTGCGGATGCGCAGCGTCGAGCCGGTGAGCGTCAGCCGCTTCAGCATGACCCGCATCAGATCGAGCGTGACCTTCGAGCCTTCCTGGAAGCCGATGTTGACGAGGCGGCCGTCGTCGGCGAGCGAGCGAATATTGCGCTCGACATAGTCGCCGCCGACCATGTCGAGGATCACGTCGACGCCGCGCCCTTCGGTCTCCGCGGCGACAGCGGCGACGAAGTCCTCGCTCCTGTAGTTGACCGCCCTTTCGGCGCCGAGCTCGCGGCACGCCCGGCATTTCTCGTCGGAGCCCGCCGTGGTGATCACCTTGGCGCCGAGCGCTTTCGCGAGCTGGATCGCCATGACGCCGATGCCGCTCGTGCCGCCGTGGACGAGCAGCCACTCTCCGCTCTTCAAGCCGCCGCGCTCGAACACATTGTGCCAGACTGCGAACGCCGTCTCGGGCACGCCGCCTGCCTCCACCAGCGAAAGGGATGGCGGAACTGGCAGGCAACTCCCCTCGTCCGCGACGCAATAGGTTGCATAGCCGCCACCCGGGACGAGCGCCATGACGCGGGCGCCGGGGCGGAACCGGCCCGTTCCCGGTCCCCCTGCCGCAACCTCGCCCGCCACCTCGAGTCCAGGCAGCTCCGTGTGCCCTTTGGGCGGGGGATAGAAACCCTTGCGCTGCTGCACGTCGGGCCGGTTGACGCCTGCGGCCGCGACTTTGATCAGAATTTGACCCTGACCGGGAGCGGGCGTGGGCAGCGTCACTGGCTTCAGGACCTCGGGGCCGCCTTTGCCCTCGATCTCGATCGCCGTCATCGTCGGAGGCGGCATGGCCATCTCGTATCGACCCCCAGTTCTTCACCCAACCCTTGCCTCAGCCAAGGGCTTGAGACAAGCGCCGCGACGTGTGAGGTTCGCCGCAGCAGCCAGTGGAGAAACCATGGACTGGGACGACCTCAATCCGAAACCGCCCGCCAAGACGACGAGCCTCGGCGAGAGCCTCGAGACGCTGTCGGTGGGCGAGCTCGAGGCGCGCATCAAGGAGCTCGAGGCCGAAATAAGGCGCGTCGAAACCGAGCTTCAGAAGAAGCGCGATCACGAGGCGGCCGCGGCCAAGCTCTTCAAGAGCTGACCGTGGTGAAGAGAACGCAAACGCGCCTCTCCGTTGCATCGCGCCTCGGAGCAGAAGAGTCGCAGCCTCGCTTCACCCAACCGTGAAGAGCACTCGGTAAAGGGCCCATTCACTCTTAATGCTTCATTAGGGATTGGTGCCTATTCTCACCTCATCCAGTCACCTGGATCCTGGGTGGTGCCTAGCCACCCTGTTTGACGCCTCCCTGTTGACTTCTGAGCCGCCGCGAGGCGGCTCATTTTTTGCTTTATCCACGATGATGTACCGATCGCCTCGAATTGGACCTGATTGTTAACTCTGGTCTCTTAGGGTGGAACGGTGCTATTGGTTGGCGGAGAGTAAGCGTCCGTGTCGAAGCGTATCATGAACAGTGGTTCCCGCGTCGAAGGCCCCCTCGAGTCCGAGGGCGTTACCGTTCTCTTCGGAGAGCGCTTCCAGGCCTCCCAGCAATTCGATCTCGTGTTCAAGGAGGGCATGGCGCTCGTCGAGCGCTCGGCAGCCTACCTCGACGGCGACGGCCGGCGCGACTCCAAGAGCCTGCCGGGCCATCTCACGGTCCTCTATGCCACCGAGAGCATGCGGCTCACCACGCGCCTTCTCGAGCTCGCCTCGTGGCTCTTGATCCGCCGCGCCTTGAAGGAAGGCGAGATCACCGAGGAGGAGGCGCGCAGGAAGCGCGCCCGCCTCAAGCTGCAGGTGATCGGCCGCCCCGCCCACGTCAAGAACTTCGCCGAGCTTCCCGAGGGGCTTCGCTCGCTCGTCGAAGCGAGCTTCGCCCTCTACGACCGCATTCTCCAGCTCGACCGCGCAATGACACGGCCGCCCGCCGAAGAGGCGCAGGGCTCATTCAATCCCGTGGCCTCGCACATGCAGAGGATCGAGCGCGCCTTTGCCAAGTCGCGCTACGCCGCGTCTTGAGACAAAGGAAAAGGCCCGGGAACCGTCCGGGCCTTTGTCTCGTAAAGCTGCAGGCGTGGCCTAGAACATGCCCTCGAACTTCTTCTTGAAGCGCGACAGCCGCCCGCCGCGGTCGAGAAGGCGCTGGTCGCCGCCGGTCCACGCCGGATGCGTGTTGGGATCGATATCGAGATGGATTTCGTCCCCGTCCTTGCCGTAGGTGGAGTAGGTGATGAACTCCGTTCCGTCGGTCATCACCACCTTGACCTGGTGATAGTCGGGATGGAGATCGGGATCTTTCTTCATCGGCGTCACTCTCTTGGCGTCGTGCCGGAACGGCGGCAAATTGCCCTTCCCGGCGCTAGAGCGGAATGGCGAAGGCGCCTCTATAGTCGAGTTGGAGCCCGGGCACAAGCACGGGACCCTGTCGAGCCCGGCCTCGCGATCCGCGGCCGGCCGGCAGCATTGCGGGGCCGAGAGAGCCTTTAGAGGTGAGGACGCCTTGACGGACGAAAAACCGGCATCGGCAACGCTCAATGTCGCAGCGTCCGCGGACGAGGCTGCGGCAGGCAAGAGCGCCGCGCGCTCGTTCAGTCCGCTCCTCACCCTCAAGCCCTACATTCTCGCACACCCCTGGGTCCTCGCCGGGGCCTTCGCCGCCCTTGTCGTCTCGGCGACGGCGATGCTCGCCGTGCCGATGGCGGTGCGGCGCATGGTCGATCTCGGCTTCGGGGCCAAGGACGCGACGCTGATCGACAAGTATTTCGCCATGCTGATCGTGATCGGGCTACTTCTCGCGGCAGCGAGCTCGCTGCGGTTCTATTTCGTGACGTGGATCGGCGAGCGCGTCGTCGCCGATTTGCGCGCCGACGTCTTTGCCCATCTGGCGCGGCTCGGCCCCGCCTTCTACGAGGCGACGCACTCCGGCGAGATCATGAGCCGCCTCACCGCCGACACGACGCAGATCAAGGCGGCGGCCGGCACGGCGGTGTCGCAGGCGCTGCGCAACAGCATCATGCTGCTCGGGGCGCTGGCGATGATGATCGTGACGAGCCCCCGCCTCGCGCTCCTGGTCTTGATCGCGATACCGCTCATCGTGCTGCCGCTCGTGGGCTATGGACGCGTGGTGCGCCGCCTGTCGAGGAAAGCGCAGGATACGCTCGCGGCCGCGTCGGCCTATGCGGCCGAGAACCTCGCCGCGGTGAGGACCATGCAGGCCTTCGCCCACGAGAGCGCGGTGTCCGCCCGCTTCCGCGACGCGGTCGAGCGCTCGTTCGGGGCCGCGCGCGCGCGCATGGCGGCTCGCGCCGGACTCACCGCGCTCACGATCTTCCTCGTCGTGACGAGCGTCGTCGCCGTGCTCTGGTACGGCGCCTCCTCCGTCATCAGCGGGGAGATGACCGTCGGCCGCCTGGGGCAGTTCGTGCTCTATGCCCTGTTTGCAGCAGGCGCGCTCGGAGAGCTCTCCGAGGTGTGGGGCGAGCTCAGCCAGGCGGCGGGGGCGGCGGAGCGCATCGCCGAGCTCTTGGCAATCGCGCCCGACATCCGCTCTCCGGCCCATCCCGTGCCGCTCCCCGAGCCGCCGCTGGGCGAGATCGAGTTCAAGAACGTGCGCTTCGCCTATCCGACACGGCCCGAGGCGAGCACGCTGGCAGGCGTCTCGTTTCGCGTCGCCCCGGGCGAGACGGTGGCGCTCGTCGGCCCGTCGGGGGCCGGCAAGACGACGATCTTCAACCTGCTCCTGCGCTTCTACGACCCGGACTCGGGCGAGGTCAGGATGGACGGCGTCAAACTCGCCGACGCGGATCTGGACCAGATCCGCGGCCGCATCGCGCTCGTGCCGCAGGACGTCGCCCTCTTCGCCGACACGGTCGCCGAGAACATCCGCTACGGCACACCGGAGGCGAGCCTCGAGGACGTGAAGCGGGCCGCCGCCGCGGCGCAGGCCGACGCCTTCATTCGCGCGCTGCCCTCGGGCTACGACACCGAGCTCGGCGAGCGCGGCGTGACCCTCTCGGGCGGCCAGCGCCAGCGCATCGCCATCGCGCGCGCGATCCTGAAGAACGCCCCGATCCTCCTTCTCGACGAGGCGACGAGCGCGCTCGACGCGGAAAACGAGCAGGGGGTGCAGCGGGCGCTCGAGCGCCTCATGAAGGGACGAACGACGATCGTCATTGCCCACCGGCTCGCGACCGTGCAGAAAGCCGGCCGCATCCTCGTCCTCGACAAGGGCCGCATCGTCGAGGAGGGAACGCACGCCGAGCTCGCCCAGCGCGGCGGGCTCTATCGGCGCCTCTCCGAGCTGCAGTTCGGCAAGGAGGCGGCCGAGTAGCTCGCGGTGCGACCCGCAGCGGGCGCTTCACGATCACACGAAGTAGAAGTCGCCCGCACCGAGCTTGGCGAGCTGCATATGAAGCAGCGTGATCGTGTTCGACGCGTCGACCGTGATCTCGACATTGTCGCCGACCTGCTCAGCGGCGGCGCGGACGCTGGCGTAGTTGGCAAAGACGCTCTTCTGAAAGCAGATGAGGTCGTGCGCGACGCCGGAAGGGGAGAAATCCGTGATCGTGTCCTTGCCGAAGGCGGGACCGAAGAAGAACTTGTCGGAACCCGCGCCGCCCGTAAACCGATCGTTGCCGCATCCTCCCTCGAGCAGGTCCCGTCCCGCGCCGCCGTTGAAGACATCGTTGCCGAGCCCGCCATGGAGCTCATCGTTGCCCTCTGCGCCGCTGATCCTGTCCGCGCCGCCGTACCCCCAGATGCGATCGTTGCCGCCGGCCCCGCCGATGTTGTCGGATTCCTCCGTGACCTTCGCCTGGCCGGCCACCGACCGGGTGAGGCTCACGACGTCGTCCGTGCTCGTCCCCTTGATCGTTGCCCCCGACGCATCGACCACCCCGATCGTGAAGCTCTGCGTCTTGGAAAGGCCCCCGCCGTCGGTCGCGATCACGGTGAGCGCAATAGTGCTCCCGTCTTCGAAGTCGAGCGCCGTCCCGGCATCGAGATTGAGCTTGTAGGCGCCGGGTGCGCCGCTGACGACGAAGCGGTCGTCGGACACGGCAAACGTGAAGGCCGTGTCTCCGTCGGGATCCGAGACGGTCACGTTGCCGATCGTGGCGCCGGCCGCGTTCTCCGCGACCGTCGTCTTCGAAAGGGCGATCCTCGTCGGCGCATCGTTCGGACCGATCGACGGGGCGAATATGAAATCCGCCGCCGTCAAGGCGCTCTTCGTCACGCCCTGGAGAATGAGGCTGAGACCGGTGCTGAAGGAGAGAACCGTATTGGCGCCGGACTGCTGAGCCAAAGCAAGCACGTCCGAGAGGGCGTGGAGTGCCGCGAAGCTCGAGAGATCAATCCTGTCGGAAGTGCCGCCTGCCGTGAAGTCGGTGACCGTGTCCGTGCCGAAGCCGGCGCCGAACACGAACACGTCGTCGCCGCTCCCGCCGGCCAGCACGTCGGCACCCGCGCGGCCGTCGAGGCGATTGTTGCCGGCGTTGCCGACGATCGTGTCGGCGCCGCTGCCGCCGACGGCGTTCTCGATCAGCGAGCGGGTGTCGCCCTCGTAGAGGTAGGCGTTGTAGACGTTGCCGTGCGCGTAATGGCCGTTGCCGAGGTAGGCGACCTGGACGCTCGACGTAATCGAGTAGCTGCCGGGATTGAGATCGATGGTGACCCCGGTCGCGTAGTTCGAGAGGTCGTAGGTGTCGACGCCGCCGCCGTCCCATACCGTCATGAAGACGACGTTGGCGGAGGCCGGTGCATTGGCTCCGCCCGGCCGGCCCTGACCCGCGCCGTTGATCGAGAACTCGCCGGTCGAGGCATTCCAGGTATAGACCGTGTTGCCGCTCTGGGTCGTGAAGTCCGCGCCATACATCTCCTGGAGCGCGCGGATGTCGTTCATCATGAAGGTGGTCGGATACCCGTACGTCTCGGCCGTGTACCCGGTCGTGGGGCCGCCGACGTAGGTGCGGTAGCTCATGACGGTGTATTCGAGCGCATCGTGCTCGGCGGGCACCGCGACGTTGGCGACGCCGCCGCCGACGTGGCTGTGCTTCAGGCCCAGCGCGTGGCCGAGCTCGTGAATGTGGGTGAGGTAGTAGTAGTCGCCGAGCTTGGGGCTGCGATAGTCGTATTGGGTCCCGAACCAGACGTCGCCGCCCTCCTCGGAGCCGGGATAGTAGGCGTAGGCCGTCGGATTGGCCTCGGAGGACTGCGCGATGCGGATGTCGGCTGGGCCGGACGCCACGAATTTGATCTCGAGGTTCGTGTAGCCGGCGACCTGCCCCATGATCGCGTGGACGGCCGTCTGCTGCGCGACGGACACCCGCGCAAATCCCGTGGCGGTCGGCTCGCCGTTGCCATAGGAGGCCTCGTAGGCGGCGGCCGAGTCGGGGAAGGTGTAGGTGAGCGTGCCGCTCCACTTCAGGCCCGAGAGCAGCCCGTCGATGTCATGGCCGCCGGTCGCGGGGCTGGAGACGACGGAGGCGCCGCCGCTCGACCCCGACCCGTTGTCGTGGATCAGACCTGGATTGCCGCACGCCCAGCACATCGCCCAACCGCCCCTCGAGGTCCCCCCGGACCACGCGAGCGAGTTGACGATTTTCGCTTTGAATTCGACCTAAGCAGAAGGATCGCATTTTAGGCATCTGCCTGTGACGCGGCATAGGGTTACGAAAGCGTTTGCGCGCTTGCGACGGTTGTCCCGGACGAGGACAGCCGCGAGCGAGCCTCGGCTAGCCGTTGGGAAAGCCGATCAGGATCTTCATCTTCACGAGCTCGGGGAAAAAGGTCTGCAGGAGCTGGCCGGCAAACCACAAGATGATCCCGAGCAGGATGAGGGCCGGAATGGCGGCGATCACGGCCTTGAGGAAGAAGAGCGCAAGGTGTCCGAACGGAACGTCGAAACGGGTTACCGCCGCGGGCGGCGGATCGTTGACCGGCGGCGCGCCGGTGTAGCCGTCGGAGCGCCCAAAGACGTGGGGCACGCTGCCCGCCCCCTGCTCGCGCTCGCGGGCTTCGCGCGCGCGCGCCTCCCTCTCCCGGCGCAGCGTCCGCGGCAGGTCGTCGAAGTCGGCCTCGCCCGAAAGGGGATAGTCGATGTCCGTCATGCCGCGCTCCTAAAGCCCCCCGCAAGCGCCGCGTGGCAAAGCCCGCCGGCGAAATCGAGGGCGGCTGGCGCTCGCGCGCCGGCCGTTCCTCCTGTTCTCTCCCAGCGGATATTGCTACTTTGCGCCCCGATTTTGACGGGGAGGTGTCCGTGAGCGAGCTGAAGGGCCTTATTCGCACGATTGCCGATTATCCCAAGCCCGGCATCATGTTCCGGGACGTGACCACCCTGCTCGGCGACCCGCAGGGCTTCAAGGCGGCGATCGCGCAGATGGCCGAGCCGTTCCGGACCCAGCCCGTCGACGCGGTGGCGGGGATCGAGGCGCGCGGCTTCATCCTCGGCGGCGCCATTGCCGACCGGCTCGGGTGCGGCTTCGTGCCCATCCGCAAGAAGGGCAAGCTGCCGTGGAAGACCATCGGCCAGGAGTACACGCTCGAGTACGGCGTCGACATCATCGAGATCCACGAGGACGCGATCGCGCCCGGCGAGCGCATCCTCATCGTCGACGACCTGATCGCGACGGGCGGAACGGCGGAGGCGGCGGCCAAGCTCATCCGCCGCTCGGGCGGCGTGGTCGTCGGCGCGACGTTCATCATCGATCTGCCGGAGCTCGGCGGCGCCAAGAAGCTCGACAGCCTCGGCATCCGCTGGCATGCGCTGATGGCCTTCGAGGGCCATTGAGTGGGCGAAGCTACGCCATCGCCGCTCACGGCCGAGGAGGCGCAGGCGGCGCTCGCGGCCATCGCGCGCTGGCGGCAAGACCCCGAGGCGTCCGCCGCCTGCCCGCGCTGCGGCGCCGCGGGGCTCGAGATCATCGACCGCTCGGCGCGGCCCTATGCCGAGTGGTACGCGCTCTCTTGCAGCTCTTGCGGGCTCGAGGCGTCGCTCCATATTCCGATGTCTCCCCCTTCGCCCGGCGCGGATTGAGGACATGAAAATCAACGGCAAGGCCTATCGCACGATCTGGCTCCGCGACGACGGATGGTCGGTCGAGATCATCGACCAGACGAAGCTGCCGCACGAGCTTGCGACGGTCACACTGACATCGGTCGAGGACGCCGCACGCGCGATCCTCACCATGCAGGTGCGTGGCGCGCCCGCTCATCGGCGCGACGGCGGCCTATGGCGTTTGTCTGGCGCTCCGCCGCGACGCCTCGGACGAGGCGCTCGACAAGCGCCGTCGAATTCCTGGCCAAGCAGCGCCCGACCGCGATCAATCTCAGATGGGCGCTCGAGGAAATGCGCCGCGCGGTGAGGAACCTGCCGCGCGAGGCGCGCGTCGCCGCGGCCTACCGGCGGGCTGCCCAAATCTGCGACGAGGACGTCGAGACCTGCCGCCTCATCGGCGTGCACGGGCTCGGGCTCATCAAGGACATTGCCGCGAAGAAGAAATCAGGCGAGCGGGTCAACGTGCTCACCCACTGCAACGCCGGCTGGCTCGCCTGCGTCGACTGGGGCACGGCAACGTCGCCGATCTATCAGGCGCACGACGCGGGCATCGCCCTCCACGTCTGGGTCGACGAGACGCGCCCGCGCAATCAGGGCGCCTCGCTGACCGCGTTCGAGCTCGGCGGTCACGGCGTCCCCCACACCATCGTCGTCGACAACGCCGGCGGGCACCTGATGCAGCACGGGAACGTCGATCTCTGCATCGTCGGCACCGACCGGGTGACGGCCTCGGGCGACGTCGCCAACAAGATCGGCACCTATCTCAAGGCGCTCGCCGCCAAGGACAACGGCGTGCCGTTCTACGTCGCGCTCCCGCACTCGACCATCGATTGGACCATGACCGACGGGCTCGCGATCCCGATCGAGGAGCGCTCGGCCGACGAGGTGCTGAAAATGCCGGGCCGGCTCGCCGACGGCACCGTCGTGACGGTCGAGATCGCGGCGCCCGGCTCGCCCGCCGGCAATCCGGCCTTCGACGTGACGCCCTCCCGCCTCGTCACCGGCTTCATCACCGAGCGCGGCGTTGCACCGGCCACCGCGGAAGGCCTTCGTTCACTCTATCCGGAGAAGGGAATGTGAGGCGAGACCGGCCGCTGTAGGTTGGGTTAGCGAGGCTAGCGCCGAGCGTAACCCAACACTCACAAGTGATCCGCCATAAGACGTTGGGTTACGGCCGCAAGTGCAGGGCGGCCTGACCCAACCTACAACTCGATCCCCATGAGCTCGACATGAAGCGCGAAGGTAAGAAAGCCGAGACGCTCGCCCGCAAGGCGGTCGTCGCCACGGCCCGCGAGATGAGCCGGCGCGGCCTCTCGCCCGGCCGCTCGGGCAACGTCTCCTGCCGCTGGAAGACCGGCATGCTGATCACGCCGACGGCGCTCGCCTACGACGAGATGAAGGCGCGCGACGTCGTGTTCGTGGCATCCGACGGGACCGTGCCTGCCGACCAGCGCGCGCCGTCGAGCGAGTGGCAGTTCCACCTCGCCGCCTACCGCGCCCGCCCCGACATGAGCGCCGTCGTCCACACGCACTCGACCCATGCCACGGCGCTCGCGTGCTGCGGCAAGCCGATCCCGGCGTTCCACTACATGGTGGCGGTCGCCGGCGGCAACGACATCCCGGTCGTGCCCTACGCCACGTTCGGCACCTCCGAGCTTGCCGGCCACGTCGCGGAGGGGCTCTTACGCCGCACCGCATGCCTCATGGCCAACCACGGCGTGATCGCTCTCGGTACGACGCTCCCTGCGGCCCTCGCGCTCGCGGCCGAGGTCGAGGTGTTGGCCGAGCAGTACGCGAAGGCGCTCGCGATCGGCGCGCCCAACATCCTGGCGGACGACGAGATGACGTTGATGGTCGAGAAATTCAGAACGTACGGACGCCAGGCCGCGCCCTAGGAACTTTCTGTTCTTGATGGTGTCGCGCCGCCTTCCACAACGTCATGCCCGCGCAGGCGGGCATCCGTCCGAGCCTCCGCTCGCGCTCCGCACTGCGGGCTTGGGCGGATCGCCGACTTCATGCTGGAAGCATGTCTTCGACATGACGCGGCGATGACGGAAAGGGGGCCCGCCCGCTTCATTAGACCCGATCCCGGTGATTGGGAGTTTGTCCAACACAGGCCGTATTTCAAACTCAATTGGAAGCGCTCGCGCTGACTATTGTCCAAGCGGATGGATGAAGAGGCGCTCGACCTCGGTCATGCGCGGACGGCGCGAAGGCGCCTTTTCCGGGACCGTCCCGCTCGATCCTCCTTGCGAGGCGCCGAGACTCATGCGGCCCGCGGGCGCGTAGGTGTAGGTACTGTCGGAGGTGTCGGCCGCGGCTGCAGGATCGGCGTCGGCGGTCAGAGTGGCGGGCGAGGTGGCGGGATCGCACGCGCCAGGCTCGTGGCTCCGCGCGAGGGCGAGAAGCGCGTAGTCGGGATTGTCGACCGGCAGCGCCGCGTTGACGGCACCCGTGAACACACGCAGGCTTGCCACCACATCACCGCTCCAGCGTCCGTCGACGGGACCGCTGTAGCAGCCGAGACGCCTGAGCTCGCCCTGCAGGTCGCGCGTCATGGCGCGGCGCGCGTCGTCAGACGGAGCGAGCGAAGTGACGGTCATGGTCCAGGGGCGCGTCTGGGCCTCGACGGTCACCGGAGCTTGCGGGGCGCCGGCCGCGAGGCTCGCCGCGCGGCTCGTGTCGGAGCTCGGCTTGGCGGTGGTGACGGCGAGGACGGTTTCATCGCGCGAGGAGCGCAGCGACGCCAGAGGATTGGATGCGGAGAGAATGGAGCCGTTGAGCTCGGCTTGCGCGCTGAGCGGCTTCGGCGCATAGGCCGGCGGCTGGAAGAACCTCTGGCCGAGGGCGAGGCCCGCAAGCAGGCACGAGAACGCAAGTATGGAACGCACTACCATCGGTCACTCTCTCCCAAACGGAGATGGGCGGTCGGCAAACATTGTCAAGGCAAGCCGAGTTCCGCGCCGAAAGTGTGGCCCGAAACTCCCCCTGCCTCGCGCATAGAGCGCGTTAAGATTTTCTTGACCTTCCCCCAAAATGCACACACGGCGACGCGTTTGCAATGCTCCGTTGGTGTATATCGCAAGTCTCCCAGGCCGTGTTGTCTTCTCTCGGAGCATCGTGAACCGTGTCGCTCGCCTCGTCCTAATCTGGGCTCATGACGGTTAGATATGTCGCGGCCGCGCCACAATGTCTCCCGGCCGCAACAAGACGATTAGGCGAAGCCACCAAATTTTCAGAAATCGCGAGAGGGCTCAGAGACCGATCAATGGCTTTCGCCTGAGCCCCAGAGCTCGGCGAGGCGCTGGTCGCGGCCGCAGCTCCAACGGTAGAACTGATATTTGGTGGGGTGCTTCTTGTAATAGTCCTGGTGGTAGTCCTCGGCCGGCGTGAAAGCCGACGCGGGGACGATCTCGACCGCGATCGGCTTGTCGAAGCGGCCGCTCTTCTCGAGCGCCGCCTTGCTATCCTCGGCGAGCTTTTTCTGCTCGTCGGTATGGGTGAAGATCGCGGGCCGGTACTGATTGCCGCGGTCGCAGAACTGCCCGCCGCCGTCGACGAGATCGACGTGGCGCCAATAGTAGTCGAGAAGCTGCTGGTAGGTGACCTTCTTGGGGTCGTATTTGACCTCAACGGACTCGGCGTGGCCCGTGCCTCCCTGGCCCACCTCGCCGTAGGTCGGATTCTTGGTGTGCCCGCCCGTATAGCCCGACGTTGTCGTGACGACGCCCGGCACCTTGTCGAAGTCGCTCTCGACGCACCAGAAGCACCCGGCGGCGAACGTCGCGACCGCAAGATCGGTGCTTGCGGCGGCAGGGGTATCGGCGGGCTTTGGCTCCTCGGCCGAAATGGAGAGGGCGGCGAGGCCGGCGGCAAGGGCCGCGAGGGCGGAGACGATCACGGCGCGCGTCATCGGAAACCTCGAGAGGTGAAATCTATAGGTGCCCTCTCCCCATCATGATGGAGGATGGGGAGAGGGAAATACGCTCAGCTCGCGGCCTTGGGCACGAACTTCATCGCGACCCCGTTCATGCAGTAGCGCTTGCCGGTGGGCTTCGGTCCGTCGTCGAACACGTGACCCAAATGCCCCCCGCAGCGCCGGCAATGCACCTCCGTGCGCGGATAGATGAGCTTCCAGTCCGTCGACGTGGCGATCGCGTTGTCGAGCGGGGCGTAGAAGCTCGGCCAGCCGGTGCCGGAATCGAACTTCGTCTCCGAAGGATAGAGCGGCAGGTCGCAGGCCGCGCACGTATAGGTGCCAGGGTCGTAGATCTTGTTGAGCGGGCTCGTTCCGGCGCGCTCGGTGCCATGCTGGCGCAGCACGTAAAACTGCTCGGGGGTCAGCTCCTTCTTCCACTCTGCGTCGGTCTTCATGATCTCGAATGCCTCCTCATTCGCCGCCGCGGTGTCGCGGGAGACGGCGGCAAGCGCCAGGCCGAGCCCGGCGAGACTGAAGTGACGGCGGGTCAACATGACCGGTTCTCCTCGAATTTCGGTTGGGACCGCCGTGCTCGCCGGCTCATGTCCCATGACGAGCGAATATACGTAAGGAGTGCTCGCATGGTTTCGGGTGGTCCGGTCGGCTTGGAACCGCTTCCGCGGGCATGGATATAGGGATCTCAGGCCCGCAGCGGCAGGGGCCGGTCGAGGCAGATCTCTTCCTCGGTCAACCTGCAGCCGTAGGCGAGCATTTCCACGCCCGCAGCGCGGGCACGCTCGAAGGCCGCCGCATAGACGGGATCGATGTCGCGCGCGATATCGAGCGCGCGTGTGTCGCCCCGCTGGACGAGAAAGACCATGACGCCGCGGTGGCCCGCGCGCACCATGGCGGCAAGCTCGGTGAGGTGCTTGGCGCCGCGCGCGGTCACCGAGTCCGGGAACTCGGCGAGCCCGGCCTCGCGCGACAGGTGCACGTTCTTCACCTCGACGTAGGCTCGACCCTTGTTCGGGTCCTCGAGCAGGAGGTCGATACGGCTCGCCTCTCCGTATTTCACCTCGCGGCGCACGCTCGCATAGCCGACAAGCTCCGCAATACGCCCCACAGCGAGCGCTTCCGCCACGAGCCTGTTGGGATGGCCGGTGTTGATGCCGACGATCGCCGGGCCCTCTCCGAGATCGGCTTCGACCATCTCCCAGGTGTGGCGGTACTTGCGGGTCGGGCTGTCGCTTTCCGAAAGCCACACGCGTGAGCCGGGCGCGACGAGGCCCAGCATGGAGCCGGTGTTGGGACAGCTCGCCGTCACCGTCGCCCCGCTGTCGAGGACGACGTCGGCGAGAAAGCGCTTGTAGCGGGCGACGAGGCGGCCGGGGACGAGGGGTGCCGGAAATTTCATCGGGCCACTTAGACGGCCCGCTTCGCGGCTCGCAACGCGAAATTAAGGGTCCGCTCCATAGGGTATGCGTTGCATAACCCGACAGGAGTCTTGCCGTGCTGGTCCGCAGCGCGCTGGCGCCCGCTCTCCTTGCCCTTCTCGCGCTCCCGGCGGCGGCCGCGCCGTCCATGGCGCCTGTGGTCGAGATCGAGCGCATGACCTGGCTCGAGGTCCGCGACCGCATCGCCGACGGCGCGACGACGGCCATCATCCCGACGGGCGGCACCGAGGCCAACGGGGCCCACATGGTGACGGGCAAGCACAACCTCGTCGTCGCCGCCACCGCCCGGCGCATCGCGCTGGCTCTCGGCGACACGCTCGTGGCGCCGGTCCTCGCCTACGTTCCCGAAGGCGACATCGCGAGCCGGTCGGGCCTCATGGCCTATCCCGGCACGATCAGCGTGCCGGACGAAATATTTTCCGCCGTGCTCGAATCCGCCGCCGCAAGCCTCAAGGCCGCCGGCTTCAGGACCATCGTCCTGCTCGGCGACTCGGGGGGAAACCAGGCGCCACAGCGCGCCGTCGCGGAGAAGCTTTCGGCCGCCTGGGCGGCGGACGGCGTGACCGTCATCAATGCGGGGCGCTACTACGGGGAGAACGGCGGCGACGCCTGGCTCGCGAGCGAGGGCGAGAGAGCGGCCGACATCGGCACCCACGCCGGCATCCGCGATACCTCCGAGCTCATGGCGGTGGCGCCGGACGGCGTCCGCCTCGAGAGAGCGCGCCCCGACGCCGACGGAGCGCTCGGCGATGCGCGGCGCGCCTCGGCCGAGCGCGGCCAGCGCCTTCTCCAGCTCAAGGTCGAGGCGGCCGTCGCCGAAATCAGAGCCGCGCAGGAACGCGCCCACGCCGGCGAGCCGGGCCTCTTTCCGCGACTCTACCGGCTGATATTCGGATAGTGTCCCTACTGGTCATACGCTTTGCTCAACCGCATGTCCCAGCTTCCCGACCTCACCCCCGGCCTCACGGGGCACGCTTCGCTCCTCGTGACGGAGGACGACACCGCTCCCCATCTCGGCAGCGGCACGATCGAGGTCCTCGCCACGCCGATGATGATCGCTCTGATCGAGGCGGCGGCGGTGGACTGCGTCGAGCGCCGCCTTCCGCCGGGGCACGCGAGCCTCGGCACTCAGATCACGGTCTCCCATTCCGCGCCGAGCCCGGTCGGAGCACGGGTGACGGCCACGGCGCGTCTCGTCCGCGTCGACGGGCGCACGCTCGAATTCGAAGTGGAGGCCCGCGACACGCACGAGGTCGTCGGCTCGGGCACGCACACGCGCGTCATCGTCGAGATCGAGCGATTCCGCGCAAAGCTCGCGAGAAAAACGTGAGAGACCGCTCTGACGTCAAAGCCACACTGGCCGCAAATTTCCGCGTTAGGACCGTTCAAGGCTTGGCCGCGGAACGAAGCACGTCCACCCTCCCGCGAGGGCCGGATTCTTGCTAGAAATACATGAGATTCGGGGAGGGAAGATCATGCGCGCAGTACTTTTGGCAGCACTCGTTCTCCTGGCGACGGTCGCCGTCGCAGGCAACGACGCCAAGGCTCCTCAACCGCCCAAGGCCTCCCCGCCTGCGGAGACTGGCGCCCTAGCCGCTCCCGACCCCAAGGCGCCTCAGCCGACCAAGGTCACTCCGCCTCAGGAGACGGGCACCATCGCCGCTCCCGACCCCAAGCCTCAGGCGCAAAAGACCTCGCCTCCTCCGGCGCCCGCCGCCAAATGCGCCAATCCCGACGCGCTCGGCGTCGCGCGCACCGTCGAGATCGACACGACCGGCGGCCCCGGCTTCGGGTTTCAGCACTACAAGGTTCACGACTTTCTCGAGCCGAAGGAGGTCGTCCTCACCTTCGACGACGGTCCCCAGGTCAATACGACGAAGGCCGTCCTCGATGCGCTTGCCGCGCAGTGCACCAAGGCGACCTTCTTCTCGATCGGCAAAATGGCGATCGGGCTCCCGGAGATCATCCGCGAGGTCTCGAAGGCAGGGCATACGATCGGCTCGCACACCTGGTCGCACGCCGACTTGAGCAAGAAATCCGAGAAGGACGCCAAGGATGAGATCGAGAAGGCCGTGAGCGGCGTGCATCGCGCGGTCGGCGCCCCGATCGCGCCGTTCTTCCGCTATCCCTTCCTCAAGGACTCGCCCGAGACGCTCAAATACCTGGGCGAGCGCAACATCGCGATCTTCTCGACCGACATCGACAGCTTCGACTTCAAGCCGCAGACCTCCGAGCATCTCGTCAAGTCGATCATGGACAAGCTCGAGAAGCGCGGCAAAGGCATCGTGCTCATGCACGACATCCAGCCGCACACGGCGAAGGCCATTCCGGCCCTTCTCGCCGAGCTCAAGGCGAAGGGCTACAAGATCGTCCACATGAAGGCCAAGGACGAGGTGAAGACGGTCGCCGAGTACGACGCGATGATCGAGAAGGACGTGAAGGGCCTTCCCGCGGCCGGAACCGAGCGGCCGACGTCGAGCATCGTCAAGACCGTCCCGACTGGGCCGTGACGTAAAGGCCCTGATCTCGCCGCAATCCTCGGCTCGCCATTGCTCCGGCGCTTCCCTATCTCCGGAAGGCAAGAAGTGGCGGGACTTCGATCCATGAAACGCTTTGCGCGAACGGGGCTGCTCGCCGCGACGGCGCTCTTCGGCCTTTCACTCCGCGCCTCCGCCGAGACCTGCACGGCCGAGAGCTACGGCGCCGCCGTCGACGCGGCCGCAGCCGACATCAGGGCCTTCAACTCCGACGCCCAGCCGAAGCTCCAGGAGAAGCTCAAGGCGCTCAAGACCAAGAAGGGCTGGAGCGACGAGAGCTTCGAGGAGAAAGGGCTCGACTATCTGAGAGACGCGCGCATCGCCGAGCTCGACCAGAAAACGAGCGAGCTCTACACGAAGATCGACACCCTCGGGCGTCCCGACCCGGGCCAGCCGGTCGATTGCGCGGGTCTTGCCGAGCTCAAGGCGGCAGGCTCGGAGATGCTCGCCGTCCTCAAGACCAAGTCGGCCTATCTCACCGAGAAGATCGACAAAGAGATCGGGCAGAGCGCGGCGCCCGAGCCGCCCCGCACGGCGGAGGTCACCCCTCCCGCGCCTCCCCCGCCGAAGCCGCCGGCGGTGAAGAGCGTCGAGGCGCCGCCCAAGGAAGAGCGCCCCAAGTTAGCGCAGCCTCGGAGCTGGGAGACGACAACGGCCCATGTGCCCGCCCCCGTCGAGGAGGCTCCCCCGCCCGGCGTCCCCTATGCGCCGCCCGAGCCGCTCGGACCCGAGGAAGGCTACACGATCGACGAGATCTATGCGGCGTCCCGCGGTGTCTTCGGCACCGTCTCGACAGGCCTTGCGAGCGTGATCGAGCACGCCTTCGGCGAGCTCGGCCGGCCCACGGCCTACGTGCTCGGCAACGAGGGCGGGGGCGCGCTGCTGGCGGGTCTGCGCTACGGAAAGGGGACGCTCTATCTGCGCACAGGCGGCACGCGCGAGGTCTATTGGCATGGCCCCTCGGTCGGCTACGACGTCGGCGGCGAGGGCTCGCGCACGCTGTTTCTCATCTACCGGCTCAACGACGATCAGCACCTCTACCGCATGTTCACCGGCATCGACGGGACCGCCTATCTGGTCGGCGGGGTCGGCATGACGCTGCTCAAGGGCGGAGATGTGATCATGGCGCCGATCCGCTCCGGCCTCGGGCTGCGGCTCGGCGCGAGCGTCGGCTACGTGCGCTTCACGTCGCACGAGACGTGGAACCCGTTCTAGGCGCGCCCTCTCCAATCTAGATTGAAGCAAAACCTGTGTCCGGGATGAGGTTGAGGCATGGCGCGGCGGGCGAACCTCTTCCGTCATGCCCGCGTAGGCGGGCATCCGTCCAAGCTCACGATGAGTTTCCACCCTGCGGGCTTGGGCGGATCGCCGCCTTCATGCTGGAAGCATGTCTTCGACATGACGCGGCGATGACGGTGCGCGCGGCGGCGCGATCCCATCAAGAACAGAGAAAACCTAGAACCCGTAGCCGTACCCGTAGCCGCCGTAAGGAGCGTATCTCTGCGCCTTACGCCGGGGCTTGCCGTAGCCGTAGTAGGCGCGCGGCCGCGGCGCGTAGTAGGGCTCGTCCCAGGCATAGCCGCGTGGCGGGCGCCGATATCCGTACCCGTAATAGCCGTAATAGCCCGGCGGCATCGCATAATAGCGCCGGCCGTACCCGTACCAGGGATCCTCGCCGCGCTCGGCGACGACCGGCGTCTGCCTTGCCTTGCCGTGGACGACGATGCGCGTCGCCGTTTTCCCGTGCTTGCCGACGAGCTTGTAGAGCCGCGCCGCGTTGCCGGGGGCGAGCCGCACGCACCCGTGCGAGGCCGGCCGCCCGAGCATGCCGATGGCGCCGGTTCCGTGTATGGCGGTGCCGCCATGGAAAAAGATCGAGTTCGGCATTGGCGCGTAGTCGTACTGGCGCGAATACCACAACTTGCTCATCCACGTCGGCTGGAAGGTCCCGGTCGGGGTCGTGTATCCGTAGCGCGCCGAGGAAACCGGCCAGTTGTATTTCATCTCGCCGTTCTCGGAGACCGACATCCTCTGCGTGGTGAGATTGATGTCGACGACGAGCGTCGGCTCGGGCGGCGGAGGCGGCGGGGCGGGAGCCGCGGCGGGCTCTTGTACGGTCGGCGCGGCTTCGCCCGTTGCCGCAGGCGCGCCCGCGGGCGGGGCGGCGGTCTTCTGGCCCTGGGCCTCGCTCTGGGCCGGCGGCAAGGCGGGAGCGGCCGCGGCCGGCGCCGTTCCGGCCGATGCGGGTGCCGGAGGCGCCGCTGCCGGCGTCCGGGTCGCGGGAGCCGGCGCGGGGGCTGCGGACGGCGCCGACTGGGCTGCGGACGGGGAAGACGCCGGCGGTGTCTGCGGCGCAGGCGCCGGCGCGGCCCCCTGTCCCGACGGGTTGAGGATCACGACATTCGGCTGCTGAGCCCCTTGCGGAGCGCCGGTCGCGGTCTCTGCCGCCGACGGAAGAGCCGCCGCCACGGCCGCTGCCAAAGCGAGGCAACCGACGAGCATCCTCATGCCATCTCTCCAATGGGAGACCGATACGCCATCCCAAGCTACACCCGCGTTGGATGCGGATTGCTTAATAGACCGAGTATTTTTGGCGCTTTTTCGCCCCGTAGCGGCCGCTCAGCGGGTGATCGTGATCCGCGTCCGCGCCGCCCCGTGCGACCGCACCAGGCTGTAGAGCTCGGCCGCATTTTTGGGGGCGAGCCGAATGCAGCCATGGGACGCCGCGTGGCCGAGGCGGCCGACCTCGGTCGTCGCGTGAATGGCGTAGCCGCCGTGAAAGAAGATGGCGTTGTGCATCGAGGCGCCCTGGTACTGGGTCGAGTACCAGCGCTTTTCGAGCCTCTGCGGCCGGAACGTGCCGCCGGGCGTTCCGTATCCTCCGCGGCCGGTCGACACCGGCCACTCGTCGCGAAGGTGGCCGTCGACGTAGACCTTCATCGTCTGTCTACCCTTGTCGATGCGGACCTGAACATCGGCGGCGGCCGGTGCCGGCGGCGCGAGCAGTCCGAGGGCGAGGAGGAAACCGGGGACGACGGGACGCATGAAAAAACCCTCCGTTTCGAGAACGGCCCAGGCACCAGGGCCGGTGCTCCGCCTCCGCTCCCATCAAAGTGCGGGAGAGCAGAATATCGTTGTGTGTCGCCCTCTTATAGCGCGCAGATGACACAGGTGTTTCATCTTGCGCTCGGATGATCGCCGCTCGCCCTGGCGCCCCTCCTCACCCGCTCATAGGCGGGCTCGCGCGCCAGGGCGCGTGAAGGATCGGCGTCCGGCGCGCCAGATCACGCGCTGCGCAAAGCCGGCCTCAGTTGAAGAGAAGGTCGAACAGCGTCTTCGACTTCTTGCGCGGAGAGGAGCGCTGAACCTTCTGCCCGCCACCGAAGCCGCCGGCCCACGGATCGGACCACGGCGCCCAGCCCGCCGACCCCGGCTCGCTCGACGTGTAGCGGCGCCCGGTCCCCATGACGTCTTCCCTGCCGACTCGCAGCGGGAACTCGTCGGTGACGCCGTCGACGCTCGCGACCGTCACCTTGCCCTCCTCCCAAGTCCAGTTCGCGACCTTCTCTCCCTGCTTGTGCGGCTCGATCGCCACCACCTTGCTGTCGTCGACGTCGACAACCGCGACCAGCTCGATGTCCTCGGGCCCGCCGCGGCCCTTGGTGGTTCCGCCGAAGAACCGCAGCACGCCGATGCCCTTGAACGGCGGTTTCTTCAACTCCCACTCGAGGAGGCGCGGCTGGCCGGTGCCCATCATCTCGAGCGGAACGGAGAGGCGCGGGTAGAGGTCGTTCACGGCGAAGTAACGCCCCCCTCGGGAAACGACGCGCCACGTATCGATGCCGGCCGCCGGCACCAGCGTCTCGTCGCTCGTCGATGCCGTTGCCCCGAGACGGGCGAGCGCATCCGCCGCGTCGCGATAGCCCGGACGCAGCGAGAGCGCTTTCTTGAGATCGGCGATCGCCTGCTCGGTCTGGCCCTGGGCTTCCTCGATCTCCGCCTTCGCCCAATAGACCTCGGGGCGCTCGGGATCGAGCTTGATCGCCGTCTCGATGTCCCTCAATCCGACGTCGAGCTGGCCGTTCTGCTTGTAGACGAAGGCCCGGTAGGCGAAGGCCAGGCTCGAGCGCGGGTCGAGTTCGATGGCGCGGTTGAGATCGGCGTAGGCGTCGTCGTAGGCTTCCGCGAAACCGTTCGCGAGCCCGCGCGCCGCGTAGGCCGAGGCAAGCTTGGGGTCGAGCTCGATGGCGCGGGCGAAATCCTTGATGGCGGACGCCGCGTTGCGCATCGCGTGATACGCCTGTCCGCGCAGCACGTAGATCTCCGCGTTGCCGACATCGAACGCGATGGCCCGCGACAGGTCCTCTATCGCCTCATCGTAGTGCTCGACCTCGAGCTTGGCTTCCGCGCGGTTGCGATAGCCGGCCGCGAAGCGGGCGTCCGCATTGACGGCGCGCGTGAAGTCGCGAATGGCCGCGTGCGGACGCAGGAGCGCGAGATGGGCCCGGCCGCGCCCGCTCAAGGGCGCGGGGCTCGTCGGCACGAGCTCGATCGCCTTGGTGTAGTCGCGGATGGCGTCCTCGAGCTTGCCCTGGCGCACGAGCGCGCCGGCTCGATTGTTGTAGGCGGCCGTGTAGCCCGGCGCGAGAACGATCGCGCGGTCGAAATCCTTGATCGCCTCCTTGAGCAGGCCGAGCGAGAGGAGAAGGTTGCCGCGGTTGTTGTAGACGGCGGCGTACTCCGGAAAGAGCTGGGCCGCGGCGTTGAAGTCCTCGAGCGCGGCGCGCGCCTGGCCGAGGCGCATATAGGCGACGCCGCGATCGTTGAGGATCGAGGCGCGCCGGTCGTTGGAGAGCCCGGCGTCCTTCAGCGCCTCGCTGTAGGCCGTCACGGCCTGCACGGAATCGCCGCGCGTCAGCGCCGTCGCCGCCTGATTGATCTGCGCGCTCGTCTCCGCGGCGGCCGCGCGCGCAGGGGGCGCCGACGCGAGCGCGAGAAGTGCCACGACAGACGCGATCGACGTCGCCTTCACTTGCCTTGTCCTCGCACCACTTTCCCGCGAATCTTCGTACTAGCCGGAAATCCTCCCGCCTCGCCTGGGCTTGGGTCAAATAGATGCCGAATGTGGCCCAGTGTGGCGGACGGTTTCCGATTCCGAGCCTACCACGGATTGTCCGGTTTGCCGCACCGGGGCATGGCCGCAAAACGGGCTAATCGGGCTATCCGGGGTTTGGCCAACGCACGAGGGAAGCATGAACCTGTGGCTCCGCCTCATCTGGCTCATCCTCACCGCCCGCTCGCGGCCCCGCCTCGCGCTCTTCGACGTCTCGAGCCTCGCCTTCCGGGTGTGGCCGCACGACCTCGACCCGAGCCTGCACATGAACAACGGGCGCTACCTCGCCATCATGGACCTCGGGCGGGTCGATGTCATCATGCGCACGGGCCTGCTCTCGGCGGTGCTGAAGCACCGATGGACCCCGGTCGCCAATGCGGCGGCCATCCGCTTCCGCCGCGAGCTGCGCTTGGGCGTCCGCTATCGGCTCGAGACGCGAATCCTCGCCTGGGATGCGACGGCCGTCATCATGGAGCAGGTGTTCGTCTTCGACGGCGGGGCCCGCGACGGAGACATCGCGGCGCGCGCCCTCGTCAAGGGCGGGCTCTACGATCGCGCCAAGCGCGACTATGTCCCGGTCAGCCGTCTCCTCGCCGAGGTCGGCGCGACGGCCGTCTCTCCGTCTCCGGCGCCGGAGGTCGAGGCCTTCCTCGCGACGGACGAGGCGCTGCGCGCATCGCCGGGGGTGGGCTGAAGCGCGTCGCGGCAGAGGCGGGCCGGCGGGACGGGACTGAAGACCGCTCTACCTCGTGAGCGGACATACGCTAGGGGCCAGGTGAAGACACGCGCGTGCCGCCGCAGAAAGCAAAGTCCATCAGTCAGCCAGCCGCCACAACGCGGCTGAAGGAACCGGCTCATTTGAACTCGTGGACACGCCATCGATAGGTTGGAATGGCCGCTGCGACGCCGTCTCTCAGAGGAAACGAAAGTACGAGCGATCAAGGCGACTTATAGAGATAGACTTCAAATCAGCTGGACCGAGCTATGGAGGTCTATCATGAAACTGAAAAGCGTCGATTCTCCGTCGACTGGACAGGTAACGGAGCTCGTGAGCCGGAGATCACTACTGGCTACGAGCCTAGCAGTAGGGGCTGGCATCGCGACGCTGGCCACTAATGACTCGGCCAGGGCCGTGGGCGAGCATGAGCACGGTCCGGCACCCCACCAAGCCCTGATTGATGCCGGACTAAACTGCGTCAATCGCGGTGAGGTCTGTGTAAATCACTGCATAGGCTTGCTGAGCAGTGGTGACACATCGATGAAGGACTGCTTGAGAGCCGTGTCGGCGATGCTGCCAATGTGTTCCACATTGGCGCGGCTAGCAGCCCTTGATGCCGCACGGCTCAAGGATTTTGCCAAAGTGTGCATCGACGTGTGCGCCGATTGCGAGCAGGAGTGCAAAAAGCACCAGGATCATCACGCCGTGTGCAAAGCTTGCGCCGAGAGTTGCGCAGCCTGCATCAAAGAGTGCAAAGCCGTTATGACCTGAGAACCCGCGCGCATGGTGATGTGCGGGGCGACAATGCAGCGTGTCCAGTCCGTCGTCGACGCATGGCGGATACGCAGGGGACTGTCGAGGGCCATAGTGAGCCCTCGACTTCCCACTACACTTGTGGTCGCCAAGCCCGTTCACAACCAGCATTCACATCGCGTGTTGGTTAGGGTCGGTCACATGGAATAAATCAGCCGACAGCACCACTGCAGTCTCGTTGCCGTTGTTCTTCCACCAGTGAGAGACCAGATGGTTCTCTGCAATGGCGTCTCCGGCGTTGTGGACCAGCGGATCTTGGCAGGTGTTGCGATATTCCGTGACCGAGCCCTGCACGATATAAATGATCGCTGGGCGATCGGCATGGCTGTGCCAGCCAACTTCGCCACCGGGCTTGATCTCAAGACGCCTAAGACGTAGCAGCCGGTCCTTCACACCGACCGCCGTCTCTTCGACGAGCGGTATGGACGTGAGAACCGCATCGGTGACATCTTTGGGCATGGTTGCTCCCGCCTTTTGGCCAGAGCCGTCGAGCCTAACTTTGTTCGTAGCGCACTCAGTCGCGTTTGCGGCACGGCTGAGGACCAAGAGCGCAGCCGCGCCTAAGCCCACAGCGCCCAAATCTCGTCGCGTCGTGTTGTGCTTGATCATGGGATCATCCTTCGGTGAATTAGGGCCTTGACTGGGGTCCAGTCGAGTTCAGGATGATTTGCGGGCCACGCCGACAAAAATACTTTCTGGCTATCGAGTTCGATAGCATGGCCGGATGTTATAGCATCCGAACGCGCCGCGACGTTCGCTTGGGCGTCCGCTCTCGGCTCGAGACGCGGCGCGAGGCGGGCCTGCAGCCCGGCGCATTGCTCCATTACCTCATTTCGTACAGGTGGTGGGAACCGGCCTTTGAGGTAGAAGTTGGATCACCGGACAAGGCCCAAGCAAGCGGTGGTCCGAACAAAGTGGTGATTTGGGAGGATGCCGGGTCTGGGGTCTCGATGGGCCTCACCACCGGGACAGCTCGAATTGAGGAGCAGTACAACACACGCATGAGGACTCCCATGATTGGCAATCGTATGTGCGCCATCGCTCTGTCGGCCGCTTCCGCAATCATCTGTTCCGCTCCGCCCGCAATTGCGGCCCAGTTCGATGGAAACTGGAGCATGGTCGCCGAGACGACCCGCGGCCATTGCGGAAACATCGGGATTGGCCTCGGAATAAACCGCGGCCGAATTTATTCTACCGGTGGATCTTTCGCTTTTTACCCGATTCAGTTGGGCGGCCGCGTTTCCGCCTCGGGGCATGTCTGGATGAACGCAGTGGCTGGCCCGCGCACCGCCCATGGGACCGGACGGTTCGGGCAGGTTCGGGGCAGCGGGACGTGGGCCGGTCGCGGGCCCTCCGGTCTCTGCTCGGGCGTTTGGAGCGCCAATCGCTCCTAACGCCGATGCCGCCGGCAAGTCCGAGGGCCCGTTTGGGTCAAGATTTAACGTGAGCTAGTACTTCTCGCCCCATTTCTTCAAAGCCAGTAGGACCGGTCCCAGTGCTCGCCCCTTTTCAGTCAGGGCGTACTCTGCGCGGGGAGGGTGCTGCTCATAGAAGCGGCGCTCGACAATACCGCCTTCTTCGAGGCGCTTCAGCCGCGCCGAAAGAGTGTTGGGTCCGATGCCGACTAGGCTTGCCTCGAAGTCCTGAAATCTGCGTGGCCCCTCACGCAGCAGGTCGCGCAGGATGAGGAGGGTCCATCGCTCGCCGACGATGTCCAAGGTGCGGGCCACCGGACAGTCCTGGCCATAACCTGCTTTCACTTCACTGCGCATTTCTCCAGCCTCTGCAATCCCTCGATCATCAATGACCAGCTGGCGCGGGCCTCTTGGAGCGGGGGCCTGATTAGTGAGCTCGGCCCGGAGCCGGGCCAGCGCGATCACGCAAGTGTTACTTTGATAGTTACTACTACAGTGATAGTTATGACAACTATCGAAAATATAGCGACTATCACGCAGGAAGTCAACGGTCGTTATCAAGGCAGGATGAATCCCCCACACGAGGATCAGGCCATGCAGCACGGTAACGCAAAGTTCGCAAAGACGGCGCTGGCTCTTGCCCTGCTGCTGGCCGCCAGCCCCGCGCGCGAGCATTCGCCGGCGCCGCTGAACGGCGTCCGCACGGCATTGGAGCTCATCAGCAAGGAGCCCGGCCGGGCCCTCAAGTCAGCCAGCCTCTTTTGACACCCGATATTTGTCGGGAAGCGACTCGATTGACTGGCTGGCCTCGGCGCGCGGTCGACTGGGCTATCTGATCCAACCCAGCTGCTGGTCTACGCCACTGCAGGCCTGGGCTTGGTGGGCGACGGCGACGCCGACGCTAGGTTCGTCTTCGACGGCGGGGCCCGCGACGGAGACATCGCGGCGCGCGCCCTCGTCAAGGGCGGGCTCTACGACCGCGCCAAGCGCGGCTATGTTGCGGTCAGCCGTCTCCTCGCCGAGGTCGGCGCGACGGCCGTCTCTCCGTCTCCGGCGCCGGAGGTCGAGGCCTTCCTCGAAACCGACGAGGCGCTGCGCGCGCCGCCGGGGTGAGCTGAAGCGTGTCGCGGCAGAGGAACGGGACTAAAGACCGCTCTACCTCATGAGCGGACATACTGGAGCCGACGCTAAGGGCCAGAGTCAGACATGGTTACGCTGTGGCGCTGTCAGTGAGCCTAACGCAGGCTTCCACGTCGATCGACCCACGTTGGTCACTCGAGCACGGAGCGCCGGCTTTTGACCCGGATGAAGGATTTAGCGCTCGTAACCGTATGGCCGGTAATGCGGCCGTTTGGCCTGGAAGCTAAGGCCCGCGTGAAATTCGCAGTAGGAAAATCCTGGCATCTTTTGCTTGCCGCAGAAGTGGAAATCCCTGTGCAGTGGGTCACCAATAGGCCAACGGCAGTCGTCGCGCAGGAGCGTGTAGACCGTCTTGCGCTCCCTCCTCGGGATTACGAGGTGGGCGTGTGGGTCGAGTGTGGATTGGCTCTTGATGATCATGGACGTTGCAAACGACAAACTTCTGGTCGGCGAGAGTTCGAGTTAGTGACGGTTATCCCTGCCATAGGGTCCGCTAGCGTAGATGCCAACCACGCGCTTTGTCGAAGCGGAGGCCGCCTGCGGCTTTCCTTGGCGATCGCTTCGACACGACGATCGAGGTTACAACTCTTGGAGGGGCAGTCCGAGGGTCGGTCCGCGGGACGTCGATTTCGCTGACCACGGGCGCGGTCGTGGGAAACGTGACCTTCGCTCGCTTGAAGTCGGCGTACAAGTCCGTGAGCGCAGCATCAAGCAACGCAAGCGTCGCTGGAGTAAAACCGATCGGGTGGCCCATGAATGGAGACATGTCCGGCTCCTTCTGATCAGGCGGGAGCGCCAAGCTGTCTCTCTGCCACCGGCGCCTGGGAAATGGCCGATGATGGCTCACTGTGCGCGCATGGGGTGGCCAAGTCGAGTCTTATAGCGCTTGCACGATTACTCCGAGTGAACGGGTGCGGTCGGCCGGCTGCTGACACAAGGTCAGGCTAAACGGGCCACGCCGCGCGAGCGCGCACGTGGACCTACTTTCCGCGCGAAACTGGTTGAAGGGCTTGATGGAAGTCAGCAATGCCAGCACCCGGTCGGGCCAGCGCAGATTCATGTGCACCTGTAGACGTACCGTCGAACGGCTACCTGGATTTCTCCGGCTAGCGCTGGGCCTGCGACCGGGGTTTCCGACGGGACGGCTCCTCTTGCATCGCCTTCAGCATCCCCGCGAACGGTCATATGGATGACTCGGGAAGCGGTCTTAAGCAGCAACGCAGAAGCAACCCTCAATGGAATCTAAGCAACAATCAACAATCGTCAGGCAATTATTGAAATCTGGAGTAAGTATAAAAAAACTCTTCGCGAAACGAATTTGCCTTCTGCGCGCGAAATAATTTTGAAAATATTTCATCAGGACTTAATTTAGCCCATATTGCGGCGCCTATTCCATTCATGATTTGGATGATAATTATCCAAATTATTCAGAAGAAGAATTTTCCTTGGAGGTTTACCATGACCAATAACGTTCAGCCTGCCGCCGCCGGCGCCACCACCGCTCCGGCGGGCATGAGAGGCGAGATCCAGCAGAAGTGGAGCAAGTTCAGCCTCGACGAAGTCAAGGCGCTGAAGGACAAGGACGACCTCATCACGCAGGTTCAGTCCAAATACTCGCTCGAGAAGGCACAGGCACAGCGCGACGTCGATGCCTTCGCCAAAGGTCGGCAGCTTTAATCAGTCGTTTT
This sequence comes from uncultured Alphaproteobacteria bacterium, assembly GCA_963699485.1. Taxonomy (GTDB): domain Bacteria; phylum Pseudomonadota; class Alphaproteobacteria; order Rhizobiales; family Hyphomicrobiaceae; genus Hyphomicrobium_C. The sequence continues at coordinate 67,322 of CAVOUC010000014.1, read as the reverse complement.
GCGTGAGCTGCCGAAGGTCGCCCTCAGTTTCGGCTGGGGGCGACTACCGTTAGCTCGCTTCAGCCTCCGCGCCCTAGATCCAATCGTGCCCGTGGTCACTCAAAAAGAAGGTCGCACAACATGACTGCGTTCGACTACGCCGCGCCGGGGGAGCTGTTTCCAAGCTCGGAGAGGAACCGGCTCTCAAAGCGCCGGCGCTTCCCGTCCCGCCGGTTCGACACTTCGGCAGAGGCCATCCGGTTCGCGATCGAGGAGCTCGCGCCCGAGCTCCTCGAGGGTACCTACCTCGAGGTGGACGACAGGATTTTCGACGGCGTCGGCATCCGCAACTTGTACGCTCGCAACAACTATCCGCTCTCGAGGCGAATTCAATTTCCGGCGCGGCCCGTGAAAACCGAGGATCTCAATGGAAGAGCGCTCACATCGCACGTCGGTTGAGTTTGTTCATCCCTTTAGGTTAGACGGTGTCGATGGCCTGCAGCCCGCCGGGTCCTACGAGGTCGAAACGGTCGAGGAGCAGATCGCAGGATTATCGTTCGTCGCTTACAGGCGCAGATCCACGACGATCACCTTGCCTGGACCCACGATCCTATCGAGACAGCTCGTGGAAATCGATCCAACGGACTTAGCTCAGGCGTTGAGCAGAGACGCGGAGTTGCCGAATGAACAATCATAAGTTCAGAGTTGGCCAAATCGTCGGCTTCAGCTCCCAGCCGCGCCAGGACGCTCCGATGCTGACGCGAGACTTCAAGGTCTTGCAGTTGCTGCGCCATAGTTCAGGCGAGTGTGCATATCGCGTCAAGACGATTACGGAGGCATTCGCGCGTATCGCCAAGGAAGGCGAGATTTGTCTCGCCCGATCCGGGTTTCGCCTGTGCCAAGGCAACTTCGGACTAGACGGTGCTACCCTACCGCCGAAAGGATGACTGAAGTGAACATCAACATGGGCAAGCGACTGCGCGCTTCCACTGAGAACGACATCCACGTCGGGTGCGGGACGAGGGAGTCTTGGCTTGTCACGCAGGTCGGGACGTCAGCGCCCATCGCGAGCTATCGCCTGCGTGATCACGCCATGGCCTTTGCGCGTGCCGTCGCGTTCAGAGGGCACGGCGACGTGGTCGTCCATGAAATCGATGGGCGCATCACGCGTCATTTGAGGCCGTCGCTGACCTATCCAACCACGCTCGACTAAGGGCGACGCTTGATGGCCCTGGTCAGCGTGACTTCCGAACCCGGTCGGGGGGCGCCGCAGGAGGTGTTGGCAACGCAGTCACGAGCTTCGCAGACGCGCCGGCGCGATCGCGATTGTTCTCATCGACGAAAACGGCGATGCAGACGCCGATCAAGAGCAGGATCAAGCCCATGAGCGACAGCCATCCGGTGACCGCATCCGGGCGCAGTAATCCGAACAAAGAAACGCCGGTTAGTAGCACGATCGTCCAGGTCCAAATCGGTAGAAACCAAATCGCGTGAGCGCACAGCCAACAGTGTCTAGCGGCATAATTGGGTGACATCTGGTGCCCCGTTCGAACGTTAGGCGCTTGTGGGCGTGTTCGCCAGGAATCACAAGGTAAATCGGGTCGCCCTAACGATCCGCGGGCAAGCATGATCCACTTCGAGAGGACGTAGCTCAGCCGTACGCGGGACCTCATGCGATATCACAAAGCCACGCGTATTACCGAGGCCGAAGCGCGGTACATCATGGAGCACAAAACCTCCTCGCTGAATGAGTGCGTCGTCATCGAGCACTTCGGCCAATGGTTCGACGTGCGAGGGATGACTGAGCAGGAGTTGGAAGATTTCATTACTGATCTAGGCCGCGCGCGCAACGCAGACGTGTTGGCTGGGTTGATCGATCCTCACTAGATATTCTCGAGTATATCGGGCGCTGCAGTATCAGACCGATGTCAGCAAAGGATCACCTGCTGCCGGCCGTCATTCCAGACTCGTCGGAACGACCCCAAAAAGCTGACGCACCAGATTACTGCCGCAAGTCCTTCAACACCCTTGGCAGTGTCTCGGGAAGGTCCTCGGCGATGAGCCCTGCTCCGAATGCGGCGGCGGCCTCCCCGTGGAGCCACACGGCCGCGCACGCGGCCTCGAACGCGGGCATTTTCTGTGCAAGCAATCCCAGAATGAAACCCGCGAGGACATCGCCGGCGCCGGCGGTGGCAAGGGTCGGAGGCGCATTATCGCTGATCGCCGCGCGACCGTCGGGGGCCGCGATCACCGTGTCGGGGCCCTTGAGGACGAGGACGGCGCCGCTCGTCCTCGCTGCGGCGCGCGCACGCTCGAGCTTCGAGCCCGCGAGACCCGGGAATACGCGCTGAAACTCGCCCTCGTGCGGGGTCATGACCACGGGGCGCTCCGGCCGCGCGCCGATCATGCGCCACAGATCCTGCGGCTCGGGGGCAAACGAGGTCAAGGCATCGGCGTCGAGAACGGCCGCCGCACCCGAGGCGAGCGCGCTCATCACCTCGGCCGCGGTCTCGCGGCCGACACCGCGCCCCGGCCCGATCAGCACCGCGTTCTTGCGCTGATCGGCGAGGACCTCGGCGAGGCCCAGCGCGCCGGCAAACGGCTTCACCATGATGGCAGTCAAGTGCGCGGCATTGACCGAAACCGCCTCGAGGGGGCTCGCGACCGTCACGAGGCCCGCCCCGATCCTCAGCGCGCCGCGCGCGCCGAGCCGTGCCGCCCCGGTGGCGTGGGCCGGGCCCGAGACGACGACCGCATGGCCGCGATCGTACTTGTGCCCGTCGGGGACGAGCGCGGGCCAGCTCGTGCGCCACAGGGCCGGCGCATTGACCCATGTTCTGACGTCGATCGAATCCAAGACCTCCGCGGGGATGCCGATGTCGACGACGCTGAGCTCTCCGCAGAGGGCCCGCCCCGGGTAGAGCACGTGCCCCGGCTTCTTGCGGAAGAAGGTCACCGTCCGCGCCGCGCGCACCACCGGCCCCGCCGCCAGTCCCGTCGTCCCGTCGAGGCCGCTCGGCACGTCGACGGCAAGGACCGGCACGCCCGACGCGTTGACCGCTTCGACCATCTCGGCCGCGATCCCCTCGAGCGGGCGCGCGAGCCCGGCGCCGAACAGCGCATCGACGACGAGGTGCATGCTCTCGACGGCGTCCGGGTCCATGGCCCGCACCGGCCCGTCCCAGCTGCGGGCCATCTGCGCCGCGTCGCCCGTGAGGCCCGCCCGGTCGCCGAGAAGGTAGAGCCGCACGTCGTAGCTCGCCCGCTTCAGGTGGCGCGCGGCGACGAAGCCGTCTCCCCCGTTGTTGCCGGGCCCGCACAAGCACGAGCACGCGCGAGCCCGGCGGGACCATCGCGCGCGCCTCGTCGGCAACTTTGCGCCCCGCGTTCTCCATGAGGACCAGGCTCGCGACGCCCCGCTCGACGGCGAGGCGGTCGGCGCGATCCCATCTCCTCAGCCGACAAGAGCTCGAGCCCGGTCCCGCCGCCGTCTGTCGCCATGCCCTGCCGTCTCTCGCTCGGGATGAAACTGAGCCCACTCTGCATGCCGCATCGAGGCGATCAACGCCTCGCGTCAGTGTTCAGCAGCAAAGCACGTGAACTGCCTATATTTCTGGCACTTTGCCCACGCCTTGTGCATACTTGCTGGATCCGGCTGCCTCTCGCAGCGGCAACAACTCCCCTAAGTCACTGAAATCGCGAGTATTCATTTTTTGGTCACCAGTTGGCATGGGCCGTGCTACCGCTTGGCCCGTCCGGCAAACACGCAAGAATCTGAAAACGCTGGAGGTCTAGGGCGCATGAAAAAAATTGAAGCCATCATCAAACCTTTCAAGCTCGACGAAGTGAAGGAAGCCCTGCAAGAGATCGGCCTGCAGGGCATTACCGTCATCGAGGCAAAGGGCTTTGGGCGACAGAAGGGTCACACGGAGCTTTACCGAGGCGCCGAGTACGTCGTGGACTTTCTGCCCAAGGTGAAGATTGAGGTGGTCCTCAACGACGACATGCTCAACAAGGCCGTAGAAGCCATCCAGAAGGCCGCCAAGACGGGGCGCATCGGCGACGGAAAAATCTTCATTTCGACGATCGAGGAGGCTATCCGCATCCGGACGGGAGAAACCGGAGTCGAGGCGATCTGAGCGAAGGCCGGCTCAATTCCTCAACATCATAGTCCGCAATAGGGGAGTGCCTATGAAAACTGTCAGTGACGTCCTCAAGACCATCAAGGACAAGGACGTGAAGTATGTCGACCTTCGCTTCTCCGATACGAAGGGCAAGATGCAGCACGTCACCGCAGAGGCGTCTTGCATCGACGAGGGCGCATTCGAGGGATATGCGTTCGACGGCTCGTCTATCGCCGGCTGGAAGGGCATCGAGTCCTCCGACATGAACTTGAAGCCGGATCCGGCTTCCGCCCATATCGATCCATTCTTCGCCCAGACGACGCTTGCCATGTTCTGCGACGTGGCCGACCCCATCACGGGCCAGCCCTACGAGCGCGACCCGCGCTCGATCGCAAAGAAGGCCGAGGCCTACATGGCCTCCCTCGGCATCGGCGACAAGGCGTTCTTCGGCCCCGAGGCCGAGTTCTTCATCTTCGACGACGTGCGCTTCACCGTCGATCCCTATAACACCGGCTTCCGCGTCAACTCGGTCGAGCTGCCGACCAACTCCGGCACCGAGTACGAGTTGGGCAACCTCGGCCACCGTCCGCGCACCAAGGGCGGCTACTTCCCCGTGCCCCCGGTCGACAGCTGCCAGGACATCCGCTCCGAGATGCTGTCGGTCATGGCCGAGATGGGCGTGGTGACCGAGAAGCACCATCACGAGGTTGCCGCCGCCCAGCACGAGCTCGGCATGAAGTTCGGCACGCTCGTGCGCATGGCCGACAATCTGCAGATCTACAAGTACGCGATCCACAACGTCGCCCAGGCCTACGGCAAGACCGCGACCTTCATGCCCAAGCCCGTCTTCGGCGACAACGGCTCGGGCATGCACGTGCACCAGTCGATCTGGAAGGGCGACACGCCGGTCTTCGCCGGCAACAAGTACTCGGACCTTTCCGACACGGCCCTCTTCTACATCGGCGGCATTCTCAAGCACGCGAAGGCGATCAACGCCTTCTCCAACCCGACGACCAATTCCTACAAGCGCCTCGTTCCGGGCTACGAGGCCCCCGTGCTGCTCGCCTACTCGGCGCGCAACCGTTCCGCCTCGTGCCGCATTCCCGTCGTCTCGTCGCCCAAGGGCAAGCGCGTCGAGGTGCGCTTCCCCGATCCCGCCGCCAATCCCTATCTCGCGTTCGCGGCCATGCTCATGGCCGGTCTCGACGGCGTCACGAACAAGATCCATCCCGGCGATCCGGTCGACAAGAACCTCTACGACCTGCCGCCCGCCGAGCTCGCCAAGATCCCGACTGTGTGCGGCTCGCTGCGCGAGGCGCTCGAGACGGTCGACAAGGACCGCGCCTTCCTCAAGATGGGCGGCGTCTTCAGCGACGACATGATCGACGCCTACATCGAGCTCAGGATGGCGGAGAACATGCGCTACGAGATGACGCCCCACCCGGTCGAGTACGACATGTACTACTCGGTCTGAGACCGACACTGCGCGAGAGGTCCGCCCGGCCGCTGCGCCCGGCGGGCCTTTTGCGTTCTCGGGGGGCGGCTCAGTAGAAGTACAGGATCACGACGAAGATGAGACCCCACGCGATGCGGGCAAAATTGCGCTCGTTCGCGAGCAGCCAGGTGGCGAAGCGGCCGGGCATCTCCGTCCATGACACGCGGGCGAGCGAGGTGAGCAGGATGCCGGCCGCAAGGCCGAGCAGGAGGGACGCCGCATCGAGATTGATGCCGTCGCCATAGCCGTAGGCCGTGTCCATATGGAGCTGCGACAGCGGCACCGCTCCCACCACGACAAGGACGCCGAGCCCCAGCACGGCGAATGCCAGAAGCGAGACTACGCTCAAGACCGATCTCATCGCCCTCATCCTCGGCTAGGGATTTGACGACGTGCGCTCACGCCGCGCCTCGCGCCGAGGCTAGCCCCGCCGCGGTCAATATTCGGTTAACCATGCCAATCCCCTGTGTTGTGCCGGGAGCCTCCTCATTTGAATTGACAGCGGACGGCCGGCCAGCGCAGTCTTTCCGCCAACGCTCAGCAAGGGAGGTCTAAGAAAATGTCACCTCCGGGCCAGAACTAGCCGCGAAGCGGCAGGTTCATCGAGCCGAAGCGGTTTCGCGGCCAATTCCGACAATTTGCTAAGAAGCTGCGGATACTTCGCAGGTCTTGGCGCTGCCCTTGCACTTGCCCGCAAAACAGGAGACTTGAAAGGAACTGGGTAGGTCGAGAGCGGTGCAGGGTTTGCGAAATTCCGCAAGAACCTTCCCATGATTAGGTCGGGCCTCAAGGCGCAGGATAGGCACTGACGGGCCCCGGAGCCAAGCGCTCTCGGGCACTCCGCTCTCAGGCCCCTCGCCAATTCCACGGCCCCAAAATCCGGCGAGCCCGGCGGATGGATAGCATCCCACCGGGCTCTGTCGTTTGGGCGCCCTCGATCGGCCATCCTCCGCGCGCAGATTGAACCAGACCCGAGCCGCCCCCTTCGATCGATTGCCGACAATGCCGCCCGTTCGACTGATCCTTCCGCTCGTCGCCGCGCTGGCCGTGACGATGGCGGCCCCTGCGTCAGGGACCCCTCGCTATGCGTGGACCCCGGCGCCGTCCGCCTCCGCCACGATCGAGAGCCGCATTCCCCCGCCCCCCGGCTTCGCGCGCGTTCCCGCGCCGGCCGGCACTTGGTCGGACTGGCTCAGGGGCCTGCCCCTCAAGCCCGAGGGGTCGCCCGTTCTCACCTATACCGGCAAGCCCAAATGGCGACAGGACGTGCACGCCGCCGTCATCGATATCGACGTCGGCAGCCGCGATCTCCAGCAATGCGCCGACGCCATCATGCGGCTGCGCGCGGAATGGCTGTTCGCCTCGGGACGAGCCTCCGAGATCGCCTTCGACTGGGACGGCCGCCGCCACCCGGTTTCCCGCGCCGGCAGAAGCGATTACAAGGCCTTCCGCAAGTATATGGACCTCGTGTTCGCCTATGCGGGGACCTATTCGCTCGAGCACGAGCTGGAGCGTGTCGACGCGGCCGACATCGCCATCGGCGACGTGTTCATCAAGGGCGGTTTTCCCGGCCATGCCGTGCTGGTCGCCGACATGGCGGTGAATTCAGCGACCGGCGAGAAGCGGTTCCTTCTCGTCCAGAGCTACATGCCCGCCCAGGAGATGCACGTCCTCAAGAACCCGAAATCGGCCGACGGCACGCCCTGGTATGCGGTGCCTACCGGAGCGGAACAGCTCGTCACGCCAGAGTGGGTCTTCCTCAACACGGCGCTGCGACGTTGGCCGCAGCGTTGAGGTCGTCCATGGCCTTCAGTGGCTGAGATTGAGGACGCCGCCCGCGCCGTTGGTGCCCTTCAGCGTGGCGGTCAGGCTGCGCCCGTGCACGACCACCGACATCGATCCGGAAACGTCGAACTCCGGATTATGGAAGTTGCCCCGATACCTGTTCGCGCCGGTCTTGAAGACTTCGGCGACCTGCGTTGCCTTCCCCGACTGCGTCGCGCAGTTCCCGTTCACCCTGTAGCTCGTCGACGAGCTGCGGCTGATCGTGGCCCGGCACCGCGCCTTCTCTCGTTCCCCCGACGAATATATCAGGGTTCCCCCGCCGCTCCATGTCCCTTCGAGATCGTCGGCCGCCGCGCGAGTCGCAACGGGAGTGGCCGATAGCGCCGTCAAGGCGACGGCCGCAGTGAGCACCAGTGACTTGAGATTGGCTATGCGCATGTTGCGCCCTCCATCCGCCGAGCAGCACACCCTCGTGCCTCTATATACACGCGAACCTTGATTCTAGTTTTACACGGCGGATTTCATATGGGGACGACCCTTGTGCGAGCCTAGTGTCCCGATCGCGAAGCTGGTCGGACCTTGTGTCGAGTGTCGAACTTGAGACACGAGCCGCATCATTAGCGTGGAGTTAATGGCTTTTGATCGCGCGCCTCCGCATTGATCAACCGGTCTCAGTTTCGGGCGACCTTCACGGCTTGCGCCAGCTCCTCGGCAAGGATGTCGAGGTCCTCGTCACGGCCGCACGAGATTCGGATGCAGCGGTCGAGGGACGGGGCGGACGGCTTCCTGGCGAAGACGTCGCGGTCGAGGAGCCCGTCGAGCACGCGGCGGGCGAACGCCCCGTCGCCGCCGCAGTCGATGGTGACGAAATTGGCAGCCGACGGCAGAGGCTCGAGCCCGTTGCTGCGGGCGATGGCCGCGATCCGCTCGCGCGCGTATGAAATCTTCGCGACGGCTTCCGCAAGATAGGCCTGATCGTCGAGCGCGGCGAGCGCGCCGATCTGGCCTACGCGATTGATGCCGTAGTGGTTTCTCACCTTCTCGAAAGCCCCGATCAGGCCGCGCTCGCCAATGCAATAGCCGATCCGGGCGCCGGCGAGCCCGTAGGCCTTGGAGAACGTGCGGAAGCGAAGCACCTGGGGATTGCCGGCATCGACAGGCGGGACGGCGTCGCGGGGAGCCGAGTCGCAATAGGCCTCGTCGAGGCAGAGCAAGGTTTCGGACGGAAGCCGCGCCGCGAACGCTGCGATCTCTCGGGCGCCCCACCACGTTCCCATCGGATTGTCGGGATTGGCCACGTAGACGATGCGCGCCTTCTCGCGCACGACGGCGGCGAGGAGCTCGTCGAGATCCTCACGGTCGTGCCGGTAGGGCACCTTGACGAGCCGCCCGCCGTGTCCGGCGACGTGGAAGTTGAACGTCGGATAGGCGCCATCCGAGGTCACGACCGCCTCGCCCGGTGCCACCAGCATGCGGACGGCCAAGCCGAGAAGCCCGTCGATCCCCTCGCCGATGACGACGTTGTCGGGCGCGACGGCGTGAAAGCGGGCAAGGGCGTGACGCAGATCGTAGCTCTCGGGGTCGGAGTACTTCCAGTTCTCCGCCGCCGCCTGTTCCATGGCGCGGATCGCCTTCGGGCTCGGTCCGAACAAACTCTCGTTGGCACCAAGGCGGGCCCGGAACGGGCGTCCCCGCGCACGCTCCTGCGCCTCGGGGCCGACGAACGGCACGAGAGCCGGCAAGTTGCGGACGATGTCGGTCAACGGCGGGCGGCGCATCCCGCCCAAAGATCAGATGAGGCCCAGCTCCGCAAGCTCGCGGCGCATCTTGGCCGGAAGCCCGGCGAGGCTGTCGCCTGCTGTCCCGCCGAGATCGGCCGGCGCATCGTCGGCCGGGAGATACCGCCAGCCCTGAAAGGCGCGCCGGGGCACGGGGCGCACGGCGACGATCTCGCGGTCGAGCAGGAGAAGACAGCACGGCGAGCCGTCGTCCTTGGTGCCGTCCTCGAAGCCGACGAGCCGCTGGCGCGCCTGGACGACGCCCTTGATCACCCAATAGAGCGAGCCTCCGTCGAGCAGCTCGGCCTGGCGCTTGGGCGTCTGAAACGTCGTGTGGTAGGCGCAGAGGCGGCCCGTCGCCTTGTGCTTCATCTTGCGGTTGGCGTCCTGCCATTGGGCCAGGTCCTCGATCGAGGACGCGCCCACGCAGAGCTTGATGAGGTGAAGCGACATTTTCGTCCCGCTTTTCCTGCCCGCTCACCGGGCAGGTGGTGGCCGCCGATCATGAACCCGATCGGCGGCCCCGGTAAAGCCGGGCGCAGGGATTTCCACGGGCTTGGATTGGCTAGCCGGCCTGGGCCTTGACGTACTCGTCCCAGGTGATCGTCCCATCCTTGTCGGCATCGACGGCGGCGAAGGCCTTGTCATAGGCATTGTAGGACTTGATCTTGGCCGCCTTGCCGATAGCGGCGGCGGCATTGAGGTCGATGAAAGTCCTGAACTCGACCGGGTTGAGCTTGCCGGAGCCGCTGGCGTTGGCGGCCTTGAAATTGGCTTCGGCGACCTTGAGCGCCTCGGGCGCGAGCTGCGCGAGGCTCTCCGTCGCAAATAGGGCGAGCATCGCCGCGACAACGGGCGGCACAGAAGAGAAGCGGCAGAACGTCAGCATCGAAGGGCTCCACAGGGCACGGTAGCTAGCCCCCTTCTCCCGCGGCGCGTCGGCCGGGGCAAGGCAGCCGCCCCGTGTCGCGGTGCGTTCGCGGGGCCTCCGTATCCTCGCCGCAACAGGAGGGCTCAAGCGATGCCGCGCAAGAGGCCGCCCTCGACGCGCAGCGCCGCACCGTTGGTGGCGGAAGCCTCCTTCGAGCAGACGTAGACGACCATGTTCGCCACCTCCTCGACGGTCGCGAAGCGCCCGATGAGCGAGGTCGGACGAAAGGTCTTGACGAACGTCGCCGCCATCGCGTCGGGCGACGTGCCGGCGTCCTTCGCCACCGCCACAAGAAAATCCTCGACCCCGTCCGAGCGTGTGGGGCCCGGGAGCACCGAGTTGACCGTGACGCCGGTGCCGACGGTGAGCTCGGCCAGCCCGCGCGCGATCGCGAGCTGGGCCGTCTTGGTCGTGCCGTAGTGGATCATCTCCTTGGGGATGTTGAGCGCCGACTCGGAGGAGATGAAGACGATGCGCCCCCAGTTGCGCTCGAGCATGCCCGGCATCAGCGCCCGCGACAGGCGCACCCCCGACATGACGTTGGTCTCGAAGTAGCGGGTCCACTCGCTGTCGGGAATCTCGAAAAAGGGCTTCGGCTCGAAGATGCCGGCGTTGTTGACGAGGATGTCGACGGCGCCCGCCGCCTCGGCGAGCTTGGCGCACCCCTCGGCGGTCGCGACGTCCGCGGCGACGCCGCGCACTTGCCCGCCGCCGACTGCGGTGGTGATCGCGGAAACCGCTTTTTCGACGCTCTCCTCGCGGCGGCCGTTGACGATCACCTTCGCGCCCGTGCCGGCAAGGCTCGTGGCGATGGCGCGGCCGATGCCGGCCGTCGAGCCCGTGACGAGGGCCGTCTTGTCCCAGAGGTCGATTTTCATGGAGGTCACCGCCGATTTTCGTTGAGCATCACGCCTTGAAGTCGGATCAATACGGACGGGTTTCAATGCTGGGCGGGCGGCGTGTCGTCGCGGGCGCCGCTAAGATAGGGGGAGCGGGCGATGACGGAGGCAGAAATCCTCGCGATCCGGATCGGTCTCACCGGGCTCGTCATTTCGATCGTCTCGGTGAGCTTCGGCATGGTCTCGGCCTATATCGCCGGGCTATGGCTGTTTCTCAAGACCGCCCCGGTATCGCTGCGTATCCTCGCCTTCGTCCTCCTGTCGATCGGGCTCGACTTCATGGGATACTTGGCGTGGGGGCTGCACGAGCTCATGCTCGGCACCGAGCGGTCCTGGGCAAAGCTTGCGACGAACACGACCGAGGTCGCCACCTTCGGCGGCGAGCGGCCCGATTGGCTGCCGGGGCTCACGCTCTATCAGGCGGGCGCGCTGCTTGGCCTGGGCGCCTTCGTCGCGATCTACATCGCGCTCGGCTATCTCACGTTCATTTATCGCTGGGACGATGATCGCGGCGGCGGGGTCTAGTTCTTGCGCAGCGCCGCACAGGTGGCGTCGTCGACCACCTTCTGCTCGATCGTGGCCGCGCCGCCGGGGCGCCTGCCCTCCTGATAGTCGATAAAGCGCTGGCCGCACCAGCGGCGGCGCTCCTCAATGTCGCCCGCGGCCTCGGCCTTGCCGTCGGTCACGGCATCGTCGGCGATCGTCCTCTTGAGCGCCGGCGCTGCCGCCAAAGCCCGAACAGGCTTGCCGACGGAGCTCTCCCGTCTGACAAGACCGTCGAGCGAGCAGGTGGCACATCCCGATAGGGCGATCGCGATTAGGGCAGCAGTGAAGAGTGGCCGCGCGGCGGGCATTCTGTTTTCCACGTTTCTCGAGGGCATCGCGACACGGGACCTGATGCGTGCACCGATGGCCTACCCCGAGTCGTGCTAGGGCCCTGTGGCGCGCCCGCGCAATGCACAGCGATTTCGATCGCGTGTCAGGGTGTTAGGGTGTCACCGATGTGTTGCGCATACGACCGCGCGACGAGCCTCGCCTGCCGGCGGGCAGGCCGAGTGTTGCCCGAGATTGTCGCCGTGCAGCGGCCTAGCCCAGCGGTCCGCTTCTGATTGCGGCGATCTCGGCGTTGAGGGCATCGCGCAGGACCGTCATGGCTGCCGTGCGCAGGCTATCCTCGTCCATCGTACCCTTGACGGGAATTTCCACGGTCGCCTCGATCCGCTGGCGCGAAGCTGACGGATCGGCCTCGTCGCCGATGACGAGATGGACCTGCATTGCGCGACCAACGCCCTGCATTTCGAACTGACGCAGCTTCAAGCCCCAACCTCCCACAGCCCTGCAGGAGAACTTTAGCGGCAAGTTTGGGCTGTCTTGAGGCAAGCTTTCCTCGGACCTGAGCACAAGAACCTGCTCCGCCGGCCCTTCGAGCGAGCGCCGAGCGTCGCTCTTCTCTTGAGCGACTAGAACGGAATGTTGTCGTGCTTCTTCCATACCACAGTTGTCATCCTCGGGCTTGTCCCGAGGATCCATGTCGCAACTTGCGCCGGAGCGAGGGATGGCTGGATCCTCGGCGTAAAGCCGAGAATGACACCGGGAGGCGCACGCGACTAAAGCGGAATATTGTCGTGCTTCTTCCAGGGGTTCTCGAGCGTCTTGTTGCGCAGCATGTTGAGGGCGCGGCAGATGCGCCGGCGCGTGTTGTGCGGCAGGATCACCTCGTCGATGTAGCCGCGCTCGGCGGCGACGAAGGGGTTGGCGAACCGCTTCTGGTAGTCGTCGATGCGCCCTTTGATCTTGGCGGGGTCCGACAGCTCGGCGCGATAGAGGATTTCGGCGGCGCCCTTCGCCCCCATGACCGCGATCTCGGCCGACGGCCAGGCGTAGTTCACGTCGCCGCGGATGTGCTTCGAGCTCATGACGTCGTAGGCGCCGCCGTAGGCCTTGCGCGTGATCAGCGTCACCTTCGGCACGGTCGCCTCGGCGAACGCGAACAGGAGCTTGGCGCCGTGCTTGATGAGCCCGCCGTACTCCTGCGCCGTGCCCGGCAGGAAGCCCGGCACGTCGACGAAGGTGATGATCGGGATCTCGAAGCAGTCGCAGAAGCGCACGAAGCGCGCCGCCTTGCGGGAAGCGTCCGAGTTGAGCACGCCGGCGAGCACCAGGGGCTGGTTGGCGACGATGCCGACCGTGCGTCCTTCCATGCGGGCAAAGCCCACCACCATGTTCTTGCCGTACAATTCCTGGATCTCGAAGAAGTCGGCCTCGTCGATGACCTTGAGGATCAGCTCCTTCATGTCATAGGGCTTGTTCGGGTTGTCGGGGATCAGCGTGTCGAGCGAGAAGTCCTCGCGGTCGGGGCTGTCCTTGGTGGGCAGCAGCGGCACGCCGGACCGGTTGTTCGAGGGCAGGAAGTCCATGAGCCGGCGCATCTGGAGTAGGGTCTCGACGTCGTTCTCGTAGGCCTTGTCCGCGATCGACGACTTGGTCGTGTGCACGCGCGCCCCGCCGAGCTCCTCCGCCGTCACCGTCTCGTTCGTCACCGTCTTCACGACGTCGGGGCCGGTGACGAACATGTAGCTCGTGTCCTTCACCATGAAGATGAAGTCGGTCATGGCGGGGGAATAGACGTCGCCGCCCGCGCACGGGCCCATGATGACGGAGATCTGCGGGATGACGCCGGAGGCGAGGACGTTCCTCAGGAACACCTCGCCGTAGCCGCCGAGTGCGTCGACGCCTTCCTGGATGCGCGCGCCGCCCGCGTCGAAGAGGCCGATGATCGGCGCGCGGTTCTTCAACGCCATGTCCTGGATCTTCGTCATCTTCTGGGCATGCGCCTGGGAGAGCGAGCCGCCGAACACGGTGAAGTCCTTGGCGAACACGTAGACGACGCGGCCATTGATGGTGCCCCAGCCGGTGACCACGCCGTCGCCCGGCGTCTTCTGCTTCTCCATGCCGAACTCGGCGCAGCGGTGCTCGACGAAGGTGTCGAACTCCTCGAACGAGTTCTCGTCCATGAGCAGCTCGATGCGCTCGCGGGCGGTGAGCTTGCCGCGCTTGTGCTGGGCGTCGATGCGAGATTGCCCGCCGCCGAGCCGGGCATTGTCGCGCCGCCGCTCGAGCTCTTCGATCACTTCCTTCATGGAGCCGGCCCCGTCATGGATTTGTTATATTCAACCGGTCATTAGCACGGGTTTTCGGCGGCGCAAACTGAAGCGCGAGAAAGGGATAAGTTTGCGTCCCGAGGCATGCCGGTCGAGCCGGAACGAGGCGGGCCACCCTCTCAACCATGCTTGCCCGCCACCAGCCATCCCGGCGAAACTCCCGCCAAGCGCACGCGTACCTGCGCGCGGGAGGCCGTCCCCCCATGGAAATGCACCAAATCCGCTATTTCATCGCCGCGGCCGAGACGCGCAATTTTACCCGCGCCGCGGAGCTGTGCTCCGTCAGTCCGCCCTCCCTCTTTCGCGCCATCAAGCTGCTCGAGATCGAGTTCGGCGGCCGCCTCTTCAACCGCGAGCGCACCAACACGCACTTGACCGAGCTCGGCAAGATGGTGCTCCCCCATCTCCAGCAGGTCCTGAAGGAAGCCGAGGACGCCAAGCGCAAGACCAAGGAGTTTCTCAATCGGGACACGGAAATGCTGTCGCTCGGCATCATGTGCACGATCGCGCCCCACATGTTCGTCGAGCTGACCCGCAATTTCCGCGAGCGCAATTCCGCCGTCACTCTCAAGATCGTGGACGCGACAGCCGAGCGTCTGCAGAGCGCCTTGCTCATGGGCGAGCTCGAGGTCGCCATCTACTGCATTCCGGGCGCCGAGGAGCACAAACTTACGCATGCCATGCCGCTGTTCATGGAGCCGATGGTGATCGCGGTCAGCGAAAGCCATCCCCTTGCGAGCAAGACGGCGATCGAGGCAGCGGATCTCGACGGCCTTCCCTACCTCGATCGCATCAACTGCGAGTTCGGCAACTACGGCGTCAAGCTGTTCGAGGATTGCGGCGTCTCGGGACCGACGACGTTTCAGAGCGAGCGCGACGACTGGGTGCTGGCCATGGTCGCGGCCGGCATGGGCTATGGGTTCATGGGTCAATCGACCGCGACCTATCCCGGGGTCGTTGCCCGTCCCCTTGTGCGCCCTGCGATCTCCCGCACGGTCAATCTCGTGACCGTTCGCGGGCGCCAGCACTCGCCGGCCGTGGGTGCGTTCGTGCGCGAGGTTATGCGCGCGCGCTGGCAGGGCAAGGCTGCTCTCGCTCACGAGCTGGAAAATTCGCGCGAGCCCGACGACTCCGAGTTTGACGACGGCGGCGCCTGATGCCTCGGGGCGGTTCAGGCCAGCGTGTCGAGCAGGCGGCTCGCGGCCTCGAACTCGGCGAGACGATGGCGCCGGCGCGCCTCGGCCTCGCTGTCGGCGCCCCATTGCTCGATCTGCCAGTCCTCGTCGACGTGCGCCGCCGCCCAGGCCTCCTCGAGCGTCAGCCGGCCGCGCGCGAGCGCGAGCGCGAGGAGAGCCGAGCCCGTCAGCGTGGTCATGATGTGAAGAGCGGCGAGACGGTAAGGATCGAGCGGGGCCAGCTCAGCGGCGATACGCGCGAGCGTCTCGTCCGGTTGCGCGACCGGCATCACCCCCTCGGCGAGGACGAAGCGCGTGCCAAGCTCGGAGCGCGCCCAGGCGAGCACCGGGTCCCACGCCGCGCGCTGGCGCCGCGCGAGCTCCTCGTTGCTAGGTGCCCGGTAGCAGAGGAGATCGCTTGCGGCAAAGGCGCGAATATCGGCTGCGACCTTTTCCGTCTCGCCGGCGACGGCATCAATGACCGTGTTGGCGATCCGGGTCAGCGGCATCGTGCTGGGATCGACGCGCTCTCCCTGCGCCTCCCACTCCGCGGCGATGGCCTCGGCAAGGGATTTGGTCGGCACGGCGAGCACGCGCTTGCCCGGGGTCTTGATCCGCCGGCCGTCGAGCAGAATGCGGTAGGCTCCGTCGGCCCCTTCGACGGTCGCCGTCTTGTAGAAGCGCTTCGGCGGCGGCGGGCGCAGCGCCTCCCTCCCCGGCATCCCGTCCTTGCCGGCGGCTTCGGGCTTGTCGCGGCGGGTCATGGAACAGTTTCGAGATTGAAGAGCAGGTCGTCGAGAGCGCGCGCAAGGTGAGCGCAGTCCTGGGCGACATCCGCGGCCCCGGCCGCCGCCAGGGCCTCAGCGGGATGATAGCCCCAGGCCACGCCGAGAGCGCGGGCGCCGGCCGCGCGTCCCATCTCGATGTCGAACGTCGTATCGCCGATCATGACCGTGCCGGCGGGCTCGGCGCCGACCTCGGCCATGGCGGCGCGCACCATCGACGGATCGGGCTTCGAAGGGTGCGCATCGGCGGTCTGGATGGTCGTGAACAAGGGCGCGAGGCCCTCGCGGGCAAGGAGCGCGTCGACGCCGCGCCGGGATTTGCCGGTCGCGATCCCGAGCACGACGGAGGGGCGGGCGGCAAGGCGGAGCAGCGTGTCGCGCACGCCCGGATAGAGCGGCTCGTCATGATCGGGCCGCCGGCGCCGCTCGGCAAAGGATAGCCTTGTAGGCTTCCGCGAGCTCGACGACGTCGCGCGCGTGTGCGGTCTTGCCGAGGAGCCGCGCAACCGCCGTCGTGAGCGAGAGGCCGACC
This sequence comes from uncultured Alphaproteobacteria bacterium, assembly GCA_963699485.1. Taxonomy (GTDB): domain Bacteria; phylum Pseudomonadota; class Alphaproteobacteria; order Rhizobiales; family Hyphomicrobiaceae; genus Hyphomicrobium_C. Next base: position 50,678 of record CAVOUC010000014.1, on the reverse strand, counting down.
ACGTCGAGCACGGCGGCGCGCGGGGGAGGCGCAAGGCCCGCTCCGCGGAACGCCTCCTCCATGGCCGCGCAGATCACGTGCTGGCTGTCGACGAGGGTGCCGTCGCAATCGAAGATGACGAGCTTCACGTACGCGCTCTCAACGCCGCTCCTGCTTCTCGATGCGCTCCTCGCGGCGGCGCGCGAAGGCGGCGACCCGTCCGTCATCGCCGTCTCCCTCGTGGCTCGGCCGGCTCGATTTCGCCCTCATCGTACTTGGTCGCGTCCAGTCCCAAAAGTGCCCAGGAGGCCAGCATATGCGGGGGCAAGGGCGCGGTGACGTCGAGTTTTCCACGCCCCGAGGGATGCGGGATGACGATACGGCGGGCGTGGAGATGGAGTTTCGGCTCGATGCCCGAATTGGCGAGCACGCTCTCTCCCTCGTATTTGTTGTCGCCCACGATCGGGTGGCCGATCAGCGCCATGTGGGCGCGCAGCTGATGCTGGCGCCCGGTCACCGGCTTCAAGCGACACCCACGACGCCTTGTGCGCGACACGATCGATCACCGCGTAATGCGTCGTCGCGTGCATCGCCTCCTCCTGCTCGCCGGGACGCGCCCTCCTCACGCGATCGCCGTCGGGGCCGGAGGCCTTGACGAGCGCGGCCTCGATCCTGCCCTGCGGCGGGCGCGGCACGCCCTTGACGAGCGCCCAGTAGGTCTTGGCCGCCGACCGCGTCTGGAATGTGCGCCCGAGCTTGGCGGCCGCGTCGCGGTGCTTCGCGACGAGCAGCACGCCCGTCGTGTCGCGGTCGAGGCGGTGGACGAGCCGGGGCCGGTCGCCGAAGCGGTCCCGCATCGCCGCCAGCATGCCGTCGATGTGGCGCCGCGTGCCCGTGCCGCCCTGTACGGCGAGCCCGAACGGCTTGTTCAAGACGAGGACGTCGTCGTCCTCGTAGAGGATCATGCGCTCGATCGCATCGCGGTCGGCCTTGGAGAGCGCCGGCGCGCCGGAGCCCGCCGCGCGCTCCTTGAGATCGCGCACGATCGCCGGCACCCGCACCTTCGAGCCCGCCGCGAGCCGCGCGTTCGCCTCGGCGCGCTTCGAGTCGACGCGCACCTGTCCGGTGCGGAGAAGTTTCTGCAGATAGCCGTAGGCGACGTCGGGAAAGCGGGCGCGGAACCAGCGGTCGAGGCGCATGCCGTCCTCGCGCTCTTCAACCTCGATCGTCTCGACGCTCATGGGAGGAAGGGTGAGCCCTGAATTCGGCCGCGGGTCAAGACGGTGCCCCGCTTGCGTCCCGGGCAATTTCGACTATTTATACAGGTGCCTGAGGGGATGGAGTCCCCCTTGAACCGCCCTGACAGGCTGATGACTCCTACCGCGTCGACATAGGCGGTAGGGGCCGTGGTTTCCCGAGCCGCCGCAGAGCGGCTTTTTTTCGTGCCCGCGGGCAGCCATCGGGAGACGTCATGCAGACCTATTTCTGGATCGGATTGGGAAGCGCGCTCGGCGGCATGGCCCGCTACTGGTGCTCGGGCGTCGCGGCGGCCGTCATCGGCGAGACCTTCCCGTGGGGAACGCTGATCGTCAACGTGCTCGGCTCCCTCGTCATCGGCTTCTTCTTCACTGTGACCGGACCGGACGGCCGCTTCCTTGTCGGCACCCTCGAGCGCCAGTTCGTCATGATCGGCCTGTGCGGCGGCTATACGACGTTCTCCTCGTTCAGCATTCAGACGCTGACCCTCATGCAGGACGGCGAATGGCTCCACGCCGGCCTGAACATCGGCGCCTCCGTTGTCCTCTGCCTGCTGGCGGTCTGGCTCGGCCACGTGGCCGCTGTCCAGGTGAACGCCTTGAAATGGGTGTGATCATGCAAGTCCCCCGCGATGCCGTGCTGCTCCGCATCTTCCTCGGCGAGGACGACAAGGCCGGGCGCCAGCCTCTTTACGAGGCGATCGTCCTCAAGGCGCGCGAGATGCAGCTCGCCGGCGCGACGCTCCTGCGCGGGCCGATGGGGTTTGGCCGCTCGAGCCGGCTGCATACGACCAAGATCCTGCGCCTGTCCGAGGACCTCCCGATCGTCATCGAGATCGTCGACTCGAAGGAGAAGATCGACGCCTTCCTGCCCGCGCTCGAGGCGATGATGGGGAGCGGCCTCGTCACGCTCGAGAAGGTCCAGGTGCTGCGCTACGGCAACGGCGCACCGCAGGCCTGATCGAGAGCCCTCACTGCGGGCGCTGGCCGCCGGATAACGGACCCCCGATCGCCCAGCCGATGGTCCAGCCGACGACGAGGCCCGCGAGGTTGACGATCATGAAGACCATCTGGTTCATGTTTTCGGCATCGTCGGAGCTATCGAACTTGAACTGGAGCGCCGCCCAGTTTGCGACCGGCCCGCTCAGAAACTGCATGGCGACGGCCGCGCCGACGATGGCAAAGATAATGGCGATTAGATAGCGCATTGGTCTCTCCCGCGGCCGAGGTGCCGCCTCCCCATCCTCATGTCGCCGCAGAGCCAATGCGCGACAATTCACCCCTCCGAACGTCATCCCCGCGAAGGCCGGGATCCATCCATGGTTGCCGTCCAAATTCACGCTCTGCTTGGACGGATGCCCCCTGCGCGGGCATGACGTGGAAAATAACGAGCCGAAGCTGAGATCTTGGAGCGCAGGGTCGGCGATTTACTTAACTTCCCAGAACCAGATCTCGCCGGCGCCGGCGTAGTTCGAATAGTAGCCGAGCCAGGAGAACCACTCCATGAGCCACTTGGCCGACGAGCGATAGCCGTTCCACACGTCGATGTGGTCGCCGGTCGCCCGGTCCGAGTCGCTCGAGCGGCGCCAGTAGTCCTGGATATAGATGATGCCCGTGCGTCCGAAGACCTTCGGATAGTAGTTCGCGGGGTCGGCCCCCGTGAGCTTCTCGGTCGGTCCGATGCCCTCGATCTTCGCGCGCGCGATCGCATTGGCGAGCTGGTTGGCGTTGATGAAGTGCATCATCTCGCGCGAATGGACCGAGCAGTGCGAGACGCCGGAGAGCTGCGAGGGCTGAACGCCGGCGCGGCGCAGGGCAGTTCCCATGCGGATCGCGCACTGGTTGTGGAACACCGGAAAGCCGAGAGGAACAAACTCGCCCTCGAGATTGGTGAGGTCGTGCGGGGCGATGCACGGCGTTTGCACGCTTTCGTTGATCGGATGCCCGCGCCAGAGATCGGCGAACTCAATCATGCCACCCACTCCCACTCGCCGGGCACGAGGGGTTGCTCTCCCCGTTCCCACCCATGGCCAGACTATAGGCTGGCAGACGCCCGCTTGGCCAGACGGGGCATGCTGCGGCCTAGCTTGCTGTTGCCGTTGAGGGTTTTCGGGGAGCTTTGCGGCTACTTCGGGCCCGCTTCTCTCTTTTTTCTGAGGCTCGCCCAATACTCGAGCCGCTTCCTCACCTCGCGCTCGAAGCCGCGCTCGGGGGGATCATAGAACCGGGGCCTCTTCCTCATCTCGTCGGGAAAGTAGTTCTGGCCCGAGAATGCCTCGGGCAAGTCGTGGTCATACTCGTATCCCTCGCCGTAGCCCTCCTCCTCCATCAGCCGGGTCGGCGCGTTGAGGATGATCTTGGGCGGCATCAGGCTGCCGTGCTCCTTGGCCGCCCGCATGGCGCCCTTCATGGCCACGTAGGCGGCGTTGGACTTGGGCGCGGTCGCGAGATAGATCGTCGCCTGGGCCAAGGCGAGCTCGCCCTCGGGGCTGCCCAGGAAATCGTAGGTGTCCTTGGCGGCGAGCGCCTGCACCAGCGCGTTGGGATCGGCAAGCCCGATGTCCTCGACTGCCATGCGCACGAGGCGGCGCACAAGAAAGAGGGGGTCCTCGCCTCCGTCGAGCATGCGCGCGAGCCAGTAAAGCGCTGCGTCCGGGTCCGAGCCGCGCACGGACTTGTGCAAGGCGGAGATCAAGTTGTAGTGGCCCTCGCGGCTCTTGTCGTAGAGGGGCGCGCGCCGCTGCACCAGCTTGACGAGCCCCGCCCGATCGAGGGGCTTGGCGCCCTCAGGAACGGCTCCCAGGACATCGTCGGCAAGATTGATGACGGCGCGGCCGTCGCCGTCGGCCATGCTCTTCAAGGCCTCGCGGGCGTCCGGCTCGAGGGGCAGCGCGCGGCCTTCCTCCGCTTCCGCGCGCCGGAGAAGCACTTCGAGAGCGGCGTCGTCCAGGCGATTGAACGTCAGCACCATCGCTCGGGAAAGTAGCGCGCCGTTGAGCTCGAACGACGGGTTCTCGGTCGTGGCGCCGACGAGCGTAATCGTCCCGTCCTCCATGTGGGGAAGGAAGCTGTCCTGCTGCGAGCGGTTGAAGCGGTGGATCTCGTCGATAAAGAGCAGCGTGCCGCGGCCCTGCTCGCGGCGCGCCTTGGCGCGGTCGAAAGCCTTTCTCAGATCCTGCACGCCCGAGAAGATCGCCGACAGCTGCTCGAACTCGAGCGCCGTCTCGTCGGCAAGAAGGCGCGCAACCGTCGTCTTGCCCGAGCCGGGCGGCCCCCACAGGATGAGGCTCGAAAGCCGTCCGCCTTTGAGCATGCGGGTCAGCGAGCCGTCCGGTCCGACGATGTGGTCCTGCCCCACGACCTCGGCCAGCGACTTCGGACGCAGACGGTCGGCGAGCGGGCGCGGGGCTCCTTTCTCGAGGCCCGCCGCTTCGAACAGATTTGTCATATGCACAGTCTAGCGCCGGTTGACGAGGGGCGCATCCCGGCTAGCGGCGGCCCAGGAGGACGAGCAAGACGAAGGCGAGTAGTGAAAATCCGGCGCCGAGCAGGGCGGCGACGATGCGGAACCGGTTCGCCTCCTGGTCCTGGGCCGCTTCGAGAACGACGACAGGCTCGCGATCCTCTGCCTCCGGGGCGTACCTGATGAGTAGGGCGGGCGGATTGCCGAGCGCGCCCGACTTGAGCTGCTTGGCCAGCACGCTCCCGATCGAGCGGCGCGCGCGCCGCTCGGCCCCCGCGCTGTCGAGCCAGACGAGATTGACCGAGACCCTCTCGCCCGTGCCCGGTTGCAGAGCCTCGGCGCCGCCCTCGACGAGGGCCATCGCCTCCCTGCCGTTCACCATGACGTCGCGCAGGCGCACGGCCTGAGCGAGGGCGAGCGCGGCATAGACGAGAGCAGGCGATGACGGCCAAGCCTGCGAGCGCCTTGAGGATGCCGATCGTCGAAGGCACGCCGTCCCCCTAGCCCGGTACCTGAAGCTGCAGAACCTTCTCGCCGCGCTTGACGCCGATCAGCCACATGCGCTGGCGCTGCGCCAGCGCCGTCTCGAGACTCGCGACGTTCTCGATCGCCCGGTCGCCGATCTCGACGATCATGTCGCCGGTCTGAAAGCCGAGCCGCGCGGCGAGCGAGCCCGAACGCACGGACAGCACGACCACGCCGCTCGTGTCGTCGAGCCCCATCTCGTCGGCGATGGCGGGAAGGATATTGGAGACCCTCGCGCCGTCGAGGGGGTGCTGGCCGGCGAGGTTGCGCACGTCGTCACGCCCCGGCTTCGGCGCGGGCGCGAGCTTGAGATTGACGGTCACGGGCTGGCGCTTGCGAATGATGTCGAGGCGCACCGTGTTGCCGATGCCGCGCGTCGTGAGGCGGTACTGCACGCTCCTCTGGTCGGTGACCTCGTAGCCGTCGACGTTGACGATCACGTCGCCGGCCTCGAGCCCCGCCTCGGCGGCCGGCCCCGTGTCGGAGACGCGGGCCACGACGGCGCCGGCGATGCGGGTGAGACCCAGCGACTCGGCGAGCTCGCGCGTTACCGTCTCGAGCCGCGCGCCGAGCCAGGGGCGCTCGACCTTGCGGCCCTGGACGGCGCTTTCGACGTAGAGGCGCACGAGATTGGACGGGATCGCGAAGCCGATGCCGTGCGAGCCGCCCGACTGGCTGAAGATCAGCGTATTGATGCCGACGAGCTTGCCCGACATGTCGACGAGCGCCCCGCCCGAGTTGCCCGGGTTGATGGCCGCATCGGTCTGAATGAAGACCTGGGCATCCGAGGCCCCGATCTCGGTCCGGGCCAGCGCCGAGACGATGCCGCTCGTCACCGTCTGCCCGACGCCGAACGGATTGCCGATCGCAAGCACCATGTCGCCGACCTCGAGCGTGTCGGAGTCCTCGAACGCCAGCGTCGGAAAATTCTGAATCTCCGTTCTCGATCTTGAGAATGGCGATGTCGGTCTTGTCGTCCTGGCTTACGACCTTGGCGTCGAACTCGCGCTTGTCGGCGAGTGCGATGCGGATCTCGGTCTCCCCGCGCCCCTTGATCACGTGCGTATTGGTGACGACGGTGCCGTCGCGGGAGACGATCACGCCCGAGCCCAGCGATCTCTGCACGCGCTCGGACGGCTGGCCGAACTGGTCGCCGAAGAACTGGCGAAAGAACGGGTCGCTGGCGAACGGCGAGGTGAACGTTTGCACCCGGCGCTGGACGTAGACGTTGACGACCGCAGGCGCCGCCTTGCGCACGATCGGCGCAAACGTGTACTGCACCTCCTCGCGCGAGGGCGGGACTTCGCGCTTCTGGGCATGGAGCGCCGGTCCGCCGGTCGCGAAAAGCAACGTGATCCCCAAGCCGGCGGCTGCCCCGCCGGCGGCCGTCCTCGCAGTCCTCCAATTCATCCGCTAGCCCGCCATTCTCATCGCTGCCGGTCCCTTTCCGTCGGCGTGAGCTTCATATAGAACGCGGGTCAATTCAGAGAAAGATGGGCCGCGACCTCCCGACCATCAGGCCGACGCGTCCGCCCGCGCCTTCTCCTCTTCCGCGTGGCGTGCCTTGTCCTCGGCGCCCTTCACGGTTGTGTCACGATCGACGAGCTCGATCACGGCGCGGGGCGCTGAGTCGCCATAGCGGAAGCCGGCCTTGAGCACCCGCGAATAGCCGCCGGCCCGATCCTTGTAGCGGGGGCCGAGCGTATCGAAGAGCTTCTTGACCATGTCCTCGTCGCGCAGCCGCGCCGCCGCGAGGCGCCGCGAGTTCATGTCGCCGCGCTTGGCGAGCGTGATGTACTTGTCGATCACGCGCTTGAGGTCTTTGGCCTTGGGCAGTGTCGTCACGATCTGCTCGTGACGGATGAGGGCGGCCGCCATGTTGGAGAACATGGCCTGACGGTGGCCGCTCTGGCGGCCGAAGCGCCGCCCCAGCTTTTTGTGTCGCATCTCTCTCTTTCCCTTCCGGTTGTTACGGGGAGGTTCTTCGGCCTCGCCTCGTTAGTTGGGCATTAGGCATCAGGCATCTGGCAGCAGTTCTTGAATTTCCGTGCTGTTGCCTGCTGCCTATTGCCTGCTGCCTCTCAGTACTGGTCCTCGAACCGCTTGGCCAGCTCCTCGATGTTGTCGGGCGGCCAATTCGGTACCTCCATGCCGAGGTGCAGGCCCATGCCGGCGAGCACCTCCTTGATCTCGTTCAGCGACTTCCTGCCGAAGTTCGGCGTGCGCAGCATCTCGGCTTCCGACTTCTGGATGAGGTCGCCGATATAGACGATGTTGTCGTTTTTCAAGCAGTTGGCCGAGCGCACGGAAAGCTCGAGCTCGTCCACCTTCTTGAGCAGCGCCGCGTTGAAGGCGAGCTCGGGGTGGCGCGCTTCCTCGACGGCCTTCTTCGGCTCCTCGAAGTTGATGAAGACGGCGAGCTGGTCCTGCAGGATGCGGGCCGCGAGCGCCACCGCGTCCTCGGCCTTGACCGAGCCGTCGGTCTCGACCGTCATCGTCAGCTTGTCATAGTCGAGGATCTGGCCCTTCGCGCGTGTTCTCGACCTTGTAGGAGACCTTCTTCACCGGGCTGTAGAGGCTGTCGACCGGGATCAGGCCGATCGGCGCGTCGTCCGGCCGGTTACGCTCGGAGGGCACGAAGCCCTTGCCCATGTCGGCGGTGAACTCGATCCTGAGCTGTGCGCCCTGGTCGAGATGGCAGATGACGTGCTCGGGGTTCAGGATCTCGACGTCGGAGCCGGCCTCGATGTCGCCCGCCTTGACCGCTCCGGGCCCTTCCTTCTTGAGGACCATGCGCTTGATCCCCTCCGAATGAAGACGCAGCGCGATCTCCTTGATGTTCAGGATGATGTTGGTCACGTCCTCGCGCACGCCGGGAATCGAGGAGAACTCGTGCAGCACGCCGTCGATGTGCACCGTCTTGATCGCGGCGCCCTGCAGCGAGGAGAGCAGCACGCGGCGCAGCGCATTGCCGAGCGTCATGCCGAAGCCGCGCTCGAGCGGCTCGGCGACGACGGTCGCAACCTTCGTGCGATCGCGGCCGGGCGCAATGTTGAGCTTCGACGGCTTAATGAGGTCTTGCCAGTTCTTTTGCAGTACGTTCATCACGGGTGGCCTCGTCAGGTTTCGAGGAGCGGCTTCGCCAGAGAGCCGCGGGGATCCGCAAGGGATCTGCTCTTCGCGGGGGCCGGGCATGCCGATGCCCGGGATCCCGCGTATCGGTAAGACTTGCGCTAGACGCGCCGCCGCTTTCTCGGGCGGCAGCCGTTGTGCGGAATAGGTGTCACGTCGCGAATGGAGGTGATTTGAAAGCCGACGGCCTGCAGCGCGCGCAGCGCCGACTCGCGCCCCGAGCCCGGGCCGCACACCTCGACCTCGAGAACCTTCATGCCGTGCTCCATCGCCTTCTTGCCGGCATCTTCGGCGGCGACCTGGGCGGCGAACGGCGTCGACTTGCGCGAGCCCTTGAAGCCCATCGTGCCGGACGACGACCACGCCAGCGTGTTGCCCTGCGCGTCCGTGATGGTGATCATCGTGTTGTTGAACGATGCGTTGACGTGGGCAACGCCGGAGGTGATGTTCTTCTTCTCACGACGGCGCACCTTCGTGCGCGCCGCTTGAGCCTGCTCTTTCGCCATGATCTAGTAGCTCCAAATGCCCGCCGGCAAAACCTCGTGCCTCAAGTCGCTTTCTTCTTGCCGGCGATCGGCTTCGCCGGGCCCTTGCGCGTGCGCGCGTTGGTGTGAGTCCGCTGGCCGCGGACGGGGAGCCCCTTGCGGTGCCGCAAACCCCGGTAGCAGCCAAGATCCATGAGCCGCTTGATGTTCATGGCCACCTCGCGCCTGAGGTCGCCCTCGACCACGTGGTCGCGATCGATCGTCTCGCGGATCTGCAGGATCTCCGCGTCGGTGAGCTGGCTCACCCGGCGCTCTGCCGGGATGCCGACCTTGGCGCAAATATCCTGTGCAAACTTCGGCCCGATCCCGTGAATATACTGGAGCGCGATCACGACGCGCTTCTGGGTCGGGATATTGACGCCTGCGATGCGAGCCACTTCTCTCTCCTCGAAGCGGGAGGTGCGCGGGCAAGCCGGCGCCTAACCCTTTGATTACTCGGAAAAAACGCAACGAGATCAGCCCGGCGTTTGCTAGCGCTCGGCCCAATCCCACTTTTTCCGGGTCACGAAAACGCGGTGTTGTAGCCCGGCCATAGTTCCTCGTCAACCGTCACCCGGCCATTCCTTCCGTCAGGCGGACGCCGGCCAGCACCTCGTCGAGGGCTCGGGCGACCTCCGGGATGGCAGCCATCCCGTCGATCGTGCGCAGCTTCCCCAGCGCGAAGTAGTAGCCGATGAGCGGCGACGTCTCGCGGTAGTAGGCCGTGAGGCGCTTTCTCAAGGCCTCCGCGTTGTCGTCGGCGCGCACCGTGCCGCCGGCGGCGATCGTCTCGCGGGCGCGGTTCTCGATGCGCGACAGGAGAGCTTCGTCGTCGACCCTGAGCTCGACCACGGCGTGGAGCCCCTTTCCCCGCGAGGTGAGCAGCCGGTCGAGGGCCTCGGCCTGCTTCAGCGTGCGCGGGAACCCGTCGAGGATGAACCCCCGCGCGCAATCGGGCTTATCGATCCGCTCGGCGATGATGCCGATCACGACGTCGTCGGGGACGAGCCCGCCGCTCTTCATGATGGCTTCGGCCTTGCGGCCGATCTCGGTTCCCTCTTTCACCGCGGCGCGCAGCATTTCGCCGGTTGAGAGCTGAACGAGGCCGAGTCGCTCGGCGAGGCTCTGCGCCTGGGTGCCCTTGCCGGCCCCCGGCGGTCCCAAAAGAATGAGATTCATCTCCGTCCCCGGCTGGTTGCCCCCCTGAGCTTGGCCTTCTTGATGAGGCCCTCGTACTGGTGCGCGAGCAGATGGCTCTGGATCTGCGAGACCGTGTCCATGGTGACGCTGACGGCGATGAGCAGCGACGTGCCGCCGAAGTAGAACGGCACGGCCGCGTAGGAGGTGAGGATCTCCGGCAGCACGCAGACGGCGGCGAGGTAGATCGCACCGACGACGGTGATGCGGGTCAGCACGTAGTCGATGTACTCCGCCGTCTTCTCGCCGGGGCGGATGCCCGGCAGGAAGCCGCCGTACTTGCGCAGGTTGTCGGCGGTGTCCTTCGGGTTGAACACCACGGCCGTGTAGAAGAACGCGAAGAAGATGATCAGCGCCACGTAGACCAGGATATGCAGCGGCTGGCCGCGTCCGAGGGCGGCGACGATCGTGTTGAGCCATTCGGGCCCGCCGGCCTGGCCGCTGAACTGGGCCGCCGTGATCGGCAGCAGCAGGAGGGAAGAAGCGAAGATCGGCGGAATGACGCCCGCCGAGTTGAGCTTCAGCGGCAGGTGCGAGGCGTCGCCCTGGAACATGCGGTTGCCGACCTGGCGCTTCGGATACTGAATGAGGAGGCGCCGCTGCGAGCGCTCAATGAAGACGATCGCGGCGACGACCGCCAGCATCAGCACGAGAAGGGCGAGCAGCAGGAACGTCGAGATGGCGCCCGTGCGTGCCATCTCGAACAGCCCGACGATCGCCGACGGCAATCCGGCGACGATGCCGGCGAAGATGATGAGCGAGATGCCGTTGCCGACGCCGCGCTGCGTGATCTGCTCGCCGAGCCACATCAGGAACACCGTGCCCCCGACGAGGGTGATCACCGTCGTGATCCGGAAGAAGAAGCCGGGATCGGTCACGACCGAGGTGCCGCGCCGACCGCGACCCCTCGAGCCCGATCGCGATGCCGTAAGCCTGGAACGCGGCCAAGACGACGGTGAGATAGCGCGTGTACTGGTTGATCTGCTTGCGGCCCGACTCTCCCTCCTTCTTCAAGGCCTCGAGCTTGGGAGAGATCGAGGTCATGAGCTGGAGAATGATCGAGGCCGAGATGTAGGGCATGATGTTCAAGGCAAAGATCGCCATGCGCTCGACCGCGCCGCCGGCGAAGACGTTGAACATGCCGAGGATGCCCGACGACTGCGACTTGAAGGCCTGGGCGAAGGCCGCCGTGTCGATCCCCGGCATCGGAATGAACGTGCCGAGCCGATAGACGAGAAGCGCGCCCAGGGTGAACCAGATGCGTTTCTTGAGATCCTCGGCCTTGGCGAAGGCGCCGAGGTTTAGATTTGCAGCAAGCTGCTCGGCAGCGGATACCATTTTCAGTGCCTCCCGGCCTTATCCTCGCGGTCGTGGGACCCGATCGGCCCATCGCGCTTAGATAGGCAGCAGAGGGTCAAGGAGCAAACCACCGGGGGAAGTCCCCGAGCGGGCGCCTCAGGCCCCTCACTCCTCGCTCGCCTCCCGCGCCGGCTTCTTGGCCGCTCCCGCCTTCTTGGCCGCCGATTTCTTGCGCTTGGCCTCGTCCGCCGCGAGCACCTTCCGCTCGATCAGCGTCACCGTTCCGCCGGCCTTCTCGATGGCGCTTCTCGCGGAGACCGTGGCGTGATGCACGTTGAGCGAGAGCTTCGACTTAAGCTCGCCGACGCCAAGCACGCGCACGCCGTCCTTGGCGCGGCGCAGGATGCCCGCCGTGACAAGGGCCGCTTCGTCGATCGTCTTGCCGGCCTCGAGGCGCCCCTCGTCGACGGCCCTCTGCAGGGTCTCGAGGCTCACCTCGTTGAAGCTCTTCCTCGCCCATTTGTTGAAGCCGCGCTTGGGCAGGCGTCGGTGAAGGGGCATCTGGCCGCCCTCGAAGCCGCCGATCGCGACGCCGGTGCGCGCCGTCTGTCCCTTGCCGCCGCGCCCGCCCGTCTTGCCGATGCCCGAGCCGATGCCGCGGCCGATCCGCACGCGAAATTTGCGCGCGCCGGGATTGTCCTTCAGTCCGTTGAGCCGCATGGCGAAACAAGCTCCTCGATGTCTCAGGCCTTCGCCTTCTCGTCGACGATGCGGACGAGATGGGAGATGGAATTGATCATGCCGCGCACGGCCGGCGTGTCCTCGAGGACGCGCCTCTTGTGCAGCTTGTTGAGGCCGAGGCCGATCAGTGTCTCGGTCTGGATGCCGGGGCGGCGGTTCGCGCTCGCGAACTGCTCGACCGTTATCTTCTTGGATGCCATATCACGTCACCTTCTCGCGTTCGAGGGAGCGCCGCGCTCACGCCTCGGCGCCCGTCTCCGTTCCGCCCGATCCGTCGCGCCGGCGCGCGACGATCTCGGACACCTTCTTGTTGCGCCGCGCTGCGACCGAGCGGGGATTCTCCTGCCCCTTCAAGGCGTCGAACGTGGCGCGCACGACGTTATACGGATTGGTCGAGCCGAGAGATTTGGCGACCACGTCGTGGACGCCGAGCATCTCGAACACGGCGCGCATGGCGCCGCCGGCGATAATGCCGGTGCCGGCTGGAGCCGAGCGCACGACCACCCGGCCCGAGCCATGCCGCCCCTCGCTGTCGTGATGGAGCGTGCGCGCGTCGCGCAGGGGCACGCGAATGAGGTTGCGGCGCGCCGCCTCGTTCGCCTTGCGGATCGCCTCGGGCACCTCGCGCGCCTTGCCGTGGCCGAAGCCGACGCGGCCCTTCAAGTCGCCGACGACGACGAGGGCCGCAAAGCCGAAGCGCTTACCCCCCTTCACCACCTTGGCGACGCGGTTGATGTGAACGAGCTTGTCGGTGAACTCGCTTTCGACCTTCTCCCGGTCGCGCTCGCGGCCGCGGTCTCTCGAGGATGGACGTGCCACTGTCAGTGTCCTTTCATCAGAATTTGAGGCCGCCCTCGCGGGCCGCATCGGCGAGCGCCTTGACCCGCCCGTGGAAGAGATAGCCGCCCCGGTCGAAGACCACCGTCTCGACGCCGGCCTTGCGCGCCCGCTCGGCGAGGAGCTTGCCGACGGCGGCGGCGGCGGCCTTGTCGGCTCCGGTCTTGACCGAGCCCTTGAGCTCCTTCTCGAGGCTCGAGGCGGCCGCAATCGTCCGCCCCGCCGCGTCGTCGATGACCTGGGCGTAGATGTGCTTGGACGAGCGATGCACCGAGAGGCGGGGCCGCTCGGCGCTGCGCGCCTTCAAGGTGCGGCGCACGCGCGCCTGGCGCCTGTCGAACTGGCTATTGAGCTTGCCCATGGGTCCTCACTTCTTCTTGCCTTCCTTGCGGAAGATGTACTCGCCCTTATAGCGCACGCCCTTGCCCTGGTAGGGCTCGGGCTTGCGGGAGGCGCGGATCTCGGCGGCGAGCTGACCGACCTTGTGCTTGTCGATGCCCGAGACGGTGACGATCTCTTGCTTCGCGCCCGCGACCTTGACCTCGACCCCGGCCGGAATGTCGTGAATGACGTCGTGGCTGTAGCCGACGCTGAGCTGGAGCTGATCCTTGCCCTTGAGCGCCGCCTTGAAGCCCACGCCATGGATCTCGAGCGTGTGGGAGTAGCCTTCGGTCACGCCCTTGATCAGGTTCTGGATCATGGTGCGCGACATGCCCCACATGGAGCGCGCCATCTTGGTCTCCTCGAGCGGGGTCACCTCGATGCCCTCGGCCGTCTTCTCGACCTTGATCTCGTCCGGCACGGTGAAGGAGAGCTCGCCCTTGGCGCCCTTCACCGTCACCGTCTTTCCCGACACCGTCGCCGTCACGTTGGACGGGATCGCGACCGGCTTCTTACCTATGCGTGACATGGCCTTTTCCTTGCGCAACCCAGCTCGCCGCCGGGCCTCATCCTCAGAATATGTTGCAGATGATCTCGCCGCCGACGTTCTCCTCCCGGGCGCGGGCGTCCGACATCACGCCCTTGGGCGTCGAGAGAATGGCGACGCCGAGACCGTTCTCGACGCTCTGCAGGTCCCTGACCGGCGAGTAGACGCGCCGGCCCGGCTTCGACACGCGCGTGATCTCCTTGATCGCAGGCTGTCCGTTGAAATACTTGAGCTCGATCTCGAACTCGGCCTTGCCGCCCTTGGGCTCGACGCGAGCGTAGCCGCGGATGTAGCCCTCCTCGGCGAGCACGTCGAGGACGCGCGCGCGCATGTTGGATGCCGGCGTCGAGACCTTGGGGCGACGGCGCATCTGCGCGTTGCGGATGCGCGTCAGCATATCGCCCAGCGGATCGTTCATTGCCATCAGACGTGCCCTCCTTACCAGCTCGACTTGACCATGCCCGGGATCAGCCCTTGCGAGGCGAGCTCCCGAAGCTGGTTGCGGCACATCTTGAGCTTCCGGTAGTAGCCGCGGGCGCGCCCCGTCACCTCGCAGCGGTTGCGGACGCGGTTCGGCGAGGAGTTGCGCGGCAGCTCCGCGAGCTTCAAGCGCGCGGCGAAGCGCTCCTCCACCGGGCGCTTCAAGTCGTTGGCGACCGCCTTGAGCCGCTTGCGCTTGGCGGCGTACTGGGCCGCAAGCTTGCGGCGCCTGTTGTTCTTTTCGACTGAGCTCGTCTTAGCCATTCATGTCCTCCAAAGGCCTTTCGGGATTTGCTCGCCCGAGGTCCTCTAGCTGCGGAAAGGAAAATTGAAGCCGCGAAGCAACTCGCGCGCCTCGTCGTCGGTTCGTGCCGACGTGACCACGATCACGTCGAGGCCCCAGATCTGATCGACCTTGTCGTAGTCGATCTCGGGGAAAACGATGTGCTCCTTGAGCCCGCACGCGAAGTTGCCGCGCCCGTCGAAGCTCTTGGGCGAGAGGCCGCGGAAGTCCTTGACGCGCGGCAGCGCGATCGTGATGAAGCGGTCGACGAACTCGTACATGCGGTCGCCGCGCAGCGTCACCTTGGCGCCGAGCGTCATGCCCTCGCGCACCTTGAAGGTCGCGATCGACTTGGTCGACTTGGTGAGGAGCGGCTTCTGGCCGGAAATGAGCGCGAGGTCGGCGGCCGCGTTGTCGACCTTCTTGCGGTCCGCGGTCGCCTCGCCGACGCCCATGTTGAGCACGATCTTCTCGAGGCGCGGCACCTGCATCGGGTTCTTGTAGCCGAACTTCTTGACGAGGGCCTCGCGCACCACCTTCTCGTAGTGCGTCTTCATGCGGGGCTTGTAGTCCTTGGGACGCGGCTTCGCCGTGCGCGGGGCCGCCTCGGCCTTCGCGCCCTTCTGAGGCTTGCCGTCCTTGGCGCCGGCCTTCTGAGGCTTGGCGGGCTGAGCGGCGGCGGGCTTGGCGCCCTTCTCGGGTTTCTCTTTGTCGGCCATGGCTTAGCTCTTCTCAGGAATGATCTCGCCGGAGCGCTTGGCGAAGCGGACTTTCTTGCCGTCGGGTAGGAACTTAAAGCCGACGCGCGTGGGCTTGCCGTCCTTCGGGTCCTCGAGCGCGAGGTTCGAGATGTGGATCGACGCCTCTTTCGAGATGATGCCGCCCTCCTGCGTCGCCGTCTGGCGCTGGTGGCGGCGCACGACGTTGACGCCGCGGACAAGCGCGCGGTTCTCCTTGGGGCGAACCTCGATCACTTCCCCGTGCTTGTCCTTGTCGCGCCCCGTGAGCACGATGACGTGGTCGCCCTTCTTGATCTTGAGGGAAGCCATCACAGCACCTCCGGAGCGAGCGAGACGATCTTCATGTGGTTCTTGGTCCTGAGCTCGCGCGTGACGGGCCCGAAGATGCGCGTGCCGACCGGCTCGCCCTGGGGATTGATCAGGACCGCGGCGTTGCGGTCGAAGCGGATGAGCGAGCCGTCGGGGCGGCGAACGCCCTTGGCCGTGCGCACCACGACCGCCTTCATCACCTGGCCCTTCTTGACGCGGCCCTTCGGGATAGCCTCCTTGACCGACACGACGATCGTGTCGCCGATGGTGGCGTACCTGCGCTTCGAGCCGCCGAGCACTTTGATGCACTGCACGCGGCGCGCTCCCGAATTGTCGGCGACGTCGAGATTTGTCTCCATCTGGATCATCGCTCTCTTCCTTCTTCCTCAGGCCGCCCGCAGGCGGCGAAATTCCTTGCTCGCTCGACGGCGCCGCGGCGCCGCCGTTCTCAGCTTTCCAGCACGACCCAGCGCTTCAATTTCGAGATCGGCGCCGACTCCTGGATCGACACCAGGTCGCCGACCTTGAACACGTTCTTCTCGTCGTGGGCGTGGTACTTCTTCGAGCGGCGCACGGTCTTCTTCAGAAGCGGGTGCGTATAGCGCCGCTCCACCTCGACCACGATGGTCTTGTTGTTCTTGCTCGACACGACCACACCTTGCAGCACGCGCTTCGGCATCGCTCTCTCTCCTTACGCGCCGGACTTGGGGGACGACTTGGCCGAAGCCTTGGACTTGCCTTTGGACGCCGCCTTGCCGGCTGCGGGCGCCGATCCCGCCTGCTTCTGGCGCGCGATCGTGAGGACGCGTGCAATATCGCGGCGCACCTGGCGCACCCGCGAGGTGTTCTCGAGCTGCCCCGACGCCTTCTGGAAGCGCAGGTTGAACTGCTCCTTCTTGAGCTTCAGGAGCTCGTCATCGAGCTGATCGAGCGACATGCTCCTCGCCTCTCCCGCTTTCATCGCCGTCGTCCTCGTTGATCCTCTAAGCCTCTCGCGCCCATCAGCCGAGCCGCGTCACGATGCGTGTCTTGATCGGCAGCTTTGCCGCACCGAGCAACAATGCCTCGCGGGCCACCTGATCGGTCACCCCGTCGAGCTCGAACATGATGCGCCCCGGCTTCACCCGGCACACCCAGAGCTCGGGCGAGCCCTTGCCCGAGCCCATGCGCACTTCCGCCGGCTTCTTGGTGACCGGCAGGTCGGGGAAGATGCGGATCCACACGCGCCCGGCGCGCTTCATGTGGCGCGTGATGGCGCGCCGCGCCGCCTCGATCTGGCGCGCGCTCAGCCGGTCGGGCGCCACCGCCTTGAGGCCGTGCGAGCCGAAGTTCAGCGTCGTGCCGCCCTTGGAGGCGCCGTGGATGCGCCCCTTGAAGGCTTTGCGGTATTTCGTGCGCGTAGGTTGCAGCATCGTCGTCGTGCCTCGCCGTCAAGTCCTTCAGGTCTGCTCTTGAGCTTCCCGCGTGCGCTCGGGACGCGGACCCCGGCGCTCGCGCCGCTCGTCCCCGTCGCGGCGCGGCCGGCCGCCGGTGTCGCCCTCCGTTGCGCGCCTCTCGGACGCCATCGGATCGTGCTCCATGATCTCGCCCTTGAAGATCCACACCTTGACGCCGATGACGCCGTAGGCGGTCTGCGCGAGGCCGTAGCCGAAATCGATGTCGGCGCGCAGCGTGTGCAGCGGCACGCGCCCCTCGCGGTACCACTCCGTGCGCGCGATCTCGGCGCCGCCGAGACGGCCCGCGACGTTGATGCGGATGCCGACCGCGCCGGCGCGGATCGCCGACTGCACGGCGCGCTTCATGGCGCGCCGGAACGCGACGCGCCGCTCGAGCTGCTGGGCGATGTTCTCGGCAACCAGCGTCGCGTCGATGTCGGGCCGGCGCACCTCGAGCATGTTGAGGTGCACCTCCGAGCTCGTGAAGCGGGCGAGCTCGCCCCTCAGCTTCTCGATGTCGGCGCCCTTCTTGCCGATGAGCACGCCGGGGCGCGCGGTATGCACGGTGACGCGGCACTTCTTGTGCGGGCGCTCGATCACGACCTTGGAGATCCCGGCCGAGCGCTGGTGCTGCATGATGTGGTCGCGGATCGCCATGTCCTCGTGCAGAAGCTTGCCGTACTCGCCGCGGCCGGCGAACCAGCGGCTGTCCCACGTGCGGTTGATGCCGACCCTGAGACCGACGGGGTTGACCTTGTGACCCATTACTCGGCCTCCTTCTCGGCGGCGGGCGCCTTCTTCGACTTGGCGGATTGCGGTTTGGCGGCCTTCCCGGCTGCCGGCTTGCCCTTGGAAGCGGCCGTTTTCTCCTTGGCCTTGGCGGGCTTCTTCTTTTCTTCCGCTTCCTCTTCGGTCTGGCGAACGATGACGGTGATCTGCGAGAAGGGCTTCAGGATCGAGAAGCCGCGCCCGCGGCCGCGGGCGGCGAAGCGCTTCATGACGAGGTTCTTGCCGACCCAGGCCTCGGCGACGACGAGGCTGTCGACGTCGAGCCCGTGATTGTTCTCGGCGTTGGCGACCGCGCTCATGACGCACTTCCTCACGTCCTGCGCGATGCGCTTCCGCGAGAACTCGAGGTCGGCGAGCGCCTTGTCCACTTTCTTGCCGCGGATGAGCCCCGCGACAAGATTGAGCTTCTGCGGCGAGACCCTGAGGCCCTTCGCCACCGCGCGTGCCTCGTTGTCGGCGAGGCTTCTCTCTCGGCTCGGCTTGCCCATTTATTTCTTCACCACCGCTGCTTTCTTGTCGCCGCTATGGCCGTGGAACACGCGAGTCGGCGAGAACTCGCCGAACTTGTGTCCGATCATGTCCTCGGTGACGTTCACCGGGATGTGCTTCTGGCCGTTGTGGACGCCGAACGTGAGCCCGACGAACTGCGGCAGGATCGTCGAGCGCCGGCTCCACATCTTGATGATCTCGTTTCTGCCCGACGCGCGCACCTTCTCAGCCTTCTTGAGAAGATAGCCGTCGACGAACGGACCTTTCCAAACTGCGCGTGACAATTCGCTTCTCCTCGAGGCTCGGCTATTTCTTCTTCGCCCGGCTGCGGACGATGTACTTGTCCGTCGCCTTGTTCTTGCGGGTCTTGAAACCCTTGGTCGGCTTGCCCCACGGCGTCGCCCAGTGCTTGCCGCCCTTCGTGCGCCCGCCGTTCGGGTGATCGATCGGGTTCATGGCGATCGAGCGCACGGTCGAGCGCGTGCCCATCCAGCGCGTCCGCCCCGCCTTGCCGATGACCTCGTTGACGTGGTCGGGGTTGGACACGGCGCCGACGGAAGCCATGCACTCGGCGCGCACGCGGCGCGTCTCGCCCGAGCCGAGCTTGATCACCGCCCAGCCGGAATCGCGTCCGACGAGCTGAACGAAGGAGCCGGCCGAGCGCGCGAGCTGGCCGCCGCGGCCGGGCTTGAGCTCGACGTTGTGGACGATGGTGCCGATCGGCATCGACGCGAGCGGCATGGCGTTGCCGGGCTTCACGTCGACCTTGGGGCCCGAGACCACGCTGTCGCCCACGGCGAGGCGCTGGGGAGCGAGGATGTAGGACAGGTGGCCGTCCTCGTACTTGATGAGGGCGATGAAGGCCGTGCGGTTCGGGTCGTACTCGAGCCGCTCGACGCTAGCCGCCATCCCATGCTTGCGGCGGCGGAAGTCGATCAGGCGGTAGGACTGCTTGTGGCCGCCGCCGATGTGGCGCGTGGTGATGCGCCCGTCGTTGTTGCGCCCGCCGGTCTTCGGCTTGCCCTCGGTCAGCATCTTGACAGGGGCGCCCTTCCACAGCTGGCCGCGATCGACCTGCACGAGGTGGCGCAAGCCGGGCGACGTCGGACGGAATGTCTTGAGAGCCATTGTCTTGTTCCTCTAGAGGCCCGTCGTCACGTCGATCGAATGGCCGGCTTCGAGCGTCACGATCGCTTTCTTCGTGTCGCTCTGGACGGCGCGCACGCCGCGAAACGTCTTGCGCTTGCCCTTGCGCACGAGCGTGTTCACGGCCTTGACCTTCACGCCGAAAAGGCTCTCCACCGCCGACTTGATGTCGTCCTTGGTGGCGACGGGCGACACCTTGAACACGACCTGGTTTGCCTCCGAGACGAGCGTCGCCTTCTCGGTGATGACCGGCGAGAGGATCACGTCGTAGGCCTTGAGCTTGTTCATCGCTTGCCCTCCCCGGCCTCTTTGGCGGCCTTCGCGCCGGCAAAGCGCGTCTCGAGCGCGTCGACCGCGGCCTTGGTCAGCACCAGCGTGTGGCGGCGCAGGATGTCGTAGACGTTGATGCCCTGGACGGGCAGCACGTCGATGTCGGGAATGTTGCGGGCGGCGCGTGCAAATCCCGCCTCGAGCTCCGCCCCGTCGATGATGAGTGCGTTCTTGAAGCCGAGCTTCTGGAACTGCTCCTTGAGCGCCCCCGTCTTGCCGTCCTCGGAGGAGGCCTTGTCGAGGACGACGATCTCGCCGGCCTTCGCCTTGGCCGAGAGCGCGTGGCGAAGGGCGAGCGCGCGCACCTTCTTCGGCATGTCGACGGCGTGGCTCCTCGGCTTCGGCCCGAACGCCTTTCCGCCGCCGCGCCACTGGGGCACCGACTTGTCGCCGTGGCGCGCCCCGCCCGTGCCCTTCTGCTTGTACATCTTCTTGCCGGTGACGGTGACCTCGGAGCGGTCCTGGGCGTGATGCGTCCCGGCCATGCGCTTCAGTTGCTGATAGCGCACCATGCGGTGCAGGAGGTCGGGGCGCGGCTCGAGCCCGAAGATCGCGTCGGCGAGCTCGATCTTGCCGGCCTTCTTCGCCTCGAGCGTGGTGAGGGGGGCTTTCATCACGCCTTCTCCTTCCCGGCGTCGGCGCCCTTCGCCTTGAAGGCGCCCGGCTGCGGCACGTCCTTGTGGGGCGCCTTCTTGACCGCGTCGCGCACGATCACCCAGCCGCCCTTCGAGCCCGGCACGGCGCCGCGGATCATCAGGAGCCCGCGCTCGGTATCGGTCTTGACGACGACCAGGTTCTGCGTCGTCACGCGCTCGGAGCCGAGGTGCCCGGCCATCTTCTTGCCCTTGAACACCTTGCCGGGGTCCTGGCGCTGGCCGGTCGAGCCGTGAGCGCGGTGCGTGACGGAGACGCCGTGCGTGGCGCGCAGCCCGCCGAAGTTCCACCGCTTCATGGCGCCCTGGAAGCCCTTGCCCTGGCTCGTTCCCGTCACGTCGACGAACTGGCCGGGAACGAAGTGGTCGGCCGTGATCTCGGCGCCGACCTCGATCATGTTGTCGGGGCTGACGCGGAACTCGGCGAGCTTTCGCTTGGGCTCGACGCTCGCCACCGCGAAGCTCCCGCGCTCGGCCTTGGTGAGCCGCGAAGGCTTCCTCGTGCCGGCGCCGAGCTGGAGCGCGGTATAGCCGTTCTTCTCGTCCGTGCGGTGCGCCACAACCTCGAGCTTCTCGAGCTTGAGCACGGTCACGGGGACATGCTCGCCCGCATCGGTGAAGATGCGGGTCATGCCGACCTTCTGTGCAATCACTCCGGAACGCATCTTCGCATTCCTTCCTTCTCAATGGGCCGCCCGGCCGACCGGCCGCGGAGGACCCGGAAATTTCCCTAGAGCTTGATCTCGACGTCGACGCCAGCGGCGAGGTCGAGCTTCATCAGCGCGTCCACGGTCTGCGGCGTCGGATCGACGATGTCCAAGAGGCGTTTGTGCGTGCGCATCTCGAACTGCTCGCGGCTCTTCTTGTCGATGTGCGGGCTTCGGTTGACCGTGAACCGCTCGATGCGGGTCGGCAGCGGGATGGGACCCCGTACCTCCGCGCCGGTACGCTTCGCCGTGTTCACGATCTCGCGCGTCGACGCATCGAGAATGCGATGGTCGAAGGCCTTGAGCCGGATGCGAATGTTTTGGCCGTTCATCTCTTTAACCCCAGTCAACGAGAAAGCGCCCGGAAGTCCAGGCGCTTCATCGACCCTCTCTACTCCACGATCTTCGTCACGACGCCGGCGCCGACGGTGCGGCCGCCCTCGCGGATGGCGAAGCGCACCTTCTCCTCCATGGCGATCGGCGACATGAGCTCGACGTCCATCGTCACGTTGTCGCCCGGCATCACCATCTCCGTGCCCTGCGGCAGCGTCACCACCCCCGTCACGTCGGTGGTGCGGAAGTAGAACTGCGGACGATAGTTGGTGAAGAACGGCGTGTGGCGCCCGCCCTCCTCCTTGGTCAGGATGTAGGCCTCCGCCTTGAACTTCTTGTGCGGCTTGACCGAGCCCGGCTTGGCCAGCACCTGCCCGCGCTCGACCGCATCCTTGTCGATGCCGCGCAGCAGGCAGCCGACGTTGTCGCCGGCTTCGCCCCGCGTCCAAGAGCTTGCGGAACATCTCGACGCCGGTGACGACCGACTTCTGCGTGTCCTTCAAGCCGACGATCTCCACTTCCTCGCCGACCTTGATCATGCCGCGCTCGATCCGCCCCGTGACCACGGTGCCGCGGCCCGAGATCGAGAACACGTCCTCGATCGGCATCAGGAACGGCTGGTCCTTGGGGCGCTCGGGCAGCGGAATATACGTGTCGAGGGCCTCGTAGAGCTTGAGGATGGCTTCATCCGCGAGCGGGCCCTTCTCCCCGGCCAAAGCCTTGATGGCGGCGCCGCGGATCACCGGCACGTCGTCGCCCGGGAACTGGTACTTGGACAGCAGCTCGCGCACCTCCATCTCGACGAGATCGAGAAGCTCGGCGTCGTCGACCACGTCGCACTTGTTGAGGAACACGACGATGTAGGGAACGCCGACCTGGCGCGCCAACAGAATGTGCTCGCGCGTCTGCGGCATCGGGCCGTCGACCGCCGACACGACGAGGATCGCCCCGTCCATCTGCGCCGCACCCGTGATCATGTTCTTCACGTAGTCGGCGTGGCCCGGGCAGTCGACGTGCGCATAGTGCCGGTTCGGCGTCGCGTACTCGACGTGGGAGGTCGCGATGGTCAGGATCTTCGTCGGGTCGCGCCGGCCCTGGCTCTCGGAAGCCTTCGCCACCTGGTCGTAGGAGATCGCCGTCGACGTCCACCCCTTGTCGTGCGACACCTTCGTCAGCGCCGCCGTCAACGTCGTCTTCCCATGGTCGACGTGGCCGATCGTGCCTACGTTGCAGTGCGGCTTGTTGCGCTCGAATTTCGCCTTGGCCATGTCGGCTCTCCTTACTTCGTCCTAGTCCACTTCCGGCTCGTCACCGGACATCCTTCGTTTCTCGTCCCCCGGCTTGCGCCGGGACTCCGCCCTCACCTTCAGGCGTACTTGGCCTTGACCTCCTCGGCCACGTTGCGCGGCACCTCCGCGTAGTGGGCGAACTGCATGGTGTAGGAGGCGCGCCCCGTGCTCATCGACCGCAGCTGGCTCACGTAGCCGAACATGTTGGCGAGCGGCACGTAGGCGCGAACCACGGTCGCGTTGCCGCGCATCTCCTGGGTGCGGATCTGCCCGCGCCGCGAGTTGATGTCGCCGATGACGCCGCCGACGAAATCGCCGGGCGTCACCACCTCGACGTCCATGATCGGCTCCAGGAGCTTCACTCCGCCCTTGTCGCACCCTTCCTTCATGGCCTGACGCGCGGCGATCTCGAAGGCGATCGCCGAGCTGTCGACCTCGTGGAAGGCGCCGTCGTAGAGCGTCACCTTCATGTCGACCATCGGGAAGCCGATGAGCACGCCGTTGTCCCACACCGACTTGACGCCCTTCTCGACGCCGGGAATGTATTCCTTCGGGATCGCGCCACCGATGATCTTGCTCTCGAACACGTTGCCCTTGCCGATCTCGTTCGGCTCGAGCTTGATCTTGACGCGTGCGAACTGACCGGTGCCGCCGGTCTGCTTCTTGTGCGTGTAGTCGATGTCGGTCGGGCGCGCGAGCGTCTCGCGATAGGCCACTTGCGGCGCGCCGACGTTGGCCTCGACGCCATAGGTCCGCTTCAGGATGTCGACCTTGATGTCGAGGTGAAGTTCGCCCATGCCCTTGAGGATGGTCTCGCCGCTCTCCTGGTCGACGGAGACGCGGAACGAGGGGTCCTCGAGCGCGAGCGTCGACAGCGCGATCGACATCTTCTCCTGGTCGGCCTTGGTCTTGGGCTCGACCTTCATCTCGATGACGGGGTTCGGGAACTCCATCTTCTCGAGAATGACGGGCTTATTCGGATCGCAAAGCGTCTCGCCGGTGCGCGTGTCCTTCAGGCCCTGGAGCGCGACGATGTCGCCGGCATAGGCTTCCTTGATCTCCTCGCGGTCGGCGGCATGCATGAGGTACATGCGCCCCGCACGCTCCTTCTTGTCGCGCGTCGAGTTCAAGAGCGCCATGCCCTGCTCGAGCTTGCCCGAGTAGATGCGGCAGAAGGTGATCGAGCCGACGTGCTCGAAGCTCATGATCTTGAATGCGATCATGGCCAGCGGATCATCGTCCGACGGCCTGCGGATCGACTCGCCGCCGGTCTTGGGATCGATGCCCCTATAGGCTTCGCGGTCCAATGGGCAGGGAAGGAAATCGACGACTGCATCGAGCAGCGGCTGCACGCCCTTGTTCTTGAAGGCGGAGCCGCACATCATCGGATAGAAAGCGCGGGTGACGGTCGCCTTGCGGATGAGCTTTCTGAGCGTCGCCTCGTCGGGCTCCTTGCCCTCGAGGTAGGCTTCCATGGCCGCATCGTCCATATCGACGGCCGCCTCGATCATGGCGGCGCGGAACTCTTGAGCCTTGTCCTTGAGATCGGCGGGGATCTCCCCCTCGATCATCTTGGCGTCCTTGGTGTCGCCGTCCCAGACGATCGACTTCATGCGGATGAGATCGACGACGCCCTTGAAGTCCGCCTCGGCGCCGATCGGCAGCTGGAGGGGCACCGCGCGCGCGCCGAGCTTCGTCTTGATGTCGTCGAGGCACATGTAGAAGTCGGCGCCGGTCTTATCCATCTTGTTGGAGAAGATGATGCGCGGCACGCTGTACTTGTCGCCCTGGCGCCAGACGGTCTCGGTCTGCGGCTCGACGCCCTGGTTGGAATCGAGCACGCACACGGCGCCGTCGAGCACGCGCAGGCTGCGCTCGACCTCGATCGTGAAGTCGACGTGGCCGGGCGTGTCGATGATGTTGAGGCGCCGCTTCCTGCCGTCGCGGCCGGGCCAGAAACAGGTGGTGGCGGCGGACGTGATGGTGATGCCGCGCTCGGCCTCCTGCTCCATGAAGTCCATCGTCGCGGCGCCGTCGTGCACCTCGCCGATCTTGTAGGACTTGCCGGTGTAATAGAGGATCCGCTCGGTCGTCGTCGTCTTCCCGGCATCGATGTGGGCCATGATGCCGAAATTGCGGTAGTCCTCGATGGCGAATTGGCGCGGCATGGGTGCCTCAGAGTTCCTCGTCTACCAGCGATAGTGCGAGAACGCGCGATTGGCGTCCGCCATCTTGTGCGTGTCCTCGCGCTTCTTGACCGCCGTGCCGCGATTGTTGGCCGCGTCCAGAAGCTCGGCCGAGAGCCGATCGACCATCGTATTCTCGTTCCTCGCGCGCGCCGCGGTGATGATCCAGCGGATGGCGAGCGCTTGACGGCGCTCGGGGCGAACCTCGACCGGCACCTGATAGGTCGCCCCGCCGACGCGCCGCGAGCGGACCTCGACGGCCGGCATCACGTTCTCCAGCGCCTGATGGAACATCGCCACCGGGTCCGACTTGCCCTTGGTCTCCATGCGCTCGAGCGCGCCGTAGACGATGCGCTCGGCGACCGACTTCTTGCCTTCCTTCATCACCGCGCTCATGAACTTGGTGATCACGAGATCGGAGTACTTAGGATCGGGATCGACCTCCCGCTTTTCGGCACTGTGAC
This sequence comes from uncultured Alphaproteobacteria bacterium, assembly GCA_963699485.1. Classification (GTDB taxonomy): domain Bacteria; phylum Pseudomonadota; class Alphaproteobacteria; order Rhizobiales; family Hyphomicrobiaceae; genus Hyphomicrobium_C. The sequence goes on along the minus strand of CAVOUC010000014.1, from coordinate 25,163 downwards.
GACGCGACATGGCGTCTTCCTGTTTCTCACTTCCTCGTGGCCGCCCGAAGGGACGAGCCACCTAGTTCGACGTGATCCCGGATCGCGCTGCGCGCGTCCGGGATACTCCGCAAAGCGTCCGACTACTTCGGGCGCTTTGCTCCGTACTTCGACCGGCGCTGCTTGCGGTTCGCCACACCCTGGGTGTCGAGCACGCCGCGGATGATGTGGTAGCGCACGCCCGGCAGATCCTTGACGCGGCCGCCGCGGATCAGCACCACCGAGTGCTCCTGCAGATTGTGGCCCTCGCCCGGGATGTAGCCGATCACCTCGAAGCCGTTGGTGAGGCGGATCTTGGCGACCTTGCGCAAGGCCGAGTTCGGCTTCTTGGGCGTCGTCGTGTAGACGCGCGTGCACACGCCGCGCTTCTGGGGGCAGGACTCCATGTGGCGCGACTTCTCGCGGTAGATCTTCGGGACCCGGGGTTTCCGGATCAACTGCTGAATAGTCGGCATGCGCCCTAGTCCTTGCGACCCTGGTCTTGCGACCTGCTGTTGGCCCTATCTCCCGGCGCCGCCCGAACACGAGTGTGCGCCAAGCCGAACCTGCCGAGCTTCCGCAAGCCGGAAGCCTGGCACGTAAAAACCAGAGGATCCTCCGGTCCGCCCTTGCGAACCGACGATCATGGTCCGAAAATGTCCTCTGCTTTGGGACGGTAGCGTCTAGGCCGGAATGGCGCGCGAACGCGCGGAGAGGCCTACCGCCTACCGTGAGAGTGGCGAACGTATATCCATTTGCAAAATTGTGGTCAACACCCGCTCTTCTCCCGAGCGAAATATTGTCATCGACGCCCGCCCGCCGCGCGGCCAATTAGACGCGAAAAGGGGCCGCGCAATCGGCGGCCCCTTTTCCTTGAGTGAAGCAGGTTGAAGAGCGTCTACTCGGCGGCGCGGCGGCGGCGGCGCACCGGGACAGCCCCCTCCATATCGGGCGCCGCCAGAGCCTTCTCGGCGTCGACCTTCGCCTTCTCCTTGTCGATCAGCTCGTCGCGCTTGGCGGCAATCTTGCGCAGGCGCCGGAGCATGCCGCCGGTGCCGGCCGGGATCAGGCGGCCGACGATGACGTTCTCCTTCAAGCCCTCGAGCGTGTCCGACTTGCCGATGACGGCGGCGTCCGTCAGCACGCGCGTCGTCTCCTGGAACGAGGCCGCGGAGATGAACGAGCGCGTCTGCAGCGAGGCCTTCGTGATGCCGAGCAGCACCGGGCTCGCGGCCGCCGGCCGCTTGCCGGCCTTCTCCGCCTTGGCGTTCGTCTCCTCGAGCTCGATGCGGTCGAGCTGCTCGCCCTTGATGAGGTCGGTCTCGCCGGGATCGGTGACCTCGACCTTCTGCAGCATTTGGCGAACGATGACCTCGATGTGCTTGTCGTTGATGGTCACGCCCTGCAGCCGGTAGACGTCCTGGATCTCGTTGATGAGATAGTTGGCGAGCTCCTCGACGCCCTTGATGGCAAGGATGTCGTGGGGCGCGGGATTGCCGTCGTAGACGAAGTCGCCGCGCTCCACGTGGTCGCCGTGCTGGACGGCGAGGTTCTTGCCGCGCGCGATCAGGTATTCGACCGGCTCGACGCCGTCCTCGTCCGGCTTGATCGTGACGCGCTGCTTGTTCTTGTAGTCCTTGCCGAACTCGACCGTGCCCGACATCTCCGCGATGATCGCATGGTCCTTCGGCCGGCGCGCCTCGAACAGCTCCGCGACGCGCGGCAGACCGCCCGTGATGTCGCCCGACTTCGCCGTCGCGAGCGGAATGCGCGCGAGCACGTCGCCGGCCTTTACCTCCTGGCCCGGCTCGACCGAAAGAATGGCGTCCATCGACAGGAGATAGCGGGCATCGCCGCCGCGCTGCACGCGCATGGGCTTTCCCTTGCGTCCTTGATGTCGATTGCGGGCTTCAAGTCGGCGCCGCGAGGGTTGGCCCGCCAATCGACGATGACGCGGTTGGTGGTGCCCTTGACCTCGTCCGTCTGCTCGCGCACCGAAACGCCGTCGATCAGATCCTGAAGATCCACCTTGCCGCCGACCTCGGTCAGGATCGGACGGGTGTAGGGGTCCCACTGTGCGAGCCTGGTGCCGCGCTTCACCTCGTCGCCCTCGTCGACGTGGAGACGGGCGCCGTACGGGACCTTGTGGGTCGCAAGCTCCTTGCCCGACTGGTCGACGATGACGATCGACATCGTGCGGGTCATGGCGACGACGTCGGCCCTGGCTGTCCTTGACGATGGCGCGGTTCTTGAGCTTCACCTTGCCGTTGAAGTTGCTCTCGATGAACGACTGATCGACGACGTTGGCCGTGCCGCCGATGTGGAATGTCCGCATCGTGAGCTGGGTGCCCGGCTCGCCGATCGACTGGGCGGCGATGACGCCCACGGCCTCGCCGATGTTGACCGGCGTTCCGCGCGCGAGATCGCGACCATAACACTTTGCGCAGACGCCCGTTTCGGTCTCGCAGGTCAAGACCGAGCGGATGCGCACCTCCTGGACCTGCGCCTTCTCCAGCGCCTCGGCGTGACGCTCCTCGATGAGCTCCCCTGCCTTGACGATGACGTTGGCGTGCCGGCCCTTGGTGCCGGGCTCGACCACGTCCTCGGCCGCGGTGCGGCCCAGCACGCGCGCGGCGAGCGAGACGATCACCTGGCCCGCGTCGACGACCGCCTGCACGTTGATGCCGCCATCGGTCCCGCAATCCTCCTCGGAGATGATCGCGTCCTGCGCCACGTCGACGAGGCGGCGCGTCAGATAGCCCGAGTTGGCGGTCTTCAGCGCCGTGTCGGCGAGGCCCTTGCGCGCGCCGTGCGTCGAGTTGAAGTACTCGAGCACCGACAGCCCCTCCTTGAAGTTGGAGATGATCGGCGTCTCGATGATCTCGCCCGACGGCTTGGTCATGAGGCCGCGCATGCCGGCGAGCTGCTTCATCTGCGCGGGCGAGCCGCGGGCGCCCGAGTGGCTCATCATGTAGATCGAGTTGACCGGCTTCTCGCGTCCGCTCTTCTCTCTCTGCACCGCGGAGATGCGGTCCATCATCTCCTTGGCGATCTGGTCGGTGCACTTCGACCAGGCGTCGACCACCTTGTTGTACTTCTCGAGCTGGGTGATGAGGCCGTCGTTGTACTGCTGCTCGAACTCGCGCACCATGTCGGTCGTCTGACTGACGATCTTGGTCTTCGAATTCGGGGATCAGCATGTCGTCCTTGCCGAACGAGATGCCGGCCTTGAAGGCGTGGTGGAAGCCGAGCGCCATGATGCGGTCGCAGAAGATCACCGTCTCCTTCTGACCGCAGTTGCGGTAGACGGCATCGATCATTCCCGAGATCGCCTTCTTCGTCAGCAGCTGGTTGACGAGCGCGAATTTGACGCCCGGCCGCCTGCGGCAGCACCTCGCCAAGGATCATGCGCCCGGGCGTGGTTTCGTGGATCTCCACGACCTCCTCGCCGTCCGGGCCCGTGGCGCGGAATCGGCCCCTGATCTTGGCATGGAGCGTCACCGCGCCCGCCTCGAGTGCATGGCGCACCTCGGCGACCGAGCCGACAGCCATGCCCTCGCCGGGCTCCTTCTCACGCATGATCGACAGGTAGTAGAGCCCCAAGACGATGTCCTGGGACGGCACGATGATGGGCGAGCCGTTCGCGGGATGCAGGATGTTGTTGGTCGACATCATGAGCACGCGGGCCTCCAGCTGGGCTTCCAGCGAAAGGGGCACGTGCACGGCCATCTGGTCGCCGTCGAAGTCGGCGTTGAAGGCGGCGCAGACGAGCGGGTGAAGCTGGATCGCCTTGCCCTCGATCAGCTGCGGCTCGAACGCCTGGATGCCGAGGCGGTGCAGGGTCGGCGCGCGGTTCAAGAGAACCGGGTGCTCGCGAATGACCTCGTCGAGCACGTCCCAGACCTCGGGCTTCTCCTTCTCGACGAGCTTCTTGGCCTGCTTGACGGTGGCCGCCTGCCCGAGCGTCTGCAGCCGCGCGTAGATGAACGGCTTGAACAGCTCGAGCGCCATCTTCTTCGGCAGCCCGCACTGATGCAGCTTGAGCTCGGGCCCGACGACGATGACCGAGCGCCCCGAGTAGTCGACGCGCTTGCCCAAGAGGTTCTGGCGGAAGCGGCCCTGCTTGCCCTTCAGCATGTCGGCGAGCGACTTCAACGGCCGCTTGTTCGCCCCGGTGATGACGCGCCCGCGCCGGCCGTTGTCGAACAGCGCGTCGACCGACTCCTGCAGCATCCGCTTCTCGTTGCGGATGATGATGTCGGGCGCGCGCAGCTCCATGAGCCGCTTCAGGCGGTTGTTGCGGTTGATGACGCGCCGGTAGAGATCGTTCAAGTCGGACGTGGCGAAGCGGCCGCCGTCGAGGGGGACGAGCGGGCGCAGCTCGGGCGGGATGACCGGAACGACCGTCAGGATCATCCACTCGGGCTTGTTGCCGCTCTCGATGAAGCTCTCGATCACCTTCAGGCGCTTGCCGAGCTTCTTCGGCTTCAAGTCCGTCGTCGCCTCGGCGATCTCCTGGCGCAGCTCGTCGCGGATCTTCGGCAGATCCATGGCGATCAGAAGCTCGCGGATCGCCTCGGCGCCGATGCCGGCGGTGAAGCTGTCCGGCCCGTGCTCCTCGAGCGCGCGGTTGTACTCGTCCTCGGAGAGGAGCTGCTTCTCCTTGAAGGGCGAGATGCCGGGCTCGGTGACGATGTAGTTCTCGAAGTAGAGCACGCGCTCGAGGTCCTTCAAGCTCATGTCGAGCAGGAGGCCGATGCGCGAGGGCAGCGACTTCAGAAACCAGATGTGGGCGACGGGAGCCGCGAGCTCGATATGGCCCATTCGCTCGCGGCGCACCTTGGCGAGCGTCACCTCGACGCCGCACTTCTCGCAGATGAGGCCCTTGTACTTCATCCGCTTGTACTTGCCGCACAGGCACTCGTAGTCCTTGATCGGCCCGAAGATGCGCGCGCAGAAGAGGCCGTCGCGCTCGGGCTTGAACGTGCGGTAGTTGATGGTCTCGGGCTTCTTGATCTCGCCGAACGACCACGAGTGAATGTCGTCCGGACTCGCGATCGAGATCTTGATCTGGTCGAACGTCGGCGCGGGCGCCTGGGTCTTGAAGATGTTCGTGATCTCGTTCATTCGCTCTCTCCACGGGACGGGGGCAGCGTCCCAAATTTCAGTTTTGTCGTCCCCTCTCCCCGCGCGGGGAGAGGGGGAAGTAGCATTACTCGGCAGCGGCCGGCGGCAGGCGCGGCCGCTCGGGCGCGACCTCCGGCTCCTGCTCGATGGCGGGCACGTCGGTGTTGACGAGCTCGACGTTCAGGCCGAGCGCCCGCATCTCCTTGACGAGCACGTTGAAGCTCTCGGGCACGCCGGCTTCGAACGTGTCGTCGCCTCTGACGATCGCCTCGTACACCTTGGTGCGCCCGGCGACGTCGTCCGACTTCACCGTCAGCATCTCCTGAAGCGTGTAGGCGGCGCCATACGCCTCGAGCGCCCACACCTCCATTTCGCCGAAGCGCTGGCCGCCGAACTGCGCCTTGCCGCCGAGCGGCTGCTGGGTGACGAGGCTGTAGGGGCCGATCGAGCGGGCGTGGATCTTGTCGTCGACGAGGTGGTGCAGCTTCAAGAGGTACTTGTAGCCGACGGTCACCTTGCGATCGAACACCTCGCCCGTGCGCCCGTCGTGGAGCGTCACCTGGCCCGAGCTGTCGAAGCCTGCGGCCTCGAGCATCTGCACGATGTCGGCTTCGCGCGCCCCGTCGAACACCGGCGTCGCGACCGGCACGCCGCCCTTGAGCTGATCGGCGACGGCGACGAGATCGGCGTCCTTCATGTTGGATTTGATCTCGTCCTTGCCGTAGATCTTCTGCATCTGCTCCTTGAGCGCCTTGGCCTCGCCGCTCGCGTGGAACTGCTGGAGCGCTTCGTCGATGATGCGGCCGAGCCCGCGGCAGGCCCAGCCGAGGTGCGTCTCGAGGATCTGGCCGACGTTCATGCGGCTCGGCACGCCGAGCGGGTTCAGCACCACGTCGACGTGGGTGCCGTCGTCGAGGAACGGCATGTCCTCGACGGGGACGATCATCGACACGACGCCCTTGTTGCCGTGCCGGCCGGCCATCTTGTCGCCCGGCTGGATCTTGCGCTTCACGGCGACGAAGACCTTGACCATCTTCATGACGCCGGGCGGCAGCTCGTCGCCGCGCTGCAGCTTGTCGACCTTGTCGACGAAGCGGCGCTCGAGGCTCTTCTTGGCCTCCTCGTACTGCTTGTTGATGGCCTCGACCTCGGCCTGCGCCTTCTCCTCCTTGAGGCCGATCTCCCACCACTGGCTGCGCGGGATGTCGGCGAGCACTGCCTCGTCGATGTTGGTCCCCTTGCGGGCGCCCTTCGGCCCCTTGGAGACCTCCTTGCCGAGGAGCGTGTCCTTCAAGCGCGCGTAGACGTTGCGGTCGAGGATCTGCAGCTCGTCGTCGCGGTCCTTGGCGAGACGCTCGATCTCCTCGCGCTCGATCGCCATCGCGCGCTCGTCCTTCTCGACGCCGTGGCGATTGAAGACGCGCACCTCGACGACCGTGCCGGTGACGCCCGGAGGAAGCCGGAGCGAGGTATCGCGCACGTCGGAGGCCTTCTCGCCGAAGATGGCGCGCAAGCAGCTTCTCCTCCGGCGTCATCGGGCTCTCGCCCTTGGGCGTGATCTTGCCGACCAGGATGTCGCCGGGATTCACCTCCGCGCCGATATAGACGATGCCAGCCTCGTCTAGGTTCTTCAGAGCCTCTTCCGAGACGTTCGGGATATCGCGGGTGATCTCCTCGGGCCCGAGCTTGGTGTCGCGCGCCATCACCTCGAATTCCTCGATGTGGATCGAGGTGAAGATGTCGTCGAACACCACGCGCTCGGAGAGCAGGATGCTATCCTCGAAGTTGTAGCCCATCCACGGCATGAACGCGACGAGCACGTTCTTGCCGAGCGCCAGGTCGCCGAGGTCCGTCGAGGGGCCGTCGGCGATGATGTCGCCCGCCTCCACGCGGTCGCCGACGTTGATCAGCGGCCGCTGGTTGATGCAGGTGTTCTGGTTCGAGCGCTGGAACTTGCGCAGCCGGTAGATGTCGACCCCCGGCTTCGAGGCATCCGTCTCCTCGGTGGCGCGCACGACGATGCGCGTCGCGTCGACCTGGTCGACGATACCGGGCCGGCGGGCGGCGATTGCCGCGCCCGAATCGCGCGCGACGACCTCCTCCATGCCGGTGCCGACGAGCGGCGCCTCCGCCTTGATCAGCGGCACCGCCTGGCGCTGCATGTTCGAGCCCATGAGCGCCCGGTTGGCGTCGTCGTTCTCGAGGAACGGGATCAAGGCCGCGGCAACCGAGACAAGCTGCTTCGGCGACACGTCGATGTAGTCGACCTTATCGGCGGAGACGAGCATCACGTCGCCCTGGTAGCGCACGGTGACGAGATCCTCGGTGAGCTTGCCCTTGGGATCGATGCCGGCGTTGGCCTGGGCGACGTGATGGCGCATCTCCTCCATGGCGGAGAGATAGACCACCTGGTCCGTCACCTTGCTGTCCTTCACCTTGCGATACGGGCTCTCGATGAAGCCGTACTTGTTGACGCGCGCGAACGTCGCGAGCGAGTTGATGAGGCCGATGTTGGGGCCTTCCGGCGTCTCGATCGGGCAGATGCGGCCGTAGTGCGTCGGGTGCACGTCGCGCACCTCGAAGCCGGCGCGCTCGCGCGTCAGGCCGCCAGGACCCAGCGCCGAGAGACGCCGCTTGTGCGTGATCTCGGACAGGGGGTTGGTCTGGTCCATGAACTGCGAGAGCTGCGAGGAGCCGAAGAACTCGCGCACCGCCGCCGCCGCCGGCTTGGCGTTGATCAGGTCCTGCGGCATCACGGTGTCGATCTCGACCGAGCTCATGCGCTCCTTGATGGCGCGCTCCATGCGCAGGAGACCGACGCGGTACTGGTTCTCCATCAGCTCGCCGACCGAGCGCACGCGCCGGTTGCCGAGATGGTCGATGTCGTCGATCTCGCCCTTGCCGTCGCGCAAGTCGACAAGCGTCTTGATGACCGAGAGAATGTCCTCCTTGCGCAGCACGCGCATGGTGTCGGGGGCATCGAGCTCGAGACGCATGTTCATCTTGACGCGGCCGACGGCCGAGAGGTCGTAGCGCTCGCTGTCGAAGAACAGCGAGTGGAACAGGTTGGTCGCCGCCTCGATGGTCGGCGGCTCGCCGGGCCGCATGACCCGGTAGATGTCCATCAGCGCTTCCTCGCCGTTCGAGTTCTTGTCGATGGCGAGCGTGTTCCTGATGAACGGACCGATGTTGACGTGATCGATGTCGAGGATGTGGAACTCCTTGACCTTCTGGTCCTTGAGCTCGGCCAGGAGCTTGGCGTCGAGCTCGGTCCCGGCCTCGGCATAGATCTGGCCCGTCTCGAGGTTGACGATGTCCTCGGCGATGTAGCGCCCGGCGAGGTCGTCCGAGGAGACCAGCACCTCCTTCAGGCCGCCTTCCGCGAGCTCGCGCGCCTTGCGGGCGGTGATCTTCTCGCCCGCCTTCGCCACGACCTCGCCGCTCCTCGCGTCCATGAGGTCGGCGAGCGGAGACATGCCGCGAATCTTCTCGGCCAGGAACGGCATCTTCCAGCCGCGCTTCGATTCCTTGATGGAAATCTGCTTGTAGAAGGTCGACAGGATCTCCTCGTCGTCGAGGCCGAGCGCGTAGAGCAGCGTCGTCACCGGCAGCTTGCGGCGCCGGTCGATGCGCACATAGACGATGTCCTTGGCGTCGAACTCGAAGTCGAGCCACGAGCCGCGGTAGGGGATGATGCGGGCGGCGAAAAGGAGCTTGCCCGAGGCATGCGTGCGGCCGCGGTCGTGATCGAAGAAGACGCCAGGCGAGCGGTGCATCTGCGAGACGATGACGCGCTCGGTGCCGTTGATCACGAACGTGCCGTTCGACGTCATGAGCGGCATGTCGCCCATGTAGACGTCCTGCTCCTTCACGTCCTTGATCGACTTCGAGCCGGTCTCCTCGTTGACGTCGAACACGATGAGACGCAGCTTGACCTTGAGCGGCGCCGAGTAGGTCATGTCGCGCTGCATGCACTCGTCGACGTCGTACTTCGGCCCCTCGAACTCGTAGCGCACGAACTCGAGCGTCGCGCGGCCCGAAAAGTCCGAGATCGGGAACACCGACTTGAATACCGCCTGCAGCCCGTGATCGTCGGGACGCCCGCCGGGGGGCTCCTTGACCATCAGGAAGTCGTCGTAGGAGCTCTTCTGCACCTCGATCAGGTTCGGCATCTCCGCGACCTCGCGGATCGACCCGAACTTCTTGCGAATACGCTTGCGGCCGTAGTTCGTCTCGCCCATGTCCGCTCCTCAATTCACCCGCGTTGACGCGCGGGGTGACGCAGCCCGCGCTGTCCGTCTCGCTCCGCGAGGACCGCCAATTCCCCGCGCTTTAGTCCCGTCTTCCTCGTCTCGCCTTGAAACGGCTCGCCGGAGGGTCCCTTCGGGAGTTGCAGAACCCCCTGGGGACCCTCCGGAGAACGGTTTCGACGCCCGCCTGCCGGCCGGCAGTAGGCAATGGGGCAATCAGGCAATGGGGTCTGGAGCACCCCGTCCTATTGCCAATTGCCTACTGCCTATTGCCCACTGCCTCACTTCACCTCGACGACCGCACCCTGGTCCTCGAGCTGCTTCCTGAGCTTTGCAGCCTCGTCCTTCGACACGCCTTCCTTGACCGTCTTGCCGCCGGCCTCGACCAGATCCTTGGCCTCCTTGAGACCGAGGCCCGTGATCGCCCGCACTTCCTTGATCACGTTGATCTTCTTTTCGCCGCCGGACTTGAGGATGACGGTGAACTCGGTCTGCTCCTCGACGGGAGCGGCAGCGGCGCCTGCACCCGGCATCATCATCATCGGCGCCGCCGCGGCCGCGGACACGCCCCACTTCTCCTCGAGCATCTTGGCGAGCTCGGCCGCCTCGAGGACGGTGAGCTTGGAGAGATCGTCGACGATCTTCGTCAAATCAGTCATGACTTACTTCCTTCCGGTTTGAACCTTTGTCGATGTGCGCGGCCTCGAAGGCCGCGCCGAGTTTCGCGTGTGCCCGTCAAGCGGCCTCGCCCTTCGACGCCTTCGCCTGGATGACGCGCGCGAGCTTGGCTCCCGGCTCCTTCACCGTGCGGGCGATCTTCGTCGCCGGCGCGTTGAGGAGGCCGATGAGCTTGGCCCTGAGCTCGTCCAGAGACGGCAGGTCGGCGAGCGCCTTGACCGCGTTCGCGTCGAGAACGGAGGTCCCCATCGCGCCGCCGAGGATCACGAGCTTGTCGTTCTCCTTGGCGTACTTGACGGCGACCTTGGCGGCGGCAATCGGATCCTTCGAATAGGCCAGGATGGTCGGCCCTTTCAGAAGATCGGCGATGCCGGCCGAAGCCGTGTTCCCGAGCGCGAGACGCACCAGCTTGTTCTTGGCCACCTTGACGGTTCCGCCCGCTTCTTTGACGCGCTTGCGGAATTCCGCCGACTGGGCGGCCACCATGCCGGTGTTGTGGGCGACGACGATCACGCCCGTGTCCTTGAACACGCCGTGAAGCGACGTCACGAGCGCCTTTTTTGCGGCTCTTTCCACCTCGTCACTCCGTTTACGGGGCGCCTTAAGGCCCCCCGCGGGTTGCACCTTGCCGCCATCACGGGAAATCCCCGCTCCGGCGACGCTTGTCCTGTCCCGACCGCGCGCACGGGTGTGCGGCACGGTGCCGACCCAGAAGGTTCAAACCGGCCCCTGCTTGCGCGTGAGCCGTTTCGTCTCCCGTCTCATGCAGGCCCTCCTTCGAGGTTTACGCCTGGCGGATCAGATCCACCGGGCACCCGCAATCTCGGACAGGTCCACAGCGAACCGCTTGAGCGGTCCGCTGCGGTCTTCCCCTCTCCCCGCGAGCGGGGAGAGGGGTAATTTCCTCAGCTCTGCGGCTGAGCCGCGATCACCGAGCCGGCGTCGATCTTGACGCCAGGTCCCATGGTCGAGCTCACCGACACCTTCTTGATGTACGTCCCCTTGGAGCCCGCCGGCTTGGCTTTGGCCACCGCCTCGACGAACGCCTTGATATTCTCGACCAGCGCCTTCTCGGTGAAGCTCGCCTTGCCGACGCCCGCGTGAACGATGCCGGCCTTCTCGACGCGGAACTCGACGGAGCCGCCCTTGGCGCCCTTGACGGCGGAAGCGACATCCATCGTCACCGTGCCGACGCGCGGATTGGGCATGAGGCCGCGGGGGCCGAGAACCTTGCCCAAGCGGCCGACGAGACCCATCATGTCCGGAGTTGCGATGCACCGATCGAAGCTAATTTGGCCCTTCGACACGGTTTCGACAAGATCCTCGGCCCCGACAATGTCGGCCCCGGCGGCCTTTGCCTCCTCGGCCTTGGGCCCGCGCGCGAACACCGCGACGCGCGAGGTGCGCCCCGAGCCGTTCGGCAGATTGCACACGCCGCGCACCATCTGGTCGGCGTGCTTGGGATCGACGCCGAGGTTCATGGCGACCTCGACCGTCTCGTCGAACTTGGCCTTGGCCCGCGCCTTGACGAGCTTCACCGCCTCGTCGATCGGATAGGCCTTGGCCCGGTCCAAGCCCTGGCGGACCGCGGCATTGCGCTTGCCGCCGGCACTACGCACCGCCTTGAGCACCTCGGGCGCGAGGTTCTTCTTTTCCGCCGATGCTGTTGGCTTTGCCATGGGCTACTCCACCACCTTGAGGCCCATCGAGCGGGCCGAGCCCGCGATCGTGCGGCACGCCTGATCGAGATTGTCGGTGTTCAAGTCCTTCATCTTGAGCTTGGCGATGTCGCGCACCTGCGCCATCGTCACCTCACCCGCCACGTCGCGCCCCGGCGTCTTCGAGCCCGACGTGATCTTGGCGGCCTTCTTCAGGAAGAAGGACGCGGGCGGCGTGCGCATCTCGAAGGTGAACGAGCGGTCGGAGAACACGGTGATCTTCACCGGGATCGGCGTCCCCTGCTCCATGTCCTTGGTCTTCGCGTTGAAGGTCTTGCAGAACTCCATGATGTTGACGCCGCGCTGGCCGAGCGCGGGCCCGATCGGCGGGGAGGGATTGGCCGCCCCCGCCGGCACCTGCAGATTTATGTAGCCGTCGATCTTCTTCGCCATAGTTTCCCCTTACGCTTGCGGGAAGCTCATGCTCCCCAGGGTTAGCGGTCAGCGGGCCCAAGTGAACGGCCCTCCCGCACGAATCCGCGAAAGCGCCGAAATCTCCGGCTTCTTCGCGGCTTGATCGGCGCATGCGCCGAAATCGATGTGTTCAAATCACTAGGCTGGCACCTTCTCCACTTGGCCGAACTCGAGCTCGACCGGCGTCTTGCGGCCGAAAATCGACACCCCAACCTTGAGCCGCGACCTCTCCCCGTCGACTTCCTCCACCTCGCCTTGGAATGAGGCGAAGGGCCCGTCGACAACCTTCACCTGCTCGCCCACCTCGTAGATGATGGAGGGCTTCGGCCGCTCCACACCCTCGCGCACCTGATTCAGGATGCGCGCAGCCTCGTCGTCCGAGATGGGAATGGGCTTGTTATCCGCACCGAGGAACCCTGTCACCTTCGGTGTGTTCTTAATGAGGACGAAAGCGGCGTCCGTCATCTCCATGTTGACCAATACGTAGCCGGGCAGGAACTTGCGCTCGGCCTGCACCTTGCGCCCGCGCTTGACCTCGACGATCTCCTCGGTCGGCACCACCACGTCCCCGAACTGGCTGTCGAGGCCGGCTGCCTTCGCGCGCTCCTTGATGGCATCCGCCACCTTGCGCTCGAAGTTCGTATAGGCGTGAACGATGTACCAGCGCTTAACCATGTCTTCAGTCGTCTTTCTCAGCGCCTTGCCGTGAAGGCCCTTCGATTCTGCACACTTTCGCGGGTCGAGCGGTCTATTGCCCGAACCTCAGGATCAGCTTGATAAGCCTGCCGAGCACCTGGTCGGCGACGAGGAAGAACAGGGAAGCCAGGGACACCATGACCAGCACCATGAGGGTAGTGATCCACACCTCTTTCCACGTGGGCCAAGTGACCTTGCTGACCTCCTGGCGGACCTCCTGGATGAATTCGAACGGGTTGAACTTGGCCATCAAAGCGACTTCCCGGGCGCCATGCGACATTTCGACGCACCCCCTCTTTTTCTGGGGATAGGCCGTTGCCAAGCCGATCCCGGCGCCCTCACCGGACCTGCTCCAAACTTCTGGCAGGGGTGGAGGGTCTCGAACCCCCAGCCTTCGGTTTTGGAGACCGACGCTCTGCCAATTGAGCTACACCCCTGTTGCGCACAGAAATGTGCGCAAAGCTCACGCGGGGGCGGCATCCTTAGCCGATGTTCGCTCGTTTGTCACTTGTCTGTGGCGGCGCGGCCTCAAGACGCTTTTTCGACCACGACGGCGGTCCCGTAAGCGAGCACCTCGGTGACGGCGGCGGCGATCTCGTTGGCGTCGTAGCGCATGGCGAGGACCGCGTTCGCCCCCATCGCTTCGGCGTGCTGGATCAGAAGATCGAAAGCTTCCTGGCGCGTCTGCTCGGCGAGCTTGGTGTAGACTGAAATGTTGCCGCCGAAGAGGATCTGGATCGCGGCACCGAGGTTGCCGACGATCGAGCGCGAGCGCACGGTGAGACCGCGGACCATGCCGAGATGGCGTACGATCCTATAGCCCGGCAGGTCGTTGGTCGTGACGACGATCATCGCTCGCTCCGCGTCAGGCAATAGGCAATCTGGCAATAGGCAATGGGCATGGCTCAGTACGAGGACTTCGCGCCCTATTGCCTATTGCCTAATGCCTATTGCCCCTACTCGACGATCTTGGTCACGACGCCCGCGCCGACGGTGCGGCCGCCCTCGCGGATGGCGAAGCGCACCTTCTCCTCCATGGCGATCGGCGACACGAGCTCGACGTCCATCGCCACGTTGTCGCCCGGCATCACCATCTCGGTGCCCTGCGGCAGCGTCACCACCCCCGTCACGTCGGTGGTGCGGAAGTAGAACTGCGGACGATAGTTGGTGAAGAACGGCGTGTGGCGCCCGCCCTCCTCCTTGGTCAGGATGTAGGCCTCCGCCTTGAACTTCTTGTGCGGCTTGACCGAGCCCGGCTTGGCCAGCACCTGCCCGCGCTCGACCGCGTCCTTGTCGATGCCGCGCAGCAAGCAGCCGACGTTGTCGCCCGCCTCGCCCGCGTCCAAGAGCTTGCGGAACATCTCGACGCCGGTGACGACCGACTTCTGCGTGTCCTTCAAGCCCACGATCTCCACTTCCTCGCCGACCTTGATCATGCCGCGCTCGATCCGCCCCGTGACCACGGTGCCGCGGCCCGAGATCGAGAACACGTCCTCGATCGGCATCAGGAACGGCTGGTCCTTCGGGCGCTCGGGCAGCGGAATATACGTGTCGAGGGCCTCGTAGAGCTTGAGGATGGCTTCATCCGCGAGCGGGCCCTTCTCCCCGGCCAAAGCCTTGATGGCGGCGCCGCGGATCACCGGCACGTCGTCGCCCGGGAACTGGTACTTCGACAGCAGCTCGCGCACCTCCATCTCGACGAGGTCGAGAAGCTCGGCGTCGTCGACCACGTCGCACTTGTTGAGGAACACGACGATGTAGGGAACGCCGACCTGGCGCGCCAACAGAATGTGCTCGCGCGTCTGCGGCATCGGCCCGTCGACGGCGGACACGACGAGGATCGCCCCGTCCATCTGCGCCGCACCCGTGATCATGTTCTTCACGTAGTCGGCGTGGCCCGGGCAGTCGACGTGGGCATAGTGCCGGTTCGGCGTCGCGTACTCGACGTGGGAGGTCGCGATGGTCAGGATCTTCGTCGGGTCGCGCCGGCCCTGGCTCTCGGAAGCTTTCGCCACCTGGTCGTAGGAGATCGCCGTCGACGTCCAGCCCTTGTCGTGCGACACCTTCGTCAGCGCCGCCGTCAACGTCGTTTTCCCATGGTCGACGTGGCCGATCGTGCCTACGTTGCAGTGCGGCTTGTTGCGCTCGAATTTCGCCTTGGCCATGTCGGTCTACCCTGTACTCGATACGCTCTACGCCCTTTGCCCATGCGCTGCGCCGGCGGGCGGGGCTAGTTTAGGGCGCCAGAGATAGTGGGGGTGTCAAGAAGGTGCAAGGGGCGCAGGCTGGTTTGGATGGGGGTCAAGGCAAGCTTTACTTGCCACCCCAAATCAGAAAATCATCACTTCAAGTGATGTGTACTCTACCTCGTCACGGTAGGGGTCATCACGCCAACCGACGTAAAGATAATTTACGCGACCTGAGAATGAAAGAAGGCCGAGAAGGCGGCAACCCTCTCGGCCCAGGGGTGTACCCTGCCATAAGCGCGTACACGATCTGGAGACGCACCGGTTCCAGCCGGCTCCAGTCCGGCGCAAGAATGTAGATAAGCAATTCGTGAAGAGCCCGCGCGGCATCTCCGCTGTGGGCGGTTGTGAGTTTTTGCTGGACCTCCACTGGCGAATCTGGTGGCCCCGCTTCGGCGGGGCTTTTGCTATGGAGGGGAGATGGACAAGGTCGATGTTATGGACCCGGTGGCGTTCCAGCAGTACCTAGCCGATGAGTGGGCAGTCGAGCGGACCGACATTTACGAGGAGGGAATATTGCCGTTGGATCTGCTCAAGGCTTGTGAGCCGGTGCGGCCGGGCTGGGTGTTGAAGGAGCTTGGAGTTTCCAACAATGAGCTTGTCGGGCTAATGCAGAGCGGGAGGCTGGGCAGACCAGGAAAGCAAGGACGCGGAAAAGTGGCGTGGCGCTTTGACGAAATCGCAGCGGTGCGGGAGTGGTTGAAAGACGTTAGGGATTAAATTCGGGGTTCTTGTAGATATTGCCGATGACCTTAGTTGGAGCGGGTGAAGGGAATCGAACCCTCGTATTCAGCTTGGAAGGCTGCTGCTCTACCATTGAGCTACACCCGCTTTGCGCAAGGAAATGAGAGGCTTGGCCGCTCCGCGACGCGAGCCGTTTACCCGGTCCTTGCGCGCCAGGTCTGATAGCCGCTTTCGCCAGCCGTGAAAAGAGCGTTGCTCAGACGCGGCGAAACGCTTGGCGCCGGGCGGGACGGTCGGCGCCGGCCAGGAACCGCATGATCACGTCGCGAAGCTCCTCGACGCTGTCGGCATGGAAGTCCGTGATCAGCGCGCGGACATGGACCGGGCTGTAGCCGTAGGAGACGAGAACCGCCGGAATCCGGGCGGCGATCGCCGCACTGCTGTCGGCGCCCGTGTCGCCGACCATGAGCGCTCGCTCGCGGTCTCCGCCGGCGAGGGCGATCGTCTCGAGGAGAACGCGAGGGTCCGGCTTCATCGGCCGGTCGCCGCGGTGGCCGACGACGGCGTCGAACAGGCGGGCGATATCGAGCCGCTCGAGGATGTCGACCGCGATCTCTTCGATCTTGTTCGTGCAGACCGCCGTATGCGCGCCCGCTCCCCTGATCTCCTCGAGCAGCACCCTTATGCCGGGATAGAGCTGCGACTGGCGCACGGGAGATCGCCTGTAGGCGGCCACGAACCGCTGTTGCGCCTTCGCGGCCTCCTCCGCCGGAAGGCTGAGGCGCTTGGCGACGAGCGCGCGCCAGAAGAAGGTGCTCAGTCCGTCGCCCATCATCGCCGCAGCTTCGCCGGCGCTCGTCACACCGCAACCATAGCGCGCAAGCACGGAGTCGAGCGCCACGGCGATATCCGCGACCGTATCGACGAGCGTTCCGTCGAGGTCGAAGACAACGGTGGGCACAAGCGGCGCGAGTGGCGTCTTCATCGGTTCGGCGTTGGGTTACGCGGCTTGCCGGAGCGTCCGGCGCGGGCTTCTTCGATAGTGTGACGATCGAGGCCCCGCACTTGTTCCATCGGGAGCATGGAGCAATCCTACCCGTCAGCGCTTCTTCGGGATGTAGAGATCGGTCAGCGTGCCTTCGAAGGCCTCCGCCGCCATGCCGATCGTCTCCGAGAGCGTCGGGTGCGGGTGGATCGTATGGCCGACGTCGGCGGCGTCGGCCCCCATCTCGATGGCGAGCGCCGCCTCCGCGATGAGGTCGCCGGCATTGGGACCGACGATGCCGGCCCCGATCAGGCGGTGGCTCTCCTCGTCGAACAGAAGCTTCGTCAGCCCGTCGTCTCTGCCGAGCGACAGCGACCGCCCGGACGCCGCCCATGGAAAGACGCCCTTGCCGTAGGCGGCGCCGCTCGCCTTGAGCTCGGTTTCCGTCGGGCCGGCCCAGGCGACCTCGGGGTCGGTGTAGGCGACCGAGGGAATGACGCGGGCGTCGAAGGCGCTCTTGAGGCCCGCCGCGACCTCGGCCGCGACCTTTCCCTCGTGCGTCGCCTTGTGGGCGAGCATCGGCTGGCCGACGACATCGCCGATGGCGAAGATATGCGCAACATTGGTGCGCATCTGCCGGTCGACGCGAATGAAGCCCTGCTCGTCGACGGCGACGCCGACGGCCTCCGCCGCGATGAGCTTGCCGTTGGGCTTGCGCCCGACCGCGACCAGTATCCTGTCGAAGGTATCGCTCGCCGGAGCCGCGCCGCCCTCGAAGTGCGCGACGAGCCCGGCCTTCGTCGCGTCGACTTTCGTCACCTTGGTCTTGAGATGGATGCTCTCGTAGCGCTTCTCGATGCGTTTCATGAGCGGGGCGACGATATCGCGGTCGGCGCCCGGGATGATCTGATCCAAGAGCTCGACCACCGTCACTTGCGAGCCGAGCGCGTAATAGACGGTCGCCATCTCGAGGCCGATGATGCCTCCGCCGATGACGAGGAGGCGCTTCGGGATGTCGGCGAGGTCGAGGGCGCCCGTGCTGTCGATGACGCGCGGGTCGTCGTTGGGGATGAACGGCAGCGTCACGGGCTCGGACCCGGCGGCGATGATCGCGGCATCGAACGAGATGAGCTGCACGCCCCCGTCCGGCGCCTTGACCTCGATCTCGTGGGGGCCGGAAAAGCGGCCGACGCCGGTCGCGACCGTCACCTTGCGCTGCTTGGCAAGGCCGGAGAGGCCGCCGACGAGCTTCTTCACCACGCCGTCCTTCCAGCCCTTGAGCTGGCCGAGATCGATCACGGGCTCGGCGAATCCGATCCCGTGGGCCGCGAAGTCGCGGGCTTCCTCGATCACCTTCGCGGCGTGGAGCAGCGCCTTCGACGGGATGCACCCGACGTTGAGGCAGACGCCGCCGAGCACCGGCCAGCGCTCGATCAAAATGACCGACTTTCCGAGATCGGCGGCGCGGAAGGCGGCCGTATAGCCGCCCGGCCCGGCGCCGAGCACGACAATATCGGCATAAAGATCGGCCTTGCGTCCCGCGGCCGTCTTGCCACCGGCGGCGGGCAGAGGAGGCGTGCGGGAAGGAGGCGTCCCTTCCTGCTTCGCCTCGGCGACCGCAAGCGCCAGGACAAGGCTGCCTTCGCTCACCTTGTCGCCGACCTTGACGTGGAGCGTCTCGACCGTCCCGCTCTCCGGAGACGGCACCTCCATCGTCGCCTTGTCGCTCTCGAGCGTGAGCAGCGGGTCCTCGCGCTTCACGGCATCGCCCGGCTTCACCAGGAGCTCGATGACGGGCACGTCCTTGAAGTCCCCGATGTCAGGAATGCGAACCTCGAGCGTGCTCATGGGGCGGTATCCTTTCGAGCAGCCTCAGAGCACGAGCTGGCGGACATCGGCGAGAATGTCGGCCAGGCGGCGGGTGAAGCGGGCGGCCGTCGCGCCGTCGATCACGCGGTGGTCGTAGGAGACGGAAAGCGGCAGCATGAGGCGCGGCCGGAACTCTTTGCCGTCCCAGATGGGGCGCATCGCCGCGCGCACGACGCCCAGAATGGCGACCTCGGGCGCATTGACGATCGGCGTGAAGCTCGTGCCGCCGATGCCGCCGAGGCTCGAGATCGAGAACGTCGCGCCCTGAATGTCGGCGGGCGCGATCTGGCCCTCGCGCATGCGCTTCGAAATCGCGCCGAGCTCCTGGCTGAGCTCGAGGATGCCCTTGCGATCGACGTCGCGGATGACGGGCACGACGAGACCGTCCGGCGTGTCGACGGCAACGCCCAGGTGGTAGTAGCGCTTCAGGATGAGCGCATCCTTCTCGGGTGAGAGGGACGCGTTGAACTCGGGAAACTCTTTCAGCGCGACGACCGAGGCCTTCATGAGGAAGGCCAGCATCGTCACCCGATAGCCCTTCTCCTTGGCGGCGCTGTCGAGCGTCTTGCGGTAGCCCTCGAGCTCGGTGATGTCCGCTTCGTCGGTGTGCGTGACGTGGGGAATGTTGAGCCATGCGCGGTGCAGGTGGGGGCCGGAGAGCTTCCGCAGCCGCGAGAGGGGCTTCATCTCGACGGGGCCGAACTTCGAGAAGTCCTGGGCCGGGATGGGCGGAATGCCGGCGCCGGCGGCCGCCGGTGCCGCTCCCCCGCCGAGAGCCCGCTTGACGTCGTCCTTGGTGATGCGGCCCTTCTCTCCCGTCCCCACGATCCGCGTCAGGTCGATGTCGAGCTCGCGCGCGAGCCGGCGCACCGACGGGCTCGCATGCACGCCGCCGAAGTCCAACGCCGGCGGGAGCGGAATGCGCGGCGGCGGCCCCGACCTCTCCGCCGCGGGAGCGGGCGCCGATGCGGGGGGCGGTGGCGCCTTCGCTTCGGACTTTCGATCGGAAGACACAGGCGGGGGCCCTGCTTCGGTCGCTCCGCTTGCGGGTGACATCTTCAGAATGGCCGAGCCCTCGCTCACCTTGTCGCCGACCTTCACCAAGATCTCGGCGACCTTGCCGGCCTCCGGCGCCGGCACCTCCATCGCCGCCTTGTCGCTCTCGAGCGTGACCAGGGGATCGTCGCGCTTGACGGAATCGCCCGGCTTCACGTGCACCTCGATGATGGGCACGTCCTTGAAGTCGCCGATGTCGGGGACCTTGACGTCGATGACGGACATCGCTCTCGAAGCTCCAGGCGTTGACGGGGCGGCTTCCCTCAGCTCGTGGCGGGGTTTGGACGCTCGGGGTCGATGCCGTACTTGGCAATCGCCTCGGCGACCTTCTTGGACGGGATCTTGTTCTCGTCCGCGAGGGCTTTGAGTGCCGCAAGCGCGACGAAGTGACGGTCGACCTCGAAGTGCGACCGCAGCTTGCGCCGGTAGTCGGAGCGCCCGAAGCCGTCGGTGCCGAGGACGCGATAGGTGCCGGACACGAAGGGCGCGATCTGGCCGGCAAAGACCTTCATGTAGTCCGTCGAGGCGACGAACGGCCCGTCGCCGCGCGCCCCTAGCAGGCGCGTGACGTAGGGAACGCGCGAGGGCTCCTCCGGGTGCAGCATGTTCCAGCGCTCGGCGGCGAGCGCTTCGCGGCGCAGCTCGGTGAAGCTCGTCACGCTCCAGATGTCGGCTGCGATGCCGAAATCCTTTTCCAAGAGCGCGGCGCCCGCGATTACCTCGCGCAGGATGGCGCCCGACCCCATGAGTTGCACCTTGTGTCCTTTGCCTTTCTCGGCCGCCTTAAGGAGGTACATGCCCTTGACGATACCCTCCTCCGCGCCCTCGGGCATCGGCGGGTGCTCGTAGTTCTCGTTCAAGGCCGTGATGTAATAGAAGACGTCGTCCTGGGCCTCCAGCATGCGGCGGAGCCCGTGCTGGACGATGACGGCGAGCTCGTAGCCGAAGGCGGGATCGTAGGAGACGCAGTTCGGGATCGTCGACGAGAGAATATGGCTGTGGCCATCCTGGTGCTGCAGCCCCTCGCCGTTCAAGGTCGTGCGCCCCGACGTACCGCCAATCAGGAAGCCGCGCGAGCGCATGTCGCCCGCCGCCCAGGCGAGGTCGCCGATGCGCTGGAAGCCGAACATCGAGTAGTAGATGAAGAACGGGATCATCGGCACGTTTGAGGACGAGTACGACGTCGCCGCCGCAATCCACGAGGCCATGGCGCCCGCCTCGTTGATGCCCTCCTCGAGGATCTGTCCGCTCTTGTCCTCCTTGTAGTACATGAGCTGCTCGGCATCCTCGGGCCGGTAGAGCTGGCCCACCTGGCTGTAGATGCCAAAGGTGCGGAACATGCCCTCCATGCCGAAGGTGCGGCTCTCGTCGGGGACGATGGGGACGACGTGGCGGCCCAACGCCTTGTCGCGCATGAGCTTGGTCAGGAGCTGCACAAACGCCATGGTGGTCGAGATCTCGCGCCCCTCCGAGCCCTTGAGCTGAGCTTCGAATAACGACAGCGGCGGGGCCTTGAGCTCGTAGGTGGTCTTCGTGCGCCGCTGCGGGAGGGAGCCGCCGAGCGCGGCGCGGTGCGCCTTCAAGTAGGTCTGCTCGGGGCTCCCCTCGGCAAACTTGATGAACGGGAGCGTGTCGAGCTCGTCGTCGGAGAGCTCGATGCCGAAGCGGTCGCGGAAGCGTTTGAGAGGGTCCTTGCCCATCTTCTTCTGCTGATGGGCGATCATCTGGCCTTCGCCCGCGGCCCCCATGCCGTAGCCCTTGACCGTCTTGGCGAGGATGACGGTCGGCTGCTCGACATGCGCCACGGCCGCCGCATAGGCCGCGTAGACCTTGCGTGGGTCGTGACCGCCGCGCGTCAGCGACCAGATCCTCTCGTCCGACCAGTCGGCGACAAGCGCCGCCGTCTCCGGATAACGGCCGAAGAAGTGCTTCCTGATGTAGGCGCCATCCTTGGCCTTGAAGTCCTGATACTGGCCGTCGTTGCATTCCTCCATCAGCTGGCGCAGCCGCCCCGCCGTGTCGCGGGCCAAGAGCTCGTCCCAGTTCGAACCCCAGATCACCTTGACGACGTTCCAGCCGGCGCCGCGGAAGTTGCCCTCGAGCTCCTGGATGATCTTGCCGTTGCCGCGCACGGGCCCGTCGAGGCGCTGCAGGTTGCAGTTGATGACGAAGATCAGGTTGTCGAGCTTCTCGCGCCCGGCGAGCGAGATGGCGCCGAGGCTCTCCGGCTCGTCCATCTCGCCGTCGCCGCAGAAGACCCAGACGTGGCGGTTCGACGTGTCGGCGAGCCCGCGGTCGTGGATGTATTTGAGGAAGCGCGCCTGGTAGATCCCCATGATCGGCCCGAGCCCCATCGAGACGGTCGGGAATTGCCAGAACTCCGGCATCAGCCAGGGATGGGGATAGGACGAGAGGCCCTTGCCATCCGCCTCCTGGCGGAAGCTCAGCAGCCGCTCCTCGGTGAGGCGGCCCTCGAGGAAGGCGCGCGCATAGATGCCGGGGGAGGAATGGCCCTGGACGAAGACGAGGTCGCCGCCGTGCCCGGTGGCGGGCGCGTGCCAGAAGTGCATGTAGCCGGTGTCGTAAAGGGTCGCCGCCGACTGGAAGCTCGCGATATGCCCGCCCAGCTCGGTCGAGGTTTTGTTGGCGCGCAGCACCATGGCGAGCGCGTTCCAGCGGATCGCGGATCTGAGGCGGTGCTCGATCTCGCGATCGCCAGGGTGCGGCGGCTCCTTGTGCGGGGGGATCGTGTTGATGTAGGCCGTGTTGGCCGCAAACGGCAGGCGCGCCCCCTGCCGGCGCGCGGTGTCAACTGCCGCGCCCAGGAGCTCATCGGCGCGCACGCTCCCTTCAAACGCCATCACCGAGGCGATGGCTTCGTTCCATTCCCGGGCTTCAAGATCTTCGTCCCGCTCGGTCTGCATGGCTACCACTCGCTCAATCTGAAGCTTGCTGCCGGTTTCCTGAATATGGCGCGACGCACCGGCGGGCTCAATTGCATTGAAGCGCTGCACTCAATGTAGATGCCGTGTCTGCTATCTCTGTTGCGTCTGGTAGTTTGGATGAACCCAAACGGGCGCCGCCTCGGCTGGGCGCGGCACGCGGCCGCGAATGGCGTCGGCTAGCTTTTCCGCCATCATGATCGTCGGCACGTTCAAGTTGCCGCTCACGA
Source organism: uncultured Alphaproteobacteria bacterium (assembly GCA_963699485.1). Classification (GTDB taxonomy): domain Bacteria; phylum Pseudomonadota; class Alphaproteobacteria; order Rhizobiales; family Hyphomicrobiaceae; genus Hyphomicrobium_C. Next base: position 2,250 of record CAVOUC010000014.1, on the reverse strand, counting down.
CATCGGGCATGATAGACGCATCGACGACGCGCAGCCCCTCGACCCCGTGCACCCGCCCGCTGCCATCGACGACGGCCATCTCGTCCATGCCCATGCGGCAAGTGCAGGAGGGGTGATAGGCGCTCTCCGCCTTCGCCCGGACGAAGGCATCGATGTCGGCGTCGCTCTCGGCGGCCGGCCCCGGCGCGAGCTCGTCGCCGCGGAAGGGATCGAACGCCTTCTGGTGCATGATCTCGCGCGTGAGCTTGATGCCGGCGCGCATCTCGCGCCGATCCTGCTCGGTCTGCATGTAGTTGAAGAGCACGCGCGGGTGCTCGCGGGGATCGGCAGACTTGAGCTTGACGAAGCCGCGACTAGTCGGGCGCATCGGTCCGATGTGCGCCTGATAGCCGTGACCATGGGCGGGCGACGACCCGTCATAGCTCACCGCCATCGGCAGGAAGTGGTACTGCAGGTCGGGGTGGAGGACGCCCGCTTCGCTGCGGATGAAGCCGCCGGACTCGAAGTGGTTCGTCGCGCCGAGCCCCTTGCCGGTCAGGATCCACTCGATGCCGATCTTCAGCTTGGCGAGCGGGTTCGTCGCGCCGTAGAGCGTGATCGGCTGCTTGCAGGCGTACTGGACATAGGCCTCGATGTGGTCCTGCAGGTTCTCGCCGACGCCCGGAAGGTGCTGGACGACGGGGATGCCGAGCGCCTTGAGCTCGTCGGCGTTGCCGATCCCCGACAGCATGAGTGTCTGCGGCGAGTTGATCGCGCCTCCACTGAGGATTACCTCTCGTGATGCTCGCGCAGTGGCGACGCTTCTGCCCTTCACGTACTCGACGCCGACCGCGCGGCGGCCATCGAAGAGAATGCGCGTGACGAGCGCACGCGTCTCGATCTCGACGCTGCCGCGCTGCTGCGCGGGACGCAGGTGGGCGCGCGCCGCGCTCCAGCGCTGGCCCTTGTAGGTCGTCATGTCCATCCAGCCGAGGCCTTCCTGCTGGTATCCGTTCATGTCCTCGGTCACGGGATAGCCGGCCTGGCGGCCCGCCTCGATGAAGGCGCGATAGAGGGGGTTCTTGCTTGAGCCGGTGGTGACGAAGAGCGGCCCGGAGTCTCCCCGGTAGGTGTCGCCGCCCTTGAGGCGGGTCTCGGATTTCTTGAAGTAGGGGAGGCAGTGGGAATAGGACCAGCTCGCGAGGCCCTGCTTCCTCGCCCACGCATCGTAGTCGAAGGCGTGGCCGCGAATGTAGACCATGCCGTTGATCGACGACGATCCCCCGATCACCCTGCCCCGCGGACAATGCATGCGCCGCTGGTCCATGAACGGCTCGGGCTCCGTCTCGTAGTGCCAGTTGTACTTGGTGCCGGCCAGCGGATAGGCGAACGCCGAGGGCATATGGATGAAGATGCTCCAGTCCTGCGGCCCGGCCTCGAGCGTCAGCACCTTGACCCCATCGTCCTCCGTGAGGCGGTTGGCCAGCACGCATCCCGCCGACCCGGCCCCGATAATGATGTAATCGTAGTCTTGAAACGCTTTCATGGCCTACCGACCTTGCCGCGCGCCGACCGGGGCGGCGCGACGAGAATGTGCCTCTCTCGACGTCATCCCCTCCTGCGCGGGCTGACGATGGTAATTGGGTCGACGAGTTCGGAGCATTCGGCGCGTCTTTTTCATTCGTAAGGGCACTGCACGGGACCGAGCTCGACGAACACGCTCTTCAACTGGGTGTAGTGCTCGATCGCGGCTTGCCCGTTCTCGTGGCCGAGGCCCAGATTCCTTCATGCCGCCGAACGGCATCTCGATCGGCGTGACGTTGTAGTTGTTGATCCAGCAAATGCCGGCCTCGAGCCGGTGCGCAATCCTGTGCCCCCGCGCGAGATCGCGCGTGAAGACTTCGGCCGCGAGGCCGAACCTCGTCGCGTTGGCGCGCCGGACCACCTCGTCCTCGTCCGTGAAGGTGAGCACCGACATGACGGGGCCGAAGATCTCCTCGCGCACGATCTTCATCTCGTCCCTGCAGCCGGCGAATATCGCCGGCGCCATGAAGTTGCCCCGGTCGAGCGGCGCCTCCGTCATCCGCTGGCCGCCGTAGACGAGCTTTGCCCCCTCGGCCTTGCCGGCCTCGACGTAGGAGAGCACGCGCTCCATGTGAGGGCGCGAGATGAGAGCGCCGACCTGCGTGTCCGGCGCGAGCGGCGGCCCGACGCGCAGCTTCCTGGTGCGCCGGACGAGAAGATCGAGGAACTGATCGTGGATGTCGCGGT
>CAVOUC010000013.1:0-170145 GCA_963699485.1 uncultured Alphaproteobacteria bacterium | reverse complement strand
CGCGGCGGCCAAGGCCGCTTAGGACGACCTATTCGGGCGAGGTCGTAATGGCGATGAGGCGCTCGAGGGCCTGCGAAGCCGCGCCCGAGTCGATTGCGCGCGCGGCCCTTTCGACGCCCTCGGACAGGCTTGCCGCCTTGCCGCCGACGATCAAGGCCGCGGCCGCGTTGAGCAGCACAATATCGCGATAGGGGCCGGCCTTGCCGGCCAGGACCTCGCGCAGCGCGCGCGCGTTCGCCTCCGCGTCGCCGCCCTTGAGATCGGCGAGGCTCGCGCGTAATAGGCCCGCGTCCTCGGGAACCACATCGTAGAGGGTAATGTCCCGGTCGTTGAGCTCGGCGACCGTCGTTGCCCCCGTCGTCGTGAGCTCGTCGAGCCCGTCGTGGCCGTGGACGACGAGCGCGTGCACCGAGCCGAGATTGAGCAGCACCTCCGCGATCGGCTCGACGAGGCGGCGGTCGTAGACGCCGACGACCTGCCGCTTGACGCCGGCCGGGTTCGAGAGCGGTCCGAGCAGGTTGAAGATCGTTCGGATGCCGAGCTCGGCGCGCACGGGCGCGAAGGCCTTGATCGCCGGGTGATGGAGGGGCGCCCACAGGAAGCCGACGCCTGCCTCGCGGATGGCGCGCGCCGCCGTTTCGGGCGGGACGTCGAGATTGACGCCGAGCGCGGAGAGCACGTCGGAGGCTCCCGACAGCGACGACACCGAGCGATTGCCGTGCTTGGCGACGTTGAGCCCGGCGCCCGCGGCGACGAAGGCGGCGCAGGTCGAGACGTTAAAGGTCGCGTGCCCGTCGCCGCCGGTGCCGACGATGTCGATCGCGTCATCGGGCGCGGTGACGGGGCGCATCTTGGCGCGCAGGAAGCGCGCGGCGCCGGTGATCTCGGCCACCGTCTCGCCGCGCACGCGCAGCGCCATCAGGAAGGCGCCCATCTGCGCCGGCGTCGCGGCGCCTGAGACCATCGCGTCGAGGGCCTCGCCGATTTCGCCTTCGGAGAGGCTTTGGCCGCCGGCGACCTTGCCGATGAGCTGCTTCAGGAGCGTCGCGGACATGAGGCCTCTTCTCGGGCCATCTCAGGCGGCGTCGCGGGGACGGGGGGCGTTGCGGCGGCGCGGCGAGAAGCCGGCGATCTCGAGGAAGTTGGCGAGCAGCGCGTGCCCCTGCTCGGAGGCGATGCTCTCGGGATGGAACTGCACGCCGTGGACCGGGTGCGTCTTGTGCTGGAGGCCCATGATGAGCCCGTCCGCGGTCTCGGCGGTGATCTCGAGAGAAGCTGGCAGGCTCGCGCGCTCGACGATGAGCGAGTGATAGCGCGTCACCTCGAAGCGCTCGGGCAGGCCCTTGAATACGCCCTTGCCGGCGTGGCGGATGGTCGAGAGCTTGCCGTGCATGGGGACCGGCGCGCGGATCACCTTGCCGCCGTAGACTTGGCCGATCGCCTGATGGCCGAGGCAGACGCCGAGAAGCGGCACCCTGGGCCCCGCCTTGGCGATGAGGTCGAGGCAGACGCCGGCCTCGTTCGGAGTGCAAGGGCCGGGCGAGAGGACGATCGCCTGGGGCTTCTTCTTCAGGACCTCGTCGGCCGAGATCTTGTCGTTGCGGATGACCTCGCACTCCGCGCCGAGCTCGCCCAGGAAGTGGACGAGGTTATAGGTGAAGCTGTCGTAGTTATCGATGAGGATGAGCATTACCGCAAATTTAGGCCTATTTCCTTGAGTCAATCTCACCCAGCAGGGGTAAGATACCCCCTTTGATACCCGCTTTATGCTTAGATACCCCGAAACGGTGAGGAGCATGAGCGCATCTTACTTGTCATCATCGGCGCCCACTAGCCAATCTTGCGCGACGCGCAACTACTGGTCTCGGACATCGAAGGGCTGAAGCGGCCCCTTGAAACGGTCAAGGTTGCGCCCCACTTCGCCGTATCCCACACAGCCAATTTTCAGAGCGTCGAATTCATGCCGCTGAGACACACGGAACGCGTCCACATTTGCCCGCTCAGACTGCTTCCAGAATTGATCGAACGCACGGGCGCGCGTCACCTCGTTAGCGCCATCTCTGCGAGCCTCATACCCACCACACCCGCAACGATCTCGCCCGAGCGTCATCTCAGGCTCGCCATGCATGACATCATTGAGCGGCGTATGGATCAAGTGCTCCCGGCAAGTGGGCACGTCGTGGAGCTTCTCGACTTCGTGCAGAGCTGGGACCGGCGAGAGCCAATGCTGATCCACTGTTACGCGGGAATTAGCCGCTCAACGGCCGCCGCCTTCATCGCACTATGCGCTCTCAATCCTCACACGCCCGAAGAGGTGATCGCGAGCGGCCTGCGCAGTTCCTCGGAGACAGCCAGCCCAAACCGCCTGTTCGTCACGCTCGCCGACAAGGTGCTCCGACGTGACGGTCGGATGATCGCAGCGGTCAATGGCATGGGCCAAAGCAGGATAGCGGATGAGTGCACGCCCTTCGAGGTTTCCGCGCACTACGAGTCGAGGCGCGAACAGCCTACTCACATCCCGACCGCAGATTCTCAGAGCTTGTCCTGCCACTGGTAAGCAAGCCCAATCTGAGAAAGACGGGTTCGACCCCTGACGCTCTAAGGCTCTGGGGTCGCCCCCTTCTGCGAATTCGGATGCTCCCCCTCAGCATCCGATCCATAGCGGCGAACCAAGAGCTTTTCGATTGGACCACCGGCCACGAGCACAACGCCGACCAATACAGTGACAATTGCTGTCACGCGCCATGCTCCCAGCCCACAAAGTATGCCTGCGACAGCCGAGACCCATACCGTGGCGGCAGTCGTCAACCCATGCACCCTGTGGCCGCGTTCGCCTTGGACGATCACGCCAGCGCCGATGAAGCCGATCCCGGTGACGATGCCCTGGATGATCCGGCTGGCCGCTGCAAGCTGATCACTGCCGCTTCCGGCTTCTAATGCGGCCACAACGAGCGCTGCGGCACCAAGGGAAACTAGTCCAAGGGTTCTGACGCCAATATACCTGTGGTGCGCGAAGCGGTTGAGTCCGATCGTGCAGCCAATCACTGTTGCTATTGCGAGCCGGATGCCGATGTCCGCTAGATTCATGTTCGCGCTCCCTGCCCCGCCGATCCGCTGCGCTTGGTCGATGATGTTCGGGCCTGGCGGCTACCGAGGTGGCGGCCAGTAGCGCCTCAAGCATCCAACGACGGAAAGGCGAGGATCAGCCGGTCTGCTCGCCCGAATAGCTCACGCGGAACAGATCGTCTGAACGGCTGCGGCCTTGGCCAACTAGTAACGAGTCATTGGGCTGCTAAGGCAAGATCGGTGCGCGAGGTTCTCTCATCACCGATACGACCAAGGTCAAAATCGCCTTGGTTGGCGCGTCGTTGGAGCTTGGTGGTCAACTCCTGAAGTGGGCCGAAGAACCGTCGCCGTCAGGTCAACTCCTCACCTGAGCTTTCTGCGCCACCTCGGCCATCAACCGTCCAAGCTCCTGCGCCTGCTGAGAGTAGTTTTGAATCTGGTCTTGCGCGAAGCGACTTTGAATCTCCAGCACACGCTGGAAATCTCTGGCGTTGGCCAGTTCATGCGCCAGCGCAAAGCTCGCATCAATATTTCGCTGAGTGAACGTCATGGCGCGATCCTGGAGTCCCTTTAGACCCGCGCTGGCAACGTTAGCGGGTAGCATCGTCCCCATCATGGCTTGCGTTTGACGCGCCGCATCCATCCATTGGCGAAAGACCGACTGCGCCTGCTCGACGTTCCTCTCCGCAAGCTCGCGCAACTGCGGCGGAATCTCAAATTGATTGTTCTGAGCCATGCTGTTCGTCCTTGATACTCACAGATGCGAAGGTCTGAGACGCGCGGCCAAGGGGGTGAGTTGTTCGCAGTGCGCCTAGCCGTTCAATGCGGCTTTCGGCTCATAAGATTAGCAAGCAGAGCCCAGCCTACTTGCCTGTGTGACTCTGTCAAATCGATCTCTATATCATTGAGAGCGCCAGCCAACTCTGAGCTTGTCCGAGTGATTGCGCGTCGCTGCTCGTCCGATTGCGAGCGCCAGATCGACACAAGCGCCAAGAGGGCGGTATAGCCCGCCATTGTCTCTTTCGCACTAGCCAACATTTCCTCTGACCGCTCACGGTCGAGAGCCGCTTCGTCCATACAGACAACGAGGGCGTCGAGAAGCTGCTCGTGCGAAATGCCCGGGAACTGCCGACCGATCATCGCGAGAGAGATGTCTTCGGAGAGATCAGCCTTGATGAATCGGTGAAGGACTTTGGCAACCTCGGTCACACGGTATTGTTTCTGGTCCATTACCCCCACTCCCCTTCCCGCCCCTTGCTGGCGGGTCGCCATCGGCACCAGGATAAAGAGATGAGCCACGGTGAAGGACGGCGAAGATCAGCGCAAGGCCTGCGAGGATTTCGACCATGGTCGTCCCCAATTTAAGCAGGCGGAACGGTCCTTTGTCTGGCCGCCAACGCTTAAGCCGACGCCCGCAAACTTCGCGATGTGCTGCCCTTGGTCCGAAAATCCCGCCCGCCCCACCTCGACCTGGGGCGGAGGTTCGGGCTTCACTGTCATCTTCGGAGTAGAGGCCCCAGCAAAGCCGCCGCGCATGGGAAAGATGCGGGTGATCTGACGTTGCAGACCAGCGCGAGTGCCCTATCGTGGATGCATCAAACCGCCTAAGGCTTTGTCTGAGCCTGCTTGTCAACGGAGGACCGTTGCAATGACCATGCTGTCGGACAGCAAACGCAGGAGTATTGTCGCCAGGCGCCGCAAGATGCGAAACGCCACGAAACGAGCGGCCAAGGCGGCCAAGCGCGAACGCAATCGAAAGGCTGAGATAGCCGAAGAACGCGGAGAAGCGCCTTCAGCAGAATAGCAGAACGGCCATTCAGAGCTTGGCCTGCCACGTTTGAGCAGCCCCCTCCGCCGTCTCCAACAGGCGCCTTTGTGAGCGAAGACCGCGCAGTGTCGTCGCAGTCTCGACGTATCGGCGCGCGAGATTCTCCCTCTGCCGATCGTCGCCGATACGACCGAGGTTGAAATCGCCTCGCTTGAGACGTTGTTCGAGCTTGAGAGCCAATGCGTTCCTCGTCGATCTTCGCAAGCCGCTCATCCAGGCGGTGGCGCGGCCAAGCCTCAAGGAAGCTGTAGCTGCTGCTTCATCCCGGAACAGCAGCCACTTTGCATAAAAGGCCGTTTGGAGCGGAATGTAGTCTCGTGTGTGAATCAGTTCGATCACATCGCGCTCAAGCCGGGCCTCGACCCAAGCCGCGCACCGTCGTCCCACGAGCTTGACCAAGTCGCTCTCGATATCCAGCCGCGCGACGCGGCTCTCGCGCGATGCGGGAACACCCATCGCGAAATACGGAATGTGAAGTTCACGAGGGATACCCAGAAGGATCAAGTGGCTCGCCATGGTCCAACTCCGCCATTGGGGCGAGGCTGGCGAGGTGCCGTGTCAAATGGCTCGCTATGCAAGTCTCATCCTCGTCACTGCGCGGCGCGAACTCACTATGCAGGAGTGTTTTCGGGCCACTGAAAAACATGAGCAAACAGATGGCCGCTGCCATGTCGCAGCAGCTGACGACCTGCGTGGACGAACTGATCATGGTCAATAGCGTTGACCGCAAACACCACGTCGCCACGCGCAAAATGCGCGTCTAAGTGCGCTGATACAGGGGAGCCCAACCACAATTGTTTCCTTAGCAGGGCATCCGAGATTGCCCCATTAGATGCAACAATTGGAACGTCTGCTCTAGGTGCGTAGACGCCTTCGAGATTGGTGACGAGGTGCGATAGCGCAGGGTAGATCGCATCGCTAGGACCAATCGACGAGCCTAGATGTGCGATGGAAGACGGTGTGCCAACAAGACAAAACTGATTGGGTAAGAACCCGTTTAGCGTCAAATCGCCCAAAACCTTATGCACGCCCCCGTTGGCTGCTTCGAAGGGCGACATCGCAATCCGGAATGCATTCGGAACCGCTGGCATTCGCCGCCTTCTCGAGCTAGCGCCCTTGCCTGACCGCGAACGCTGGTGCCGATAGTGCGCTAATGCCGGTTGCGGCGGTGTGCCGCCTTTGTGAGAGTAAGTGACAGAATGTAACTGGCGTATACCCCAGGTCGAAACGCTTCGGTCCCTGCCCATGGCGCCCCACTGCACTGGACAAATTCTCGTTGTCGACGATGAAGCCGAGGTGCGGGCGCTCCTGCGCGCGGGCCTCGAGGCCGAGGGCTTCGCCGTGCTCGAGGCGGGGAGCAGCGCCGAGGCCTATGCCGCGCTGGCGGCGAACACGGTCGATGCGATCACTCTCGATCTCAAGCTCGGCGGCGAGGACGGTCTCAGGATCGCCCGCGAGCTGAGATCCAAGCGCAACACGCCGATCATCATGATCACCGGCAAGGGCGACGCAATCGACCGCGTGGTGGGGCTCGAGCTTGGGGCGGACGACTACATCGCCAAGCCCTTCCTGATGCGCGAGGTCGTGGCCCGCATTCGCGCCGTGCTGCGCCGCTATGTCGGTGCGGCGGGATCTCAGGCGGACAGCCTTGATCGAGCCCGCCGACCGGTCGCGCTTCAGCTTCGACGACTGGACCGTCGACATGGCCCGGCGCGAGGTGCGCACGCCGGAAGGCAAGCCCTGCGAGCTGACGACTGCGGAGTTCAACCTTCTCGCCATCTTCGTCCAGCGGCCGGGTCGCGTACTCTCGCGCGACGAGATCATGGACCTGCTCAAAGGCCACGACTGGACCCCGCTCGACCGGTCGATCGACGCGCTCGTCGCCCGGCTCAGGAAGAAGATCGAGCCCGAGAACGAGACCCCGCAGCTCGTCAAGACCGTGCGCGGTGTCGGCTATGCGTTTGCCGGGGCCGTCAAACGTCTCTAGCTTCTAAAATCGCGGATCGATTGGGAGGTCATGCCTCAAGCACTTCGCGCAACGCGCGAGCGAGGTCGGCTTGCCCATACGGCTTGCGCAATACCTGGCAACTCGCCGCCCGTAGTGTTCTGCTTGGCTGCGAGTTCGGCGTCGTAGCCTGAGGTCAACAGGACCCTAATCCCGGGGTTGTGCTTTCGGGCGCGGGCGGCAAGCTCATAGCCGGTCATACCACCAGGCATGATGACATCGCTGAAGATGAGATTGATTCTTGCGCCACCCTCAAGGACGGCGAGCGCTGCTGGGCCGCTGTCCGCTTCGATGACCTGATATCCAAGACGCCTGAGACGCTCCACCGAGAGGATCCGCAGTTCAGCGTTGTCCTCCACGACAAGCACGGTCTCCCCGGTGGTGGCGGCTATCTCTATCAGGAGCGTCTTTACTGATGCGGGCTTCCTGCGATGCAAACCTCGGCAGATAGAGGTTCACCATGGTGCCACGACCGAGCTCGCTGTAGATCGTGGCATTACCCCCTGACTGCTTCACAAACCCATAGATACTGGCAAGTCCGAGCCCAGTGCCATGCCCTCCCTTCGTTGTGAAGAACGGTTCGAAGGCGCGGGTAATGACCTCGGGCGGCATTCCGCAACCTGTGTCAGAGACCGTCAGCCGAACATACTCGCCCGGGTTGAGGCCGTATTCACGCAAATCGTCGTCGGGAGCGAGGTTGACGTTCTGCGTCTCGACAACCAGCCTGCCGCCTTGGGGCATAGCATCCCGGGCATTGATGGCAAGGTTGAGCACGGCGTTTTCGATCTCGCTCGGATCGGCCCGCACGGCCCACAAATCACCATCCAACGCTGTGGTCAGTTCGATGGTCTCGCCGAGCGAACGGTGCAGCAAATCCATCATGTTGAGAATCTGCTCGTTGAGTTTGATGACGGTGGGTTCGAGCTTGCGTTGCCGGGAGAAGCTGAGGAGTCGGCTCGTGAGCCTGGCCCCCATCTGAGCGGCTTCGTTAGCACGACGGAGGTGCTTGCGGGATTGCTTGCCGTCGGGATTCTCGTCGAGCAGCTCGTGGTTGCCAATGATGATGGTCAGAAGGTTATTGAAGTCGTGGGCGATACCGCCCGTTAGCTGCCCGAGGGCATCCATGCGCTGCGCCTGACGGAGGGCATCCTCTTGCTTCGACTGTTGCGTTATGTCGCGGATAAGCTTCATGGTGCCCAGGACGTTGCGGTTCTTATCGCGGATGATCGTGGCGATGATCTCGCCCGGGAATACCTCGCCGTTCTTGCGGCGAAAGTTCAACCGGAGCGGATCGACAGCTTCCGCGATGGCAGGCGTGTCGAGCCCAAGCCTGAGGCGGTTCATACGCTCGTAATCGTCATCGCTTGCAAAGATTAGGTGGGCGTTCTTGCCGATCAGCTCCTCAGGCGCGTAGCCGAAGATGCTTGTGGCCGCCGGGTTGACGAGAAATATCTTGTGGCTCTGGTCGGCGATGAGGATGGCTTGCGGGGAATCATTGACGATAGCCTCGAACAGCGTCTGCTGCCGTATGCTCTCGGCCTCGGCCTGTCGCTTTGGGCTGTCAGGTCATGGACGATCCCGGCGAAGTGACGCTTGCCGTCAATCTCATACTCGCTGACCGAAAGGTGCATGGGAAAGGTCGAGCCATCCTTGCGCCTGCCGGTCACCTCGCGGCCGATGCCGATGATCCTGCGCTGGCCGGTGTGGCGGTATTGGCGAATATAGCCGTCGTGCTGGCTCCGATAGGGTTCGGGCATGAGTATCTTGACGTTCTGCCCAATCAGCTCGGCGGCCGAGTAGCCAAACAGCGTTTCCGTCGCTGGGTTTATGCTCTCGATGAGGCCCGTCTGATCAATCGAGATGATGGCATCAGCCGCTGACCGCAGCATGGCCGCAAGCTGGTGCAGCGAAGCATGCGGGGCAGGTCGGTCGAACCAGTCCGTGCTCATGAGGATGCAGTCCTGACGACGCACTGGGCGATGGGATAAGTTTATTTCGCCCAGTATTTCACACTCGCTCGCGCTCTGTTACGCGAGGATTAAGCTCGTCATCGGCAAGCACCATTATCAACTCATCCGACAAATAACTCAACCGCCCCCGTCAAGTCGCGGCACAGGGGATCGGCATCCATTAGTGCGTCAGGGCACAGCGGGTCGGGCTCATTGCACGCCAGGGCGAGAACAGTAGCCTGCAACGCGTCATTCCAAACACGACGTTCGCTGTCATTCTCACCGAGGATTTTGATCTCTTCATCGACGCATACATTTTTCCACCTTCCTCTGAATGGGTCCTTCTCCCGCTCTGCTGCCTCGGCGCGCTACCGACTCAGCGACAAGGCCGTCAGCAAAAACGCGAAATGAGAGAGCACAAAGAAGAGAATGCGTAGAGTCATGGCACGGTGCGACTCGTCACCACGCTTCATGCTGGTTCCGATTGATCGATCCGCATTCGGCGCGATTACATTCCCCAGCCGCCATAGACGACCAGGAATGCGGCGGCACAGCTCACGACGCTGTAAACTGCTATCAGCGCACTGCTCTCCGTATTAATGCAGGTTTGATCGACTTCATCCCGCGCGGTCTGCCGCAAGTAGCAAAGCGGCGCCCTCCGAGCGTGGCCGCGCGATTTCACATCTGGCATGGGTTGATTGGCACGCATGACTTGCTCCCTTAGGCAGGCGTTAGCTGGGACCAATCGACCATTGCCCTGTCGCAGGTTGTCGTCGCTTCGGATAAAAAGTGTATCGCTTTGTAACGGAGCTGCTGGTAGTGCCGGTAGGAGGTCCGAGAATGTAGCTTAGACTCCCCGCGTAAACCCCTGACATGTATTGTTTATAATAAGTTCCACATTTGAACGTAGATTTGGTCCCTATTCCACCTTTGTCCGAAATTGTCTAGGCGTTCAAATGTGCGAAATCCCGACGCCAAAGGTGGCAATTGGGGCCCGGCGCGCTTGGAACCTTCAGATGAGCGACGCATTTGCTTGCGTCTAGCTCGACCCCGGTCGGTGTCTACGACCTTGTTCCTGCGCGCCCGCGATCAGGCAATGGCCCGAGCCATTCCCGATCGGCGGCCGCGAACATCCGGCTATGCTATTTGATCAGAGTCAAAGCATGGAGACGTGCCGGGGATTATCAATTCACAGCACGCGGCTCTCCCCCCGGAGCCGCTAAAGCCGGAGTTCCCTCATCCGGCAATTAGTCCCGAGGCACTCGCTTCGGGACTTTTCTTTTTCGTCGCCGGTGCGAGGGCCGGTTACGCCGCGACCCCACGGATCGTCAGACACTCCGCAGCGCGGAGGTGCGCGATTACCTCATGGAATAATTCGGTCTCGCGCCGTGATTGCTCGCGCCACCGCGTCAGCTCGTCGATCCACTCTATCAGCAGGGCCGGGTTACTCGTCGCTATCGAGCAAACTTCCGATAAGTCCTTGGCCAACCAATTCTTTGCCCATGCTAAGGCTTGAGCCTTGTCCAAGGCGTCCTTTTGTAAACGCACCAATATAGCCTCCTTGGGCCATTCTCCATGCTGCATCACCTGCATGCACGAAGCGACCAACTGAATTCCCTAGACTTGAGCGGTAGGCCCAGTTTGGTGGCGGGCCAGCGGTCGGCATCTACCAAAGCCTCCTTAACAAATTCTTGAGGACCGCCCAGTCAGGTGCGAACTTTGTCGCCGCGCGCACATGCCATGGGCCATGGGCCGCTGAAGCCGACCAAGGCTGCACGGCCAGCCTTGTCAATCGTGCATAGGCGCGCCATCATGGATTTTGACCGGAGGGGGACGACCATGGGAGGCAGCCATGAAGTCAATTGTCCACGGCGATCCTCGTCTGAAATGGCGTGACAGTGCTGCGGGCGGCCTTGCCTTGCTCGCGGGCCTAGCCCTCGTCGTGTTCCTGAGCTACCAGCTCGTAGACCTGTCGGCTCGTATGATAGGCCACTCCGCGAGCCTGACCGCCGTAGTGCACGACGCCAATCGCCTTACTCCCCTGTCTGACTAGCAAGCTTCACACGATCATACGCCGCTTGAGAGTTGCGGCGGCCATGTCCGATTCTAGCAGCTGCCACCCACCTCCCTGCCAAGTAAGCGAAGGCAACGGCATCAGGATTCTCGTTGGCGGCTTGCAGCAGCTTATCGATTGCCTCGATCTCAACAGGTTCGGGATTATCTGGATCCGGTATGTCATTTAGCAGAACCACCCTCCTGCCGCGTAATTCAATCGTCCAATACTTCAACCTCACCTCCTCGCCGCCAGGCAAAGAATGATCGAAGAAAATGGCCGTCTTACCTGGTGGAGAGATTGCGATCCACCTCGCAGGGCGGACTATTGGCGGCATTCCCCAAAGGCGCCATGGAACGGCGGCGGATACTAAATCCGCCGCCTCAACTCGCATCGCGCATCACTTCGGGACGCACGTCTTGGTCGCCTCGTCCCACTTCATATCCTTCGTCTTCTCGCACTCTTCTTTCGTTTTCGGGGCATCGGCGGCGTAAGCCGTGATCGGTGCCGCCACGGCGAGCAGAAAACCAGCGAGCACTGCACCGCTCAAAACTCTAGATAGCATTTGACACTCCCTATTTTGATTTTGTGATTGTGAACGGCAAACCTCCTAAGCCGCTGTCTTTTAACAAGACCATCTCAGATGACCATCGTCGTCTATGCACGTCAAGCGGCAGATGAAAGTTTCGGCCCAGGTCGGCGACACGACTGCGCGAGCCCTAACTACCCTTGAAACGTTGATGGGGACCAACGCATCTCGCCGCTCTTCGACTGGCACCAGCGTCGAGCAGATCGAGCGCTCCTATGCCAAGCATCCCCCGCTCTCACATGAGATGGCGAAGAACCGCAAAGCTTTGGGGAGCCATAGACCTGGCTTCACCGACAGAATGGCTTGTGCACAGCAACAATTGTTGAATTGCCGCAGCCGCAATTTTGCCGATGATGCGAGGAAGGTTTGGTGGCGCTCAAAAGAAAAGGGGGGGTGAGCCCTGAAGTTTTGAGGGATGGGAGAAGGCCTTCAGGGCTCACGAGCTGCCCTTGAACGGCACCGGGGGTGTGCCAGAGGGACGTGGGAGCAGCTTCCCAAGTTGTGCTCAAATTACGAACTACCTCAATTCCATGCAAGAGGGTGGCTAGGCTGCGGGTATCCATCTGCGCGCGGTGTAGCCGAACGCCACAGCGTCAGGATTTTTCGACGCGGATTGCCGTAACATCTGTATAGCCTCAATCTTGATCGACTTAGACTTGACCTTCTTCGAGCCGATCCGCAGAAGTCTCTGGTATCCGCTCAGAAGTATAACCTTCTTCCCCTCAATTTCGACCGTCGGATGCGCCATAACTTCCTCCCAGGAGCGTGACCTGCAAGCGGTTGGGCTTTCTTCTGCTTGGGAAGTAGAACTTGAGCCCTTATGCGACTTGCAGAGACCCAAACGCGCGCCGCCCAAGTGTGGACACGGCATTTCCTCTAGATCGCCATTATCGCCCGGCGCGTGTGTCAGGCGCGCGACATCCGCTGGCTTATCCACAATCTTCTGCTGTTCGCGCTTGACAAGTTGCCAAAATGCTGCGCTGCGAAAAGTTGGTCGGCGCTCTCAATAATCTAGAGATCGATTTGACAGGGGCACACAGGCAGGGACGCTGGGCTCTGCCCGCCAACCCTACGCGCCGAAAGGCGCACTGAAGGGCTAGGTATTCGCCCACTAAGGGACGAACAGCATGGTTCAGAACCCTCAATTTGAGATTTCGCCTGAGTTGCGCGAGCTTGCCGAGAGGAACGTCGAGCAGGCGCAGCAGGGCTTTCACCAATTAATGCATGCGGCGCGTCAGGCGCAGGACATGCTGATGACGATGCTGCCCCAGAGCGCGGCCAGTGCGCCTCTGAAGGAACTCCAGGATCGCGCCATGACGTTCACTCAGCAGAACGTTGATGCGAGCTTTGCGCTAATGCACGAGCTTGCCAACGCTAGAGACTTTCAGCATGCGCTGGAGATTCAAAGTCGCTTCGCACAAGTCCAGATTCAAAACTACTCTCAGCAGGCGCAGGAGCTTGGACGGTTAGTAGCCGAGGCAGTGCTGAAAGCAGGCGGGAGTTGAGCTGACGACGGTGATTGGATCGATCCCGATTTCAAGCTGGTGACGATCTCACTAAGGTCATCTCGGAGTTGGGCGAGCGCGAAGCAGAGCCTCTTGGCTCTATCGACTCTCGACCTCGTCGCCGTGTTGGTCCCCCATGATCCACGCTCCGATTAGCCCAAAATCGCTCTTTGTGGGCTCCGCGCCAACTGCGGGTCTTCACTTTTACCCAACCGCCATTGCGTCCCGAGACGTATCCCTGATTAACACGCTTCGAAACGATACCCTCCAGTCCCATCTTCTCGGCGACCTTCAGCAGCTTGGCGGGGTCACCGAACTCGCCGGAATACCGCAGAAAATGATAATCGGCTTCGGCCAAAAGTTGATCCAGCAGAGCCTTGCGCTTTGTGAGCGACAACGGACGCAGGTTCTTGTGGTCTAGCTGGAGTAGATCAAAGCACCAGGCGCAGAGGTCTTCGTCGCGGTGACGCGACATCCTGTCGAATTCCGGTTTGCCTTCCGAATCACAGACGACAACCTCCGCGTCAATGATTGCCGTCTCGCAGGGCAAGCCCGCTACGCTGTCCCGGATATAGGGGAATCGCGACGTTAGGTCGTTACCTCGGTGGCTGAAGATGTCGACATCATCGCCGTGCTTGTGAAGCTGGACGCGGAAGCCGTCGAACTTCACTTCGTGAATCCACTGCTCTCCAGTGGGGGGCTTTTGCCTCAGCACCGGAGCAGAGGGCACGATGAATGAGTTACGCTTCAACATGTCGGTTAATTTGGTGCCGAAAGGGCACAAGTCAATAGCGGGGGGTTGTTAATGACTACGGTAAACGCGGGAGACGAAGCTTGGCGGCAAGGTTAATTTGGGGCATGCAGTCCAGCGGAGGTCGCGAGCCTACTGGTTAATTTATGCGTTTCTTGCATCGCAGCAAATTGAGCTTTATGAATGATATTTACCAAAACAGTCTCAACAGCCATCCATTGAGGTCGAAAAACTACACCAGGGGTAGCGAATGAAGTCACGCGAGAGGGCTCTCCAGCTTAAGCGCAATGCCTTCGACGAGAAGGCGCGCAAGGCAGCCGATCTTGAGCACACGATCCGCGAGTTAGAGGGCGTGGCGGCCGATCTTGATGACCAAATTCAGGCTGAGGAAGATCGCACCCGTATCAAGGACCCGCAGCATTTCGCTTACTCGACGTTCGCCAAATCGGCCAGCGTTCGGCGCGACAACCTGCGCGCCTCGGTGGCGGCTTTGCGCGTCAAGCTCGAAGCCGCGTTGCGCGAGCGCGACGAGGCGGCCGAAGAGCTAGAATTCTACAAGAATACGCCCCCCGATAGTCCGCCCGGTTATCGTCCAGGGCCGAGCCACAGCCATTCTTCGTGAACTCCACGCCACATGGCTAGAGCAGGGCACTCAAAGCGCTGTAGCTCTCGTCCCCGGCCTTGGTCAAGAATGATTGCGCGCTCTGCTTAGGCAGCTGCCACCCACCTCCCCGCCAAGTAAGCGAACGCAACGGCATCAGGATTCTCGTTGGCGGCTTCAAGCAGCTTGTCGACTGCCTCGATCTCATCAGGCGTGATTGCCTGGATCCGGTATGTCATGCAGCAGGACGACTCTCTTGCCGTGTAATTCAATTGTCCGATACCGCAAACTCACCTCCTACACTTGCCTCAGGACCGACGGGAATTGGGAGGTGGCCATAGAAATTTGTGCGTTTTAGGACCGCATTTTGACAGAGTGACTCCTGATCGGTGTTGGGAAAGTGAGCAGTGCTGATAAGGCACCCACAATGTGGGCAGGTGTTAGCTCGTGCCTTGATACTTGAAGGAGACTTTCAGCTTCATGCGGTAGGCCACCACCTTGCCGTTTTCAATCACGAGATCCTGCTCGGCAACCTCAGCCACCCGCAGGTCCCGGAGATGCCTCCCCGCCTCCTCGATCACAGATTTGGCAGCCTTCTCCCACGATTCCGTGCTGCTCCCGATCAATTCGATCACCTTATACATGCTCTCTGGCATCGAAACCTCCTTCAGTCATTTGATCCGGCATTGGCGCGCGGGCACGCGATCCAGGCCTAGAACCAACGAAGGCCCGGCTTCGTTTCCGGGCCTTCTGAGGAGTGGTGAGGGCGTCGGCATCGCTCCCAGGGCAGCTTATCCCTAAGTGGCTGTCCAACTAACGCCCTCAGCGCTCATGGAACCAGAGCGGCGAAGTCCTGCCCATGACAGTTATCATTGTTGGTTAAATTGGCGGCGTTGTTAATCTGGGGAGCTTCGTCTGCGGAACATCGCATCTGCGGCGCCGCGACGACTCGCGGCAATTCATGTGCGCGGAACTTGGACTGAGGGGTGAGACGCGGCGGCTGCATCCTGCATCGCCTTACGCAGACCGATGGGATCGGCGAGGTTAGGAAGCGTGATGTCGCCCACTCCGGTGCCGTGAATGATCAGCCTTCCGAAATCGAAGATCCGCCCCAAGAAGCCCTGGCTCAATTTGACCTCTTCAATCGACCTCGCTTGAAAGTCTTGCGTGCTGCGACGGATAAGCCCTCGCTTGTAAATCACGCGTTGGTTCGTAACGCCAATCTCAGTTGTCCAGATCGGAGCCATGATTGACAAGAAAAGGAAGATGCCAGCAAGGGGCGCGACCCAGCGCAGCCAGCCGTAACCCCAGACATTCGAGGCTATGCCGATACCGCCGAAGAGGATAAGTGAGCCCCAGGCCGCCGCGGGATACACCCAAGGGAATTGCGCCCGGTATATAACGCTTTCAGTTTGGCCGAGACTGTCGTCGATGTAGCCCATGTTGGCTCATCCGTTAGATCGGCACGACCTCGCCGGGCTTAATGTTTGTTACGCCAAGCCCTTCCGCGGAAACGCGGCTGGTCGACGTAATCATCGTAATCGATGTTCCATTATGGCTTCAAGCGCCTTCAAACGCCTTAACCCGATCTCGTGTCGATCGCCGAGCCCGTCACTCAGGACCTCGACGACCCAAGCCATCGCCGTCCAGTCATCTGGCATGCGCCGCACTATAGCCTAGATGGCCTTCGCGCGCGATTGAGGCGGTGTCAAATCGCTGGCACGGCCTCGCGAAATATGGCCGCGCGAAGCTTGGAAGGATCACGCTCGCCTCTGCGGGCGGCGTCCATGAGTCGTCGTGACATCACGTCGAAGGGCAGGTGCATGTCCTTCGAAATCGACTCGTTCAAAGCAGCATCCAACACGCCCGCGAACAGGTTCAGCTCACCTCAACGTGGTCGGCCCAGGCATGGAGGGCGGCTCGCACTTGCCGTTCCATTCGAGCCGGTCGAAGTCCCAGTTGCGAGAAGCGACCAGGTGTCGTTCGCGGCGCTGTGATCCAGGTTTCGAGCACTGCGACGAGTGCTGTATCCATAAGGGCGCTATCGCAGCGCCGTGCCATCAAAACAGAGTCAGACTAGGAATCTCTCAAGCTTCGCGCCCTTCTTCACGGCATCGACGAGCCACGCTGGCCGTCGTCCCCGCCCTGTCCACGTCTGCGACGAATCCTTCGGATTGCGGTATTTGACGGCCACGGTGCCCTTACGTCCACCTCGCTTGCCACCAAACAATTCAGACAGGCTAAAGCCCGACTTGCTCGCGAGCGCTTGCAATTTCTCTTTCACCTGGCGGGCTTCGTCAACCTTGCGATCAACAAGTGCCACCTTAACGCGCTCCTGCAAATCCAGAAGCTCTGCATACGACAACTTATCGAGACCATCGTTCCTCGCCATTTGACGTCTCCTCAAATTTTTTCTGCCGCATTAAAACAAATAATGAGCGTTTCCGTTCCTTCGGCAAGAAAAATTGGAGTAAACGGGCCTTCTAGCTTTGCGGAATTCCGCCAGCTGTGGCGATCCTAGGAAATATTGCTGCAGTGCGGCGAGAATGATGTCGGCCCCGCCACTTAGAAGTCTCGTTTAGGTCGGCAACTCGCGAGGCTCCCTGAGACGCACGCGCGGACCTACCGCCGTTTCCACTGTCTCACAGGCCAGGCCCCCAACTCCCTGATTGCGGTGGGCCTTGGGAGATGTTCTTGGAGCGTATTAACTCGCCCAGGCCCCAATTCGGGGTGTCCTGCACGGAACCAATTGCGCCTGATCAACGACAGTTACCAAAACAGGCTTCAACGGCCATTGTCGACGTCCATCCAAAGTGAGTTTTGTGAGTTTCGTGAGTTATATTCCGGTCGAACTGGGCTCATCTCAATTGCTCTGGTCATAGCGGCGAATGCACCATACCGCCGCCCTTTGCTTCGTGCCGCGGCGTTCGAGGAAAAAGCCCGCGCACCGAGTGTTGTCGTAGCGTTCGACCCAACGACCGAGGATGCGCGGGTTGATCTTGCCTCGGTCTCCCGCGATCTCTTCGAGCGCGTCATGCAGGACCGCTTCCTTGTGGCCGACTTCCGAAGGCAGGTAATCCGGATTATAGGGACCCTCGGCTCGCCTGATGAGGTCGGCAACACGCCACTTCGCGCCTTCCATGACTGCGTCAGCGGCTTCGAGAAAGGCCGCCAGCTTTTGACGTTCCGGCTCTTTCGCCTTGGCGGTCTCGATACAGGCAGTGGGGTCGCCGAGATCGGCCAAGCCTTGCTTGTCGATCCACAAGATGCCCTGGCGAATGAGGTCGTCCCACCGCTCGAACGAGGCGAGCCTGTCCGGCGTGGTGCGAGGTTGACCGGCGGCGACGAACCCGCGCAAGAGCGTGAGCCCGGCCGCGACAAGGGCGTGGCGATGCTCCCGGCAGTATTCGAGCGCGTCCAGCTTGAAGCATCGGCGTTCGGGGGCGTCGGTTTGAGCATCGATGCGTGCGGTCAGGATGCGCCGGTAAAGATCGCCTTTGGGTTGGAAGTTGTTGCCTGAAATCAAGAGCAGGACGTTCGTCGGAACCGTGAGCATCGTTGACACCCCCAACACGCGGTCCGAGTAGTGTTCCGATGTCAGAAACGCTTCGAGAGCTGCCGACCCGAATTGCCCACGGATGTTGTCGAGCAGGATGCCCGGCTTGCCTTCTCGGAGCGCCGCCAACAGCCGTTTGCGCAGCTCCTCCTCGTCCCGGCACTCAGGGATGACGGTGGGGGTCGAGCCGCAAAGCCGCAGCGAGCATTGACCCAGGAGCGTCTTCCCGGTTCCGGCTGTGGGCGCATCGAAGCTGAAGGCGGGAGCATGCGGCAGGCTGCGTCGCACCATCCCCGTCAAGACACAGGCGAGCATGACGCCTCGGTCTTCCTTCGTCTCGAACGGGAACTCGGCGAAGGGCGTCCATAACGTCGTATAGGCGGCTTTCAGTTCCGCTTCGGTCGGGAACTCAGGAATGTGGGGCCAACCGCTGCCGCGTAACAGCAGCCCGTCGCCTCGTCATACCCCGGGGTGCAAAGCAGCGAGCCGTCGGAGCGCAGAGTTGGCGCAGTGATAATGCCATTCAGCTCTCGAAGCCCGCGCTCGCCGGTTTTTGCGTTGATCTGTTGGCTCAGCCAAGTTGGCGCGTCTGCCGCAACCTCAATCGCTTCAGCCTTCCGATCCTTGATCTCGCAAAACCGAATATGACGTCCAAGGTAATCGTTCAGCCAGTGATCACTGACAGGCCGAATGACTGTCGGCGGCAATGCGCACCATCTCCCCGCCGCGTTCGAACAGCTCGCCGCGACCGCGAATGACCGCCAGGGCACCGTCCAGAACACGCGGGCGCTCTCCCTTTTGGAGGGTGAGCGACGCACTTTCGCGCACCAGGCGATAAAGCATGCCGCCGTGGGCATGGCTCCAGATGTAGGGATCGTTGCCTGGCTCGGGTTCAAGATTGGCGTAGGCGATCCGTTTGTCATCGCGGTATTCCGGCTCCAGCGGATCGGCAAAGCGGGCCTGATGCCACTTCTCGGGGTCAGCCAGGATTTCGCCGACCGTGATGCTCGCTCCATCTGGTCGATAGAGCACGAAATCGCTGCTCAAGACGCGGTGTTCGACCGCTCGGTGCAAGAGCGTCTGGAGACGCTTGTCGGAGGTCTTGGGAAACTCGCGTTTCAAGGCTTCGAGGCGCTCGGCAACAAAAGCCTTGCGAGCCTTTTCGCATTGCGGCTTCGCGTCATCTTTGGCTTTGCGCAGCGTCTCGCACGACCGACGCCATTCGGGAAGCGTCAACTCTGCCCTGACACCCGCCGTTGCCAAGAAAGGCGCTCCCTCCAGCAGCACCGGATTGGGCGCGCGACGGGTCATCCCGCTCTCAAGGACAGGCTCTGCTGCGAAGTCCACGCGCTCGGGCTGCCATACGGAGGCATCGATTAAACTGCGGTCGAGCGGCTGGCCTGAGCGTGAGATGAAGATGTAGCCATGACCCGTCTCCCACAGGCGTTGATAGATGTGGGCTCCCACGCTAGGAATGGCGGCGGCATCGTCGACCATGACGTAGCAGTGCCAGCCGCCCATCCCGATCAGCTCTGAGCCGTCGCGTCCGATAGAGGAAGGCCGATGACGACGCCCGCCATAGGCGCTGCGTCTCGCGCCACTCCGGGATGATTTCGGCGATGATGTGGTCGATCTCTTCGAGTTGCGGGGTGCTTGCCCTTTGCGGGGATCGCAATCGAGCATCAGGATGCCCGGTTGAGACTCCCTGAAGTAGAAGTGCTCGCGATCGCGCGCGATGGCGTCCGGATAGGAACCGGAGCGCAGCGTCTCCTGCGTAAGGAGGCGAGCGTCCTCCCTCTCAGCGATGCCAAAGCAGAGCGCCTGGTTCGGTTGCAAATTCTCGATGAGATCACGCAGCTCGTCCAGGTTTCCGACGGCGACCCGGTAGGCGCGCCCCTCATAGATATTCGCGGCTGATCGCTTTTGAGCTGTCCGCTTTCGTCCAGCCTGAAGACCTTCGTGGCATAGCCCTGGTTGTTCGTCAGGATCGTGAGTTCGCACGCCAGAGGTGCCTGCTGGCCGGAAGAAAACTCACGAAACTCACAAAACTCACTCGTGCCCTCATCGACTGACCCTGACAGATCACGCTCGGTTTGTTCCGGGTCTGGCTTGAAACTCACATCATCGTTGCGGTTCATCAGAGGACCCCCCGCTCAACGAGTTCGCGGATGTCCGCCAACGCCAGCAGGTTAGTCGCGACCCGAGTTTGACTGGTTTGGGGTATTTCCCTGTTTTCACCCCTTGCCACCACGTCGATTTCGAGATCGGAATGAGCGCAAGCACCTCCGGGAGACGGATCAACCCGCCCCTGTCGGCCGCTAGCCTTTGATTTTTGAACATCTGTCCCCCTCTGTTACGTCGCTATCGTCTATTTATGCGCGGGCAAATCCAGAGAGGGCCGAACGGGACCGAGAGAAGCCTCAGACATGCGCTGGTCCTGCTCCGGATGAACTTGGAGCGAATGGTAGCGGGCGGGGAGAGGGACTTCATGCCCGCTAAATCGCAGGGCAGCTCGGGCAATTTACGTGGCGTCGTTCACCG
The DNA here is from genome assembly GCA_963699485.1 of uncultured Alphaproteobacteria bacterium. Taxonomy (GTDB): domain Bacteria; phylum Pseudomonadota; class Alphaproteobacteria; order Rhizobiales; family Hyphomicrobiaceae; genus Hyphomicrobium_C. Next base: position 149,701 of record CAVOUC010000013.1, on the reverse strand, counting down.
CCCGCATCATCCAGCGGCAGGTGCCAACGGGCACCTCGTCGCTGATCAAGATCTGAACGGCTTCGACGACGTGGCGCCATTTACCGCCCGCATCATCCAGCGGCAGGTGCCAACGGGCACCTCGTCGCTGATCAAGATCTGAACGGCTTCGACGACGAAGCGCGAGGCGTCGTTCGCAGGAACATAGTCGCCCCTATCAGGGTCACTTGAGAACTCGAAGTCCTCTTCGATTTGATCGTAGAACGCTCGGCCGAGCTTCTTTACCCAGAACTGCCGAAGGACAGACACGAAAGCTCTAAGCGCCTTGTCGGGCGGCGTGCCGCGAGAGCGCTTGGCTTGCTCGATGCATTGTTCCGCAGACTCGGCTGTCTCGGCGAACAATTGCGCTAGCCCCAGCCGCCTCTCTCTCTTCTCGATCTCAATGTGACCAAGCCGCCTCATCCCTGTGTCGAAGAAGGCAGCCTCGTGTTTGGCTGCGACGGCCCGTGAGATCGTCCCGCGCGTATCGACATCGAGCGAACCCCATGCCTTACAAGCCTGCGTCATCGCTCTGTGGAAGGCTCTTGCGGCCTTCTGGTTAGACCGCATGCTATCCATCCGGGCCCTTGCACACCGGACGTCATCATAAGCGTCCCAAGCATGCTGGAGAGCCCGACAGAGGTCGAGAAAGGATGCGGGCGGAACGTTGCATGCTTCGGCGAGCGCAGAAGCTGCCGCACCATACTCGGTCACCGCTTCGGCCAGATCGGCAAGTTCGTCGCCGCTTTCGAGAGCTTGCTTGGCCCCGAAAACATCGGTCTCTTCTGGGTGGGAGCGGACCTGATCGGAATCGGCCTTGCGCGATTTCATGTGCGCCTCCTTGGAGACCACTTCTGGTTCAACTGCCCCAGGTGCGCTCCGCCTAGACTAGGGCGAGGCTAAATGGTCATATTGCGACGCGCCGCGGGGTGGCCTTGTTTGCATCGTTGACCATTTCGTCAATCATGTCCGCCCATCGCTGCATCATCGCGCAGCGCTCATTGAGATACTCGGCTTGGTTGTAGCTTGCTCGCACTTTGTTCCTTTCTTTGTGGGCTAGCTGGCGCTCGATCACATCAGGACGGCATCCAACTTCGTTCAGGATCGTTGAGGCGGTCGCTCGGAAGCCGTGCGCGGAAAACCCTACACTTCCCTCGCCGTTGAAGCCCATTCGTTCAAGCGCACGGTTGAGGGTCGTTGCCGACATACAAGTTTTCGGTCGGCGGTAATTGGGAAATAACCAGCGTTGACCGCCAGTGAGCGTGTGCAGCTCCCGCAACAGCTCAACTGCCTGCTTTGATAGGGGAACGATATGCGGCTCGCGCATCTTCATGCGCTCGGCTGGAACTCTCCACTCGGCGCGGCCAAGATCGATTTCGAGCCACTCGGCAGCGCGCAGTTCCTTGGTGCGAACGAAGGTGAGCATTGCCAACCGTAGCGCGATCACTGTAGTTCGATGTCCGCCGTAGGAATCCAGCAGCTTATGGAAGGTGGCTATCTGGTTGTGGGATAACGGCTTGCAATGTTGAGTTCCTGGGTCGGCTAATCGCTCCCTTCAACGCCGCCGCAGGATCGGCGTCGGCGCGCAAGGTCGCAACGGCGTAGCGGAATATCGCCGAACACCATTGCCGAACTAGCGACGCGACGGTTGTCGGCACCGCGTGCTTCTGTCCGGCGCATGATTTCCAGGATATGCGCCGAAGTTACGCTGCGAATGGGCAGTTCACCGATGTAGGGAAGCGCATTGGCTCGTAGGAAACGCTCGACTTGGCGTGAGTAGTAGGGTGTCCAACCCACCCGCTTTTGCGCAATCCATTCGCGAGCCACCACTTCGAACGTGTTTGCCGCCTCGGCGGATTGCGCGAACCGTTGTTGCTTCCGGTGGTGCGCCGGATGAACGCCTTGCTTGACGAGGACCCGCGCTTCGTCCCGACAGCGTCGCGCATGATCAAGGGAGACGTGCCCCATTCGCTTGTCATTGAAGTATTCGCCGACCGCAAAGACGTTCTCTCTGCCTGCAATGCGATAGCGGTAGCGCCAAAGCTTCGACCCGGTTGGTCGGACCTCCAGATAGAGCCCGTGGCCGTCAGTCAGTTTGACGACCTTCGCGCTGGGTTTTGCGTTGCGGATTTTGGCGTCAGTCAGTGGCATGATGCGGGTATCGGGGGCTGATACCCGCATTCTTACCCGCAACACTGTCGGATGGCAATGGATGGCGTCGTTCGCGATGGACACTAACTATTTGATATTTGACGCTGAGTTGCGTATTTTCTCGGACTAGCTTGGACGATCGTTGGACGGCGATGGTGATTATCGATGAGGATGAGCATAGGTCTAGGGTGTAGGGAGGGGGAGGGCGGGCGTCAAGCGACGCCCTAATTGTCCTCCGGAAAGAGCGTGCGCCGTGCCGCTCCTTTGATCTCCACCTTCACTGACTCGGGCTGGGCCTCAATGGCTGCGGCGAAGGCCCTGAGCGAATGGCGCGCCCGGTGCAGCTGGTCGATCAGCGATAGAATGATCGGCAGGCTTTCCTGGCCGACGCCCATGTCGAAAGAGAGATCGCACACGAGGTTGACGCGCGCGACATCCATCTCGTCGAAGAGATAGCCGGCCTCGCCGCGCTGGGGCGTGACGAGGCCCATGTCGATCCACTCATGCAGCACGCGCACCTCGAGGCGCCGCGTGACGGCGATGAGCTCGGTTTCGTCGATCATCGGGAGCCTCCCTTGGTGCGAGGGTCATAGGGGTGCGCGCCCTCCCATTCGGCGACGAGGCGCTCGAGGTCCGGGTGGGGCCCCTCGGGGAGCATGACGCGCAGCTCGAGGTGGTGATCGCCGCGCGTGCCGCCCTTGGCGTCGGCCACGCCCTTGCCGCGCAGGCGCAGCTTGGAGCCGGTGTTCGCGCCCTTGGGGATCCTGACGTCGACGGCGCCGTCGATCGTCTCCGCCCGCACCTTACCTCCCGAGAGCGCTTCATTGAGCGTGATCGGGAGAACCGAGTGGATGTCGTTGCCCTCGCGGGTGAAGCGCGGATGGGGCAGGATCTGGACCTCGACGAGGGCGTCGCCGGGCGGACCGCCGCCGATCCCCGGCTGGCCCTCGCCCTTCAATCGCAGCACCTGGCCGTCGCGGATGCCGGCCGGGATCTTGATGTCGAGCGTCTTGCCGTCGCCCATGCGCACGGTCTTGCTCGCCCCGTTGGCGGCCTCGAGGAACTCGACCGGCAGCGTGTAGTGGATGTCGCCGCCGGGCATGCGAAAGCCCTCGCCGCGCCGTCCGCGCTGGAACTCGGCGAAGATGTCGCCGAGGTCGCCGAAGTCGGCTTCGGGCGAGCCCTGGCTGCGGCCGTAGCGGAAGCCAGGGTCCGCCTCCGCATACTCGCGGTAGTAGCGCCGCTCGGGCCGCTCGGCGCCCTGCTCGTCGATCTCGCCGGCGTCGAAGCGCTTGCGCTTCTCCTCGTCGCCGAGGATGTCGTAGGCGCCGGAGATCTCCTTGAAGCGCGCCTCGGCGGCCTTGTTGCCGGGGTTGAGGTCGGGGTGGTTCTCCTTGGCAAGCTTGCGGTAGGCCTTGCGGATGTCGTCTTGCGAGGCCCCTTTCGGGACGCCCAGGATTGCATAGGGGTCAGCCATATCGTGCCGTGCCTCGCCGGGACCGCCCGCCGAATGGGGGCGAATTTACGACTCGGAGCCTAATGCCCCTTACACAGGGGTCAATGCCGGGTAAGATCGGGCGAGATCGGGAGGATCGTCTCCATGAAGCTCACTAAAGGGCACTGCCTCTGCGGCGCCATCAAGTACGAGTTCGAGGGCAAGCCCGATTGGGTCGCCTACTGCCACTGCGACAGCTGCCGGCGCCACACGTCGTCCTCGGTTGCGACCATGCTCGGCGTCAAGGTGGGGCAGTTCCGCTATCTCGAGGGCACGCCCGCGTCCTACCAGTCGTCGCCGGGCGTCTGGCGGTATTTTTGCCCGTCGTGCGGATCGCCGATGGCCTATACCAACGACGACATGTGGCCGGGAGAGGTGCATCTCTATATCGGTACGCTCGAGCACCCCGAGAAGTTCGTGCCGACGGGGCATGTCCACACGGGCGAGCAGCTGCCGTGGTTCGAGATCCAGGACGAGCTGCCGCGGTTCGCCAAGTTCAGCGAGCAGCAGAAGCCGGTTCGCCACGGACCGAAGCGCACATGACGTCCCACGGCCCGCTGAAGCCCGAGGCGCGCGTCACGGTCGGCGCGGCGTCCTTCGCCAACGACGCTCCGCTCGCGGTCATCGCCGGCCCATGCCAGATGGAGAGCCGGGCGCACGCGCTCGAGACGGCAGCCGCCTTGAAGGAGATCGCCGGCCGGCTCGGCATCGGCCTCGTCTACAAGTCCTCCTTCGACAAGGCGAATCGCACTTCCCTTGGAGGGAAGCGCGGGCTCGGACTCGCGGCGGCCCTGCCGGTGTTCGCCGACATTCGCTCCACTCTCGGCTTGCCTGTGCTGACGGACGTCCACGAGGCCGCCCAGTGCGCACCGGTGGCCGAGGCCGTCGACGTGCTCCAGATCCCGGCCTTCCTCTGCCGCCAGACCGATCTCCTGATCGCGGCGGCGCGGACCGGCAAGGTGGTCAACGTCAAGAAGGGGCAGTTCCTCGCGCCCTGGGACATGAAGAATGTCGTCGCTAAGGTCGTGGGCTCGGGGAACGCGAACGTGCTCGTCACGGAGCGCGGCGTCTCGTTCGGCTACAACACGCTCGTCGCCGACATGCGTGCGCTGCCGCTCCTCGCCGAGACCGGCGCGCCGGTGATCTTCGATGTCACCCACGCGGTGCAGGCGCCGGGAGGAAAGGGCGAGAGCTCGGGCGGAGATCGGCGGTTCGTTCCGGTGCTTGCGCGCGCGGCAGTGGCGGTCGGCGTGGCCGGGCTCTTCATCGAGACCCACGAGGACCCCGACCGGGCGCCGTCCGACGGACCCAACATGGTGCCGCTCGCCGACTTCGAGGGGTTGATGCGCGAGCTGATCGAGATCGACGCGCTCGTCAAGCGCAGAAGGAGCGCCTCCCATTGAGGGAGCGCTCCTCAATCTAATCGCGCGCCGGCGCGAGACCGGTCAGAGACTTCCTGCGAACATGATGACCGAGTGCACGAGCGTGGGCTCGGGCATTGGCGCCGCCTGGGTCGCGGCCATGCGGCACGCCCGATCGCCGCAAGGCGAGCCGGCGGTGGCGCCTGCCGCGTTGAGCGCCGCGGTGCTCATGACGGAGACGAAAAGGCCGACCGTATAGATGCAGACCAGCGTCCCAATCGCTTTGAGGATGACGTCGATGGACATGGCATTGATCCTCGCAGGACTTCGAATTTCGCTCCCACAAGGATATCGAAACCCCGGTTAAGGGGCCCTTAAGGTTAGCGAACGCTGAACGGATTTCTTGATGCGCCGCGCGAAAGGATGCGCTCAGACGCCGATGAAGGGCTGCATGAGGCGTGCGAGCAGCCCCTTGAAGCGCGCCTTCCTCTCGTTCGCGATGAGGCAGATGCAGCCTTCGACCTCGTCCGCGACCGGGTGGTGCTCGGCGTCGGTGTCGAGGTCGGCCACGTCGCCGCTGCGGAAGGTGCCGAACTCGTCGCGGTAGCTGCCGCGCAAGAGGAGAGTGAGCTCCTCGCCGCCGTGGCCGTGCTCCGGGATCTCCTTGCCCGGCGCGACCTTGATCAGCCGCAGGTCACCTCTCCCCCCCTTTAGAGGAATGTGGTGCTGCCACATGCCGGGCGCGATGCGCTTCCAGGGAATGTCGTCGAGCCGGGGTCCGACGCGAGCCGCAATCGGCGCGGGGACGTCGCCGGCGGGCGCCATCCCGTTGACGGTCTCGCTCTCCGCCTCGAGCGCGCGCAGTGCGGCGACCGGCGCCTCTCGGGTGACGGCAGCGGGCTCGAGACCCGCGAACAGCGCGACGCCGATCTCCTGCATGCGGGCGACCTCGGCCGCGCACGCAGGGCACATGGAGATATGGGAGGCGATGACGGCGGCGAGCGCCTCGGGCTGGCTGCCGGCCGCGCAGCTCATCAGCGTCGCAACATCGGGATGATGCGTGATCGTCATCTATCTCAAGTCCTCGAGCTCGTCGCGTATCTTCTGGTAGGCAAGACGCATCCTCGATTTCACCGTTCCGAGCGGAAGGCCGAGGCGCTCGGCAATCTCGCTGTGTGACAACCCCTCGATATACGAGAGGACTACGACCTCGGACTGATCCGCGGGTAACTCGGCGAGCGTTTTTTGCACCCTCTCGCGGCGCTCTCGCTCGGAAACCTCCTCGTCCGGGGACGGGTCCGACGAGGCCTCCTCCTCCACCCCCTCGGGCAAGCGGCTGCCACGCCACCTCCTTACGCAGCCGGTCGATGCGCAGATTACGCGCGATCGTAAAAATCCAGGTGGTGGCGCTCCCCTTGTCGCCCGAGTAGAGCGCGGCCTTGCGCCACACCGTGAGCAGCGTTTCCTGCGCAAGCTCTTCCGCCGTGTTCGGGTCTGCGCCCTGGCGCATCATGTAGGACTTGACGCGCGGACCATAGGCCTGAAACAGTTTGCGGAAAGCCTCGATGTCGCCCGTGGCGGCGACGCGTTGCAGAAGATCAGCCATGTGTCTCGTGGGCGCGAGCTTCGATTGGCATCCATGCGATGGGTGCGGGGGCCGACCATAGCCGAACCCGGCTCGTGAGCCCAGAGACCAGTAAAGCGTAACGAGGGGGCCTGCCGCACTGCAGCACCCGCAAGCAGGAGGTAGCAGGTAGCACGATGTCCCACGTTTCGCTGACCGTGGTCGCCGTTCTCCTCGCCGCCATGGCCATCGCCGCGCCGCTCGCGCGCTGGCTCGGCATCGGAACCGTGCTCGGCTACCTGGCGGCTGGGATCGTGCTCGGGCCGAACGGCGTGCGCCGGGTGTTCTCCCCGTCCGAGGCCAAGGAAATCCTCGACATTGCCGAGTTCGGCATCGTGCTCCTCCTGTTTCTGATCGGACTGGAGCTGAGGCCGCGGCGGCTGTGGGCGCTGAGATCGTCGATCTTCTCGCTGGGCGGCGCTCAGGTCGCGATCACCGCGCTTCTTCTCACGGCGCCTGCCATCGCCATGGGGCTGGCGTGGCAGACGGCGCTGTTCGTCGGTCTCGCGCTCTCGCTCTCGTCGACCGCCTTTGCGCTCCAGGTGCTCGAGGAGACCGGCGAGCTTCCCGCGCGCCATGGGCGCATGGCCTTTGCGGTGCTGCTGTTCCAGGACCTCGCCGCCATACCGTTGATCGCGCTTACCCCGGTGTTCGCCGTCTCCGCGGCGGGCGCCGCCGCCTCGATGGATCTCCTGGCCGCCGTCAAGGCGCTCGCCGTCATCGCCGCCGTCGTCGTCGTCGGGCACTACGCGCTCGATTTCATCATCCGGCTCATCGCCCGCACGAAGGTTCGCGAAGCAATGACGGCGGCTGCGCTTCTTACCGTGGTCGGCGCCGCGCTCGTCATGCAGCTGGCCGGCGTGTCCGCCGCGCTCGGCGCCTTCATCGCCGGGGCCCTCCTCGCCGAGAGCTCCTACCGTCATCAGCTCGAAGCCGACATCCAGCCCTTCCAGGGCCTTCTGCTCGGCCTCTTTTTCACTGCGATCGGCATGTCGCTCGATGTCAATCTCATCATCGATCTGCCGCTCCTGGTGTTCGGCCTAGCCTTGGCGCTCATAACGATAAAGGCCGTCGTACTGGCGCGGCTCGGCGTCTGGTTCGGCCTAGAAGCGCGCGCTGCGCGTCGCCTCGGCCTGGCGCTGAGCCAGGGCGGCGAGTTCGCCTTCGTGCTGTTTGCGACCGGCGTTGCCGGCGGCGTCCTTTCGAGCGAGGTCGCCGATCTCCTGACCGTCGTCGTGACGATCTCGATGGCGGCGACGCCGCTCCTGCTTGCGCTCGAGCGGCTCCTCACACGCACGCGTGCGCGCGTGGAGCCCGCCTACGAGCACCCGCCCGCGAACGACCGCCACGTCGTCATCGCCGGCTTCGGCCGCTACGGGCAGATCGTGGCGCGCGTGCTCCGCGGCAAGCGCATCCCGTTCACCGCCCTCGACATCTCGGCCGAGCAAGTCGAGCTCGTGCGCAAGTTCGGGTCGCAGGCCTTTTACGGAGACGCGAGCCGCATCGAGATCCTCGAAGCGGCCGAGACCGGCAAGGCGCGCGCCTTCGTGCTGGCGATCGACGACGTCGATGCCTCGCTGCGCGCCGCCGAGCTGGTGACGAGCCAGTATCCGACCGTCCCGATCTACGCGCGGGCGCGCAACCGCAACCACGCGCACCGCCTGCTCGACCTTGGCGTCAAGATAATCCAGCGCGAGACGTTCCTCTCGGCACTCGAGACGACGCGCCAGCTCCTGCGCGGGCTCGGCTACAGCGAACGCGATGCCGATCGCGTGATCCGGACCTTCAAGACCCACGATGAGCGGCGCTTGAGCGAGGATTATCGCTTTTACAGCGACATGGAGAAGATGCAGGCCAAGGCGAAGAGCGACGCCGCCACGCTCGAGCAGCTCTTTGCCGAGGATGTGGCCGAGGAGGCCAAGATGGCCGCGGCCGAGCCGGCAGTGGAGCGCGTGCGGTGAAGGGGATCATCGTGATCGGTCATGCGGTCCTCGACCGCGTGTACCGCATTGCGGCTTTTCCGCCCGAGCCGACGAAGGTGCGCGCGCTCGAGATGATCGAGAGCGGCGGCGGGTCGGCGGCCAATGCCGCCGTCGCCATCGCCCGTCTCGGCGGGCGGGCGGAGCTCTGGGCCCGGGTCGGCGACGACGAGGCAGGTGCAAAGGTGCGCGACTTCCTCGAGGCCGAGGGCGTCGACACCCGCTTCGTGAGAGCAATGCCGGCGGGGCGCACCTCGACGTCGGCCGTCATCGTCGACGCTGAGGGCGAGCGCCTCATCGTCGGCGAGCGCGATCACGCGATGTCGCTCGATCCCTCGTGGCTTGCGCTCGACCGGATCGCCGAGGCGAGTGCCGTGCTCTCCGACCTGAAGTGGGTCGAGGCGACGCTCTTGGCCTTCGAGCGGGCGAAAGACGAAGGCGTGCCGACAGTGGCCGACGCCGACGTAGAGGCGCACGATCTTCTGCTCGCGATGCTCGGTCTCACCGACTATGCCATCTTTCCCGCCGCGGCCCTCGACGCGGCGTTCCCGGGCGGGACGCTCGAGGAGAAGCTCGGCCGTGTGCTGTCCCTGGGTCCGCGCCATGCCGGCGTCACGGAGGGGGGCAGGGGCTACACGTGGCGGAACCGGGCCGGACAGTCCGGGCATCAGCCGGCATTTGCGACCGAGGTCGTCGACACGACGGGGGCGGGCGACGCCTTCCACGGTGCCTTTGCCTGGGCCCTGGTGCAGGGACGCGACGAACCGGCATGCGCCCGGGCCGCCGCGGCGGTGGCTGCGCTGAGCTGCCGCAAGCTCGGGGCGCGGGCCGCGCTCCCCACATTGGCCGAGCTCGAAGCATTCATGGGGGCATCGCGCCCATAGACGGCGCCCGATGCGGCCGCTAAATGTGCCCTTCCCTCGGACCCGGGGTCGGAAGGACGGACAATGGCCAAGGCTCAAGAGATATCCAAGGCGGCTCCGGCGCTTGACTACCGCGAGATGGCAAACGCGATCCGCGCGCTCGCCATGGACGCGGTCGAGAAGGCGAAGTCGGGCCATCCCGGCATGCCGATGGGCATGGCCGACGTGGCGACCGTGCTCTTTGCCGAGGCCCTGCGCTTCGATCCCCAGGATCCCGCCTGGCCGAACCGCGACCGCTTCGTGCTGTCGGCGGGCCACGGCTCGATGCTGCTGTACTCGCTGCTGTACCTCACCGGCTATCCCGGGATGGACAAGAGCGAGCTCGAAAGCTTCCGCCAGCTCGGGTCGAAGACGGCGGGACATCCCGAGTACGGTCACGCCCCCGGCATCGAGACGACAACCGGGCCGCTCGGGCAGGGGCTCGCGAACGCCGTCGGCATGGCGCTCGCCGAGCAGCTTCTCAATGCGCGCTTCGGGCCCGATCTCGTCGATCATCACACCTACTGCCTCGCCGGCGACGGCTGCCTGATGGAGGGCATCAGCCACGAGGCGATCTCGCTCGCCGGCCATCTGAAGCTCGGCAAGCTGATCGTGCTCTTCGACGACAACGGGATCTCGATCGACGGGCCGACGAGCCTGTCCGTCTCCGACGATCAGGTCGCGCGCTTCGCCGCCTCGGGCTGGAATACGCTGCGCGTCGACGGCCATGATACGCGCGCCGTCTCCGCCGCCCTTGCCAAGGCCAGGTCGGACGCGAGCGCTCCCTGGTTCATTGCCTGCAAGACGGTGATCGGCTTCGGCGCGCCGACGAAGGCCGGGAAGTCCTCGACCCACGGCGAGCCGCTCGGGGCCGAGGAGGTCAAGGGCGCGCGCGAGAAGCTCGGCTGGACCTCGCCGCCCTTCGAGGTGCCGGACGACATCCTCGAGACTTGGCGGGAGCTCGGCCGCCGGCACACGAAGGAGCGCAAGGCGTGGACGGCGCGCTTCGAGAAGGCCGGCGAAGCGGCGAAGTCCGCCCTCGGCGTGCCGATCGCAGAGGCGCGGGCGCCGGCCGTGTTCGCCGCCATTGAAGCAGCGCGGAGCCAATTCGCCACGGATGCGACCAAGCGCGCGACGCGGGTCTGGTCGCAGATGACGCTCGAGCATCTCGTGCCGGCATTGCCAGAGCTGATCGGCGGCTCGGCCGACCTCACGCCGTCGAACGGCACGCGCACCAAGCACCACAGCGACGTGACGCCGGGAAATTTCGCGGGCAACTACATTCGCTACGGCGTGCGCGAGCATGCCATGGCAGCGGCCATGAACGGCATGGCGCTGCACGGCGGCGTCATTCCCTACGGGGCGACGTTCCTCGTCTTCACCGACTACTGCCGGCCGGCGATCCGCCTCTCGGCGATCATGCGCCAGCGCGTCATCTACGTGATGACCCACGACAGCATCGGCCTCGGCGAGGATGGGCCCACGCACCAGCCGATCGAGCATCTTGCGGCGCTGCGCGCCATTCCCAATCTTCAGGTGCTGCGCCCCGCCGACGCCATCGAGACGGCCGAGTGCTGGACGGTGGCGCTTTCAGCGTGCAAGACGCCGACCATCCTCGCGCTGACGCGCCAGGCTGTACCGACGATGCTGCGCAGCGCTCTCGGGACGGAGAACCTGTCGCTCAAGGGCGGCTACGTCGTGCGCGAGCCGGAGGGCGGGCGCGACGTGACGCTCATTGCGACCGGGTCGGAGGTCGGCCTCGCGGCCGATGCGGCGGCCCTTCTCGACAAGGAGGGCGTGAAAGCAGCCGTCGTCTCGCTGCCGTCGTTCGAGCTCTTCCGCGCCCAGCCGGAAGCCTATCGCAACGACGTCCTCGGAAAGGCGCCGCGCGTCGGCATCGAGGCGGGCGTCGAGCAGGGCTGGCGCGAGTGGCTGCGGCGCAAGGACGCCTTCGTCGGTCTCTCGGATTTCGGGGCCTCGGCTCCGGGCGCCAAGGTGTTCGAGCATTTCGGGCTTACGCCCGCGAAGGTGGCGGAAGCTGCGCGCGCGGCGATCAAGCGTGAGTAGTCGGGACGTTCACCGAATGAGCCGGTCATATTCGGCGTGAGAGCCGATCCAAAACCATAGGAAGCCGTAGTCGCGCTCGATGCCAGGCCCGATAGTGCGCGGCCGACCCGCGCCGACCAAGATCGTCGCGACTTCGCTTGAAATGCAGCGATGGATGCTTCGGGTTGTCTTTGAGCCCTGAAGCTCTTGCCGGCAAGATCACGTACGGCCGCCGGCAGCCTCTCGAAGCTCCCAGAAGTCCTCGTTCGCGCGATGACGCATGGGGGCCCGCACGACTCAGAGTTCTCGGGTCCGGCCTGCCTTGTCGTCAGCAATGGCCTTCGGCGATGAGCTTGTCGAGCTTGCCGGCCTTGGCGTCGCGGTCGATCTTTTCGTCGAAGAGCCGTTCCTGGAACTCGTCGAACCAGGCACGAAACTTCGCGAGCTCCTCGGGCGTGAGGCTCTCGACGGCCTTTTCAAGGTTCTCCAGCTTGGTCATGCCGGATGTTTATCATGAACAGAGTCCCCGCGCGAGGTTGGCGGCGCGACATCCTTTCCCGCCCCTTGCACTTCGCCCCTTTCCCCATTAGAGCCCCGCGCAGCTAGCCGCGAAGGCTTGGAGCGTCATGGATCTCGGAAGACTGAAGCCGGCCTCGGAGGCCGACGTGCGCGGCAGGCGCGTGCTCGTGCGCGCCGATCTCAACGTGCCGACCAAGGACGGCCGCGTCACCGACGCGACCCGGCTCGAGCGGCTGCTCCCCGGCCTCAGGGACCTCATGGGCCGCGGCGCGCGCGTGATCGTCCTCTCCCACTTCGGCCGTCCCAAGGGCGGACCCGACAAGGAAAATTCGTTGGCCCCTGTTGCCGCCGCGCTATCGGACTTGCTCGGGGCTCCCGTCGCGCTCGGGCCCGACTGCATCGGCGCGGCGGCAGAGGCGACAGTCGCCGGCATAGCGGCGGGCCATGTGGCCGTGCTCGAGAATACGCGCTTCCACAAGGGCGAGGAGAAGAACGATCCCGCGTTCGCGGCCGAGCTTGCAAAGCTCGGCGACATTTTCGTCAACGACGCGTTCTCCGCCGCCCATCGCGCGCACGCCTCGACCGAGGGCTTGACGCATCTGCTGCCGTCCTATGCCGGCCCGCTGATGATGGAGGAGATCGCGGCGTTGAGGGCCGCGCTCGAAGCCCCGCAGCGACCGACGGCGGCGGTGGTCGGCGGCGCCAAGGTCTCGACCAAGATTCCCGTCCTCACCAATCTTGTGGCAAAGGTCGACAAGCTCATCGTTGGCGGCGGCATGGCGAATACGTTCTTTCTGGCCCAGGGTCTCGAGATCGGGCGCTCGCTCGCCGAGCCGGACATGGCCAAGACGGCGCTCGAGATCTTGGCTGCCGCGAAGGAGCGGAGCTGCGAGGTCGTGCTGCCCAAGGATGTCGTCGTCGCCCATAGGTTCGAGGCGGGCGCGCCGACGCGCACGGTGCCCGTGCTCGAGACGCCCTCGGATCAGATGATCCTCGACGTGGGACCGCAATCGGTCGCGCACTATGCGGAGGTGCTCGGCCGCTGCCGCACGCTGCTCTGGAACGGCCCGCTCGGGGCGTTCGAGATCGCGCCCTTCGGGGAAGGCACGTTCGCGGTCGCGCGCGAGGCTGCCAGATTGACCAAGGCGGGTCGCCTCGTCTCCGTCGCGGGCGGGGGAGACACCGTGGCCGCCCTCAACGCCGCGGGCGTCGCCGGCGACTTCACTTATGTGTCGACGGCGGGCGGGGCCTTTCTCGAGTGGCTGGAGGGCCGCGAGCTGCCGGGTGTCGCCGCTCTCGCCCGCTGACGGAACCCGGCTTCCCCAAATCCAGGGCGGCCCGTGTTACGTAGCTTGACCCGGCGGGCATGGACCCGTTGCGACCGGGAGACGACAACGTGTTCGGTGAAACCCATCTCTATCCTGGCGTGGCGCTCGCCGGCCTCGTGAGCTTCCTGTCGCCCTGCGTGCTTCCGCTCGTGCCGCCCTATCTCGTCTATCTCGGGGGCACGAGTCTCGAGCAGATGACGGCGTCAGACGGGATCGACGGGCGCGCATGGCGGCGCATCGTGCTGGCGTCGGTCTTCTTCGTGCTCGGCTTCACCACGGTGTTCGTCTCTTTGGGCGCGAGCGCTTCCGTTCTCGGTCAGCTCATCCAGACCTATCGCGCCGAGCTCGGCATCGTCGCCGGGTTGATCATCATTCTCTTCGGGCTCCATTTCCTCGGCATCCTGCGCATTCCGCTCCTCTATCGCGAAGTGCGCTATCACGCGGATGCTACGGGCGCGAGTCTCGCCGGCGCCTACCTCATCGGTCTTGCGTTCGCGTTCGGCTGGACGCCCTGCATCGGCCCGATCTTGGCTACCGTGCTCGCCGTTGCAGCCAACGAGGCGAGCTTGGGCGCCGGCGTGCGCCTCCTCACCGTCTATTCGCTCGGGCTCGGCGTGCCGTTCGTGCTGGCGGCCGTCGCGATCCGCCCGTTTCTCGCCTTCATGCAGCGGTTCCGCCCCTACCTCGGCACGGTCGAGAAGGTGATGGGCGTGCTGCTCGTGCTGACCGGCGTGCTCTTCCTCACCGGCTCCATCACCTGGCTCGGGCAGTGGATCATCGAGACGTTTCCCTCGCTCGGCCGCATCGAGGCGCTGGTGACGCCGGCCGGCCTCGAGGACGAGCTTCGGCGCCAGACAAGCGGCGGCGCGGGCGGCCCACCGCCATGACACGCCCGATTGCGCTGACGATTGCCGGGTCAGACAGCTCGGGGGGAGCGGGAATCCAGGCCGACCTCAAGACCTTCTCGGCGCTCGGCGTCTACGGGGCCTCCGTCATCACCGCGATCACGGCGCAGAACACGCTCGGCGTCGAGGCCGTGCACGCCGTGCCTCCCGACATGATCCGGCGCCAGATGTCGGCCGTCTTCTCGGACCTCGATGTAGGAGCGGTCAAGACAGGCATGCTCGGCGAACGATCCGCGGTCGACGCCGTCGTTGAAGGCTTGGCCCGGGCCAAGCCGGCCTTTCTCGTCGTCGATCCCGTCATGGTCGCGACCAGCGGCGACCTCCTGATAGCGCCCGATGCCGTCGAGCTGGTGAGGACGGCGCTGCTGCCGCTTGCCGACGTCGTGACGCCCAATCTGGCCGAGGCCGCCCGCCTCCTCGGCGAGCCCCTCGCGGCGAGCGAATCGGACCAGGAGGCCCAGGCGCGCCGCCTCCTCGCGCTGGGCCCGAAGGCCGTGCTTCTCAAGGGCGGACACGGAGAGGGGCCCGAAGCGGCCGACATTCTCGTCCTGGCCGGGACTACGGTCCGCCTCGCGATGGCGCGCCTCGAGACGAAGAATACGCACGGGACAGGGTGCACGCTTTCGGCGGCCATTGCCGCCTTTCTCGCCCGGGGAGAAGCGCTCGAAGCGGCGGTGCGCCGGGCGAAGGACTTCGTTTGGCAGGCGATCGCCGCCGGCCGCAGCCTCGAAATTGGGCGCGGAAACGGCCCAGTCGACCACCTTCATGCCCTTAAGTCCTCGTAACAGCCGAGTGTTGCCAAGTTGCACCGGACTCTGAGCAAAAGCCCGTGGACGGGTTGCGCTCGAGCGAGGGTTCTGCAACTTTCACCTCGCTCTTATTCGCGGTTGGGGGATCGCGGAGGGGGGTTTTCGGGGGGGTAGGTCGAGGGGCGTCAGGGAAGCCCGTTTGGCCTGGCTGAAGAACCGGTCCGGTTTTCCGGACCGGTTTTTTCTTTGCCCGCGCCTCAAGGGTTGTTGCCGTCGCCTGCCTTGCGGCCCCGCGCGCCCGACCCCAGCTAGCTGAACAACAGTTAGGAGATGACCATGGCGCGAAGAGCGGCCGCCGTCATGACGCTCGCGGCCCTGAGCATGGCCTTCGATGGCGCGCCCGCGCGCGCCGGCGAGAGCGTCGCCTACAAGGTGGCCGGCGCCGATTACGAGGGCTATCGGGCCAAGGCCGAGGGGACGTCCAAGGGTCTCGTGGTCATTATCCATGACTGGGATGGGCTCAACGACTACGAGATGAAGCGGGCCGACATGCTGGCCAAGCTCGGCTACGACGCGTTCGCGGTCGATCTTTTCGGCAAAGGGAACCGTCCGGCGGACATGGCGGCGAGGAAAGCGGCGACGCAAGCTCTCTACGACGACCGCGAGACATTCCTCGCGCGCATTCTCGGCGGGCTCGCCGCGGCGCGGCCCGAGACCTCCACTCCTGCCGTCGTCATGGGCTATTGCTTCGGCGGCGCGGCGGTCTTGGAGCTCGCCCGCTCGGGCAAGGCGGACGGCGTCAAGGGCTACGTCACCTTCCACGGCGGCCTCACGACCCCGCCCGGCCAAAGCTATCCCGCAGACACGCCGCCGATGCTGATTGCCCACGGCGGCGCGGACACGTCCGTGACG
Source organism: uncultured Alphaproteobacteria bacterium (assembly GCA_963699485.1). GTDB lineage: Bacteria > Pseudomonadota > Alphaproteobacteria > Rhizobiales > Hyphomicrobiaceae > Hyphomicrobium_C. The sequence goes on along the minus strand of CAVOUC010000013.1, from coordinate 133,712 downwards.
ATGGCGGACGTGGCGAAGCTCAGCGCAGAGCTCGAAGCGGCGCACATCACGTATGAAATCGAGGTCTACTCGGGCGCCCCCCACGCCTTCACCGTCTTCGGCTCCGACCGCTACCAAAAGCGCGCCGACGAGCTGTCGTGGGCCGCGTTCACTCGCTTTCTCGGCGAGCGATTGGGCCGCTAGCGGGAATTCCACTCCTCACCACGTCTCGCCAAAGGGGCGCGCCTCGAGCTCGAACGTCCAGGCCGACGGCTTCTGGCGCGTGAGCATCACTGCCATGTCCGCAACGTCCTCCGCCTTGACGAAGAACGTGTCGGGCTTGTCCTTCAGCTTGCCCCGCATCACGGGCTCGTCGACCACGCCGTCGATGATGATGAGGGAGACGTGAATGCCGAAGGGTCCGAGGGAGCGGGCAAGCGACTCGGCGAGGCTTCGCTGGGCGGCCTTGGCGGCGGCAAAGGCCGCGGTCTTGGCGCCGCCACGCCGCGAGGCGGTCGCGCCGATAAAGATGATCTGCCCGCGGGCGCGCTCGCGCATGCCCGGAATGACGCAGCGAGCAGCAACGAATGCACCGAGCGTGTTGGTGCGCCACGCGGCCTCGAAGTCGTCGATGGTGACCTCTTCGGCCGAGCCCCACACGCCTTTGCCGGCGTTGTAGACCAGCACATCCGGGGGCCCGAGGTCCTTTTCAATTGCCGCGAATGCATTGGCGAGCGCCGTCGGGTCGCCTGCGTCGCAGGTGAAGGCCCGTGCCGCAGGCAACTCCTCTGCGAGGGGGCCCGAGACCCGCAGAGTGCGGGCGATCAGCGCGACGGCGTAGCCCTCGGCGGCGAATCTGCGGGCCAGTGCCGCACCATTGCCTGGACCAACGCCGATCACGACGCAGACGGGTCTCCGATCTGGCATGGACATGGGAGAGTTCCTTTATTTGTTCTCTTGCGACGCCTTCATGCGGCCTAAACGCGGCTTCATACTCACGGGCAATGCCAGGGAGGCTCCATATGCTCAGAAAGATCCTTCTCGTGCTCATCGTCGCCGTCGGCGCCTTTGCAATCGTCGTCCACCTTCAACCCGCGGACTTCCGCGTCGAAAGGACCGCCACTGTCGCTGCACCGGCGTCGGACGTCTTCACGCATGTGAACGACCTCCATAAATGGGACGCCTGGTCGCCGTGGGCGAAGCTCGATCCCAACGCCAAGGTCGGCTTCGAGGGCCCGCCGGAGGGCAAAGGCGCTGTCTTCACGTGGTCCGGCAACGATCAGGTGGGCGAGGGGCGGATGACGGTCGCCGACAGCCGCCCGAACGAGCTCGTCAGCCTCAAGGTCGATTTCGTCAAGCCGTTCGCCGGCTCGAGCGCGTCCGAGTTCACCTTCAAGCCCGAGGGCGATCAAACGGCGGTGACGTGGACGATGAGCGGAGAGCACGACAGCTTCATCGCCAAGGCGATGTGCCTCGTCATGAACGGCCGGAAGATGATGGGCGGCGAGATGGAGAAGGGGCTCGCGCAACTGAAGGCCGTCGCGGAGAAGAGGACCTAGCCGCAATAGCCGCGGCCGCGCCGTGGGATGAGGTCGAGGTGGAAGTGATTGCGATGCGGCTCGTTGGCCTCGGGGCCGAGCACCGTTGCGAACTCCTGGCAGGCGCCGTCGTGAATGGCACGCAGGAATAACCCTTCGCTGGTTGGCTTTGCCGGCGCCACGGGTTTCGTCTCGGGCGAGTCTTTCGTCGCCGGCTTCGTCTCGGGCGAGGACGCCGTTGCGTACTTCTTCTGAAGCTCCGCTGATTTACCGGCTTCCTGCGACTTGGGAGACTTCGGCGATTTCAGGGATTCGGGCGATTTCAGCGCGGGGACCGTCAGGGACGCCTTCGTCACTTGGGACGGCTGCCTGTCGAGACGGGCCGGCTTGACGTTCTTGGCCTCGGCGGCCTGCGCGCCTGCGGCGGTACCCTTCGCCCGCGCGGCCTTCGCCTCTGCTTCGGCCTTCGCCTTGGCCGCCTTGATGTCGCGTGCGGTCGGCCCCCAGTCCCTGACGACGGCCACGGTGCGACCGTTCGCGAGCGAGAAGCCGCCGATGTCGATCGCGTTGGCAAGGGCGTGCTGGCTCAAGCGCGCGTTGGGCAAATTGTAGATGTTGCGGCACGAGTAGCCGGACGCGCCGAGGATGCGCGCGACCGGAGATTTGAACCGCTCGCGCGCCTTGGGCTGTACGGTTGTTTTCACCCATTCGCCGAGCGCCGCCACCATGCGGCAATTGACGTCGACCGGCGGGTCGAACACGACCTTGGGAGAAGATCCGATGCTCCTGAGCCGCACGGGCGCCGGGAGACCGCACACGGCGGTCTTGATGGGCGCCAGAGGCTCGACCTCGGCGGCAAGTCCGGAGAGCATGTGCATGCACTGCTCGCGCGCGTGCATGATTTCGTCCGCCGCCCACTCGGCCCTTGCCGGCGCGATGGCAACGGCCGGCGACTGCTGAGGGAAAGCTTCGGGCGCCAAGGGGCTCGGGGCTTCGTGTCTGGCCGCATCCTGCGGTGGAAGGGCACGGTGAGCCCGAAGCGCGGGAAGCGCGACGGCGACCAGGAGGCCGGCCATCGCAAGATGCGACAGGACAGTCGACAGAATTGGGATTGGTTCTTCTCTAGGCGTCATGGCCCTGCCGCCGCCATTGCCGAAAAGATGCCACCGCCGGGCTGCGCTGCGACCGAGATAATAGCACACAAACCGTCTAACATTCCCTTAGACCACATGAATAAGCCTTGGTTACGACAGCGTTGCCGCGGCCCGGCTCCTGTCGATTTTTGGATTTGACCGCAAGGATCGGGGTGTGGCGGGCTCGCGACGGCCCTAAGTTTGTGTCAGCAGTGGAACTGATCCGAGCATAAGCCATGACCCGCACGCTCGAAGCCGCACGATCGTTGAAAGCGCTGGCAAGACCCAGCAATGACGACGCCCGCTGGGCCAAATTCGTGGCGCGAGACAAGGCGACCGACGGCGCCTTCTACTGCGCCGTCACGACGACCGGCGTCTACTGCCGCCCGTCGTGCCCGGCGCGCCGGCCGAAGCGGGAAAACGTGTGTTTCTACAAGACCTGCGCCGAAGCCGAGGCGGCGGGCTTTAGGCCCTGCAAGCGCTGCAGGCCGAACGAGCCCGCGCTTGCCGATCGGCACGCGGCGATGGTCGCGGAGGCCTGCCGCCTCATCGAGGCGGCGGAGGAGCCGCCGGGCCTCGACGTGATTGCCCGAGCGGCGGGCCTCAGCCCCCATCACTTCCATCGTCTTTTCAAGGCCATCGTCGGCGTGACGCCGAAGGCCTATGCCGTCGCCCACCGCCAGAAGCGGGTTCGCGACAATCTCACAAGGAGCACGACCGTGACCGAAGCCATCCACGACGCCGGGTTCAATTCGAGCGGCCGGTTCTATGCCGACGCGTCGGAGATCCTCGGTATGACGCCGAGCGACTTTCGCGCCGGCGGCAAGAATGCCGACTTGAAATTCGCAATCAGCGAATGCTCGCTTGGATTGATCCTCGTTGCCGCGAGCGACAAGGGCATTGCCGCGATCCAGCTCGGCGACGATCCGGACGCGCTCGCGCGCGATCTCCAAGAGCGGTTTCCGCGCGCGCGCCTGATCGGCGCCGACCGCGCCTTCGCAGCGCCTCGTCGCCAAGGTCGTGGGCTTCGTCGAGGCGCCGAGGAAAGGCCTCGACCTGCCGCTCGACATTCGGGGCACTGCCTTTCAGCACCGCGTGTGGAGCGCGCTGCGCGAGATCCCGGCGGGCAAGACGGCAACCTACGCCGAGATCGCCAAGCGCATCGGCAAGCCGGAGGCGGTGCGCGCGGTCGCGGGCGCCTGCGCCGCCAACAAGATTGCGGTGGCGATCCCCTGCCATCGCGTGGTGAGGACTGACGGCAGCCTCTCGGGCTACCGCTGGGGCGTCGAGCGCAAGCGGCGCCTGCTCGAGCGCGAGGCGAAGTCGTGAGCGTCTCGAAGGCGCTGGCGGAGGACGAAGCGCGGGGCGATGGCCGGATTGAGCTCGGCCCCGGCGCTGTGCTGCTCAGAGGCTTCGCCCTCGAAGGCGAGCCGGCGCTGCTCGAGGCTTTGGATCAAGTCGTGGCTTCTGCGCCATTCCGGCATATGGTGACGCCGGGCGGGCACACCATGTCGGTCGCCATGACCAACTGCGGCGCGCTCGGCTGGGTGACCGACAGGCGCGGCTATCGCTACGACGCGCGCGATCCCGAAACCGGCCGTCCCTGGCCACCGATGCCGGCGGACTTTGCCAATCTCGCGCGCAATGCCGCGTCCGCCGCGGGCTTCGATGGCTTTGCGCCGGATGCCTGTCTCATCAACGAGTATGTCCCTGGCGCGCGCCTGACGCTGCACCAGGACCGCAACGAGCGCGACTTTGCCGCGCCGATCGTCTCGGTCTCGCTCGGGCTTCCCGCAAAATTTCTGTTCGGCGGGCTTGCCCGGAGCGACCGGCCGCAGCGCATTCCCCTCGCGCATGGCGATGTCGTTGTCTGGGGCGGGCCGTCGCGGCTCGCCTTTCATGGCGTCGACGCGCTGAAGGAAGGCTCGCATCCCCTGCTCGGGCCCCGGCGCATCAATCTGACGTTACGGCAAGCGGGGTGAGAGCAAGGCTATCGACCGCCGCCGCCAAAATTCTCCGGGACGCCGGCATCCAGGCACGTGGTCTGCACGCGAATGTCCGAGAAGACGGTACGGCAGACCTCCTTCTTGAAGTTGGGGTTGTTGCGCAGTTGCGCGGCCGATGCCTTGAGACCGTACTGACGCGCGACTTGAGCCAGGTACTCATCCTGACAATAGGGCGTCGCGATCAACTGGCCCTGCACCCGTTGAAATCCTTGAGAGCAGTCGATCGCGTAGGCGCGCGTCGCAAGAGCGGCGGCGACGATCGCCGGTGTGAGGATCAGGCAAATTCGGGTCGGCCTGCGCATCGCTATTTCACACGCTCTAAGCATAAGTCCGGCTTGGGCACCGAATAAGTATAACACCGTCTCGGGTGCCCTTCAGCCCTTCACCCGCGTTGTCGCGCATCTGAGAATAACGCGCCTTTGTCCAAATAAAATAACGAAAGAGCTTCATGAGTTATTCCATTCTCTAATTATATTTTTGCATTTAGGATGCATTAAGCATGCCATCGACAATGTTGCCTGCCGGGATGCCGTCCCGCACAGGCGTCTCGGCGTATTGGGGAGGTGGTTCCAGGTCGTCCCCGCGTCTGGGGCCACCTCCTTCGCCCGCTCCGGCGCGCTCGTACCGAGGGCCGGCGCGTCAGGGAGGCGACGGGCGCGAGCGGAACTCTTCGCTGCGGTGTTTCAGGCGGATTTCAAGAGGTCCGGCTTTATCGGAAGCTTGCGCAGGCGCACGCCGGTCGCCGCATAGACGGCGTTCAGCACGGCAGGCGCAAGCGACGACGTGCCGGGCTCGCCAATGCCGCCCGGCGCCTCCGAGCTCTTGACGATCTCGACCTCGATCTTCGGTGCCTCGTTGATGCGCAGCATGCGATAGGTGTCGAAGTTCGTCTGCTCGACGCGGCCGCCCTTGAGGGTGATCTCGCCCCACAGCGCCGCCGTGATGCCGAAGATGATGCCGCTTTGCATCTGCGCCACGATGGTGTCGGGATTGACGGCGACGCCGGTGTCGACGACGCACACGACGCGGTCGACCTGCACCTCGCCGGATTTTGAGACCGTGACCTCGGCGACCTGCGACATGAAGCTACCGAAGGTGTTGTGCACGCACACGCCGCGGCCGCGCCGGTCGCCAAGCGGTTTGCCCCAGCCGGCAATTTCTGCCGCGCGGTTGAGCACGTGCAGGGCGCGCGGATTGTTGCCGAGCATCGAACGGCGGTACTCGACGGGATCCTTTTTCGCGATCGCCGCCAGCTCGTCGATGAAGCTCTCGATCACATAGACGTTGTGCGTGGGACCGACGCCGCGCCAGAAGGCGGTCGGAATGCCCGGCGGCTCCTCGCGCACGTACTCGACGCGCTTGTTGGCAATGGCATAGGGCATGTCGATCGCGCCATCGACCGCGTCGGGATCGATGCCGTCCTTGAACAAGGGCGGGAAAAACCGCGCCATGATCGAGGAGCCCACAATGCGATGGCTCCAGGCGATCGGCATGCCGTGCTCGTCGAGGCCGGCGGAGAAGCGGTCGTAGTAGTACGGCCGGTACATATCGTGCTGGATATCCTCCTCCCGGCTCCACACGACCTTAACCGGGTCCTTCGACTGCTTGGCAATCAGCGCCGCCTGGACGATGAAGTCGAACTCGAGCCGCCGCCCGAAGCCGCCGCCCAAGAGGTGATTGTGGATGCGCACCTGCTCCGGTTTCAATCCGAGCGTCGCCGCCACGGCCTGCTGCGCGACGGTGGGGATCTGCGTGCCGACCCAGATGTCGCAGCCCTCGGGCGTCACCTGCACGGTGCAATTTATCGGCTCCATGGTCGCATGGGCGAGGAACGGCGCCTCGTAGGTGGCTTCGACCTTGGTAGCCGCGCTTGCCAGCGCAGCCGTCACGTCGCCCTCGTTCTTGGCGACGGCGCCTTGCCGCTCCGACGCCTTGGCCAGCGCCGCCACCACGTCCGCTGTGGTCAGAGAGGCGTGGGGCCCGTCGTCGAATTTGACGGCGGCGGCTTCGAGACCCTGCCGGGCGGCCCAGTAGTGGTCGGCGATCACGGCGACGGCGGTGTCCAGCTTTGCCACCTGATGCACGCCGGGGACCTTCAGCGCTGCCGCTTCGTCGAACGAGCTGACCGTGCCGCCGAACACAGGCGACGCGGCGACGGTCGCGATCTTCATGCCCGGCACTTTAACGTCGATGCCAAACGTTGCCGTGCCGTTGACCTTGCCGGAAACATCGAGCCGCTTGGCCGGCGTGCCGATGATTCGGAACGTGCTCGGGTCCTTGAGCTTGACGTTGGTGGGGACAGGCAGCTTCGCCGCGGCATCCGCCAGCTCGCCGTAGGCGACGCGCCGCCCGCTCTTGGCGTGCACGACTTGACCGGCCTCGGTCGTCAGCTCTGCCGCATCGACGCCGAGCTTTGCCGCCGCCGCGGCAATCAGCATCTGCCGCGCGGCGGCGCCAACTTGGCGCAGCGGCGCGTAAAAGCCGCGGATGGAAGATGAATTGCCTGTGGTCTGCACGCCGCCGAGAAAGGCGTTGCCGTAGAGCTTGTCGTTGGGTGGCGAATGCTCCACGCTGACATTGCTCATGTCGACGTCGAGCTCTTCGGCCACCAGCATTGGCAGCGACGTGTAGACGCCCTGCCCCATCTCGGCCATCGGCGAGACGATGGTGACCTTCCCGGCTCGATCGATGCGTATGTAGGCGCTGGGAGGAAGGGGCTGTGCGCCGTCCGGCGTATCGCCGGCATGCCCTTCCGGGACCCAGCCGATCATCAAGCCGCCGCCTGCCGCCGCACCGGCCTTGAGGAACGTGCGGCGCGACATCTCACCTGCGCCAATATCGAGGACACGTGTCATGGCTTACCTCACTGTGCGCTGGCGGCGCCTTTCGCTGCGGCGGCTTTGATAGCCTCGCGAATGCGCACATAGGTTCCGCAGCGGCAGATATTTCCTGCCATGGCCTGATCGATATCGCTGTCGCTGGGTGCGGGATTGGCGGCGAGCAGCGCCGTGGCCGACATGATCTGCCCGGACTGGCAGTAGCCGCACTGCACGACCTCGAGGTCGAGCCATGCCGCTTGGATCGCCTTGCCCTCGGGCGACGCCCCCACCGCCTCGATCGTCGTCACCGACGCGTCGGCGACGTCGCTGATCGGGGTAATGCACGAGCGCCTGGGCTCGCCATCGACGTGCACCGTGCAGGCGCCGCACTGGGCGATGCCGCACCCGAACTTCGTCCCCGTCATGCCGAGGATGTCGCGGAGCACCCACAGCAGCGGCATGTCGTCGGGGGCCGTTACGGAAAGCTTGCTGCCGTTGACGGTAAGACTGACCATGGTCCTCCTCCGTTGTGCAAGCAGACCCCGATCCTATTTCCGGGTGCCATCTCGACTCAAGGTCTTACTTAGGGCTCCCTTCGAGGTTCGCAAGGTTGGGGACGCTGGCGGCCGCTCATCGGCACCGCCGCGCCGTTGAGCGTGAATTCCGTCGAAAGCAGGATGGCCGGCCTATCGGCCGGCCCGACGCTGTGGCTGGAGAACTGTTATTGGGGCGCGTCTTTCGCCCAGAAGTCAGCGATGCAGGCGGCGTTATATTGCTTCGGGCCGATCGCGCCGCTCTTGTTCGCGTAGACGACCACTCCCTTCCCGGACATATCGTCGACAAAGCGCTGCGCCTCCTCGCCGCGCAGCACGCCGTCGTGGTTGATATCGTAGGCATTCCACGATTTCTCACAATCGGCCTGGGGAAGAGCAAACGCTGGGATCGCGGAGGAAACCAAGAGAAAAGAGGCTATAATCGCATTACGCATTCAACTTCTCCTTTGGGGTTTGAGCGCCGCACTGAGCTTGCCTGGTATCGCTCTCGGATTTGTGCGAGACCAAGTGCCGGCGCTTCAATAGGCCCCATACGAGGGATCGCGAATGCACTAAAACCGGAATACTCCATTTGCCTGGAGGAAAGAATAGCTGGCTGGTCCAGCCGGACCCGCCCAACCGCAATTGCTTCAAACGGTGGTCTTTGGACAAATCGGTCGCGAAGAGCAATTCATAGCCCAAATCGCAACGCAGCCAGCGGCGCACGAAACCTCAGCGATGAACAATTGGAAACTGCATTGGGACGGCGGGTGCTTGTGCGGCGGGTACGCTTCCTGGTAAGTGCCCCGCCTCTGCCGAGAATGGCGAAGCTGCGCGCACGGTTCGTGCACTCAGCTGAGGATTGTGAGAGGCGGCGCGTAGGCATAAACAGGGGCCACGCCGAGTATCCTTCAGTCCGTCCATCCCGCCATTGAAGGGATTATGACAAAGAAAATAGTAATGATATGAGCAAGTTAGACCATAGGTTTTGCATCGCGCCGATGATGGAGTGGACCGACCGGCATTGCCGCGTCTTCCATCGCCTCCTCACGCGCCATGCCCGCCTCTACACCGAGATGGTCACGGCCGATGCCGTGCTCCATGGCGACCGCGATCGGATTTTGGGCTTCTCTCCTGTCGAGCATCCGATTGCGCTCCAGCTCGGCGGGTCGGATCCCGCAAAACTCGCCGCAGCCGCGGCCGTCGGCGCGTCGCTCGGCTACGACGAGATAAATCTCAATATCGGCTGCCCGTCGGACCGGGTGCAGGAGGGCCGTTTCGGCGCTTGCCTCATGGCGGAGCCGGAGCTCGTCGCCGCCTGCGTCGCGGCGATGCGGGCGCGCGTGCCGGTTCCGGTCACCGTCAAGTGCCGCATCGGCATCGACGACCAGGACGCCGAGGCATCGCTCGACCGCTTCATCGCAACGGTGGCAGAAGCGGGCTGCGCGGTCTTCATCGTCCACGCGCGCAAGGCCTGGCTCAAGGGCCTGTCGCCGAAGGAGAACCGCGAGGTGCCTCCGCTCGACTATGCGCGCGTGCATCGGCTCAAGGCCGCGAGACCCGGCCTCACGATCGTAGTCAACGGCGGCCTAACGAGCCTCGAGGAGGCAAGCGATCAGCTTCGGCATGTCGACGGCGTGATGCTCGGGCGCGCGGCCTACCAGGACCCCTACATTCTGGCGGGCGTCGACCGGGACTTCTTCGGCGCACTCGGGCCCATTCCGTCGCGCGAGGACGTGCTCGAGGAGCTCGCGACGTATGCTGCGGCCCACATGGCCCGCGGCGGACGCCTCAACAACATCACGCGCCACATCCTCGGCCTCTATCATGGCCAGCCGCGCGCGCGCCGCTTCCGCCGGCACCTGAGCGAGCTTGCGGTCGGCCCCGAGGCGAGCCTCGACGTGCTCCGCGACGCCATCGCCGTTGTGCGGGGCACGGGCGCGGAGGCCTGCGAGGTGAAGGCGGCGTAAAGAGGCGGTTCTCAATGATCCTCGGGATGTCGGCGGGCGAGGTCGCCCTCATGACTGCTGTGCTGCTCATCGGCGGGGCTATTACCGGCTACCTCGCCGGCCTTTTCGGCATCGGCGGCGGCGGGGTTCTCGTTCCTATCCTCTACGAGGCCTTCTCGGCGCTAGGGGTCGAGGAGAGCGTACTGATGCACCTCGTGCTCGGCACGTCGTTCGCCGTCATGGTGCCGACCGCCTACCGCTCGTACCGCAAGCACCTCGCCACCGGCGCCGTCGACACGGGCCTGCTCAGGCGCTTGGGCCCCTGGGTCGTCCTCGGAGTGCTGCTCGGCATTGTGCTGGCGTCGGCGGCAAGCGGTGACGCGCTCAAGTGGGTGTGGATCGTGTTTGCGAGCCTTCTCTCCATCAAGTTGGCGCTCGGTCGCGACGACTGGGGTCTGGGCGAAGAGCTTCCGCAAGGCTGGGGGCTCGAGGCCGCGGCGTTCGCGATCGGCCTCGTCTCGACGCTCATGAGCATCGGCGGCGGCATGTTCTTCGTGGCCCTTCTCACGCTCTATGGACGGCCGATCCTGAACGCCGTTGCGACGTCGGCTGGCTTCGGGCCGATGATCGCCCTGCCCGGCGTCATCGGCTACATCTGGGCCGGCTGGAACGCGCCCGACCTGCCGCCGCTCGCCCTCGGCTACGTGCATGTTCTTGCTGCGGCGATCGTCATTCCGGCCAGCGTGCTCGCCGCGCCCTACGGCGTCGCAGCGGCCCATCGCATCTCCAAACGCAAGCTCGAGCTGGCGTTTGCCGCTTTTCTGGCCGTGGTCGCGCTTCGGCTCTTTATCAGTCTCGTTGCCTAAGGTGGAACCATCGCACACGCGGGGCAGTTGGATTCGCGAAGCTCTGCAGTTGGAGAGTGACATGAAGATGAGGAACTTTTTCGCCGCGGCGGCCGCTTCGCTGATGGCGCTCGCGCTGATCGCGGCTGGATCGCCGGACGCGGAGGCGCGCAAAGGGCGCTTCGTTGCCGGCCTCGCGCTCGGACTCGCCGGCGCAGCCATCGTCAACAGCTATCGGGAGCCCTACTACTACGGCGGGCCTTACTACTATGGCGGCTATCCCGCCTATTATTACGACGATGACTACTACGAGGACTATGCGCCCCGATACCGCTACGGCTACCGCAGCTACAACGGCAGCACGGCGTTCCAGCGCAACCACCGCGGCGCGGCGAGCGACGAGGATTAGGCCACGATCTTCTGATTGTAGGCCCCGACCTCGGGATGACGCGAGAGCACGCGATCGATGTCGGCGAAGATCGCTTTCATGTTCGCTTCCGAGGTCGGGCTCTCGACGACCACCACGAGCTCGGGCTTGTTCGAGGAGGCGCGCACGAGCCCCCATGTGCCGTCGTCGAGGACGACGCGGACCCCGTTGACCGTGATGAGATCGCGGATCGGCTGGCCGGCGATCCTGGCGCCGTTGGCCGCTTGGCGCGTGTAGTGCTCGACCACGCGCTCGACGACCCCATACTTCTTCTCGTCGTCGCAGTGCGGCGACATCGTCGGCGACTGCCAGGTCTTCGGCAGCGCATCCTTCAACTCCGCCATGGTGCGCCCGGGATTGCGGTCGAGCATGTCGCAGACGGCGAGAGCGGAGACGAGGCCGTCGTCGTAGCCGCGCCCGATCGGCGGGTTGAAGAAGAAGTGGCCGGACTTCTCGAAGCCGACGAGCGCCTTGGTCTCGTGGCTGAAGCGCTTGATGTAGGAGTGCCCCGTCTTCCAATAGGTCGTCGTCGCGCCGTTGGCGGCGAGCACCGGATCGGTCATGAAGAGGCCGGTCGACTTCACGTCGACGACGAACTTGGCGTTAGGGTGAAGCGAGGAGATGTCGCGCGCCAGCATGACGCCGACCTTGTCGGCGAAGATTTCCTCTCCCTCGTTGTCGACGATGCCGCAGCGGTCGCCGTCGCCGTCGAAGCCGAGCCCCACGTCGGCCTTGTGCTTCACCACCGCCTCGGCGATGGCGTGGAGCATCTTCATGTCCTCGGGATTGGGATTGTAGCGGGGGAACGTGTAGTCGAGCTCGGTGTCGAGCGGGACCACCTCGCAGCCGACGGCCTCGAGAACCTTGGGCGCGAATGCGCCGGCCGTGCCGTTGCCGCACGCGGCCACGACCTTGAGGCGGCGCTTGAGCTTCGGCCGATCGGTGAGTGCCGCCATATAGCGCTCGGCCATATCGGGCACGAAGATGTAGCGCCCGCCGCCGCGCCCCTCATAGGCGCCCGAGAGGACGATCTCCTTCAACGCCGTCATCTCGTCGGGTCCGAATGTGAGCGGGCGCGCAAGGCCCATCTTGATGCCGGTCCAGCCGTTGTCGTTGTGGGACGCGGTCACCATGGCCACGCACTCGACGTCGAGGGCGAATTGGGCGAAGTAGGCCATGGGAGAGAGGGCGAGGCCGATGTCGTGGACTTCCGCGCCGCCGGCGAGGAGGCCCGTGATCAGCGCCTGCTTCACGGCGGCCGAGTAGGAGCGGAAGTCGTGCCCGACGACGACGCGCTTGGCGACCCCGCGCCGGTCGAACAGCGTCGCAAGCCCCAGTCCCACCGCGGTGAGGCCCATGAGATTGATCTCGTTGGGGTAGAGCCAGCGCGCATCGTACTCGCGAAATCCGGTGGGCTTGACGAGGGGAAGCTGCTCGAAAGCCGGGGTATTTGGCTTCAAATCGGCGCGCGGGGCGGGAAACATGCGGCAACCCTCTCGTTTGCTGACGCGGAACCTATGGCAAAGGCGCGCCCACGCCAACGCTGGATTGGCCAACGTGGTTTCACGCCGCAGGTTCGGCTAGTCCTGGAGCAGCAGCACGCCCGCGCGCATGTCGACACGCTCGAGGCGGCCGAGGAAGCTCATGCCGAGGAGCGTCATCTTGAGCCGCCCAGGCTCCGAGACCGAGGCGGCGACCCCGCGCACGGTGATGTCGCCGATCGACACGCGATCGACGGTAACCGGGGCGACGCGTGCAATCCCGTTCGCGGTCGCGACGCTCTGGGTGAAGTCCGAGGGGCGAAGGAGGATGCCGGCGGTCTCGGCGTCCTCGTAGGTCAGCGCCAGCATCGTGGCGCCGGTATCGACGAGAACTGGAATAGAGCGTCCGTTGATCTCGGCCTCGGCGTGAAAATGCCCGCTCTCGCCGGCTCTGATCTCGACCACGCCGCGCGTTCTCGTCGCCGTGGCGCTCGCCTCGGCCGCCACGGGCTCCGCGTATCCGAGCGACCTCAGGGTTAGCGCCTTGAAGTCGGCGTAGTAGACGAAGCCCAGGACACAAATCGCAGCAGCGACGAGCCAGCTCAGAGCCTCGCCCACGACGGCCCTGGTTCCGGACGAGATGGTCATGGGGAGGAGCCCCGCAAAGACGTGCACGCGCCGTTCCTCAGCCGCGAAGCGTGAGGAAATCTCCTGAAAACTCATACGAGCGCAAACGTCTTAAGAAACTCATACCGAGCAGGTTCTCTTTGAGATTCCCGGGCTGCGCGACGAGCGCCTCGACATCGTGAAGCTCGATCTGCCCGATCGCGACCGACTTCAGGCGCACCGGCGCGGCATAAGTGGTTCCGTTGGCGGTCGAGACCGGCACGCCATAGGAGAGCGCGGACGTGTCGATGCCGGCCCGCTCGGCGTCGGCCGGCTTGAGGACCACGGTCGAGGCTCCCGTATCGACCAGCATGCTGAGGCCGACGCCGTTGACTGTCGCGCGCGCGACGAAATGGCCGCCGTCCTGACGCCTCAGGCGGACGGCGCGCTCGCCCGCCTCGCGACTGTCGATGGCGATGCCTTGCCCGGCGGGGGCGACCTCGCCCGCGACGCGATAGGCGACCTCGGTGAGCTCGCCGCGATAGCTGTAGCCGATGATGAGCGCCAAGCCCGAGCCCGAGCCAGACCGACGCATGACGCAAGGCCTCGCGCGCGCGGCCGCGGTAGTCGCCCGACAGGAAAAACACGTAGAGCGCCACCAGCGCCACGCCGCCGATCAGATAGGCGATGTCGTCGCCGCTGAGGCCCGTCAGCGCCGCGCCGCCACCCGAAAATACATAGAAGAGCGCGATGAGAGCGCCCAGCAGCAGCATCAGCCAGGCCAGCATGCGATCACCTCGGAGCGACGGCGAGCCGGCGCTCGCCGAGCTCGTCCATGATGCGGCGGCGTTCCGCCGAGGAGAGCGATGCCCAGGCGGCAATCTCGGCGATCGTGCGCCCGCACCCCTCGCAAAGTCCGGTCTCGGGGTTCATGACGCAAATGTCGACGCAGGGGGTTTCCATGGGACGGCGGACCGGCAGCGGTTGCAAAGCATCGTGAAATCTAGGGAACGCCGGCGACGAGCACAATGGCGCTGGCCGTCGGGGCCCCTTCTGCGGCTAGGTCTGTGTCAGCGTTGCCTCGCGCGCACGGACGATCCCGGTTCCCCCTGCAAGCGGGCGCAGGCGCGGCTCGCGCGGCTTGCGGTGGTGCTCCCCCTCGGCGCCGCGGTGACGTTCCTCGCCGAGCGGCTGCAGCGGAGCCACCGTCGCGAGCACGCGCTGGCGCGGCACAACAATGATCACTTCCGTTCCGCGTCCCAACTCCGAGCGCAGCTCGAAAGTGCCTCCGTGAAGCTCGATCAGGCTCTTCACGATCGGTAGTCCGAGGCCGGTGCCGCCTTCCGCCGTCTCATGGGCGAGCGAGCCCTGGCCGAACGCCTGCATCACCTTCGGGATCTCCTCCTTCGGGATTCCGGGGCCAGTATCGCGTATGGAGAGGAACTGTCCGCCGTCCGGCGACGGCGCGAGCGTGACGGTGACGCGCCCGCCCCTCGGCGTGAATTTCAGCGCGTTCGACAGGAGATTGAGGCAGATCTGGCGCATGGCGCGCTGATCGACCCACACTTGCGGCAAATCGGGGGACACCTTGACGACGATGTCGAGACCCTTGCCTTCGGCGCGCAGCTTGAGGAGCCGATGGCACTCCTCGATGACGTCGGCGAGGTGGATCCGCTCCTCGTGCAACTCGTAGCGCTCGGCCTCGATGCGGGAAAGATCGAGGATCTCGTTGATGAGATCGAGGAGATGGCGGCCGCTCTCGTAGATATCGGCCGCGTAATCGCGATAGACGGGATTGGCGTGCGGTCCCAGGATTTCGTCCTTCATGACCTCGGAGAAGCCCATAATGGCGTTGAGCGGCGTCCTCAGCTCGTGGCTCATGGTGGCAAGGAAGCGCGACTTGGCCATGCTGGCTGCTTCCGCTCGCCGGCGCGCCTCGTCCGAGATGAGCTGCTGCTCCTCGAGCTCGGCGATGAGCAGGTCCTTCTGAACGCGCAGATCGAGCATGGCGAGCGCGTTCGATTGCAGGCCTCTGGCGAGAAAGATGAAGTAGAGGTGCACCCCGATCGCCATCGAGGCCAGCGCGAAGTAAAAGGGATCGTTCAGGACGAGCAGGCGGCCGACCACGGCCACCGTCATGGGGATCGTGCCCGCATAGAGGAGGCCCATGATCAGCGAGGAGAACGTCATGCGGATCGCGAGCAGGACGATGAGCGCGGCGAAGATGAAGACATGGGAGGTGAAAAGCGCCGCGCTTGTCTCGGCGTGCTCGCCGCCGACGCCGACGAGAGCGAAGCCGGCCCAAGTCACGCCATTGAGCAGCTCGGCCAGAATGAAGCGCCGGCGCCAGACGGCGACATCGATTTCGCCTCGGTCATTCGCCACGAAACGGCGGCAGAGCTCGAGGAGAAGCACCTTCGAGACGATGACAAGAAGCAGCCAGAGACACCCTTCGAACCACGGTGCCCAGAACATCGAGGCAAGCGCGAAGATCGCCGACAGAGCCCAGATCGTGACCGCGGCGCCGAGCTCGTTTCTCGCGAACATCGCGAGCAGCTCGTATTCGACCTCGGGAGTCATCGCCCCGTGCACGAGGCGGTCGCGGGTCGCCTTGAGCTCCGTCTGCGCCCGCTTGCGCGCGCTGTCGCGTGCCCTGAGCACGGCCGCTGAATCGGTTTGCACGCTGTCCATGGCGGTGCGGGCCTCGGCCGCTTCGCAATAAGCGCAATCGGCTCCCCGTGGGCTGCGTCGAACCAACGGGAGCCAATTGCTCTAAGACTTCGTAATTTCACTGGAATTTGCTAAGGAGGAGTTTACCAACGTGCTTAACGGGGAGATGCAACACGGGATCAGGCCGGGGCGTGCGGGCCCGGAGCGCAACTGCGTGCAAGTCTCATGAAGATCATCGAGACGAGAGGCGCGCCGAACCCGCGGCGGGTGCGCGTCTTCCTGGCCGAAAAGGGCATCGAGATCGCGTTCGAGGATCGCAATCTCCTGGCCGGCGACTTGAGATCTCCAGAGTTTACCGCTCTTAACCCTCTTCAGCGGGTACCGGTTCTCGTGCTCGACGACGGGCAGTGCTTGACGGAGACGGTGGCCATCTGCCGGTATTTCGAGGAGCTTCAGCCGACGCCCGCGCTATTCGGGACCGGGGCGCTGGGCCGGGCTGCGGTCGAGATGTGGCAGCGGCGCGTGGAATTCGGCCTGTTCGCGGAGGTGGCGGCAGTTTTTCGCCACCTGCACCCGAAGATGGCCCTGAACGAGGTGCCCCAGGTGCGGGAGTGGGGCGAGGCCAACAAGCCGAAAGCCATGGAATCATTGAGTTTTTTAGACGGGCGCTTGGCCGGGAGCCGTTTCATCGCCGGGGACGCATTCTCGATTGCCGACATCACCGCACTTGTTGCCGTCGATTTCATGAAGCCCGCCAAGCTCGAGCGGCCGCAGGGTCTCGCCCATCTGGACCGCTGGCACGCCGACGTCTCGGCGCGCCCGAGCGCCGCAGCCTAGCCTGGACGCGGGCTCGGAGCGGGGTCGGTGTTCCCTCGGGAACAGCCCATGGCCCTGACCCGCAGGAATGCTAGGCTCTTGTATTTTCTGACACGGGGAGCGCATGAGGCTCACGGTCATCGGCTCGAGCGATGCCTTCGGCACAGGCGGCCGGTTGCAGACCTGCTTCCACGTCGCGCACGCGCATGGCGCGTTTCTGATCGATTGCGGCGTGACGACGCTGATCGGCCTCGCACGCCAGGGGCTCGATCCCTCCCGCGTCTCGACCATCTTCGTCACGCACCTTCACGGCGATCATTTCGGCGGCCTCGTCTGGTGGCTTATCCACGCCAACCACGTCGCGAACAGGACGGCGCCGCTGACCGTCACCGGGCCCAGGGGCCTCGAGCAGCGGTTCCTCGCCACCGCCGAGGTTCTCTTTCCGAACTCAACGGCCACGGTGCGCCCCTTCGATCTGCGCTTCCTCGAGTATGCCGAGCGGGAGACGCTCGACGTTGACGGCATCCGCGTGACGCCGTTCGAGGTCTGTCATCCGTCGGGGGCGCCGCCCTATGCCCTTCGCATCGAGGTCGACGGCAAGGTGATTTCGTTCTCCGGCGACACCGAATGGGTCGAAAGCCTCATTCCTGCCGCCGCCGGCGCCGACCTCTTCATCTCCGAATGCTTCGGCTTCGACGTCGAGGCGAGGTACCATTTGAACTGGCGCACGATCGAGACGAATCTCGACCGGCTCGGCGCCAAGCGCATCCTCCTTACGCACATGGGGGAAAAGATGCTCGCCAACCGCGCCGAGGTGAAGGACCCGCGCGTCATACTCGCCGAGGACGGGCTCGTCCTCGACATTTGAGGATCCGGGGATGAGGTCGGCTATCCCTGCATTGAATGCACGCCGAGGAAAACCTGCCTTGGAATGCGAGAGCCGTTCCACGTCAGCGGATTGCAATCTTGAACGGCTCGTCGCGGAGATCCGCGCCTGCCGGCTTTGCGTCGAGGCGCCCGACAGGCGGCCACTGCCGCACGAGCCGCGTCCGGTGTTGCGCGTAAGCTCGACCGCAAGGCTCGCCGTCGTCGGGCAGGCGCCGGGCACGCGCGTCCACGCCTCGGGCGTGCCGTTCTCCGATCCCTCGGGCGACCGGCTGCGGGCGTGGATGGGAGTCTCCGCCGAGGAATTCTACGACACGGCGCGGATCGCGATCGTGCCGATGGGCTTCTGCTTTCCGGGCCTCGACGAGAAGGGCGGCGACCTGCCGCCGCGGCGCGAATGCGCGAGGACCTGGCGCGGGCGATTGTTTGCGCTTCTACCTCAGGTCGAGCTCCTGCTGCTGGTGGGGCAATACGCCCAGCGGTGGCATCTCGGAGCGGACGCCGGCGGGAGTCTCACCGAAACGGTTCGCGACTGGCAGCGCATTCTTGCACGGACGGGCAAGCCGCGATGCCTGCCGCTGCCCCACCCGTCGTGGCGCAACAACGCCTGGCTGCGGGCGCACCCGTGGTTCTCGGACGAGCTCTTGCCGCGGCTGAGGATCGAGGTGCGGCGGCTCCTCGCCCGCGAGTAGATCGCGGCCGTACTAGGCGGCGGCGCGGCTGCCTTCCGGGAGAGAAACGATCTCGTCCTCTCGCCGCTCGGGCGGCATCCAGCGCGGGCGGTGCGCCTGGCTGTCGAGCTCATCGCGGAGGAAGGCGAGCTCGAACCCCGCCCCCTCGAGAGCGTCCATGACCTCGGCAACGGGCCGGGTACGAGCCCTCGCTGCAGCCCAGACGATCGCGGAGCGCTGCCCGGACTTGCAGTGTGCGAGCGTCGGCCCGTCGCTTTCGGCCAGCGCTTGCGCCATCGCCGCCACGACGGAATCGGTGAAGAGGTCGAGCGAGGTGGCCGGGATGTGGCGATAGCCGAGACCATGCCGGCTGGCGCACGCGGCGCATTCGGCGCCCGACGGCTGGCCTGGCTCCTCCCCGTCCGGGCGGTTGCTGATTACCGTGCGGAAGCCGAGCCCGGCCACGGCCGCGAAATCCTCGGGGCCAAGGGCGGACGTTACGGCGAAATCCGGGGTGATGAACGTGATGGGATTCATGGATGGGAAAGCTCGACGGAACGGCGCCGAGACTGCCCTAGGCGGGCGGCCGGGACAAGCGGCGGCGAGCTGCTCGATAGAAAAAAATGCTCAGAATCTCCTTGACGGGCGATCATCGCAAAATGATGCTCACGTTTGGCACTGAAAGTTGAAAACGAATTCCAGAATTGAGGCAGGTGCGGCGGATGCTGGACGACATGGATGTGAAGATCCTGCAGATCCTGCAGGAGGATTGCACGCGGCCCGTTGCGGACATCGGCAAGGAGGTCGGCCTCTCGACGACTCCGTGCTGGCGGCGCATCCAGAAGCTCGAGGAGACCGGCGTCATTCGCCGTCGCGTAGCCGTGCTCGATCCCGAAAAAGTCAATGCCGGCGTGACGGTCTTCATCTCGATCAAGACAGACAAGCACAGCCTGGCGTGGCTCGAGAAGTTCCACTCGGCCGTCGCCGACTTTCCCGAGGTGGTCGAATTCTACCGGATGTCGGGCGAGGTCGACTATCTCCTGCGCGTCGCAGTGCCCGACATCGCCGCCTACGACGAATTCTACAAGAAGCTCATCTCGCGGATCGAGATCGCCAAGGTCTCGTCGGCGTTCGCGATGGAGGAGATCAAGCATACGACGGCGCTGCCCCTCCAGTTCGCGCGCCGGCCCGCCGAGGGCCGCGCGGCAAAGGCCTAGTCATGCAAACGGGCGCCCGATGGCGCCCGTCCATGGAACCCGTGCAGCGGCGTGCCCTTCAGCCGGCTCCTCATCGTCAACGGACGAGGCGGCATTCGGTTCCGCGACGTTCCCCGGCTAGACGATGAGCTGCACGCCGGCCAGCAGAAAGGCGAGGGCGGCGGCGATCCCGATGACGGTTAACGTCAACGTCATGCCGAGCACGCGCAGTCGCAGGATGTTTGGCGTCTGCGACAAGCCGTAGGCGTGAATGAGCCGTCCGGCGAGAAGCCCCAGTCCGAGCAAATGAAGAAAGAGCGAGGGCGCCTTGAGGCTTTCGGCAAGCGCGATCAGAAGCAGCGCGAAGGGCACGTACTCGGCGAAGTTGGCGTGGACGCGCATGCGCCGCAAGAGCTGATAGCTATCGCCATGGCCGATCTCCACGCGCGCCTCCCGGCGCTGGGCAATAACGCGCGCCGAAAGTAGCAGGAACAAGAGGGCCAGGAGGGAGGCATAGAAGGCTGTGATCGGCATCGCGGACCTCATGCGTGGGCAGCAGGCAAAGGGCATCGGGCAGCAGGAATAGTGGATGCCTGCTGCCCCGATGCCTGCTGCCTACGCCATCATTCGCCAATAATTTTGACGAGCACGCGCTTGCGCCGTCGGCCGTCGAACTCGCCGTAGAAGATCTGCTCCCAGGGGCCGAAATCGAGCTTGCCGTGGGTCGCCGCGACCACGACCTCGCGCCCCATGATCTGCCGCTTCAAGTGGGCATCCGCGTTGTCCTCGCCTGTGCGATTGTGCCGGTAGCGGTCGATCGGCTCGTGCGGGGCGAGCGCCTCGAGCCAGACCTCGTAGTCGTGGTGGAGGCCCTTCTCGTCGTCGTTGATGAACACCGATGCCGTGATGTGCATGGCATTGACGAGGACGAGGCCCTCCTTGACGCCGCTCTCGGCGAGGCAGGCCTCGACCTCGGGCGTGATGTTGATGAAGGCGCGCCGCCCCGGCACCTCGAACCACAGCTCCTTGCGAAAGGATTTCATCGTCATGCCTCCGTCGGCCGCGGCGGGCCGAGGCGCGCAATGAGGCTCGAGGTGTCCCAGCGGCCGCCGCCCATCGTCTGCAGGTCGGCATAGTAGCCGTCGACGAGCGTCGCGACCGGAATCGTGGCGCCGTTGAGCGCGGCCTCCTCGAGGCAGATCTTGAGATCCTTCCGCATCCAGTCGACGGCGAAGCCGAAATCGAACTTCCGCTCGTGCATCGTCTTCCAGCGGTTGTCCATCTGCCAGGACTGCGCCGCCCCTTTTGAGATCGTCTCAATCACCGCGGCGAGGTCGAGGCCGGCCTTCTCGGCGAAGGCGATCGCCTCGGCGAGACCCTGCACGAGCCCCGCGATCGCGATCTGATTGACCATCTTCGTGAGCTGGCCCGAGCCCGCCGGGCCGATGAGGCGCACCATGCGGGCGTAGCTCTGCATCACCGGCTCGGCACGCGCGAAGGGCTCCGTGTCGCCGCCGACCATGACGGTCAGAAGTCCCTTCTCGGCGCCGGCCTGTCCGCCCGACACCGGCGCGTCGAGGAAGCCGAGGCCTTTGTCGCGCGCGGCGCCATGAAGCTCGCGCGCGATGGCGGCGGAGGCCGTGGTGTGGTCGACGAGGATGGCCCCCGGCTTCATCCCGGCAAATGCGCCCGTTTCGCCCAACGTGACCTCGCCCAGATCGGCATCGTTGCCGACGCAGGTCATGACGAAGTCGGCTCCCTCCGCGGCCTCCCGCGGGGTCGCGGCCGCGCGCCCCCGGCCCATGGCGCTGATCCAGGCCTCGGCCTTGGACCCGGTGCGATTATAGACCGTGACGTCGTGGCCCTTGGCGAGGACGTGGCCTGCCATCGGAAAGCCCATCACGCCGAGGCCGATCCAAGCCACTTTCGCCATTGCCACTCTCCCGTGTGCTCATTATGGGGGAACCCCTTCTAGGATATTTTCGCCGCGACCAGAACCGTGGGCCCATTGCCTCGAGCGGGCGGCCGGGGCTAATGGCTCGATCGGCAAGGAGCGAGCAGGATGTCTCAGATGGCGGCGCGGGGATCCGTGACTCTCGGCGATATCGAGCGCGCGGCGCTCGCGATCGAGGGAGCCGTGAAAAAGACCGCGTGCGCCGAGAGCCGGACCCTTTCCGCGCTTCTCGGCGCCGATATTTGGCTCAAATTCGAGAACTTGCAATTCACCGCCTCGTTCAAGGAGCGCGGCGCCTTGAACCGCATCCTGGCGCTCGGCCCCGACGAGAGGCGCCGCGGCGTGCTCGCCGTCTCCGCCGGCAATCATGGGCAGGGGGTCGCCTACCACGCCGCGCGGCTCGGCATTCCGGCGACCATCGTCATGCCGGCGACGACGCCGGCCGTCAAAGCCGAGAACACGAAGGCGCTTGGCGCCAGCGTCATCCTTACCGGTGCGACGCTCGAGGAGGCGGCAGAGTTCGCGAGAGAGCATTGCCGCGAGCGGAACCTGACCTTCATCCACCCGTTTGACGATCCCCTCGTCGTCGCCGGTCAGGGCACGCTCGCGCTCGAGATGCTGCACGCGGTGCCGGCCCTCGACGTGCTCGTCGTTCCGGTCGGGGGCGGGGGACTGATCGCGGGCATGGGGATTGCCGCCAAGGCGTTGAAGCCTTCGATCGAGATCATCGGCGTCGAGGCGGCGCTCTACCCCTCGCTCTACGATGTCCTCAAGGGAACGGCGCTGCCGTCGGGCGGCGACACGCTGGCCGAAGGCATCGCGGTCAAAGAGCCCGGCGCGCTCAACGTCGAGATTGCGCGCCGTGTCGTCGACGATGTCGTGCTCGTCGGCGAGGCGGCAATCGAGCGCGCCGTCGTCATGCTGCTCTCGATCGAGAAGACGGTGGTCGAGGGTGCGGGCGCCGTTGGGCTTGCCGCCGTCGTCGCCGAGCCGGAACGGTACCGGGGCCGAAAGGTCGGGCTGCCTCTGACAGGGGGGAACATCGACACGCGGCTCCTGGCCAGCGTGCTCACACGCGAGCTCGCCCGCGACGGCCGGCTCGCGCGCCTTGCGATCGACATCCCCGACCGGCCCGGCGAGCTCGCGCGCGTCGCGACGGCGATCGGCACGGCAGGCGCCAACATCGTCGAGGTCTACCACCAGCGCGTGTTTACCGAGCTGCCTGCGCGCGGCACGGAACTCAACCTCGTCATCGAGACCCGTGACGAGGGCCACCTCGAGGCGGTCGTCGACGGCCTCAAGGGCGCCGGCTACGCGGTCCAGGTGAAGAGCGGCGTCGGCACGCGAAAATGAACGCCGGCCGCCGGTTACTGGCGGATCGGCCGGTCCGGAAAGGCGAGCTGCTCGCGCGCGCGCCAATCGTTGGTTACGTAATTGATGATCACCGACTTGCGTACGCCGTCGATCTTCCTGGGCTCGAAGCCGTGATAGGTGATGTTCGAGGGGATGAACACCATCGCCGCGTTCGGCTGGAACGGCGAGCGCCCGACGTGCTTCTTGTCGGCGTCGTAGATGTCGGTGCCGAGGTCCTTGTGGCTCGGGTCCGGCGACATGTAGAGCAGCATGGTGAACAGCTTGACGCCGAGGTCGGTATGCGGCTCGAGCCAGAAGCCGTCGGTGTCCTGGGCGAACTCGATGCGCAGATAGGACCCGTCGAGATTGGTGCCGAAGTGGCTCGCGATCTTGCCGGTGACGCGGGGATCCTGGAACGCCTCGTTCAACGCCTTGCAGACCTCGAACTTGCCCATGTTTTCCTGGTCGGAGTACTTGCGCGTCGCGTTGTGGACCTCTCTCTTTCCCGATACGCCGCCGAGATCGGGGGCGGGGAAGGGCAATACGAGGATCGCGTCGGCCGCGTCGTCGGGCAGGCACTTGGTAAGAATCCAGTGCTTATAGGGCTTGTCCGTCCGATTGGAGGCATCGATGCTCGAGAGCATCGAGCCGACGATGGCTTCTGACTTTATGGCCATGCAGTGATCATCCCCTTGTTCAAGGCAAGAGTTCGGCGAATGGCCGCCTGCCGCTCGCGGTCCACATCTGCGGCGCTCCCCCGCGCCGAAGGAGAACGCCGGCGCTTCTGGCGGGGCTGAATCCCGTCGCCGACCTCGCCCTCGTGCCCCCTTGGGCCCGCGGGAGGGCGATAGGCGCCCAACGTCTAGCCCTTTCGTTTCTGCCTGACCAGCCGGATCGTTGACCGGCGGGTGGCCGCACGGTGGGCCAAATGACGCTCCTGTTGCCCGCAACCGGGGATCATGCCAGGAAGCCCGAAGAATCAACGGCGAATGAGCAGGTTAACCCGCCGTGACAGCATCCTGGATCGTGGCGCCGTGCGCCGGGCCGTCGGCCACCCACACGGCCGCTGCCGAGGAGCGCCAGCGCCAGCTCACCAAGCCCGCGGGCTCGCTTGGAGCGCTCGAGACGGCAGCGATTCGGCTCGCTGGTCTGCAGGCGACGGGGAGCCCGCGGGCCGAGCGCGCTCACATCATTTTGTTTGCCGGCGATCACGGCGTGACCGCGCAAGGCGTCTCGGCCTATCCGTCCGCGGTCACCGTCGAGATGCTGAAGAACTTTGCGGCCGGCGGGGCAGCGATCGCGGTGCTCGCGCGAGCCCTCGGTGCGCCGCTGACCGTCGTCGATGCCGGAACGCTGGCGGCCGAGCCGCCGGCGGGCGTGGTCTGCGACAAGCCGCGACGGGGGACGCGCGACTTCACGGTCGAAGCGGCTCTCACGCGAGAGGAGCTTTCTTTCGCCCTCGAGGCCGGCAAGCGCGCGGTCGCGCGCGCCGCGGACGGTGGCCCCGACCTCCTGCTCTTCGGCGAAATGGGGATCGGCAACACGA
The DNA here is from genome assembly GCA_963699485.1 of uncultured Alphaproteobacteria bacterium. Taxonomy (GTDB): domain Bacteria; phylum Pseudomonadota; class Alphaproteobacteria; order Rhizobiales; family Hyphomicrobiaceae; genus Hyphomicrobium_C. The sequence goes on along the minus strand of CAVOUC010000013.1, from coordinate 109,305 downwards.
CGTCCGCGGCGGCGATTGCGGCGGCGCTGCTGGCGCGCCCGCCCCAAGACCTCGCCGGCGCCGGGACCGGGCTCGAGGCCGAGCGCGTTGTGCACAAGGCGGCCGTCATTGCCGCGGGCCTCGAGCGCCACGGCCTCGCGGGCGCGGATTGCGATGCACTCGACGTCCTCTCAGCCGTCGGCGGGCTCGAGATCGCCGCCTTGACCGGGGCGATCATCATGAGCGCGCAGGAGCGCGTTCCGGTCCTCATCGACGGTTTCATCGTCTCGGTGGCGGCGCTCGCCGCCGTCCGCCTCAATCCGACGTGCCGTCCGTGGCTCATCTTTTCGCATCGCTCGGCCGAGCGCGGACATGGGCTGGTGCTCGATGCGCTCGCCGCCGAGCCGCTCCTCGATCTTGGCCTGAGGCTCGGCGAGGGCTCGGGCGCGGCGATCGCCCTCGCCGTTGTCCGGCTCGCCTGCGCGCTCCACAATGACATGGCAACGTTTGCGGACGCCTCCGTCTCCGGTCCCATGCCATGCCCCTGATCGATCTCCTGCGCCACGGCGCGACCGAGCGTCCCGATGTTCTCGCCGGCCGCACGGACCATGCGCTCTCACCAGAGGGCTGGCGGCAGTTCGAGCGCCAGACGGAAGGCAGGAGCTGGCCTCGCATCGTCGCCTCGCCGTTGAGGCGTGCGCGCGAGGCCGCCGAGCGGCTCGGGCGCGAGCGCACCATCGCCGTCGAGATCGACCGCGACTGGCGCGAGATCGACCTCGGCGATTGGGACGGCAAGACCTTCGCGGAGCTGCGCGCGGACGCCGGCGCCGCGGCGCTGCTCGCCGAGTTCTACAGAGATCCCGAGCGCGCCGCGCCGCCGAACGGCGAGACATGGGTGAGCCTTGCCGCTCGCGTGAGAGCGGCCCTGGGGCGGCTCGCCGAGAGTGCCGACGACGTGCTTGTCGTGGCGCACGGGGGCTCCATCCGCACCGCGCTCACGCTCGCGACGAACATCCCCATCAAGGCGCTCTGGGCGTTGAGGATCGAGCCGGCGACGCGCGTGACGCTGCGCCTCGAGCGCGACGGGGCGCGCGGGCTCTGGGGAGAGATCGTCGAGGTCCGGCAGCCATGACGCTGCGCGAGCTTATCGTCGCCCTGCAGTTCCTGACGCGCTTGCCGGTGCCGCGGCTCGAGAACGTCGACGCCGACGAGCTGTCGCGAGGAGCCCTCTGGTTTCCGCTGGTCGGGGCGCTGATCGGTGCCCTCGTTGCGCTTGCCGTCGCGGTCGGGGGCTATTTCGACCCTTGGCTCGGGGCGCTGTTCGGTCTCCTGACCTGGGTGCTCGTCACCGGCGCTCTCCATCTCGACGGGCTCTCCGACGTGGCCGACGCGCTGGGCGCGGCCCACCGCTCCCGCGAGCGCTTTCTCGCGGTGCTGCGCGACCCGCACGTGGGGACGTTCGGTGTTACGGCCATCGTGCTTGCGGTCGCGAGCAAGCTCGTCCTGCTCGCGGTTCTCGCCGAGAAACCCGCCTTCGTCGCCCTCATCCTCGTGACGGCATGGGCGCGCTGGGGCGTGCTCTATCTCGCGCTCGTTCTCCGGCCTTTGTCCGACGGCATGGGTGCACGATTCGCGTCGCGGATCGATGGGCGCGCCGTGGTAATCAGCGCGGCAGTCCTTACGCTTCTCAGCGCCTTTCTTGCGCCCGTGCTGATCGGCGGGCTCGTCGCCGCTGTGCTGCTTGCCGTGTTCTGGCGCCTGGGCGTCGGCGGCTTCACCGGCGACTGTCTCGGCGCGAGCATCGAGGTGACGGAGATCGTGCTCCTCGTCCTGCTCGTGATCGCAGGTTAGCCCCCTTGTTCGCCGCGCTCGCCCTCACAGCCCTGCTCATCGAAGCAGCGTTCGGCTATCCGGACTGGCTCTATCGCCGGATCGGCCATCCGGTGACTTGGATAGGCGCCTTGATCACGCGCGGCGAGCGGGCCTGGAATCGGCCGGATCGCTTGGCAAGCGCGCGCAGCGCCGCCGGCGTCGCGCTGATCTGCATGCTCGTGCTCATAACCGGGGGTCTGGCTCTCGGCGTGCAAGTGCTGATCGAGGCCGTGCTGCCGGCGTTGCCGGCGATCGTGGTCCTTGGCCTGATCGCGAGCCCCGCACTCGCGCAGCGGAGCCTCGATATGCACGTCCGCGCCGTCGCGTCCGCGCTGGAGCAGAAGGGGCTCGCCGCCGGCCGCGAGGCCGTGTCCGAGATCGTCGGCCGCGATCCCGACGCGCTCGATGAGGCCGGCGTCTCGCGCGCCGCCATCGAGAGCCTCGCAGAGAACTTCTCGGACGGCGTCGTCGCGCCGCTCTTCTGGCTCGTCGTGGCGGGGCTGCCGGGGGCGGCGATCTACAAGGCGATCAATACCGCCGACAGCATGATCGGCCACAAGTCGGAGCGTTACCTGGCCTTCGGCTGGGCCGCCGCGCGGCTCGACGATGTCGTCAATCTGCCGGCTTCGCGCCTCGCCGCGCTGTGGCTCGTGGCGGCGGGCGCGCTCACGCCCGGCGCATCGGCTCGCGGCGCTCTTCGCGCGGTTGCTCGCGACGCCGGCCGCCACCGCTCCCCCAATGCCGGCTGGCCGGAGGCCGCGATGGCGGGCGCGCTCGGCTTCAGGCTCGCGGGGCCGCGCGCTTACGGCGGGGCGATGGTCGAGGACCACTGGATGGGCGACGGCCGCGCCGACCTCTCCGCGGCCGATATTCGCGCCGCGCTGCGCCTCTATCGGGTCGCGTGCGTCCTGCAGGCGGTGGCGGTCGCGGCCCTGGCTTTGGTCATCAGCCAGGTTTGATCTTCGGCGCGCGGGCGATGTCGAGGAGACGCGCGCAGTCGATATGCCGCTCGAGGTGGGCAGCGAGCGCGTCGAGCGTGGCCTCGACCTCACTCTCGTAGTCGAGCGCCGATGCGAGCGAGCCGATGCGGGCGAGCCAGTGCGCGCGATAGCGGTCGTCGGCGAAGAGCCCGTGGACGTAGCAGCCGGCGACGCGGCCATCTGCGCTGACCGCGCCGTCGGGGCGCCCGCCGGCGATTTTGAGGAGCGGCCGCTCGCAGCCTGGGCCGACTGACTCTCCCACGTGCATCTCATAGCCCTTGAACGGCACCGCGCCCTCCCAGCTTTCGCCTTCCACCTCGAATAGCGCCTTCTCGCCCAGCATCGTGGTCGCGACGTCGAGATAGCCGAGGCCATCGACGATCGCGGGCGGGCCCTCGATGCCCTCCGGGTCGCTCACCCTCGTGCCGAGCATCTGATAGCCGCCGCAGATGCCGAGCACATGCCCGCCGCGACGCACGAGCGCCCGGAGGTCCACGTCCCAGCCGGCGGCGCGAAGCGCGGCGAGGTCGGCGATCGTCGCCTTCGAGCCCGGCAGGATGGCGAGGCGGGTCTCGCCGGGGATCGGCTCGCCCGGCCGCAGAAAGACGAGCTCGACGCCCGGCTCCAGGCGAAGCGCGTCGAAATCGTCGAAGTTCGAGATGCGCGGATAGGCGAGCACCGCGATAAGCGGCTTGCCGCCGCGAGGGGCCGCGCGCCGGTCGAGGGCGAGGGCGTCCTCGGCCGGGAGCTTCGCCGCCGCCTCGAAGTGGGGCACGAGGCCGAGCGGGGTCCATCCCGTCGCGCGCTCGATCGCCGTCATGCCTTCGGCAAAAAGCGCTGGATCGCCGCGGAACTTGTTGACGATGAAGCCCTGGATCATGGCCGCGTCGTCCGGATCGATCACCGCCTTGGTGCCGGCGAGGCTCGCGATCACGCCCGCCGCGGTCGATGTCGCCGACGAGGATGACCGGCACGCCGGCGGCGCGGGCAAAGCCGAGGTTGGCGATGTCGCCCGCCCGGAGATTGATCTCGGAGGCAGAGCCTGCGCCTTCGACGAGGACGAGGTCGGCCTCCCGGCAAAGCCTGCCGAAGCTGTCGAGCACGGCCCCCATGAGGCTCGGCTTTAAAGCCTGATACTCGCGCGCCGCCGCATTGCCCCTGACGGACCCTTGGACGACGACCTGGGCGCCGATCTCGCTCTGCGGCTTCAAGAGCACAGGGTTCATGTGAACGGTGGCGGGGACGCCGGCCGCGCGCGCCTGCAGCGCCTGCGCGCGGCCAATCTCGCCGCTGTCGGCGGTCACGGCTGCGTTGTTCGACATGTTCTGGGGCTTGAACGGGCGCACTCTGAGCCCGCGCCGGTGAAAGAGGCGCGCGAGGCCGGCGACGATCAGCGACTTGCCGACGTCGGACCCTGTGCCGGCAATCATGATCGCGCGGGCCGGCATCAGAACTCGATGCCGGGCTGGGCTTTGACCCCGGCCGCGAAATGATGCTTGACCGGGACCATCTCGGTGACGAGATCGGCCGCCTCGATCAGCTCGGGCTTGGCGTTGCGCCCCGTCACGACGACGTGCAGCATGGGCCGGCGCGCCGCGAGCCCGGCAAGCACGCGCTCGAGCGGCAGGTGATCGTAGCGGAGCGCAATGTTGAGCTCGTCCAGGATCACGAGGCCGACCGACGGGTCGGCCATGAGCTCCTCCGCCTTCGCCCACGCCCGCTCGGCCGCCGCCACGTCGCGCGCGCGGTCCTGCGTCTCCCAGGTGAAGCCTTCGCCGAGCGTGTGCCAGACGACCTGGTCCCCAAACCTGGCGATCGCCGTGCGCTCGCCGGTCTCCCAGGCGCCCTTGCCGAACTGGACGACGCCGACGCGCATCCCACGCCCGATCGCGCGCAATAGGAGACCCCAGGCGGCCGTCGACTTGCCCTTGCCCTTGCCGGTGTGGACGATGAGCAGCCCCTTCTCGACGGTCTTCGACGCGACCTCGGCGTCCTGCGCGGCCTTGCGCTTCTCCATTTTCGTCTTGTGGCGTAGGTCCTCGCTCGTGTCGGAGGTCATGGCGCGCGGGTCCGGTTCACATGGGCTTCAAGGTGTGGGGCAGGCCAGCGGTCAGGAATACGACATGATCGGCAATCGCCGCCACCTCGGCATTGAGCCGGCCCTGCCAGTCGCGGAAGCCGCGGGCGAGCGCATTGTCCGGCACGATGCCGAGCCCGACCTCGTTCGACACAATGACTACCGGGCCAGGGGCGGCGCCGAGCGCGTCGACGAGCCGGACGATCTCGCCCTCGACCGGGCGCCCGGCGAGGAGCACGTTCGACAGCCACAGCGTCAGGCAATCGATCAGCAGAACTCCGCTCCCTCCGTGGTGGGTGATCGCCTCGGCGAGGTCGAGCGGCGCCTCGACCGTCGACCAGGGGCTCGGCCGCCGCTTCCTGTGGGCCGCGATCCGCTCGGCCATCTCGGCGTCGCCGGCTTCCGCGGTCGCCACATAGATCCAGGGCAGCGGGGCGCCCGTGACGAGGCGTTCGGCATAGCGGCTCTTGCCGGAGCTTGCGCCGCCGAGCACGAAGGTCAGCCTGGGGAGCGGCATCGCCATGGGAATTGAACGTGCGGTTGAGATCGCACGGGGAGTGTTTGACAGGTCTTCCCCGGCAAGGCTATCTCAAAGGCGCGACGGTGCGCCGCAAGGCGCTCAAATGGGAATTCCGGTGCGAGGCGCCTGCCTCAACTCCGGAGCTGCCCCCGCAACTGTGAGCGGCGAGCCTGAACCTCAAACTGCCACTGGCATGAGCCGGGAAGGCGAGGCGAAGGCCAAGACCCGCGAGCCAGGAGACCTGCCGTCGCGTCTTGAACTCGAACGGCCGCCGGTGGGGTGGCCAAGGAGGGACACTTGAATACTCAATCGCAGACCTCGACAACCGTTCGGGGGCAGGAGCGCTCCGAGGCGCTCGTTGCCGCCCTTGTGGCCTTGGTGCTCGGGATGGGGCTCGTCTTCACGACCGGCTTCTCGCATCCCTCGACGATCCACAACGCGGCGCACGACACGCGCCACGCGTTGAGCTTCCCCTGTCACTGAGGCACCCCCATGATCACGCGAGTCCTTTCGACCGGCCTCTTGGCCGGGTTTCTTGCTGGCCTGGCGGTTGCCACGCTCCAGACGTTCACCACGACGCCGATCATTCTCGAGGCTGAGGTCTACGAGAAGGCCGCCGATAAATCCGCCGCGGCGTCTTCGCTTCCGGCCCGCGACGAGGCACGCGTCGTCCTCGTTCATGCCGAGCATGACGGTTCCGCCGCAGCCGGAGCCGAAGAGTGGGAGCCCGCGGACGGGCTCGAGCGCACGCTCTACGCGAGCATTGCCACGATCGCGACTTCGATCGGTTTCGCGCTGCTCATCATCGGGGGCATGCTGGCCTCGGGCGACGCCATCACCGAGAAGCGCGCGCTCGCCTGGGCCGCGGCGGGCTTCGTCGTGACGGGGCTCGCTCCCTGCGCCGGACTTTCGCCCGAGGTTCCGGGCATGGCGGCGGCCGATCTCGCGAGCCGGCAAGCGTGGTGGTTCCTCACCGCGTCGATGACGGCTCTGGCGATTTGGCTGTTCCTGCGATCCGAGACGGCATGGGTGCGCGGGCTTGCGGTGCTCTTGCTGCTGGCCCCGCACATTCTTGGCGCGCCGCATCTCGCTGAGGCCGAAAAGAGCTTGGTTCCGCCGGATCTCTCGGCGCGGTTCGCGGCCATGTCGCTTGCCGTTCAGGCCTCGCTCTGGATCGCGACCGGATTTGCGGTTGGCGCACTATGGCCGAGGCTCGGGCGCGTGAAAGGTGCCGAGGCTGGCGAGCTTGGCTAGCCGCCCGGCGCGGCGGCGAGGCTGGCTATGGTAGGCTCCGGCGCGACCGTCTTCGTATGCGTCTCTTGCCGTCGCTCGCTCGGCGGCGGCGAGGACGCGTTCGATCAACCGGGGAGCCAGCTCGTGGCGGCCCTTGAGAAAGAGTGCAAGGAACGTGGTGCGTCCGATATTTCGGTCGAGCCCGTGGAGTGCCTCGCGGTCTGCAAGCGCCCGTGCACCATCGCGGTGACCGCCAACGGGAAGTGGTCGTATCTGATCGGCGACCTCGATCCGCTCGTGCACGCCCGCGAGATCGCCGACGCCGCGATCGCTTACTCCCGCTCCGACAACGGGATCGTACCGTGGAAGGAGCGCCCGCTCTCGTTTCGACGCGGAGTCGTCGCCCGCATACCGCCCTTCGGCTTCACGCAGCCCCCGCCGGAGAGCCCACCCCCGGAGGCTTCATGACCTCGCTCGCGAAAGTCCCCTGCACCATCGTCACGGGCTTCCTCGGGGCCGGCAAGACGACGCTCGTGCGTCATGTCCTGCAGAACGCGAACGGACGGCGCCTCGCCGTCATCGTCAACGAGTTCGGCGACATCGGCATCGACGGCGAGATCCTGAAGGGATGCGGCATCACCGACTGCCCCGAGGACCGCATCGTCGAGCTGTCGAACGGGTGCCTCTGCTGCACGGTCGCCGACGAGTTCGTGCCGGCGCTGTCCGCTCTCCTCGACCGCCCCGTACCTCCAGAGCACATCGTTATCGAGACTTCCGGCCTCGCGCTGCCGAAGCCCCTCGTGCAGGCCTTCAACTGGCCGGAGATCGCCTCGCGCGTGACGGTCGACGGCGTCGTCGCCGTGATCGACGGGGCGGCCGTCGCCGAGGGCCGCTTCGCCGACGATCCCGAGGCGGTGGCGCGCCAGCGCGCGGCCGACGGGGCGCTCGAGCACGACAACCCGCTCGAGGAGGTCTACGAGGACCAGCTGCTCTGCGCCGATCTCATCGTGCTGAACAAGACCGACCTGATGACGGAGATGGAGCGCGAGTTGGTGGCCGAGAACATCCGCGGCGCCATCCCGCGCGCCGTCAAGATTGTCTCGACCGAGAGCGGGCAGATCGAGCCCGCGATACTCTTGGGCCTCGACGCCGCGGCGGAGAGCGATCTCCTGGCGCGACCCTCGCATCACGATGCCGAGGGCGAGCACGACCATGACGACTTCGAGAGCTTCGTCGTCGACCTGCCGGTGCTGGCCTCGGCCGAAGCGCTCGTCGAGAGGTTGGCCCGCGTCGCGTCAGAGCACGACGTCTTGCGCATGAAGGGCTTCGCCGAGGTCGAGGGCAAGCCCATGCGGCTCCTGGTGCAGGGCGTCGGCGCGCGCTTTACCCGGCAGTACGATCGCCCCTGGCACGCCGGCGAAACAAGGCGCGGGCGGCTCGTCGTCATCGGCGAAACGGGGCTCGACGAGGACGCTATCCGCCGGATGATCTTGGGATAGACGACGATGCATCTCCTCGCCACCGCGTCCGCGTCACTCGAGGAGGCCTCGCCAGCCGTCGACCTCGGGCAGACGCCGGCCGAGGTGGTGATCCTCTCGTTCAGCGACAGCGACCTCTCGGCGCTGGCCGCCGCCTGGACCACCTCGCGCGCCGAGCTGCCGTCGCTCCGGCTCGCGAGCTTGAAGCATCTGCGCCATCCCATGTCCGTCGATCTCTATCTCGACACGGTGCTGAGCAAGGCACGCGCCGTCGTCGTCCGCTGCCTGGGCGGCCTCGACTACTGGCGCTACGGCCTCGAGCGTCTGTCGGCTGCCGCCCGCGAGCGGGATATTCTGTTCGTCGCGCTGCCGGGAGACGACCGTCCGGACCCGCGCCTTGCCCGTCTGTCTACGGCGGACGCCGAGACGATCGACCTCCTCGACAGGTATTTCCGCGAGGGCGGCCTGGCGAATGCCGGCAACGCGCTGCGCTATGTCGCCCACCTCTTGGGCCGGCCGGCATCCTGGCGCGCCCCCGCCCCGATCGGCGCTGCCGTCGCGATGGACCGCGACGGGACGCCCACGTCTCTGGAGGAGCTGGCGACGCACGGCGCCGACAAGCCCGCCGCGCTCGTCGTGTTCTACCGGGCAAGCCTGCTTGCCGCCGACACGGCGCCCATCACCGCGCTCATGAATGCGCTCGAAGGCGAGGGGCTCGCGCCGCTCGCCGTCGCCGTGACGAGCCTCAAGGACCCGGAGGCCGGGCGCGGCCTCGAGGCTCTGATCAGCGCGCGCCGGCCGGCGATCATCCTCAACGCCACCGCCTTTTCGTCTTTGCGCGAGGACGGCACCTCCGTGCTCGACGGCGCCGACGTGCCGGTGCTGCAGGTTGTGCTCGCGGGCGCGACGCGCGAAGCCTGGGATGGCTCGCCGCGCGGTCTCGGCGCGACCGATCTTGCCATGAACGTCGTGCTGCCCGAGCTCGACGGTCGGATCGTCACGCGGGCGATTTCGTTCAAGGCCGAGCACGCGGTCGACGCCGACATCGAGTACGCCCCGTTCGCCACGAGCCCGATCCCGGCCGCATCGGCTACGTTGCGCGCCTTGCCGCCGCGTGGGCGCGCTTGGGGCGGAAGAAACCGCACGAGCGGCGCCTTGCGCTGGTGCTCTCCGACTATCCGGCACGAGGCGGGCGCGCCGGCTATGCCGTCGGCCTCGACACGGCGGAGAGCACGCTTGAGATCGTGTCGCTGCTCAAGGATGCCGGCTACGTAACCGGCGGCGCACTTTCCGCTTCCGCTCTCGCGCCGCTCCTTGATGCTTCGGGACCGACGATCGACGTTCCGATTGCTTTCTATCGACGCTGGCTTGCCGCCATGCCTTCAGGGGCCGCGGATGCGATCATGGTCGCATGGGGCGAGCCGGAGGACGATCCCGCCTTTCACGACGGTGCGTTTCGCTTTCCGTGCGTGAGAGCCGGCAAGGCCACGATCCTGGTCCAGCCGGACCGCGGCTCGAGGGAAGCGCGCAAGCAGGGCTATCACGACACCACGACGCCGCCGCGCCACGCTTACGTTGCGCTCTACGCCTGGCTGCGCGAAGCAGAGCGCATCGATGCCATGATCCACCTCGGCACGCACGGCACGCTCGAATGGCTGCCGGGCAAGGCGGTCGCGCTCGGGCCCGGCTGCCATCCCGAGGCCGTGCTCGGCCCGGTCCCCGTCATCTATCCGTTCATCGTCAACAATCCGGGCGAGGCGGTGCAGGCGAAGCGGCGCATCGGCGCGGTGACGATTGGCCATCTGACGCCGCCGCTCGCAGAGGCCGGGCTGCATGGCGGGCCTCGCCGATCTCGAAGCGCTGATCGAGGAATATGCCGAGGCCGACGGGCTCGACCGACGCCGCGTCGCGCTCCTCGAGAAGGAGATCCTCGAGCGAGCCTGGCGCTCGGGCCTCGCGCGCGAGTGCGGGGTCGCCGAGGACGACGCTCCGCGCGCCGCCATCGCCAAGCTCGACGCCCAGCTCTGCGACATCAAGGAGCTCGCCATCCGCGATCGCCTCCACGTGTTCGGGCGCGCCCCGGAGGCAGAGGCGCGCCGCTCTCTCTCGGAAGCCGTCGCGAAGGCCGCAGGACGCAGCGGCGACGAGGGCGACATCGATGCGCGGCTGCTCGGCTGCGCCGAGCGCGAGCGGGCGGCGCTGCTCGCGGCCCTCGAGGGACGGCGCGTTGCGCCGGGACCGGCGGGATCGCCGACGCGGGGGCGCCTCGACGTTCTTCCCACCGGGCGCAACCTCACCACCGTCGATCCGCGCGCCATCCCGACCCGCACGGCGGCCGTGATCGGAGCGCGCGCGGCGGACGAGATCGTCCGCCGCTACCTCCAGGATCACGGCGAGCACCCGAGATCGCTCGTGCTCGACCTCTGGGCCTCGGCCTCGCTGCGCACCGGCGGCGACGACCTCGCGCAGGGGCTTGCCTATCTCGGCGTGCGCCCGGTCTGGGACGCGGGCTCGAGCCGCGTCACCGGCGTCGAGATCCTGCCGCTTGCCAAGCTCGACCGGCCGCGCATCGACACGACGCTCCGGGTCTCGGGGCTCTTCCGCGACATCTTCGAGGCGCAGATCGCGCTGTTCGACATGGCGATCCAACTCGTGGCGGGTCTCGACGAGGACGACGATTGGAACCCGCTTGCCGCCGCTCGCCGTCGCGGCGAGAGCCTCGCACGCGTATTCGGGGGAGCGCCCGGCACCTACGGAGCTGGCGTCGCGAGCCTCGCTCTCGACACGCGGTGGGAGAGCCGCGCCGAGCTTGGCGAGGCCTATCTCGAGTCGGGAGGCCGCGCCTTCGGGGCGCGCGGCGAGACATTCGAGGCGAGGGGCGCCTTCCGCGACCGCGTCGCCGCCGCGAGTGCCCTCGTGCATTCTCAAGACGACCGCGAGCGCGATATCCTCGACGGCGACGGCGCGGCCGACTATGCGGGCGGGTTCGCCGCCGCGGCGGCGCTCTTGGGGCGGGAGCCCGCACTCTATCATCTCGACACCAGCCGTCCCGAGGCGCCGCGCGCGCGCACGTTCCGCGAGGAGGTCGCGCGTCTGGTGCGCGGCAAGCTTACGAACCCGCGCTGGGTGCACGGCATGCTGAGCCACGGCCATCGCGGGGTGGCGGAGATCGCCCAGGGCGTCGACGCCCTCTACGCCTTCGCTGCCACCGCGGATGCCGTGCCGAGCCATCTGTTCGACGCCGTGCACGAAGCGCTGCTCGGCGACGAGGCCGTGGCCGGCGCAATGACGTCGGCGAATCTCCGAGCGGCCGAGGCGATCGCCCGCCGGCTCGAGGACGCGATCGCGCGCGGCCTCTGGCAGCCGCGCCGCAACGCGGTCGCGGCCGAGCTTCAGCGCGTGCGCGGTCACGCTTCGGCCAAGCTGGAGGCGGCCCAATGAGCGCCCGGGCGGCGAGAGCGGCCGTACGCGGCGCCTGTCCAGGCGTGCTGCGGCCCATGGAAAGCGGCGACGGGCTCCTCGTGCGCGTGAAGCCGCGTGCCGCGACTCTGAGCCTTGCCGAGGTGCAGAGCATCGCCGAGGCCGCGCGCCGCTTCGGCAACGGACATATCGATCTCACGCGGCGCGCCAACGTGCAGCTTCGCGGCGTGACGGCGGCGGCGCTTCCGGCCCTCACCGCCCATCTTGCGGACGCGGGTCTCCTCGATGCGGCGCCGGAGATCGAGGCCGTGCGCAATGTCGTGGTCTCGCCGCTCGCGGGGCTCGATCCGTCGGAGGTCATCGATGTGGGTCCGCTGGCCCATGCATTCGATCGCCTGCTCGCGACGGACGCGAGGCTCTGGCGGTTGCCGCCGAAGTTCGGCTTTCTCATCGACGGCGGCGGCCTGCTTTCGCTCGATGGCGAGCGCGCAGACCTTCGGCTCAAGGCCCTGCGTGCCGAGGGGCGCGTGGTCATGGCCCTTGCGATTGACGGCGACCGAGGGCCGCGCCGGCTCGGTACCGTCAGCCTCGACGATGCCGTCGAGGCTCTGCATCGCTGCGCCCTCGCCTTCCTTGCAGGTCAGGCGCAAGGCAGCCGTGCACGACTGCGCGATGGGGCGCCGGCCGTCGAGAGACGAAATCCGCGACGTGCTTTTGCGGGGGATCCAATCCTTCGCTGAACTGCCCAGTGCCTCCCCACCGGGCGCCGGTGCGAACCATGGCAGGCTGCGCCCAATCGGTAAGCTCGCCAGCGATGGCAATGTGGTCGCCGTCGGACTGGCCGCTCCTTTCGGTCGTGTCGGCGCCGAAATGCTGGATGCGCTCACCGCGGCCGGAGCCTCGGAGGTGCGCGTTTCGCCGTGGCGTGCCGTCTACGTGCCGGTGCGGAGTGAGGATCGAGCTGCAGCACTTCTTGAGGCTGGGGAGCAGCACGGCTTCATCACCGACCCTCGCGATCCCCGCCTTGCCATCGAGGCGTGTCCCGGCGCGCCGGCCTGTCGCTCGGCACACCTCGACACGCGCGCCGCGGCCGCGGCCATCGCCAAGGTTCTGCCGTCCCTCGATGGAATCGGAACCGTGCACGTCTCGGGATGCGCGAAGGGGTGCGCGTGCTCGGCCGCCGCCGACCTCGTGCTCGTCGGAGACGGTGACCGCATTGCGATCGTCCGCAACGGCCGCGCCGACGGGGTCGCCGAGACGTTCGTCGCCCGGTCCGATCTCGCCCGTCTGCCTCAAATCCTCGCCGGCCTCGATGGAGGCTGCGATGGGTGAAGCGCGCCCCTACATCCGCGACGGGGCCGAGATCTATAAGCGCTCCTTCGCCATCATTCGCAGCGAGGCCGACCTTTCGGCCTTCAGAGGCGCCGCCGAGCGCGTCGCCGTGCGTTTGATCCACGCCTGCGGCATGGTCGAGATTGCCCGCGACCTCGTGATGTCACCGGACTTCGCCGAGCGCGCCCAAGCCGCACTTCTGGCCGGGGCGCCGATCTTCTGCGACTCGAAGATGGTCGCTCACGGCATTACGCAGAGCCGCCTGCCGGCAAGCAACGCGGTCATCTGCACGCTCGACGACCCGCGCGTGCCGGGGCTTGCGCGCGACCTCGAAACGACGCGCTCGGCCGCGGCCATGGAGCTGTGGCGCGACCATCTCGGCGGCGCGCTCGTCGCCATCGGCAACGCGCCGACGTCGCTCTTCCGGCTCCTGGAAATTCTGGACGAGGGCGAGGCGCCGCCCGCCGCCGTCATCGGCATGCCGGTCGGTTTCGTCGGCGCCGCCGAGTTCGAAAGAGGCGCTCGCCGCCTACGGCCGCGTGCCGTTCGCGATCGTGCGCGGGCGCAAGGGCGGGAGCGCGATGGCGGTCGCCGTCGTCAACGCTCTCGCGAGCGAACAGGAATGAGCAGGCTCGAGGACATTGCAGGGACCGCCAGCGCCGGCGTCCTCTACGGCATCGGCGTCGGGCCCGGCGACGTGCGCCTCCTCACCCTGCGCGCCGCCGGTCTCGTGACAAGCGTCGACGTCATCGCCTACTTCGCCAAGGCGGGGCGCGAGGGCAATGCGCGGCGTATCGCGGCGCCTCTGCTCGCGGCAGGCCGCGACGAGATCAGGCTCGAGTACCCGGTGACGAACGAGCTTGCCGTCACCGATCCCGAGTACCGGCGCCAGATCGCCGACTTCTACCGCGCCTCGGCCGAGACCTTGGCCGGCCGCTTGCGCGCTGGGCGCTCGGTCGGGCTGCTCGCCGAGGGCGATCCCTTCTTCTTCGGCTCGTTCATGCACATGTGGCGCCGGCTCGAGGCCGACTTTCCCGTCGAGGTCGTGGCCGGCGTCACGGGCATGTCGGGCTGCTGGACGCGGGCCAATGCGCCGATCACCTGGGGCGACGACGTGCTGACGGTGCTGACCGGCACGCTGGACGAAGCCGTGATCGCGCGGCGCCTTTCCGACACCGACGCGGCCGTGATCATGAAGGTCGGGCGCAACCTCGAGAAGGTGCGCCGGGCGGTGGCCGCGGCGAACTGCTTGGGGCGTGCAATCTACGTCGAGCGCGGATGCATGACGGGCGAGCGCGTGCTGCCGCTCGCCGAGTGCACCGAGGCGGCCGGCCCCTATTTCTCCATGGTGCTGATCCCCGGCAACGGGAGGCGGCTGTGACAGGTGCGCTCGCGATCGTGGGGCTGGGACCGGGAGGCGCGGAGCGGCGCACGCCGGCTGTCGCGCGTCTCATCGCCGAGGCGACCGACCTCGTCGGCTACGGGCCCTATCTCGCGCGCATCGAGGACGTGGGCACGGGCCAGCGCCGCCACGTCTCCGACAATCGCGCCGAGCTTCTCCGCGCGCAGGAGGCGCTCGCCCTTGCCGCGGAGGGCCATCGCGTCGTCGTCGTGTCGGGCGGCGATCCGGGCGTGTTCGCCATGGCGGCGGCCGTGTTCGAGGCGATCGAAAGCGGCCCCCCGGCATGGCGCGATCTCGAGATCAAGGTCGAGCCGGGCGTGACGGCCATGCTCGCGGCCGCGGCGGAAGCGGGCGCGCCGCTCGGCGCCGACTTCTGCGCGATCTCGCTCTCCGACAATCTCAAATCCTGGGAGACCGTCGAGCGCCGCCTCAAGGCGGCGGCGGACGCCGATTTCGTCATCGCGCTCTACAACCCGAGATCGGAGGCGCGGCCGCACCAGCTCGCGCAGGCGCTTGGCCTTCTCTCCCGCCTCAAGGGCGGCGACACCATTGTTCTCTTCGTTCGCGCGGCCGGGACGGCAGAGGCTCGCGTCACGGCGACGACGCTCGGCGCGGCCGATTGTGAAGAGGCCGATATGCGCACGCTCGTGATCGTCGGGTCCAGCCGGACGCGGGTCATTCCCCGCAACGGGCACATGCCCTGGATCTATACGCCGCGCGCCGAGCGAAGCGTGCCATGACGAGAAGCGAGCGCTGCGAGCCATTCGTAGGCCGCAACGGCACTGGCGAGCTGCGTCCCGGCGGACTTCACCGGGCGTGCGATCATGACGACGGGTATTCCGATCCGGCGCGCAGCTTCGATCTTGGGATAGGTCGCGGCTCCGCCCGAGTTCTTGGACACGAGCACCTCGATTTTCCTCTCGCGCATGAGGCGAGTCTCGGCCTCGATGTCGAACGGGCCGCGCTCCGTAATGAGCGTGAGGCGCGGTGGGAGCGGCACGTCACCCGGGGGATCGATGGTGCGGGCGAGGTAGTCGTGCTGTGGTGCGGCGGCGAACGCCGGCAGTTCGAGCCGGCCGACGGTGAGAAAGACGCGCCGGGGTTTGGCCCCGAGGGCTGCTGCGGCGGCCTCCGCATCGGCAACCTCGGTCCAGTTGTCGCGAGGTGCGCGCTCCCAGGGCGGCCGCACGATCGAGCCGAGCGGGACGCCCACGCGCGCGCAGGCGGCGACGGCATTAACCGAGATTTGCGCCGCGAATGGATGCGTGGCGTCGACGACGGCGTCTATTCTCTCCTCTCGGAGCCATTTCTCCAATCCCTCCGCGCCGCCGAAGCCGCCGGTGCGGACCGGGGTCGCCTGCGGGTCGGGCGCACGCGTCCGCCCGGCCAGAGACACCGTCACGGCGAAGCGGCCGTCGTGCGCAACGAGCGCGGAAAGCTCGCGTGCTTCGCTCGTGCCGCCTAGGATGAGTACGCGCATGTCGAGACCGCTCAAGACAATGGAGGAGAGAGAGACCACGGGCGGCCCCTGGCTGTCCATCGTCGGCATCGGCGAGGACGGCGCCGAGGGACTTTCGGCCGAAGCCAGGCGGCTCGTTGCCGCCGCCGAGCTGGTGGTCGGAGGTGCGCGCCACCTCGGGCTCGCGGGCGATCTTGTGCGCGGGGACGCGCTCAAGTGGCCGAGCCCGATGCACGACGCGTTCCCCGAGATCATGAAGCGGCGCGGGCGGCCGGTCGTGGTGCTCGCGACCGGTGATCCTTTCTCCTATGGCGTCGGCAAGCAGCTCGCGGCGCTCGTCGCGCGCGGCGAGATGCGCTGCCTGCCGCAGCCGTCGGCGTTCAGCCTCGCAGCGTCTCGCCTCGGCTGGGCGCTCGAGGACACGGCCCAAGTGACGCTGCACGGTCGCGCTCTCGACGGGATCGTGCCGCATCTCAAGCCCGGCGCGCGCATTCTCGCGCTGTCGTGGGACGGCACGACGCCGGGCAAGGTCGCGGCGCTCTTGGCCGAGCGCGGGCTCGGCGCGTCGGCGGTGACCGTGCTCGAGGCGATGGGCGGACCGCGCGAGCGCGTTCGGCGCGCGACGGCAAGCGCGTTTGATCTCGACGACGTCGACCCCTTGAACACGCTCGCGGTCGACGTGGTCGCCTCGGGGGACAGCGAGACGATCCCACTCGCCTGCGGCCTCGACGATGCACTGTTCGAGAGCGACGGCCAGTTGAGCAAGCGGGAGATGCGCGCGATCACCCTCTCATCGCTCGCCCCGCGCTCCGGAGAGCTCCTCTGGGACGTCGGCCTCGGCTCGGGATCGATCGCGATCGAGTGGCTGATGTGCGGCCCGTCGCTGCGCGCCGTCGGCATCGAGGAGCGGCCCGAGCGGGCGGAGCGGGCACGGCGCAACGCGGCCCGGCTCGGTGCCGGGCGCTTGGACATCGTGATCGGACACGCGCCGGAGGTCCTCGCCGGACTACCCGAGCCCGATGCCGTCTTCGTCGGCGGCGGCCTTTCCGATCCCGGCGTGTTCGAGGCCGCCTGGCGCGCGCTGAAGAGCGGCGGGCGCCTCGTCGCAAACGCCGTGACGCTCGAGACGGAGGCGCGCCTCGCCGGGCTCTACGCCGCGCACGGGGGCGAGCTCACGCGGATCGACATCGCACGCGCCGGTCCAGTGGGCACGCGTCACGGCTGGCGCCCTGCTTTGCCGGTCACCCACTGGCGGGTGAGGAAGCCATGATCGTCGCCGGCATCGGCTGCCGCCGGGGCGCTTCGGCGCAGGCAATTGAGGAGGTCATTCGCGTCGCGCTCGCTCAGGGACGGTTGACACAAGCCGCTCTCGGCGCGCTGGCGACGCATTGGGAGAAGGGGAGCGAGCAGGGCCTGCGCGAGGTCGCCGCGCGGTGGGGCCTGAGGCTTCTCTTGCCGTCGATGGCCGAGCTCGAGGACGCCGCCGAGCATACGGCGACCGTGTCTCCCCATTCGCTCGCCGCCAAGGGCCTGCCGTCCGTGTGCGAGACGGCGGCGCTGGCGGCCGCCGGGCGCTCGTCGCGCCTTCTCGTGCCGCGTGTCGCGACGCGAGAGGCGACCTGCGCGATTGCCGAGGGGAACGGCCGATGACCGTGCATTTCATCGGCGCAGGCCCGGGTGCGGCTGATCTCATCACGCTGCGAGGCCGCGATCTCCTCGCGCAATGCCCGGTGTGCCTTTATGCCGGCTCACTCGTGCCGCAAGCGCTGCTCGCCTATTGCCCGGAAGGCGCGCGCGTCATCGACACGGCCCCGCTCTCGCTCGACGAGATCGAGGCCGAGCTCGTGCGCGCCCACGAGGCCGGCCTCGACGTGGCGCGGCTTCACTCGGGCGACCTCTCGATCTGGAGCGCGCTCGGCGAGCAGCTCCGCCGTCTCGACGAGCGGGCCATTCCCTACACCATCACGCCGGGCGTGCCGGCGTTCGCCGCCGCCGCGGCGGCTCTCGGGCGGGAGCTGACGCTGCCCGAGGTGGCCCAGTCGGTGGTGCTGACCCGCACGCCGGGCCGCGCGAGCGCCATGCCGCCCTCGGAGACGCTCTCGGCGTTCGCCGCGACGCGGGCGACGCTCGCGATCCATCTCTCGATCGGCGCGCTGGCATCGACGGTCGCGGAGCTGATCCCGAGCTATGGGGCCGAATGCCCGGTCGCCGTCGTCACTCGCGCGAGCTGGCCCGACGAGCGCATCGTGCGCGCGACGCTTGGGACCATAGTCGCCGAGGTCGAGAAGGAGCCCATCGAGCGCACGGCGCTGATCCTCGTCGGGCGGGTGCTCGGGGCGACCGAGTTCCGCGACAGCGCCCTTTACGATCCCGGCTACCAGCGCCGCTATCGGGGGAGGGGCTCGTGAGCCGGTCTCGCCGCCGAGCGGCCGGCAAGGGCCCCCTCGCGATCGAACACGGCGATGTCGAGGACAATGTCGGTATCTTCGATGACACGCGCGGCCGTCCGCCAGGCCGCCTTCGCGACGAGGTCGCCGATAGCGATCCCGGCGCGGCGGACATCGCCCAGAACCTGGTTCGCAGTGTTGGCGCTTCGTGCGCGGTCGCAGAGATCGGCCGGCGCGCCCGTCTCCGCAAGCAGGTTTGCGAGCCAGTCCTTGTCGACCTCGCCGCGCTTCGAATGGAGATCGAGCAGCCCCTGGGCAAGTTTCGTCATCTTGGCAAAGCCGCCGGCGATGGTGACGCGCGCCACGGGATGCGTCTTCAAGTACTTCAGCATGCCGCCGACGAAGTCGCCCATGTCGATGAGAGCCGCCTCGGGCAGGTCGTAGAGCTTCTGGACGGCTGCTTCGGAAGTCGATCCCGTGGACCCGGCAATGTGGGCAAGCCCGGTCGCGCGCGCGACATCGATGCCGCGGTGGATCGAATGTATCCACGCCGCGCACGAGTAGGGGACGACGATCCCCGTCGTGCCGAGGATGGAGAGGCCGCCGACGATGCCGAGCCGCGGCGTTGAGCGTCTTCTTGCGCCAGCGCTTCGCCGTCGGGGATCGAGATCTCGACGATAACGTCGCCGCTGCCGCCGTAATGACGCGCGGCCTCGTCGACGGCGGCGCGGATCATAGTCCGCGGCACGGGATTGATGGCCGGCTCTCCGGGCGGCAGCGGAAGACCGGGCTTGGTCACGCTGCCGACGCCTTCGCCGGCGCGAAAAGTCACGCCCGACCCCTTGGCTCCGTTGCGCACGGTCGCCTTGACGAGGGCGCCATGGGTCACGTCCGGGTCGTCGCCCGCATCCTTGACAACGCCTGCGGTCGCGGCGCCGGGCGTGCTCTCGAACGTCGCGATCGCGAAGGCCGGACGCTGCCCGCCGGGGAGCGAAACCTCGACGATCGCCGGGCAAGTCCCGGTCAGAAGCGCCTCGTAGGCGGCGCGCGCGGCGGCGGCGGCGCACGTTCCCGTTGTCCAGCCGCGCTTGAGCGGCCCCGGCGGCGGCTCGCCGATCGCCTCGTCGTCTTGCTCCAACATTCACTCCCTGAAAGCGTTCAAGCATCAGGACATGACGCCGGGCAACACATTAACGTCATGCCCGCGGAGACGGGCATCCGTCCAAGCACGAATATGCGCTCATATGGCAGGCTTGGGCAGATCCCCGCCATCATGCTGAAAGCATGTCTTCGACAAGACGCGGGGATGGCGTCGAGGGTGGAGCAACAACTCGGCATTGCGCGGCCATTTCTATTCCAATCATGGTTTCGCGCATGAACCTGCCGAAGGACATCTTTCCGCCGTTCCCCGAGATGAGGCCGGGCGAGGTCTGGCTCGTCGGCGCTGGGCCCGGCGATCCGCGCCTCCTGACCGTGATGGCCGTCCACGCGCTCGCCTCCGCCGAGGTCGTCATCCACGACGCGCTCGTCGATCCCCGCATTCTGCGCCTTGCCCGCGCGGGCGCCGAGATCCACCACGCCGGAAAGCGCGGCGGGAAGCCCTCGCCGCACCAGCGCGACATCAACGAGCTCATCATTGCGGAGGCCAAGAGCGGCAAGCGCGTCTTGAGACTGAAGGGCGGCGACCCGTTCGTCTTCGGCCGCGGCGGCGAGGAGGCGAGGGCGCTTGCCAGGGCCGGCATTCCGTTCCGCATCGTGCCGGGGCTGACCTCGGGTCTCGCCGGGCCGGCGCTCGCTGGCATACCGGCGACGACGCGCGAGACCAATCACGCGATCATTCTCGCCGCCGGGCATCGCGCGCTCGACGAGGCCGCCGTCGCCGAATGGGAGGCGCTCGCCCGCACCGGCCAGCCGATCGTGCTCTACATGGCGATGCCCCACATCGAGGCCATCACGGCCGCCTTTCAGCGCGGCGGCCTCAGCCCCGACACGCCGGTGACGATCATATCGTCGGCGACGCTCGAGGCCGAGCGGATCATCGAGACGCGCCTCGCCACCGCCGCCGCCGACGCGCGCGCCGCGGCCCTCGAGCCGCCGACGCTGATCGTGGTCGGCGCCATCGCCGGGCTCAGGGCCGAGCTCGTGCGCGGGATGGTCAAGTGATGCCGGCTTCCGCGCCAGCGCCCGGCCTCGTCATCGCCGCGCCGCGCTCCGGCTCCGGCAAGACGACGGTGGCGCTTGGCCTCATGCGGGCCCTGACGCGCGGCGGGCTCTCCGTGCAGCCGATCAAGTGCGGCCCGGACTATATCGATCCCGCCTTTCATGCCGCGGCGGCGGGACGGCCGAGCTACAACCTGGACAGCTTCGCCATGGGTGAGGACCTCGTCCGCAGCCTCGTCTCGAGCCTGGCGCAGGGCGTGCGCCTCGTCCTTGCCGAAGGCGTCATGGGGCTCTTCGACGGCGTGGCGGCCCCTGGCCAGTGGGGCCGCGGTTCGACGGCCGACATCGCAAGCATCTCGGGATGGCCCGTGGTCCTGGTCATGGACGTGTCGGGTCAGGGCGAGACGGCGGCCGCCGTCGCGCTGGGCTGCGCCTCCTATCGGCGCGACGTGCGGATCGCCGGCGTCGTCTTGAACCGCGTCGCGAGCGCGCGCCAGGAAGCCGCGATCGTGCCCGCCGTCGAGCGCGCGGGCTTCCCAGTGCTAGGCTGCATCGGGCGCAACGACGATCTCACGCTGCCCGAGCGCCACCTCGGCCTCGTCCAGGCTTCCGAGACGGACGATCTCGATGCGCGCCTCGACGCGATCGCCGACGCCGTGGAAGCCGGCCTGCGCCTCTACGATTTTGTCGCTCTTGCGGCGCCCGCTTTTCCGTCGGGGAAGGTCGCGATCGAAGCGAGGCCCGCGCTCGATCCGCCCGGCCAGCGCATCGCGCTCGCGCAGGATCGCGCGTTCGCGTTCATGTACCCGCACATCCTTTCTGGATGGCGCGCGCGAGGCGCCGAGATCCTCCCCTTCTCGCCGCTCGCCGACGAGCCTCCCGATGCCCGCGCCGATGCGGTGTGGTTGCCGGGCGGCTATCCGGAATTACACGGAGGCGCACTCGCCGCCTCCCGCAGGTTCCGTGACGGCTTGAAGCGGCTCGCGGCCGGGTCGCTGCCGATCCACGGCGAATGCGGGGGCTACATGGCGCTCGGCGCCGGGCTCGAGGACGAGGCGGGCGGGCGCCACGAGATGGCCGGCCTGCTCGGGGTCGAGACGTCGTTCGCGAGGCGCAAGCTGCATCTCGGCTACCGGCGCGCGCGCCTCATCGAGGCGTCTCCCCTAGGCCCGGCCGGCGCGGTCCTTTACGGCCACGAGTATCACTACGCGACCCTCGTCGCGAGCGAGGATGCGCCGCTGGCCGACGTCGAGGATGCCGCTGCCGCGCCCCAGTCCGAGCGCGGCTCGCGGCGCGGCACCGTGACCGGCACGTTCTTTCACATCATCGACAGGGCCATGTCATGAGGACCGGCAACGGGCCCGTTGGGCCGCCGCAGTTCGACGCCGCCTTTGCCGCCCGCTTCCGCGATCTCGTGCTCTGGCGGCGCGACGTGCGCCGCTTTCGCTCCGACCCGGTCGGGCCTTCCCGTGTTGCCGCGCTGATCGATCTCGCGCGCCATGCGCCCTCCGTCGGCCACAGCCAGCCGTGGCGGTTCGTGCTGGTCGAGGCGGAGCGGGCACGCGCGGCCGTTAGAGCGTCGTTCGCGCGCGCCAACGCAGCGGCGCTCGAGGGCTACGAAGGCGAGACGCGGGCGCGCTATGCCGCGCTCAAGCTCGAAGGGCTCGAGATAGCCCCCGTGCACCTCGCCGTCTTCTGCGACGAGGATACGGCGGCCGGTGCCGGCCTCGGCCGCCAGACGATGCCCGAGATGCTCCGTTATTCCGTCGTCGGAGCCGTGCACACGCTATGGCTCGCGGCGCGCGCCGAGGGCCTCGGCCTCGGGTGGGTCTCTATCCTCGAGCCCGACACCGTCAGGGTGGCGCTCGACGTGCCGTCCGCCTGGACGCTCTGCGCCTACCTCTGTCTCGGCTGGCCGGCCGAGGAGCATCTCGATCCCGAGCTCGAGCGCGCGGGCTGGCAGAATGAGGTGCCCCTCGACGACGTGCTCTTTCGCCGCTGACGGTTGTGTCCGCCCTCAAGCGAGGTTAAAAGCCTCGTGCTCGGAAGCAAGAGGGGGCAGCCCATGTCGGTACGCATCTACAAGCCGGCCAAGACCGCCATGCAGTCGGGCATGGCCTGCACCAAGGAGTGGGTGCTCGAGTACGAGCCCGAGGCGCCGCGCGAGATCGATCCTCTCATGGGATGGACGAGCTCGCGCGACACGCGAGCCCAGGTCCGACTCGAGTTCGACACCAAGGAGGAGGCGATCGCCTACGCCGAGCGCCATAGTCTCGCCTACACGGTGAGCGAGCCCAAACCGCGCAAGCTCGTGCGCAAGTCCTATGCCGACAATTTCAAGTTCGGGCGCCTGGGCAGCTGGACGCATTGACGCCCCTGATCCTCATGGCCCATTGGGGTGCCAGCCGATGACGAGGAGCATGAGGAAGAACCCGACCACGTAGGCGACGGCCACGTGCCAGCCGCCGGCGAGCCAGCGGCCGACCGACTTCGCCTCGGGAAAGAGGCTGGTCAACGCCACGCCCGCCGACGACCCGAACCAGATCATCGAGCCGCCGAAGCCCACCGCGTAGGCGAGATAGCCCCAGTCGTAGCCGCCCTGCTTCAAGGCGAGGGCAGTGAGCGGAATGTTGTCGAAAACCGCCGAGACGAAGCCAAGGCCAAGCGTGGTATGCCAGGAGGCCGCGGGCAGACGCTCGACCGGCATCAGGGATGCGGCGAGGACGAGCGAGAGCAGGAACAGCGTGCCCTTGAACATTTCCGGCGTCGCCGACCAGTCGGGCTGGCGGACGAGCGCGGTGGCGGCGATGGCCGCCCAGACGGCGAGCCCGATCACCGGAAGCTGATCAATGAGAGCGGGGGCGAAGAGATGGGCGAGGACGTTCGCGAGCACGGCGGAGGCGAGGATGATCGCGACGATGGCGATGCGGGCGCCGTCGACGACGACACCGGGTGGCGCCTCCTTGACGATTGGCTGGTGGGCGTCCTGCTGGAGGGACGCGGGAATGCCGAAGACGAAGAGCGCGGCAATTGCGGCAACATAAGCTTCGAGCACCGCGAGCGGGCTCACGCCCTTGATCCACATCATGGTCGTCGTCGTGTCGCCGACGACGCTGCCCGAGCCGCCGGCGTTCGCCGCCGCGACGATGGCGGCGAGGAAGCCGACGTGGACGCGGTCCTGGAAGACCGACCGCGCAATGGCTCCGCCGATGAGCGCGGCGGCGATGTTGTCGAGGAACGCCGACAGCACGAACACGAGCGTGAGCAGCGCGAAGCCGCCCTTCCAGTCGTCGGGCAGGATCGAGGGCAGGATATCGCAGGCGCGGCTCTGGTCGAAGTGGCGCGCGAGGATGGCGAAGCCGAGCAGCAGGAGAAAGAGGTTCGTGAGCGGCACCCACTCGTGCGCCAGATGATGGGCAAGGCCCTCGAGCCCGGGCCCCGAATCGAAGCTCCCGAACAGAAGCTTGTCGAGGACGATGGCGGCGAGGCCCGCGAGCGCGACGGCAAGCGTGTGGCGGTGAAAGAAAGCCACGCCGAGGAGCGTCGCCGCAAAGAGCAGGAAGTCGACGGGAATGCCGAGAACAGCCGGGGCCTCGGAGACGGGAGTCACGGCTGCGCCGGCATGCGACGGCGTCGCCAATGCGATCACGAAAAAAGCGGCAACTGAGATGGCCCGCACGGCTCCCCGACCTCGCTCGGCCACGATAGTCTCCCCCAAGGAGCGCGGCCGGCTTGCCCGCGGAAGAGGGCAATCCCCCGTCGCGATCCGCATTGATCAGGTCCCGAGGCCTTGATTGGCGTCTCGGATTGATAGAATCAGCAATGCAATAGGTCCAGACTTGCGTTTTCGCGCCCATGCGCCTAGTCGGGATGAGCCGCGTCGACGATCCCGTAGCTCAGTCGGATAGAGCACCTGCCTTCTAAGCAGGGGGTCGCAGGTTCGAATCCTGCCGGGATCGCCAATCATATCAAAAACTTAATACACAAAGCCGCTCCTACGCAGGCTAGTTTTGGCCCATAATTGGCCGATGAGGACCGTACGTCCCTGCTCACCTTCGCGAGTTTGTTTCCCTTGCGATCATCCTGAGACGGAAGGACTCCGATGGCGAAGATCAGATCGTGCCTTGCAGCCCCCGATCACCATTACCGAACGACAATTCGCTTCGTTAGAGGAAAGGGTCGGTCGCGTCTTCCCCGCCAAGCTACGCGAGCAAATCGAAGCTGCCTGCAACTCCTACCGCGATCATCGCGAACTACAGACGGCGGCGGCAGCGCCGAATGAGGTTCTAGTTGCCTTGAAGCGATTAAGCACTCGACTGCGGGGTGCCTTTGAGGATTTTTCCACTCAGCTTGGTCCGCCACGAAATAGATGCACGCCCATAGAATTAGATGCATTGAGATACTTTGATTGTCAGCCCTTCGATCTATGTGTGGCGCAGGTGGTCCCGATGCGTCTCGGCCATCGCAAACAGCACAAGGTTCGAATGGGTAATGACAGTGACAGTCGATGCGACGACTTTAATCGGCGATGGCTTCGCCGACATCAAGCGCGTCCTAGAGCAAACATCGCTCTCGCGCTCCACCCTTTACCGCGAAATTGCCAGAGGACGATTCCCCAAGCCGCATAAGCTGTCACTCGGCAGAGTTGGTTGGCTGCGCTCCGAGGTCGGGGCCTGGATGGCGGCTCGCGCTGCGGGAGGTCCGCTATGACGGACGAGGGAAAAGCTCGCGCCGTCTGCGCCGACAATTCGTCCTGCCCCGCAGAGCCCTCGCCTGAATGGTCGCAAACGACCCAAGGCCGCTCGGGTGAGGAAAGCACAAAGCGGCGCAATGCACACCGTCTGAGCAAAGAGGATCAGCTCTACGTGTTCGGCCTCTTGAGGACGATTGGGCTCGTTGGCCAGATTTGGCCGGTCTACGCGTGGGATAAGACGCCCCCGGTCTACGGCCTGACGCTCGGAAGGGACATGGCGCTCCAAGAACTCAATGGCATCTCAGACATCCAGATCACTGAGCGACAGCTCAGGACCGTCCTCGCGACTTATGGGATTGCCGAGGGGCCGATTGAGCCCAAGCTGATAGCCGAATTCCTTCGCAAGCGGAGGGATCGAAGGACGGACAAAACGTCCAGCCGGGTACTGGTCTAGCTGGCCGGTCGTTTTGCGCCATGAAAAACCCAATAAAATCAACGCGTGAAAGCGGCAGAATCCACCGATCCTCGGTCGCTGGACTGGCCTTTGGACGCCCTGCGTCCGTCGCCAAGGTTGAGCTGCGGCTGGTGGTGGGAACTTGTCCCTCGGTTCGAGGCGCTTGCGATCAGCCACCCGACCGGACCCCTCGACGTCCCGATCACGGCGTGCCGGTCGAAGAGACGAGCACGGCGGGACCGGAGCGGCCCGTGACACCCTTTGGAGACGCTGCCCTCGCGCTGCGCGAGCGGGGGCTCGCGGTGTTCCCGTGCGGCGGCTCCGATGGTAAGCGCCCCGGCGTCTATGCCTGGCAGAAGTCGAAGCGGTCCGCCGAGACTATCGCAGAATGGGCGCGCAAGCGTCCTGACGCCAACATCGGAGTCGCTTGTGGTCCGTCGGGTGTCGTGGTCGTCGATGTGGACAAGCCCGAACTCGTCGAGCCGATGCTCAAGAGGTTCGGCGACACGCCGCTCATTACACGCACGCCGAGCGGGGGAGCGCACCTCTGGTATCGCAAGGACGGCGTCGTCAAGTCGAAACAGGGGCTGGAAGGCCTCAAGGTCGACATCAGGGCCGATGGCGGCTACGTTCTGGTGCCTCCGTCTCGCAATCCGCAATCGGGCAAGCCCTACGTATTTGAACGCGGCTCATGGGGCGACCTCGAACGTCTGCCGCCGTTCCGCAATGAAGCGCTCCCAGCGGGTCGCAACAAGACTCGGACGAAGTCCGCCAAGGCGCAGACGGACACGACCGGCAAAGTGTTAGAAGGCGGGCGTGACATCGCGCTGTTCCGCCACCTGATGCAGATCGCGCCGAGCACCGGTGACCTCGATGCCCTCATCGCTGCGGGCCATAGGTTCAACGAAGCGACGCATTGGCCGCCCTTCTCGCGGGTCGAGGTGGAGGAGAAGGCCCGCCACGTGTGGAGTGATTACCAAGAGATAGACCAGAATTGGATCGGCGACGGACGACCTCGCGTGGTCCTACTCGGATCGGTGGTCGATGACCTCCTCCGTCGCCGGCACGGACCCGATGCCCTCGCCATGTTGGCGCTATTGATCCGCTCCCACGGCGCGCGCGATACCTCGTTCGCCGTCTGCTCTAAGGCTATGGCGCGTGATGAAGTGATCGCCGGTTGGACATCCCGCCGCTACACACGGGCGCGCAGGCTTCTAGAATCTAGCGACTTGATCGTACTCGTTTCGCCTTCCCGCTGTGACTCAGGACGCTGGACAGCCGCGGAGTACCGGTTCGCTCGACCAGGTGCAATTTCTGCACCCAATATAACTCAACATCCCTCTCCGCCTCTCTCTCGATAGTATGGCAAGTCAGAATCAGCGTCTCAAAGGTGTGCGAGATAATCGGCAGTGATTGTGAAATCGACATCGGCCTTGATGACGCCCCTCGCGCGCGATAGACCCGCAAGTCTGGCAAATCCGCGAAGGCCGCACTGACCTGAAATCACGCACGAAAACGCGATGATCGTTCATCGTCATGCTCTCGCCGCAAGGCCTCGCTAGCCCCTTCCCACCCTTGGGGAGTCGGAGTGCGTAAATGGCGACCAATTCCATCGATAGGCGGCTGTTGTCCGATTTTATCGTGAAAGGCCTGTTGTCCAATATTGACCTCCAACGAATAGTCGACACTCCACACTTCAGCGCGCGACTCCGCGAAATGGTTCCCGTGATTGTCCGACGAGGACTCTCGAAGGAACCGTGGACGTTTGACTGGCAACCCGAGTCCAGCAACGGCATATGGAGGCATCGACATCCTCCAGTGCTTCTCTGCCAGGATATTGAGCCCGACATTCTTAAAGGACTGCGCCTACTCGAGGCCTTGCATAGAGGTCGAGCATTAGGGGCACGGGCGAATAAAGAAAAAGGCCAACGGCACGGTAATGCAATAATGAGGCTTACGCGCGAGGTATGGTCGCAAAAACCAAGTCTTAAAACCAATTTGGCATCGACAGCGCGTGAGATTGAAAGCATGAGAGACGAAGGCTTAAGGCTAGGAAAGACGACCTTCGTCGGTGCAGACGCGATACGCAAGCATCTACGGGCTCTAATACGGGACGGACGCCTGAGCTGAGAAGCTCTGCCAGGGCTGCACAATTAGGGAAACTCCGGGAGAGGTTCCCAAGCAAAAGAATTTTTTTCCTCTAAGCCATGCTGTCTACACCGTGCGCTTTGAGGATATGTCGTGTCTTCCGACCATCTCTTGTCCACGCGCGAGGCGGCCGACTCTGTCGGCCTCTCGCCGAGCTTCCTGAATAAGCTGCGATGCACTGGCGGCGGCCCTGTCTACGTCAAGCTCGGCCGACGCGCAGCGCCGCGTCTACCAGACCTGGCATCGTCCCGATAAGCAATAGAATACGGGACAGCCAGCCATGGCCCACTATGGGTTCTCTCCCTACAGCCCTAAAGACGACGCAGCCGAGCTAATCCGCGACACGCAGCAGGTGCTTGATGAGTACCGCGACTTCCTTCCCTTGACCGTGCGCCAGATTTTCTACCGCCTGGTTGGCTCTCGCGGCTACGCCAAGACTGAGAAGGCGTACAAGCGTCTAGGGTCCATTCTGGGGCGCGCGCGACGAGCGCGCATGATCGCGATGGAGAATATCCGCGACGACGGCGTGCAGATAGAGCGCCCCCTCGGATACGCTTCGGCACTCGAAGCCAGGGAGACCTTCCTCGAGCTTGCAGAACGGTATCGGCGGGATCGACAGCAGGGTCAGCCAGTCCGCATCATCGCTGCCTGCGAGGCCGCAGGTATGGTTCCCCAGCTCGTGCGTGTCTGTGACCCATACGGAGTGGAGGTGCGATCAAGCGGAGGCTTCGATAGCATCACAGCCAAGCACGACCTTGCCCAGGACGTGGCAGGCGACGGCCGCGATACAGTCTTGCTGCACATCGGCGACCACGATCCAAGTGGCTATCATCTGTATCTAAACCTTCAGGACGATGTTCGCGGCTTTATCGACGGCATCACCGGCAAACAGATTGACTTCACCGTGGACCGCGTGGCGATTACGCCCGAGCAGGTGCTTGCCTACGGCATCGATACGGCACCGGCAAAGGCCACAGATGAACGTTCCTTTCCAGGCATCGGGGACGATCAGCGCGCGACGGCCCAGGCAGAGGCGCTGCCGCCGGACCTACTAGCCGATCTTCTACGGGAGCGGCTCGAGTTCGTACATTGATCTCAAGGCGCTAAGGCGCGTGAAGGCGCTCGAACTTGACGAACGCAATCGACTTCAGCGGGCGGTGTCGCGGCTGCGTGTGAACCCCGTCGGACGCCCCTCCGCGCTTAGCGAGGAGAGGGCCGAGCGCGCGCGCCAGCTACACAACACGGGCCATTCCATTCGCCGGATCGCCCAGGCCATGGGCGTGTCCAAGTCTGCCTTGGACCGCGCGCTCAAAGATTAGCCACTCTCGGCAAGGACATTGGGATCCGGTGCAGACGGCTGGTCCGAACAAAGCCGGGTCAGGCAGAACAATTGCGCGGTCGAAGTGACGGGCAAGTTCGTGGTTGTGCCGCCATCCTATAACCGGCAATCGGGCAAGGCCTACGTCTTCGAACGGGGCTCATGGGACGACCTGGATCGCCTACCGCCGTTCCCGACAGAGGCGCTAACGAGGGCCGAGACCCGGACGAAGTCCACATCCGCCCAGGAGACCTCGACGCGAGCCTCGACCAACTTCTCCCCGAGGCGCGAAGCTTCAACGAGCACCATTGCTCGCCTCCTTTGCCAGACGCCGAGGTCGAGAAGACGGCCCGCAGCCACTGTCGCAATACCAATTGCCTGCACCGCGCTCCTGCCGTCCTCGCGCCGGTCATGATCGTGTTCGGCTGTGACGCATCGTCGGACGTGTTGCGAGAGCGGGCACGTTGCAGCAAGTGCGGCGGACTCGGCGCGATGCTGTTTCACTCTGGATGGGGGATGACCAACGGCTACGAGGGGCCGCCTACTTCGACAGCTCGCCGTTGACCCGCTTCGATCCCTAAATTCTTCAAGACCGCCGGATCGCGCTCGCCGTTAGTGGCAGCCTCGACAATCGCCGAGGCGATCCGCTCTCGAGCGTCATGCGCTGCGTCACTCAGGCCTAGTTCGGCGCAAGCACCGTCGAATGCCTCGCGCATCGTCGCGAGGTCGGCGTTCTCGAAGAGGTGCGACTGTTTGCGAAATGGCATAGAGGCAGACCCCCGTGTCGTCTAACTCGCGGGATACCTGCGATCATCGCGTTTCCCGCGACTACCAATTATAGCACTCTCACTAGCGGCCGTTCAATTCGGTAGGAGATATGCACCTTGATCTTAGGCGACGGGGTCGCCACCTGCCGGCCGTGTCGCGATCACTCGTTCTGCCGCCGTTCGTTCCGCCTGCAGCGCCTCGTCTGGTAGCCGCTCCGCCGGTAGGTCCTTCGTGGCTGCACGAGCCGAAGCTCGACGGCTGGCGTTGTGAGCTTGCTAAGGCCGGCCCTCGCGTCGCGCTCTACACCCGCAGCGGCTATGACCTGAGCCCGCGAGCAAAGCACTTTGCCGCGCGAGCTGCCGCGATCCCGGTGCATCGTTGTCTTCTCGACGGAGAGCTTGTCGCCGTCGCCGGCGACGGCATGCCGGACTTTCTCGCGCTGCCGGCAGCGCTGCGTGGTCTTGGAGCCGAGCTACTCTACTTTGCTTTCGACATTTTGGTACTCGAGGGGCGCGATCTCACGCGACTGCCGACCGAACTGCGAAAGCAATACCTGACTGAAGTCGTCGCCAATCCGATCAGCCCTGGCTCTCAACTGTGGCGACCTTCCCCGACGGCGCTGCCCTTCTCGCCGTGTGCGAGCGAATGGGTTTTGAAGGCGTCGTCTCGAAACGCAAAGACCTGCCGTACCGGTCGGGGCCACGGTGTGGATGGACCAAGGTCAGGTGCGACCGCTGGCGCGCTGAGAACCGTGAGCGCGGGAAGCTGTTCGAGAAGGCCTGAGCTCCGTACTCTACTCCCCGCCACTGATCTTCGCCTTGGCACGTGCTCGGAGCCCCGAGGGATCGAACTCGCCAGCTTCGGCAGCCTCGATGATCGCCGTGGCTACTAGCTCACGTTGCCTAGCGTCATCGTCGCTCGCCGTAATGCCGAGTTCAGCGCAAATCGCATCGTAGACCGCGCGCATGATCGCGATGTCGTCGTCATCGAAGAGGGACGAGTACTTGCGGAAGGGCATGACCGGCACCGCTATTTTCGGCAACTGTAATGCGCCATAGGACGCGGCGTCCGTTCAACTTTCGATGGGCGGGAAGACCTGCCCTACCGGTCGTGGCCACGCTGCGGATGGCGCAGGCGTACGAAGAGTGCTGCCAATCCTTCGATATTCGACCATGCGCCAACGCTGACAAGTCGGAGGCGGACCGGGCGGTGCGTAAGCACTTGGCGAATGTGATCGTGACGCTCGCTCAGAGTGGCGTCAATGAGCGGGCTGAGTTAGTCGAGCGCACCATCAGGCTTGTCGGCAAGGCACGACATGCGCCAGCCGATTAGACGTGTCTTGCCCTACCTGCCGCCGAGCAACTAGAAGAAGCTTGGGTTATCGTTCAGAGCGTGCCTGAACGGAAATCTCAAGACCACTCGGCCGCTTTCGTCCATGACATCAAACGTCCGGTCAAGTGCCGGCTTCCGTCCTTCTAATACGTCATCAGCGATAAGACCGAGAGCCGCCTCGCGGGCCTCGTATTCGACCGCTGCGACATCGGGCAGTTCCGCGCCGTCAGTGTCCGGCTGAACGCGAGGACCTCGGCGTAGATGGAAGTAAAATCGAGCCATTGCAGCCTCCTTGGTCGATTGCGGGCTTGCTCCTCTAGCCGTCGGCGTTGACGACAAGGGCCTCCCGTCCATGCGAAAAGCACATGGCGTTCCTCTTTGTTCGCGATGTGGGGCAGCCTAGTCCGGGACATTTATTCTTTTCGTTGATGCACGTTCAGCCGGAGGGCTTCTATCGGGCAACTCCAGCATTTGCTGACAGTTCCGCAAAATGTCCAAAATCGTACAATTTCATCGTACAATTTCCCAAAAAATTAGGTCCGATGTGGCGAACGAGACCGGACAACTTTGATGAGATGCGCGCTCATGTGTGCCGACCTTAATGTCAGCCGGGCGCGGCAAGCGAAAAAAGCCCCGCCGAAGCGGGGCTAGTGGATGACAACTCACCGTGCGTGCTGGTCAGGTACGGCGAGGGTCACCCAGTAGTGGCACCTGGGGGTCGAAACGAAGCAACGGACGGGGCCGTTGGATACAGCCTTCGACATGCCACGCCTGACGACTGCACCGATTCGGGTTGCTAGGTCAACGCGGCTCGAACCAGTACTTCGCATCTTCCGCGCATCTCGCCGAATTTGCGTGCCGCCTCTTCTAGCGCGGGCGATCTGGCGCTAGGATGGCTTTTTTGCCGTGTTTGAACCTGAGCGAGCCATATGGAGGCCGCCATTGAGGCATTCCGCCCGCCAGTCCACCGATTGAAACAAAATAGCAAGAGCCCCATCCTCGCGGGGCCTAAAGTAATTCTTCGATATCCGAACCGAAGTACGCCCTACCCTCCGTATTCAGCGTCGAGCATGCCTTCTCGTCGTCAGAAAGTTTTTTGTACTCATCCACTGCATCCTTCACAGGCCCAGCGAATCTCTGCTGACATCGCACCGTCAGTACTGCATTGCCCGTCAGCTCCATTCCAGCCTCCATAAACAAAAGCCCCGCCGAAAATCAAATAGCATAGCCCGATGGGTTGCGCGGGGGCGCCGCAACAAAAGGCACCCAGCCCGCAACGAGCGAGGGTGCCTAGTCGTGGGGGTTACCCACCGGTCACCGAGGGACGATGACGAGCGGATGGCCAAGACAACACCGCCCAGATGACAGGTGTTCCATCGGTGGAACAGAGCTGTGGACAACTCACCGGTGCGCCGCTGCTTGCCGAATGCGAGCGGCTCGGCTTCGAAGGGATCGTGTCGAAGCGCCGCGATCTCCCCTACAGCTCGGGACGCCGCTCCGACTGGGTGAAGGTCAGGTGCGACCGTTGGCGCATTGAGAACCGCGAGCGCGGGAAGCTGTTTGAGAAGGCGTAGAGATGGGTCCATGCACGCCCATCTCGACAGAACTTAACTGAACAATCGCTTTTGTCGAAGTGTCATATGGCCGTGGTAATCGCCGAGGTGGCCGCCTACGCCTCCAAGCCAGTGCGGCTAAGCCAGGCTTTCGCGTTTCCCTCCGAAAGCAATAACCCTCCCCCCGAGGGGTTTGGCTAGGGCGCTCTGTCTTTACCCCCATGGACCGAGCGCCCTTTTCATAGCCGGCGCATTTGAGCCCGACAACGTGCAAGTCTGCGCTTCGAAGGGATTTTGGCGGTAATGCTCTTGCGATTAGCTTCGAGGCGCTTGGGGTCACGTTCAAGTCACGGCCGGTCTTCCCTCAACAGCTGACGACTTGGTGCGCCGCGAGGAACGGGCGGTCAGGGCCAAACCCAGAAATCTAGAGCACGCACATTGCACCGTCCCTCACAACCAGCGGATTCGATCCAAGAGCATCGCAACGCCGAGCGCTAGAACGCCGATTGCTCCGGCAAGCTCGAGCCAGAAACCGAGCCCCTCGCGGATGCCTTCGGTCCGCCTCAGCGCGGCCAGAAGCCATTCGCGCGCCGCGACAGCCGTGACCGCGAAGCCAACTAGGGTGACGATCACGCCGAGAAGCATCGCCGCAACCGCGGCGAGACCGATAGCTAGCTTGTTGTGTGCCAACGCGTAGGTAAGGATGAAGGTGGTTAGCGGACACGGAACAAGGCCCGTGGCCATCGCCAAGGTCCGGCCGTCATGCGCGTGCGTATGGGGCGGCGGCTTAATTGTCCTCACCACGAGATAGGCACCTATCAAAGCAATGAGCACCGCGCTCACTACCTCGAATGCGGGAGCCCGGCCGCCGGCTGCTAACGAACGGCTGATGACGGCGACACCGGCAAGGACGAGAACCACTGCCATTCCGACGTGAGTTAGAGCCAGCAGGGTACCTGTTGCTACGCCCTCGATCAAACGGCTCGCGCGCCCGAGGTGATAGGACACAAGCACGCTCTTGCCATGCCCGGGCATTAGTGCGTGCAAGATGCCGAACAGGAACGCAGCGGACATCAACGCCGGCAGCCCGGAGACGTCGACGGTCGACTTCATGCCTTGCGACATGCCGCCGTAAAGCCAAGTTTGCAGCTCGATCAGCCAGCGCATTCCCGTTGCGTCCGAGGCATCCTAGTGGATAGGATAGGCAGATGAAGCACGCCAGTCACCCCGATATCATCCTTCGCCTCAAGCGCGCCGAGGGGCATCTGCGCTCGCTTATTGGCATGATCGAGGCGAAGCGCCCCTGTCTTGAGCTCGCGCAACAGCTCCACGCCGTGGAAAACGCAATCGGCAATGCCAAACGCGAGCTGATCCACGACCACATGGAGCATTGCCTCGACGAGGGGATAGCCAACGGAGAGAAGTCGGCCCGCGCGGCGCTCCGCGAGTTCAAGGCGCTCGCCAAGTACCTGTGAGGTACTGATGCCCGACATTCCAGCCCTCATCCAATCCGGGGCGGCCAATGCCTGGCTCTTGCTTCCGGTTGCCGTCGTACTCGGCGCGTTGCATGCGCTAGAGCCCGGCCATGCGAAATCGATGATGACGGCCTTCATTGTCGCTATTCACGGCACCGCCGCTCAGGCCGTGTTGCTCGCGCTGTCCGCCACCGTCGGACACACCATCGTTGTCTGGGTACTGGCAATCCTGGCCTGGCAACTACAGGACACCGGAGTGCTCGAGAAAGCCGAGCCATGGCTTCTTCTTCTCGGCGGCTTACTGATCGTCGTGATCGCGTTGCGCATCCTCTCTCGTCTTGGGGTTCCAGCCTCTGCCCATCAACACGCGTACGGCCATACCCATGCACATGACCACGGCTATGGCCACTCTGATGAGCACGATCATTATGACCATCACGGGCACTCGCACGCGTATTGCCACGATGCTATGGACGAAGACGCTCACGCCGCGGCGCATGCCGGGGAAGTTAAGCGGCAACTCGCGAAGGGACTGGTTACAAACGCCGACGTCGCTTGGTTTGGCTTCAGCGGCGGCCTCATGCCGTGTCCGGCCGCCTTCGCCGTGCTGCTCGCCTGCTTCCACCAGAAAGCCTATGGGCTCGGCGTCGTCATGGTGGCCGCCTTCAGCATTGGCCTCGCGCTCACGCTCGTTGGAGTCGGTGTCCTTGCCGCGCGGGTGGCAAAGGCTCTAGCGGCTCAGCAATCGGGACTGGAGCGCTTTATGCGTTGGGCCCCCTACGCCTCGGCGGCCGTAGTTCTGATCATCGGGCTCGTCGTTACGGCTCAAGGCCTCGCTGCGTTGAAGGTCGTCTGATGACCCTGAGGGCAACGTTTCGAAAGCAGGTCCTTCTTGCCGCCTGCGTTAGCGGCTTTTCGGTCGCGGCCGAGGCTCATCCCCATGTGTGGGTGTCGGTCAAGACCTCCGTTCTCTATGGAATGCCGTAACTGACGCTGAAACCCCGCACGGGACTTGCGACAGATGCTCGCCTGACATCCGCCGATGAGGAAGTCCATCAACGCCAAGCTCGACCTCGCCACTCTTCGCGCTATCCCACTTGGCATCTGGGCGCTGGGCTTCGTTTCACTGCTCATGGATATCTCGTCGGAGATGATCCACGCGCTGTTGCCGATCTATCTGGTCACGGTGCTTGGCACATCGACCCTGACCGTTGGCATCATAGAAGGCATCGCCGAAGCGACGGCTTCGATCACAAAAGTGTTCTCGGGAGCGCTCAGCGACTGGCTCGGTAAGCGCAAACTCCTTGCCGCGATTGGCTATGGTCTTGCCGCCTTCACCAAGCCGATCTTCCCATTGGCAACGGGAGTGGGCTGGCTTATTACGGCGCGTTTCATCGACAGGATCGGCAAGGGTATCCGAGGGGCACCGCGCGACGCCCTCATCGCTGACATCAGCCCGACGGAGCTTCGAGGCGCGAGCTTCGGGCTCAGGCAGTCCCTAGACACCGTCGGTGCCTTCATCGGTCCTCTGCTCGCGGTCGTCCTCATGTGGCTTCTCGCCAACGACATCTGGGCCGTGTTCTGGTTCGCGGTCATTCCCGCTTTCCTCGCCATGTTTCTGATTATCTACGGCGTCAGCGAGCCTGACCGTTCGGCCGAGATGCGCGAAGTTCGGTTCCCCCTGCACGTGAGCGAACTTAGACGCCTCGGCTCGGCCTACTGGACCGTTGTTGCCATTGCGGTGGTATTCACGCTTGCGCGTTTCAGCGAGGCCTTCCTGATCCTGCGCGCACAGTCGGTAGGATTAGCCATCGCGCTCGTTCCTGCGGTTCTCGTCGTAATGAATGTATTTTACGCGATTGCCGCCTACCCGGCCGGCGTGCTCTCCGACAACGGCAACCGAACGAAGGTCCTGATGATCGGCCTGCTCTTGCTGGTTACGGCCGACCTCGTCCTTGCGCTAGCCTCGGGGATTAGCGGCGTCGGGCTCGGGGTTATGCTGTGGGGCTTGCACATGGGGTTCTCGCAAGGCCTGCTTTCGGCTCTCATCGCCGACACTGCGCCGCCAGAACTTCGAGGCACGGCCTTCGGGATGTTCAATCTAATGACCGGCGTGGCCCTTCTCGCGGCTAGTATCATTGCCGGTACGCTGTGGGATGCGGTCGGACCGCAAGCAACGTTTCTCGCCGGAGCCGGGTTCGCGATCCTCGCGCTCATGGCGCTCATGCTGTCCCGGGGTCGTCTAGCGATATTTCAAGAACGTGAAATCTGCCGAGCGACTTGCACGAAAGAATCGTCATTCCGCCGTCCTTAGCGACGGAATGTACGCCGCTATCGTTGGCTCCGTTATCGCTTTGCCGTACTCGGCTCGCATTCGTAGCGATCAACTTCGCGCCTGCTTGATAGCGAGGCTCACGATCAGCGAGCCCAAGGCGGATTAATCAGCGTCTTACAACGTTTTGAGTAGAGGATGACCGCAAGACTGCGCTCGTAAGCCCTGGAATTTCAGAAGCAACTCGTTCACCCCAACAGCCACGGTCTGAGGAATTGACAATGAAGGTGACCGAAAGAGAGCGAGAATGCCTGCTTCTAACCGGGCAAGGCCTTCAGGAAAGAGATATCGCATTTATGCTCAGCATTAGTCCAAACACTGTTCGAGTCCACATCGAAAACGTCAAGCGAAAGCTCGGGGCAGCGACTAAGGCTCACGCCATAATACTGGCTCTGAAATACGAGGAGCTACATCTTAAAGATTTCCGCTATGAGTTGTTGACGCGGCATGAATAGGCGCACGTGAAGTTGGTAGTCCAAAATGCTGGATACGCGGGCGAGCGCCAATGCCACAGCACGCACTGCGCCGAGGGCTCCGGGCCGGAGCTTCTCGCCTTCGCGGGTGTCGCGGGAGGCTAGAAAAACGAAGGCACCCGTGCCGCAACCGCGCGGATGCCATCGTCTTGGGCAATCTGCCCGACCACCGGGGGGCGGTGGGCCGAGCGGATTGCAGAAACAACGCCGGCTGCACGGCCGTTATTCCCGGCCTCCGGGGGCGAAAGCTGTGGAGTTCCTCGGGCTCAATTGCCACCGGGTGTCGGGATATCGCACATTTGACCGCCTAGACAATTTCGGACAAAAGTGGAATAGGTTCAAATCTACGTTAAATCGCGGAACATAATATAAACAAGTATCGTCAGTGCCTTACGCGCAGCAACCGACTTCAGAAGCGATGGCCCAAGCCTCGCCGTTGGTTAGAGGGGGAGCCATGAGGCCATTCACGTTCCGCGCCAAGGTGCTGCACGGGGATAGTTGGGGCCGTTCACTACAAAGATACCTTCACGCCTAAAAGAGAAATCCTTCGTGGCAATTACCACAGCGCCAGTGGCCCCGCTGCGTCATGATCCGCCCATCGCATCGAGCCAAATCACGGTGCACCCAATCACTGGATCAGACGGGAGACAGCCATGACCACCAGCAAAATCATCGCCATCGCGGCCACAATCTCTAGCCTCTTCGGCATCGCTCCGGCCCTTGCCGATAGCTCCACCCTTACCATGAAGCCGCTGCGGGGCATTAGCTTCGACATCGGATCGGAGCGCGCGGTCAGCTACTTTTCCAACGAGAACGGCCGTTGCAACCTCGTCATCACGCACGCTGGCGAGCCGAATTGGGATGATGCCGCCAGCGTTACGGCGACCCGCTTCGAAACCGCGATTCAGCCCGGCAAATCGACACGCTACGCCTCAAAGGGCACCTCACTCGAACTTGGCTGCGCCTCCGACGCCCACGCTATGAGCATCAAGCAGGTTGAACAAATCGCCACTTCTTCGACCCACTGACCTCCTCTGGTCTGTGTCCCGCTAACACCGAGGAGCGCTTGACGTGCCCCTCATGGCTGGCTTTGCGGGCAAGCCGGGCTTCCATGCTCGAGGGCCTCGCTCTCTCCTAGACGGGCCTTTGCCGCAGAAATTCTCCCACACAACTGCTGATTTGCAGTCTCCCCGCTGCATGATGGGGCGCAAGTAAGGACCCGCCGTAACGAGGCGCAAAGCGCAATTCCTGTGGGACCTTTCGCGGCATGACGCCCAACAACGCGCAATACAGCCGGCGGTGCAGGCGGCCGAAGGTATCCTGAGCCATATCAGTTCACTCCCCATAGAGCGTCTGACCTTATGGGAGGGAATTGGTAAGTTGGTTTAGGATGAGGGTGATGGGACCTGTTGGGTCGGATAATGTTGGTAGTGTGTGGACCTTCGCTCAGACCGGTCGCCTTGCGATGGCGGCGGTGGGCTATGGAGGGTGGCGACTAAGCCGCGTGGGCTCCATGTCTCAGCCGTCGCCGCGGAGTTCACCAATTGAACTGCAAAGGGGACGAATTACAGCCCACTTGGAGAGGCTCTATGCATACCAAATCGCTGGAATCCTGGCAGCATGACCATGTGTTCCTTGGCGAACAGCATGAGCACAACGAACGCCGGACCTGGTTCGTCGTCGCGCTGACAGCGGTGATGATGGTCGCCGAGATCATCGGTGGCACCATCTACGGGTCGATGGCCCTCGTTGCCGACGGATGGCACATGTCCACGCACGCCGGGGCGCTGACTATTGCGGCGCTGGCGTTTCGCTTCGCCCGCACCCATGCTCACGATTCCCGTTTTTCCTTCGGCACGGGCAAGCTCGGAGAGCTGGCCGGGTTCTCTAGTGCAATAATCCTTGCTCTGATCGCGCTATTCATCGGTTACGAGTCGGTCGTCCGCATCCTCAAACCCATTCCCATTAGCTTCGACCAAGCGACGTTGATCGCCGTGCTCGGCCTCGGGGTCAATCTTGTCAGCGCCTGGCTTCTCCGCGACGACCACGACCACCTTCATGCGCACGACAATGACAATGATCCCGAGCATGAGCATCACCAAGACCACGCGCGCGACCACAATCTTCGCGCCGCTTATCTGCACGTCCTTGCCGATGCGATGACTTCGGTGCTGGCCATCGCTGGACTTCTCGCGGGTCGCTTCTATGGTTGGATTTGGATGGACCCACTGATGGGCATGGTTGGGGCCGGGGTGATCGCGTCCTGGTCGTGGGGCCTCATTCACTCATCCGGCGCTGTGCTACTGGACGCTGTGCCCAATCCGAAGCTCATGGGCCTAATCCGAAACAGACTTGAGATTGATGGCGACCGCGTCGCCGACCTTCATCTGTGGCGTCTCGGGCCCGGCCACACGGCTGTCATTGCCTCCGTAGTTTCCGACCAACCGCAACCCCCGGCGGTCTACAAAGCGCGGCTCAGCGGGCTGACCGGCATCTCCCACGTGACGGTCGAGGTGCACGCCTGTCCTAGTCACACGCCGTCGGCGGCCGTTGCTTGAATGCCAAACGTCGACCCTCGCCGATAGAGCAAATGCCGCGATGAGGGTCACTTATCTGCTGAGCCAGCACTACTCTCATGAAAGTAGGGAGAAGCGATGGAGATCTTCAAGAAGACTCGCGACCCGGAGGTGAGCCGCAGGCGGCTGCTGAGGGGCAGTCTGGCCACCATCGCCGGGGCTAACGCAGCCACCGCGCTCGGAATAATTGAAGAGGCGAAGGCTGAGCGTGCCGTGCCCGATTGGCTACAGGTCCCAGGCGAGGTCGTGCGCGGGTATGGCCAGCCGGCCGCTACTGAAGCAGATGTCAAACGAGCGCTGATTCAGCTCTACAAGGAGCGGGCACCGGCTTATAGCTTCTCCGGCACGCCCTTGCAGAAGTTGCGCGGCACGATCACGCCAAGCGGACTGCATTTCGAAGTTCATCATGGCGGTCGCCCGGCGCTCGATCCGGCCCAGCATAGACTAATGATTCACGGCCTGGTCGACCGACCGCTTAAATTCGATCTTGCTGGGCTGGAGCGCTATCCCATGGTCTCGCGCATCTATTTCATCGAATGCGCAGGTAATAGCCTTTTCAACGCTGTCTTCGAGGAGCCCCAACAACTGGGCTGTGACATGCTGCATGGCCTCGTCTCAAACTCCGAATGGACCGGCATTCCGCTGCGCGTGCTCTTGGAGGAAGCAGGCCTCAGAAAAGAGGCTAAATGGGTCGTGGCAATCGGAAATGATGCACCCAATCTTGCTCGCTCCATCCCAATCGAGAAGATGATGGGGGACGGTATTCTCGCGCTTTATCAGAATGGCGAGCGCCTTCGTCCCGAACAAGGCTACCCCATGCGCCTGGTCCTGCCCGGCTACGAGGGCAATATGAACATTAAATGGATCACCAGCTTGCAGGTAAGTTCCGGGCCCGCGCACACCAAGGATGAATCGGGCGAGTACACGGACATTCTGGCTGACGGCAAGGTTCTCGAGTTCAGCTTCTCCATAGGAGTAAAATCCGTCATTACTCATCCCTCAGGTACCATGTCGTTGACCGGTCCGGGCCTGTACGAGATTTCGGGCTTGGCGTGGTCTGGTTTGGGCAAAGTTGCCAAGGTTGAAGTTTCGGCGGATGGAGGCGCAAAATGGGCCGATGCCGAGCTGCATGAACCCGTGCTGAATAGGGCGATGACACGCTTCTCCACCGCCTGGCGTTGGGATGGCGCGCCAGCGACCCTCATGAGCCGCGCCCGTGATGAAGCCGGTTACGTGCAGCCGACACGTGCGGATTGGAAGAAACGCTACGCGCCAACCAATTATAACCATTACAACGCCATACAAGCTTGGCTAATTACGGATCGGGGAGCCGTGAGAAATGTGTACAGTTAGGCTGGGCTTAGCAATTTCAGCTGTATTGGCGGTCAGCTTCTCAGCCTCGGCCGAAAGTCCCGGGCTCGGCCAGTCTCTCGCCGATACCGACATTCCTTTTTACGCTCGCTATGTCATGCCGGATGGCACTGGCTTGCCGGACGGGCGGGGGTCCGCGATCATGGGCAAGCCCGTATGGGAAAATCAATGTGCGGTTTGTCACGGGCAGACCGGAAGTGAGGGCCCGATTATGCCGCCGGTCGGCCCGACGCCAGCCTACCCAAAATCGGCAGGCAAATTTTGGCCGTATTCAACCACACTCTTTGAGTATATTCGTCGCGCTATGCCATTTCCGACGCCGAAGTCATTGAGCGATAACGATGTGTACGCGGTCACGGCTTTCATCCTTTATAGGAATGGACTGATAAAGGAGGACACATTGATCGACGCCAAATCGTTGCCCACAATCGCAATGCCGGGGCGTGACAACTTCATTGATCTTTGGGCCAAACAGAACGAGAAACCCTACTGATCGAAATTCGTGAGACCCGTCACCGACGCCGAACGGCAGGTTCAACGAGCCCGCACCGAGCGTCCTAACTTCGCAGCAGCTCAAGACTGCTTGCGCGGCCCGCATGGTAGCAGCGCCGTATCTGGACCTTTGCGGTCGATCTTCCGCTCGGGGTTAGCTCGTTCCTTGATATTTGGTGGAGACTTTCAACTTCGTGCGGTACGCCACCACCTTGCCGTTTTCAATCACGAGGTCCTGCTCGGCAACTTCAGCCGCCCGCAGGTCCCGGAGATGCTTCCCCGCCTCCTCGACCGCCTGTGCAAGATTTGACGTGACAAGTCTTTTAGACGTTAGCACCCGAAGTGTTATGTCGGACGCTCGAGGAGGAATCATCCTCATTCTCGCGTGTGCAGAGACATCGGTGGGACTGTCGGCTCCGTGAGGACCAGGGCGGCAGCGGCGAGGTGGCATCGTCTGAAGAGGGCGATGGGCCGTGCCGAATCGCCAGACCTTGCCTTTAAGGGGGTAAGAGTGGCAAGCCTTTGCAGGTGGACATTTCGTGCCGCCTGGGCCGCGCTCTCTGCTAAACCGCCCATTGCCGCCGAAAATCTCCCACACAACTGCCGACTTGCTCCTGCCGCGGATATGGCGGCAGGGAAAGGAAGGCCCCGCCCTATCGACGCTCAAGACGCGGTTCCTGTGGTCCTTTTTGCGGATGGCGCGCGACAGCCCCTACCGATGGGCTAGGCGATAGTGTGAGACGTTGACCGTCATCGACGTCTCTCACTGCCAGCCCTGCCAGATCCCAATTGGAAGCGGCGGGACACGTGCCGTCGAGGGGAAATCGTCAGCCTCCCTGAGCCGAGCAAGCGGCGTCGGTGATTTCGCACATTGAACGCCTGGACAATTTCGGACAAAGGTGGAACAGGGATCAAATCTACGTTCAATTGCGGAACTTATTATAAACAATGCGTGTCATCAGCGCCTTGCGAGCGCAGCCTAAAGCTGCATTCTTTTGGTACTCTCGGGGAAGGTTGCAATTTTCAGTTTCAGTCTGCATACTTGACCCCGTTTAGGACTACATCCGCTTGAACTTTCCGGCCGGCTTGGTGTTCTCAGCACCTTGTCGGCCGCTCTGTTTCCGGCGAGGCGCGTCCAAGCCAACAGACGCCACGTCGATATTCGGTTTGTTGCGGGAACTACTCGTCGAGAAACTCTCAACACGTCCTCGGCCAAAACCGTCTGCGCTTCGTACAAGGATACAAGGACACGCATCCGCGCGTCCGCGTCCCACGCCCGAGAAAATGGCAATGTCTTTCAGGCGATACGGGAGAAGCTTCAGTCGTTGGCAAAGGCCGAACGCGGTGAATGGCGCAGAGGTATAAACGCGCCGCGAGACGGTGCCGAATAGCGATCAAGCTTAGCTCGGCGTCGAGTGAGGGGGGAGATCGGCCGGGCTGCGCGACCAATAGTCACCGAACGCCGTCAGTGGACTACCGCTGTCAGGGTCGCTAAGTTACCTTTGGGTGCTCCAGCTCTCCAGCCTATCTACATCTTGCGCGGGACGCCGGAACCAAATCAACGCCGCATTGTTGTTGCTGCAGTCCCGGCGGTTTTCGTCCCTCGATGCCGTCGGGATCACCCCCCGTCCTGGCACCCACGATTCGCACCGTGGGTGCCTTTTCGTGTGCTAGGCCAGCTCCAAGGGCCATCCAGACGGTTCTCTATGCAGGCAGGGGTTGCCGAGCGCGCGGGCGGCACAGCCAGAAGCGGCAGAGCGCTCCCCCACGAGCCGGATCGGGGTGCTCGCTCCCTACACCAAGGCACGCGCATCCGCCGCTTCCATTGGCGTACATGCCAGAGCGAACTAGTGGCGGCCTTGATCGTAGACAACCCCCGACGAGACCTCCCTCGACTTCGCGGCCGGGAAGCCCAGTGCCTCCAAAGACGGTGACGCACTTCCCAGAACACAAAGCCCGCCGTCTTGGCGGGTTCGGGGAGGGGTGCGGGGTCTTGATCTATCGACCCACGATGCAGCGGATCGCTACTCCTCTTCACTCCACGAGGTCTTGGGATTCAATCCTTATAGGCGGCTCGATGTCAGGATTGGCTTCCAACTTCTTGGAGCCGATTTCCTCAAAATAGGGTCTGTTCTCTTCACAGATGGCCAAATAATCCTGAGTAGTCTGAGGCACGCCGCCAATCTCATCCAAGACCTCGTGCGTTACGAGAATGCCGATGCTTCCTCCCGCAGCAGTTTTCATCGGGATTAAGACGCCGTCCAGCGTGGCGTCTGAGCGAACAGCCTCATCGATGTGGAGGAGCGACATTCTGCAACTCCGCTATGCCACAACAGGCCACCCGGGTTGCCTCTTGGCACTCGTGGCTGGGTTCAGTCGTCTCAATAATTTTAGGCTCTTCCTACCCGCTTGACCATAGCTCGATCTGCGCAGTCCTAGCTTTCAATCCATTGCGCTATCCCAGCCTTCAATCCAGATGATCTTCTTTGTCGTCGCGCACGTTAGTCACCCGGCGGCGCGCGGCCACCTGGAGGAGCACGAAGCCCCAGCTCGCAATCACCAACGCGCGTTCGCCGTCCTCGGCGCGGCGGACGATGGGTGTCGCGTAAAGCCATTTCTTTCCATCGAGCCGGCCCTGTGTGCAATGTCGGTTCAGGGCGTTACTAATGGTGCCAAATTCAGTTAGGTAAGGCCATGAATGAAGCAGCCGAAATGCCGAACGGCTCGCCAGTGTTGAGCCTGTGGCGACGGCTAGGCCCTGGCCTCGTGACCGGAGCGGCAGATGACGACCCCAGTGGAATCGGAACGCATAGTCAGATCGGAGCACAGTTTGGCTTTGGGCTTTCGTGGACGTTTCTATTCAGTTTCCCGCTAATGGTTGTTATCCAGGAGGTTGCTGCCGAAATTGGCAGCGTCACTGGGCGTGGCATTGCGCACAATCTCAGGCGGCACTATTCACCCTGGCTGCTGAGAGGCGTGGTGACATTGCTGCTCGTAGCAAACATCATCAACCTCGGGGCCGATCTCGGCGCAATGGGGGCCGCACTCGAACTACTCATTGGCGGGGCGGGTCAGCTATACACATTGCTCTTCGGCGTAGTCTGTATCGTGCTCGAAGTGTGGCTAAGCTACCCGCGCTATGCCGCTATCCTAAAGTGGACGACGCTTTCGCTTTTTTCTTATGTCGCTGTCGTGTTTGTGGCTGACGTGCCATGGGGGACTGCACTGAAGTCGTTGTTCGTTC
The DNA here is from genome assembly GCA_963699485.1 of uncultured Alphaproteobacteria bacterium. Lineage (GTDB taxonomy): Bacteria > Pseudomonadota > Alphaproteobacteria > Rhizobiales > Hyphomicrobiaceae > Hyphomicrobium_C. The sequence goes on along the minus strand of CAVOUC010000013.1, from coordinate 64,777 downwards.
CGAGCCTCGAGCCAACCAGAGCGTACGCCATGGCAATGGTGGCGATCCTCGGTACGACCATTAGTCCTTATCTGTTTTTCTGGCAGGCAGGGCAGGAAGTCGAGGAGCAACACCGCCATCACGCCAAGCCGCTATGCGTTTCGCCGAAGACGGCGGGCGCGGAACTTGCCCGCATCCGCGTCGATACGATTACTGGCATGGCATTCAGCTCGCTAGTCTCGCTGGCCATCGTTTTTGCAACCGCCGCGACACTGCACGTGCATGGAATTACCGACATCGCAACTTCGGCGCAGGCCGCCGAGGCGTTGAGGCCCATCGCGGGGGAGTTCGCGTTTGCGTTGTTCGCCGCCGGGATAATCGGCACCGGGCTGCTGGCAGTACCGGTATTGGCAGGATCGGCGGCTTATGCGGTTAGCGAGATGTTCGGGTGGGCTGGTAGCCTCGACGCACGACCCAACGATGCACGAGCCTTCTACGCGACGATTGCGGTTGCCACGCTGCTCGGTGCGGCTCTCAACTTTGTTGGACTTGATCCGGTCCGCGCGCTCTATTGGGCAGCGGTTGTTAACGGGGTACTTGCAGCCCCGCTCATGGCCGTCATGATGCTGATCGTCCGTAATGCAAGGGTCATGGGCCGACTGACGCTGTCGCCGTCGATGGCAATCTGGGGCTGGGCGGCAACTGCTGTTATGGCCGGAGCATCAATTGCGTTTTTCATTTTGCCTTAGTGTGAAAAACCCAAGTCCCGCTTAGGCGTTCGTCTCCTTTTTATGGGCGTCAGGTTTGTCAGGTTCGTGTGCTAAGAGCTGTTGTGCTCATCTCCAAGGTCTCGCTCTCTGCTAAACGGCCCATTGCCGCAGAAAATCGACCACAGAACGGTCGATTTGCGGCCGCCTCGGGTATGGCGGGGGGCTTCGCCATACCGAAGCTCAAAACGCGATTCCTGTGGTCTTTTGGTGGGATGGCGCTCGACGGCGAGTAACCCCTCGAAGGCGTAACGCTGCATCTGGGGTAGCTTGGGCTCGTCTCCAAACCACGGCCGGTCTTCCTTCAACAGCTGACGACTTGGTGCGCCGCGAGGAATGGGCGGTCAGGGCCACATCCGGACTCATGCGCTGCAGCAAAAAACGAGGTCGATAGCTCGGGTGGGCATCTCAGCCCCTTGCCCTCCAAGCTGGCTCGTTCTTCTGCTCGTAGTCGCTGAAGGCCTTCTTTAGGCCGCCGAGCACTTCTGCGGCAGTCTCGAACCTGGCCTTTAAGTTGAGGTTCATCAACTTTCGTGATGTCCTGCCGCAGATGCTCGATCATCTCCTGAAGGCGTTGCTGCATCTGTTGTGTGTGATTGCGCGGATGCCGCTCAAGTGTTGATTTATCGGCCATACGGCGGTGGCTTTGGCTGCGACGGCTTCGGGCCGAAGGCCCGCGCCGTATCGCGTTGCGGGCGACTCTCTTTGGATTGAGCCAGTTGCCGAGCGTACTCCTTGTCGCCGAGTTCCTTGTATTGCGGACTCGTGAGCGCGGCTAAAAACGCGACGAGGTCATCGATCTCCGGCTCGCTCAGCGCCAGCGGCTGGATGTCCTCGTCGAGCCATGGGTCAGATATCCCGTCGCCCTTATTGTAGTGATCCAAGATATCCCACAGCGTTTGCATCGACCCATCGTGGAAGTAAGGCCGGGTTACCAGGATATTTCGGATGTCAGGAGTTCTTGAATGACGCGATATCACTCTGCTTTTTGGTAATCAGGAAGCGCCCGAGGACTGATATCTCGCTCTCGATCGCCTTAGCGTCGATCTCAGGCAGGCTTCCCTCCGCCAGTTCGCTCTCTGCCTGCCGCGCCAAGGGGGCGACATGATGCCGGAGGATTCCGATGCCGATGTTATGAAAATCATTATCAGTCAAGACGGTGACATCGCGCTGTTTATCCGTCAAAGCGTGGCACAAGTTGCAACGGGCCTTGGTGTTGAACAGTTCCCAGCCACTCTTGGCCGAGTTGCCGATGGCGTTGTTGTCTCCGGCGATGAAATGATCGAATGGAGAGTTCGAACGAAACGAGCGTGCGCTCGTAAGTGGCAATGGCACCCAGCATGTCCTGCTCGTTTACGTCACGGCCGAACGCCTGCATGAATTGATCTTGGTAGTCCTTATCACCGGCAATTTTGGCGACGGCATCGCCGATACCGGCGGAGCCCATCTCGAAGGGGTTCGTGATCGGCAGGGCCGCCTGTTGCTCGAGCATATCGACTTTGCCGTCCCAGAACTGCGTCTTGTTATAGAGCGCGTTCAAGACGGTTGGCGCGTTGCGTTGACCGACACGACCCTGGATGCCGACCGAGGTGGGTCTGCCGTCCGTGAAAGCGCGTGCCGGATCGTGGCACGTGGCGCAGGCGACTGTGCCGTCCCCTGAGAGCCGACTGTCGAAGAACAGCTTCTCGCCCAGCGCGACCGCCGCGGGCGTGAGCGGGCTTGCCGGCGGGATGACGGTTTTTGAAAGCGCCGCCGGTAAGCCGACTTGATTTTGCGAGCGTGGCTGAGCCAACGGTCCTGGTTTCGGCAGCGGCGGCGGCTGGCCGGCTGCCAGTGTGGGTGGTACGTCAAAGCCGGTCTCTTCACTTCCAACCGGCGCAGCCAGCGCCATGCAAGCGCACGCAGAAAGAGCCGCGGTCACGGCGATCACACGTGCCGCTGGCCGTTGACTGGTAGACATCGCGCTATCGTCTATCACTGTTGGGCTCGGCCCTCTCGCCTTAGACCGAAAACTACACCTTAAATTGCTTATCCCCCAACCGCGACCAATCTCGTGCGGCGAGCAAATTGACGAGAACGGCCAGAGGCAGAAGCCCCACCCGTCGAGTGCCGCACGAGGCAAGCCACTACTCGAACTCCTCGCCCGCACGCGTAACGCGGCAGCGCGGCATATCGACCTCAAGGGAGTCTCCGCCCGTCTCACCGTCAAAGGGCATGTGCTAAGAATTCGCGGCTCTCAGCGTCCGCACCTCGCCGGCATCCCTCGCCGCAAGCAACCCCGATCAGCGGACGTCGATCCTGAGATCCGTCACCGCGACGCTGAGGGACAGACGCCGACCTCGGCACCTGTCGTTACATCTCGCGCAGTTGGTAGACCGCCCGTGCCCCTCATGGCTGGCTTTGCGGGTTGGGCAAGCCGAGCTTCCGTGCCGCGCAGGGCCTCGCTCTCTCCTAGACGGGCGATTGCCGCAGAAATTCTCCCACAGAACTGCCGATTTGCGCCTGCCTCGGATATGGCGGTAGGGAAAGAAGGCCCCGCCCTATCGAAGCTCAAAATGCGGTTCCTGTGGGCTATTTCGCGGAATGGCGCTCGACGGCGAGTAACCCGTCGATGGCGTAACGTTGCATCTGGCTTCAAACCACGGCCGGTCTTCCTTCAACAGCGGACGACTTCGTGCGTCGCGACGAACGGCAAAGACGGGCCATTTCCGGAAATGGGCTATGTCATCAGCGAGAGCGGGCTGAGGAGTAGCGGATAGATAAGCGGCCCCGAGGATTGCCTCCAGGGCCGCCACTCGCGTGCTTCTAATTTCCCGTCGGCATCGGAATACTGACGCCCTCCTTCGCCAGCGAGTTCCCGCACCCACTGGAACTTCTCATAATTCGAAAGCGTGATCGGACCCGAGTACGTCTCGCTCTGCAGCTTGCGTGGCGGGTACAGCACGTAGGTCTTCATCAGTTCCTTGACCGATTCGTTGATGGTCACCATGATCCAGGTTCTCTCGGTAAAGTTATTCATGAAGATATCGTAGCGCTCCTGTGGGTCGGCCCAGAGATCGAACACCTGGGGAACCGTGGCGACATATTTATCCTCGCCCTTCCATCCGAGATTGCTGTCGACCGCGAGGCCGCCCGTCGGTTGCCCGTTGTCGCCCCTAAGGTTGAACAGGGCCTTGTAGTTGCCGACGCGCGCAGCGCCGGGTGAGAGTTCGTTCTCGGTAAAATAGAACCAGGAGTTGCGCGCCGATTTACCGGTGCCGAGGAGGACCGGCGACATGTCGTAGCTGTCGAAGATGATAGGCTGGCCCTCACGATCTTTTTCCGGCAGCTTTACGCCGCCGACGGCAGCAAAGGTCGCCATGAGGTCTAGACCACCAAGGATGTCGTGGTTCTTCGAACCAGGCTTGGTCTTGCCCGGCCATACGCAGATGGCGGGAACCCGATTGCCACCCTCGCGCACGGTGCCCTTGGTGCCACGGAACGGCGTGTATCCGGCGTCCGGGTAGACGTCCTGCCAAGCACCATTGTCTGTCGTGTAGAAAACGAGGGTGTTCTTGTCGAGGCCGAGCGCGCGGAGCTTGTCCATGATCCGCCCGATCCGCGTGTCGAGTTCCACCACCGAGTTGGCGTACTTCGACTTGGACATCGACTTGAGCTGGAACTCAGGGGCAGGCATGTTCGGCTGGTGCACCTTCATGAAGTTGACATTGATGAAGAAGGGCTTGTCCGACTTGGACGCTTGATCAAGGAACTCTAGCGCCGCTTTCTCGACGTAACCGTCAAAGAAGGGAATGCCGACGACACCTTCCTTGCCGTCGATGACAGGTGTGTCGACGTACTGGCCGTTGATCTTGAAATCTTCCTTCGGCGGCTCGCCTGCCTTGCCGGAAAGCGCGCCTTTGGTCACTTTCTCGAACATGGCCCGCAATTCCGGGGCCATATCCGGGAACCAGGTCGGGTCGGCATAGGTGTAGGCATTGAGGTGATAGAGGCCAGCGTACTTCATCACGTCATAGCCCTGAGCGTTAGGCAGCGCGTAGTCGGCCTCGCCGAGATGCCATTTGCCGGTGAAGTAGGTCTGATAGCCGCCCTGCTTCAGCACTGACGCAAGCGTCCATTCCGCTGCTGGCAGCCCTCCGCCCTGGCCCTGGAACGCAACCGTGGTCATGCCGCTACGGTTCGGGATGCGACCCGTCTGCATCGCGGCGCGGCCGGGCGTGCAGCTCGGCTGGGCATAGAAGGAAAAGAAGGTCATGCCTTCGCTAGCCATCCGGTCGATATTCGGTGTGGGCATACCTCGCCCTTCGCCGCCGCCATAGGGACCGAGATCGCCATAACCCGTGTCGTCGGACACGATGAACAGAATATTGGGCTTGCTTGTCTGCGCATGCGCAACCCCGCAGAGCGTCGCCAACGCTAAGACGAGAATGGTGCGCAGCAGACCGTCGGATCGAATTTTCATACAGAGCCTCCTTCGACAGGTGGACTGGCAATTGGTGCCGTCCGCGCGGCGGCATGGTCAGATGAACGGGGCCGCCTCACCTTGACCCTGCTCAAGGAAGATCAGCCCAACGACATAGGAAGTGTTTTTCCAGAAGCGATTAGGCAGCTTAATTGCAGCGTATACAGATCGCCCCTTCGCTGCCGCAATTGAAGTTTCAGGTTTCGTCATCGGGGGGAGCTGACAGAGGAGAGGGCTCGGGTTTGAGCCCTCTTTTTCGTTCTTTAAGGAGGACTTCGTGGAGAGTGTTAAGTCCGAAGGTTCGTTGAGCTCGCTTGAAAGCGCTAGCCGACGATGCCGACGAGGTGATCACGGCCTCCGAGGCCGAGCCTCGCGAGCTTCGCTCTACGCTCCAGGCCTTCGAGCAGGCGGTGCGACGGCGGCCGAGGCAAGAGCGAGATTGAAGAGCGCTAAAAGGTGGCAAGCTTAGCGTATGCGTCATTGCAACTCGTGATGGTGGAGCGCTGCACGTCTCTCTGGAGGCTAGATCGAGTTTCCAACGGTCCGCATGGCTGACATTGCACCTAGCGACGGTCTGGTAGCCGTAGCACACGCACTTGCGCGGCCTTCCGCCGACGAGCCTACTGGCTGTCCTGACTTCCGATATCCGACGCGACCGCCGAAAAGAACTTGTCGGCGGCTTGATGAAGCTGGCGGTCGGTTGCTCCGACCGGCGTTCGGCCTTCCAGGAACTTCTTCACGGTCTCGCCAAAGCCGAGAATGTCTTGCGGACCTTTGCCGGACTTGAGCATGCCATCGCGAATCATCATCCCGACGATGAGCTCAAGAACCGTCAGCCTGGCGAGCACGTTAGACTCTTCGTGTGGAGGCGCATTAGGCATGGCTTATCTCCTTGGTCACCCGGAACGCCTAGACGCCCCGCGTGTGTCTAGTCAGACAGGGGAGCAAACCGAGTGGCGTCGTGCACTACGGCGGTCTGGCTCGCGGCGTGGCCGATCATACGAGCCGACAGGTCTACGAGCTGGTACGCCAGGAACACAACGAGCGCGAGCGCCGCGAGGAAGGCAAGGCCACCCGCAGCATTGTCGCGCCATCTTGGATGAGGGTCGCCGTGGGCGATTGACTTCATGGCTGCCTCCCATGGTCATCCCCTCCGGTCAATCCATGATGGCGCGCCCAAGCACGGTTGACAAGGCTGGCCGTGGCCCTTTTCGCGGGATGGCGCTCGACCGCAGGCGACAACCCGTGGCGCTTCGCCCCATTTCTATTACTCATAGATCATTTTCACCGTCATACCGCCATCGATAATGATGTTTTGGCCAGTCATGAAATCGGCGTGCTCGGCGAGAAAGAGGCACGCCTGGGCGATGTCCTCGGGTTTGCCTACGCGGCCCACCGGGTGCTGCAGCCGGTCGCGTTCCGAGTGCTTAGGCTTCTTCGCTCGCGCGGAGTATTGCCAGTCGCGCGTTTCAATCCAGCCCGGACTTATGGCATTGACCCGGATTCCGTACTTGCCAAGGCTTATCGCCATGCCGTGAGTGAGTGCAACGATGCCGCCCTTCGAGGCCGTGTAGGCTTCGGTGTTCGGCTCCGACATAGCTTGAGATATATATGAAAGATCGCCGACGTTAATAAAACGATGATGTCCCGAGAGCAACCGCCCGTCCCGACATTTGGAGAGCTGCGTAGATCGACGTGCTGTTGGTGGATGTACCGCCCCAACGCAGAGTGCCGCCATCGCGCGCCGTTCGTGCTCGCGCCGCTGATCATCCGGTTGGGTTCCGAAGCGTCGTCTGACGTGTTGCGTCGCACGGCGCGGTGCCACGCGTGCGGAAGGAGAGGCACGACGTTGCGGCGTCCAAGTGGGGGGCGGGCGGAGAATATGGCGCGCCGCCCTTCGGAAATACGACACTATCTCTTTCGCCGCGCTTCCATCCTCATCACTCACCACACTCAAGCTTCCGTGATCTCATGAATGTAAAGGAGGAAGTCTGCCGGAATGGCTACGCTTTGATCGAGCGGTTGATGCCGTCGCACTCCACCAGAGACGTTCTCCCGCTATTGGGAAAGGCAATTTGGCGTTCCGACAGGGAAGCTATCCATTCTCTGACGCCGAAACATACAGAGGCCGCACCGCCGAACACCTATAGTGGCCTCTACGGCTGTGGTACTTTTCCAATACATACAGATCTAGCTCATTGGTATGCGCCCCCTCGCTACTTTCTGCTCCGCTGCGTAAAAGGGTTCGAGGAAGTAGAGACGTTAGTCATCGATGGTCGTCTTGCTGTACAGAAAACTGGTGAGGCGCTGCTAGTTCGGGCTCTAGTTCGACCTCGCAGACCGATTGATGGGAAGCTGTCTCTGCTGCGTCTCTACAAGCGCGACCCTGCTTCCTCTGGACTTTTGCGATGGGATGAGAGGTTCATTCGCCCGGCTTCAGAGTCCGGTGTGCTTGGGGTCGCTCGATTGAAGGAGTGTCTGAAAGTACCGAAGCTAAGCGAATTGCACTCTGCCGAGCGGGTGATACTCTGGTCATTGATAATTGGCGAATGCTACACGGACGTACCCCCGTACCTGAAGAATGTATGTCGCGAGTAATCGAAAGAGCATACTTGGGAGCGCTAATATGACCGAAGATGCACAACCGTTGGAAGTTCCAAATACGTGGGATTCTGACGCTTTACTAGCGAAGGCGCAGCGGTATATTGAGGCCACGCTAGCCCAACCGAAAGATCAATGGACGTTTGCTCTATTCTCCAGTCTTTGCCTGGAACTCCTGTGTCGGGCGGCGCTCGCCAAAGTGAGCCCGGTACTTTTGGCCGATCCAAATGACTGGAATAATATTTATTACGCGCTCGGTTACACGCCTACGGCGAAAAAGTTCTCGCCTAAATCCATAGACATTAAGACTGTAATTGACAGGCTTGGAGAAACAGTACCTGGTTTTACTGACGAACACCAGAAGTTCTGTGCGCTTCATGCGACCAAACGGAATGCAGAGCTGCATTGCGGCGACATGCCTTTCGATGATGAGAAGCATTCGGCCTGGCTACCGAAGTTCTACAAAGCGTGCTCGATTCTGCTTAAATTTCTGGATACGAAATTGAGTGATTTTGTTGGTGAAAGTGAGGTAAAGGTTGCAGACAAGCTTATGTCCGCCGCTGCCGATGAGTTTGCAAAAGCGGCAAGAGGTACAGTGGAGGCATACAAAAAGGTGTGGCTCGCGAAGCCAGAAGAGGACAGAAAAAACTCACCGACCAAGCTAACGTCTGGGCGATCAGGCAAGTGGGGCATCGCGTCCAATGTCCGGCTTGCGGAGCTACCGCTCTGGTTATCGGCGACCCGACATCGCCCCCGCAAAAAAGTATTGAGGGTGATCTGATAACGGAAACGCAGGAGCACCTTCCAACGAAGTTCGAGTGTATAGCCTGCTCGATGAAGATTGCTGGATTGTCACAACTGAGCGCAATTGGTCTCGGAGACACTTTCCAGCATAAACAAACGTATGAAGCGGCTGAGTTTTATGCTCCAGAACTTCTCTGGACATGTCGGGATGGGAGCCTGACAACAATGAACCGATTTACCCTTGATTATGGAAGTGCCCGAGTTTCAAATTTACATGCCAAATGATCGGACAAAGGTCCTCATGCCTCCACATCGGGTCGTCAACGGCAACGGGTCGAGAGCACACGCACGACACCTATGTTTGGCGATGGATCGCGACGAGACGATGTGTCTCGGCGAGGCTTAAGCGACCTTGATCTTGTCCGCGCCTTTGAGGCGCGCAAGCCGCGCATGGTAACCCCTGATCTCGCTCGGCCCGTCCCCGATGATCCCAGCGAGCGCATCGGCCCAAAGCTCCAACGCGGCGCGCTTCTCGGCGTCGTATTCGTATTGGTTATAGACGCCCTCTGTCACGCTGCTCTTGCGCTTACCGCCGTGGTTCAGCACCCGCTCTCGCACGTCTTTGGGGACGCCATACTGACTCATGTTAGTGGCCGCCGTGCGCCTCAGGTCGTGCATGGTGATGTCGTTGATGCCGATTTTCGCTCGGGTGCGCTCCATGGCCTTGCTCACGCTACGCGAGGCGATGTGCGAGGGACTGCGCTCGCCGGGGAAGACGAACTCGCTCTCGCCTGAGGCTTTGACGGCCCGGCGAAATAGGGAGGCTGCCCGTGGGCTCAAGGGAACGCGATGCGCGTTGCGGTTCTTAGCGCGGCCGCGCGGGATGGTCAGCGTCGGCGACTCTGAGCCTAGATTGAGTTCCTCTTTTCTTGCGGCCGCGATCTCCGTTCGCCTCAGCCCGGTCAGCAGCGCTAGCCTGACTATGGTCGCGACGGCGGATGACATGGCCGCCTCGCCGTTGTCCATGGCCGACCAAAGCCGCCGGATGTCGTCTGGACTCGCCACAACATCGCGCGGCTGGTTGTCATGCCGGTTGCGAAGGCCGGAAGCGGGATTGTCGGACACAAGCCCACGGTCGATGCCATAGCCGAATATGGAGCTAATCAGTGCGCGAGCCATATCGGCACGCCGGTTTGCACCGCGCGTTGAGATGACATCGAGGACCCTGATGACATCCTGGCGCGTGACTGCCTTTGCTGGGATGTTACCGATGACGGGCAGCACGTCCTTGTCGAGCATGTGCCCGTGGTCGCGCTGGGTACCAGGACGCAGCGGATCGCCTTTCTCCAGACGGTCGGCAGTGAGTTCCGCGAAGGTCATGGCGTCCCGATTAGCGACCTTTAGCGATACCGGATCGACGCCCTGCCTTATCAGCGGCCGCAGCCGCTCCGCCTCGCCAAGCGCGTGCGCCAAGGAGACCTCATCGAGCCGCCCTATCTTCAGCTTTCGGCGCTCGCGCCGCCTGCCGACCTCCGCGTCGTAATGGAAATACCATGTGGCCGTGCCGCTCGGCAGCACATGCAGAACGAGTCCGCGTGCCCCCTCGATGCGAAACTCGGTGATCCTGCCGCCGGGGCGGCTGCCCGCCTTGACGGCTTTCTGGACCGCCTTGGCGTTGGCAGCCAGCAGGCGGTCGTCACTGAGTCTGTCTTGCCATATCCATGCTCGCTCGTAGAACCTTTGGCCTATATTTGGCCCAAAAAAGTGGTTCTTCAAGAGACGATTTGGGACAAATTGAGATGGATGGTTCTAAATTATACGTGTGTTATCAGTATAATATTGGTCTCACTGCTTCTCATGTAAGTTCAGGCCATTCTACAGACTCCCTGCCTTCTAAGCAGGGGGTCACAGGTTCGAATCCTGCCGGGATCGCCATGTCTTTGTTGTGTCGGGAGACTTGGGTGACAGGACCCGCCTGAGACTTGCGTGACGCCCTTGCGGCCCCTAGGCCGATTTCACGATCATTCACCATAATTTCGGTCCTGCGAGGGTGCTGTCAGGGGCGCCGCGAAGGTGTAAACATTGCGGCCTAACATCCGTCGCCCGGACGGCGGAGAAGCGGCCATCGACAATATGATCGACAAGCTCGAATTGCTCCTGGCGCTCGCCCGCGAACGGCACTTCGGCCGCGCCGCGGAAGCGGCCGGCGTAACGCAGCCGACCTTGTCCTCGGCCTTGAAAAGCCTAGAGGATCAGTTCGGCGTGCTCATCGTCGAGCGCGGCTCGCGCTTTCGCTGCTTCACGCCCGAGGGCGAGCGCGTGCTCGACTGGGCGCGCCGCATCGTCGGCGACGCGCGCGCCATGCGCCAGGAGATCGACGCGCTGAAGAAGGGCCTTTCGGGTCACCTCTATCTTGCCGCCATCCCGACCGCGCTTCCGTTCGTGACCGATCTCACCGTTCCCATGCACCTGCGCTACCCGGCCGTGCGCTTCACCGTGCATTCGATGAACGCGGACGCCATCCTCGCCCGCCTTGAGAACCTCGAGTCGGACGTCGGCATCTCCTACGTCGATACCGAGCCGCCGGCCAAGTTCGAGGCGGTGCCTCTCTACGAGGAGCAGTACGTCCTCCTCGTCGCGCCAGACAGCCCGCTGGCCAAGCGCGAGCTGGTTACCTGGGCCGAGGCGGGCCGTGTTCCGCTTTGCCTCCTCACTCCCGACATGCAGAACCGCCGCCTCATCGATCGCCATCTGGCGGACGCCGGCGCTCCGCAGGTGCCGACGCTCGAGAGCAACTCGATGCTCGTGCTCTACGCTCACGTGCGAACCGGCGAGTGGGCAAGCATTCTACCGGCGCGCCTGGCCGAGGCTCTCGACCGGCCGAGCAGGCTGCGTCCCATCTCGCTGGTACAACCGACTGTCACTCACAAGATCGGGCTCATTGCAACGCGCCGCGAGCCGCGCTCGCCTCTCGTCGCCGCCTTCATCGCCCATGCCAAGCGCATCGCCAATCCGACCCGCGCAATCACCGCCTAAGTCACCGACGCGACTTGCGAATGAGGTGATAGATGGCGTCTATCGCGGGACGAAAAGGGTCTATTGATCTTGTTGGCGCATCCTCCATTGTAGATTCGAATAACTATAAACTGGAGGAGCCTCATGAGCCGCTTCGAGCCGTGGAGCGAGGAGCGCACGATCGAGATCGTCGCCGATCACGAAGGTCTCGAAGGCCCGCTCATGCCGATCCTGCACGCCGTTCAGGAGGCCTTCGGACATGTTCCGGAGGAGGCGGTGCCGGTGCTGGCGCGCGAGCTCAATCTGTCGCGCGCCGAGGTGCACGGCGTCGTGACCTTCTACCACGACTTCCGGCGCGAGCTTCCGGGCAAGCACGTGCTCAAAATGTGCCGCGCGGAGGCCTGCCAATCCATGGGCTGCGAAAAGCTGGTCGAGCGCGTGGAAGATCGGCTCGGAATCTCCTGCGGCGGCACGAGCGCCGACGGCCGTGTCACCTTCGAGCCGGTGTACTGCCTCGGGCTCTGCGCGACCGCGCCGTCGGCCATGATCGACGGACGCATCGTCGGACGCCTCACGGCCGAGAAGCTCGATCAGATCCTGAAAGAGGCCACGGCATGACACTGCGATTGTTCGTGCCGCGCGATGCAGCCGCCGTCGCCGTCGGCGCCGACGAGCTGGTGGCGGCGCTCGCTACGGCATCGAAGAAGGCGGCTGCGAAAGCCGAAATTATCCGCAACGGCTCGCGCGGCATGCTGTGGCTCGAGCCGCTGCTCGAGGTCGAGCACGAGGGCGTTCGCTGGGGTTTCGGGCCGCTCGAGGCGGCAGATGTCGCGAGCCTCGCCAAGGCGGGCCTCTTCAGCGGCAAGCCCCCCGCGTCGATCAAGCATCCCCGGGCCGTGGGGCCGGTCGAAGAGATTCCCTACTTCAAACGGCAGACGCGCCTCACGTTCGCGCGCTGCGGCGTCACCGACCCCGTGTCGCTCGACGACTATCGCGCCCACGGCGGCTACCAGGGCCTGGACCGGGCGCTCGAGCTGTCGCCCGCCGGCGTCGTCGACGAGGTGGCAAAGTCGGGCCTCAGGGGCCGCGGCGGCGCGGGCTTCCCGACCGGCATCAAATGGAAGACGGTTCACGATACGCCGGGCTCGCAGAAGTACATCGTCTGCAACGCGGACGAGGGCGACAGCGGCACGTTCGCCGACCGCATGATCATGGAAGGCGACCCGTTCGTGCTCATCGAGGGCATGACGATTGCAGGGATCGCCGTCGGCGCGACCAAGGGCTACATCTACCTGCGCTCCGAGTATCCCCATGCCGAGGTTGCCCTCAACGAGGCGATCCAGGCTGCGCGCCAGGCGGGCTTCCTCGGCCCCAAGGTCGCCGGCTCGAAGCACGCCTTCGAACTCGAAGTGCGCATGGGCGCCGGCGCCTATGTCTGCGGCGAGGAGACCTCGCTCTTGGAAAGCCTCGAGGGCAAGCGCGGCGTGGTCCGTGCCAAGCCGCCGCTTCCTGCCCACAAGGGCCTGTTCGCCCGCCCGACCGTGATCAACAACGTGCTCTCGTTTGCGGCGGTGCCGTTCATTCTGGCTGAAGGTGCCAAGGCCTACGCCGACTACGGCATGGGCCGCTCGCGCGGCACGATGCCGATCCAGCTCGCCGGCAACATCAAGCACGGCGGCCTCTTCGAGACGGCATTCGGCGTCACGCTCGGCGAGCTCGTCGACGACATCGGCGGGGGCACGGCATCGGGGCGCCCGGTGCGCGCGGTACAGGTCGGCGGCCCGCTCGGCGCCTATTTTCCCCGCGCGCTCTTCGATACGCCCTTCGACTACGAAGCCTTCACCGCAAAGGATGGCCTCATCGGTCATGGTGGCGTCGTGGTCTTCGACGACACTGTCGACATGGCGAGCCAGGCTCGCTTCGCCTTCGAGTTCTGCGCCATCGAAAGCTGCGGCAAGTGCACGCCGTGCCGGATCGGCGCGACGCGAGGCAAGGAGACGGTCGAGAAGGTCATGGCCGGCGAGCGGGTCGATGCCAACCTCGCCCTCATCAAGGATCTGTGCAACACTATGAAGTTCGGTTCCCTTTGCGCTCTGGGTGGGTTCACCCCATATCCGGTCATGAGCGCGCTGACGCATTTCCCGGAAGATTTCAAGCGGACTGCGAGACTTGCTGCGGCGGAGTGAGAAACCATGACGCTTATCAAGGAAACGGATTACGGCACGCCGGCTTCGAAATCGGAGAAGCTCGTCACGCTGACCATCGACGGCGTGGCCGTGACGGTCCCGGAAGGGACGTCGATCATGCGCGCTGCGGCGGAGATCGGCACCCAGATCCCGAAGCTCTGCGCGACCGACATGATAGAGGCGTTCGGCTCCTGCCGGCTGTGCCTGGTCGAGATCGAGGGCCGCAACGGCACGCCCGCCTCCTGCACGACGCCGGTCGCTCCTGGCATCGTCGTTCATACCCAGACGCCGCGCCTAAAGCAGATCCGCAACGGGGTGATGGAGCTCTACATCTCCGACCATCCGCTCGACTGCCTCACCTGCGCCGCCAACGGCGACTGCGAGCTCCAGGACATGGCCGGCGCCGTCGGCCTGCGCGACGTGCGCTACGGCTACGAGGGTGAGAACCACGTCTTTGCCAAGAGCAACGGCCACGCCAACGATCAGTGGCTCCCGAAGGACGAGACCAACCCGTATTTCGCCTATGATCCCTCGAAGTGCATCGTCTGCAACCGCTGCGTGCGGGCTTGCGAGGAGGTGCAGGGCACTTTCGCTTTGACGATCTCGGCGCGCGGCTTCGACAGCCGCGTGTCTCCCGGCATGAACGAGGACTTCCTCGAGTCCGAGTGCGTTTCGTGCGGGGCCTGTGTGCAGGCCTGTCCGACGGCAACGCTCACCGAGAAGGCCGTGATCGATATCGGCCAGCCCGAGCACTCTGCCATCACCACGTGCGCCTATTGCGGCGTGGGGTGCGCCTTCAAGGCCGAGATGCGCGGCGAAGAGGTCGTACGCATGGTGCCGTGGAAGGACGGCAAGGCGAACCGCGGCCATTCCTGCGTCAAGGGACGGTTCGCCTGGGGCTATGCAACCCATCGCGACCGCATCACCAAGCCGATGGTGCGCGACAAGATCACCGACCCGTGGCGCGAGACCACATGGGAGGAGGCCATCGATCGCGTTGCCTCCGAGTTCGCGCGTATCCAGAAGAAATACGGGCGCACGTCGGTCGGCGGCATCACGTCGTCGCGCTGCACGAACGAGGAGAGCTTCCTCGTGCAGAAGCTCATCCGCGCCGGGTTCGGCACCAACAACGTCGACACTTGCGCGCGCGTCTGCCATTCGCCGACGGGCTACGGCTTGAAGACCGCCTTCGGCGAGTCCTCGGGAACCCAGGACTTCGACTCCGTCGAGCACACCGACGTCGTCTTCATCATCGGGGCCAATCCGACCGACGGCCACCCCGTTTTCGCGAGCCGCATGAAGAAGCGCCTGCGCGAGGGGGCGAAGCTCATCATTGCCGATCCGCGCCGCATCGACCTCGTGCGCACCCCGCACGTCGAGGCCGATTACCACCTCCAGCTCCAGCCCGGCACCAACGTCGCGCTTCTGACGTCGATGGCCCACGTGATCGTCAAGGAGGGCCTCGTCAACCGCAAGTTCGTCGAGGAGCGCTGCAACGTCGACGAGTTCAACGAGTGGTCGGCCTTCGTCTCCGAGGAGCGCAACTCCCCCGAATCGATGCAGCAGTATACGGGCGTCGATGCCAAGCTCGTGCGCGAGGCGGCACGTCTTTACGCGACGGGGGGCAATGCGGCCTTCTATTACGGCCTAGGCGTGACCGAGCACTCGCAGGGCTCGACGACCGTCATCGCCATCGCCAACCTCGCCATGGCGACCGGCAACCTGTCGCGCCCCGGCGTCGGCGTGAACCCGCTGCGCGGCCAGAACAACGTGCAGGGCGCCTGCGACATGGGCTCGTTCCCCCACGAGCTCACGGCCTATCGCCACGTCTCCGATACCAAGACGCGCGCCCTCTTCGAGAAGGAGTGGAACTGCACCATCGATGCCGAGCCGGGCCTGCGCATCCCCAACATGCTCGATGCGGCGGTCGACGGGACGTTCAAGGCGATCTACATCGAGGGCGAGGACATTCTCCAGTCCGATCCCAACACGCATCACGTCTCGGCGGGCCTCGCCGCGATGGAATGCGTGGTCGTGCAGGATCTCTTCCTCAACGAGACCGCGAACTACGCCCATATCTTCCTGCCGGGCTGCACGTTCCTCGAGAAGGACGGCACCTTCACCAATGCCGAGCGGCGCATCCAGCTCGTCCAGAAGGTGATGGCGCCCAAGAACGGCTATGCGGACTGGGAGATCACTCAGCTCATCGCCAAGAAGCTCGGCCTCGACTGGAACTACACGCACGCCAGCGAGATCATGGACGAGATCGCGCGGCTGACGCCGACCTTCACCGGCGTGTCGTTCGAGAAGATCGCCCGCC
Organism: uncultured Alphaproteobacteria bacterium; assembly: GCA_963699485.1. GTDB lineage: Bacteria > Pseudomonadota > Alphaproteobacteria > Rhizobiales > Hyphomicrobiaceae > Hyphomicrobium_C. Next base: position 48,703 of record CAVOUC010000013.1, on the reverse strand, counting down.
TCGGCTCGATCCAGTGGCCCTGCAACGAGGAGCATCCCGAGGGCACGCCGATCATGCACGTCGGCGAGTTCGTGCGCGGCAAGGGCAAGTTTGTCATGACCGAGTACGTGCCGACGGACGAGCGCACGGGCGCGCGCTATCCGCTGATCCTGACGACGGGCCGCATCCTCTCGCAGTACAACGTCGGCGCGCAGACGCGGCGCACGGCGAACGTGGTCTGGCACGAGGAGGACCGCCTCGAGATCAATCCGCACGACGCCGAGTTCCGCGGCATCAACGACGGCGACTGGGTAACCGTTAGGAGCCGCGCCGGCGAGACGGCGCTGCGCGCCCTCATCACTCCCCGCGTCGCGGTAGGTGTCGTCTACACGACGTTCCACCACCCGCTGACCCAGGCCAATGTCATCACCACCGAATTCTCCGACTGGGCGACCAACTGCCCCGAGTACAAGGTGACGGCGGTCCAGGTCTCCCGTTCGAACGGCCCGACGCGCTACCAGGAGGAGTACGAGGCCTTCACCGACAAGAGCCGGCGCATCGCGGTGCCCGCCGAGGCCGCGGAGTAGGAGCGAGGGATGGTCGATCCCATCTGCCGCGTGACCTCGCTCAAGGTCGGAGGGGCGGGGGCGGCCGAGACGAGCCGCACGATCCCCGAGGAGGCGCCGGTTGCCCTCGTCTACGACGGGGCGACGCACGCCGTCATGATGGCGACGCCTGCCGACCTCGAGGACTTCGCGCTGGGCTTCAGCCTCACGGAAGGCCTCATCGCACGCGCCGACGAGATCGTCTCGCTCGAGGTCGTCGAACAGCCCCAGGGCATCGAGATCCGCATGTGGCTCGCGCCGGGGACGGGGCGCACCCTGGTCGAGCGGCGCCGGCGGATCGCCGGGCCGACGGGATGCGGGCTCTGCGGCGTCGAAAGCCTCGAGGCCGCGGTGCCCGAGCCGCGCCGCGTCGCGGAGGGGATTACGGTGAGCCCCGACGCCATCAAGGGTGCGCTCGCCGCGCTTGCCCCGGCTCAGGCCCTCAATACCGCCACGCGAGCCGTCCACGGCGCCGCGTTCTGGAGGCCCGACACGGGGCACTTACTGCTGCGCGAGGACGTCGGCCGCCACAATGCGCTCGACAAGCTCGTCGGCGCCGTGCGCAAGGCGGGTCTCGACCCGACGCAAGGGGTCGTTCTGCTCACGAGCCGCGTCTCGGTCGAGATGGTGCAGAAAGCGGCGGCGCTCGGGGCGCCAATCGTAGTTGCGGTCTCCGCGCCGACCGCGCTCGCGCTTCGCACGGCCGAGGCCGCCGGCATCACGCTCGTCGCCGTGGCCCGCTCGGATGCCTTCGAGGTCTTCACCCATCCTCGCCGCGTTCGTCTGGAGGCGGCCGAGCCTCTCCCTTTCGCCCCTGAGGTCGCCCCCCATGCAGCATAACAATCTCGTGCGGATGGCCAACGACATCGCCAAGTTCTTTGCCGTTCAGGGCGAGGCGCGCGGCGCGGCGGGCGTTGCCGACCACATCAGGAGGTTCTGGGAGCACAGGATGAAGGCCCAGATCTTCGCCCATGTCGCGGCCGGCGGCGAAGGGCTGAGCCCGCTTGCGCTTGCCGGCATCCGCCAGCTCATGGATGCGGAAAAACAGGCGCCTGCTACGCCGGAGCCCGGTCCCAAGCAGAAGAACGGCAACGGCCAGCGCGACAAGGCCGCCGCGCGCTAGGCCGCGGGCCGCTCGACGCCGGAGGGCGGCGGGCCGGCCACCTCGAGCGCCTCGTACTCGGCATCCGTGTAGATGCGCGAGCGGGTGAGGAAGCGCACGCCCTCGGGGGCCTCGACCGAGAAGCCCGAGCCGCGCCCCGGCACCACGTCGATGATCAGGTGCGTGTGCTGCCAGTAGTCGAACTGTGCCGCACCCATGTAGAACGGCTGGCCGCCGATCTCTCCGAGATAGACGTCCTGCGCGCCGACCTTGAACTCGCCGCGCGGATAGCACATGGGCGCGCTGCCGTCGCAACAGCCGCCCGACTGGTGGAAGAGAAGAGGTCCGTGGAGCGCCATGAGCTTCGCGATCAGGCTCTCGGCCGCGGGCGTCGCGGAGACGCGCTTTGGAATGGTGGCCGTCGCCATGGGTTTTACCTCTCAGGTCAGGACGGTAGCTCGCGCTCCGTCGGGACGACTATGGCGAAAATGTCGGCGAGGCTCGCAAGCGCCCCAGTCTGGACGACGCTTGCCGGGACCTCGCCGCCCAAGGGATTGGGGAGGGACCGGGCCGCGGTCGCCGAGGCGACGACGGTCGGGCGGTATCCCAGGTTGAAGGCCGCGCGCGCCGTGGAGTTGACGCACACATGGGTCATGAAGCCGGCCAGCACAATATCCGTGATGCCATGCCGCTTCAGCTCCGCGTCGAGGTCGGTCTTCTCGAAGGAGCTGGGATAGGCCTTGGTGATGACCTTTTCGCCATCGCGCGGCGCCACCTCGTCGGCGATACGGCCGCATGGCTGGTTGATGTCGTAGGGCGTGCCCGGGCCTGCGTGATGCTGGACATGGATGACCGGTGCCCCGGCATCGCGGGCGCGGCTCAACAACATTGCGCACTGCACGAGGGCCGGCTCCACGTTGTCGAGCTGCATGACGCCTTCGCGATAGGTGTTCTGGCAGTCGATGAGGATGAGAGCCGAGCGGGAGAGACGCTCCGGCCGCTCGGGCAACGAGAGGAGCGCGCGCAGGGTCGGTCGTGGCACGAAAAATTCCTCCCCTCGCTAAGGAGAGAACCGCCGGAGCTCAGAGGCTCCGGCGGCCGTTGGAAGTCTCGCCCGACTTAGAAGAAGCCGAGCGCCTTCGGGCTGTAGGAAACCAGCATGTTCTTGGTCTGCTGGTAGTGGTCGAGCATCATCTTGTGCGTCTCGCGGCCGATGCCCGACTGCTTGTAGCCGCCGAATGCCGCGTGGGCCGGGTAGAGATGATAGCAGTTGGTCCACACGCGCCCTGCCTGGATCGCGCGGCCGAAGCGATAGGCGCGCGTGCCGTTCCTCGTCCACACGCCGGCGCCGAGGCCGTAGAGCGTATCGTTGGCGATCGCGAGCGCCTCGTCGTCGTCCTTGAAGCGCGTGACGGAGACGACGGGCCCGAAGATCTCCTCCTGGAACACGCGCATCTTGTTGTTGCCCTCGAGGACCGTGGGCTTCACGTAGTAGCCTTCGGCGATCTCCCCATCGAGGATGCTGCGCTCGCCGCCCGCTAGCACTCGGGCTCCCTCGTCTCTTCCGATCTTGATGTAGGAGAGGATCTTCTCCATCTGGTCGTTGGAGGCCTGGGCGCCGATCATGGTCGACGGATCAAGCGGGTGTCCCTGCTTGACCTTCTTCACGCGCTCGACCGCGCGCGCCATGAACCGGTCGTAGATCTTGTCCTGCACGAGGGCGCGCGACGGGGCAGGTGCAGACCTCGCCCTGGTTCAGAGCGAACATCGTGAAGCCTTCGAGGCACTTGTCGAAATAATCGTCGTCGGCATCCATCACGTCGGCGAAGAAGATGTTGGGCGACTTGCCGCCGAGCTCGAGCGTGCAGGGGATGATGTTCTCGGAGGCGTACTGCATGATGAGGCGCCCCGTCGTCGTCTCGCCGGTGAACGCCACCTTGTTGATGCGCTTGTTCTGCGCCAAGGGCTTGCCGGCCTCGACGCCGAAGCCGTTGACGACGTTGAGGACGCCAGGCGGCAGGATGTCGCCGATGAGGTCCATCAGCACCATGATCGCCATCGGGGTCTGCTCGGCCGGCTTCAGGATGACGCAGTTGCCGGCGGCGAGCGCCGGGGCGATCTTCCAGCACGCCATCAGCAGCGGGAAGTTCCACGGGATGATCTGGCCGACGACGCCGAGCGGCTCGTGGAAATGATAGGCGACCGTGTCGTGATCGATCTCGGCGATCGAGCCTTCCTGGGCGCGCACGCAGCTGGCGAAATAGCGAAAGTGATCGACGGCGAGCGGCAGGTCGGCCGCCATCGTCTCGCGGATCGGCTTGCCGTTGTCGAGCGTCTCGACCATGGCGAGCAGCTTGAGGTTCGCCTCCATCTTATCGGCGACTTTATTCAAGAGCATGGCGCGCTCGGCGGGAGCCGTCTTGCCCCACGCCTCGCGGACCTTGTGGGCGGCGTCGAGGGCGAGCTCGATATCCTCGGCGGTCGAGCGGGCGACCTCGCACAGAGGCTTGCCGGTCACCGGCGTGAGGTTGGTGAAGTATTGGCCTTTCACCGGTGGCACCCACTGCCCGCCTATATAGTTGTCGTAGCGGGGACGAATACGGATCTGCTTGGATAGCTCGTTCAAGGCCTGTTGAATCATGGCGTCCTCCTGGATCGCTAGGCGCGAGGCTATTCGCGTCGTTCATTTTGTGGATTTTGGCCTACGCTTCTTTAGTTACTCCATAGCCGGCCGTCCATTGGCCTAAAGTGCGGTCCGCATCACACGGCCGTGACATCGGACATAATGCCCGAAAGAATGCGCGGCAGACTTGTCCTCGTACTGCACTGCGGTCAAATCGGGATACCGATGGACGAGTCCGTAACCACTTCCCGCAGACCAAAAGTGTACCGCTACCTCGGGGTCCATCCTCGGGGGCTCGCGCCCCTGTTCTTCACGGAGCTTTGGGAGCGCTTTTCCTATTACGGAATGCGCGCCCTCCTGGTGCTCTTCATGGTCGCCGCTCCGGAGAGCGGGGGCCTCGGACTATCGACGGCCGAGGCGGCGGCGATCTACGGTAACTATACTATGGCGGTCTACATGCTGTCGATCCCGGGCGGCTTCGTCGCCGACGGGTTCCTCGGCGCGCACCGATCGGTCCTCGTCGGCGGCGCGATCATCGCCTGCGGTCATTTCGCGCTTGCCGTTCCCGCCGAGGTTTCATTCTACGCCGGGCTTACCCTGATCGCGCTCGGCACGGGTTTGTTCAAGCCCAACATCAGCGCCCTCGTCGGCGCTCTCTACGATGCGGGGGACACGCGACGGGATGCGGGGTTCTCGATCTTCTATATGGGGATCAACATCGGCGCGCTCGTTGCACCCATCGTGACGGGGTTTCTCGCTCAAAGCGCGCTGTTCAAATCTTTTCTTTCCGAGAGAGGCATAGACCCTGCCGCGAGCTGGCATTTCGGCTTCGCCGCCGCGGGTGTGGGCATGACGCTCGGTCTCATCCATCTGCTTTGGCGCGGAGGGCAATTGCGCTCGCTCGCTCCGCCGCCGCTGCGGCAGCCAGGTGCGCTCGGTGCCGTGCTGGTCGGCGCTGTCACCCTCGGCCTCTTCGCCTTGACGGTGGCATCCGATTGGGCAGGGTTCGAGAGCCTGCGCCTTGCGTTTCTTGTGCTGCCCGCGGGGGCGGCCGTGTGGCTCGCCCTCACCGGCGACGCCGTGAGGCGGCGCATGGCGGCGGTTTTCGTCCTCTTCATCGCGGCCATGATCTTTTTCGCGATCTTCGAGCAGGCCGGCGTCACCATCGCGCTGTTCGCCGATCAGCTGACGCGCAACGAGGCCTTCGGGCTCGCGTTTCCCTCTGCCTGGATCCAGTCGCTCAACGCGCTGTTTGTCATCCTGCTCGCGCCGCTCTTTGCCGCGATGTGGGTGAGGCTCGGGGCGCGCCAGCCCTCGAGCCCGGCGAAGTTCGCGGCGGGCCTCGGGTTCCTCGCCGCATCGTATCTGCTGATGGTGCCGGCGGCGGCGCTGACGGCGGACGGGAAGGTGAGCCCGCTCTGGCTCGTCGGTCTCTTCCTGCTGCAGACGATCGGCGAGCTGCTTTTGAGCCCGGTCGGTCTCAGCACGATGACGAAGCTCGCGCCCGTGCGCCTCGTCGGCTTTGTCCTGGGGCTCTGGTTCCTCGGCGCCGCCTGGGGCAACAAGCTTGCAGGCGTGTTTGGGAGCGCGTTCACGGCCACGGACCCGGGCGCGCTCGCCTCCTATTTCCTGTGGCAGGCGGGTCTCGTTGCGGTTGCGGCACTTGTGCTCGCCTCGCTCACACCCTGGGTCAAGGGGCTCATGGGCGGCGTGCGCTGAGGAACACAGCTAGCTCGCGGCCTTGAGGCTCGCAAATCCCCGATCGAGATCGGCGATGAGATCGCCTGCGTCCTCTAGGCCGACATGCAGCCTCAGCGCCGGGCCTTCGCCCTGCCAGCGCGTCGCGGTGCGGAAGGGCGTAGGATCGAAGGGAACGATCAGGCTTTCGAAGCCGCCCCACGAGTAGCCCATGCCGAACAGCTCGAGCGTATCGAGCATTGCCGCGACGGCTGCCTTTGGGACCGGCTTCAGGATCACCGAGAAGAGACCGCTCGCACCCGTGTAGTCGCGCTTCCACAGCGCGTGGCCGGGGTCCGACGGCAATGGCGGATAGAGGACGCGGGCGACCTCGGGACGGGATGCGAGCCAGCGCGCCACCTCGAGGGCCGAGCGCTGGTGACGCTCGAGGCGCACGTCCAGCGTGCGCAGGCCGCGAAGCGCGAGATAGGTCTCCTCCGAGCCGGGGCAGACTCCGAGCGCGGTCTTGGCCCGCTCGACGTGGCGCAGCGCGCGCTCGTTGACGGTGATTGCGCCCAGCATCGCGTCGGCGTGCCCGACAATGTACTTGGTTGCCGCCTGGATCGAGACGTCGGCGCCGGCCGCGAGCGCCTTATAGTAGAGCGGCGTCGCCCAGGTATTGTCCATGAGCAGCCAGGCCCCGCGGGATTTCGCGACCGCGGCGATCGCGGGGATATCCTGCATCTCGAAGGTGAGCGAGCCCGGGCTCTCGGTGAAGATGAGGCGCGTCTTGTCCTCGATAAGATCGGCGATGCCCGCGCCGACGAGCGGATCGTAGTAGGTCGTCGCGATGCCAAGCCGCTTCAAGAGATAATCGGCGAACCTGCGCGTCGGCTGGTAGACGCTGTCGGCGACGAGGATATGGTCGCCCGCCTCGACGAAGGCGAGGATCGCCGTCGTCACCGCCTGGTAGCCGGAAGCCGTAAGGAACGTCCTCGCCCCGCCTTCGAGGTGCGCGAGCGCCTCCTCGAGGGCGCTCGTCGTCGGCGTGCCGTGGCGCCCGTACTTGTAGGGCTGCTCGTCGTAAGCTTCGAGCTTCTCGACGGTGGGAAAGAGGACGGTCGAGCCGCGATAGACGGGCGGATTGACGAAACCGTGCTGGGCGGACGGCGTGCGTCCGCGATGCAGAAGGTCGGTGGCGGGGCGCCGGGGCCGCTTGGAGCCGTCCTTGGAGTTTGCCATTTTGCCTTCCCTCAACGGCGCCTTTGCGCCCAATGGCGCAAGTTCGGCCGGTGGTCAAGGCCTTGACCCGGCGGGGCCTCCGGGAGTTGTGTGCGGGCGGGCCGGCGGCGAGGACCCTCGGCCCCGTGCGGGGAGGAGCTCACATGCTCCTGGCCCGGGAGGCGAGACGCGGGGGCTATCGCCGGGCGCACGTGGCTGAACTCCAACGTGGTCCCAAGACGGATGACAGGACGCTCGACGGCGAGAACGGGAGGCCGGGCCACGGCACTTGGCGGCGTGCTCTCCCTCGCCCTTTTCGTGTGCGCCTGGCCCGCGGCGGGAGCCACGCTCGAGGACGTTCGCCAGCGCGGACACCTCGTCTGCGGGGTCAGCGAGGCGACACCCGGCTTTGCTCTGGCCGACGAGCGCGGCAAGTGGTCGGGGCTCGAGGTCGACTTCTGCCGTGCCATCGCCGCGGCCGTCCTCGGCAGCGAGGAAAAGGTCAAGGAGCGCCCGGTGAGCGCGGCGGGGCGCTTTCAGGCGTTGACCTCGGGCGATATCGACGTGCTGGCGCGCGCGACTTCCTGGACGCTGAGCCGCGATACGGAGCTCGGCGTCCGGTTCGCCGGGGTCCTGCTCTACGACGGCCAGGGCTTTCTCGTCCAACGGGGCGAGGCGGTCACAAGCGTGCTCGAGCTGTCGGGCTCCTCGGTATGCGTTCTCAAGGGTACGAGCGCCGAGCAGGGGGTCGATGACTTCTTCAGGGGCCACCAGATGCGCTATCAGCGGGTCGTGGCCGAGCGCTGGGATGACCTGGTCAAAGCCTACGCGGAGGGGAGCTGCACGCTACTCACGGGCGATGCATCGACCCTTGCGCTCGAGCGAAGCCGGCTCGCCAACCCGAACGACCACGTTCTCTTGCCCGAGCTCATTGCGAAGGAGCCGTTGGGGCCGGCCGTGCGCCAGGGCGACGATCAGTGGTTCGCCATCGTGAGGTGGAGCCTCGCCGCTCTCGTCGCGGCGGAAGAGCTCGGCCTCACGAGCCAGAACGTCGACGACATGATGAAGTCGCCGCTGACGGATGTCCGCCGGTTTCTGGGCCGCGAGGGCAACCTTGGACAGGGCATGGGTCTCGAGCCGGACTGGGCCTATCGGCTCGTGAGGCTCGTCGGCAGCTACGGCGAGCTCTTCGAGCGCAATCTCGGCGCAAAATCCGCACTCAAGCTCGAGCGCGGCCTCAACAACCTCTGGACGAAGGGCGGTCTGATGTATGCTCCTCCGCTGCGCTAGTCAGGCGCATCGGAGAACCACGTCATGTTGAGCGGGCTCGAGCTTACGGGGCCGGTTGGCATAGTCATTCTCGCTCTGCCGATCGTCATTCTCCTCGTCGTGATCGCGATCGCCAAGCAGCGGCGGCCCCGGCGCGCCGAGCCGCGGCGGGACGGTGAAGGGCCCGATGCCACCGCTCCAGCTCCTGCTTCCACACGGGCGCCCGCCTCCGCACCGGCGCCCGATCTCGTGGGCGAGCGCATCGCCCGCGCCGAGGCAGCCGGCGACGAGCGCACGCTCGTGGAGACCTGCCTCGAGAAGGCGCGCGAGGAGGTCGAGGCTGGACGCGAGCAGGAGGCGGCCGCGCTCCTGCGCAAATCCATTCGCCTCGCCTCGCAGCTCGGGATGAAGGAGGCGCACGCCCGCGCGCGCCTCGAGCTCGGCGATATCGCCCGCGCCGGCGGCGACCTGACGACGGCCTGCGAGCACTGGCAGATTGCGCGCGCGCTTTTCTTCGAGCTCAAGGAGGCCCACGCGCTCACCGCGAGCGAGACGCGCATGCGCCAGCACGGCTGTCCGACCGATTGGGTTCTGAACGACTTCTGAGGGCGCGCGCCTTACTGGATGACGACCTCGACCTGCGTCATCTCCCCGTCGGTTAGCGTGAACTCGCGCCGGAAGGCTTTTCCTTGCCATTTGGCGACGACGGTGTAGGAGCCGGGCGCGAGAATATGGGTCGGGAGCGCGCCGATGCTCTCCTTGACCGTATCGCCTTGCGGCGTCTGGATCGACCATTGCGTATCGGGCAACGCCTCGCCGCCCGCCCGCGCGACGAGCTTGAACGTCGCCTTGGCGGCGGCGTGGGCGATCGTCGCCTCGGTGAGCTTTCCGGCTTCGACCGTCACGTCGCTGGCGACCGTCGCGTTGGCATCGCCGTAGGTCGAGACGATGTGGTAGATGCCGGCGTTGAGGCGCATGACAAGGGCCGGCTTGGCGCCGGTCATGATCAGCCGGCGGCTGTCCGACTGGTCGAGGTCGGAGTAGATGCTGTAGCTCACCGAGCCGGCCTGGGCCGGCTTGCCGCCGATGAGCGCCGTCACCCTGAGGCCGCCGGCGTTGAGGACGAACTGCTCGACGGCCGGCTCGGCGCCTCCGGGCTGGACGGTGACCTTGCGCGTCAGGTGGGCACGCCCAAACGCGGCGTTGATGACGTAGTCGCCGGGCTTGAGCTTCACGACCGGGCTCGCGTCCCGATAGGTGTTGACGAGCTTGGTCTTGCCGTCGGCGTCGGCCTTTTCGCGGAAAACGCGCCACACGAGACCCTGATCGATGCGCTGGCCGTCCGCGGTCAAGAGCGCGACGAGATGAACCTGGGCGGTCTCGGAGCCCGGCGCATCCTTTTCGCCCGAGGAACGGGGGATGACGGTCGTATTGCCGTCGGATGGCGCGGGGGCCGCCTCGCCCGCCTTGGGCGCAGGGGGAGCGGTCGTCGCGACCCCCATGTCCCAGCCCGGGGGCTCTTGTGTCCACCCCGGGGCGGCCATCGCCAATAGGATGAAGGGCGCCGCCGCAAGGGCCCGGTGGATCGTCCGTCGCTCGAACATCGTTCTCAGCATGGCAAGGCGAACTGGCTCCTGGCGGGCAAGTTGCGCGATTCGCGGATCGATTCTCAGCCGCAGCTTGGCCTAAGTATGGCCGTCCCGGGCCCGATGGACAGATACGCGGCGAACCCGGCTGTCACAGGACGAGATCGACCGTGCGCTGCTCGCCGATTTTGAGGTCGAAGGGCGTCTCGCCCCTGCGGTCACCGCGCTCGTGCTGAACGACATAGTGGCCGGGGGCGAGATGCGTTGTCTTGGGCTCGCCGGCGGCCGAGCGCAGAACCACTCTGCCGCTCGCATCGCGGACCTGCCACCGCCCGGCCTCCCCGGCGGTGGCGGGCGCGGGTTTGATGGTGACCGAGCCCGCATCGAGCTTGAGCGTCAACTTCACGTCCTTACCGGGGGCGACATCGAAATCCGCTGCCGACTTGACGTTGAGGGTGCCGAGCTGGGCCTCGGCGCGGTAGCGCCCGCCCGCGAGAAGAAACGCGGGCGCGGGGGCGGTGCTGCTCGCGACCTCGCGTAGGCCGCCACCCTCGACGCGGAGCACGCGAAACGTCACCGGCAGACCGGAGGTCGCCACCGTGCTGCCGAGCTGCGAGGCGAGGTAGAGGTTGCCCGTGTCGAGGACGACGCCGTGCTTGACCACGTCCCCGATGCCGATGGCGATGCGGTCGCGCACCTCGACCGAGTCGCGCTTGGCCGTCACGTAGTAGGTGCCGGCCGCTAGGACGAAGTCGGCGTTCGATGCCGCCGAGCGGGCAATCTCGCGCCGGCCCTGCGGCGCATCAGGGTCGTCCTCCGCGACGAGGAAGATGACGTTGTCGACCGTCTCGCCGCCCTCGCGCGTGAGCGCGCTGAGCTCGAGCCGTCCCGTGCCGAGCGTGAGCGGGACATCCGCGCCCGCGCCGGGCTTGACGGCAACGGTCGCCTCGCGGCGAGCAAGGCCTTCCTCGGCACGTACAACATAGGTGCCCGCGGGAACGACGAGCGCGGCGTCGGCGTCGCGCCCGATCCAAACCGGCTCGGGCGAGCTGGTAGCCGGGTCTTCCCCTTCTCCCGCGCGAGCGATCGTGATCGTGGCATTCGCCGGCGCCCCACCGTCCTTGCCGGCGCGGACCGCGAGCTTCAGCGTGCCGGCGTTGAGCGCGATGCGAACCGGCCTGGCGCCCTCGGGGCCGACCTCGACCGGCTCGCGGGCGCTCGCCAAGCCCACGCGGGCCTCGACGACATACGTGCCCGGCCCGACCTGCTCGGAAAGCGCGGGTCCCGTCTTGACGACGATCGCCTCGCTTGGCGCGCCGTCCTTGAAAACCCGCCAGGCAACCGGCGTCGCGAGCGCCGGCCCGTCCGCGGCGAGCGCGGCCGTCACATTGAGCCCCGGCGCCATGGGGGCGGCTTTTTCCGATGTAGGCCGCGGCGGCGCGGCCTCAAGCGCCGGAGGCGCGGGCTGTTCGAGATTGGCGAGCCTCACGGCTTCGGCGAGCGATGCCTTGAGCGAGGCCATGTCGCGCACGTCGAAGAGCTTGCCTTTGGTCGCCGCCGGCACGCAGCTCATGCGTTGAAGGTCCGCCTTTTCGAGCGTGATCGAGACAACGTGGATGGCAAGGCGTGGGTTCGCCTTGGCGATCTCGGCCGCAGCTGCGCATGGATCCTGCACGCAATTGTCCATGCCATCGTGGACGAGAATGATGCTGGCCGGGGCGGAGGACGCGACAACCTTGGCCGCCTCCTTGAGCGCCAGCACGAGCGGCCCCTTGCCCTTGGGATTGAGCTTGTCGACAAGGCCGGGAATGCGGTCGGGGGGGCCTGCTTCGGGAAAAGCGATCGTCTCCGTGTCGGAACAATCGCTCTTGCGCCGGTTCCCGAACGAAAGGAGGCCGGTGCGCGCGTCGGGGGCGAGGGATGCGAGCGACTGGCGCAGGGCTTCGCGCGTGGCGTCGAACTTGGAGATGCGCTCGAGGCCGAGGTTGCCCCACATCGATCCCGATCCGTCGATGACGAAGACGGTTGTGGGGCCGGATTGGGCGCGGGCCTCTCCGCCACCCGCCCCCGTGAGGAGGACGAGGACCGCCGAGAGCCAACCGAGTTTGCCAGCGCAGCGCATGGGAGTGAGCGTCGATCCCGAGACGAAGCAGGACCATTGTATCAGAAGGCATTTTGCATTAGCGAGGCCCGATCGGGAGCCGTGACTGGGGAAAAGCGTAAATGACTGCCGGTGTGATCGAGTTTCTGAGTGCGCGCCGGTCGATGAAGCCCGACCTGCTCGCCCCGCCCGCCCCTTCGGCCGAGGAGCTCGAGACGATCCTGACGGTGGCAGCGCGCGTGCCGGACCACAAGAAGCTCGTGCCCTGGCGCTTCATCATCTTCGAGGGCGAGGCGCGGCAGCGGATAGGCGAGATCTTCGCCGAAGCCTGCATGGCCGAGGAGAGGGAGCCGCCCTCGCGCGCTCGGCTCGAGATAGAGCGTCGGCGCTTCCTGCGCGCGCCGCTCGTCGTCGCCGTCGTCTCGCGCGTCATCTCGAGGACCGGCGCCCCGGAGTGGGAGCAGGTGCTCTCCGCCGGCGCCTGCGCCTTCAATCTGTGCCTCGCCGCCAATGCGCTGGGTTTCGGGACGAGCTGGGTCACGGAATGGGTGGCCTATAGCCCCCGCGTGCGTGCGGCGCTCGGGCTTCAGGTGCATGAGCGGATTGCTGGCTTCGTGCACATCGGCAGGCCGGCCGCCAAGCCCGAGGAGCGCGAGCGGCCGCGGCTGTCGGAGATCGTCACCCGCTGGGCTGGGTGAGGCCGTCCCTGGCCGTCAATAGCGGAACTGCTCGGCGAGTATGCGCTCGTCGAGGCTGTGGTCCGGATCGAACATCATGAACAGGTCGACGTGGCGGGCTTGCTCGATCTCGACGCGCACGACGGCGCGCATCTCCACGTGGTCGGCGACGGCGCTGACGGGGCGTTTGTCCGTCTCGAGCGCCACGACGGTAATGTGCGCCCGATTGGGAAGGAGCGCACCGCGCCACCGGCGCGGCCGGAACGGGCTGATCGGCGTCAGGGCCAGGAGCTGGGCGTTGATGGGCAGGATCGGTCCGTACGCCGAGAGATTGTAGGCGGTGGAGCCTGCCGGTGTCGCGACGAGGAGCCCGTCGCAGATGAGCTCCTCCATGCGCACCTTGTCGTCGACGGAGATGCGCAGCTTGGCCGCCTGGTACGTCTCGCGAAAGAGCGAGACCTCGTTGATGGCGAGCGCCTTGTCGGCCTTGCCCGCGGCATCGTAGGCGACCATCGACAAGGGATGGACGCGGCTCACCTCGGCCTCCGAGAGGCGCCCGGCGAGGCCTTCCTCCTGGTACTCGTTCATAAGGAAGCCGACCGAGCCGCGGTTCATGCCGTAGATCGGGATGCGGTCGTTGATGTAGCGGTGGAGCGTCTGGAGCATGAGGCCGTCGCCGCCGAGGGCGACGATGGCGTCCGCTTCGCTCGCTTGAACGTTGCCGTAGCGCGCGACGAGCCGCGCGTAGGCCTCCTGAGCCTCGGGAACCTCGCTCGCGACGAACGCTATTTTCTCGAAATTGCTTTTCTGCTTTGCCATTGGTAGCGGGGAGGCGCCTTCTCGAGGCATGTTCTTGCGGCGGGAAACGGAGGCTCGCTCAGTTGACGGAAAACGACAAGGTCCTGCTCATCTATTCGACGTTTCCCACCAGAGAGGCGGCAGAGGACGCCGGCGCCCGCCTTGTCGACGGCCGCCTTGCGGCTTGCGTCAACATCATTGCCGGCATGACATCCATATATCGCTGGCAGGGAGAGCGCCACCGCGACAGCGAGGTCGTCATGATCATCAAGACGCGGGCTTCTCTCGCCGAGCGCGCGATGGCGGAAGCGCGAAGGGGCCACCCCTATACCAACCCGGCCCTCCTCGTCGTGCCGGTCGAGGGGGGCTCGCCGGAATTTCTAGCGTGGGTCATGGCGGAGACGGCGCCGGAAGGCGACGGCTGAGACCCAGCCGCGCGCCTTTATTCAGGCTCACATGCGGCCGAGGGGATTCAGGAAGAGGTGCTTCACGGCGCCATAGTTCGAGTAGCGCGCGCGGTTCGCCCGCGACTTGGCTCTGCCCTCGCTCGCCCGGACCTTGGACCGGCGGGCGGGGCGCTCTATTGCTTCTGGGGCTGCGGCGGCGAGGGGGCTGGCGTCCGGCGGAAGAAGAGCCGCCGCGTCCTCGCCCGGCGGCACGACCGCGCCGAGCTCGGGCTCGTTCGTGACGGGCTCGCTCAATGCAGCAGTCTGCAGGCTGCCAGGGCTCGAAGCATCGGCCGGGTCGACCCGCGGTCCGCCAATCGCCATGCGACCGGGGAGCGGCGGGGCCGGGTTGGCGAGGCGGGCAGAGCCCGCTCCCGTCGGCGAAACCTCCGTTAACCAGGAGGCGACCCGCAACGGAGTCCGAACCGGTCCTCTTGGCCTTCTGGGCGAGGATCACGTCGGGCAGGCAGCGGCCCGCGCCATCGAGCGACTGGCCGGCCGGGCAGCTCCTCCCGCAGGTCTCCGACGGGTGGGCCTTGAGCAGAGAGAGGAAGACGATATCCGGCTCCTCGAGGGGGAGCGCAGCGTTGACGCGCTCCATGAATTCTCCCATCGAGCGCTTCGAGCCCACCCCCCAGCTGCCGTCGATCCTGCCCCAGTAGCACCCGACGCGCCGCAGCTCGCGCTGGATGTTGCGTGCGAGCTCGTAGCGGGCGGCGCTGCTTTGCGCGCGCGTCGAGGACGCGCCCTGCGCGTCGGGTCGCGGCGCCGTCTGGACCACGGACCGCCAGGGGCCTATCGCGACATCGTCGACGAGGGCCGGCGTCTCGATACTGGGCTGCCGTCCCCGCAGAGCGAGACCAAGCGCAATGGTCGCGCGCGGAGCAGGTGCCGCGGAGGCGAGGCGGGCAGAGCGCTGCGGGTCGAGCGTAGTAAACGCCGGATCCTGCGGGGCGAAGGAGCGACCCATCGGCCGGGGCTCGGGAGCGATTTGCGGCGCGAGCACGAGGTCATCGAAGACGTGGGCCGGGGCGGCAAAGTGGGTCGGGCGGTCGAAGGCGGCCGGGTAGTACACGTAGGCGGCGAACACGACGCCGAGCACCAGAATCGGAAACCCGAGGAACCTGCGCATGCGATGCAACCGCGGCACGAAGCCAAGGCACGAATTTGCGTGAACATCGGTCAGGGAACGATAGGCAAGTCCGAGCCGATCAGGCATTTACCAAATATTAACTCACGGTAATTCTCGAGAAAAGGAGAAAGCTCGAAAAGCCCCCCGTGCTTTGGAAGAATTGGCGGCGATGTGGCTGGGCGGATCGGGCGACGATGTGGACAAGAAGCGCCGCCTGGGGAGGGCCGGTGCATAACCCCGGAGCTGCCTGTGGATGATTTGCGCTGCGCCTCTCGGGCCACACCTGAGGCCGTTCGGCCATTGATCTGCTGTCGGAATTACTAGCCAACTGATTCTATTAACAAAAGGTGGATGGCTCTTAACGAATCGCGTAGCCTCGACAACTGAGGGGCGTATTCTGTGTGCGTTTCTTGTAGGTCGCCGTCAGTGAGGTGAGTTTTGCACAGCCAGGATCGAGCGGCGATTTTGCTGTGCATAAGGGTTCTCACGCGGGCGCGGCCTCCAGCTTTTTGTCGTGTCGATCTCGGCTTCGCGCCGTCGTTTGCCGGTCGCCTTGGGGAGGTGGCCATGCTCAGCAGACGAACGGTCGAGAGGAACGGGAGAGACCGGCGCCTTGCTTGCGTAGAAGCTGGTCACGACTGACCATTTCTCCTCCCTCGTCAGCCTCGTGCAAGGCCAAAAAGGCCGGCTCACCATTGTTCTCGCGTCTCCGGCCATTCCGATAAGGAGAGGGCAATGATAAGACATGCTCTAGGCGTGTTGGGGGTGTTGGCGGCAGGCGTTCTGCTCGCCGTCTCTTGCGCCATGAACTGGCGTTTCGGGTTCAGTCTCGGACGTACCGAGCTCGACGGGCAGATCTACGGCGCCGCAAGCGCCGCAGCCGACTGCTTCAAGGCGCTGGTCCCGTTTTTCTTCTTCGCCGCTATTCGTAACAGGATGTGGTCGCAGGCCGCAGCCTCGGCAGTCGTCTGGACGGTCGTCACCGTCTATTCGCTGACCTCGGCACTCGGCCATGCGGCGCTGAACCGGCTCGATACGGCCGGCCAGCGCGCGGTCGAGGCGCAGTCCTACCAGGATCTCCGGGGCGATCTCAAACGCGCCCAGGATCAGCTGTCCTGGGTCCCGCAGCATCGCCCTGCAGCGACGGTCGAGAGTGACATCTCGGGCCTGAAGCAGGACCGTGCGTGGGGCTGGACCAACGGCTGCACCGAGGTCACGGGCAAGAAAGGCCGTGACTACTGTCAGAAGTACCATGCGCTTACCGCCGAGCTGGCTTCCGGCCAGCAGGCGGAGGCACTGGAAGCACGCATCGCCGAGGTGGAAAGCAAGCTCGGCGCAACGAAGGCTCTGACGGTGATGGCGGAGGCGGACCCGCAGGCAGCGGTGCTGGCGAAGCTCTCGGGGCTCTCGATCGACAAGGTGCAAATTGCGATGACGATGTTCATCGCGCTCCTGCTCGAGGTCGGCTCCGGCTTCGGCATGTACGTCGCCTTCAGCCAGTGGCGTCTCTACGACCGTCTGGCCCCTGAGGCGCCAAGCATGGCGTCCGTCAGCACCGCTGCGGCAGCGGTGGCGGCCCCCGTGGCCGTGCAGGTGAAAAAGCCGCGTTCCGGCGCCAACGACAACAGAACGTTGCCGCCTCAGAAGCTGCTCGTCCCGGAGACGGATGTGCAGCGTTTCTACAAGGAGAATGTCGACTCGCAGGACGGCCACACCGTCTCGGCGACGGCTCTTTACGAGGCGTACTGTGTCTGGTGCGAGGAGCGCCAGAAGGAGCCGTTGGCTCTTCCCACGTTCGGGAGGGAGATTGCCGAGTTCGGAATCCAGAAGGTGAAGAAGAAGGACGGCGTGAGATACGTCGGTATCGCGCTCAAGTCCGATGCTGAACCCGAGGAGGATAAGAAGCTGCCGGCCTTACGAGCCGAAGCCGCCTAGCAATAGGCACTCGATTTGGGGAAGGGGCCGCTACATGCGGCCCTTTTCTTTTGCGCCTACGCCAAGCCGGCAGCCTTCGTGCCGCGGAGCCAGATAGCCTTCAAAGGCGGGTCGATAAAGTATCGCTCGGAGACATTCGGCCAGTCCGCCTTGACGATTGCCGCCTCTGCCCGTGCCTCGTCGAGGCGTCCGCAGACGCCATAGCTGGCCGCCAAATCATAGTGGCACGGCATGAAGGACGGATTGATCTCGATGCCCCGCTGAAAGGCAGCAATGGCGCGGTCGTAGTCGGCCAACGCGAAGTGGCTCAGGCCGAGAACGTCGCAGTAGAAGCTCGACGGATGCGGCTGGAGCAGCATGGCCGTCTCGATATTGCGCAGAGCTTCCTTCCCCTGGCCCGTCGCCGCGAGAACGAACGCCAGAAACAGCTTCGCATCGGCAGAGTTGGGATCGAGCGCGCATGCTCTCCGCCCTTCCGAGACCGCATTATCGCCGTCGTTGAGGAAGAGCAGAACCTTCGCGAGAACAGCGTGTGCCAAGGGCGATTGATCGTCGAGCTCGACGGCGCGCCGGGCATGTCTGCTTGCGAGCTCCATGGTGGACTTGGAGTTGACGGCCCAGTTCATGCAAGCTTGCCAAGTATAAGTGCGGGCGAGCCAACAATGCGCGGCGGCATAGTCCGGATCCAGATCTACCGCTCGAGCGAAATGGCGCTGGGCCTCGGCGCAAGCCTCCCGCGAGTAGCGCCAGAACTTCTCCAGCCCGCGGAGCAGCTCATCATGCGCATCGCTGCTTTGCGTGCCCTGCTGGCCAATGCGGGCCGTCTCGGACGGCGTCAGCTTGACGCGAAGCGCGCGAGCGATGCTCCGGCACACCTCGTCCTGGACCGCGAAAAAATCGCGGGGGCTCCTGTCGTAACGCTCCGCCCATAGGCTGTGATCGGAAGCCGTATCGATCAGATTAGCCGAGACACGCAGGCGCTCCTCATCGGCGTGCACGCTTCCTTCGATCAAATAGCGAACGCGCAGCGCTGCCGCGATCTCAGGCAACGGCTGCCTCGAGTGTGCGATGGGCGAACGAGGACTGGCGCGAAATAACGACGAGGCCGGAAACCTTGGCAAGCTCGGTGATGAGCATGTCGGCAAAGCCGTCGGCGAGATAGTGGTTCTCGGGGGTCGCGCTCATGTTGGCGAAGGGAAGGACGGCAAGCGAGGGCCGCTCGCTCACGCCAATGGGCCCCTGCATATGGCCGAGGCGCGTGAGGATCAGGCGCCGCCGCCGGCCGGAATTCGATGTGCGGCGTATAGCTGCCCTTGGGCAGCTCGATGCGAATGGGGTCGCCCCGGCCGTCGGCGTCATAGTACTCGCGAAGCTTCTCGCGCAGGCGCGCGGCCTCGATGCGCACGATTGGGTCGACGACTGGGTCGAACGATTGAGGTCGATCGAAGACTTCGAGTGCGAGGTTGTAGCCCTTGAGCCGCTCGCCGCGCCCTGCCAGCGTCTCGTTAACGAGGTACTTCAAGAACCGCTGCCGGCGCCGCGACTGCTGGAACGGACCGCTGCTCAGGATGCGGGCCAACTGCTCGCGAACGGCCTGCTGGTCGACGTCGCTCCGGCAATCGAGCGAAATATCCGCCATGCTCAAACTCCAACGCGCCGGAATGGCGCCAATCCTAGCATAGGGGTGCAGTTTGATACTGTTACATACTAGGACCAGGCAGTGCGCTTTGTCACTCTTCAGCGGCGGACGGTGGTGACGGGGGATACGTCATATTCTTGAACCTATTGCGCCCTCGTCGCTGCCTGCCGCGGCAGGCAAGGCGCCTAGCGTTACAAAGGAAGGTCCGATGTCAAAGCAGCTGCTCGTTGCGGTGCCCGTAGCGGTCCTGATTCTCGGCCAGGGGGTGGCGAACGCGGGCAAAATCGTGGAGGAAGCGGGCGCGATTGTATGCGTGACCGACAAGTGGGACGAGAAGGAGCCCGAGAAGGGACACAAGCTAGTCGATGCCGCCATGCGCTGCGTCGACATCCCCAACGATCCGGTCGCACCGAAGATCTCGGAGGAGTGCGTCGGAAAATACGAGTACATTCCTGACGGGAGCTGGAAGGGCACCGGGACGTGCACCGACACCTACCAAGGCGGGGACAAGAAATTCATTACTTGGGAGGAGGGCTCGCATCTCAAGGAGTACACGTACAAAGCGACCGACGGCACAGGCAAATACAAAGGTATCAGCGGCGGCGGCACGTATTTCTACGAGAGCCTGACGGACACTCTCTCCGGCGGCAGATACAAAGGCAAGCTCGAGCTGCCGTGAGTTTCGCCTTATTCCGGCAGACCCGCCTTGAGCAGGTTCACGCGCAGATGTTCCCGATCGTTCGCCATCTTGTAGACGTCGAGGAAGCCGGGGGACACGCTCCGAATCGTGGCTTTCGGGTCGAATCCGAAGACCCTGGCGATCGCTGACCGGGCCTCCTCCATATGGCCTAGCGCGGCATGGCTCGCCGCGAGGTAGAGCTGCACGCCGATCGTGTCCATAGTCCGCAGAGCCTCCAACGTAGCGATGGCATCCTCATATCGGCGGGTATCGAAGTAGACGGGACCCAGCAGCACGAGCCACCATTCCGGATGGTGCGGGTTGAGCCACATGGCCTTGCGCATCATGTCGAGGGCTTCTTGGGATCGTCCGGCGCAGCTCAAGGAGAAGCCGAAGTCGTTCATGACATCGGCGTCGTTCGGATTGAGCTCGAGAGCCCTTTGGTAGGCCGCGATGGCGCGATCGTGCTGGCCGCAAAAAACGAGATAACCGCCCATGGCCCAGTGGCCCCAGGCCTCGTCGTCGTCGCGCTCGATCGCAAGCGTGGCGTACTTCAGGGCCTCGGCCATGGAGCGGTCGGAGTCCTCGCTCCATCCCAGCCATACATCGGTCAGATATGCCCAGGCCATTTTTGCATACGGCTTTCCATAGTCGGGATCGAGCTCGATGGCCTTGAGAAAGCAATCTCGTGCTTTGGCCGAGCACCCTGGCCTGAAATCATCGAGAGTGAGCAGGCCGCGTTGAAAGTGATCATAGGCCTGGAAATTCCGCGGACTGCTTTTTTCAGCCCGTCCGCGCCACGCCTTGTGCAGGCGACCGCCATAGGAGTTCGCCAGCCTGACCACGATCAACACCGTGACTTCGTCAAGGACGGCGGCGATATCCTCGACACCCCGATCGAAGCGCTCGGCCCACAGGTGCGCGCCGGTGATGCCATCGATCAGCTGGGCCGTTATCGTGACCCGGTCGCTTGACTTTTGGACACTGCCTTCAAGGATAAATCTGACGCCAAGCTCGCGCGCCACATCCTGTATTTTCTGCGCCCTACCCTTGTAGGCGAACGTCGAGTAGCTGGCTATAACCGAGAGATCGCGAAATCGGGAAAGACCCGTGATGATGTTTTCGGTGATGCCGTCGGAGAGATAGTCGTGCGCCTGCTCGGCGCTCATGTTGACGAAGGGGAGGACGGCGATCGAGGGCCGCTCGTCCATGAGGGCAACAAACTCCTGCATGGGAGCCAGGCTCTGATCAGCAGCTGCCTCTACTTGTCGAATTGGCGAATCACTACGTGTCGCCGCATGGCGGAACTCGATGTGCGGGGCATAGCTGCCCTTGGGCAGCTCGATGCGAATGGGATCGGTCCTGCCGTCGGCGTCATAGTATTCGCGAAGCTTCTCGCGCAGGCGCGCGGCCTCGATGCGCACGATGGGGTCGATGGCGGCGTCGAATGTCTCCGGCCGATCGAAGACCTCCAAGGCGACGCTATAGCCCTTGAGCCGGTCACGCCGGCCGCTCAACGTTTCGTTGACGAGGTATTCCAGGAAGCGCTGGCGGCGCCGCGACTGCAGGAATGGGCCGCTACCAAGAATGCGGGCCAGCTGCTCGCGGATGGCCCGCTGGTCGGAATTGCTCCAGCACTCGAGCGAAATTACCGTCATGCCGAAACTCCTGGTAAGTCGAGCAACCTCGCGCTCAGCCGCTCGACGCGGATCTCATTCAGGCAGTCCCGCCTTGATCAAGTTCACGCGCAAATGTTCGCGATCCTCGTCCTCTTTGTAGACGTTGAGGAAAACACCCGCACACCTTCGAATGGTGGCCTTCTCATCGAGTGCGAAAATCCTCGAGACCGCCGCGCGGGCTTCATCCATATGTCCTAGCGCGGCGTGGCTCGCCGCGAGATAGAGATAAACATCGATCGTATCCATCTTTCGCAGGCTCTCCAGCACGGCGACGGCATCTTCATAGCGGCGTGCGTCAAAATAGATGTAGCCTAGCATTGTGACCCAGTATTCCGGGTAGTGCGGGTTGAGCCGCATGGCCTTGCCAATCGTCTCGAGGCCTTCCTTGGCTCGCCCTGCAAAGCTGAGAGTGCAGCCGAAGTCGCTCATGACTTCAGCGTCGTTCGGATTGAGATCCAGTGCCCTTTGGTAGGCCGCGATGGCGCGATCGTGCTGGCCGCAGAGAATGTGATAGAAGCCCAACGCCCAATGCCCCCAGGGCTCGTCATCGTCGTGCTCGATCGCGAGCGTGGCGTACTTTAGAGCCTCCTCCAAGGAGCGAGCGGTGTCCGCACTCCATCCCTGCCAGACATCCACCAGATGTGTCCAAGCCACTTTCGCATACGGCTTTCCATACGCAGGATCGAGCTCGATGGCCTTCAGAAATAGTTTTCGCGCCTTGGCTGTGCACCCAGGAGTGAAGTCGAAGGCCTCTAGGCCGCGTTGAAAATGATCGTAGGCCTGGAAATTCTGCGGACTGCTTCTCTCGGCGCGCCCTCGCCACGCCTTGCGCAATCTGCCGCCATAGGCAGCCGCCAGCCTGCCGACGATCAATTCGGTGACCTCGTCGAGGACGGCCGTGATATCCTCGACACCTCTGTCAAAGCGGTCGGCCCAAACGTGTGCGCCGGTGTCACCATCGATAAGCTGGGCCGTTATCGTGACCCGGTTGCTTGATTTCTGGATGCTGCCTTCGAGCACGAATCTCACGCCGAGCTCGCTCGCCACATCCTGTATTTTCAGCGTCTTGCCCTTGTAAGAAAAAGCCGAGTGGCTGGCGATGACCGCAAGATCGCGAAAGCGGGAAAGACCCGTGATGATGTTTTCGGTGATCCCGTCGGAGAGATAGTCATGCGCGTGATCGCCACTCATGTTGACGAAGGGAAGGACGGCGATCGAGGGCCGGTCGTCCATGAGAGCGACAGACCCATGCATGGGAGCCTGGCGTCGATCACGATCCGACGGAGGATCAGGCGGCGCCGTCTGCCGGAACTCGATGTGCGGCGTGTAGCTGCCCTTCGGCAGCTCGATGCGAATGGGATCGCTTCGGCCGTCGGCGTCATAGTATTCGCGAAGCCTCTCGCGCAGGCGGGCCGCCTCGATGCGCACGAGGGGGTCGACGGTGGGGTCGAAACTCTGGGAACGATCGAAGACCTCTAAAGCGACATTGTATCCCTTGAGCCGCTCGGCACGCCCGGCCAGGGTTTCGTTGACGAGGTACTCAAGGAACCGCTGCCGGCGCCGCGACTGCAGGAACGGACCGCTGCTTACGATGCGGTGCAGTTGCTCGCGGATGGCCTGCTGGTCGGATTCGCTCCAGTATACGAGCGAAGTTACCGTCATGCCCAACTCCGAACTCGCCGAGATTGCGAAAGATCCGGCGCCTTATGGGTGCGGTTTCATACCGTAACATACTAGGACCAAGCGGCCCGGTCTGTCACCTTTCCAGACGCGGGTAGGCAGTCGTCGTTTGCTCATTCCGCGACGATTGCAGTTGTTCCTGCCCGGCAGGAAAGAAACTTTCCAAACTCGGGAGTAAAAACAATGATCAGATCTCTAATCGCGACATTGGCGTTTGTTTCGCTGGCCGTCACGAGCTTTTCGGGGCTGGCGCAAGCCGCCCGTTGGGAGTGCCCAATGCCAATCATGAAGGGTGGTTGCCCGGTCCTGGTCCTGCAGCCGGGTTCGCCGACGCCGCAAGAAAAGTATTGAGCGCAAGTCGGCCCGCGGCAATGCCGCGGGCCTGCTTCGTCTGGCGCAGGCTCCTGCCCGCTCACTGGTTCGTAGCGGCGGCCGGCGCTGCAGCGACGGCCTTCTCGAGATCCGCGAGTTCCTCGCAGCCGTCGGGGCATAGCTTCTGCAGACGCGCAATATTCTCGCGCGCCTTGCCGATCTCACCCGTCTCCACGTAGAGCTCGCCCAGATACTCGAGCGTGCCCTTGTGGTCGGGATCGAACTCGAGCGCCTTGCGATAGAACGTGTAGGCGGTCTTGAGATCGCCGCTCTTGCGCAAGCTGTAGCCCAGGAGGTTATAGAGGTCCGCATGCTGGACGCCCTTGTCGATCATGCCTTGGAGATCGGCGATGGCGCCGGCCCAATCGGCGGCCTTGATCTTCTGGCGCGCGGCGCTGAGGTCGGGCGCATCCTTTGACGTGATCGTGTCGACGGCAAAGGCAGCCGGCGCAAGCCCTGGCAACGCGGTTGCCGCCGCGGCAATGCAGAGAGCAAGTGCGTTGAGCCAACCGCGCAGGCCCGGGCTAGAGCGTTCCATCTCGTGTCTCCCTTTCAGACCTTGGACAGGGTGAGGACGTAGCCCGCCCCGTCCTTGGCAAAGGTGCCGACGCCGGGGAACGGGAAATGAGCGCCGCAGATCATCATGTTCTCGGCTGCGACGCGCTCGAGGAGATTGCGACGGGTTTCGACGGCAGTCGGGCCGTCCTGGTCGTAGGCTCCCTGCCATTCGGGGTGGGGTCCCACGAGCGCCGGAAGATAGACGACATCGCACGCGAGCATGAGCTGCCCCGCGCCCGAGCTCACATGAAACGCCGAGTGGCCTGGCGTATGGCCCGGCGCCTTGACGAAGCGCACGCCCGGCACGGCCTCGACCTCGCCCTCGACCAGCTTGAAGTTCTTCCAGCCCGGGAACACGCTCTGGATGCGATTTCCGAGCGCCTTGCGCGCCTCGGGCAGCTTCTCGACGCGCCCCGGCTCGGTCCACCACTTGTACTCCGGCGCGCTGACCACGAGCTCGGCGTCGGGGAATAGCGGCTTGTTGGTGTCCTTTTCCATGAGCCCATAGATATGATCGGGGTGGAAGTGGGAGATCAGGATTGTGCCGATGCTCGCCGGATCGATGCCGGCGGCCTTCATGTTGGCGGGAAGCTTCCCAGCCGTGGGCTTCCACTGGCCGCCCGAGCCCGAGTCGACCATCACGTACTTGTCGGCGATCTTGAGAACGACCACGGTGAGCGGGATCGACACGAATTCCGTCGTCTGCCCGGCCTTCGCGAGTGCTTCCTTGGTCTCCTCGACCGACGCATTCTTGATGAATGCGGGATCGTGCGGCTTCTCCCAGATGCCGTCGTAGAGCGCGGTGACCTCGATGTCCCCGACTTTATAGGTGTGGAAGCCGGGCGCGGGATCGGCCGTCGTCTGAGCCTGAGCCGAAGTAATGAGGGTGAGACGCTTGTCGAGGCCAAGCGCGGCCGCGAAGGCGGCCGAGGCAATTACGTCGCGACGCGAAAGATTGGGCATGGAACGCACTCCCCTTGGACGTTGGTGCGATAGCCCGCGTGGGGCCTGCAGTAACCTTGACTCACGAGGCCCCGCACTTATTCCCGGCCGCCCGCGTTCCAGGGGCCCGAAAATAGTTGCAGGAATAAATCGCGCCATCGGGGGATATACTCTCAATGGGCGAGGCCTCAGCCGCGCCAAATCGCAGCCTTGAGCCAAGCATGAGCACGGCTTCCCGCTTCGAGCGTTTGGCGCTGCCTCAGTTGGAGGCTGCCTTCAATTTGGCCTTCTGGCTTGCGCGCTCCCGGCCGGATGCGGAGGACATTGTGCAGGAGGCCTTTTTGAGAGCGCTGCGCTCCTTCGACAGCTTCCGCGGCGACGACATCAGGCCGTGGCTCTTGGCGATCGTGCGCAATGCCGCCTACCGCTGGCTTGCCAATCGCCAGCGCGCCGGCAACGTGATCTCGCTCGATGAGACGCTTGCGGGGAGCGGCGCCGAAGAGCGCCTCGTCGACCAGATCGTGTCCGACGAGCCGACGGCCGAGCAGCAGCTCGTTGGCGCGGTCGAGCGCGACTATGTGTTGCGCGCCCTCGGGGAGCTCCCGCCGGCCTTTCGCGAATCGGTCGTGCTGCGCGAGATCGAAGGCCTCTCCTACAAGGAGATCGCAGAGGTGACCGGCACGCCGGTCGGAACGGTCATGTCGCGGCTTGCTCGCGGACGGAGCGAATTGCGCAAGGCGCTGACGAAACTGATCGAGAAGGATGAGCCCAATGCAGTGTGAGCGGGCGCGCGAGCTCTTGAGCGCCTATGTCGACGGCGAGCTCGAGGGAGAGAAGCGCCGGACCGTCGCGGAGCACGTGGAGGGCTGCCCATCATGCGCGACCCTCGCCGGCGAAGTCCGGCGCATCGGCGGGCTGCTTGCGGACGCCGGACGAGAGCCTGCGCCGAAAGCGCTTGCCCTGCGCATCAGACGCGACATTGCCCGCGCCCGGGAAGCCGAAGGGGATCAGAATGTGCCGGCGCGCGCCGCATCGGCCGCTCGATGGCCGTCAATCCGAAACTCCATCGTTCGCCAGGCGGCGACCATCGTCGCCGCATGTGCCGTGTCGGTCCTCGCGACATTGTGGCTCGTAAGCTCCGGCGACCAGCTGGCGCAACTCGAGCAGGACGTCATGTCCGCGCACGTGCGCTCGCTCCTGCAGGATAGCCCGATTCAGGTCGCGGCGTCCGACACGCACGTCGTAAAGCCCTGGTTCGCCGGTCGGGTCGACTTCGCGCCCGAAGTCAAGGATCTCGCGAGCGAGGGGTTTCCTCTGCTCGGCGGCCGGCTCGACTACGTGGGGGGCCGCCGCGTCGGCGTGCTCGTGTACAAGCGGCGGCTGCATACGATTGACGTCTTCATGTGGCCGGGCACGAGCGGCGAGGAGCTCTCGCCTCGGCTCACCGTCCTCAACGGCTACAACGTTCTCATCTGGGACAAGAAGGGCCTGACGCACTGGGCCATCTCGGATCTCAATGCCGGCGAGCTGCGCGAGCTGCAGAGCCTGCTTTGAGAGGGCCGCGCTCCCCGCTCACGCCTTCCCGGCGATCTTCAGCGCGAAGGCATAGTCGAGGGCGATCTCGCGCAGCTGCTCGAAGCGTCCCGACGCCCCGCCGTGGCCGGCTTCCATGTTGGTGCGCAGCAGGATCAGATTGCCGCTCGTGTTCAGCGCGCGCAGCTTCGCGATCCACTTCGCCGGCTCCCAGTAGGTGACGCGCGGGTCGGTGAGCCCGCCGTAGGCGAAGATGTGCGGATAGGCCTTGGCCTCGACGTTGTCGTAGGGGCTGTAGGCGCGGATGGTCGCGAAGTCGCGCGCGCTCGCGATCGGGTTTCCCCATTCGCGCCATTCGGGGGGCGTCAGCGGCAGGTCCTTGTCGAGCATCGTGTTCAGGACGTCGACGAAGGGAACGTCGGCGATGATGCCGAGAAAGAGGTCGGGCGCCATGTTGGCCACCGCGCCCATGAGCATGCCGCCGGCCGAGCCGCCGTTGGCGACGATGCGCCCGCGCCGGGTCAGGCCCTGCGCCGCGAGGTATTCGCCCGAGGCGACGAAGTCGGTGAACGTGTTGGTCTTCTTCTCGAGCTTGCCGTCCGTGTACCAGGCATAGCCGTTGTCCTTGCCGCCGCGGATGTGGGCGATGGCGAAGATGAAGCCCCGATCCACCAGCGAAAGCCGCGTCGTCGAGAACGAGGCGGGAATCGAGATGCCGTAGGCGCCGTAGCCGTAGAGGAAGAGGGGGGCCGAACCGTCGAGCGGCGTGTCCTTACGGTAGAGGATCGAGACGGGCACGCGGGCGCCGTCCGCGGCGGGCGCGAACAGGCGTCGTGTGACGTAGTCGGCCGGATTGTGCCCCGACGGCACCTCCTGGCGCTTGCGGAGCGTGCGCTCGCGGGTGCCCATGTCGTAATCGTAAGTCTCGGCCGGCGTCGTCATCGACGAGTAGGTGAAGCGCAGCGTCGGCGTGTCGAACTCGTAGCCCGCCGACATGCCGAGCGCGTAGGCCTCCTCGGCGAAGGCGATCTTGTGCTCGGAGCCGTCGGAGAGAGAGCGGATCACGATGCGCGGCAGGCTCGCCTCGCGCTCGAGGCGCGCCATGTGATGGCGGAAGACGGCAGTGTCGAGGATGAGCCGCCCCGGCTGGTGCGGCACGATCTCGCGCCAGCTCTCCTCTCCGGGCGAGGCGAGGGGCGCCTCGCAGATGCGGAAGTCCACGGCGCCGCCCGAGTTGGTCGTGATGATCAGCCGCTGCTCATGGTGCTCGACCTGGTACTCGTGGCCCTGGACACGCGCGGCGACGAGGCGCGGCGCCTGCTCGGGCGCGTCGGCGTCGATGAGGCGAACCTCGCTCGTTTGGTGGTCGTGGGCGTCGATCAGAATGAGCTTCGACGACTGGGTCTTGGCGAGGCCGACATAGAAGCCGATGTCGGGCTCGGCATAGACGAGCACGTCCGCCTCCGCCGGCGTGCCGATCCGGTGGCGATAGACGAAGAGCGGGCGATGGTGCTCGTCGAGGCGGACGTAGAACAGCGTCGCCCCGTCGTTGGCCCAGACGATGTCGCCGCGCGTGTCGGCGATGGTGTCGGGGAGGTCGGCCCCCGTCGCGAGGTCGCGGAAGCGGATGGTGAAGAGCTCCGAGCCCTTGTCGTCGGTCGCGTAGGCGAAGAGCTTGTGGTCGGGGCTGTGCGCGGAGGCCCCGAGGTCCCAGTAGGCGTGGCCCTCGGCCTCGGCGTTGCCGTCGAGGAGCACGGTCTCCGGCCCCCCGCCGCGGGGACGGCGGCAGAGGCGGGGATACTGGCCGCCCTTGACGAAGGTCGAGTAGTAGTCGAACGGCCCGTCGGGCGCCGGTACGCTGCTGTCGTCCTGCTTGAGCCGCCCCTTCATCTCCAGAAACAGCGCCTCCTGGAGTGCCCGCGTGTCGGCGAGCTGGGCGTCGGTGTAGGCATTCTCGGCCTCGAGGTAGGCGCGGATGTCGCGGTCGAGGCAGCCCGGCTCGCGCATCACGTCCTGCCAGTTGTCGGCGCGCAGCCAGGCATAGTCGTCGACGAGCCCGACATCGTGGCAGGTTTGCGCGTGCGGGCGGCGCGCGGCCTCGGGCGGTCGGGCGAGGACGAGATTGTGCTTGGGTCCGTGCATCGAGGCCTCGAAAATCGGGGGAAGCAAGGGAGGGGCGCGCGCGGCCCTTCGACATAGGTCTCAGTTCGGCAGGGCGAGGAGGCTTTGTCAAATCAGACCGTGGTGAGAGGGGGCATCCATGACGACGCGGGCGAAATGGAGCTACGGCAGCCCAAGAATAAAGATGGCTAACGCCCTATAACGTCGAGTGAATTCGAGGGACTGGCGAGTGCTGGCGAGGAATTCCTCGAGGTCTGGGAACAGCGCATGAACTTGAATTGGCGCGATTAGTGCCCGCGGTCGGAAAGTCATGGGCTAGGCGGCGCGCAATACTGGACCGGCCCAATCTTGCTCTTGCAACGGCACTTTGGAATAATCGCGCGGCGGCAGCTTGCAGGTTAGGCATCGCGGTAGGATTTCATCTTGCAATCGTTGACATTGCCATCGGGATGTTGTCCAAAGATATGGCACATGCCAACACTGTCGACGGGGTCGCAACATCACACTCATGCTGAGATGAGCTTGTCGGGTTATTTGGCGCCTTCGGAGAAATAGGATTTTGACTTGGATCTTTTGGGTGTCCGCCGGACTTGGACACGCAAAGATCGCCAGCGAGAAGGACTTAGGTGATGGATGATGGCGCCGATCCGGAGCTCGTCGAGCTGACCGCCAGGATCGTCTCGGCCTATGTCAGCAACAACACAATCGTGGCCAGCGACCTGCCGCAACTGATCAACGAGACGCATGCCGCGTTGAGCCGCGCCACCGGCAATTCCATCCAGCCGGAGCGCGAGGAGCTCAAGCCCAAGGTCCCGGTCAGAAAATCGGTCATGCCCGACTACATCATCTGTCTCGAGGACGGCAAGAAGTTCAAGTCTCTCAAAAGACATCTACGCACCCATTACAATCTCTCCCCGGAGGAATACCGGGAGAAGTGGGCGCTGCCCCACGACTATCCGATGGTGGCTCCGAATTACGCGCGCGCCCGCTCCGATCTCGCCAAGAAGATGGGTCTCGGGACCCGGCGCGAGAAATAGGAGACGTGTGAGGTCAGATCTGGCCAATGCGGCGAGGAACGCCTGAACGCGCTCCCTGCGACGCCGGTCTGCGCACCGCGGCTCTCTCCTCGCGCCACGCCGCGAGCAGCTCTCTGTGACGCGCGAGATCGTAGCTCGAGTGGCCGGCGCGACCCAGATTACGCTCCCGGCGAAGGGCGCGCTCGAGCTTGGCGATCACCATCGACCGTCCCGCCGCGGAGGTATCCGCGCTCTCCTTCGGGCCGAGCGGAAGCAGGCGCCGGAGCCGCTTGGCCCGCGGCTCCGGACCGGGCTCGCTCGAGGAGGCGCGCGTGGGACGGGACGGCATGCACAGGCTCCGCTCTTGGTTGGGAGCCAAGCTTCGCACGGGCGCGCTGGAGGGGGATAAGGCCCGCGCGCCGCTCGAGGTCGATGACACCGTCGGGTGAGTTATCCCCTCCGTTCACCGACCGGCGAGCTTTGACTGCGCATTTCGGATGGCCTCGCGTACGGTGAAACGGTCACTGCAACCGCTCCTCCGAAGCGACGAGGTCTTGATCCGATGACCTTCAATTCTCTGCCGAGCAATACGGGCGATTTCGACGAAACGCCGAACGGAGACGCGCGCCCGCTCATCGAATGGGCGGTCGCCGACGTCTTCGGCGTGACGCCCTGCGAGCTTGCCTACCCGACGCGGGGGCGCCCTCGCGCCGCGTTCGCCCGCCAGGTCGGCATGTACCTCGCCCATATCTCATGCGGGCTCTCCATGCGGGAGGTCGGGAGCCTCTTCGCCCGCGACAGGACAACGGTTAGGCACGCCTGCAGCGTCGTCGAAGACCGGCGCGACGAACCAAACCTCGATCGGGCGGTTGAGCTCCTCGAGTGGGCGCTGCCGACCCTTGTCGCGCACAATCGCGCCGCCTGAGGGGGGGCACGAGCATGAGCAGGGCGCCGATCGGAGCAAGCGCAGGAGCGGCAGCGCGACACGCCGCGGCGCTCGCAATCGAATGCGCTCGCGCACGTTGGGCGCGCGTCCGAGTTTCAATCCCGCCGAGAGCCCGCTCGCTTGGCTCGCCCGCCGGCGCGACAAGGACGGCAATGCCCTCATCTCCGAAGAGCAGCTTCACGCCGGCGAGCGCCTCGCCCGGGATTTCTGGTTTGCCCAGATGACGCCGCGCGTCACCGCGGACTGGTCGGCCCCGGCGGGGACGCGCTCGGGGCGCCGGGCGGCCCCCGGCGCCGGCGTCGAGCTGCAGGATGGCGTCGTCGCCGCCGCCGAGCGCGTCCGCAGAGCGCTGAGCGCCGTCGGCCCCGAGCTCTCGGGAATCCTGATCGACGTCTGCTGTCACGCGCGCGGCATCGAGGAGACGGAGCGACAGGCGAACTGGCCGCAGCGATCGGGCAAGGTCGTGCTGCAGCTCGCGCTGACCCGTCTTGCGCGCCACTACGGGCTGGTGCGGGGCGGGGGAGCCGAGGGCGCGCGAGGCGGGCGCTTCAGCCATTGGGGAACGGCGGACTTCCGCCCGGGGATCGACTCGCGAGAGTAGAGGGATACCGGCCTTGGCCCAGCATGCGGCCCGTGCGCAGATCGAAGCCGCGCTCACGGAACCGATCACGGCGTTTCGCCAAACGAAACAATGCGCCGCCACCTATCCCTCATGACGGAGCTCTCGCTGACGCGTCTTGCGCGCCATTATGTGCTCGTGGCGAAGAGCGAGGCGCGCGAGGCGGGTGCTTGAGCGATTGGGGGACGGGGCACTTCCGCGCGGGCATCGACCCGCGAGAGTAGAGGCGTGGGCGCGAACGCCTATTCACCCCTCAAACCGGACATGCTCCGTGAACGGCCGGACGACCGGGAATAGCCCCAAGCCGACCTGTCGGCTCGTCGCACGTGGGCAATGCGGGTCCCTGGGGGAGAACACCGGACCAACTTCAGTCATCGACCGGCCATGTGTTCATCTTTTTAGTTGCGGACAAAGTTACGACGTCTTGGGTTTGGCTATCGGCCACTGTCACTGCGGCCATTGCAACGCTCAAACTTACCAACGATAGACCGGCAAGAATTGACGTCAAAAGAATAACTTCTCGAACTTCTTCGAGGATAATTTTCCACATCACACACGCCTCAGTGTTCTGCCTTCAGTCCATAAGCTCATTGGGGGGCGGTCGCGCGGTTGATAGGACGGTTTGAGCTGCGGCGACAGGTTCAGTTGGTTCCAATTCCGGCTAGAACAGATGGGCCAACGCGAGCACTCTTCCGCCAGAAGGTGCAAGGTCGCAAGGATCGTCAACTTTGGCTTGTGCGACGGCAAGAACCGAATGGTGAGAGGAGTTGGGTTCAAGAGCGACACGAATGCGCTGACGCATCCGATCTTCAGCGCCGGCTTCTGCAGGCACACGCAACAATTGCCTCGGGGAGCTTTGCGTAGTCGCCGGAACTGGCGTCATAACAATGCTGCCTCTCTCCGTCCTCGCGCGCAATTGCCTCATCGACTCTGGCGATGAAGGCTTCAATTGTCAGCCTGCTTAGGTCGGAGCTGAATTTTATCTCGCTCACCGGCTCAATCTCCATCTTTGCCTTGTTTGGCACCTCAGACGTGCGGATGCGGTGGTTCTATCTGACGGCCGCATAGCGCCGGCTCGCCGAGCGGGCTCGGGCCGTCTCATACACGATCGAAGTGCGAGCAGCCTGTTACCTCAGCAACAAGCGGACCCTCCGCTAACCGACGAGCCGCCAGGTACTGTCGGGATCGACAGGGTCGACCCGCCGTAGTCCATTCCTTTGGCCCCCGTTATTCTACGGTGCAGAAATTGGCGGAAGGTCTACGTGGAACAAGAGGCCGAAGCCATCCCCCAAATGGGGGAATACACTTGGACCACGCAGGCAGCGATGCGGGAGAGCCAATGCCAATGGGAACTTCGGCTTGTGGTCCTTATCGGCCGCCAGCGATGGTCGCGAGTTTCGTCCGCTGTCGAGGGCTAAGCGAACGACGAGCGCAAGTCTCGGCGATTACAGCTTCTGACCCTGAGGAGACGTTGGTGAAGAAAGCTGGGTTCGCACTGCGCGGTTGGAAAGAAATAGGGCGCCGGTCTCCGGGGGGAGAAGACCGAGCGCCCTAGCCAAGGCCCCGGGGGGAGGGGACATACTTCCGGTGGGGATGCCGGAAGCTTGGCTTTGATGTTAGGTCCGCAGAAAAGCGTGCGGGATGCACACGCTTTCACGGCTGCGCTTCAACTCAACGTCTTGCTCATATCGAGCCAGCGGAACGGGGCGTGGTGTTTCAGCCTGGCCTCGCCAGCGTTGTCGCCCCGGTATCCAGACCGCTCGAAGAATGCGACTGCGTTCAGGGTTGCGATGAGATCGACGTGACGGTGACCGCCGGCGATGATGTCGCCCTCGATCTCCGTCATGAGACGCCGCCCAAATCCTCGGCCAACCCAGGCCGGATCGACATAGAGCGCCCTGACTTCGGCGTGGGGTGGCGGGAAGCGAAGGTTGGAGTTGAGCCAGGCGCGCGCAGACGCGCGTGCATGCCAGCCTCCCCAGCCAACGAGCATGCCGCCGCACTCGGCGACGAAGCAACGGTCGCGCGCAATCATCTCGTCGAGCATCGGACTGGCATCCCCAATGATTACATCGATGATCGCAGTGTCGTAGTGGGTCGCAGCAAACTTGCGCAACGCGGCATTCTGGATCGCTAGCAATCGGCCGTGATCGGCCGAGGATGCGCATCGGATCGCTATTGGCTTACTCATGATTGTCTCCGAAGTTTCAAGTCGTCTCGTGCTCCGCCAATTGCAAAGAAGGTTGCCTCAGCTACCGGTCGCGTGCTTGCCGCTGATTGCAACTGTCGGCGGCAGGATGGGGAGCGTCTTCGTAGGGCCGGCCTGGTAACCCACGATCCCTCCATCGGCACGGCGATCTTCGGGAGCTGGCGTATTGTTCGTGCTGTTGGTGCCATGAGGTGCAACGACTATCTGGCGGCCGGGGCCGGGCATGGCGATGGCACCATTCGTGGCGTGCAGCAGAACGCTTCCGGCCGCGAGGATCGCCGCAACGCGGCCCAATCCAGGGAAGTTTTTTGACGTCGTCATGGGGTTACTCCAATGTGCGAACCGCAGGCGCGACGCGGACTGCGGACTGGTTGCAACAAACACACCCCAGTGTGCGCCGGCGGCGCCCCTGAAGGATTCAGCTGTCGGTTATCTTGTTACCGTTGGACCGTGCCGGCGGAGCGCAGACAGAGCGGAAGTGGCCGGACCCGAGCAAACAACACCAAGTCGATCTGACCGCGATTAAGCCCGATGTCTGCGAGTCCATGGTCATCAAGGGAATGAAGCATCGAGGCCGTGGCGCAGCGGGCCTGATAGCCCCAATGAGCGTTCCACAACCAACGTGCGACGCTCATTGCGCTTACCTTTAGGGAGTTCGTTGCGGACACGGCGTCCCTATCCCCCGATCCGAGGGCGTCTTGAATTGTTGCTCATGATTGAACCTTTCCTGGTTGATTTTATCGACCGCCCGTATTGGAGTCGGCTTCACGCGTTCTTCTTTGAGCGAGGCCAGCTCCCTCGGCACTTGTGTGTGGCCGCCGAGTAGGCTCACGCAAACCGCGCCACGGGAAGAACAGCTCGAGCTCAATGGTTGGCAGCGAGACGAACGCGCTGAGGTATCCAAGTTTCATGACCTTCCTCCCAGTCCTTTGTTGCCGACGGCTTTCCCAGTTTCAGGTGTCTGTTCCACGCATTCCAGCTACTGCGACGATTGCCGCGGCGAGTTTCGCAAAGTCCGCGGAGCCGCTCGACGCCACGTCTCTGGATCCCTCTCGAGCTAGCTCGCGCGCACTCGCCAGGATCGCCCTTGGCGAGGAAGGCTTCGACGGTCAGACTGTTTATGACGGAGCCGAACTTCGCTTTGCTCATGTCTCAGTCTCCAATTTTGTCGACCCGTCAGTGAACGAGGCGACGCTTGCGCATGTGACCGATGGATAGCGGCGGGCTGGATACACGATCATGACCCAATTGGACTGTTACCTAGGGAACAGAGCGAGACGGGACTGTGGCTGTGCACACAGCGCACATGGACGGACATCTCGCTGACCTCACAACTTGCGGAAGGCGCGGGGTGAATAGACCGGAACAAGCGGCCAAGCGCCTTGGTCAACGCGCCGAGCGTTCGCACCGCGTTGTTCATCGATTGCGACCACGGATGACCGAAATTGAGCCGGATGGCGGAACATGCCAAGGAAGTAGCCAGAGCCGATCGGAGGGACGGTACTCTGACTGAACCTTGACTTGTCTCGTCAGCCAAACGTACATCTCAAATATTTTCATCAGGCACCTTTTGCCGCCCCGCGTGAATGGGTGCTATCGGTGACAATCGCCAATTATATTTGCTGGGCCGCGTGATAAGTTTTTATCGCTTGCAGCCAGTAACACCCCATTCTAAGGGCTTTGCTTCAGCAAGTTACCCCGCACCGGCAGTCCAACTGTTCTAGCCAGAATTCGCGCCATCTGTTTCCCCGGGGGCGTGGCTAGGGCGCTTGGGCTTCTCCCCCGAGACCAGCGCCCGTTCTCTTTCCTGCCGCGCCTTGCGAGCTCAGCTAAAGCGCTCCAAAATCGGCGTGCCAAGGACATCCTTACCGAGCAGTCGCGGGGGTTCCTCGAGGCAGGGGTGATGGTAGTGTCCGTAGGTGGCGAGACAAACGCGCTGAGATATCCGATCTTCATGGGCTTCCTCACAGTTCCTTGCCAGTTCAACGCAATCGAGTGACCGCGACGATGGCCTCGGCGAGTCTCGTATAGTCGGCAGAGTGAATGCCACCGCGCCTCTGGATTGCTCTCAGCTGCTCGAGCGCAGTCGCCGGCTGACCCATGGAGAGAAAGGTTTCGACGGTCAGGTTTCTTATGACAGAGCCCAATGTTGCTTTACTCATTTTCTCAGTCTCCAATTCAATCGAACCCTCAACTCCACCCGCCGCATCCCGTGATAGCGAGGGGAGCCGTCTGAGCAGCACGTCTCAAAGCGCTCGAATGGGTAAGCGCAATTGAGTCTGATGGATCGCGGCCGTCGCATACGCGATCATTGTGCGAGCGATCTGTTACCTCGGGAACAAGGCGACGCGTGTCGGAAGTCACTTCGACTACCGCCGCTGACCCTACGGTTGCTGCGTTTCTTCCCGGCCAGGCGTCCCAAGGTGACCACGGCTCACCGAGCGAGCGCCGTACCGAAGAGCGATCGTCGTTATGCGCCGGGGCTTCTACAGCCCTTAAGGACCCGATCGTGAGTCGCGCGCGGTCACTCTGATGTCGCTGCTGGCAACAGGCGCCGCGCGGCGACGGCGAGCGTAGTGATCTTTCGTGAGAGAAGATGAGGTTGTCACGCCACCTTCAGTGGTGTGCCGGTGTCAGCCATTTTCCGCCCGCGGCAAATTCTTTGCCGATCACACCTTGGGCAAGGCGGTGCAAAAGCGCCTGGCATTCTCTCGCGCAGCGGCTGCGCGCACGTCCATGGGCGTCCCGCCGAACCGGATGCGGAAGACCCGATGAAAATATGTACGGTCGCTGAATCCGGCCCGGCGAGCTATCTCGGCCACGTTGAGCCTGCTGCAGGCAGGATCCGTTAGCAGCTTATGCGCTTCGATGAGGCGTCGTTCGAGAAGGTGCTCGCAAAACGTCTTGGTCGTCTCCTCGAGCAGACGGTGCACCTGACGCCCCGTGATGCCGAGATTGATCCCAATCTTCTCGGCGGTGAGATTGGGGGCTGTGAAATGCCGCGCGATCGCCCCTAGTATCGCCTCGGTTCTCGCGGCCTTAAGCCCACGGCCCTTGATGAGCTCGAGCGAGTTGCGGTCAGCGCCGACGATCAGCATCACGAGATCTACAAGATGAGTCCCGAACGCCTCGCGCACGTTGGGATCCGGGCTGGCGGCAACGGTCGCGTAGGAGTTGAGGTATTGTGTGATGAGCTGCATCGCGGGAAGCTCGGCGGGTACCGAGGTCGGCTTGAGGGCGCCCCCGCGAGCCAAGCTGCTCGAGATGCGTGCATTAGCCACCTTGATACCCCAGAAGAGGTTCATCGGGGCAGAAGCCTCGCCTGCGGCCGGAATAGCTCCGTGATAGAGGAAGCCGCTGCCGGGGTGGAGCTTGTGAGAGATTCCCGCCTGTTCGATGGCCGGACCTTCGCTGATCCCAACGAATAGGGTCAGCGCATCATCGGAATCGGAAACGTGACGGCGCGTGCGCGCGTAAGTGGAGGACCCCGCGACGATCCTCGAGACGCCGACGTTCCCGGCTCTCAAGATCTCGATGTCGCCTTCGAAGGCCCCCTCGGCGCGGTTCTCGATCTCGGCCCCGTAAAGGTGTTGGCTGAAATTCTCGCGAAAGACTTCGAATCGGTCGCGTTTCGGAGCTGCACGCGTTGAGAGCCGGACCCAATCGAGTACCACTGAGCCCACAGGCTGCCGTGCGGATGGCGCGACCTCGGCCGACGACGCGCGTTGGACACCTATGGGCTTGCTCAAGTTTCACTCCTAAGATCCAAGGATACCCTCACCACTGGACTTTGGCGTACACGGCATCACGCGTAAGCCCCATCTCCGCAAGCTTGCGATCATCGAGGGCTAAAACCATCAACTCGGTCGTGCGCCGCGCGCTAGGACGTCGAAGAGCGCTCCACGATCGGCCTGCCAAGCGCGCCCTTACCGAATGGTCGCGGTAGTTCCTCGAGGCATCGTCTCCGAAGAAGAGCGCAGAGCGAAGGAGCGGCTTCGGGCGCCCAGCCCGCTTCATCACCTCGAGCGGGCAAAGACCTGTGACCAATGCGGCGTGAAACTCGGGCTCCATGACGTACCTCCCAGTATGCGTCGAAGCAGTGGTTTGTCAGCTTGGGCTGATAATGAGGCTTCTAATCCGAGCCTCTTCCGTAACCGGCCCCGGAGGCACAGCCATCCAGGATCCGGCAGCGCTTGATGCTCTGCGGCTCAATGCGTCTCGTCCATCGACGGCGCTAAGCGAGAATGTGGAAGCGCCTCATGGCTACGGTGCAGCCCCTATAGGCTACGGCGTAGAATATGCCAACCCCCTACTTTGGCAGGATCACAGATTACGTTCTGGTGCGCCGATCGAAGGGTTTTCGACTCCCTCGATTACACTTTTTTGACACGCTAATGACCGGTTCGAGCTGCTGTTTCTTGTTCCGTTCGGTGCCTAAGAGCTCATAGGAAAGAGAACCGTCTACCCAAAATAGATAGGCGCTTTGTCCAACTGTTCTAGCCAGAATTCGCGCCAACTGTTTCCCCGGGAACTTGGCAATGGCGCTTGGGCTTCTCCCCCGAGACCAGCGCCCGTTCTCTTTCCTGCTGCGCGTTGCGAGCTCAGCATTCGTCACTAACGTCTCCTCATGGCCCATCGCATCCGTTCGTTGCGACGCACCTAATCGTCAGCAACTGGGGGAAACCGGCCGTGCTGCTCATGTCAAATGATGGGCGGGTCATGACCCAAGCTGGACATCGCCGCCACGGTTGAGATTCTTGCTCAGCCGCTCAATCTGTCCGGTAGGGTACTGGCGGGGGGCACAGACTGAAGGAGGCTTCAATGGCGGACAGCATGTATAAGGTGGTCGAATTGATCGGTAGCAGCACTGTGTCCTGGGAAGCGGCTGCTAAATCGGTGGTCGAGGAAGCAGGCAAGCATCTGCGCGACCTGCGAGTGGCCGAGGTTGTCGAACAGGATCTCGCGATTGAAAATGGCAAGGTCGTCGCCTACCGCACGAAGCTGAAAATCTCCTTCAAATATCAAGGAACGACCTAATCGAGAAATGGGCGGAGATTTGTCATTGGGGGGATGCGGCACAGGCCCGTCGTTGATTGCGCAGGCGATGAGCCGCGCGAAATCTAAATCTGAAAATGGGGCCGCGAGCGATAAACGCCCGAGGTCGAGGACATCGGGCGTTTCAATTCCGGTACCTGAGACACCGCCTGGTGCGCTTAGGCCACCTTCAGATCGTCGGCAAACTTGGTCGCGATCAGGGTCAGAGCGTCCTTGGTCTCCTGCGCGGCTTTGACCGAAAGCTCGACCAGCTCCCTGCCTTGTCGGCTCATAACAGCGAGCTGGTCCTGAAGAAACCTAGCCTGAAGTTGCGCAGCTTCCGTCAGGGTGCTAGCGCGCGCCAACTTCTCTGCGGCCTCGAAAGCGGTCTCCGTGTTGGCGAGGGCATTGTCGAACGCCTTCTCGCTAATAGTCCTCAGGCCCGTCTGGGCTGTGAGTGCGACTTCTTCAAGCGCGTGTGCGCCTTGCCGGGCGCCCGAAGTCCATTTGCCGACGGCCTCGCGGGCCTTGGCAACGGTCTCTTGCGCCAAGGCCCGCATCTCCGGTGGTACTTCGGTCTTGGCGGCAGCAGCCAACATTTCCCGGGCCTGGCGGGCGATATGCTCGTTCATGTAACCTCCTGATCTACTAGAATTCCGCGCCTCTGGTTGCGCTCCAAACCTTCACGATACCAAGCATAAGAGGTTATATTGTGCAGTGCAACAATTTAAATGTCGCACTGCACCAAAGTAGTATTGCGCTGCACCATTTTGCCTCACCCACTTCGTCTGACGAGGCGACGCCGGCCCGGCACCACGCTTTCGTCTAACCCATCGCGACGCGTGGCGACCCTGGCACGCGCTTGCTGCGGTCGAGGTAGAGCGTGACGAGCGCGAATAGGATCCAACCGCCGTTGAAGAGTACACCAGCGACAAGCATCCACTCGCCGGGGATCGGGCCTACAGAAGCGCGCTGAAAGAGCTCGGCGACGCTTGCAATCGGTACCGGGTGAATTGCCATTTTTCCAAGATAGGCAAGTCCCTGGATACCCAAGATCCAAATGTAATTGCGGCGCAATCGCCGTCCGATGGCGCGCAGCAGACTAATGTGGTAGCGCGGCTCGCAATAGTCGTTCGCCAAAACCAGAGGCCAGTCGCTCCCCGCTCTCGCCCCCTCTCCGCGCAGCATGGGAGCATAAAAATATGTCTCCATCCACCGCGCCCGAGCGCGCCAAACATTGAAGTAGCGGTAGCGACGCGCCTCGAAAACCAGAAACACAACGATGAGGATGCCAATGAGCAGCAGTGGCAAGGGCGAGGCTTCGGGGCTGGAGAACGTGGCCGAGACGGCAATGCCCAATGCCACGACAGCCCAGTTCGTCGTGTTATCAAGGCGCGTCCGCCAGATTGTGCTGCGGTAGACCTCGCCGCGATAAAGATGGGCCAGTGCGCCGATTTCCGCGGCGTTGAACTCATGCAGGGTGGAAGCTGATCCGGCAGCGGCCATGGGAGGCTCCAGCTGAACAGGCAGACAACAATACTAATGGGGACTAGGGACAACGGCCAATGCAAGGCTACGTTATCGCTACTCCCGAGAAGGGCGAGAGCCCCACTTCTTACGTGGGTCGATGCCCTTGTCCTTCAGCGCGTAGCACGCGTAACTAAACGAAGATGGTCGGGATCGAGCGATGCACTATTGCAGGAGAAATGTCATGCACCGGCTGCCCTCGGCGATGTGCTGGTTGATACTCGGGATCGGGCTTGTTCTCGCCTGCACGCAGCCGGCCGCAGCCCAGGCAGACCTGCAAGGAACCTGGATTGCGACAAAGGCGGAACGCGAAAGCAAAGCAGCCGATGACGTAATCGGACATCGGCTCTCCTTCTCTGGCAACGACTTCCGATTACAGTCCAAAGACGGCAAGCCCCTCTACGCGGGAACCGTCCGAATGGACCCGAGCGAAGAACCCGCGGCCATAGACTTCGAGCATAAGGAAGGGGCCTTAAACGGGAAGGCGTGGAAGGGCATCTTTGCCCTCGACGGCGACACGTTGACAATCTGCGACAACGCGCCAGACTTGGAGAGGGGCCGGCCTGCCGCATTTGAGGCAAGAAGTGGGTCCGGGTATATTCTCATTACGTTCAAGCGCGCGAAGCCCTGAACGGTCGCCCGAGGTCGCCTTGAAAGCTGAGTAGGCGCTCACAGATCGGAAAGGCTCTAGTGAACGGCTTCGCCGGCCGCGGCGGCCCGCGCGTCGGACCGAATGCGCTCGACCATCGACGCGAGGCCGTTCGAGCGTTGCGGCGTCAGGTGCTCGTTGAGGCCCAAGGCGCGAAAGTCTGCGGAGGGATCGATCGACAGGACCTCCTCGCTGGTCTTGCCTTCGTAGAGCGCGAAGAGCATGGCAATCAGGCCGCGCACGATATGCGCGTCGCTGTCGCCCTCGAAATGAAGCACTCGCATCTTGCCGTCCGCGCCGGGCCGAGTTGAGCTCACGAGCCAGACCTGGCTCGCGCACCCGCGCACCTTTGTCGCGTCCGTCCTCTGCTCGGGCACAAGCGGGGCGAGCGTGCGGCCGAGCTCGATGATGTAGCGGTACCGGTCCTCCCAGTCGTCGAGGACGGAAAAGTCAGAGCGAATTTCTGCGAAGGTCATCAGCGACCTCATCCCGCCGGAGGCGCGAGCCGCCTCTCTCACCCAGAGAGATAAGCGTCGCGGCAGACGAGGTGCAAGGGCCGAAAGGTTTTGGCAGACGCCCCGACGCCTGTCAGGCGCCCTGGCGGACGATTACGCCGCGCCACTCGGGGCGAAGATCGTCCTGCTTGAGCGTGCCGCGCTCGGTTGACCGCTCGAGGGCCCGCGCGCCGAGGGACGCCGGCTCGACGCTCGCTCCGCCCTCGGCGCCGGCCGAATAGCGCTGGGCCACGTCGTAGACGAGCTGGCCCGCGAATTCCGCTTTGCGCAGGAACGTCGCCCAGAGCGAGGAGGCGGTATCGCAGGTCGCCCCGTTGCGATCGCAGAACGTGGCCGTCCAGTACGCCGCGGCGGCAGCGTTCTGGTAGAGCCGCTTCTGCTGGGCTTCGTCCGACGGCATTACGGCGATGCCGAGGGAGAGCGCCATCGCTACTCTGAAGAGGGACATGACTGCTCCGAACGCACTCCACGCCCGACCTCGGGCGCACCACTCACCGTGGCAGGACGATACCCCAGAGGCACGAAGGAAGAACGCAGATGCGAGCCCGCATTTTATGCGTGTTTTAAGAGAGTTATCGGCAAATTTGCAGCGAATTTTATCGATTCCGGGCCCCGGCGGCTGAGCTTCCCGGGACCGGCCTCGCCGGGTTAACACCCTCTTAACGGCGACTTTCGATAATCGGGGTCTCAAATCCGCGACCGGAAGAAGGCTGCCTAGACCATGACGCCATACTGGGTCCGCCCGGGGCTTGCCGCGTTCGCCCTTCTCTGCGGAGGCCTTGCGGCGAACCTCCTCTATCTGCAGCAGGGAACGCGCACGGTCGCCCAAGGCCCGGCTCCGGCGTGGTCCCTGCAACTTACGACGGGGAGCACCGGCCCGGCCCGCACCGAAGAGCGGGAAGGGGGCGGTGACCGGACCGAGCTGACACGCGCCATCCAGCGCGAGCTCCGCGCGAAGGGCTATGAGGCCGGCACCGTCGACGGCGTTGTGGGCATCGTGACGCGAGCCGCGATCATGGCCTACGAAGCCGACCGCGGATTTCCGCTGACGGGTGAGCCGAACGAGGCCCTTCTCAAGCGCCTCGTTCTCGGAACGGAGGGCGAGGCGCCGTCCGCCGGCGGCGCGCCGAGCTCCACCGGGCCCGAGGCCGAGCGTGTGATCCGGGCCGTGCAGCGGGGGCTCGGCAGCATCGGGCTCAGGCCCGGCGCGACCGACGGGCGGCTCAGCGCGGAGACGGTCAAGGCCATTCGCGCTTTCGAGGTGGCCCAGAAGCTGCCGGAGAGCGGCCGCATCTCGGGCTCCCTCGTGGCGCGGTTGGCGCGCGTCGCGGGACAGGGCACACTCACCGAAGCCCGGTGAGCTTGCGATCGGCTTCGGGCGCCCCTCTCGAACAGTAGAGACGCGGCAAGCCCATGCGCCTCAGAGCCGACATCTGGGTCAAAGCCTATCTGCGCCGCTGCGCGAGCGCCGGCGTGCCGGCGGCCGTCGTCCGCCACGGCGACGACGACGCGGGCGCAATCTTCATTCGCGTCAACCGCCTCGACGGCACGTCGCTGCTGTTCGGTCCGGCGCCCGCCGGGCTCGCGGGGGCCGAGGAGGACCGGCTCTGGCAGCCCTGTCTCTCTCCGTCCGGCGCTGCTGATGCGGCGGTCGAGGCCTACCTCAGCCGGGAGAGCGA
The DNA here is from genome assembly GCA_963699485.1 of uncultured Alphaproteobacteria bacterium. GTDB lineage: Bacteria > Pseudomonadota > Alphaproteobacteria > Rhizobiales > Hyphomicrobiaceae > Hyphomicrobium_C. Next base: position 6,155 of record CAVOUC010000013.1, on the reverse strand, counting down.
GTTCGATCCCGATCTCTGGATCGTCGAGATCGAGACGCGCGAGGGTGCCCATGGTCTCGACGGCTGGCTGCTCGGGACCGATCGTTGACGCTTGGCCGTCGCGCACGCGCCACACCAGCTTCGCGCGTTAACACTTCGTTAACCGACGCAGCCTTCAAATCTTGGGAACAGTCGGCGGATCGGCCGGCAAGAAAAGCAAGACGAATTCCGGGAGCACGCGCGCGGGCAATTGGCGCAGTCCAAGGGGAAGCCGCTATGGCGACGATACTCGAATTCCCGGCCCGAGTTGCCCGGGTGCAAAGCCCGAACGGCGAGGCCCATCGCCAGAGCTGTGCGGACATCGTGATTTTTCCAGGCATCCGCTATGAGCGCGAGGCGGAGCCGGCGCCGAAACGGGGCCGCAGGGCCCGTCACCGCGACCACCTCGAGCTCGAGGACTGACGAGAGAGCCTCAAGTCTTGCGGAAGGCGCACCGTGCCCGGCTGAGCTCGGCGAGATTGCGCGCCTCATAGGCCGCGCCCTGGTTGGGGGCTCTTAAGATCGCGAGGCCCTTCTGCGCGCCGACCGTCAATGTCTTGTCCGTCGCCTCATAGTTCGATCGCGCCTCGGGCGTGAGGCCCAGGAAGCGGTCCTCGGACGGGACCAGCATCAGCGAGACGTCGATCGCGGGCCCCGGCCGCGCGACACTCGAGAAGAAGTTCTCTCCCTCGGCCGTGTAGAGCGCGAGCATCCAGCCCGGGCCGGGTAGCCGCGCCGTGATGGTGACGGCTCCGTCCGTGGTGTCGAACCGGCAAAGAGCGTAGCGCGCGTCGGGCGCCAGGAAGGGCAGCGGCTGGGTCGACGGCGTGACGGGCGGCAGAACTTGCATGCGATTGAGCGGCAGGTCCTGCGCCAGCTGGTCGTAGGCGGGCGAGATCACGAGGCTCGGAGCGACGAGGGTCGCGACGATGTGGAGAATGCCGACGGCGAAGAACGCCAGCCCGACAAGTTGCCAGTTCGTGCTCCTCAGCTTTGCCAATACCCACATCAGCAGCTCCGTCTACGGATCACGGGAAGGCGCTCCTCGATCTCGCCCTCCTTGGCGACGGCGCGAACGCCGAGATCGACGACGCTGAAGGACAGGGCGAGCCGCCCGGCTCCCCCGGTCGGCAGCCAGTTGCCGGCTCTCGCGTCGCGGGCAAGCGAGGCGGTGAACGTGCCGTCCGGGTTGAGGGCGATCGTGTCGCTCGTGTAGGTGTAGCGCTGGGCGGCGTTGGGGATGAGCCGGCCCTTGGAGTCGAAGACGCTCAAGCTCCACCAGTGGGTCGGGATGTCTCGGCCCTCGATCGCGTAGTCGCAGGAGGAATGAAGGGCGCGCCCCTCGCTGTCGGTGCGCGCAACGTAGGTCTGCGCGAACTCGGAGCTCAAGGGGAGCACGCCGATGCGCGCATAGTGGGCGCGTGTGTAGGGATCGGCGTCGGGGCGCGCCGCCGACGTCCAGGTGGTCCACGGGCCGACCGTCTCGGTCGTGAGCCGGGAGCCGGCTTCGACCATGTACCAGCTCGAGCCCAGTCCGCCGATCAGCACGATGCCGATGAAGAGCGACCAGTCGGCTGCGAGCCCCATCGCAGCGGCGGCGCGCTTCTTCAACCTGTGGACAAGAAAGCTCATCCTAAGAGTGCCTCACCAAGAGTGCCTCAGGGGACAAGGCGCCGCTGCGCCTCGCCCGATGTCTGCGGGACGGCGGACGTCGAGATACGGGCGGCGGGCGCGGCCGTCCCGGGTGCGGGGGCGCGGTCGGCCTTCTTCTCAGGCTTTGGCGGCTTCGTGCCGTCCCCGTCGGGGGCTGGCGGCGCGGGCGCGGGCTCGGCGATGCCGGCTGCCTTGCGCAAGGCGGTCGCGAGCCGCCTCAGCGTTTCCTTGGTCGGGTCGGGCATCAGGCTCGCTGAATGCTGGCTGGCGCCGGCCGCCCCGTCGATCTCCGCGGCCAGCGCCGGGTTGTTGGCTCTCATCTCCGCGAGGCGCTGCTGCTCGGCGATCTGCACCGGATGGGGCGCGAGCCCCGGTATGGTCGGGATGTTCATGTCCGTATGCGCGACCGCCATGATCGAATGCCACAGCGGCGCGGCCATGTGGCCGCCGGTGTTGCCGGAGGACATCGGTCGGTTGTCGTCGTTGCCGAGCCAGACGACGCCGACGTACTTGCCCGTGAAGCCGACGAACCACACGTCGTTGGGCCCGGTGCTGGTCCCGGTCTTGCCGACCACGTTGGTGAAATCGAGCGCGGCGGCCCCGCCGGTGCCCTCGGTCACCACCTTCTCGAGCATCTGGTTCATCTTCTCGGCCACCTCGCGCGTGACGAGCTGGGCCGGCTCCGGCTCGTCGCGCTCGCGCGAGTAGATGAGGTCGCCCTTCGAGGTCACGATGTCGAGGATCGCATACGGCCGGGCGCTCTTCCCCCCGTTGGCGAACGTCGCAAGCCCCCCCGCGTGCTCGATCGGCGGGATGCCGTAATCGCCGAGCGCCATCGAGCAGCTCTTGCGGATGCCGCGGATGCCGAGCCGCTGCGTCATCTCGATCACCTTCTCGCGCCCGACCGCGAACGACAGCTCGGCCGCGACCGTATTGAGCGACTTCGCGAGCGCGAGCCACAGCGGCATCCTGGCCCCGCTCCCCCCGCCGCCGCCGTAGTTCGAGGGATGCCAGCGCCCGCACGAGCGCGACGCGTCGCGCACCATCGTGTTCGGGGTGTACCCGTTCTCGAGCGCGGTCGCGTAGACGTAGACCTTGAACGAGGAGCCGGGCTGGCGCTTGGCGTGCGTTGCGCGGTTGAACTGGTTCTCGCCGTAGTCCGGCCCGCCGACGAGGGCGCGGACCGCCCCGTCCGTCTCCATGACGACGGTCGCCCCGGAATTGTAGCGCAGGCTCCGCCCCTCCCGTTTGATGTTGGAGGCCATGATCTCGTCCGTCTGCTTCTGCAGGTTGAGGTCGATCGTGGTGCGCGCGGTCAGCACGTACTGGTTCTTGCCCTCGGCGATGCGCTGCACCTCCTCGAACGCCCAGTCGAGGAACCAGTCGGGGCTCGTCGTATTGACGTGCTCGATGGTCTTCGCCGGATGGAGCCGCGCCTCGTGCACCTGCGCCGGCGTATAGAAGCCGGCTTCCACCAGGTTCTGCAGCACCTCGTTGGTGCGCGCGCGCGAGGCCGGCAGGTTGATGTGCGGGGCATACTTCGTCGGCGCCTTGTAGAGGCCGGCGAGCAGCGCCGACTCGGCGAGGTTCACCTCCCGCACGGACTTCCCGAAATAATACTGCGACGCGGCCTCGACGCCGAAGGCGCCGCCGCCCATGTAGGCGCGGTCGAGATAGAGCTTCAGGATCTCGCGCTTGGTAAAGCGCGTCTCGAGCAGGAAGGCTAAGAACACCTCCTTGATCTTGCGGTCGAGCGAGCGCTCGGAGGAGAGGAACAGGTTCTTGGCGAGCTGCTGGGTGATCGAGGAGCCGCCCTGGACGACCTCGTTGGCGCTCAGGTTCTCGACGAGGGCGCGCAGCGTGCCCATGACGTCGATGCCGAAGTGCTCGAAGAAGCGCCGATCCTCGGTGGCGAGCGTCGCCTTGATGACGGAATTGGGGATCTCCTCGAGCGGCACCGCGTCGTTGTGGAGGATGCCGCGCTGGCCGATCTCGTTGCCGGACGCGTCGAGGAACTTGACGCTGTAGCGCCCGGTGAGGAAGCGCCCCTCGTCGAACTCGAGGAAGGCGGGGAGCGCGAGGCCGTAGAGGACGAGGAAGCCGCCGAGCGCGCACGAGAAGCACTCGGACACCCCTTCGTTGAGGAGCCGGCGCCAGCCGGTGATGCGGAAGCGGGCGAAGAAGCTCGAGCCCGCGTCCCAATAGTCGCGGATGCGCGCGAAGGTGTCGTTGACGGTGGCATCGATGAACGAATCGATGCCGAGCCAGTTGATGAGCCGGTCGCGCCTGCCCTGCTTGAACAGCCAATCGCTCACGTGCCTGCCACCTCGGGTCCCGCTCTAGGTTTCGGCTAAGTCACTGTCTGCGCACGGCTTTAGCCGCGGCGCCGGTACCGCGGACGCACACACTCGCCCGCGCCGCGTCCCCGGCGCAGGGCGGACCTGAATCGAACACCAGATTGCGGCAAATTCCGCGGCAAGTGAAGGGTGTGTGGAGTCCCCCATAGCCAGCGGAAGAAGGCCCCTTCTCGGCCGGTACTTAGCCCGCGTAAGCTCAACATCAGTGGTCGGACTGGCAGGCGATCATTCCCGACTCCGGCACCGTCGAGGGGCCGTTCCACCAGATCTCCTCGTTCGAGCTCACGGGGCGCCACGCCGCCGAGGTTGCCTTCGATCTCGCGCTTTCGAGCGCGGGCGAGCTCACCTTCGCCGCGGCTTAAGTGCAGGTCGCGAGACTGCGATACATGATGAACGCATCGACATATCCAAGCCGAGGATGTCGGAAGGCACCCGGCAGGCGGCCCACGACGTCGAAGCCTAGACTTTTCCAGAGCCGCACGGCGCGCTCGTTGCTGGCGATGACGAAATTGAATTGTATGCCGAGGAAACCGCGCCTGCGCGCCTCGTCCAATGAATGGAGGCACATCGCACGGGCAATGCCGCGGCCTTGCAGATCCACTGCCGTGACGTACGCGCAGTTGGCGATGTGAGAGCCTCCACCGGCATTGTTGGCTCGCAGAGAATAGGTGCCCGCCGGTCGGCCCTCGAGCTCGGCGACGAACGTTATTCGATCCCCTCCCGTCCAGTAGGCAAGGGCATCCTCCCGGTCGGTGTCAGGGTCGAGGGCGTAGGTTTCCCCGGACCGCAGGACGGGCTCTAGAAGTTGCCAGATGGCATCCGCATCCTGCGCCGTCGCTTGCCTAATGAGCACGGTGTGTTGTCCCTGCGGGTGTCCGCTCACGAGAAGCGCTCCCAGGCTGCCTGGCGCGAGATGCCGAGCGCGCCGCCGATGGCGTCCCAGCTGACGGAGCGGCGGCGCAGCTCCTCGACCTGCGCCTGGAGCACGGCGCGCGTGCCATCAACGGTCGCCTCGGTCGGCTTCAGCGCTCCGAGCAACAGCTCATCGCTCATGGACCTCCAGCCGTCGGCGAAAGCGGGCGGCACCGCGTCGAGGATCTTGACGCAAACCCCGATGCAGGCATCGCAGATGTGAACCTTGGGACCCGCGAGAAGGCGGCCGACTTGACTGGCATCCTTGCCGCAGAACGAGCATCTGAGCGCGCGCGCCATGAGGTATCTCCTTCCAAGGACGTCAAGGATTCCCTGACGCAACGCGGTTGTCAAGACAAACCTGACAAATCACAACTTCCCTCTCCCATGCGCACTTGCGCATGGGAGAGGGGTTAGGGTGAGGGGCTCACTACCCCGGCCCTGGGAGAGATAGCCATGGCCAATCGTCATCGCGCGAGATCGAGGCGAGCCTCGACGGCTAGACGTTTCGTCTCTGCCTGACCCTCGGCGCGCTCGCCGAGCTGGAAGCTGCCTACGGCGACGAGGACATGCTCTCTCTCGCGTCCCGCTTCGAAGGCGGGCGCGTCCCTCGCGGGGAGGGGGCGGGGGTGGGGAGACGCGAAGAGGGAGAAAGTCGATCGGTGAACCCGCCCGCCTGCTATGCTTAGCGCAAAGCATGGGGAGCGTTCAGATGGAAGAGGTGCTAAGCTGGGCCAGGGCCCACCGCGTTTGGCTGATCAAGCGCTACGATCTCCTAGCGATCGGCGTGCTCTCAGTCAGCCAAACCCAAGGCGAGGAGAAGATCGATATAACGAAGAGCGAGATGGCAGACATTTTGACTGAGCTCTCTAAGCTAGAGGGACTGATCGCAAAGAAAGAGGCATCAAATGCCCAAAGGCCCTAAAGGCGAGAAGCGCCGCCCGAGAATTTGATGGTCGGCCTCCGGGAAGGCGTGGCCATGGCCCCCTTCGCAAGATTTTAAGCGTCTCGATCCCAGCCGAGCGCAGAATGAGGACGGCCCGACTAATGCCAGGGTCGGGCGGAAGGTCAACGGCCGGCGCGTGATCCTCTAGCGCCTCGTCAGCAGCGATTTCCGAATCGAGATCAACGGTCATTGCTCATCCTTCACGATTGAGCCCTTTCACGACCGTTAACGCGGCCGTCGAATTCAAGCGTCGCGCCCTCACCCTCAGG
>CAVOUC010000012.1:0-29168 GCA_963699485.1 uncultured Alphaproteobacteria bacterium | reverse complement strand
CGACCGCGTCAGCCGTGAGCTTATGCGGCTGGGGGACCGATGCCGACCGCTCATCGCCGCACGCCGAGAGTGCGAGCAGTGAAACGAGCGCGGCGAGAGACAAAATGCGTTTCACACTTCTCTCCGGGAAAAGGCGAAGGTCGCCAGCGCCAGCGGCACAAGCGTCCAAGCGCCAAGCGCCGCCAGAAGCGCCATCGGACTGAGCGTGATCGTATCGGCGAGGCCGGACATACCGGAGAACGTGCTGACGTTCGCCGCTCCGGCGAGGTTGAGCACGCGATAGACATCCGTCGGATTGAGCAGCAGGAGGTCCGTTCAAGACCTTAGCCGAAATTAGCCGGCCCTGGTCGACGACGAGAACCCCCAACAGCGCCATGTCGAAGATGACGACGAGCAGGAGCCAGATTCCTATGGCGATGCCTGCCGCGGTCGCCCGCTCGCGCACAAGAGAGCTGACAAGATAGCCGATGGCGATAAAGACAGCGCCGAGCAGGATCGAGGTCGCAATCATGCTCCCGAACGCCCGCCAGCTTTCGCCGTCAATAGAGGCTCCCGTGGCCGCGAGCGCGAGGGCCGCCGCGCCGTAACCGAGGACGGTCGCGAAGGCGAGAATGGCCAGGTGGCCGACGAACTTGCCGAATACGACCTGCCTGCGGCTCACCGGATAGCTGAGCAGCAGCAACATCGTCCCCCGCTCCATCTCGCCTACGATGGCGTCATGAGAGATCAGGAGGGCGACGAGCGGCAGCAGGAAGATGGTGAGGCTCGACAGGCTTACGATGACGACGTCGAGCGCCCGCACGCCCACATTCCCTGTCGGTGCGCTGCCGAGGAACGTCAGCGTGAGGGCGAGGGCTGCGAGCAGCATCGTCATCGCAAGGACCCATCTGTTGCGCAGGCCCTCCTGGATCTCCTTGCCCGCGATCAAGAGAATGTTCCTCATTCGATCGCCTCGCGGGTGCGCAGGAAGTGCGCGTAAAGCTCGTCGAGAGTCGGCGGGACGATGGCGACGTCCTCGGCCGGGCTGCCGGCGCCGGTCGCGCGCCGGATCAGCTCGATCTTCTCGTTCGGGTTGGCGTCGAACTCGATCACGTGGCCATTGACCTCGCGCCAGTTGGCGACCGGGCCGACGAGGCTCGAAAGCCTGGCGGCCTGACCAGGAGCGACCTTAAAGCGGATCTTCGTCGGCAGCTCGGCGACGCGGCGCAAATCGTCGAGTGTTCCGTTGGCCACGACGCGCCCCTGGCTCATGATGACGACGCGCTCCGTGCGCTCCTCGAGCTCGGTGAGCGCATGCGACGACAGCACGACGGTTGCGCCTCCATTCCGCAGCTCCTGCACGATCTCGTAGAAATCGAGGCGCAACGCGGGATCGAGGCCGGTGGTTGGCTCGTCGAGAAGCAGAAGTCTTGGCTCCCCGATCAACGCCTGGGCCAGGCCGAGCCGCTGGCGCATGCCCTTCGAATAGGTGCCGATGCGCCGCGCCGAGGCCGCGGCAAGCCCGACGCGGTCAAGCAGCTCGAGCGTCTTGGCTACCGGCTCGTCCTTGAGGCGCGCGTAGAAGGACAGCACCTCGCGGCCGGTCAGCGCGGCGTTGAACGAGACACTCTCCGGCAGATAGCCGAGCCGGCGCCGGGCCACGAACTCTCCGGCCGCCGGATCCTCGCCGAGGACGCGGATAGTTCCCGCCGTTGGATGGGCGAGCCCGAGCATAAGCTTCAAGAGCGTGGTCTTGCCCGCCCCGTTGTGACCCACGAGGGCGACCGTCTCGCCGGGCTCCAGAGCGAGCGACACATCGCGCACGGCCTCGATCGCGCCGTAGCGTTTCGTGGCGCGCTCGATCTGCACGATCGCCGTCACGGCCGGGCCCCTTCGCCTTCTGCGCGCGGCGCGCGCGCCGCCATCAACGGGTGGCTGTCCACCACTCCACCTGGAAGCAGAGCCGGGAACTGAGCCTGCGCCCATCGTATGATCTGCACCGCCGGGCTGTTGATCAGCACCTTGGCCTGGGGCGCTGTCCAAAGCACCTTGTCGACGACGTCGTTTGGCCGGTAGGCCGTGTCGCCGATTCCGTCGCCGTTGAGGTCAAAGGCAGGATTATCGCTCCAGAAGTTGCCGCGACCGTCCTTCGACCAGTCGAGATAGCGGCTGCCAACGTACTTCACCTGGTTGCGGTTCTTCACGAAGGCGTTGCCGACGATCTCGTTGCCCTCGGAGCCGGCCGTGAAATGCACGCCGATCTCGCAGCCCTCGAACCAGTTGTCGCGGAACTTGTTCTTGTTGGCATTATAGATGAACACGCACTTCTCGGGCCCGTTGCGGGCGCCGGCGGCGAGCGTCAGCGGCGTCTCGTCGACCGGCAGACCATGCTCTCGCGCCTCCTTGAATCGCAGGCCGGGGCTCGCCCACCGCGTGGCGGGTTGAAGCCGGCCGAGGACCTTGTTGCCGGTGATCTCCGAGCCGTTGGCGAAGTTGAACAAGAGGCCGTGATTGCGGTCGCCGTCCGAAAGGTTATCGCGCACCACGAGGTGGTGAGAGTACATGATGGCGTAGCCGACCGTGTTGCCGACGGAGACGTTGCGGCTGACCTCGCTTTCGTTCGTGTACATGTAGTGGACCGCGAAACGCACGTCGCGGAAGCGATTGCCGCTGAAGACGTTGCGCTTGCTGGCGATCACGAAAATGCCATCACGACCGAAGCGGAAGTCGTTATCGAGAACCTGCGCGCCCGGCGCATTCCACACCGACACGCCATTGCCGGCCTCGTTGACCCTCCCTTCTTCCTGACCGACGATCGTGTTGCCTCGCGCAATTGAGTTCTCGGCCCCATGCAGGTAGATGCCGTAGAGGTTGCCCTCGATCGTGTTGTCTTCGATGACCGCGCCGGAAGCGCTTTGTTCGACGAAGACGCCGGCATCCATCGTCTCGAGGTCTTTGCCTGAGCCTCGAATGGTGAGCCTACGGACGATCGCGCCGGGGGCGGAAACAGTAATGACGCTGCCCTGGCTACGCCCCATCAGGACCGCGCCGGCGCCGCCCTCGAGCGTGATGCGTGCGCTCGATGCGGACAGGTCCGCGATGCTCGCCTTCGAGGACGATGACGTCGCCGTCTATGGACCTGTCGATGATTGCCTGCACGTCCTCGACCCCGGGCGGCACCACCACGCGGCCCGCAAAGGCGGGTACGGCGAGGGCGGCAGCCAGCGCCGCCGCCCACGTCAGGCGTAGAATGGTGCGGCCAGCGAGCATCTGCTCAAACGCTCCGCGGCTCGACCAACATTCGGCCCTGCATCTCCATGTGCATGGCGTGGCAGAACCAGGAGCAATAGTACCAGTAGACGCCGGCCCGATCGGCCGTGAACGTCACGGACGATGTCTGCTGCGGCCCGATCTCCATGTTGACGCCGTAGTTCACGATGGCGAAGCCGTGCGTCAGGTCCTCGACGTCGTCGAGGTTGGTGACGAAGACCGTCACCTCGTCGCCCTGCTTCACGGTAAAGCTTGAAAGACCGAATGCAGGCGCCGTCGACGTCATGTAGACGCGCACCTTGTTGCCGTCGCGGATCACCTTGTCGTCCGCCTCGAGCTTGACCCCATCGGCCTTGGCCTGCTTGACGGCATCCGCGAAGAACGGGTCGTCGCGCTTCCAGACGTGAAGAGGATTGATCTTCGAGCGGTGCACGATGGTGGCGTCATGAGGCTCGGCGAAGGTCGGACCGTCGTGGACAAGCACCATCTGGTCGCCGGAGATGTCGATCAGCTGGTCGTTCTCGGGCTTGAGCGGACCGACGTTGAGGAAGCGATCCTTCGAGAACTTGTTGAGGGAGATGAGCCATTTCCCGTCCGCCTCCTTGGTCTGACCCATGGAGGAGTGGTTGTGGCCGGGCTGATAGTGGACGTCGATCTTCTGCAGGATCGGGTTGACCTTTTCGCCTTTGAAGGCGCGTTTCGCGAGGTCGATGTTCCACTTGCAGACCTGGCTGTCGAGGAACAGCGTCGTATAGGCATTGCCCTTGCCGTCGTAGGCGGTGTGCAGGGGCCCGAGTCCCAGTTCGGGTTCGGCCACCACCACGTCGCGAGGCTTGATCTTGTCATCGAACAGATCGTCGAGCTTGCGGGCATCGAACACGGTCACCGTGGGCGAGAGCTTGCCGTTGGCCACGAAATGGATGCCGTCGGGCGCGGTATTGATGCCATGCGGGCTGTTCCCGACCGGCACGTAACGGGTGAGAGGTGACCCGTGCTTCCCATCGAGGACAGGGACGCCGCCGATGTCCTCGAATTCCCCCTTCTTGACCGCCTCCTCGATGCGCTTGCAGGTTGAAGATGACGACCCAGTCCTGCTCCTTGGCTATCATCTCGGCGAGCGTTGACGCCCTCCTCCGAATTGTAGCAGGTGGACCACGCGTACTTGCCCTGATAGTCGGCATCGACGTTGTCGAGGTTGCCGTCGACGCGGATCTGCCAGGCGACCTTCATGGTGTCGCCGTCGACCGCCGTGAACAGCGACCCGTACTGTCTTTGGATCGTCGAGGATCTTGCCGTCGTTGGGAATCGGCACGCGATCCTCGCCGTTGCAGAAGACGTAGCCGGTCCTCGGATATTTCTGCACGCGCAGGCCGTGAACCGTCGCCTGGTTCGGCAGCTGAATGATCTTGTCGCACTTCATGATGTCGAGCCGTATGCGCGCGACCCGCGTGTTCGCCTTGTCGTTGACGAAGAGATAGCGGCCGTCGTAGGTCCCGTCGGTGAAGGACGGGTGCGGGTGATGCAGATCGCCGTTCGTGATAGACGCCGCCGCGGTTCTTGAGAAACTCGCGCGCTTCCGGAGTGAGGCCCTCCGGTCAGTACTTTCAGGCTCTCGTTGGTCAGCCCCCATCCCGTGGCGCTGCAGCGGTTGAACACCGGCACGCGCATCAACTCGCGCATCGACGGGAGGCCGAGAATGCGCACCTCGCCGCTCTGGCCGCTCGAGGAGAAAACATAGTATTCGTCGAGCTCACCAGGTGCGACCTCGGATCGCCCGTGTGGGCTTGGACCTCGGTGCCGTTTGCGCCGCGGCTTCAGTGCCGCCGTTGAGCTGTGCAACCCCGAGACCGCCAGCCACACCAGTCACGCCGGCGGCGGCTATGACCGTGGTCCTGCCGAGCATATCGCGCCGGCTTAGACCCTTGGTTTCGTCATTGCTTTCCATCAGAACCTCCTTGGCGCCCAACAGGCGCGTTCTTCTCTGTCCAACCTTCGTACGATCTTGCCGATATAGCTTATGAGCGGTTTTGCCGGTCCCGCCGCATTGCCTCTCATCGATGGCGAAGAGAGGATCTCGCGCTTCTCCCGTTTCAGACGCACCTGGATCATGTGCGGGCATCGCTGGTCGTCCCGGTACAGCTCCTGGCAGTGCATGCAGTAGATGCATTCGTTGACATTGATATGCCCCTCGGGGTGGATCGACTGCACCGGGCACTCGTTGGCGCAGCGCTGGCAGGGCGAGCCGCATTCGGGCCAGCGTCGCAGCCATTCGAACATCCGCAGGCGGCCCGGGATCGCCAGTGCGGCGCCGAGTGGACACAGGTAGCGGCAGAAGAAGCGCTCGACGAAGAGCCCGGCCGACCAGCAGCGCCACGGCGAACAAGACGAATGGCCAGTCGCGGACGAACTTCAAGATGATCGCCGTCTTGAACGGCTCGATCTCGGCGAGCTGCTCGGCGGCGGCGAGCGAGTAGAGCGACATGCCGAACAAGCCAAGGAAGATGATGTACTTGATCGGCCACAGGCGCTCGTGCAGATCCCAGGCAACGCGCAGCTGCGGCACGCCCAACGCCTTGGCGGCGGAGTTGGTCAGCTCCTGCAGCGCGCCGAACGGGCAGAGCCAGCCGCAGAAAGGTCCGCGTCCCCAGAACAGAAGCGAGATCGCAACCGACGACCAGAGGATGAAGATCAGCGGTGCCGTCAGAAAGTAATCCCAGCTGAAGCCGGTCACGAGCGCATTCGTGAACGTCAGGACGTTGACGACGGAGAGCTGCGCGTTCGCGTACCAGCCGAGCCAGACCAGCGTGAAAAGGAGAAAGCCGCGCCGGACCCAGGTGTAGACGACGGCCGGCGCACGAGCGCGTTCTGGAAGAAGAAAATCCCCGTCAGCGCGACGATGGCGAGCCCGGTGATGGCGACCGACACCGCATTGCGTCGCCACATCTGCTTCCAGAGCGGTTCCTCACCGGGCTCACCCGCGGCGTCGGTATTCGACGGCAATGGCTCGAGCCTGCGCGGTCTTGGGTCTGACGGCGCTCGGCCGCCGCGACGGGGGCCGGCTTCCCGTTTGAGGTACCGCTCCGGCAGCGTGTAGTTGAGATTGAACTCGAGAAATGCCTTCTCGCGCGCGCCGGTCGCACGCTGCACCAAAAGCTCGATCTCCCAGGGCTCGGTCGGATCGAGGCTGAAGTCGTCGGGAACCGTAAAGAGGCCGATCTCCGGCAACGCAGGCGCGCCCGCGGCCTGCGATCGCGCCAAGGCGCTCGTGATTGCGGTCCCTGAAACCGTGATGCCCGAGCCCTCCTGCTCGAGCTCGATGCGGTCGAAGATGCCGCCGCGGACGTAGCCCGAGCCTTTGAAGGAATACCTGCCCTCGCCGCCGATCAGAATCGCCTGCTGGCCGGGCTTCAGCTGACCGCGAAGGCGCTCGTAGCCGGCTTCGCCCAGAAGGCTTCTGCCGATCGGCGGGAACGCTCGCCGAGCGCCACATAGAGATCGATGAAGGTGTCGTCCGGATTGCCGATCTCCGGGTGCTCGGCAGCCTCCTTGTTGCCGGACTTCTCGAAGGCCTGATTGATCTCGGCGAGCGTGAGCCTGAGGCGGCGCACGGAGCCGTCGCCAAGAAGGCTTTGCCAATCGCGGGCCTCGGACCTGCGCCATGTCGACGGTCTTGCATGACCGTGCGATTTTGCGCGGCTCGCTGATCGGCCTGCCCGGCCGAAATCCGTCCGCTCGCACCAGGCGAACCGCGGAGCGGACGACGCTGTCGGCCATGACCAGTACGGTGACGGTGGCTCCGCTCACGATATCTGGCTGAGGGGCGCGCTCCTTGCCGGAAGCGATCGGGCCGATGTTGGTCCCGATAAGCTTATTCAGCGCTTCGACGACGCGCCGTTCAGGAACACCGACCAGGACTATCGGCTCCTTGTGCTCGACGAGCTTGAATCCCGCTATCACGCCCCGGGTGTCGATGCCCACGAGCATATGCACCGGCTTGCCGGAATAGCCGACGGAGCCCGTGAAATCGGAATTGAGGTAGATGTAGCCCAGAAGGCTGTCGCCTGCGTAGACGGGCAGGATAGGAGGATCTCCCTGTGGATCTCCGACCCTCGATGCCTGCGGAAAAAACTCTTGAGGCTTTGCCCTCGCCGCAAACTCCGCGAGCCTCGACTGGCCGGTTGCGACAACGGTCGAGGCAACGAGGGTAACGGCGGCCAGAACTCCGCGGCTACAAAGGCCTGATCTCGCGGACAAGCGGCACCTCTCATGTTACCGTTGGGATTATGGCCATTCTCCACCTTTCTCGAATTGATCCGGCGCAACGTCTGGTGCGGCTTGTTGGACCAATCTGGCAGGGGTAGATGCGGATGGCCTCTTTGAAAGCGGAACCCGCAGGCAGAGTACGGACCATGAGCGAGTTCTTCGCTCTGGCGCGCTCAATGGAAGCGGATGCCGCAGCCCGCTATTCTGAGATCGCTCGACGGCTCCGTCAACAGGGCGCGGGTGCCTTGGCCGACATCTTCGATCGCCTGGCCAAGACCGAGATGGGCCATGTGCGCCAGGTTGAGGAGTGGGCCGATCGCCGAGGTGAAAACGTCCCCAGTGAGGCTCCTTGGCCCATTCCGGATACGTTTGATGCGCCGCCCGGCGAGGTCGCGGGGTCCAAGCTCATGACACCCTATAGGGCGCTTGCGTCCGCAGTCCGTCACGGGGAGCGTGCGTTTGCGTTCTGGAGCTACGTAGCGGCGCACGCGGACACGGCCGAGGTGAAGGACGCGGCGGAAAGCATGGCGCTCGAAGAGCTGGAGCACGTGTCCCTCTTGCGCCGAGAGCGACGCAAAGCATTCCATGCCGAGCGGGCGGAAATCGGTTGGCCAGAGACAAAAATCACTCTCGGCTCGATCGCAACCACCGAACGGCAACTTGCGGATCTCATCGAGCTTCGGCCGCAATGCACGGCAGGCGGGGACGTATTGGCAAGCACTCTCGCGGCGGCCTCCCGGGAGGCAGCTCGGAAGCTAGAGGCCCTGCAAGCCGAGGCCCTGCAAGCCAAGGGCAACCCTCAAGTGGCGGCAGCAAGCCCACCGGCGCCCCGCAGCGACGACGTCGCCGCAATCTCGGAATACCTTGCCGAGGTCTACCTGCGCCTCGCGGAAACGTCGCCGCAGGCGGCTGTCGTCGATCTCGCTCAAGAGCTGGCCAAGGGCGCAATCATCCGGCTGGGCGCTCTCAACCGCTCTCAGTGAATTGAGACAGGTCACGCCTCCATCCAAGCTTCGCACGCTCGGTAACAAGCACCAGCGCTAGGTCTTCGCGAACTGGCCCGCGGGCCGACAGCTCCAGCGGCGCACCTGCCATCGCGGATGCTCCTCGACCCACCTCGCGATCTCGGGCTGGGCCTGCATCAAGCATTGCATCGGCGTGAGGCTTTCGCCGGAGTAGGCGAGGCCGACGTCCTTGCAACGGGAGGGATCGTCGGCGAGGCAGGCAACAAGAAGCAGCTCGATCATCGGTGCACCCATTGTTTCGATGGCCCGCTCCAGCCGGGCCGGTAATTGGGCGCGTTCCCCCTTTTCCAACTTTCTTCTTCTTGCCGGCATCGCAGCCGGTGCCTCTGCCCGCCGACCGCACGGCGGCCTTGCCGCCGGTCAAAGGCAGCAAGGATCGAACTTGAAGCGGACTGGATTGATGACTGGGCGCGCGGTCGGGCGCCGCAGGATCCGTGCTCAGACGCCTATACAGACGTAGGCGATCAGCACGACGCTGATGGCAAGGGCGGACCAGGAGCACAGAGTGGCGATGGGCACGGGGGCAGTCTCTTCGATACGTTGCGATCGCGTAGACGCTAGACCGTCAGTGCAGCCTTCCAAACCAATTAAATTAGAAAACCATATTCCCGCGCGCCTATTCCCTTGCCTCGGAAAGAACACAGGCGTTAAAGGGCGCGCGCGGCTACTTCGCGCGGTTCAGGAAGCCGTAGCCGGCTCGCCCTGCCGCGGGAAGGGCGCCGGGCAGCCGACCGGAAAGCGCTGGAGGTAGTCCTGTTCCTCGGGGGCGTCCTCCCAGAAACGGCCGGCCTCGCTGACGCGGGTCACCACCCTGCCGGGCCAATGGCCGGATGCGTCGACGTCGCGGATGGTCTCCTCGGCGACCACACGCTGCTCCTCGCTCGCGTGGAAGATCTCCGAGCGGTAGCCGGTCCCGACGACGTCCTCGCCGAGATCGGGTCGGTGGACCATGAAGAAGTACTCGAGCAGCTCTCGGTAGGAGAGGCGGTCCGGATCGAAGGTGACCTCGACCGCCTCGGCATGACCGACGTTGTTCTCCTGGGTCGGGTTCTCGTTCTCCCCGCCGATCCAGCCCACGCGGGTGGAGATCACCCCGTCGCGGTCGCGAAGCAGCTGCTGCATGATCCAGAAGCAGCCCCCCGCGAGGACCGCGCTCTCGGCATTTTCGCTCATCTCGTGCTCCTTCCTTGGAGTTCCGCCGACACTACTCCCGTAGCCCATAGCAATTCACCAATTGGGATCGCGGCCGTCTTCAGTGAACCTTACGGGCGGTCGCTGGTGAACGGTGAACGGCTCAAGGAGACAGATAGCTCTTCGGATGCTTGCGGACACACCGTTGATCGTGGCACCGATGCCTAGCAATGGGAAGCTTACGCGAGGCAGGCGCGGGAGGCGGATGCTGAGTGGGGCAACGTTTACAAGGTTTTTCATGGCGTCCTCCAATTATTGAGAAGTCCAGAATGACACCTGCGGCCGCGCAGGTCCTTGGGGAGGGCCTGAAGAGTTCTGAAGAATGCTGAAGTTCGCTTTGAAGGCCCAGTTGGGCTATCGTGAATGCGTTCTGGGAGGCAGCTTTCTGCATGGACCTGGAATTCGGAAAATACCGCTTCAAGCGGCAGGAACGGCAGCTACTCGGACCCAATGGCCCCGTGGAACTCTCAAGCCGTTCATTCGACATCCTGACTGTGTTGCTCGACAAGCCCAATGAACTGATCGGCAAGTCTGCAATTCTGGATTCTGTCTGGCCCGGCGTGGCCGTAGAGGAGAACACGCTGCAGGTCCACATTTCGGCGCTACGCAAGGCTCTGGGACCCGACATGATCGTCACGGTCCAGGGCCGCGGCTACAATATGCCGGCCCTCATCCGTTGCCGGTCGGGAGCGCGCCGGCTGCAAGTCATCTCCCGACGCTGGAAGGCAAACCCATCATCGTTGTGCTGCCTTTCGAGAACCTCAGCAGCGATGCGGACCAGCAATATTTCGGCGACGGAATCGCCGGCGAGATCACCGACCGTCTGGCACGCTTCCGCAAGTTCGCGGTGATCGGCAAGCATTCGTCGGCCGCCTTTCGCGGGGCGACGCCCGACTTCTCAGCCGTACGTGAAACATTGAAGGCTGACTTTGTAGTTACCGGAAGCGTGCGCCGCTCCGAGGGGCGTATCCGCATTGCGTTGCGCCTTACCGACGCGAGAAGCGAGGAAGCCATCTGGGTCGAGCGCTATGACCGGCCCATCTCCGAATTTTTCAGCCTTCAGGATGAAATCAGCGAGCTAGTTGCGGCAGCTATTCCGCGGCAGCTTGACGTGGAGATCAACTTTCGGAACGCACGCCGCCCGCCTGCAAGCCTTTCGAGCTACGAACATATGCTGCGAGGCTATTGGCACTTCAGAAAAGTGACCCGCGCCGATAATCGCGCAGCACTGCAGTGCTTTGAGCGTGCTGTAGCGCTCGATCCGGGCAACGCGGAGGCCTTTGCCTGGCTGGGTGCCTCCTATTGCGTAACTTGGAGTGAGGACTTTGCCGAAGAATACGCCATCAAGGGATTGATGCTTACGGCAGAGGCAATCGCCATCGATCCGTTCAATGCAATGAGCCACGCCATCCACGCCTATGCGCTTCTCTGCGTCGGCAATCTCGATGCCGCGCTGGATGTCAGCAAGCGATCCATCGCGTTGAATCCGGGTGATCCAGCGGTGCTGGTAAACCGGGCCCTTGCGTTGACTTATGATGGCAAGGGAACAGAGGCGCATGCATTGCTGGATCTGGGGCGGAAACTCGAACCGCTTCCACCGCTATGGTTTGGCGAATTTGCCGGCTTGCTGGCGTTCGCCGAGGGGCGCTACGCGGAGGCGCTGGTAGGCACCGAGCCTCTCTTAGAATTTGCCTGGGACACCATGTATGCTCTTGCGTCTTGTGGCCACCTCGGGCTTGTCGAACGGGCAAAGTCTATTCTCACGCCTTTCCGGCAACGGGGGCCTGATCCAGATTGGCTGCTGGGCGCGTCGCACGAGCCTTTCAGGGATAAAGGCGTCCGCGAGCGATTGATTGCGGGATTGAATATAGCACTGGCGTTCTGATTCTTCTGCTGTTGGCCCCAACCGGTAGTCGGCGTTGACGCACCATCTGTCTGCAGTAGGAGGCTAAGGGGACGATGAGCAGACGCCACGGGGGCAGTCTCTTCGATGCGTTGCGATCGCGTAGACGCTAGACCGTCAGTGCAGCCTTCCAAACTAATTAAATTAGAAAACCATATTCCCGCGCGCCTATTCCCTTGCCTCGGAAAGAACACAGGCGTTAAAGGGCGCGCGCCGCATGGGCGCGAAACTCGTCCGCGCCGAGGATCGAGCCGATCTCCGGCCCTCGCCGCAGGCTCTCGAAGATTTCGAGACCCTCCGGCCACGGACCCATCCCGGCCTCCTCGTTGATATGGCCCGCCGCGCCGATATCGATGAAACGGCTGCTCCAGAAATCGGCCCAGAACTCTGCTTTATCGATCCGCGTGACGGGGTCGTTGCTGCTCGCAACCAAGGCGCTCGGAAATTCGAGCGGCTGCGGCGGGAGCGACGAGGGATGGAGGTTCTGGTAGGGGTCGCGCGGAGCGACCAGCATGGCGCCTGCAACGCATCCGGCATAGCCCGCCGCCGCTTCGATCGCGGCGAGGCAGCCGAAGCCGTGTGCGACGATCCAGACCGGGTCTCGCTCCCGGTCTATGTACCGGCGAATTCTTGCCGCCCATTGATAGAGGTTCGGTCTGCCCCAGTCCTTCTGGGTGACGCGGCGGGTTTCCGGAACAACCTGCTGAAACCAGGACTGCCAGTGGTCGGGGCCGCTGCCGCCCACGCCTGGCACGATAAGGGTCGTACTCATGGGGCACCTCGCTCCAAAGTCGACGTTGCCGACACCCGTCTCCAGTCGGCTCTTCCTCAAAGTCCAGCCTAGGAAGATGCTGCAGCCATAGGAACGAAGAAATTCTCATGAGCTTAGCTCGCTTGCTTCTGAAGCATGCGCGATCGACGTCACGTCAGTCCACCCCGTCCAATATCCGGGCGAGCGCAAGCCAGCCGACGACGATGGCGGCCGCGACGACGGCGAGAAGGAGGAGAGCGTTCATGGCAAGGGCTTGGTTTAATTCATCGGCGACACACGACGCTAGCGTCTCGCGCTCAGCTGTCCAATTCGATTAATTGCTAAGCATTGCAACGCGCGCAGGTCCGAGCGCCTAATGCTCGGGAGTGCTTGCCTGCCGCTGCGAGTCGCTCGCGCGAATGACTTGCTCGGTGAGGGCCGGCGCGCAAAGCTCGATGAACCGGTACACGTACTTGCGCAGAAACCGGCCGCGCCGCACGGCTATGCTCGACGTGCTCTTCTCGAAGAGGTGCGCACAATCAAGAAGGTCGAGCCCCGGATCGCGAACGGGAGCGAAGGCCATCGAGGCGATGATGCCGATGCCGAGGCCGAGATCGACATAGTCCTTGATTACGTCGGCATCGAGAGCCGACATGGCCACGTCGGGGACGATGCCCGCCCGCTCGAAGGCCTCGTCGATGCGCGAGCGCCCCGTGAGCCCTTCGTCATAGGTAATGATCGGCCATTCGGCCACGATCTCGAGCGAAAGCTTCTTCGGCTTCTTGAGCGGATGGTTCTTCGGCACGACGACGGCGTGCTCCCAGGAATACCAGGGGAAGGTTGCGATGCCCGGATTGTCCTCGAGCGTGTCGGTCGCTATCCCGACGTCGGCCTGCCCCTCGAGCAGGATCGCGGCGATCTCCTTGGGGCTCGCCTGGTGCAGGATCAGTCTCACGCCCGGAAACGCCTGCTTGAACTTCGCGATGACCGGCGGCAAGGCATAGCGCGCTTGCGTGTGGGTGGTCGCGACCGTGAGCGTGCCTGCGTCGCTGCCGGAGAATTGCGAGGCGACCCGGGCCATGTTGTCGGCATCGAGCAGCATGCGCTCGACGAGCCCCGCAACCTCGCGACCCGGCTCGGTCAATCCCAAGAGCCGCTTGCCGCGGCGAATGAAGATCTCGACGCCAAGCTCCTCCTCGAGATCGCGGATATGCTTGCTCACTCCCGACTGCGAGGTGAGGAGCGCGTGGGCCGCCTCCGTCAGATTGAAGTTGTGGCGGACCGTCTCGCGAATGATGCGGAGCTGCTGAAAATTCACGACAGCCTCCTTTGCGGTCGCCGGTTGACGCGGCCTCGCGCGCCCACCCGACGAGAGCGTGCTCCGTCATATTGGTCGCGAGTCGGCACGATAGCGGCGGCCGGAGCCGGGACGAATAATCAAATTCTGCTTTGCTTATGCCGTGTTGCTGGATTGGCGGGACCGCAAATTGACACTGTCGCGAAGCGTGGGCGCTTGCCACCTGCAAAGCATCGCAATTCTTCTTGTTTGACGGCGCGCGGCGTCGAGCGCTTTCTTGGTCTCGTCGATCAAGAGTATCGGCTGGAGCCGGACCATGAGTAAGCTCTTTCGCATTCCATTCCTGCCTTTCCTGGCGCCCCTGCGCAGGTCGAAGACGCCGCCGGCGGACCTCGAGGGCGAGCTGGCGGGCGTCCGCAAGCCGGGCGGCCGTCCCCAGGGTCCACCTCCCGAAAGGCTCGACGCTTCGAAGGAGGAGACGGTCTATATCGGAACCTTCACCCCGGAGCTCTAGATCACGATCGTAGTGTGTCTCCTAGTCCCAGCAGACCTTGCAAGCCGGCTTTCCCGCGAAAGCCGGCTGCTTTTTTCGCTCTCAATATGAAAAGCGCTGAATTACTCAGCATTTCTTCTTGGTTCAAATCGATAAGTCGGTCTCTATCATTACAATCCTGTTCACTCAGAAGGGATGGACATCATGACTTTCGCGCGCCTCATCTCACGAGCAGGAATGATTGCATCATTGCAGCTCGCCGCCGCCGCGGCGCTCGCGGACACGACCATTCTCAACGCCTCCTACGACGTCTCGCGCGAGCTCTACAAGGACATCAACCCGGCGTTCTCCGCGGCCTGGAAGAAAGCGAAGGGCGCGGACGTCACCGTCAACCAGTCTCACGGCGGCTCGACGAAGCAGGCGCTTGCCGTCGCCAACGGCCTCGAGGCCGACGTCGTGACGTTCAATCAGCCGACCGATCTCGACTTTCTCGCCGAAAAGGGTCTCATCGGCGCCGATTGGCGCGAGAAGTTTCCTCACGGCGCGGCCCCCTACACGACGACGTCGATATTTCTCGTGCGCAAGGGCAATCCCAAGGGCATCAAGGATTGGGATGACCTGGTGAAGCCGGGGATAGAGGTCGTGATCCCGAACCCCAAGACCTCGGGCAACGGCCGCTACACCTATCTCGCGGCGTGGGGTTACGCGCTCGAGAAGACGAAGAGCGCGGACAAGGCACGCGAGTTCGTGGCGTCCCTCTTTGCCCGCGTGCCGCTCTTCGACGGCGGCGGGCGCGGCGCGACGACGACGTTCACGCAGCGCGCCATCGGCGATGTCCTCGTGACGTTCGAGAACGAGACGGCGCTCATTGCCGGCGAGTTCGGCGACACCTTCGATGTCGTCTATCCCTCGCTCAGCATCGAGGCGGCCCCTCCGGTCGCCGTCGTTGAGCCGGTGGCGGAGAAGCGCGGCACGCTCGCCCTCGCCAAGGGCTACCTCGATTTCCTCTTCAGCGAGGAAGGCCAGAGGATCATCGCCAAGCACCACTTCCGGCCGCGCGACGCGGCGATCCTCAAGGCCAATGCCGGCCAGTTCCCCGACATCCGCACCTTCAAGGCCGAGGAGCTGCTCGGGAGCTGGGCGAAATTGCAGAAAGAGCATTTCGCCGACGGCGGCATCTACGACCAGATCGTCACCAAACGCACGCAGTGACACGGGGATTGGCGACACCGGGTAACGGAAGCAGCCATCGGAGGGGCGCTTGACGAGTTTGGAGATCAAGGCCGACCAGGCCGGCGACAAGGCAAGTCCGCTGTCACAGGTTCCCAGCCGCGGCAGCAGTCCAACCGCTCTCCTCAATCTTGGACGACTGGTCGGCGAGCTGCGCGGAGCACGGCGCGCCGCGCGCGGAGCGGGCGCTCAACCCGTCCACACGCGCGATCTGCCCTCGCCCGCCGCCGTCGAGGCCATCGTCGAGCGACTTCACGCGAGCTTGTTTCCGCGGCACCGCGGGGCTCACGACGATTTCGAGGCCGGAGTCGATTACTTCGTCGGCTTCAACCTGAGCGAGGCGCTGCGCGACCTCGCCGAGCAGGTGCGGCGCGAGCTGCGCTTCACGATCGGCGCCGCTGCCGGTGCCGACGCCGGGATCGAGACGACGGCGTCGCGCATCGTCGGCGGCTTCGCCGCGGCGCTGCCGCGCATCTATGAGCTCCTCGCGAGCGACATCCGCGCCGCGTATCGGGGCGACCCGTCGGCCAAGAGCGCCGAGGAGGTGCTGCTGTGCTTTCCCGGGGTGAAGGCGATCATTCATCATCGCATCGCCCATGAGCTCTATCGGCTCGGCACGCCGATCCTCGCCCGCATCATCGCCGAGCTCGCGCACTCCTCGACCGGCATCGACATCCATCCCGGTGCGGAGATCGGCGCCAGCTTCTTCATCGACCATGGCACGGGCGTCGTCATCGGCGAGACCGTCGTCATCGGCGAGCGCGTGCGGCTCTATCAGATGGTGACGCTCGGAGCGAAGCGCTTCTCGGTCGATGAGGACGGCGCCCTTGTGAAAGGCGCGCCGCGCCACCCGATCGTCGAGGACGATGTCGTCATCTATGCGGGCGCAACCATTCTCGGACGCGTCACCATCGGCAGCGGCTCGACGATCGGCGGCAATGTCTGGCTGACGCGCAGCGTTCCCCCGGGGAGCAACATCGTGCAGGCGCAGGCGCGCAGCGATGTCTTCGACGGCGGTTCGGGAATCTGATTCCGAAAAATACCCCTTGCGCAATATTACTCATTTCAATAGTAGAAATTGGCGCAAAGAAATTCTCTAATTTAATGGAAATGAGGTAAAATATGGCAGAGGCTGACGTCCAGACCGCCCTGGGCGATGTCGCCGCACGGCAACTTGCGAATGCGACAAAAACCGTTCCGCAAATGTCGAGCATCACCCCGCGGTGGCTCGTGCATTTCCTGAATTGGGTGCCGGTCGAAGCCGGCATTTACCGGGTCAACAAGGTGAAGGACGCCGAGAGCATCGAGGTCGGCTGCTTGCCGCGCGACGAGAGCGCGCTTCCCAACACCTACGTCGACTACATCGACAATCCGCGCGAGTACCTGCTCAGCACGGTCAACACCGTGCTCGACATCCACACGCGCGTCTCCGACCTCTACAGCGTGCCCCACAACCAGATCAAAGAGCAGCTTCGCCTCACCATCGAGACGGTGAAGGAGCGCCAGGAAAGCGAGCTCATCAACAACAAGGAATATGGCCTCATTGCCAATGCGGCCGCGGCCCAGAAGATCAAGACACGCGCCGGCGCGCCGACTCCCGACGATCTCGACGAGCTCATCTCGCGGGTGTGGAAGGAGCCGGGCTTCTTCCTCGCTCATCCCTCGGCCATCGCCGCCTTCGGCCGCGAATGCACGCGCCGCGGCGTCCCGCCGCCGACGGTCACCATTTTTGGATCGCCCTTTTTGACCTGGCGTGGCATTCCGCTCGTTCCGACCAACAAGCTCGACGTGGCGAACGGCAAGACGAACATCCTCCTCGTCAGGACGGGAGAATCAAAGCAGGGCGTCGTCGGGCTCTACCAGCCAGGGCTCCCCGGCGAGCAAAGCATGGGGCTTTCGGTTCGCTTCATGGGCATCAACCACAAGGCAATCGCCTCCTATCTCGTCTCGCTCTATTGCTCGCTTGCCGTCCTGACCGATGATGCGCTCGGCGTCCTCGAGAACGTCGATGTGGGCAAGTACCATGTCTACAGCTGATTTCGCCAAGCTCGCTTTTGGCGGGCCGGACGGACCGCACGAGGAGGCGCTTCAGCGCATCCTGAACGAGCTCCTCAGGAGCCCGGCGTGCGGCATCGGCCCGGGCGCCAATCTCGCCGGGCCCGGCCTCGGCGGAATTGGGCTCAGCCCCGGCGCGCTCACCACGTCTGCGCCGCTGCGCGCGGAACCGACGGCCACGCTCACGGCTTTGCCCCAGCCGTCGTCGCCGCCCGAAGCTGCGACGGCGCATATTGCCCAGTCCGTGCTGCCGCAACCGTCGTACGGCGGTCCGAGCGTCGGCGGCGCCGGCGCGAGTCCGGGCGCCGTGTCGACGGCCGTGCCCAAGCACGAGCCGACCGCATCACAATCGGCTGTCGATCCGCTCGACGCCTTGGCGGCGGCGGCTCTCGCCGGCCCGGCCTATGCGGGTCCGAGCTTGGCGGGCATCGGCAGAAATCCCGGAATGAGCGCGAGCGCTCTCCCGGCAGGGGTCGGCGTGCCGAACGGTTTCTCGACGACGGAGGCTCCGCTAGCCGCGCCGACGCCACCCAAGGTCGAGCCGCTCGGCCCCGGCATACCGGGCGAGGCCGAGCTTCGCTCGCTGCTCGCGCCGGCCCTACTTGCCCGTTTCGCGTACGGCGATCAGACGACCTCGTTCGGCCTTTCCGACGCTCCTCCCGCTGCGCCGGCCGGAGTGCAGGTCCCGGCGACGAGCCACGCCGTCCGCTCTCTCACGGGACCCTCCACGCCCGAGTTCCAGTCCGCCCATCCCGAGTTCGACGTCAATCAGATCCGCCGTGACTTCCCAATTCTCGCCGAGCGCGTCAACGGGCGGCCGCTCATCTGGCTCGACAACGCGGCGACGACGCAGAAGCCGCGCGCCGTCATCGATCGCGTGAGCCACTTCTACGAGCATGAGAACTCGAACATTCACCGCGGCGCCCACGAGCTGGCCGCGCGCTCGACCGATGCCTACGAAGCCGCGCGCGACAAGGTCGCCCGCTTCCTCGGCGCAGCCTCGTCCGAGGAGATCGTGTTCGTCAGGGGCGCAACGGAGGCGATCAATCTCGTCGCCGCGAGCTGGGGCGGCCAGAACATCGGCGAGGGCGACGAGATCGTCATCACGCACCTCGAGCATCACGCCAACATCGTGCCCTGGCAGCAGCTTGCCCTTGCCAAGGGCGCCAATCTGCGCGTCGCCCCTGTCGACGACAGCGGGCAAATCCTACTCGACGAATATGCCAAGCTCCTGGGCCCCAAGACGCGCATCGTCGCCTTTCCGCAGGTCTCCAATGCGCTGGGCACGATCACGCCCGCGAAGGCCATCATCGACATGGCGCATCGCGTGGGAGCTCGCGTGCTCCTCGACGGCGCGCAGTCTGTCTCGCACATGCCGGTCAACGTCCAGTCCCTGGACGCCGACTTCTTCGTGCTGTCCGGGCACAAGCTCTTCGCGCCTACCGGCATCGGCGTGCTCCACGGCAAGAAGGAGCTCCTCGACTCCATGCCGCCGTGGCAAACCGGCGGCAACATGATCACCGACGTCACCTTCGAGAGGACGCAATTTCACGGCGCTCCGCAGCGGTTCGAGGCGGGCACCGGCAACATCGCCGACGCGGTCGGCCTCGGCGCGGCGATCGACTACATCGAGCGCATCGGGCTCGCCAACATCGAGCGCTACGAGCACGACCTCATCGCCTACGCGACCAAGCTGTTGAGGGAGATCCCCGGCCTCACCATCATCGGCACCGCGCCGGAGAAGGCCGGCGTCATCTCGTTCATCCTCAAGGGCATTGCGAGCGAGGAGGTGGGCGCGCGCCTCAACAAGTACGGGATTGCCGTGCGCTCCGGGCATCACTGCGCCCAGCCGATCCTTCGCCGCTTCGGGCTCGAGGCGACCGTGCGCCCCTCGTTCGCCTTCTACAATACGTGCGGCGAGATCGACGCCCTTGCCGCAGCCATCACCGACATTCAAAGCGAGACGGGGCTAACGCGGCTTTGAGCCTCTCCAGCGTCGAGGGCGGCAAGGCGCGCCCGCAGATAAGAGGCGAGCCCAGCGCATTGGACGCGGATGTCGGGCACGGCCATGATCTCCCAGAAGGCGGCGCGCGTCAGCGGCCCGACCGCGAAGAGGACCTCGGACGCCCGCCCATCGCGGCCTATCACCGCGCAGTTGCTTGAGACGTCGAGACCGATGCCGAGCGGATCGGCGCGCGCGAAGCCCGCGCGCAGCATGCCCTTGAGGACGACATTCGTGGTCTCGCGCGGATCGGAGTAGACGCCGGTGCACTGCACGATCTTGGCCACCTTCAGCTTTTCGAGCGCCGCATGACCGCGCCGCCGGTAGGTGACGAGGGCACCCTCAGGCGACGGCTCGATCGCGATCACCTTGGCCGCGAGGACGCGCAATTGGCCGGCCTTCAAGGACGCTTTGATCTGCTCCTCGATCTCCGGCGCCATGCGGTGGCGGTGCACCTCCCACCACGCCCGCGCGTGGCGCAGAAACCTGTGCTTGTCCTCGGCGCAGAGCGATCGCCAGATGTTCCAGGAGTAGGGGCGGATGCCGTCGACCGCGCTGCGCCAGTCGCCCCCTTCTGCAGCTGCGCTTCGGGCCAATGCGCGCAGCCAGCGCCAGAGCACGATGAGGCCGCCCCCGAGGGGGATGTCGTCGGCCTCGAGCTTGAGGGGCACCACGGGCCGGTGCGTCTGGGGTATGAGCCCGCGCCGCGAGATCGCATAGATCGGCCCCATATGCCCGCTGTTGCGCAGCGAGAGCACGTAGTCGACCATCGTCAGCCCGGTGCCGCTGATGAGGACTGCGGCACTCTGAGGGACCTTGGCGGCCGCAGGGCTTTCCCACGGGTTGACGTAGCAGGTCGGGCCGCCTTTCGTCGCCTCGTCATGGCCGGTCGCGAGAACGCCGAGCTCCGCGGTGAAGATCCTGCCGTCGACCGTTTCCACCGCGACGCCCCCGGGCGACACGTCGAGGGCGCGCGCCGCCGCATGCACGATCTCGAGGCCGCCGCCGCCCTCGAGAAGCGGCGCCACCAGGCTGTTGATGTAGCTGCCGTAGAGGCTTCTCGTCACGAACGACAGCGGGTCGGGCTCGGCACCGTCGGCGGTCGCATCGTTGTCCGCGAGCCACCGGCAGAAATGGCGAGGGTCGTCGGCGAACGCGCTCATGTTCGCGGCGCGCACGTTCAGCACGTGATGCGTCTCGGCCGTGCTGTAGGCGACGCCGCGGCCGATGGAGGCGCGCTTCTCGATCAGAGTGACGCTGATATCGCTCGGGTCATCGCGCAGCAAATGGCAAGCGAGCAGCACGCCGCTCGCCCCGCCGCCGACGATGACGATGCGTTTGCCGCGCCTCACCAATATAGCTCCTTGGCCGCGAAGATGCTTCAATTGAACCCGCCTAACACCGCCGACGGTCAGAACGCAAATACTCAGAATGCATTTTCTTATGAAAGAATTTTCTTATGAAGATATGCGGCGAGGCATCGCACAATTGCTTACTGGCCGACCACGATATTTTTCTGCAAGCTACGAGGGCCGATCCTCGGGAGAATTGGTCGCGTTGCGCAACCCGTTCGACGACTGGAGACGAGCATGATCTTCCGCCAGATGTTCGACAGCACGTCCAGCACCTACAGCTACCTCCTCGCGAGCCGTCGCGGCGGCGAGGCGCTGATCATCGATCCGGTGCTCGAGAAAGTTGAGCAATATGTTCAGCTGCTGAGGGAGCTCGATCTCAGGCTCGTCAAGGCCGTCGACACGCACCTGCACGCCGATCACATCACCGGTCTCGGCGCGCTGCGCGACAGGACGCAATGCATCACGGTGATGGGCGTCGAGAGCAAGGCCGACGTCGTCGCGATGCGGGTCGACGACGGCGAGCGCATCGACATCGACGGGGTCGGCCTCGGCGTCATCTACACGCCGGGCCATACCGACGACTCCTACAGCTTCACCATGGCCGATCGTGTGTTCACCGGCGACACGCTGCTCATTCGCGGGACCGGGCGCACCGATTTCCAGAATGGCGATCCGCGCGCCCAATACGAATTCGCTCTTCAACAGGCTCCTCAAGCTTCCCGGTGAGACGCTCGTGTTCCCGGCGCACGACTACAAAGGCCAGACCGTCAGCACGATCGCGGAGGAGAAGGCCTTCAATCCGCGCTTGAGGGTGAGTTCGATCGACGAGTACGTCGCGATCATGGAGAGCCTCGATTTGCCCGACCCGAAAATGATGGACGTGGCGGTGCCAGCCAATTTGCGCGTCGGACTTTCGCAGGACGACATCTCGCGATGGGGCTGGTCGGTCAAGGCCGAGGAGATGCCGGCGATCCTCGAGCGCCAGGACGTCGTTGTCGTCGACCTGCGCGAGCAGCGGGAGCGCGAGAGACACGGCCAGCTGCCCGGGTCGGTGCACCTTCCCTATCCGGCTGTCGGCGACAGTCTCACTATCGGCGGCCCGCTGCACCAGCTCGGCGCGGGCAAGGAGCTCGTTTTCTACTGCGCCTATGGCGAGCGCTCGGCGATGGCCGTGCGTGCGGCGCGGGAGGCAGGCCTTGCAAAGGCACGTCATCTGCACGGCGGCTTCAATGCGTGGCGGCGGGCGCACGGAAGCGCCCGCCCCTGAGAGGGCGGGCGGTCTCGAGCCCAGATCAGTCTGCTGCCGGGATGAAGCTGAAAGGAAGCCACGGCAGATTTTCATGGCGGATCGCGAAAGCCATGGCCATTGCCAACCTTCGCCGCCACAGACCTTAAGGCAGCGCGACCGCCCCACTTACATCGCGGCATCCCGCATCGGGTGAGCGGGCATCGAGGTGACATCGAGTGTCCTCCCAAGCTGCCGTGCAGCCAAAATCATCGCGCGCTCCGCAAGCGCCGTGATCGTGAGCAGCGGGCTGACGCCGATCGCGGACGGAACCGCAGCCCCGTCGCAGACGTAGAGCCCATCGTGAACGCCCCCCGGCCCGTTCGTTGGATCAAACACCCGACCGTCTGGCGCCACGACGCCTTCGTCCACCGTTTCGCCCATCGCGCATCCCCCGAGCGGATGGGCAATAATCCGGTTGCCGCCGAACGCTGTCATGGCGAAGGGGTTTGCGCGGAACACGCCACCGATGCTTTCGATCATCGCCTTGACCTTTTGTTCAGCTCTGACGCGCGCCGGAGTGTCGCTGTAGGTCGGCCAGTCGACCGTGACATGGTCGTTTTGAAGCAGCAGGCGGCCACCCGCATCATCATGCGAGACGACGTAATAAACTTGCATTCTGCTCATTTCCTCCCCGTAGATACCGTTTCTCATGATCCGCAGGGCTCGCCCTGGCTGAAGTGTCAGCAACGCGCTGAGCGGTGTGAGTGCGGCCATCACGCTCAGCATCGTGCCGTCGTGCACCCACACCGGGCCATCGTCGTCGCCGAGGTCGATTAGCGCCATGCTGTGGGGTCCAACTGCCGGAGTGCCGCGCGGAGCCTGAGGCGGATAACCGATGGCGATGGCATTGACCGGCTCGGGAAGATCGTACCCGATCACGAGGTCGTCGCCGTTCGCTGAGAATTTCTTGCCCAACTTGTCCGAAAGTGCGAGGCCGCGGCGCTGCGCCCGGAGAAGCAACTCAGTTGTTCCCAAGGTGCCCGCGGCCAGTACGACTATGCGCGCCGCGATCCGTCGGCTACCGCCGGCTTTCGAGAGATCCCGCACCACGATCTCCCACCCGCTATCCGTCTTGGAGATCTGCTCGGCCCTGCTCTCGCAGAACACCGTCGCACCGTGGTCGACCGCGTCGGCGATGTAGGTGATCCCGACGGTGTTCTTTGCGCCCACGTTGCAGCCCGACCAGCAGTCCCCGCAGTGCCGGCAGGCGTACTGCATCACGCCCGCAACGTTCGGTCCCCCACTGTGCGAGATCGTCATCGACGGCAGCAGCACCGGTAAGCCCGACGCTTCTGCCGCCTTGCGCATGCCGGCAAACTTGGCAAAGCGCTCCGGACTGGGCACCGGCCCCACACCGAGCATCGTTTCCGCACGCGCAAATCCCTCGAGCAAATGTCCATCGCCGACCACGGGCTCGGGCCAGCCGGCCTTGCGCAATCTGTTGAGATCAGGCCGGAGCACGACACCGGCGTTGATCAGCGAGCCGCCGCCGAGGCCGGATGCGCCGAACACGGTCAGCCCTTTGCCGACCGACAGATAGAAGAGCCCGGCAGGATCGCCCCACTTCGGTGCGCGGCCCGTCAACCGGGTTGCCTTGCGCCGCGCCTTGGCCGTGATCGGAAAATCGCCCGGCCGCCAATGCCGCCCCTGCTCCAGGACCACCAGGCGCAGCCCCATGCGCGCGAGACGGGATGCTGCAACACCGCCGCCGTAGCCGGAGCCGATGACGACCGCATCATAGCCTGCCGTCAATTCTCCGCCTGTGTTGTGGGCAATGACCATGAACGGGCGAACCGCGTCAAAAAGTTATCACTCGTCTACTAGAACAAGCAGTTCATGATCACACGGGCGAACACCATCGCGCACAAATTTGCTTGATGCACTTGCTGCTGTCGGTGCACGCCCCGTGACCGCCGCCGCTCCATCCGTAACGGGTAGATGATTTTATACATTAGCCGACATCGCTGTAGGTAAATTTAGCAATGGCTGCTCATGGCAGCTCCTGGCCCCAAGCGTCGGCGGAACGGATCCACCAACTTCGTCCAATGATCAGGGTAAAGCCGCCGTGTTGCGGGGCGTCCTGATATCGTCTCAACCTGACTCAAAGGAGACTTTGAGCGCGCTTTGGCGGAATGTCTCAAATTGCCAGGACGGGTCATCGCACTTCCGCGTGCTCCTCTCGCTAGTGCGCCGTGAGTACCGGGGATCGAGCCGATTATTTTTCCTGCGTGCTTCTGCCCTCAATAGCTTGCAGATTGCGAACGTGCCGCTCGGTCTCGAGGCCGGCTTCGCCATCGTCGCGCTCGCCGCCATCCTCGACAGGATGAGCCGCATCCAAGTCGTCCAAACGCGGTGAGCCAATCGGTCGCTGCGTGCCTGGGATTGTCCCGTTGTCAGCGTTTTCTGGACGGTTGAGGGTCTGATCTAAGGTAAAGTTCGGCCCATCTGGTTTGTGTGTCAATGTTGCGGCTTGGAGGTGGTGTCGGGCGAGCTAATCGATGGTGCGTCGTTTGATCTCGTTTCAGCCTCAAGCGCCCTCGAACCAAAAGATCGTCGAACCTTGTTTGCGGTCGCTCGCCTGGTCGCGCGGGAGGACGACGGAGATCGTGATCAGGACAATCGAGAAGCGATCGGCGCGCCGACCGCGTTAATGGCGGAAAGCATCTAACAGCCAGCCGGCGCCAAATCCTCCCGGCGCCAGCACAACGCCGGCCCACACCATCGCAGAGATGAGGCTCGCGATGCCAAATTGAAGGAGCGGCATCTCGCAGATCCCGGCCACCAACGGCGTGAGCGAGCGCAGCGGTCCCATGAAGCGGGAGACGAACAGACTGACCCAACCCCAGCGCTCGAAGAACCTGTGGCCACTGTTGAGCAACTCCTTGTTGTCTCTGAGCGGCCAGCGGTTCTGGAGCTCGTGCTCGAAAAAGTAGCCGAGCCCGTATGAGATCCAGTCGCCAACCGAGGCCCCCAACGCAGCAGCGAGCCAAAGGGCAAGCATGTCGGCCCCGCTCGCTCCCAGAACTGTCGATGTTGCGAGAAGAATTGCCCGTGCTGGGGACCAGCAATGAGATCCCTATGAGGGATTCGGCCATGCAAATCACGAATGCGATCGGCAGTGCGTACGATTCATGGGCCTTCACAAATGACGCCATGCCTTCCCAGGCTTCGGTCAACGGTACGCCTCCGTTCAACGGTCTCGCTCTTGGCCAACCGGAAGGCGGCTGGACCTAGCCTGGACGGCGCCGGTGTCACCGGTGTGAAGCGGCGTCGAGCCCGGCGATGCGAGGGAACCGGCCCAACCACGGCCCGCCAGCCCCTTGCCGGGTGACCAGGCCAATGCGTCGCGCTTTTCCCTCGTTGCAAATCGTTACTGAGGGCGCCTTCTTCCGCAATACCTGAGAGACGCGGCGTGTCCAACTTTCTCGGCTCCCCGCCGATCGCGCTCGCCCGCCTGCGTCCTAGGACGCAAGAGATCCGCGGAGGCGTCAGCGGCGCCTTGCATGAAGAGCCCGCTCGACGAAGCCATCCTGGCTCACGACAGCCTCGAGATAAACCGGTGGCGCAAGATCGACGAGGTGCCTTTCGACTTCGAGAGGCGGCGGATCTCCGTGCTCCTCGACGACGGCGCAACACGGCTTCTCATCGTCAAAGGGGCGCCGGAGGACATCATCGGGCTGTCAACGCATTTCGAAGACGAGAGCGGCACAGCTCATGTCATCGATGACGACGAAAGGCGTGGCTTGGTTGGCCGCTTCGAGCAACTCGGAGCGGAAGGCTACCGCGTTCTCGCCGTCGCCTCGCGGCAAATGGCGCCGGCTCACACCGATGCCATCGTCGACGACGAGACGGACCTGACGTTCGCAGGCTTTCTCTCTTTCGTCGATCCGCCCAAGGCCGATGCGGCCGCCTCAATCGAGGCCCTCGCCGGGGCGGGCGTCGAGGTCGAGATCCTGACCGGGGACAACGAGCGCATCACGCAGCACATCTGCAACCGCCTCGGCGTCCCAATCAAGGGCCTCTTGACCGGGCGGGAGCTCGAAAGCCTCAGCGAGGACGCGCTGCGAGCAAAGCTCCCCTCCGTCAATCTCTTCTGTCGGGTGTCGCCGCAGCAGAAAGAGCGGGTTCTTCTAGCGTTGAAGCGCTCGGGGCGCACGGTCGGATTTCTCGGCGACGGCATCAACGACGCCTCCGCCCTTCATGCCGCCGACGTCGGCATCTCGGTCGACACCGGAGCCGACGTCGCCAAGGAGGCGGCGGACATGGTGCTTCTCGAGCCTGACCTCGACGTCCTGCACGAGGGCGTGCTCGAAGGGCGCCGCACGGTCGAGAACGTCACCAAATACATCCTGATGGGCTCGAGCTCGAACCTCGGCAACATGTTCTCGATGGCGGGCGCCGCCCTCTTCCTGCCCTTTCTGCCGATGCTGCCGACGCAGGTCTTGCTCAACAATCTGCTCTACGACCTGTCCGAGGTGGGCGTGCCGTTCGACAACGTCGACCGCGAGGCGCTGAGACGGCCCGCGCGGTGGGACCTCAAGTTCATCGAGCGCTTCATGCTCGTGCTCGGTCCCGTGAGCTCGCTCTTCGACTTCCTGACGTTCTACGCGCTGATCAAGCTGTTCGGGGCCAGCGAGCCGATGTTCCAGACCGGCTGGTTCATCGAGTCGCTCGCCACTCAGTCGCTCGTCATCTTCGTCATCCGCACCCGCAAGCGGCCCTGGACGAGCCGGCCGCATCCGGTGCTCACCGCATTGTCTCTTGGCGTCGTGCTGACGGGGCTCCTCATTCCGCTCTCGCCGATCGGACCCCTGTTCGGCTTTGTGGTTCCGCCCCTTTCCTACTTTGCTTTCCTTGTCCTCGCGGTGGGCGCGTATCTGGTGCTCACGGAATTCGTCAAACGACGGTTCTATCTCTATTGGGCGCGCCATCGCCGCAACCATGTGATGTCAAGGCCAAGGGGCGGCTCGGCATCCGAAGGCCCGGGCACGGGCCGAATGGCGCAAGAGGCTTCATAAGCCGGACGCTGTCGTGGGGAAGCGGACGGCGACCAGACCTCATGTCGGCGCCGGCTCCTGACCCATCTCGGGCGTTCGTCGCGGCGCAGCAAACTTTCTGGTGTCGGAGGTAGAGTGGGCTCGTAGCGGACGCAGCGCCGACAGCCGCCCTTGACCCATAGCGGCCCTTGGACTAGGCGGCGGTATCGTTCGCCCTAGCAGCTTCCTGCGCCGAGAGAAAACAGCGGACTTGTGGTTCTCATTTGAACTTATGCAACCCCGCCGCTGAAGGGTGACAGTCGGGCCGGTTGGTCCTAGTATGTAACGGTATGAAACGAGCACCCCGAGGCTGGCAGAACTGGCGCTATCTCGGAGTTTGGGCATGACAGTAATTGCGCCCAATTGCTGGAGCGACTCCGACAAGCAGGCCATTCGCGAGCAACTGGACCGCATCCTGAAAAGCGGCCCGTTCCACCAGTCACACCGCCGGCAGCGGTTCTTGGAGTTTATCGTCAACGAGACACTGGCCGGGCGCGGTGAACAGCTCAAGGCCTATAACGTCGCCTTGGAAGTCTTCGAGCGTCCCGAGTCGTTCGACCCCGTCGTCGATCCTCTCGTGCGCATCGAGGCCGCGCGCCTGCGTGACAAGCTTCGCGAATACTACGACGCCGACGGCCAAGGCGATCCCATTCGCATCGAGTTGCCGAAGGGCAGCTACACGCCGCACATCGAGTTCCGGCAGGCGCCAGCAGCTGAGCGTGGGCCGGATCGACAAGGCCCGGTAATCGTCGTTCTCCCCTTTGTCAACTTGAGCGGCGACCCAAGACAGGAGTATTTCAGCGACGGCTTGACCGGGGACATCATGACCGAGCTGTCGCGGGCGCGCGACTTGCGCGTCCTCGCGCGCAACACCACCTTTCAATACAAGGGGAGAACCGTTGATCTTCCCAAGCTCGCGCGCGAGCTTGGCGTGCGCTACGTGCTCGAGGGCAGCATCCGGCGCATCGACGACCGCCTCCGCGTCACAGCGCAGCTCATCGACGCCGAAACCGGGGCCCACGTTTGGGCCGACCGGTTCGATCGCGAACTGGCCGACATCTTCCTCGTCCAAGACGAGATTGTGGGCCAGATCGTCGCCAAGATCGCCGGCCACTACGGTGTCATCGACATTGCCGAAGGCAGGTCCGCGACGCGCAAGAGCCCTGATGAAATCCAGGCTTACGACCTTGTCCTGCGCGCGCATGACGTGATGCTGTGGGAGTGGAGCCGAACCTTTCGTTCGGCCAAAGAGTCGTTGCGCCAGGCGATTGCGCTAGATCCCGTGAACGCGCGGGCGCGCCGCGAGCTGGCCTACCTTGCGGCGATTGGCTGGGTCTTCCGCTTCGATGAGACACCAATGCCGCCAGAGGAGATTACGGCGCAGGCGATCAAGGCGGTTCAACTCGACACTGCTGATGCACGCGCCCGGATGGTGGCCGCCGCCGCATACTTTTGGACCCAGCAGCTCGATCTGTTCGAACATGAAGCCGAGAAGGCGATGGAACTTGCCCCCTATGACGCTGAGATACTGGCTACTCTCGGATGCATGATCGCTTACATGGATCGCGAGCGCGGGGTGGCATTGGTGGAAAAGGCGAACGCGTTGAACGCTGATGCCGCTATCGGTTGGTATCACCGTGCGTTGCTGTTCGATTCCTATTTGAAGGGCGAATACGAGCGCGCACTGGAGTTTCGCCGGTTGCACTGCGACCAACATGCAATACACGCCTATATAGAATACATCCCAATTTACGGGCAGCTTGGCCGCAAGCGGGAGGCACTTGAGAACTGGCGCAAGTTGCTGGAAGTGGATCGAGGCTGGACGGCCAAGAGCTTCGAGAACTGGTACCGCTTGTGGAACTTTCGCGATGAGGACATCGCCAAGTTTATGGACGGCGTCTATAAGTCGGGCGTGCTCGGGGTCGAGGCGAAGCCGGGCCAGCGAC
Organism: uncultured Alphaproteobacteria bacterium; assembly: GCA_963699485.1. GTDB lineage: Bacteria > Pseudomonadota > Alphaproteobacteria > Rhizobiales > Hyphomicrobiaceae > Hyphomicrobium_C. The sequence continues at coordinate 84 of CAVOUC010000012.1, read as the reverse complement.
CTCGTGCCGGGTCGAGTGGATTGGATCCATAATTGCTTCGATCGCTGCCTTAATACTTCCGCAAGCAGACTTCTGGTTATGGCC
>CAVOUC010000011.1:0-76745 GCA_963699485.1 uncultured Alphaproteobacteria bacterium | reverse complement strand
CCATGTCCATTTCCAGCTACCTTCAGGAATTGGCCCGATGCGATCGAGAGAGCCATGACCTATCCTGGCCCGAAGCGGGTGGATGATGCCGTGCGATTGGTCATAAGCTCGCTGCAGCAGGATAAACCGCTACTCGTCTTGCGGCAACGGCGGTTCCGCGAGCGATGCCATGCACATTGCCGGCGAACTCGTCGGGCGCTTCCTCAGAGAGCGCAAGGCCATCAACTGTATCTGCCTGACATCGAATAGTGCCGTAATCACCGCATGGTCCAATGACTACGGTTTTGAAAGTGTTTTTGCCCGTCAGGTCGAAGCCTATGGCAAAGCTGGTGGAGTTCTCCTCGGCATCAGTACATCAGGCAATTCGGAAAACGTCGTACGCGCCTTCAGAAGCCCGGCACAATCGATGACAACGGTCGCGTTAACGGGCGAAGGGGGTGGCAAACTAGCGGCACTGAGCGATATCCTGATCGATGTGCCCTCGCGTCGAACGCCCATCATTCAACAACTTCACATCTGCATCTATCATTATATTTGCGAGCGCATCGAGATGGCGCTATCGGAAACGCAATAAGCCTGGTTGCAGGCAGTTTTCTGCGAGGCAAGCACAGCTTCAGTGTCCGCTGCCGGCATGAATATAAGCGGAGCTCTCCTCAATGGCCTCGACCATGAGCTATCCACCACCGTTGCTGAAAAGCCGGATGGAAGTGCGGCGATCCTGGCTTCCTCTTCCTTACCATACCCAGTGCGCACCAAGGCCCCTCGACGAACCCCAGCACGTTGCCCGGCCTCCAAATCGCTGATGCGATCTCCGACGATAAAGCAACTCTCAAGATCGAGCTCAAGTCGGTCTCGCGCTGCCAGCAACATGCCGGGATTGGGCTTGCGCCATGCATGGTCAGCAACGTTAAGCTCACCATACCCCGCCTCATAGTAGCCGCATGCCAGCACCAGATCTAGGTGCGCGGAATAGCGCATGAGTTCACGCTCTAGCGCGTCCTGCACGGCCTCGAAATCACTCCAGGTAATGAGCCCGCGCGCAATGCCCGATTGATTGCTCGACGGCGACAACCGGGATACCGAGCGCGTTGACCCGCGCAATGGCGGATGCGACATCGTCAATCAGCCGGACGCCCTCGGGGCGGGCCAGATAGCCAACTTCGTGGATAATGACGCCGTCGCGATCGAGAAACAGCGCCGACGAACCCCGCACTGTCGAGGTGTGACGAAAGCGACCCCAGCATCCTAGCCCGTCGATAAGGCTCATAGATGACACCCTACTCACGCGATCGACTGCAGGCAAAAGGCTGAACCTCCTCCAAATGTAGCGAAATGACTTTTTTGCTATTGACGCCCCAAAGACTTGCCGATGACCAGGTTGAGACGTCTTTCATCGGCTAGTCGGATTGGGCTCGGTACGTTTCTTCGCCTGCCAACAGTCGTTACCATGGCCGATCAGCAGAATGAAGCCAGAGGCCCAAAAAACTGATGCCCCTCGAAGGTTAATGACAGGGCCATATCTTGCGCGCAATCCGATCTTAGTCGGAATGATGGTGGTGAGCGATGCAGTGGGCCTTCTGGCTGCTCGGCGGGCTGGCCCGTTGCCCGCCAATCGACCGCTCAACGTGCTGGTCGCGAATTCCGCCCACCTCGGTGACCTCATTAACGCTTTGCCTCTTCTCGCGCGCCTGAGAGCTTCAGGATCTGTAGCTAAGCTAGGGCTGCTGATCGGCACGTTCGGGCGTCCTGTCCTTGAACTCGGGGAACTTGCAGATCGAATCCATGTCGTTGATCATTGGGACCTTAATTGCGGCGGGCGAGTTGGCTGGAAAAAATCCGCCGCCATGCCCGGACGCGAACTGTTGCTGTTGAGGAAATGCGCCGCGAATCTTACGATGTGGCGATTGATACCTATCCCTATTTCGGGAACTCTGCGGACCTCTTGTGGAGCATTGGTGCACATACTCGGATCGGCTTCACCAGTGGCGGAGCCAGTACCCTCCTCACTCATCGCTTTGCCTTCGATCCGAAGCTATCAATCGTGGCCAATCAGGAACGACTGCTGCTGCCGGTTCTCGGAGAGGAGGGGCTGCAGCTGAAGATGCCGGCTGGGATTTACGGCTTTAAACCGGATGCCGAGGCCACCCGCTTGGCAAATGATCTCGCCAACTACGTGGTGCTGCATATCGGCCCTGGTGAGCGACAGAAGGATTGGCCGGCGCCGGCGTGGATCGAACTGGGGCGAAGGTTGATCGCGGACGGCCTACGCCTTGTCTATACGGGCGAATCCAGCGAGGCGGCGCACTGCGAAAGTGTGCGAACTGCACTCGGGGGAGAGAACCTAGTGGGACGCCTCAGTCTGCGGGGCTTCGCTACCATATTGAGCAGGGCTCGAGGGCTCATATCGATTGATACGGTGGCTGGACATCTGGCTGCCTGCTTTCGAGTTCCGACAGCAATTGTCCAAAATGGGACCGCCCCCCCGATTATGTGGCGACCAAATCAGGAGTTTGTAAGACTTGTGACGTTCCCGGTACCCTGCGCTCCCTGCAATCGAACTCGCGGTTGCACGTCCATGACATGCATTCGTTCGATATCAGCGGAGATGGTTCATGCCGCGTTGTGTGAAGCAATGGCGTCGAAGGCCATCGCATCCTGAGACACTAAGCCCAAAACTCTATTTGGCCTGTCTTGCGAAGAACGTCTCGTTCATCTCAACGGTGCCCTTCACGGCCTTATTCTTCGTGTCCCGCTGGGCCAAATGGCCTCCTGACGACTGAGGATATCATTCTTATTCACCTCTGGCGGCTTCAGCACAAGCTCCATGTCTCTGCCTACCCCAGCTTCCGCCTAGAGCATGCACGCGAGCGTACCAATTAAGCTAACCAAGCACGAGAGATCTCATACGAGTGTTTTGGTACAGCAGCTCAAGTAGAGCGCTCACAGGCAGCCTTACTAGCTGCCTGCTCCATCGCTGCTGCATTGTGCAGGGTCGGGGCCGCTGGAGTCTTTGTTGGCGTCGACCGCATCATTGGTTTCGGCCGCATCCCTCTGTCGCGACGCTGCCCACAATCGTTCGGCATATTTAAGCGGCTCGAGGATGCCATGCCGGGCCCACCACGCGCGTTCGTCACCGGTTCGGTGCAGTTCATCGTGATGGCCATTGCACAGCGGCACGACGTATTCGTCTGAAACCTTGAGTCCCATGGCGCGCGGCTGCGCAAAGCGCAGATGATGGGCGTGCGAGGGCTGGCGCCCACAAACGAGGCACGGTTGGCTGGCGACGAAGGCGAGATGCGCCTTATCGCGCAGCCGCTGGTCTTTTGGACGGGCGAGGGCCGGTCGCTCTCCCGCCGCGTTGGTGTCCGGGCTGTCTGTCGCTTTGTTGCTCGGGGCGATCTCGTGCGGGGGCCACCCCAACGCCCGTGCCTTGTCCTTGAGCGTGGCAATGATGGTCGCCACGGGATCCGGGACGCGGTGGTTTGTCATCCGCCGCAGAACCCGGAACGCGGCAAGGTTCTGCTCCCAGAAGGCGTAGACAGCCTCGATCGTGCGCAGTTTCGCGATGGCCTTGAGCACGGCCGCGACGAAGGCATTGGCATCCTCGAAGCGCTCGTCACGGCCGGTCTCCGCCCGCAGAACGAGCTCCGGCTGCTCGGTCTCCTCTGGCATCGGCCCGGCGCCTGACAACGCCTGCTTGGCGCGCCGCGTCACGTGGCTCAGATCCTTGTCGTAGAGCGCCAGCCCGAACGGATTGCCGAAAGTGGCCAGCGCCCGCTTGGTGGCATCGGTTTCCGCGGCCTTGAGCCCCATCTCATGCGCTGCTTCTGGGAAAGATGAACGGCCGATGCCGGTGCCGATGCCCTCGCGCACAGTGACCGTGCCGCCGGCGCGGACGGTGATGCGCACCTTGGTCGAATAGCAGCACAGCAACTGGCCGCGCTGCATCTCGCTCCAGAGACACCGCGGCGACAAGGTGGTGCGATCCCAGGCGTCATAGCCAAAGATGCGGTTGGCCTCGGCAATGACATGCCAGCCCTCGACGTAGGCGATCGTCGCCCCGTTGCTGGCTCTGGTCTTCACATGACGATACCGGAGCTTGGCCTTAAGCGCCTGACACTGTTGTTCGGTGAACGCCATGTCACTTGGTCCTCACGCTGAGTTGCAGGGCTGGCGTGGCCAAGGCCACGCCGTCGATGTCGACGCCGTTCTTGAGGGCCGCGAGCAGCCCTTGCCGGTCGAGCTTGGCTGGCTGCGGCTTCCAATAGGCGACGGGGATCTTGTCCTCGGCCACGACCTCGAGCGCGGGCGCGCCCTGGCGCAGCGAGGCAGTGAAGTCGGCCTCCTCGAGCCGCTTCAGCTCGGCTTGCGTCATCGCCTCGAGCACGAGCTGGCGCTTGCGTCTGGCCCGGGTTTCCAGCCGCTCGAGGCGGGCCTTCATGTCGCAAAGACGTGTGGAGAGGCCCGAGGCGAGGGCTTCATCGACTAGTGCCGAGCGGACGAGCTCGGCTAGCATATCCTTGAGATCGGTGATTCCCTCGAGCGTGTCGGCGAGGGTGTCCTCGTCGAGGTCGGGGATCTCGGCGAGGAGGCGATCGCGCAGGTACGCGTATTTGCGAATTTCGAAACGGAGGGGGCCGCTATCGGACGCTTGACTGTGCATCGAACGTGCTCAAGGACTATTATTTATGATAGTATAACTATCACATATGATAGTCATTGTCGAGGCATTTCTTGCCTCGCGGCATTATGGCCGCGATGATTACTCCCAAACAGATCCGCGCGGCCCGGGCCCTAGCAGATTTGGACCAGCTCGAACTTGCGGAACGGGCCGGCATAGGCGTCGCAACTATCCGCAGAATTGAGGGTGCCAAAGATAGGATAGCGGGAACGGCTCAAACAATCGTCCGCATCCAGAAAGCCCTTGAGGCAGCCGGGATCATCTTCATCGATCAGGATGAGAAGCACGGCCCCGGCGTGCGATTGAAGAAGCGCTCCCCGTGATTGACGTCCGCAGCACCGGCATGCCTGCTAAGGGAGGCTTAACCGCAGGGTTGCAGAATAGTTCCGGGCGCGCCGTGAAGCCGCGCCACCTTTGTCGTCACGCTCAGGTATTGCACATTGTGATGGATGAAGATCAGAGCCCGAAGGTCTGCACCCCTTCGGGCTCTTCTTTGCTCGCTTGATTTCTCGGCACAGGCTCGTTAGCGCCCGAGGCGTGGTGGCGCCGGCGAGGTCAAGGCGGCCATGATTGCCGGAAAGGCGATCGCAGGAAAAGAGCCCAGGTCAGCCGTGGCTCATTAGGTGACAAAGCCTGTGATCGGGCTTCCCGCTCGGCGCCGCCGACCAACGGGTGCCTTTGGAGCCCCGGTTACGCATCGGGGCTCCAGCATCGGAAGTTGCCTGGAATGATGGGCGGCACCCGCACCGGATAGTGCGATTCGTTTTGTGCCGCGTGTCTCTTCGGACTGCTATCCACAATTGGACGTCAACCGATCAATTGGGACGCCCCCCTTCAACTTGGATTGCACCCGCTGATCCGCTTTACGCGAGACCTGCTAGTCAAATCGCGACAGCGCCGAGATGCTCTGCGGCTCGATGTGTCGCGTTCGACGGCTCCGCAGCCGCAACCTAGCCCCACACATAAGCCAACGCTTATGCTTGGGCAGACTGTTCTGTCGCGCCCACCGGCGGGACGTAGGCGTCGAAGGAGGGGATTGCGAACTTGCGTCGTGACAAGGCGCGCCGCTGAGAACGCAAGGGCGGCAAAGTCCGAGACGATCGCCGCATACTTGGCGGCGCCTCGTGGGGGGCGCCGATGAGACTTTCAAGGGTCCGGGAAAGCTCATTAACGTTTTTTGTTCAGCAACTTTGTTTAGCAATTTCATTTAGGAACATTGCGCAAAGGAAAATAACAAAATAACCTTATTGCTTTTTCCGCAGGACCGGTGAGGAGCAGGTCATGGATCAATTGCCGATTGCGGGTGACGGACGCGGAGCGTGAGCGGCAGTCGTACGAAGATCAGGTTGCAATCATGTCCCACGCGCGACGCCTGCACAACATTTCCGGCCTGGACTTTGCCCTTGAGGTGCTAGCGAGCGTGGTGCGCGCGATCACGTCGAACTCCACCTTGTCCGACCCGGACCGCCTTCACTGACGAGCCCACGGCGGGACACCGCGACCCGTATGGCTGAGCCTAACGACGGACGGTGCGCGGCAGACTTGAGAAAACGGCTTGTCGGGGGGCGCAATTAGGCGGTGCGCTCATCCGAATGAAGGCGCCGGGTCAAGCTTTTCGGATAAACCTTCTTAGAAAGGGGGATTTGGCGGCCGCGAGCAGAACTGTGCTTAACTATTGCGCTTAACTCAAGCTCTCATCCAGAGCGGCGGGGGCACCCTGGCGTAGCGAGGCGGTGATCTTGCTTAGTCATTGTGGGACAAGTCTGGGTCTTGGGTTCCAGCGGCGATCGAGGGACTACGTGTTTTCCCGGCGTCAGTTTCTGAAGGGCCTTGCCGTGGGAGCGGCGGGGACCGTGGGGTCCGGCGGCTATGCGGTCGCCGAGCCGTGGCGCACCACCGTGACCCGCTACCGGGTCTCGCCTCCGGGCTGGCCGCAGGGGCTTCGCCTGAAGCTCGCGGTCCTCGCCGACATTCACGCCAGCGAGCCGTGGATGCCGGCCGAGCGCATCGAGGAAATCGCCCATCGTACGAACATGGAGGAGCCGGACGCGGTGCTGTTGCTCGGCGACTACGTCACCGGCCATCGCTTGGGCCTCCTGTCGAAGATCGTCCCGCATCGCGACTGGGCGCGTGCGCTCGGGCATCTCAAGGCGCCCCTCGGCGTCCATGCCGTGCTCGGCAACCATGACTGGTGGGAGGATCGCGAGGTGCAGGAGCGCCGCGGCGGTCCGGTCAGGGCTCGCGTCGCCCTCGAGGAGGCAGGGATCCCGGTCCACGAGAACGATGTCGTGAGATTAGCAAAGGCGGGCCAGCCGCTTTGGATCGCCGGCCTCGGCGACCAGTGGGCGTTCTGGCCGCGCCCCGAGCGCTACGAGACTTTCGTGCGCGGGGGCAGGGTCGACCACGAGGGGGTCGACGATCTCGCAGGCACGCTCGCCAAGGTCACGGACGACGCGCCCGTCATCCTGATGGCGCACGAGCCCGATATCTTTCCCGAGGTGCCTCAGCGCGTCGCGCTGACGATTGCCGGGCATACCCACGGCGGCCAGGTTTGCATTGCTGGGTTCGCGCCGATCGTGCCGTCGCGCTACGGCCAACGCTTCCTCTATGGCCACATCGTCGAGGAGGAGCGTAACCTCATCGTCTCCGGCGGCCTCGGCTGCTCGGGGCTGCCCGTCCGCCTCGGCGTGCCCCCCGAGATCGTGCTCATCGAAGTGGCAGCGCCCGACGCTGGTGCCATCGCGTAAAGCCCGCGCCCGGTAGGGCGCACCCCCGTGACAATTGCCGCCCGATCGGCTCTTCTCGCCACTCATGACGAGCAAGCAAAGAGACTGGCCCGACCTTGCCGGGCGCATCGTCGACGATGCGACGGGGCGCTGGCATGTGCTCCCCGTCCGCGTCTATTTCGAGGACACGGACGCGGGCGGCATCGCCTACCACGCCTCGTTCGTGCGCTGGTGCGAGCGCGGGCGCACCGACTTCCTGCGGCTTCTCGGCACCGATTCGCGCCGCCTCATCGACGGCTCCGCGAGCCACGAGCCCGCCGCCTTCGTCGTGCGCCGCATGAACTGCGATTTCCTGAAGCCCGCGCGCATGGACGACGTGCTCGAGGTCGAGACGCGGGTGAAGGAGCTCGGCGGGGCGTCCGTCAAGCTGCTGCAGACCATCGCGCGCGACGGCACGGCGCTGTTCGAGGCCGAGGTGACGGTGGTGCTCGTCGCCGTCTCCGGCAAGCCGCTCCGGCTCTCGACCGCGGTGCGCACGGCTTTCTCTCCGTCGTGACGCCGAGCGCGCTCGCCACTCCCGCGTAGACAACAGAGGCCCGGGCCGTGAAGATAGCACGGGCGGGGAAGGGTGGATTGCTCGCTCGATACAGCGCTGTCGCATGGCCCGGATGCGCTTGAGATCGATCTGGGCCTCGGCAATTCGCCTCATCGGTGCAATTAAGTCTGTATACAGATCACAGAGTATGGCAGTTTTGGCGAAACGAAGCCAAATTTGGCAGTCCTTTGCGGGAAGTAACCCTCGTCGCCATGACGGCTTGGCCCTCTGAGGAGATTTTGGCAGAACGAAGCCAAGGGGCGTGAGCGGCCGCGGTGGCCAGGTTTCCACCGGATCAATGCGCAGTGACCAAGCTGCTCTCGACCTGCACCTTGACCTTCCGGCTCAAGAGATCGAGCAGGACGACGAGCCGGTCCTTCTCGTCCATGTCGATGATGGTCGCGACGAGGCCGTCGAAGGCGCCGCCCGCCATGCGCACGGGCTGGCCGATCTTGAAGTCGGAGGCGGGGCGCACGATGGCGCCGTCGACCTCGCGCATCCGCAGGCCGTGGACGAAATCGTCCGGGAGCAGCGCGGGCTCGTCGCCGAAGATGACGAGCCTGCGCACGCCGACCGTCGACGCGATCCTGCGCCAGCGCGTCGCCTCAGGATCGATGGCCACGAAGACATAGCCGGGAAACAGCGGACGCAGCACGTCGCGCGCGCGCCGGGCGTGGCGGACCCGCCGGCGCATCATCGGGCAATAGGTCTCGAACTCCTGGCGGTCCAGATTGGCGATGGCCGTTCCCTCTTTGCGGGCATGAGTATTGACGGCGACCCAGCCGCGCGCTCGCGCCATTTCGCAATTCTCCACTGAGCTACCCCGCGAAACAATGGAATGGTCAAGGGAACAAATAGGCGGCTGCGTCCCCGGCGGCCGCCGACACCCCCTTAGCGCGAAAGCGCCTCAAAGGCCAGCCGGGGAGCACCTTCGATCGGCGGCGGACTTGGAGTATTCGCCGTTCACCCTCGGCGACAGGCAGTGTTTGCGGCCTCGCCATTCTTGTGGCAGCTTCAACTGGCGACGACCAAGCGCGGCACTCCGGCGATACGATCGGGGGCCAGCCAAAAGAGTACTGGGAGGAGAACGTGGGACGGGCTTCGGCGTCCGTCAGTTCGTGCGGCATCCGCGCCGCTTCGAGCGCATCGAGCAGCGTGAACACGGCCATTGACGAGCTCAGGTCCGGACTCGGCGGCGAAGAGTTTCAATACATCATCGTGTTCTTCGCAATCGAGTTCGATGCGGGCGAGCTCGCCGAAGGGCTCGCCAAGGCTTTTCCGGGCGTCACGATCAGCGGCTGCTCGACGGCGGGCGAGATCGGCCCCGCCGGAATGACGGAAGGCCAGCTGCTCGCGATCGCGTTTCCCCGCGAGGGCTTTCGCGTCCACGCCGGCCTCATGGAAGACATCAGCCAGTTCGGCATCGAGCGCGCGAACGCGATCGTGCGCGGACTCAAGGGCCAGATCGCCGCCGACGAGTCGCGCCGGCTCGCCGAGCGCGTGTTCGGGGTCATGCTCGTCGACGGGCTATCGGGCGCCGAGGAGACGCTCGTCGCCGCCGTCCACTGGGCCTTCGACGACATGCAACTCATCGGCGGCTCGTCGGGCGACGGGCTCAAGTTCCGCCGCACCGCTCTCATCCACGACGGGGTGGTGCACGAGCGCGCCGCGATCCTAATCATGATCGAGAGCGACTATCCGTTTCGGATCTTCAAGACCCAGAACTTCGAGCCCACCCAGATCAAGCTCGTCGTAACTTCGGCCGACACGACCAATCGCATTGTCCATGAGCTCAACGCGGAGCCCGCCGCGCGCGAGTATGCCTCGGCGATCGGCCTCCTGCCGGACGATCTCGGACCGTTCAGCTTCGCGTCGTATCCCCTCGTCGTCAAAGTCGGCGGCGACTACTACTGCCGTTCGATCCGCAACATGAACGCGGATGGGTCGCTCTCCTTCTTCTGCGCCATCGACGAGGGGCTCGTGTTCACGGTGGCCAGGCCCCAGGACATGCTGAGCTCGACCGCCAGCCTGTTCGGCGAGCTCGACCGGTCGCTCGGAGGGGTCGACCTCGTGCTCGGCTTCGACTGCATCTTGCGCCGGCTCGACGCCGAGACGCGCCAAATCCGCCGGCAAATGGACGAGCTCTACCGCAAATACAAGGTCGTCGGTTTTCAGACCTATGGCGAGCAGCTCAACGCCATGCACCTCAATCAAACGCTGACCGGCGTGGCGTTCGGTCCGCGGGGAGGGGCGCGGTGAGCGTGTCGAGAACGCCCGAGGAGGACCCTGCGGCGAGAGCGCTCGCAGATCTCCAGCGGCGCGTCGAGAAGCTGACGAAGATCAACGCGGCGCTCATGCAGCGTGTCGAGCGCTCCATGGATCACCAGGCGAATGCCTTCTCGATGTTCCAGACGGCGATCGGACTCGAGGCGCAGGTCCGCATGCGCACGGAGGAGCTCAAGAACGCGCTCAACCGTCTCGAGCGCGCCAACGACGAGCTGACGGCGGCGCGCGACGCCGCCGAGCGGGCGAACCGCTTCAAGACCAGCTTCTTCACCGCGGTCGGCCACGATTTGCTGCAGCCGCTCCATGCGGCGCGGCTCTCGCTGTCGGCGATGAGCCTCTCCGAGCGCGACGTTCACCACCAGCAGCTGACCGGCCAGATCGACCACGCGCTATCGAGCATCGAGGAGCTCCTGCGCACGATCCTCGACCTCTCCAAGCTGGAATCGGGCGTGGTCAAGCCCGCGATCGAGACCTTCGAGCTCGACAGGCTCTTTCGCTCGCTCGCCGTCGATCTCGAGCCGATCGCAAGCAACAAGTCGCTGATCCTCACCGTTCGCTCCACCGAGGTTCGCGTCGCGTCCGACCCGCTCATGCTGCGCCGGATCCTGCAAAACCTCCTGGTCAATGCGCTCGGCTATACGGCGACCGGCCGCGTGCTTCTCGCCGCGCGCCGGCGCGACGAGTTCACGCGCATCGAGGTATGGGATACGGGACCCGGCATCGCGCTCGCGGAGAGAGAGCGCATCTTCGAGGAATTCCAGCGCGGCGCGGCGTCGGAGCGCAGGCAATTCGGCGGCTTTGGCGTCGGACTGTCTGTTACGCGCCGCATGGCCGATGCGCTGGGGCATAAAATCGAGCTTTGCTCGCGCGAAGGCAAAGGAACGAGGTTCTCGGTGCTCGTTCCCTACGCGGGCGAGGCCTCGGGGCTGCGGGCGCCCTCCGACACGAGCCAAATCGCAAGCCAGTCGTATGGGCTCGCCGGCGCCAGGGCGATCGTGATCGACAACGACGCGGCAATCATCGACGCCATGAGGACGCTGCTCCACGGCTGGGGATGCGAGACGCGGATCGCGCGCGATCTCTCCGGAGTGGAATCCATCATGGCGTACGATCCCTCCTTCCGCCCGGACATCATCCTCGCCGATTTCCACCTCGATCGCGGCGAGTTGGGGCTCGCGGCCGTGGCGCGGCTGCGCGAGCGCTGGGAGCAGGAAATCGCGGCGATCGTCATCACGGCCGATCATTCGGCCGAGACGAGCGACCGCGTCGCGAGCGCCAGTTGCGAGATCCTTCGCAAGCCCGTGAAGCCGGCCGAGCTCAGGGCGCTCATGACGCATCTGCTCGGTTGAGAGGGCGGCCAAGGGCTGCCGACCAATCCAGAATCCCGCTTCGAAGGCGCTAGTTGTGGCCCGCGTCGGTCCGCTGGCGCAGGATCGAGTCGAAATCGAGCCGCGCGACCTCGATGACGGCCTGCGTGCGAGACACGACGTTGAGCTTGCGCAGGATCTCCGAGACGTGGGCCTTGACCGTCGTCTCGCCCACGCCGAGCTCGTAGGCGATCTGCTTGTTGAGCATGCCTTGGCGCACCATCTGCAGGACCTTGAGCTGCTGGGCGGTGAGCGAGGTGACGCGCTGCGCAAGGTCTCCCTCGTGCGCGCTGGGATCGAGGCGCGGGGGCTCGTATCCGGCGGGCAGGATGACGATGCCGGCCATGGCGTCCTGGATCGCCTTCGCCAGCTCGGGCTTCTTCACCGACTTCGAGATGTAGCCGGCTGCGCCGCAGGTCATCGCCTCGTGAACGATGCGCGGGTCGTCGAGAGCCGAGACGATGACGATCGGCTGCCTTGGACTTATTGTGCGCAGCTCGAGCAGCCCGTCGAAGCCGCGCGTGCCCGGCATTGCGAGGTCGAGGAGGACGAGGTCGAAGGGGTGGCCCGCGGACAGCACCTGGGCCGCGGCGGCAACCGAGGAGGCTTCGATCACTTCCGCATTCGGATAGGACGACGCGATCGCAAGGCGAAGCGCCTCTCGAAAGAGAGGGTGGTCGTCGATGACCAGGAATCGGACCGACATGGCACAGATTTATAGAAGAAGGCTTCGGCGCGTCCAGCCCAAGCGACGCCCTTGACGACGCCGGCGGCTCGGTCTGCGAATGGCAAACATTTTCATCATAATGCTGTAGTGGAATCAATACTATATAGCGCATTCCTGCGAGGCCAGATGACCTTGGAATGACTGGAGCTCCCGTCTATACTCGTTCGGAGGATTGGCTAGGCGTCGGGGGCGGACACGGCGAAGGGCGAGGCGGCCATGACGGAATGGCCTGCTTCGCGGCGGCACGTTGGGCGCGGCCCCCGGCGAGCGGTGCCGGGCGCTATCGGGAGTACGGGTCGCGATGAGATGCAATCCCGCGCGCTGGCTTTGGGGCCTCATCCCCATCGCAATGCTGAGCTGGATTACCTACCAATGGGAGCGCGCCGCCATCGAGACCGATCTCGGGCGTCGCACCGCACTCGGGCTCGAACAGGCCGGCGAGGGTTGGGCCGAGGCGAGCTTCGACGGGCGCGATGCGATCATCTCTGGGAAGGCGCCCAAGGACGGCGCCGCCAAGAAGGCGCTCGACGCCGTGCGCTCGGTCTGGGGCGTGCGCGTCACGTCGCTGCGTACCGACATGGCGGGAGACGCCGCGCCCTATGCGTGGTCGGCGGCCTATGGGCCGGGCGTCCTCAAGCTCGGCGGGCTTGCTCCCGATAAGGAGACGCGGAGAGCGATCCTGGCGCTCGCCCGGTCGGCTTTCCCCAAGGCGTCGATCGACAACGGGGTCAAGATCGCGGACGGCGGGCCCGGCAAGGACATGTGGCTCGAGGAGATCGGCTTTGCCTTGACCCAGCTCACGGGCTTGAAGCGCGGCGCGGTCGAAATACGCGGGACGACGCTGAGGATTGAGGGAGAGGCCGCGGGCTTTCCGGCCTTCAAGGCGCTGGGGCGGGCGCTGGCCGGGGAGCTTCCCGAAGGCCTCAAAATTGCGCGATCGAGCGTGAGCCCGCCGGTCGCCGATCCGTTCCAATGGTCGGCGCGTCTCGCCGAGGGCCAGCTGCTCTTGTCGGGCTACGTGCCGAGCGAGCAGGTCCGCAGCGCGCTCTTCTCGAGCGCGAAGCGGGCTTTTCCGAGGCTTGCCATCGTCGATCATACGGAGCTGGCGGCGGGCGCGCCCGAGGGCTTCAGGGAAGCCGCGGAGGCGGAGCTTCTCCTCCTTCGCCGGCTGCGCGAGGGCGAGGCGGAGATGCGCGGCGCCAGGTTGAGTCTCAAGGGAACCGCCGAGAGCGAGGCGGCGGCGCGTTTCGTGCGCGATGCGATGGCGGCGGACAGCCGCTTCCAAGGCGCGCCCGACGACATCAAGGCCGCGGCGGTCGAGGGAGTGCCGGCCGCGCCGCAGGCGAGCGGCCTCAAGACGATCGTCGATGCCGTCGGCGGCACGGCCGGCTTCACCGGACTGCTGGCTGGCGAAGCCGCCAGGCGGGCCGCCGTCGAGGCCGACATCCGCGAGCGCATGGCGGCCTACGCCGCATCGCGGCGCGAGGCCGAAATGAGAGGCGGGCCGCCGTCCTACGAGCAGGCGCGCGCCAACGCCGAAGAGGTGCGCAAGTCTGCTGCCGAGGTCGAGATGAATACGCGCATGGAGGCCTACGCGGACGCGCGCCGCGCCGCCGAGCTCAAGGCGAGCAAGGTCGAGACCGCAACGGTGGCCCGCTCCGAGACCACCGCTGCGCGCCGCGCCGAGGCGGAGAATTGCCAGAAGCGCCTCACCGAGGTTGCGGACAAGGAGGTCATCCTGTTCGCCCGCGCGAGCGCCGACATCGATCCGAAAAGCTCCTCGACCCTCGACAAGCTCGCCGCGATCGCCAAGAGTTGCCCAGGCGCGCGCATCGACATCGGGGGCCACACCGACGGCGAAGGGGAGCCCGAGCGAAATCAGAATCTTTCCGAGCGGCGCGCCGGGGCCGTGCTCGCCTACCTGTCGAAGGCTGGAATTAGCTCGGCGCGCCTGCGCGCGATCGGCTACGGTGCGGCTCGGCCTCGGGCGCCGAATGACACCGCCGAGAACCGGGCCAGGAACCGGCGCATCGAGTTCACGGTCGTGCTCGAGTAGGATGTTTGGGGAGTAGAAGGCGATGGACTATCTGCTCGTGAAGCTGATCTGGTATGTGCTCGCCGCCTTCGCGATCGGTTTCGCGGTCGGCTGGATTTCTTGCGGGTCGGTCGAGGACTGAGCCGGGCAACAAAGAGAGGGAGTGCGCCCGGGAGTCGGGGGTATCGGAGGATGAGGGGCAAATGACGATCTTGCTCGTGCAGATTTTTCTCTTGCTGCTGTCCGCCTTTCTCGTCGGCGCCGCCACCGCCTGCTTCCTTCGCCGCGGCGTCCTCGGGAAGGAGGCCGCTCCGCCAAGCCTGCCGACCATACCGCCGGGGGGCGGCGGGATTTCTCCCCGCTCCGGCGGCGAGCCCGCTGCGCGCTTCGAGCGCGCTCTCACCGGCGCGCCGGGACCGTCGGCTCCGCCGCGCCCGCTCGCGCCCGGCTCGCCGATGATCGAGGTCCAGCCCGTGGCGGCTGCGCCGGCGGCCCCCAGGCCCGCGCCGCCGCCGCTGGCCGCGCCACCACCGGCCGCCCCGACGCCTACGCCGGCGCCGACGACTGCTTCTCCCGTCGTCGCCCCGCCGCCAGCCGCTCCGGCGCCCACGCCTTCCGTGGCGCCGGCGACAGCCGAGCCAACCGCCCAGCCGGCCACATCTCCCACGCTCAGCTATGCCGCCATCGCGGCGGCCCACGCTGCGGCTGCGGCTGCGCAGCCGCGGCAAGTCGCCGAGGCGGCTGCCGACTCCAACAACCTGATGCGCATCCGGGCCATCGACGCCGAGACCGCGCGCCGCCTCGCCGGGCTCGGCGTCCGCCGCTTCGCCGATATTGCGAGATGGGGCCCCAACGACGTCGCGCGGATCAGTCAAACGCTCGGCATCGCCGCCGGACGCATCGAGCAGGAGAACTGGGTCGGGCAGGCGGAGGTGCTCGCAAAGCGCGGCGAGGGATTGGGCCAGCGCGCGGAAAACAACGCGGGTGCCAGACCGACAGCGCCCCTTCCCGCCGCGCCATCGGGCCCCGACCGGCTGACCCGCATCATCGGCCTCGATCCCGAGACGGAGCGCGCGCTCATCGCCAACGGCGTGACGCGCTTTTCCGAGATCGCCGGCTGGGGCGCGGCCGAGATTGCGTGGGCCGAGCAGGGCCTTGGAGCGCCGGGGCGGATTGCCCGCGAGCGGTGGATCGAGCAGGCGCGCGTCCTGGCACGGGGCACCAACGGCACGACGGCTGCGGATGCTCCTGTGGCGGCTTCCGGTCCGCCGGCCACCGGTCCCGCGGACGCGACGGAGCCGCCATTGTCTCCGCGCGCCGAAGCCCCTGTCCTGCGGTCCGTGCGCTCTGACGCCTTGAGGCGCGATCTCGGCGACGAAGACCTGCCGGATTTCGGGACCACCGACGATCTGAAACGGATTCGCGGCATCGGCATCCTGATCGAGAAGAAGCTCAACTCGCTCGGGATATTGACCTACGAGCAGGTCGCCAACTGGACCGGCGCGGACATCGACCGCATCAGTCAGGTCCTCGATTTCAAGGGCCGCATCGAGCGCGAGAACTGGGTGGAGCAGGCGCGCATCCTGGCCTCCGGGGGCCAGACGGACTTCTCGCGCCGCGCCGACCGCGGCGAGGCCCCCCTCACCCGCGATCCGAGCTGACTGCGGGCCTGCTCAGGCGAAGACGACGCGCGCGGGTTGGTGCGTGGCATCCACGGCGGCGAGGAAGCGGCGGATCGCCTCGATCGTCGGCGCGTCTCTCAGAAGCGGGGCGTGCCCCTGACCCTTGACGGTGATGGCCGTGAGCTGGGCATGGCGCCGTCCCATCTCCTCGACGGTCTCCTTTGATAGAATATCGGAGTGCTCGCCCCTCAGCACCATGACCGGCACCCGCTTCAGCCCCTCGAATTGCGGCCAGAGGGCCGACATCGGACCGTCGAGAACGGAGAGGGCATTGGCGAGCTTCGCGTCGTAGCCGGGCGCGGGCCTGCCATTGCGCTCGTTGAAGAGCTGGCGCGCAATCTCCTCCCAGTCCGTGTCGGGGACGGCGGGAAACGCGCGGTGGTTCATGTCGCGCACGAGCTTCCCCGCCTCCGCCCAGCTCGCAGGGAGCGGCACGCGCCCGACGTAGGCGACGATGCGACCGAGCCCGGCCGGATCGATGACGGGGCCGATGTCGTTGAGCACGGCGGCGCCCATGACGGTGGGCTGCGCTGCCGCCATGATCATGGCGATGATGCCGCCGCGGGACGTGCCGATGATGGTGGCTCCGTGCAGGCCCGCGAGCGTCGCGAAATCGAGCACGTCGAGCATCTCTATCGGGACGGCGTAGTTGCGCCAGTCGGGATCGGACTGCGAGAGCCCGCGGCCGCGATAGTCGAGCGTGTAGACGTCGCGCGAGTCGTGCGGGTGCCCGGCGAGCTTGAGTGCAAGCTCGTGGAAGTCGCGGCCGTTGCGCGTGAGCCCGGCAAGGCAGAGAACGGGGCGGCGGGCCGCGCTCTCCGATACGGCCGGATAAACTCGCGCATGCAGCCGCAACCCGTCGCGGGCGGTGAAATAGATATCCTCGAACTGCTGGTCAGCCGTCATGGAGGCCCTCGAGTTCCGGCGCTGATCGATGGAGGGAAGTTAAGGCCGAGCCGCCGGCGCGGAACGTCGCTCAGCCATCCGAGTTGGCCTCGACCGCCGACCGGGTGGTCTCGGGCTTTGCCTGCCGTGCACCGAGGCGCGCCCTGTTCAAATCCTCCTCGAGCCTCAGCGCGGCCTGCGTGTCGCCGAGGCGCGCCCTGTAGACCTGCACGTTCGAGAGCACCTTGCCGACATACTCGCGCGTCTCCTGGATCGGGATGCGCTCGATCCAGTCGATGGGATCGACCTTGGGATCGCGCGGGTCGCCAAACTCGCGGATCCATTGGCGCGCGCGCCCCGGTCCGGCGTTATAGCCGGCAATCGTCAGCACGTAAGAGCCCGAGAATTCCTCCATGCGGTCACCGATGTAGGCGGAGGCGAGCATGGCGTTGTAGGCGGGGTCGGTGAGGAGCCGGCCGATGTCGCATTTGATCTTGTAGTCGCGGCAGACGTGCTTGGCGGTCACCGTCATCACCTGGAGAAGCCCTTTTGCCCCGGCCCCGGACACCGTCAGCGTATTGAACTCGGTCTCCTGGCGGGCAATGCCGAGAAGCATCGCCGCCTCGGGAGGATTGCGCAGCGGCGAGTAGGCCGGGAACGTGTGGACGGGGTAGGCGTAGTAGATGAGGTTGTGGCCGCGCGCGATGGCCGATTTTCCCGTACGCACGGCCGACTGCGTGTCGCCCATGGCCTCGGCGAGCTGGGCGAGCATCGCCGCCTCCGCCTCGGTCTTGAGAAATGACCTCAGCTGCACGATGAGCGTGCGCATGATCCAGGGGTCGAGGTCGGCGCGCTTCGCGACGACGACGGCCTTGGCCGCGTCGAGCGACGTGAAGCGGGCGATCTCGTCGGCGCTCGGCTCCGCCGGGGCCGCGACGACGATCGGCCGCCGGCCCGGCTCGAGCTTCTGGCGGGCGAGGAAGCCGTGAAACGTGTCGGGATCGGCGAGCGCGGCTCTATAGTGCTCGGCGGCGGCCGCCTGATCCTTGCGCGCTTCCGCCGTCCGTCCCAGCCAGTAGTTGGCCTTGGCGCGGCTCAACGGTCCGTCGGCTACCTTGCTCATGGCGACGAAGTGCGGCTCGGCGAGCGCGGGGTCCTTGAGGTAGCGCAGCGCCAGCCACCCCGCCATGAAGGTCTGCTCCTTGATGGGGTTATCGCTCAAGGGGCCGGCCTCGCGAACGAGCTCGTAGGCGAGCTTGGGCTTGCCGAGCTTCAAGGCGTCATAGGCGAGAGCGCGCCGCTCGACCCACCATTCGTCGGGACTGACGATCTTGGCCTCCTCGAGCGGGGCGCCGAGCATAAGCTTCGTGGCCTCCTCGAATTTGCCGGCGCGCCGTAGCGCCTGGATGCGATGGTAGACGAGGCCCCAGTCCGGCTCGCGCTCGGCGGGAAGCGCATCGAGCTTCTTCTTGGCGCCCTTGGCGCCGAGGAACACGGCAAGGCGCGCTTCCGCCTTCTTGCGCTCGGCGGGCGACAGCAGCGGCAGCATGCGGCGCACCTTGTCGGCGCGGGAATTCTTTTCGCCTTCCCACCGGAGGGTGTCGATCAACAGGCGGTCGAGGCGCCACTTGTGGTCGGCGGCCGCGAGCGAGGGGCCGAAGCGCGCGAGAAACCCCGCCTCGAGCGACGCGGGGATGGTGAGCGACCGCCAGGCCTTCGCCGCGAGCTTCTTTGCCTCGGCCTCGTTGCCCTCCGCCAGATAGGCCGAGGCAAGCGCCGCCAGCCCCGCGCCCGTGTCGGGGCCTCCCTTCGCGAACTGCGCCTTGATGGCCGCCGCGGTGCCCCCTTGCGTGAAGAGGGCCTCCTCGAGGCGCTCGGCGAGGCGGCTCCGCTCCGGCCAGGCCGGATTGGCTTGGAGGAAGGCGCGGTACTCGTCGGCTTCGCCACCCCCGCCGCGCAGGCGGTACCAGTCGATGAGCTTCGCTCCGACGGGATCCTTCACCTGCCCGACGATCGCCCGGCTCTTCTGCAAGTCGCCGGCGTCGATCGCCTTGAAGGCCTCTTTGATGCGTGCGGCGTCCTCGACCGGGAGAGGATAGTCGGTGAGCGGCGCGACAGCCTTGGCCATGCGGTCCAAGGTTTCCTGCTCGAGCTTCGAGGGAGCCGCGGGCTTGTGGACCGTGGCCGGCGCTTCCGCGCCCTCCGCCCGCGCCTGCTTCTGCTCGGCGCCGGCGTGATTCGCGGCGGCGAGGAGGGCGGCAAGGGCCGCCGCCCGGAGCGCGCTCGCGGCGAGCACCGGCCGGCCGGCGGGACTGGATTGTCCGCCGGGCGGTGCCGAATTCCCTATCTTCGCCATAGCCCTACCTGTAAATGTCCCCGCCTGGGGCCGGCCCGCCTGCCGAGGTCGATTGCTTGCGGGCCGTCGTCCGACCGCCTAAACTTCACTTGATTGGGCTTGCTCAGCGGCGCCTGACTCGGACCGCTCTCGCTACGCTCGTGAGGGTAACAAATTCGCGCCTCCCGCTTCAAGGCGGCGCAATATGGTCGAGTGGGCCTCATCAACGCGGCAAAAACAAGGATGTGACGCGCCGGAAGGTTGAGACCGGCGGCGCGAGACAAGGGGTAAAGACGAATGTTCAAAGGCTCCTTCACGGCGCTGATCACCCCCTTCAAGGGCGGGGAGTTCGACGAGGACGCGTTTCGCCGCCTCGTTGAATGGCAGATCGGCGAGGGGACGCACGGCCTCGTCCCCGTGGGCACGACGGGGGAGAGCCCGACGCTCACCCATGACGAGCACAAGCGCGTCGTCGAGCTCACCATCGAGGTCGCACGCGGGCGCGTGCCCGTGATCGCCGGCGCCGGCTCCAATTCGACGGCGGAGGCGATCGACCTCGCCCGCCACGCCGAGAAGGCCAAGGCGAGCGCCGTTCTCATCGTCACGCCCTATTACAACAAGCCGACGCAGGAAGGGCTCTATCAGCATTTCCGGGCGATCAACGACGCCGTCGAGATCCCGATCATCATCTACAACATTCCGGGCCGGTCGGTGGTCGACATGTCGGTCGCCACCATGGCGCGCTGCGCCGAGCTCAAGAACGTCGTCGGCGTCAAGGACGCGACCGCCAATCTCGCGCGCTGCTCCCAGCAGCGGCTCGCCATCGGCCGCGACTTCTGCCAGCTCTCGGGCGAGGATGCGACCTCCCTCGGCTTCATGGCCCACGGCGGGCAGGGGTGCATCTCGGTCACGTCCAACGTCGCACCAAGGCTCTGCGCCGACTTCCAAAACGCCTGCCTCAAGGGCGACTTCAAGACGGCGCTCGCGCTGCAGGACCGGCTGATGCCGCTGCATGACGCCTTATTCGTCGAGACCAGTCCCGGGCCCGTCAAGTATGCCGCGGCGCGCTTGGGGCTCTGCTCGATGGAGACGCGCATGCCGCTCGTGCCCGTCGCCGAGGCGACGCGCAAGGCGGTCGATGCCGCGCTCGCCAAGGTCGGCCTCGTTCAGGCCCGCGCCGCCGAGTAGTCTCACTACGAGCCGAGGATAGGGCCAATGCCGGCCACGAAGGATGATGGCCGCAAGGTCGTCGCCGAAAATCGCAAAGCGCGCCACGAGTACTTTCTCACCGACACCTACGAGGCCGGCC
This sequence comes from uncultured Alphaproteobacteria bacterium, assembly GCA_963699485.1. GTDB lineage: Bacteria > Pseudomonadota > Alphaproteobacteria > Rhizobiales > Hyphomicrobiaceae > Hyphomicrobium_C. The sequence goes on along the minus strand of CAVOUC010000011.1, from coordinate 56,117 downwards.
TGGTGCTCACAGGCACCGAGGTGAAGTCGCTGCGCAAGGGTCAGGCCAACATCGCCGAGAGCTACGCCTCCGCCGAGGACGGCGGCCTTTGGCTCATCAACGCGCATATTCCGGAATACCAGGGCGCCGGGCGCTTCTTTCAGCACGAGCCGAGGCGCAAGCGCCGGCTCCTCATGCACAAGAGAGAGATGGCGAAGCTCGCCAATGCGGTGGAGCGCAAGGGCATGACGGTGGTTCCGCTCGAGCTCTACTTCAATGCGCGCGGCATCGCCAAGCTCAAGCTCGCCGTCGCCGAGGGCAAGAAGCTCCACGACAAGCGCGAGGACGCGGCCAAGCGCGACTGGAACCGGCAGAAGGCGCGGCTCATGCGGGAGAAGGGCTAGTGCTGGGCTGGCCCTATCCGGCGCCCGAGGACGACGGGGGAGCGGCCCATCTCATGCCGGGCCTCGCGATGCCCGGCGTCGCGCTCGCCGCGACGGGCGAGGCTCCGACAGACCTCTCGCGCGTCCCCGGCCTCTCGATCGTCTTTATCTACCCGTGGACCGGGCGGCCCGGCGTCGCAAATCCACCGGGCTGGGACCAGATCCCGGGCGCGCACGGGTCGACGCCGGAGCTCGAGAGCGCGCGCGACCTCCATCCGAAGTTTCGGGCCGCCGGCGTCACGGTCTTCGGTTTGAGCGGGCAGTCGAGCGCCGAGCAGCGCGAGTTTGCCGGCCGCCTTGCGATCCCGTTCGCGATCCTGAGCGACGAGGGGTTCGTCTTCGCCCATGCCCTCTCGCTGCCGACATTCACCGCCGGCTCCGCGACCTATCTCAAGCGCCTGACGCTTGTCGTGCGCGGCGGCCGGCTCGTGCACGCCTTCTACCCCGTGCACCCGCCCGACCTTCACCCCGCCATGGTCCTCGCCTGGCTGCGCGAAGAAGAGCGCTAGAGGACGTCGCTTTCGATGTCCTCGACCGAGTAGCCCATCTTCTCGAGCCCCTCCTCGAGGAAATCCGCGAGGAGGGGAATTCCGAGCAGATAGCGGGCGGCCGAATTGGTCTTCTCGGTGCGCGCTGTTTCGACCGCCTCGTCGAACTCCTCGGGCTCGAAGGTGCCGCGCCCCACCCAGGCGAGCGCGACAAGGTGGGCCTGCTCGTCGTCGTTCAATGCCTCGATGAAGCCGGCGAGCTCGGCGCGCGTCGGGTCGTTGGTGAAATCCTCGAGTATGGCTTCGGGATCCTCGTCGGCGTCGCCCTCCTCCGTGGTCGAGTTCCATGCGCCCACCTTCACGTCGTACTCGCGCGCCTTGATGATGACGTGGGCGACCTTCTCGGGGGCGATCTCGAGTGCCATAAGAAATCCTCGTGCGGCGTTGGGACGTGCGGCGGCGGAAAGGCGCATGATAGGCCGAGTTGGCGCTTGGGTGAAGCCGTACGAGGATTGCCTCATCGCCCGAAGAGGCGCCCAAGCTCGATGTGGCTTACCCGCCATGGCATAGTCGAGCCTTGACTCATCGCAAGCCCGAAGCGCGCCGCTCATGGAAATGTCGGGAGCCATGACTGGCCCCTGCACTTCACGCATGAGAGGACAATGAAAGCCTTCAAGGACCTGACCGAGCGAGAGGTGCTCGCCGTGGCAATTGCCGCGGAGGAGGAGGACTCGCGCATCTACATGGCCTTCGCCGAGCACCTCGGCGAGCGCTATCCCGCCTCCGCGCGTGTGTTCGAGGGGATGGCGGCAGAGGAGGATACCCACCGCCGGCGGCTTCTCGCTCTCTATGAGAAGCGCTTCGGCAAGGTCCTGCCTCCGATCCGTCGCGAGGATGTGCGCGGCTTCCTCAAGCGCAAGCCCGTATGGCTTATGAAGGCCCTCTCGCTCGACACGATCCGCAAGCAGGCCGAGGTCATGGAGTTCGAGGCGCAGCGCTTCTATGCCAAGGCCGCCGAGAGCGCGACCAACGTGGAGCTGCGAGAGCTTCTCGGCGACCTCGCGCGCGCCGAGGGCAAGCATGAGCGCCTCGCGGCCGAGCTCGAAGAAAAGCATCTCACGGCCGACGCAAAGGCCGAGGAGGCCGCGGTCGCGCGGCGCGTGTTCGTGATGCAGTACGTGCAGCCGGGTCTCGCCGGGCTGATGGACGGCTCGGTCTCGACGCTCGCGCCCATATTCGCCGCGGCCTTCGCCACGCAGGACAACTGGCAGACGTTCCTCGTCGGCCTCGCGGCCTCGATCGGCGCCGGCATCTCCATGGGCTTTGCCGAGGCGCTCTCCGACGACGGCTCGATGACGGGGCGGGGCACGCCGTGGCTGCGCGGGTCGATCTGCGGGCTCATGACGACGCTCGGCGGCATCGGCCACACTCTGCCCTATCTCATTCCTGCCTCCTGGTCGGCCACGCTCGGGGGCATCGAGCTCGACGCCTTTCACATCGCCACGGCCATCGCCACGCTTATCGTCTTCGCCGAGCTCTGGATCATCGCCTGGGTCAGGGCCCACTACATGGACACGCCGTTTCTGCGCGCTGCCTTCCAGGTGGTCATCGGCGGCGTGCTCGTGTTCCTGACCGGCGTCGCCATCGGCAGCGCGTGACGGAACGATGAGCGAGGAGGACGAGGTCGCGGCATTTCTGTCCAAGCCGGGCGCCTATCCGGGGGCCCCGAGCGAGGTCGGCGTCATCGAGACCCATGCGGCCCGCGTGTTTCTCGCGGGCGACAAGGCCTTCAAGATCAAGAAGCCGGTCAAGCTGCCGTTCCTCGACTTCTCGACCCTCGAGCGGCGCCGGGGCGCGCTCGCACGCGAGCTCGAGATCAACCGTCCACACGCTCCCGAGATCTACCTGCACCTCGTCCCGATCACACGAGGCCCTGACGGCACGCTCGGCCTCGAAGGGAAAGGTCCTGTCGTCGAGTGGGCGCTCGAGATGCGCCAATTCCGGCAGTCGAGCCTTCTCTCGGAGATCGCTAGCAAGCGCGCCCTCGAGCCTGACCTTTGCAAGGCACTGGCGAGAATGGTCGCCGCATACCATCGGGAGAACCCGGTCGCCTCGGCGGCCGACGGGTATGCGAAAGCGGAACGCGTCGTCCGCCAGCTCGAGACCGCTCTTGCCGAGGCGGGCGGGATAGTCAGTCGCGACCTCGCGCGCGAGGTGGGCGAGGTGGCACGGGGGGCGCTCGCGCGCTCGGCGCCTCTCCTCGCCGAGCGCGGGCGGCAAGGCGCCATCCGCCGCTGCCACGGCGATCTCCACCTCGGCAACATCGTGCTGCTCGAAGGCCGGCCGGTGCCGTTCGACGCGCTCGAGTTCGACGAGGACCTCGCCACCATCGACGTACTCCACGATCTCGCGTTTCTCCTCATGGATCTCGAGGTGCGCGGCGACCGGCCGGCGGCGAATCTCGTGCTCGCGACTTACGCTGCGATCGAGCCTGTCGGCCACGAGATCGAGGGGCTTGCCGCGCTGCCCTTGTTCCTGGCGCTCAGGGCCGGCGTGCGCGCCATCGTCAGCCTCGAGCGCGCGCGCCAGGACCACGGCGCGGCGCGTGAGCACGACGCCGAGAGCGCACGGCACTACATCGCTGCGGCCAATCGCTTCCTTCGTCCTCCCGCGCCGGTCCTCGTCGCCGTCGGCGGCCTCTCGGGGACCGGGAAATCGACGCTTGCCGCGCGCATCGCGCCGCGGTTCGGCGCCTCGCCCGGCGCGCTGCATTTGAGAAGCGATATCGAGCGCAAGCGCCTTTTGGGCGTCGAGGAGACGGAGAAGCTCTCTCCCGAGCACTACACGCCGGCCGCGTCGGCGCGCGTCTACGCGCGTCTCTTCGATAAGGCGGAGCGCGCGCTCGGCGCCGAGCGCTCGGTCGTCGTCGATGCCGTGTTCGCAAAGCCCGAGGAGCGCGCGGCGATTGCGGCCATCGCCGAGCGTGCCGGCTGTCACTTCGCCGGCCTGTGGCTCGAGGCGCCGGCCGATGTCCTATTGGCGCGCGTGGGCGCGCGCCGCGGCGACGCCTCGGATGCCGACGCCCGCGTCGTCGAGGCGCAGCTTGCCTACGACATCGGCAAGATCGCCTGGAGGCGCGTCGCCGCCGCCGGCGGCGTGGACGAGACTTTTGCGCATGCTCTAGCCGCGCTCGAGGCGGCCGGCATCAAGGAATAAGAACCGCGGCGCCCGTGAGCTTGCCCGTGCGCAGGTTGTCGAGCGCCGTATTGGCCTCGCGCAGCGGGTACGTCGTCACGTGCGTCTCGAGCGGGATGCGCGGGGCAAGCTCCATGAGCTCGGTGCCGTCGCGGCGCGTCAGATTGGCGATCGAGCGCACGACCCGCTCGCCCCACAGGATCTCGTAGGGCATGGCCGGGATCTCGCTCATGTGGATGCCGCCGAGCACGACCGTCCCGCCCTTGCGCACGGCCCTGAGGGCCTCGGGCACGAGCGCGCCGACGGGAGCGAAGATGATTGCCGCGTCGAGCGCCTTGGGCGGGGCGGAGCCGGACGCCCCCGCCCACGCGGCGCCAAGCGATCGCGCGAGCTCCTGCGCTCCGCGGTCGCCCTTCCTGGTGAAGGCATAGACCTCCTGGCCAGCATGGCGCGCCATCTGGGCGACGAGATGGGCTGCCGCTCCGAAGCCGTAGAGGCCGAGCCGGTGCGCCTCTCCGGCGTGCTTCCAGGCCCGGTAGCCGATGAGGCCGGCGCAGAGGAGGGGTGCGGCCTCGGCGTCCGCGTAGCGGCCCGGGATCGGAAAGCAGTAGGCCGCGTCCGCCATCGCGTATTCGGCATAGCCGCCGTCGGCGGTGTAGCCGGTGAAGGTCGGCCGGTCGCAGAGGTTCTCGCGCCCCTCGCGGCAGTAGGGGCAGCGCCCGCACGTCGCGCCGAGCCAGGGGATGCCGACCCGGTCGCCAATCGCAAATCCGCGCACGTCGGAGCCCGTCGCCACGACGCGGCCGACGATCTCGTGGCCCGGAACGACGCCGCGCTTGGGGTGCTTGAGGTCGCCGTCGACCACGTGCAGGTCGGTGCGGCAGACGCCGCAGGCGAGGACGTGGACGACGATGTCGCGCGGGCCGGGCGCGGGGAGCCGCCGCACGGCCTCGACGAGATGGCCGCCGCCTGGCGCGAGCGCCATGACCGCCATGCGCGGTGGGAGCGATGGCTCGTCGTGACCTGCCGCGCGCGGCTGGCGTCGTCTTTGGGACATCGGACGCATTCCGGAACAAGCGATTGAAGATCCAGGGCTGCATGCCTTCGGCACGACCAGCGTATCATGCCGGCCCTCGCCGGCGACGACGAAAGGACCCGCACGGCCGGGGCCAACCGGCTCATGGATTGCAGCGAGCTTCCCGCAGGATCGGATCGGATGTAGCCTCGGAGAGACTACGCGAGGGAGGGGAGGGGCCTTTTGAACCGGATGGCACAATACGGAATCGCCGGCCTTGCGCTTTTGGCGCTCGCGTCCCCGTCACAAGCGCAATTTCGGCCGGTCGAGCCGCCTCGACAGATAATAGTGCCGCCCACGCCGATTCCCATGCCGGTTCCTACTCCACTCCCGGATTTGGGGAATACGACGCTGCCGGAGCCCCGTCCAGCACCTACGCCAACTCCGAGCCCGCCCGCGCCAGTAATTGCTGCTCCCTCCGCCGGCTGCCCGGGTGGGCCCGATTGCCCCCCGGAGCCGGACGCCCTCAGCGAGGCCGCCGAGGAGCTCCTCGAAGAATTGGCCAAGTGCGCAGCCCAGGGTGAAGACGTCGAAGCGTGCCTGCTCGACGATCCGCCGCCGCCCCGGCTGAGCCAGCTCGCGGGCGAGGATCTCATGGGCCTCACCGGGTGCCTGGGATCGAGCCATCTCAACGAGACGCGGGACCGGTGGCGCAGCTGCGTCGGCCAGATGATGCCATAGGCTGCCGTACCGGATCGGTAGGGTTACTCGCTCTCATGGATGTATCGAGGGGGCTCCGATCACTAGGCTGGGCGGCGACTGGATCGAGCAGCCACGGCCGTTGGAGGCAAGCCAATGCTCTGGAGAGCGCCCCTCTACCTGATCACTCTCTTGCTCTTCGCTTCGTCATGCCTCGCTCAAAGCGACACGCCGGCTGACGCGACGGCGCCGCTCAAACGCATGCACGCATACTTGACGAGCACGCCCGAGCTCGAGTTCGAGACTTCGTTCAGCTCCACGAGCGATCTGCCGGGATTGAACAAGCGCGGCACGGCGCATTTCTTCATACGCCAGCCCAACCAGTTCCGCGTCGACGTTTCATCGAACAGCGGTGACTACGTGTTCGTTTCCGATGGGAGGACCTTCACGCTTTATCGCCCCTCGGAGGGGAAATTCGCTCAAACGCGGGCGCGCAATTCGATCATCGGAACGATGTACCTGGCGGCCGGCCTCTTGAACATACATGCAAGGTTCATCGATTTTCTCTGGACGGTGGACTACGGCGAACAGATGAAGGTCGCAGCCGGGGGCGCCGAAGCGATAGGAAATAGGCAGTGCAACCGTTTCAGCGTCGATCGCTTCGAGGATGACTGGGACGTCTGGCTGGAGCAGACGGGGGCCCCCCTTCCGTGCAAGCTCGTGAGCCGGAGAACGGACGGCAACGATCGCACGGTTCAGACCAATGAGTTCATCTGGAAATCGAACCCGGTGTTTTCGCCTGACACCTTTGCCTTCTCTCCTCCGAAGGGAAGCCGCGAGGTCGACGTGTCGGACCTGGAGTGACGCCGGCCGGGCATGAGGCTCGGCCCGGAGATCGTTAACCCTCGGGAAAGCGCTTCGCACGAACATCCAAGCGACCTATGCTCTCTTTGCCGAGGGCCGCGCAGCCAGCGGGCGGGTAGAGCGATATGGACGCGTCGTCGACGAGTACAGCCGTGCCGGCGAACCTGCGGAAGAGCGGGCCGGGCGAGACGCTTCCGGACAAGGCCGCAGAGGCGGCGATCTCGAAGCAATACGCGGCGCTCGATGTCTCCCCTGCCGGCCTCACCTCGAAGGAGGCCGCCCGGCGTCTCGGGGCTTATGGCCTCAATGCGCTCGAGGAGAAGAAGAAGAGCCAGCTCGAGGTCCTCCTCGGCTTCTTCTGGGGGCCGATCCCCTGGATGATCGAGGCGGCGGCCGTCATGGCGCTGCTCGTGGGAGATTACGGCGACTTCGCCATCATCTCCTCGCTGCTCCTCTTCAATGCGGCGCTTGGGTTCTGGGAGGAGCACCAGGCCACGAGCGCTCTCTCGGCGCTGAAGGGCGCCTTGGCACGCAAGGCCCGCGCGCTGCGCGACGGGCAATGGAGCGAGGTCGACGCGTCCGAGCTCGTACCGGGCGACATCGTACGCATCCGGCTCGGCGACGTGGTGCCTGCCGACTGTATCCTCGTCGAGGGCAAATACCTCAATGTCGACCAGTCCACGCTCACCGGCGAATCTCTTCCCGTTGCCAAGTTGGCCGGGGAGACCGCCTACTCGGGCTCCATCGCCAAGCAAGGCGAGATGGTCGCGCTCGTGACCGCGACCGGGGCCAAGACCTTCTTCGGCCGCACCGCAAAGCTCGTCGCGACCGCGGGCGCCGCCTCGCATTTCCAGACTGCGGTCATGAGGGTCGGCGACTTTCTGATCGTGCTCGCCGCCATTCTCGCCATCGTCCTCGTCGCGGTCGAGCTCTCGCGCGAGGAGAACCTGCTCAGGGTCGCCGAGTTCGTCCTCATTCTCCTCGTCGCGTCCGTGCCGGTCGCCATGCCGGCCGTGCTGTCGATGACGATGGCGCTCGGCGCGCAGATGCTGGCGAAGAAGAAGGTGATCGTCTCCCGCCTCGAGGCCATCGAGGAGATGGCCGGCATGACCATTCTTTGCTCCGACAAAACCGGGACGCTGACCGAGAACAAGCTCAAGCTCGGCGAGGTGAAGGTTTGGGGACAAGGGGACCCTCAGCACGTGCTGCTCACTGCTTCTCTCGCGTCGAAAGCGGAGGACCAGGACCCGATCGATCTCGCGACGATCGCGGGGCTCAAGGACCCAAAGAGCCTCGGCCAATACCGGACGCTCTCTTTCGTGCCGTTCGATCCGATCTCGAAGCGCACCGAGGCCAAGGTCAAAGGCCCCGACGGCAGTGTCTTCTCGGTATCGAAAGGGGCGCCACAGGTGATCTTCGACCTAGCCGGGCTCTCCTCCTCCCAGCGGCAGGAGGCGGAGGCGATCGTCGCCGCGTTTGCCGCGAAGGGCTTCAGGACGCTCGGCGTCGCTGAAACCGACAGCAAGGGGGCGTGGACGCTTCTCGGCATTCTTTCGCTCTCCGATCCGCCGCGGCCCGACTCCAAGGCGACGATCGAGATGGCGGAGAAGCTCGGCATTGCCGTCAAGATGGTGACGGGCGACAACGCCGCGATCGCGTCCGAGATCGCCGGCGAGCTCGGCCTCGGCACCCACATCGAGCCCGCGAGCGCGCTCTTCACGGGCGATGCGGCGAAGAAAGAGCTTCCGGACGACATCGCGCAGAAGGTCGAGGCCGCCGACGGCTTCGCCGAGGTCTTCCCCGAGCACAAGTACGCCATCGTCAAGGCGCTTCAGTCGCGCGGGCACATCGTCGGCATGACTGGCGACGGGGTCAACGACGCGCCGGCCTTGAAACAGGCCGACGTGGGGATCGCCGTCTCAGGCGCGACCGACGCGGCGCGCGCCGCTGCCGCGCTCATCCTCACCTCGCCCGGACTCTCGGTCATCATCGACGGCATCGAGGAAGCGCGCCGCATCTTCCAGCGCATGATGGGCTACACGCTCTACCGCATCGCCATGACCATCTGCATCATGGCGTTCATCGTGCTGGCGACCATCGGCTATGGCTTCTTTCCGCTGACGCCGGTCATGATCATCGCGCTCGCGCTCCTCGACGACGTCCCGATCATGACGATTGCCTTCGACAACGCGGCGGTGCCGGCAAAGCCCGTCCGCTGGGAGATGAAGCGCATCCTCGCGGTGGCGAGCGTGCTCGGCGCGCTCGCCGTCGTCGAGAGCTTCGGCCTCATGTACCTCGCAAAGACCGTGCTCAAGGTCGATCACCCTGAGCTGCAGACGATGATGTTCCTCCAGCTCGTCGCCGGCGGGCACCTGATGCTGTTCGTGATGCGCTCCGAGCACGCGTTCTGGCGGCCGCCCCATCCGGCTCCGCTGCTTTTCTGGGCGATCGTGGGCACGCAGGTACTCGCGACGCTCGCGTGCGCGTTCGGTTGGCTCGTGCCGGCCTTGTCGTGGCGGCACATCGCGATCGTGTGGGGCTACAACCTCATCTGGATGCTGCTCCTCGACGCGGCGAAGCTAGCCGTCTACCGCGAGCTCGATCGCCGCAATGCGGGGCAAACTCCATTTCTCATGCGGCTCAAGGCGTCCCTGCAACCGGACATGCCAGCCCCCCTCTGACTCAATCCACACACCCTCGAAGCCGTCGGGAGGACGTCGTGAGCTATGCCAAGAAATTCCGGGTCGAGCCGGACAGCAAGGTCGACCTCGACAAGATCGACCCGGGTCATACCGGGAAATACTCGAGCGCCGAGGAAGCTGCCAACGATACTGCGGCTCACGTCAACGCTCTCGCCGAGCTCCAGGCGCTGCTCTATGCGGAGGGCAAGTCCTCGCTCCTGATCGTTCTGCAGGGGCTCGACGCTGCGGGAAAGGACGGCACGATCCGCCATGTGTTCATGGGCGTGAACCCGCAGGGAACGAAGGTGCAGGGCTTCAAGGTCCCCACGCCCGAGGAGGCGGCCCACGACTTCCTTTGGCGTGTGCACAAGGCGACGCCCGGCCGCGGCGAGGTCGCGATCTTTAATCGCTCGCACTACGAGGACGTGCTCGTCGTGCGTGTGCACGATCTCGTCCCGGAAAAGGTCTGGTCGAAGCGCTTTAAGGACATCAGGGCGTTCGAGCGCAACCTTGTCCAAGCCGGGACGGTGATCCTCAAGTTCTTCCTACACATCAGTTTCGAGGAGCAGCTGAAACGCTTCGCCGAGCGGCTCGACGACCCCACGCATCAATGGAAGATCAGCGAGTCCGACTACTCCGAGCGCAAGCTCTGGCCGGCCTACCAGCAGGCCTATGAGGAGGCGCTCTCGAAGACCAGCACCGACCACGCACCGTGGTTCGTCATCCCCTCCAATCACAAGTGGTTTCGCAACCTCGCGATCTCCGAGATCATCGTCGACGGCCTGCGTGCGCTCGACATGAAGCGGCCCGCCCCGCGCGTCGATCTCGCCGACATCCGCCGCAAGTATCACGCCGCCGAAGAAGAGGAGGAGAGGGACAAGGGCGCCAAGGGTGTCAAGCATGGCCGGCGGTAATTCGGCGCCGGGAAGCCTTTCTCCGCCGGCAGACCTTCCCGCTGATGCGCCCGCCCATCTTCACGTGCACAGGCGCATCGACGAGATGCCGTTCGGCTGGCGCCACCTTAAAGTGTGGGCCATTTCGGCCGCCGGTCTCATGATGGGCGGCTACTCGTTCTTCATGGTCGGGATCGTCCTGCCGTTGATGCAGAAGGATCCGAGCTTCCCGGTCACGACGTTCGAGACGGGGGCGATCGCCGCCGCCGGCGTGCTCGGAACGTTGATCGGCGCCGTAATTTTCGGCTCGCTCGTCGACCGCTATGGACGCAAGACCTTCTATCGCCTCGATCCGGCAATACTCGTCATATTCGGCCTCGCCTCCGCCCTGGCGCCGAGCGCTGAATGGCTGATCCTCTTCCAGCTCTTGTTCGGTCTCGGTCTCGGCGGCGACTATCCGATCGCGGAGGCCTACGTCTCCGAGACCATGCCGAGGCGCGTTCGCAGCCGCATGGTCGCGGGCGTAATCGCGAGCCAGGCCGTCGGAGGCATCCTCGCGGCCGTCGTCGGGTTCGTCGCGCTGCGCCACGACCCTCAGGTCCTCGAGTGGCGCTGGATCCTCGCGTCGGTCGTTCCGATTGCGGCCGTCGTCTTCTTGCTGCGCCTCGGCATTCCGGAGAGCCCGAAATGGCTCGCCGAGCAGGGGCGCATCGAGGAGGCGCGGTCGGCGCTCGAGGAGCTGCTCGGCCCCGAGGCACGCCTGGCAATCCCTGCCTCCGCTCCCATCCGGAAGGCCGCTCCCGTGTCGTGGTCCGAGCTCTTCGCACCGGACATGCGGCGGCGCACGGCGCTCATCTGCTTGCCTTGGCCTTGCATGGACACCGCCGTCTACGGCATCGGCATCTTCACGCCGCTCATTCTGCTTCACATGCACTTTAGCGGGGGCACAGGCGCCGTCGGACACTCGTTCATTGCCGAGAGGCTCGCCGCGATCGAGGGGTCGGCGTTCATGGACATCTTCCTTGTCGTCGGCTTCGCGCTCGGCATCGCGCTGATGTCGCGCACCACCCGGGTCGGCATGCAGATCTTTGGCTTCCTCTCCATGTTCGTGGGGCTCGTCCTGATGATGCTCGGCGCTGCTCGCGGCGACGATGCCTTCTACATTTTTTCCGGCTTCATACTCTTCAATACGATGATGAATGCGGGGCCGAACCTCACGACCTACACGATGCCGACCGAGGTCATTCCGATCAGATTGCGCGCGTCAGCCGCGGGACTCGGCGCGGCGTGCGGAAAGGCCGGAGCGACGATCGGCACCCTGCTCTTTCCCCTCATCCTCAATGATTTCGGGCTCATCGCGACACTGGCGCTCGTCGCGGCACTTGCACTCGTCGGCGCGGCGACCACCTGGCTCCTCCGGATGCCGCCGTGCGTCGATGACGTTGGCGCGTAGCGGGGCGCCCGGTCCGATTCTAGGATCTCGTGCGCATGAGCTCCGCTGTAAGCGCTCCGAGCGTTTGCACGGCATCGTCGATCTGCTTGGACCAGGGATGTCCAAAATTCACACGAATGAAGTTCGTGTAGCGCCGTTGGGCGGAGAATATGGGGCCGGGCGCAATGCTGATGCGTTGCTCGAGCGCCAACTGGTGGAGGCGCAGCGCATCGACCGTCGCCGGGAGCTCGATCCACAACATGTAACCCCCTTCGGGGCGGGTGAGCCGACAGCCGTCAGGAAGGCTTCTTTCCAGCGCCTGCCTCATCTGTTGCAACTGCACCGAGAGGCGTTGCCGGAGGCCGCGGAGATGGCGCTCGCATCCACCATGCTTCAGATAGCCGACAATCGCGGCCTGCGGCAGCGACGCCGTCGTCAGTGTCGTCATGAACTTCAGCCGCTCGACAGCATTCTTGAAGCGGCCGGGGGCAGCCCAGCCGACCCGGTAGCCGGGAGCAAGCCATTTGGCAAACGTGCCGCAATGCAGGACGAGACCCTTCGTGTCGAAGGCCTTTGCCGGTCGCGGACGAGACGCACCAAAATAGAGCTCGGCGTAGACATCGTCCTCGATCAGTGGGACGCCGCGTCGCGCAAGCAGGTCGACCAGCTCGCGTTTCTTGTCGTCGGGCATGCAGCTGCCGAGCGGGTTCTGAAAGGTCGGAATGAGAATGCAGGCCTTGATGTCATGCCGGTCCAACGCGGCTCGAAGCGCACCGACGTCAACTCCGTCTCTCGGATGGGTGGCGATTTCCACTGCCTTGAGCCGCATGCGCTCAATCGCCATCAGCGTCGAGTAGAACGTGGGGACTCAATCGCAATCGTATCGCCGGGTTGAACCACAGCTTGCAAGCACAGATTGATGGCTTCCATGGCGCCCGAGGTGATGACGATGTCATCTGCCGAGATTGCCAAGCCTGCCTCGAGGTAGCGGCGGCCGATGAGCCTGCGCAGCTCGGCGTTGCCCGGAGTGAGATCGCTGATGCTGCTCCAGGTCGGCAAGTTGCGCGCCGCCGCCGCCGCAATCTTGTTCAACTTCTCGAGCGGAAACAGCTCAGGGCTCGGAAACGGCGACCCTAGCGGTACGATCTCGCGATCCTTGATCGACGCCAGCACGTCGAAGACGAGGCTCGCGACATCGACGCGCGTGCTGCCGCGCCGCGGCGACGAGATCGCGGGTTCGGGTGCTCTGCCGACCTCCTGTGCACGAACGTAGTAGCCCGACTGCGGACGAGCAAAGATAAGGCCGCGGGTCTCGAGCTGTCCGTAGGCTTGCAGGACGGTGCCGGCGTTGACCCGATACTGCTGACACGCCTTGCGCACCGACGGAATGCGGTCGCCGGGGCGCAAACTCCGCGCGAGATCAGTGTGCTGATCTCGATGGCGACCTGTTCGTACCGGGTGACCATGGTCCCATCCTCGCGGCAGCAGCGCGGCATTTGGGCACAGCTGTTATAGCCGAAAATGGCACCGAACTGAACCTGTCCCGATCAGTTAATCCACATTATCGACGCCCCGCTTGCCGCTGCTGCCGGGCGTTTCGCGAATTTGCAAAAATAGCTCAGCAGGCACTTGCGGTTGTGATCGGCTCGTTACTCAAACTTTTGGGCGTCTTTGCGATTGGTCAAACGAAGGAAAGCTCATGTTCAGATTCACCAATTCTTTAGACTCGGAATTATCGGGCGAATTCAATGGAGGCACCGGCCGCGGTCGCGCGGGGCGCGTGGACGCTCTCTCGACCGCCATGGCCAAACTTGGCCGGCTTTTCATGGCGATCGGCGAGCGACGCCGAATCCGGCGGGATATCAATGCGCTCTACAGCCTGAACGATCGCATGCTCGCCGACCTCGGGCTGAGGCGAGGCGGCATAGAGCGGGCGGTCCTCTACGGTCGCGAGATCCCGCCTTCCGCGTTGTAGCGCAGTCGTTTCCGCGACATGGAAATCGAGTGAGATGTTTGCGCATACACAAAAAGAAAATGCCCGCTTGCGCTCGATTTTCAGGTCGCTGGCGCTGATGGCTTTCGCTGCCTTTTTGGGGCCCGCAATAGGCATCGGCGTCTTTGTGGTTCCGAACAACCACCGACCTGAATAGAAAGCAAACGTGATGCGGCAAATGGGCTCGGGTGCATGACCATGCTGCTGTTCCCTACGGAACACGGGGCTTGCGCTAGGGTCACGTAAAAGACCGTCGCGACCCGCTCGGTCGCGGGATCGTTCACCGTCCAGAACATTCAAACCGAGGCTCGAGCAACATGAAATTCTACACTCCCACGCACGCAACGGTCGAAGTCCTCCGCACGCTACCGCCGGAGCAGCGACAGGCGGTCCTCCGGAGGATGCTCGCCGGAGCGTCCGAGGCCGAGAAAGATCCGCACATCGCTCGCATCATGGCGAGGTTCGAGGATCAATAGCCGTCATCCTGCAGGGAGATTAAGGCATGAGCAAAAAGCAATTCAGCTCTGTGATCGGTAGCCTGACCGTTGAAGCCTTCATCGCCAGGGGCGATCTAGTGAGCGCGCGCGAACGCCTCAGGGATCTCCAGAGGCGTGGCGGCAGCGGCTCCGCCGATTATGCGGAGCTTGCCAAGGCAGTCGTCGCAGCCGCGACGCGCACAACCGGCAGCTGAGTAATGAGAGGAATGTCATGAAGGTCGGATATCTCGGCGCATTCGTCTCGCTGCCGGCCATCGAGCGCGAGCATCTCCGGTCGTGGCCGCCTATGGGCGAGGCCACTCGGGGAAGACATCTCGAGCGCGTCGGAATCGAACTCGACAAAGAAACACAGGACGTCGCTCCCGAGGCGGGTGGCCGCTAAATACGAGCAAGAAAGGTCCAATCATGAGCAACAATCCCAAGGCCCTCGCATCGAGGGCGACAGGCACTTTGTCTGCAGAGAACACAGAGATGACCCACGGCATCAGCATCGTGGGCCGGTTATGGAACGACCTTTGGCGTTATCAGGCCCGTCGCGAGACGGCATCGATGCTGCATTCGCTCGATGACCGCGTCCTCGCGGACATCGGGCTCAATCGCCGCCAGATCGATTCTGCCGTTTTCGCCAGGGCCCGGTCGTAACAGACTTCAGGATTTCGAGCTGACCATGAGCAAGCCGATAACCCTACGCCGCGCCGCGCGGGCCGACCACGATCGACTGCTGACGCTCCAGAGCGCCTCGCTACGTGCGCTGGGCTCGGCCCATTACAGCGCCGAGGCGATCGAGGCGCACATCGAAGAGGCGAGGTCGTTGCTTGGCGAGCTCATTTCCGGGAACCGTTACTTCGTCGCCGAATGCGGCGGCGTGCCCGTTGCGTGCGGCGGCTGGTCGGCGCGCATGCCGGCACGCGCCTTCCTCGTATCGAATGGACGGTGCCCGCCGCCTCACGCCACAGTGAAAGCCGTCTACGTGGATCGCGCATGGAGCCAGCGTGGATTTGGCCGGCGAGTTCTGGCCGAAATCGAGGCGGACATGGTTGCGGAAGGCCACCGGCACGCGGACTTGACGGCGACGCTCAATTCAGTGGGGTTTTATAGTCGCCTCGGATACGTCGGCAGCGCCCCGAGCGTTCTGAGACTGGGTCGCGATGTCGACTTTGGCTGCGTAGACATGAGCAAAGCTTTAGGACCGTCGCAGACATCCGTGCCGAAAGCGGCGTAACGAAACCCGGTCTGAGGCGTAGACGCAGAGCTGGATCGCGATCGTTCTTGATGGAGACGCTTCGCGTCCATCAAGAACGTCGATCGCGATCTAAACTCAAAGTGTAGAGCACGATTCACGTCTGACATGGATCGCAGAAGCGGTCCCATGTCAGACGATCGTGCTCTAGCCGTGCTTGCGGCCGCCGGCATCGCGGAACCAGTCATCCGGGTAGGGGTACCACCAGCCCTGGATCGTGGGCTTGTGGTCTATGATCACCATTTTCGTGCGGCGGAAAGCGTCGAGGCCGAGTCGTGAGAGCTCGCGGCCGAGGCCGGACGCCTTCCAGCCGCCGAAGGGCAGCGCGTCATTGTCGATCAGCGGGTTGTTGACCCAGACCATGCCGGCTTCGAGGCGTTCGGCGGCCTCCATCGCCTCCTCGAGGCTCGTTGTGAAGACCGAGGCGCCGAGCCCGAACGAGCTGTCGTTGGCGAGCCGGATTGCCTCGTCGAAGTCCTTCACGCGGCAGATCGCAGCGACGGGGCCAAAGCATTCCTCGCGCAGGATCGCCATCTCGTGCGAGCAGCCGGTCAGGATGGTCGGCTCGTAGAACCAGCCCTTGTTGAACTGCGGCGGGGCCTTCCCGCCGGTAACGACATTCGCGCCCTTCGCCACCGCTTCGTCGACGAGGCGCATCACCTTCGTGCGCGCCGCCTCGCTGACGAGCGGGCCGATCTCCGACCTGTCGAGACCGTGGCCGATGCGAAGCTGCTGTGTCCTCGCCGCGAAGGCCTCGACGAAAGCGTCATGCACGCTGTCGACGACGTAGAAGCGCTCGGCCGAGGTGCACACCTGCCCCGAGAGGTGAAAGGCCGCCGTCACCGCGCCCGCGGCCGCCACGTCGATCGGCGCATGGGCGGTGACGATCATCGGATCGGAGCCGCCGGCCTCGATCACCGCCGGCTTCATGCGCGAGGCGGCGGCCATCGCGACGGCGCGCGCCGCGGTGACCGAGCCCGTGAACGCGACGGCGTGCGTTTGGTCGGAAGCAATGAGCGCTTCCGCGACCGCGGCGCCGCCCGGCAGGCAGGCGACGAGATCTTCAGGCAGCTCGCGGAAGACCTTCATGAACTCGAGCGTCGAGAGCGTCGTCGCCGGCGCCGGCTTCACCACGCAGCCGTTTCCCGCCGCGAGCGAGGCTGCGACCGTCCAGCACATGAGCAGGATCGGGAAGTTGAAGGGCATGATGTGGACCGAGACGCCGAGCGGCTCGTAGCGGGCAAACTGGAAGGACCCCGCCTGAGTGGAGCCCGCGACCTTGCCGGCCTCGTCGCGAGCCATCTCGGCGTAGTAGCGGAAGACCGGTGCGCAATTGGCGAGCTCGCCGATCGACTCGGGATAGGGCTTGCCCATCTCCCGGGTCATGAGCTCGGCGCAGAAGCGCAGGTCCGCCGCTTCGATGGCATTCGCCAGATTATGCAGCGCCTTGGCGCGCGACTTGGCATCGACCGCCTTCCACAGCGCCTGGGCCGCATTGACGCGGGTGAGGGTCGCGGCGATCTCCGCCGCCGTCGCTTCGGCATACCGTCCGACGGCTTCGAGATTTGCCGGGTCGCTCACGGCAACGACGTTGCCTTCCGCCGGCACGTAGCTCGGATTGAGGAAGAGGACTGGGCTCTCCGGACTGAACGTCATCGGCGCACCCTCGGCTCTCGGTATCAGCGATTGCGTCACCGGATCATGTAGACCTTCTTCACCGTCTGATGGACTGTACAGACGCCCTTCCAGTCCTGCGGGAAGAACGCCGCCGTGTCCGGCTCGATCTCGATCACTTCGCCGCTCTCGTGCACGTAGGTGCAGCGCCCCTCGAGAAAGTGGCAGAACTCGTCGCGGGTGACGTGGCACTCCCATTTGCCGGGCGTGCAGACCCAGATGCCGCACTCGGATTGACCGTTCGGGCCCTTGTGCAGGAGCTTGCCGGTCGTTCGGGACTCGCCCTCGATCATGGTCGGGATCACGCCCCAGTCGGCGAGGTCCGTGATCGCGAGCGGCTTGCGGAGGACAGGTGTAGCCATTTGCTTGTTCCTTTTGTTGGCCGCCGGTCAGGCGAGCATGTAGACGTTGCGCATCGTCTCATGGACGGTGCATTCGCCTGTCCAGCCGGCCGGAAAGAGCACGACCGTGCCGGTCTCTATGTCTATCGTCTCGCCGTCGTTGGACCGGTATGTCGCCCGGCCGGCGACGAAATGGCAGAGCTCGTCGCGGGGGATCGAAAGCCGCCAGCGGCCGGGCGTGCAAACCCAGATCCCGCATTCGGGCTGGTTGTTCGGCCCCTTGTGGACGAGCCGGCCGCTCGAATGGGACGTGCCTTCGATCGCACCGGGTTGGATACCCCAGTCGACGAGATCGGTGCGCGTCGAAGCCTGGTAGAGGCGTGGCGCCGACTGCGGCTTCGGATCAGGCATCGTAGCGGCCCTTCTCGAGCAGCGCGTCCAGGATGCCGGCTGCCTTGGCGGGGCCGTTGCGGGCCTGCATGTGGGCGCTCGTCGCGGCGAGCTTCGCTTTGAGCGCCGGGTCGTGGATGCAGGCGGCGAGCTTCCCGGCCAAGTCCGCGTCGGTCCAATCGTAGCGCGGCATCTTGAATCCGTGGCCGGTCTCCTGAACGCGCGTCGCGTTGTCGTGACCGTCCCAGACGTAGGGCATGATGATCGCCGGCTTGCCGAAGTAGAGGCATTCCGTGAACGAGTTGTTGCCGCCATGGTGGATCACCGCATCGACCAGCGGGATGACGGACGGCTGCGGGAACCACTTGTCGATGATGACGTTCGGCGGCACGTCGGAATATTGGTCCATGTAGCCGCCGACGTTGACCAGCGCGCGGTAGGGCAGCTTTCCGATCGTGGCGATGATGCGCTTCAAGAGGTCGGTGTCGCCGCATCCGAGGCTGCCGAACGAGACGTAGATCAGCGGCTTGTCGTTGTTCGCCGCAAAGGTCGGCACCTCGTAGGGCTTCTCTTTTCTGACGCACCCTTCGAGATACTGGAACTGATGAGGGCTGCAACGGGTGCTGCCGCTTGAACTTTGCCGGCTCGGGATAGAGGAGGAGGTTCATGAACGGCGACGCCTCGAAGAATTGGCCGATCGGGTACGGCGCCTCGCCGCAAGTGGCGAGGAAGGCGTTGAAATCGTCGTGGATCGGCTTGATCACCTCGTTGAAGCGGTCGCGATAGCGCTTGTGACATTCGAGATCGCTCTCGGCGCAGCCTGAAAGATGCGGTGGGATGGCCGGATCCTCGATCTCGTTCTCCGAGCAGGAGATGATGCGCACCCACGGCTTGCCGAACTGCTTGATGGCCGGGAACAGGATCACGTTGTCGACGCAGATGAGATCCGGCTTCACCTTGGCCAAGACGCCCGGAAGATCCTTCTGCGCCCACTTGGCGCTGTCGACGATCGCGGTCCAGCAGTCCTTCACGTAGTTGTCGATCTGGTCGTAGGGCGACTTGCGGAAGTTCGGGATGTGGCCGTTGATGAAGTCCTCCCAGAACTTCGCCATTTGCTCCGGCGGCATCGGCTCCGAGAGGTTCACCGGATGCGCCTCGAAGCCGTAGTCCCGGTAGACGTCGACGAAGCCGGGGTCGGACAAGAAGACGGCCTTGTGGCCCATGGCTTCCACGGCCTGCGCAATGCCGACGGAATTGAGCGCCGGGCCGTAGGCGGCCTCGGGGAAGAAGGCGATGGTCTTCTGCTCGCTCATCTGGCGTTTCCCTTTCTCGCTGTGGGCGGTGGCTGTGGTGACGGCTTCGATCTTCTGGATATGCTCCGGGAGCGCGGTGCATCTCAGCCGGTCGCCGGCGGCCGGGCGCACGCGATCGGCATCGGCGGCACTGAGGCGGGCGATCAGCCGCTAGCGGCTTCCCGCAGCCTCGAGAATGGCCTTGAGATCGGAGCCGTGGAAGACGGTTTCGATCACGCGGACCTCGAAGGCGGCCAAGGCCGTATCGGCAACCGGCTCGCGATCGAGCTTGAGGCGCTCAGGTCGGATCTGAAGGTAGTAGGCTGCATCGTCTGTGGACTCGGCCATCGCGCCCGCGTTGCGCAGAAGAACGCCGACGTTGGCCCGCGCGGTCTCGAAGCTCACGCCTCTTGCGACCGGAATGAGATTGTTCTCGCCGACGAAGCGGGCGACGAACGTGTTCGCCGGGCGATCGTAGATGTCCCGCGGGCCGCCGATCTGTTGGACACGGCCGTGATCGAGCACGGCGACGCGGTCGGCGAGCCCGAGCGCCTCCTCCTGGTCGTGCGTCACGACGACGAAGGCTATGCCAGAGTCCTTCTGCGCACGCTTGAGCTCCACCTGCATCTGCTCGCGCAGGCCCCGGTCGAGCGCGGAGAGGGGCTCGTCGAGAAGCAGCACCTTCGGCTTCTTGACAAGGGCGCGGGCGAGCGCCACGCGCTGGCGCTGGCCGCCGGAAAGCTCGTGCGGCTTGCGGTTCCTGAGCGCAGCCCAATCCGGTGATCTCGAGGATCTCGGCGACACGCCGGTCGATATCGGGGCCCGGCAGGCGCTCCATCTCGAGACCGTAGGCGACGTTGCCGCCGACGCTCATGTGCGGAAAGAGCGCGTAGGACTGAAACATCATGCAGAGCGGACGCCGGTTCGGCCGGACATCGGTAATGTCCTCCCCGTCGAGAAGAACGCGGCCTTCGTCCGGGCGCTCGAAGCCTGCGAAGCAGCGCAGCAGCGTCGTCTTCCCGCACCCTGACGGGCCGAGCAGGGCGTAGAACTCGCCACTCTCGGTCGAGACGTGGACGTCGTCGAGCGCCGTCAGCGCCCCGAAACGCTTGGTGACCCCCTTGGCTTCGAGGATAGGCCGCGAGGTCATGACGGCCGCCCCTGCTCGAGCCTTCGAGAGGCGAGCACTAAGACGAAGCTCGTGATCATGAGAATAGTCGCCAGCGCGTTGATGTCGGGCGTCACCCCGAAGCGGACCATCGAGTAGATCTTCATGGGCAGCGTCGTCGAGGAGGCGCCCGCGCCCGCCGTGAAGTAGGCGATGATGAACTCGTCGATCGAGAGCGTGAACGCGAGGAGCGCCGCGGCGAGAACGCCCGGGAAGATCACCGGAAACATCACTCGCCAGAAGGTCGTCCAGTAGCTCGCTCCGAGATCGATCGAGGCCTCGATGATCGAATGATCGAAGCCCGCGAGCCGCGTGCGCACCACCGCCGTCACGAAGGCGATGTCGAAGACGACATGGGACAGGATGATCGAATGGAGGCCGAGTGACAGCCCGATGAGGTAGTAGAAGGAGGCGAGCGCGATGGCGAGCACGATGTCGGGGATGATCATGGGCGCGAACACGAGCGCGTCGAGCCAGGCCGGCGCGCTGACGCCCATCAGCGCGAGGCCGATGGCGACGCCGATGGCCGTCGAAACGAGCGTCGTCGCGACCGCGACGATCAACGTATTGGCGAGCGCATGGCCGATGTCGGCGTTGGTGAAGAGCTTGAAGTACCAGGCGGTCGTGGCGCCGGTCCAGGCGGTCGGCAGGCCCGACTTGTTGAAGGAGAGCGCGATCAATACGAGCACGGGCAAGTAGAGAAAGGCGAAGAACGCCCACGTGTGCAGCGAGAGCAAGGGCAGCCTACGCATGGCCAGGCACCACAGCGCGCGGATCCTGCTCGACGCGCGCCCCGCCGGTCTCGACGCGCCGCGAGACGAGCGCCTGCAGGAACAGGAGAACCATCATGATGGCGATCAGAAAGGTCGCCAGCACCGAGCCGAACGGCCAGTCGCGCGCGGAGAGAAACTGGTCGTAGATCAGCGTGCCGATGGTCTGGACCCGCTTGCCGCCGAGAAGCGCCGGGCTGACGAAATTGCCGATCGACAGCACGAACACGAAGACGAAGCCGGTGGCGATGCCGGGGATGGTCAGCGGCAGGAGCACGCGGCGGAAGGTGTCGAGCGTCGAGGCTCCGAGATCCTCGGAGGCTTCCAGCACCTCGCTGTTCACCTTTCCCAGCGAGGCGAAGATCGTCATCACGACGAAGGGCGAATAATTGTAGACGAGGCCGACGACCACCGCGAATTCGTTGTAGAGCAGCGGCAAGGTGGGCAGTCCGAGACTGGCGATGGCGTTGTTGATGATGCCGCTCGGGTTCAGCATCACCATCCAGGCGTAGGTCCGGATCAGGTAGTTCGACCAGAACGGCAGCATCACGAGAAAGAGAAGGCGCGCCTGCGCGGCGGGTGCGGCGAGGTGGATCGCATAGGCGACGGGATAGGCGATGACGACCGCGATGGCGGCAGCCGTCGCCGCGATGCGCATAGACGTTAGGAAGACGTCGAGATAGAGCGGGTCGAGCGCGCGAGCATAGTTCTCCGTCGTCAAGACGTAGTCGATGCCGCCGTAGACGCCGCGCTCGAAAAACGAGTTCACGAGCAGGAGCGCGCACGGCACGACCATCAGCCCGACGAGCCAGAGGACCGCGGGTGCGGCGAGCAGAATGCGGGCAAGGCGGTCGGTCATGAGAGTTGAATGCGCTGATCCCATCGCGCCCGATGCGCATCTACGCCGCGGCCGCCACCTCTCATTAGCGGGAAGAGGAGGTTCCTGTCCCCGCCTCCCGCCATGGGAACGGCGAAACGCAATCGCGCGCTCCAGGCCTCACTTGGCCGCGAGGATCTCGGCGACGATCTTGGCGTAGGCCTTCTGCGTCTCGCCGACGTCGAGGAGCTGCTCGTACTTCACGAGATCGGCCGGTGCGATCGCGAGGTTCGGATAGGTCTCCTTGAGCTTCGGATCGATTGCCTCCATCGCAGCCTTGTTCGGCACCTTGTAGAGGATGTTCTCGACCACCCACTTGCCGTTGTTGGCATCGAGGATGAAATTGATGAAGGCGTGGGCCGCGTCCTTGTTCTTGGAGGAGGCGACGACGACCATGGTATCGACCCAGAGGTCGGAGCCCTCCTTCGGGATCACGTACTTGATGTCCTTGTTCTCGGTGATGCCGTAATTGCACCAGCCGTCCCAGGCCTGCACGAGAAGGGCCTCCTTCGACACGAGCTTCGAGTAGAAGGTGGTGTCGTCGTAGGCAAGGAGACCGCCCTTCGCCTTGATCAGGAGGTCCTTCACCTCCTCGAGCTTTTTCGGATCCGTCTCGTTGACCGAGTAGCCCTGCGCGAGCATGGCGGCCGCGAGCAGCCAGCGATCCGTGGAGAGCATCGTCAATTTGCCGCGCAGGTCGTCCTTCGGCTCGAGAAGGGCCATCCAGCTCGCGGGCGCATCCTTCACCAGATCGGAGCGGTAGCAGAGGCCGGTCGTGCCCCAGGCATAGGGAACCGAGAAGGTGTTGCCGGGATCGTGCTTCAAGGCCCGGCCTTCGGGGTAGAGGTTGGCGAGGTTCGGGAGCTTCGCGTGGTCGAGCTTGTCGGCGATGCCGAGCGCGTTGAGAGCCTGGGCGAACTGGCCCGAGACGAAGAGCACGTCGTAGCCCTCGCCCTTGTTGGCCGTGACCTTGCCCATGATCTCCTCGTTGGTGGCGTGGACCGTCACCTCGAGGTCGTGGCCGGTCGCCTTCTTGAACTGCTCGGCCATGTCCTTGGGCATGTAGCCGTCCCAGTTCGAGACGACGATCTTGTCGGCATTCGCCGGCTCAGCGGCCGTCGCTGTCATGCACACGAAAACGCAAACGGTCATCGCCGCGCGAGTTGCGAGCTCACGCAAATCGGATGCGGTCATCACGGCAAAGAACCTCCCTGTTCGAGTTCGCGCTTCGAAAAACCTCCCTGCTCGAAACCGCGCTCCCCTGCGGTGGTGCGTCCGTGTGGGTCCCGGCGCTCTCCAGCCGGGAACAAGGTACTCTTGCAACAAAAAAAACGTCAACTAAAAAGCTGTCGAGAGGGTTTGCTCGCTCTTCGCTGCCGACTGGGCGAAACGCGGGCATAGCGCGCCTAAAAAAGGGGCCAGTGATGAAAGCTTCTCCGGTACATCTGAAGCAGCGCCACGTCGAACTCATCCAGCGCATTCTCGAGGTCATCCGCGAGGACAGGCTTCATGTCGGAGACCGGCTTCCGGAGCAGGTCCTGGCGGAGCGCTGCAACGTGTCCCGAACTCCGGTACGAAAAGCTCTAAATGTACTAGCCGAGCAGAATATTGCTGAGCGCGACGCGGACGGCGGCTTCCGCCTGCGGCTCGACCAGAGCGCTGCGATCGGAACCGAGCATGGGCTTCCCTCGAGCGCGGAGGAGGGCCTCTACAATTCCATCCTGCGCGATCTCGCCGCGCGGCGGATCGATACGTCGCAGACGATCGCGTCGCTGCAGCGGCGCTACGGCGCTCCTCGCGCCGTGGTGCTGAGCACATTGCAGCGCATGAGCGCCGACCAGCTCGTCGAGCGCGCCGCCGGACAGCTGTGGCTGTTCAGTCCCGCCTCGACCAGCGCCGAGAGCATCGCGTGGAGCTACGAGTACCGCATCATCCTCGAGCCCGCCGCGCTGCTCAGCAAGAGCTTCGCGATCGACGAGTCCCACCTCGCGGCAATCCGGCGCTCGCTCGCGGCTCTTCTCGCGCTCGGCGAGCAACATATCGATTTCGCCAAATTCGAGCCCGTCGATTTCGAGTTCCACGCGATGATCGCGCGCGGCTGCGCCAACCCCTACATCGGCAGCGCACTGGTCGGCCATCACCGAAAGCGCCGCGCGGCGATGAAGCAGGCTGCCTTGAGCTCCTTCCGCCTGATCCAGTCGACGCGCGAGCACCTGGCGATTCTCGCCTCCATCGAGCAGGGGCAGCTCGATACCGCGGCCGACTTGATGCGCGCGCATTTGCGCATGTCGCAGGCTCAGCGGCCGGTGCTATTCGGGCGTGGCGTTCCCTCGGAGATGCGTGCCTTCCCGCGGTGAGGCCCAAACGAAACCCACATGCCCAGCCGCAACAAGACCATCGCATTCTTTCCCGAGGCCAGCTACGGCGCCGCATTGAACTGCGTCGGGATCGCCCAGGAGCTGCGCCGCCTGGGCGCCGAACCGGTCTTCATTTGCCACGCCGGCTTCCGCGGCGTCTTCACGCCGTACGGCTTTCAGGAGTATGCGATCGCGTCGGCCGCCGACGAGGCGGCCCAGGCGCCCGCCGATTGGAACTCCTTCATACAGCGCCATAGGGACGCGTTCCGGCTGCCGCCGCTCGCGCAGATAGACGCCTATGTCGCGCCGACCTGGAATGCGATCGTCGACACCGCGATACGCGCCGAGGGCGCCTTGCAGGAGCTGATCGCCCGGCTCAAGCCGGCGGTGATCGTTCTCGACAACGTGGTCATGTTTCCCGCGATCCTGAGGTCGGGCGTGCCCTGGGTGCGGGTCGTCTCCTGCGCCGAGACCGAGGTCCCCGATCCCGATGTGCCGCCGCACCTTTCCGGCTGCTCGAGTACGGACCGCTCGGGATGGGACGAGTTCAACAGCGCCTACGCGAGAGGCGTGGCTCCCGCCCATGACCGCTTGAACAAGCTCCTCTCCGGCTGCGGATTGGCGCAATATCCGCCGGGCTCAATTCCTCGAGCCCTCGCCTTACCTCAATCTGCTGCTTTCGCCCGAGATCGTCCGCTACCGGAGGCGCAATCCCCTCGATCCCGCGACGTTCGTTTTCCTCGAAGGCTGCGTGCGCACGGAAGGCCCCTACGAGCCGCCGCAGTTCGCCGCTCGCGAGGGCGCTCCGCTGGTCTACACGAGCTTCGGGAGCCTCGGCGCGATCGACACCGATATGATCGGCGACCTGATAGCCGCTTTCGGAAAGCTGCCCTACCGGTTCCTGGTGAACGTGGGCGCGTGGCGAGACGCCTACCGGCTCGTCCCGGACAACGTCTACTTGAGCGACTGGTACCCGCAGCCGTCGATCGTGCGCAAATGCGATCTTTTCATCCATCACGGGGGCAACAACAGCTTCTGCGAGGCGCTCGTCTTCGGCGTGCCGTCGCTGATCATGCCGTATTGCTGGGACGGGCACGACAATGCGACCCGCTGCCAGGAGGTCGGCGTGGGCCGCCACCTCCACCGCTACGCTTGGACGGAGAGGGAGCTCGGCGACGCGATCGGCTCCCTTCTTGCGGACAAGGCGATGAAGGCGCGCCTTCGCGAGTGCTCCCAAGCGATCGCATCTCGGCCCGGCAGCCGGCTGGCCGCGGCGGCGATCATGAAGCTGGTCTGACGACGCGAGCCGGCGGGACGGATTGACTTCGACCGGCGACGATCTACGGTTCGCCGACGGCCTGCGGTTTGGCACGGCCATCACCCTTCCCGCCGGTTGCCATGGCCCCAGGCTCCTCGAGACTCTCCTCCGACGCTCAATCCGGCTCCGGCCAGATCGGCATGCTGGCTGCCGTGTCGATCGGCATCGGCGGCATGGTGGGGGCCGGAATCTTCTCGATCCTCGGCGTGGTCGCTGAAGCGGCCGGCAACGCCATGTGGCTCGCCTTTGCGATCGGCGGCGTGGTGGCGCTCCTCTCCACCTATTCCTATGCGAGGCTCGGGGCGACCTTTCCCTCCGCGGGCGGCGCCGTGCACTTCCTCGTCAAAAGCTTCGGCGACGGCGTGCTCGCGGGCGGCCTCAACCTGTTCATGTGGATCGGCTACATCATCTCGCTCGCCCTCTACGCGACGGCTTTCGGCAGCTACGCCGCGACCTTCATCACGACTACGCCTTCGACGCTGCTGCTCAAGTCGCTGGCGGTAAGCTCGGTCCTGCTGCTCGCCGTGGTCAACGCATTCGGGGCCAAAGTCATGGGGCGGGGAGAGACGGTCATCGTCGCCGTGAAAGTGGCGATCCTCGTGCTGTTTGCGGCCACCGGGCTGTGGTTCGTCAAGCCGGAGAACCTCTCGCCCGCGCTGTGGCCGGGAGCGCAATCGATCCTGTTCGGCGCGGGCGTGCTATTCATCGGCTACGAGGGCTTCGGGCTCGTCACCAACGCGGCCGGCGACATGCGCGACCCGAAAAACATGCTGCCGCGCGCGCTCTATACGGCCGTGATCCTCGTCATCGCGCTCTATCTCGCCGTGTCGATCACGGTGACGGGCAACCTCACGAATGCCGAGATCGAGCGGGCCAGGGACTATGCGCTGGCTGAAGCCGCGAAGCCCTTCCTGGGGGAGTTCGGGCTTCCGGCTGATCGCGATCGCGGCGCTGTTCTCGACCGCGTCCGCGATCAATGCGACGCTCTTCGGCTCGGCCAACGTCTGCTACATGATCGCCCGCGACGGCGAGTTGCCTGCCGGGCTGTCGCGCACCGAATGGAAGGATGCGACCGGCGGCCTTCTGCTCACCACGGCGCTCGTCGTGCTGGTGATGCTGTGCTTCGATCTCTCGGGCATCGCCATGATGGGAAGCGCCGCCTTCCTCCTCGTCTACGCCGCGGTGAACGCGGGCCATCTCCTCGTCCTGAGAGAGACCGGAGCGAACGCCACGATCGTGTGGCTCTCGCTCATCACGTGCCTCGCCATGTTCGCCATTCTCTGCGTCTACACCTTTGAGCAGCAGCCTCTTGCCATCGCCGCGCTCGTCCTCATCGCGGCCGCCTCGTTCGGGATCGAATGGGCCTACCGGCGCTGGACCGGGCGCACGATCACGACCGCGCCCTGATGCGGCTCTTGGAGATGAGCTGAATGGGCCATGCGCAAACTCATCGGGTCAATCGTTTGAGTGTTGCCAGCAGCTGATTGTATTGCGGGTTTTCAGGCTCGAGCTCTCGCAGCAGCTCGGCGCGCCGCAGCGCGGAGGAATATTGGCCCGCCTGCAGCTCGTAGGACGCAAGCGCGTAGAGGATCTCGCGATCGTAAGGGTGACGGGCGAGCGCGGCCTCGAGGACCGCCAACCCCTCGGCGGGCTTCCCCGCGTCGTAGAGCGCCACCCCGGCCACGTACGAGAACCGCGCCTCCTCGGGGGCCAGCTTCGCGGCCTCGCTGAGTTTGTCGAGCGCCTCTTGCTTTCGCTTCTGGCGCACCAGCGACAGCCCGAGCGCGTGCATGAGCGCCCCCGATTGGGGCGCTGCCTCGAGGGCGTCTCTCAGCGTCTCCTCGGCGGCGCTCTCCTCTCCACGCGTGCGGCGCAGCTCGGCGAGAGTGACGGCGAGCTGGGACGAAGGTCCGGTCGATCTCGATGGCCTTCAAGAGCGCGGCCTCGGCCTCGCCGGCCTGGCCTCGCGCCCTATAGAGCGCCGCCAGATTGACCAGCGACTCCGGCCGTTCGCCGTTGAACCTCTGCGCGGCAATATATTCATCGAGCGCGATTTGGAAGCGCTCGCGGTCGGCGGGGCTCAGCTGTTGCTCGGTCTCGCCGGCGAGGGCCCGGGCGGCCTCCATTCGCACGACGCGGATCTCGTCGGCGAGCAGCGGCGGCAGCAGGGCGAGGCGCACGCGCGGGTCGGCGTTGGCGAGTGCGGCGACGGCGGCGGCGCGCACGCTCGGATCGGCGTCCTTCAATCGCTGCGCGATGATCCCGAGCGACGTTGGAGACGGAAAGCGCCCGAGGCGCGCAACCGCGCTCGCCCGCGCGATCGCCGATTGGGACGCATCCTCGGCGACCTGCATGAGCTTCGCCTGCGCGCCCGGAGCACCACGGTCGGCCAAGTCGAAGGCTTCGGCGAAGCCCTGGTAGCCGCGTTTCGGCGACGGGTGCCACGTCTTGATCGCGTCGCTGGCCCAGGCGGCCGTCTTGTCGCTGTGGCACTGATTGCAGGCGTTGGGAGTGCCGAGGAAATACGTCTGATCGGGCCGCGGAATGCGCATCGAGTGGTCGTGGCGGGGATCGACGATCATGTAGGTCGTCGTCGGCATATGGCAGGCGGCGCACGCGGCGCCCTTGGAGCCGGCCCCATGATGGTGATGCGAGGCTGTATCGAACGTCTCCGCCGCGTGACACTGGGCACAGACGGCATTGCCGGGCGCGCGCAGCTTCTGCGTGTGCGGGTCGTGGCAATCCGAGCAGGTCACGCCGGCGGCGTGCATGCGGCTCTCGAGGAACGAGGCGTAGGTGTAAACCTCGTCGCGCTGTTGCCCGTCGACGTGGAAGAGCCCCGGCTCGAGGAGTGAGGGGCGGAAGGCATCGAGGAGCCGTCCTGTCTGAGCGGCATCGGAGAACTGCTGGCGCCGGGCGTGGCAGGCGGCGCAGGCTTCGATCTCCTTGCTCGTCGTGCGAGGCTCGGACCGAGCGGCGGTCCCGCTCGCACCCATGGGCCAGGTGATGCCTTTTCGCTCATCAAAGCTTGTCGCGAACCCTTTCCCCGGGCCGTCGAAGCGCTGCCAGTCGCCCGTCTTCGACGCCCAGGCCATATGGCTCGAGGCGGGCCCGTGGCAGGCCTCGCACCCGACGCTGATCTCCGACCATGTCGTTTGGAAGCTATCGGCGGCTGGGTCGTAGTTTTTTTTGAGATTGGTGGAATGACAGAATGCGCACTGATAATTCCAATTCTGATCGATGCCGGTCCAGTGCAGCGGATCGCCGGCTGCCAGGTTGCGATCGGGATAGAGATGGAACCAGCGCTGCCCGCCCTCGTCCTTCGAGCGCGCGTCCCACGCAATGCCGAGCGCCTGCAGCCGGCCTTTCGGCAAGTTCGATCAGATATTGCTGCAACGGAGAGACGCCGAACGTGTAGCGAATTTCGAAATCGGCGAGCTTTCCGTCCGGCCCGTCGGTTCGAACCCAGAACTTGTCGTCCTTCTTGAAGAAGGTCGAGGTCACGCCGCCGTGGCTGAAGGTGCTGCCGTCGAAATGGCCGAGCACCGTCTTGTCGTTGGCCTCCTGCATGGCGGCCGCATGCTGCGAGGCTTGCCAATCGGCATGCTCGCGCTGATGGCACTCGGCGCAGGCGGCGGAGCCGACAAATCGCGCCGACTCGCCGGGACCCGATGTGGTGTGGGGCAAGCTCGTTTGCGCGCTCACGCTGGTTCGCGAGACGTTGGCGCCGACAGCGGCGAACATCAGCCCGTAGACCACAAGAAGGAGCCGCGCCCGAATGACCGAGCGATATCCTGAACCGCGAGTTACGAAACGCATGAGACGTCATTAGCGCCTTATTCCGCGATCACGAAACTGTACCTTCGTGAAGGCGTGAAGAAAAACATTCTGCGATCTGATAGCAAGCACAAGTAGACGGAGGGGGCGACCACATCAGGGAGGTTGCCCCATGCATGCTTACACTTACGTAAGGAAGCTTATGGTCGGTTTGATCATAGGCATTTCCGCGCTCGCGATACCGCACCTCGCACTGGCCCAAGCCAGCAAGCCCAACATCCTCTTCATCATGGGCGACGACATCGGCTTTATGCAGCCGAGCATCTATCACCGCGGCCTTGCGGTCGGGGAAACGCCCAACATCGATCGCATCGGACAGGAAGGTGCGATCTTCATGACCTACTATGCCGAGCAGAGCTGCACGGCGGGGCGCAATGCCTTCTTCACCGGCATGCATCCGCTGCGCACGGGCATGATCCCGCCCCAACTGCCGGGCAGCCCGTCCTATCTGCGGCCCGGCACCCCGGCGCTCGCCTGGTTCCTGCGCGATCTCGGCTACAACACCGGCGAGTTCGGCAAGAACCACCTCGGCGATCACACGGATGCGCTGCCGACGGCGCATGGTTTCCACGAATATTGGGGCTATCTCTATCACCTCGACGCGATGCAAGGGGTTAGCTTCCCCGACATCAACAAGACGCCGACCGAGCAGACCGTGGCTCCGCCATGCAAAAATACGCCAATTCCCGGCCTGCCTGAGGTTCCCGGCGCCGTGGATCCCATGACGACCGTATGCCTGACACCGCCGCGGCCGGTGCTCTGGTGCAAGTCATCGGACGGGACAGCGGCGAACCAGACCTGCAAGGACGAGGGCCCGTTGACGCTCGAGCGCTCGAAGACGGTGGATGAGGAAATCTCCAGCCACGTCATCGACTTCCTCGACCGCAACGACCCCAAGAAGACCAACAAGCCCTTCTTCGTCTGGTACAACCCGGCACGCATGCACATCACCACCGTGCTGTCGGACAAGTACATGGCCATGGTGGGCGAGCCCGGCGGCAAGGACTGGGGCGTCAACGAAGCCGGCATGAAGCAGATGGACGACAACATCGGCCTCGTGCTCAAGAAGCTCGAGGCGATGGGCCAGCTCGACAACACGATCGTCGCCTTCACCACCGACAACGGCGCCGAGACCATCACCTACCCCGACGGCGGCACCACACCCTTCCAGGGCGGCAAGCTGACCACCTGGGAAGGCGGCATGCGCGCCCCGATGGTCATTCGTTGGCCGGGGCACATCGCGCCGGGCACGGTGAAGACCGACATCTTCGCGTCGCTCGACTGGCTGCCCACGTTCGTTGAAATCGCCGGCGGTGCCAAGGGCAACGAGCTGAAGGCGCAGATCGAGAAGGGTGCCTATCCCGGCATCGTCAAGACCACGCTCGATGGTGTCAACCAGATCGACTATCTCACTGGCAAATCCGACAAGTCGGCGCGCGATACCTTCTTCTACTATTCAGGCAAGGACCCGTCGGCGGTCCGATACAAAAACTGGAAGATCTACTTCACGATGGTGTCACAGTCACCGGAGGGCTTTGTCGCCGGTGCGCTCCCTTATCACTGGGCTCAAGTCGCCAACATCAAGCGCGATCCCTTCGAGACCTCAGTGGGTGATCGGCCGAAGACGATATTTGGTATGGGCGGCGCTCTCGCTGGACCGGCCACCGCGTACGTCTATGACTGGAACATGCTGCCCATCGGCCAGGCGCTGTGGCTGAAGGAGCTCGAAACCTACAAGGAGTTCCCGCCGATGCAGGATCCGGCGAGTTATAACCGAGCGATAGGTGATGGGCCGCTCACGGCTCCGCCCACCCCGAGCCAGTGACTTTGAACGGGCGCCCATCGGCCCGCACTGTGGCGAAGGAGCTCGAAAGCTGCAAGCAGTTCCCGCCGATGGAAGAGCGGCGAGCTAGAACCTCGATCCTCGAATTCGTGCAAGCGACCACGGACTCGGCGAGCCCCAAGTTCGTGCCGCCCGAGGCGCGGATTGCGACCTTCGACCAAGACGGGACATTGTGGGTCGAGCATCCGATGTACAGCCAGGTCGTGTACTGCCTGGATCGGGTGCCGGCCTTGGTCAAGGCCAAGCCGGAGCTCGCCGATGTCGAGCCCGTCAAGACCGTGCTGTCCGGCGACCGCGAGGCTCTGGTGGGGAAATCAGGGCCGCACGGTTGCCGACAGCCCGTACTGGAGGCGCGTGAACGATACCATGCTGAAGCAGCTTCCGCCGCCGGATAGCGAGATGCGCGCGGCCGGGCTAGAGGGCCGGTGGTTCATGGGGGTGGGCAATCACGAGGTGTGGGGCGATCCCAAAATCGAGGGTGTGCTGGACGCCGTGCCGTACCTGAGGAAGTTCGGCGTCACACCAGAGAATCTCATCTACAAATTCGATTTTAATGGTGTCCGCTTCATATATCTGTGGAGCGGCAAGTACGACTACCGTTCGCCCTCACTTTGGGATGCCGACCGGCCGAAATACGCCGACCAGATGGAGCAGTTGAAGCAATGGATGGACGAGGCGAAGGCGGCAGGCATCCAGAAGGTTTTCATCACCTTCCACTACCCGACGTTTGCCCGGTCGGGCCTCGGCGCCATCCCTGGCCCGGATAATCCGCATAAGGTGATCGCGTCCTACGCCAAGGACATGGAGGTGGTCGTGTTCAACGGGCACGTCCACACCACCGAGATGCACGAAGTCGACGGTGTGAAGTACCTGATGCTGGGCGGCGGCGGCGCCGAGCAGGACCCGATCCTCCCGGCCGGACGAGCATCAGGATTCCTGCGGATTATCCGCCGGACCTCTGTTGGAAGGGCGAGCCGCCGAAGGAGGAGTACAACTACGTCCTGGTGGATGTTGAGCCCGGCCAGAAGACCAAGTTCACCCTCAACCGCTTCCGGCCGTGGTCGGCCGAGCCGTTTGCAACCGTCGAACTGTTCAAGTGAACCGGCGGCACATAGTTGAGGGATTGCGGCCGTGACGATCGCACTCCTCATCGCTCATGCGCTTATTGCGGTGGCCCTGCTCGGAGCCATAACGCACCAGACGATTGCGGCTTGGGCTCCCGCGAACGCGCGAGCCGGTTCATTCTTGAACCGTTTTCGTGCGGTTCCCGCGGCGTCCTTTGCCAATGCCATCGTGGTGCTGTACCTCGCCGTCGCCGCGTTGGGTGCGCTTCTCTACCTCTATTTCCGTGTCGAGATCAGGCCGGACCTCGAGCGCAGCGGTCACTGGATGGCCCTTGGCCTCTTCGATATCAAGGAGCATTTCATCTCGATCGGACTTGGCGTGCTGCCGGCCTACTGGGTGTGCTGGCGACGACCTGCTCCAGAGGAGTCCGGTCGAATGCGTGCTGGCGACCCGCAAATGCTGGAGTACACGGGGGCCGGCGATGGCGTGCGGCTGAAAATGCTCGTGCTTCACGACGACGCCGAGCGCGAATACGCTTATGGGCCCGCTGAGGGCCTGCCCGACACGAAAGTGGGCACCTTCACCCAGGATCTGTACGACAAGGCGAAAAAGGACGGCTGGATCTTCGTCAGCATCAAGAACGACTGGAAGCGCATCTTTGCGTTCGAGCCTTAGGTGGGGCACACGCCTTCAAGTACCTCTTATTGGCGGGAGCGGCGCACCCTGCGACGCAGGGGGGCCTGAATATTCGCGCGGTCCCTGCTCTCCAGGACACGTTTTTGCTCCCAACGATTAGAAGGTGCTTACTGAATCTGACTCGTGAACGCACCCGCAGGGTTCTAGGTCATACCGCGAAGTAACCTTCTCACGATCACTAGAACTTTCCTCATGGATCATGGCCTGATCACCACAGCGGGGGAGAGCGTCGTTTGGTAAGATCTTGCAGATGGTGTGCGTTTCTCCGCATTCGATCGGTGAGTACGCGTGCTCACCTCATTCGAAAGGTCGGCCATGAAACGTCATCGATTGGGGGTACGACTCAGGTACTTTAAGCCGTTTGGTCCTCAAGCATGCGAAGCGCTCTCGTTACGTTAAGGCGCCCGGCATAGTGCAACTTGGATCAGGGGGAAGCGACCCATGCTTCGAAAAGGATTCGGCCCCGTCATTCAACTCGCCGTCGCAATGGCCACTAATCTTTTAATCGGAACATCGGCGGGTTATGCCCAAGAGGGAGAAAACTTGCGAGAGGCCGCGCAAAACCCCATCGCCGATTTGATCAGCCTCCCCTTTCAAAGCAACACAAACTTTGGCATTGGCCACTCCGACCACACGCAGAACGTCGTCAACATTCAGCCGGTCTACCCGGTCCACCT
Organism: uncultured Alphaproteobacteria bacterium; assembly: GCA_963699485.1. Classification (GTDB taxonomy): domain Bacteria; phylum Pseudomonadota; class Alphaproteobacteria; order Rhizobiales; family Hyphomicrobiaceae; genus Hyphomicrobium_C. The sequence goes on along the minus strand of CAVOUC010000011.1, from coordinate 22,393 downwards.
CAATCAGGACTGGAACCTCATCACCCGCCCAATCTTGCCAGTGATCTATCAACCGCCCTTTTTCTCCGGCAGAGAGCTACGCGCTCTTGAGGAAATTGTCGGTCCTGACATCGGCGACACCGAGTTCGGCCTGGGCGACCTCACCCCAGAGTTCTTCTTCTCACCGAGGAAGCCAATCCAATTGGCTCCAGGAACGAGTTTGGTCTGGGGTCTTGGGCCAGCCCTTCAGTTTCCAACCGCCACTGACGATGAGCTTGGGACAGGAAAATGGTCCGCCGGACCGGGGTTTGTCGTCTTCCTGTCTGACAAGGCGCTAAACGTAACAACTGGCTTCTTGATCCTTAACCTCTGGTCTTATGCGGGCGATGAGGACCGGGCGGATGTGAATGCCATGACGCTGCAGCCCTTCCTCAACTACAACCTTCCCAAGGGTTGGTACTTGACCACGAGCCCCCTCATCACGGCCGATTGGGAGGCTGATGACGATAATCGCTGGACTGTGCCAATCGGCGGCGGCATCGGGCGCATCTTCAAGATCGGGGACCAACCGATCAATGCAAATCTAGCCGCCTACTACAATGTGATCACGCCCGACGACACGGGCGCTAACTGGCAACTGCGTGCCCAGTGGACATTCCTGTTTCCGACCCAATGATCGACGGGACGGGACAGGAGCTCGGGCCGCACCAAATATGAATACGATATCCTGCAGCACGGCCCGCTCGCGGGGCTGACGATCAAATTCTAAGGTGACTGACGAGTTCAACGCCGGTTTAGTGGGGCCGGCTTGGCGTCTAAACCGCTCACCACCAGGCCCAACAGAGAATGAAGGACCACCTCCAGGCCATAATAACGGTGCTGTCGCTGGTAAACCCCGTGGTCTGTGGCGCGATGTTTGCGCGCATCGAGACCAATCGCCCTCGCGACAAGCAGATGGCGGATGCCTCGAAGGCGGCGTTGGCAATAGCAGTGATACTCTCGCTGGCCGCCCTCGTCGGAACCCAGTTGCTGCACCTCTTCGGCGTGTCCCTTGACGCCTTCATGGTGGCAGGAGGCGGCGTGCTGGCATGGATGGGATTTTCCATGCTGAGCGGTCAGGGGCTCTCGGTAACCTCGCCCGACGCATCCGCAAATTCCGGGGCGTCGTTGACGCCACTCATCCTTTTCGCGGCAAGCCCCGGGACCATCACAGGAGTGATTACGCTATCCGCGGCCCATACGGGGTTGCGTGTTCCGGTCACCGCCTTGGTGGCCGTCGCCGTGGCGGCTGTCGTGACTTGGCTGATGATGTTGCTCCTCGCACGGGCCGCCGGTCAGGCAGGTCGAGACGGTTTTGTGCGCGATACAATGACGCGTTTTATGGGTTTGATCGTTCTGTCGATGGGCGTGCAGTTTGCACTCACTGGATTGCATAAGTTCGCGATCTGAATGCCTGGCCGGCAGTCCGAGCGAACACGGTCATCAATACGGCCGCGACAGCGTGCATCCCGGCTCGACCAGGAACTGGGTCAGCCTGACACTCTCGGCGGCGAGACCAGCGCGGTCAGGCCGCGACCGGCGACATTCGCACGTGTCCCGATCGACGTGCCGCCGCCGCATTCAAATTGGCCCGTATGGCTATGGCGGCATGGATTGCGAGCGCGATCCCGAAACCGACTGCGTTCTCGAGCGGACGTCGCCGGCACCAGCAGGATCGAGGCCAGCCCGAAGGGCACGAAAACAAGTGCGCCGGTCGCGAGGCCGGGATTGTAGCCGCGAAACCGCGCCGCCATGGCGATGTGCGCGATGCCGTTGATGAGGATGAGATAGCCCGCGGCGACGCCCCAACCCACGTCGATGAAATGCGCCGCATAGAGTGCTGCGAGGTTAAGCCCCCAGACGCCGGGCAGGTTGATCCAGAGCACGTCGCTCACGCTCAGCGCCTGAACGCCGCCGAAGACGGTGCCGTTGATGTAAGTGCGGAAGCGGTCGCCGGTATGCTCTTCCACCTGGTGCAGCATGTAGACGGGCGAAGCGAGAAAGATCAGCAGAAGGGCCAGGCCTTCGCCGGCGAAACCCACAGGCGCGAGCAACAGGAGGGCGAGGCCCATGAACACCGCGCCCGCGACCCAGTAGGCTTCAAGCCAGGATTTGATCATCGTCGACCCCGTGGGCTGAAAGAGAAGGCAGCCGATCTCATTTCGGCGTCCCGCACGATCGCACGGAGTTCCTAAACCAAAGATAAACCGCGTACGGCGGGCCACGGCAGGCACCAGTGCCGCGCCCTGATACGGGGTGCGAGACCTCGGCGCGGTCATCCCAATCCTCCGCGTCGACCGCGAGGCGCATCAAGACTTCCGTCCGCCCCGCGCGCTCTTGGTCCAGCCGATGGGTACCCGTCTTGAGGGCGCGCGCTGCCCCGCTCGTCGTGCCGGAAGCATGCCGCCGGCACGCCCCCCGGATGCCGCAGGATCATTGTCCCTAGCGTCGGCTGAACGATGGTTCACAGGAGGCTCGCGCTCCCATCGCATGCGTCGGCAGCACATGGCTCATACCGAAGTATGGGGCATTCGAAACCAAGACGTCACCTGCGCCCACTCATGTAGAATTTACGCGCCCTCCATAAAGAATAAATTCATCTCCAAGGAATGCGTGCCGAGACGCACGATCGCCGAATGAAAATGAAATGACCGAAGAGTGAGCAAAGCGAAACGATCTTAGTTCTCGAACAAGTGCGGTCCTTCGTGGAGGGTGAGAGTGGTGCCTCGGACGTTACAAGGAACGATCGGTGCGGTCGTGACCCCGCTCTTCAGTCTCGCCGTGCTTTTGACGCTGGTTTTTTCCGTGGACCACACGCATCGGCCTGCTCCCGGACTACGAACGGCGATCGAGCTCATCGCCGAAGGATCGGCTCGCAAGCTCCGTCACTCCGGCGAAACCAATCAAAGCCTTCGATCGGGAGTTAGAGTATGAACGACGACCAGAGACATTGCAGTCGCGTGCAATGGACTTTCTCCACCTCGAGCGCCATGCCGCAGCATGCCATAGGCGCCTCAATCCATCGATTTCTTGAAAGAGGTCGAGCGCACGCATGGGCGGGCCGAATGCCCCTAAGAGGCAGCTCAGCAGTCGGTGGGTATCGCGGCAAGGTTCTATACGAGCTCGATTCCGTGATCGCTCGGCGTATTGCCGCCGAAAGCCGTACCTAGGAATAATCGCCATTTATTAAGCCTGCCCCGAAAGGCTGACGACCCCCGAATGACATGAAACGCGGAAGCCCTATTTGGGGCCTCCGCGTTCTTGTGTTCGCGAGTTTCGTTGGTGGACGTGTGTGTAGCCGAAACGATAAGGGATCCGAAGCATCGCCCCGGATCCCTTGCACGCGGAAGACACTGTGGTGACCAGGTTAGCGGCAGTCCCAGATGCCGTACTGCGACTTGGAATGGCACCCGTCTTCTTTGCCGGCCTGCGCGGCGCCAACACCGGTCATAAGAGCGACGGCAACGAGGGCGATTTTGAGAGCGTTCATATCGAGTCTCCTGTTCAGCTTGATGTTGCTTTGCCGACCCTGTTCGTATTCAGAACCTCATTTGTCGACGGCGTGAAATTGGCACGAGACGGCAAAAAGCATAACGCCCTTACAATCGAATAGCCCGTTCGCTTGGACCGAAGGATTCTCCGTTGATTTGCTCCAACGCGATCGTGACGTCGTTTCGCCTTTAGCACGGAGATGCAGCGCTCGAAATGTGATGGCTTCAGCTATGAGTGGGGAGCAGACGCTCTTTCCGCGTGTTACATCCCGGCAGAGGTCGGGACCCGGGTGCATTGACACCAGCGGTGAGGTCTCGGGGAGTGAAAAGCAGTCGAGCCGTTGAAGGGAGATCCCAAGGCCTGGTTTGGCGTCAGCGCAGAGTTCGGTTTGAAGAAGCCGTTGCCCATTGCGGACAGCCGTAGAACATATCGACCGGCTTCGGATAGAGCGCCGTCGAGGCGCGGCAATAGCCCATGATGCCGTTGGGCGACAGGTAGAAGTGCATGCAGGTCGCGCAGCAAGGGTCGAGGCTGGTCAGAGCCTCCGCCATGATTTTTTCGACGACCTCGCTCATGCGGTCATGAGTTCGACAAGCCCGGTCTCGCGATCCAGGAACTTGGTCTCGATCTTGACCGGGCGGAAGCAGTCCAGGCGCTCGAGCACAGTTTCAACGTCGAGCGCCCCGCATGTGTAGACGTCGAGCTGCATCAGCGCCGGGCTTTGCTCGTCCCACACGTGGAGCGCGATGTGGCTCGTCTCGATGATGGCCACCGCCGTAATGCCGCGATTGCCCGGTTTGTCGACGTAGGCGATGTGCGGCCCCGACAGAAGCTGCATATCGAGCGCGGCGATGAGTTGGCGGAACCATTGGGCGAGCCAATCCCGCTCGCTCTTTGCCGGGGCCATCGCGACCTCGGCCCTCACGATCAGGTGCTTGTGCTGGATCATCCGGTCAACTCCGCCGTCGGGTTGCCCATGCGCCTTCTCCTCGGCCGGGAGCTGCTCCTCCTGATCGGGACCGAAGTCGGCCGAGAGGATATTGCGCCGATCTCGTCCCGGAACGTGCGCCGCTGCAGCTCGCCGGCGACATGGGGCGCGCGGATCGGCGCGTCCATCTCGCGGCTGTCAGCAAGGGATGGCAGAGTCGCGGCCGACGGCAATCGCAATGCTCGGGTTTTGCACACCCGTCCAAACGAGGGGAGTCCCGGGGAGCTAGAGAACGTCAGCTTCGGGATTGCGAGCCCGCACCGCCAAGACGAGCAAGAACGCTGCGGCAAATCCGGTCGCGACCGCCATCAAGCCGTGCGGGTCCCAGACTTTCATCGCGGCACCGGTCAGAGGCGGGCCGGCGATGTTCGAGATCGTGTAGACGACGACCAAGGCTCCGCTGGCGGCCGCGAGCGTTGTGCCACGGCAACGGTGGCCAATGTCGATCATCGCCAATGTATAGAGCGCCCAGATCGCGCCGCCCCAAACGAACAGAATGGCACAGAGCAGGACGGGAATGCCTGCCGAGTAGACGGCCCCGATGGGGCCGAGCATGCACGTGATGCCGCAGAGCGCCATCACCGGACGAGTTCCTATCCGGTCCGCGAGCCAGCCGACCGGCAGCTGGAGCGCAATGTTGCCCGCAATGAACACGCTGAGAAGAGCGAGCGCAAAGGCCGGATCGAGGTTCATCCGCAACCCCCATATCGGCAGAAAGGTGAATAACGCGGTGTCGACCATGCCGGCGAGAAAGGCTGCGGCGAACACGGCGGGCATAGCCGCGATGATCTTCGTCGCCGCAAGGCGCTCCTCCGTTTCGAGGCGAGGCGAAAGGCGGCGAATGGCGACGACCGGACCGAGCGCGCCAGCGCACAGAACACCGAAGACAATGGCCGGCGCCCATCCCTCGACGCCGACAACGGAGAGGACGAGGGGCCCGACCGCGAACCCTGCCGAGAGAAGCGCGCCGTAAAGTCCCACGACCCGCCCGCGCGAGTGCCGGCTGGCGACGACATTGATCCATGTCTCGGTCGCAACCCAGGGAACGGCGCCACCTAGGCCACTGATGAAACGAAGCACGATCCATCCCGCAATGGTGTCGAAGAGAGGCATCAGAAAGAGCGTCAGTGCGCTGACGAGTGTGCCGAGGATGATGGCGTTCGCGGCGCCCATGCGCTGCATGATCCGCCCGACGAACGGGGCCATGGCCATCACGCCGACCGGGCTCGTGGCCGATACGATGCCAATCACCGTCGGGTCAGTGCCGCGCGCCTCGAGGACCAACGCAATCCATGGGATGACGGCGGCAAAGGATATGCCGAAAATGAAGACGCCGGCGAACAGGGCGGCCAAGACACGCCAGCGGTCACGTGCCGACAGGGCCGCTGGCGCATCGCTATCTGCTTTCATTGCAAACCTCGACGCCTACCGCCGTCGCCGCCCAATCTTCAGCGCGATGTCCGGGCAGGCGGACATCCGCGTAACTCTCCGCACACGGCTTGGTGGGGTGAAAGTCCTCAAAAGCGTCGTCGGACAGGGCCACAACGAAAGGCGCGATGCGTTCGGTGCGGGTTATAGCACAGGAGTCCTCGGCAGGAAGGTGATGCGCGGGCTGCCCCTCGCCCGAGTTAGCCGCGCGGTGGCCGGCGCCGCTCGCTGAACCAGGCGCGGTACTCCGCCATCTTCTCGCGCTGGGCGCCCGGCGCTCGGCGCTTGCACGTCGACGCCTCGTCGCTACTCTCCGGCGCGCCCCATCTGAGCTCGACGCAGTCGTTGAGGTTGTAGGCCATCTCGAGCGCGCCCATGCGGTCGATCACGTCCTTGAGCGCGAGCGTCCAGGGCGAGCCGTCGCTGCGCGTATAGGAGAACTTGCGGGCCGCGAGTTCGGAGGCGAGCGTGCTCTCCAATTCGGCCTTGACGTCCGCGATGCTCTTCTCCTTCGGCATCGCGTACCGCTCGGGCCGGCGCGCGACGCGATCGGGAAATCCGCGCACCACGTCGATCGCGATCAGGAGACGCAGATCGCGCGACGGCGTCGCGAAGTCCTCCCACGCCCCCGTCGTCTCGAAGATCGACGCGCCGTCCGGCATGGCCACCTCGCCGCCGCCGCCGACATGGTACTTGCGTCCGTTCTCGACCGACGTCACGCGGGTGTTCACCTGCTCCTCGAGCGCCGTGATCGCCTCCTTCATCGCGCGCATGGGATCGAGCGGCGCCGGGCTCATCACGTCGTCCATGCGATCGTAGAAGTCCTCGACCGCGAGCTGCGACTGATCGAGCGAATAGTCGGCATACTCCGGATTCTTGGCGATCTCGTCGTTGGTGAGCCGCACGAGGGCGCCCTTCTCGCGCGCGAGCGGCCGGAAGCGCTTGAACCCGGGGCTCCCGAGCGCGGGATCCTGGGCGAACAGGAAATTGCCGCGCCAGAAGCGCTTGCGCGCGACCGTCCCGTCGGGCTGCCCGTCGACGGCGAGGAGGACGCCCGCGGCGTCGGCCGTCTGCGGCAGGCGCTTCGCGATCACGAGGACGTGCCCGTAGGGATCGGCGTAGACGGTCCCCGGGCGCAGCGTCTCCCACTTGAGGGGCACGGGATAATAATCGGTGTTGTCGTCGCCGGCCGCCGTCCGCCCGTTGCCGGAATGGACGCCGTTGGCCACCGTCGTCCCCACATAGAATGCGAATCCCGGCACGAGCCCTTGCGGCCTCTGGGTGGGAAGTCTCGCCGCCGGAGGCGGCGCGACCGGCTCGCCGAACAGGCCGAACAGGCCGCCGGACGCGGCTTTTTGCTCGAGCGGAAGCGGGGGAGGCTCCTCCTTCTGGATGTTCCACCACTGGGGGCACTTCGGAGGCTGGCCGCCGCCGCCGCGCGTGCACTTCGTGTATCCGAACGGCAGCCCCATCTTGAACGCGAAGTAGGCGCGCAGGAAGTAGGGAAGGTCGGCGCAGTCGGGGCGAATGACGAGTCCCTTCTCGTCCTCGCGCAGACCCAAATGGTTGAAGAGGAAATTGCGCGACTTGTCGCGCAGCACTTCATGGAGAGCCGGCCACGACGGCGCCTCGTCGAGGGGCGCGTCGAAGAGCTTCTCGATCCATGCCGAATACAAGTTTTCCGTCGCGCGATTCCAAGTGTCGCGCAGAGGCCAGACGCTCTTTGCCGTCGCGCCCGGCCGAGGCGGCTCCTTGCGCTGCACGGCGATGTCGCGGACGAGCGTCTTGCACTCCGCCGTCGCCCCCTCGCGCGCGAGCTTGGCCTGCCACGTCCCCGCGGCCGGCGAGGCAACCTCGGCGAACCAGAAATACGGTGGCCCGCCGTGCCGGTCGCCCGACTTGGCCGCGACGGAGCCATCGGGAGCGACCAGCGAAAGCTCGCCCTCGAGTGGCTCCTCGGCGGCGAAGACGACGCGCAAGGGCGCGCCCGTCCACGGCGTGACCGGCGAGGCGAGGACTGCGAGCTTGGCCGCTTCTTCGCAAGGGGCAGGACCTTTGGGCTCGGAGTGCACGCCTGAGACAAAAGATGCGCCCCCGACCAGCAAAAACGCTGTCGCAGCGGCAGCTAACTGGCGTGCAGTAGACAATCGAGCCCCCGGGGCTTCCCTCGACCGTAATTACAACAATATTGCGAAAGCTTTGGCTGAAACATGGCAGAATTTGTGTTCAGAAAGCTCATCCACGGCAAGCGGGAACAAGGAGGGCCCAATCGCGTTGCAACGGCGGCCGACGATGCGGCCGTTTCGCCCTTCACAGAAGTGTAGTCCTCGGACGCTAGTCTGCAACGCAGGGCTGCGCGGAGGGCATCGGCAACCATGCAAGACAGCGCTGCGCCCCCCGCAGTCGGTCTCGCGCTCGGAGATTCGACAGATACCACGCCGGTCGGCAGCGCGAAGCCTGCGAGCGCGGCGTCTGCTGGCGCTTCTTCCGCTGCAGAGGACGGGGTTGCAAGCACCGATCTAGATCGCATTCTGCGCGCCGCGACCGGGCATCTGACGCAGGGCATCTCGCCTCACGCCATCGCTTCGGCGTGGTTCGACTGGGCGTCGCATTTCACACGCTCCCCGCAGCGCCAAATCGAGCTCACCGAGCTCTCCGTCAAGGACGCGTTGCGGCTCGCGAACTTTGCGATGCGCATCGCTGCCGGCCAAGTCCCCGAGCCGCCGTTTGCGCCCCAGGTTGGCGATCGGCGCTTCGCCGAGGTCGCCTGGTCTCTCCCTCCGTTCGTGCTCTGGCAGCAAGCCTTTCTCGCGGCGGAGGCCTGGTGGGACGCGGCCGTCCGCGAAATCCGCGGCATGTCGCACAAGGACGCTCTGCGTGTCGCGTTCATGACGCGTCAGCTTATGGATTTTTGGTCGCCGTCGAACTACCCGCTCTTCAACCCGGTCATCCTTCAGCGCACCCAGCAGGAGGGCGGCCTCAATCTGGTGCGCGGCCTTGCGCATTGGGTCGACGACGGATGGCACCTCGCAGCCGGCCTCCTCCCGGATGGTCATAATAGCTACAAGGTTGGCCGCGACATCGCCATCACGCCCGGGCAGATCGTATTCCGCAACGACCTCATGGAGCTCATCCAGTACGCGCCTGCGACGCAGCGGGTGGCGCGCGAGCCGGTCGTCATCGTCCCGGCCTGGATCATGAAGTACTACGTGCTCGATCTCAGGCCCGAGAACTCGCTCGTGCGCTACCTCGTCGAGCGCGGGCATACCGTATTCATGATCTCGTGGCGCAATCCGACGGAAGAGCAGCGGGACGTGGGCATCGACGCCTACCGCACGCGGGGCATACTCGCTGCGGTCAACGCCGTGGGGAAGATAGTGCCCGATGCCCGACAGCATCTGGCGGGATACTGCCTAGGCGGGACCATGGCCGCAATCGCGGCCGCCACGATGAGCCGCGACGGCGACGACCGGCTGCGGTCGCTCACCTTGCTCGCCGGACAGACGGACTTCAGCGAAGCTGGCGAGCTCATGCTGTTCGTCGACGAAAGCCAGGTCGCGTTCATCGAGGACCTCATGTGGGACCAGGGCGTGCTCGACGCGCAGCAAATGGCTGGCGCATTCAAGCTCCTGCGCTCCAATGACCTCGTCTGGTCCAAGTCCGTCCGCGAATACGTGCTCGGCGACCGCGACGGCGTCAACGATCTCGCCGCGTGGAACTCCGACCCGACGCGCATGCCTTACCGCATGCACTCGGAGTACTTGAGGGGCCTCTTCCTCGAGAACCGGCTCACGGCGGGCAGGTACGCCGTGGAGGGGCGTGTCATCGCGCTCAAGGACCTGCGCATACCGATGTTCATCATCGGCACCGAAACGGACCACATCGCGCCGTGGCGTTCCGTCTACAAGACGAGCCTTTTTACCGACAACGAGCTGACGTTTGTCCTGACGAATGGCGGTCACAATGCGGGCATTGTGTCGGAGCCGGGTCATGCGGGACGCCACTACGGGATCGCCTCACGAAGCCCCGGCGACCGCTATGTCGATCCCGATACCTGGGCTCTTCGCGCCGAGCGCCATCAGGGTTCGTGGTGGCCCGAATGGGTCCGGTGGCTCGCGGCGAACAGCTCCCGAGACCAGGTCCGACCTCCCGCAATGGGCGCGCCAAAGGCCGGCCTGCCGCCTCTCGAGCCCGCTCCCGGCACCTATGTCCTCGAACGCTAGGCGGAGAGGCAACTTCGATCAGCCCCTATTGCGCCGCGTCAATGCCCGTAACGATGCACAGTCTAGAGAGGGAGCGAAAGCGGAACGGCAGAGGACCAGGCGGCATGTTGGATACGAATACGGCGACAGTCGTCGACTTCAATGTCCACCTCGGCTCCCGCCCGAAGCACGATGGGCGCAATGGCGCGAAGGTGGCGATTGAGAACGTCAATTTCTGGTACGGCGCGATGCAGGCGCTTCGCGACATCAATCTCAAAATCTACGAGCATGAGGTCACGGCCTTCATCGGCCCGTCGGGTTGCGGAAAGACGACGCTCTTGAGGTGTCTCAATCGCAGCAACGACTTCATCCCCGGCACGCGCCTCGAAGGGCGCATTCTGCTCGATGGCCACGACATTCACGATCCCGATATCGATCCTCCGCTGCTTCGGCGGCGCTTCGGATGGGTAGCCCAGAAGCCCAACCCGTTTCCCTGGTCGATCTATTCCAACGTCGCCTATGGCCCGAAGATCCATGGCCTCGTCGGCACGCGAGCCGAGCGGGACGAGTGCGTGGAACGAAACCTGCGCCGGGTCGGCCTGTGGGACGAGGTGAAGGACCGATTGGACGAGTTGGGTGCCGATCTCTCGGGCGGGCAGCAGCAGCGGCTTTGCGTCGCGCGAGCGATCGCAACGGACCCCGAGGTCATCTTGATGGACGAGCCGGCCTCCGCGCTCGACCCGACGGCCACGGCCAAGCTCGAGGATCTGATCGACGAGCTGCGCGATGAGTTCACGGTCATCATCATCACCCACAACATGCAGCAGGCGGCCCGCGTCGCGCAGCGAGTGGCCTTCTTCCATCTGGGCCGGCTGGTGGAACAGGGCGACACCGAGAAGATCTTCATCGCGCCTAGCGATCCTCTCACGCAACGCTACATCACCGGCCGCTTCGGCTGATCCCGTGCCGTGCGAAGGGCGCATCAATGGTGAGATAAGGCCGGCGGCGGCGGAGGACACGATGCTGATGACGCGCATCCTTTACACGAGCTTCCTACTGTTCCTGCTCGTCTTGAACGGATCGGCCCTCTGGTGGCTTGCTGGCACTCCGCAGCCGGTGGCAGGCATCGTCCCGGCGGCGCTCATAGTTAATGTCGTCGCCTGGCCGCTCGCTCTCGTAATCGCCTACCGGACCGGGCAATTTACGAGTGCGGAGCATTGGCGCAAAATGCGCTCGAAGATGGGGGCCGGCCGGGTCTTGCCGGCCGACCGCTAGAATAGGCCCGTTCGGAGGAGACCGGATCATGCTTGGTTACCTCAAGGAATTTCTCAAAAATCTTTGGATCGGCCGCGACGACGAGCGCCGTCACGAGACCGGTGTCGAGGACAAGGCACGCATGCTCGAGATGGACGAGCCGATGGCCGGCGCCGGTGCCCAGCTGTCGGGAGAGCACGAGAAGAGCGAGACGGAGCAAGCCTTGGAGCGCGCAGCACGCAACGACCCCTGAGTGCGCTGCGCCGGCGTGGTACCTCGGCCTGGAGCCCTTCGATGCCGCTGAAGCAAGAGATCGTCGCGGAGCTTGGCGAGACAGACCTTCTGCTGGCCGAGCGGATCGCGCGTTCCCTCGTCGCGAACGACCAGATCAAGTATTACTTCGCTCTCTTGCAGGCCGCCCGCTCGAACGCCGACCAGCCGCGCGTTCCCGCAGTCGACCTCAAGGCCGAGCGTCTCGCCAGCCAAGTTCACGACGAGTTCCTGGACGACGTGGTCGCGGGCGCGAAGAAGGTGCGGGACCGCGGCTACAGGCTTCCCCATGCCGCCGAGATTCTCCGGCGGATCAGGACGCGAATGGACGAATTGCTCGCTTGCCTGCCGGAGGCCGAGCGCTTGGCCTTCGCCGACCGCCTCGAGCGCATCGAGTTGCCGCAGATCGAGCACGGCATCACCACCGGCGAGCAAATCGACGCGATGACTTCAGGCGACCGCTCGGCGGGCGATAGCCCTCCATCTCATCGTCATGGACGCCCATCGCGCCATCAACCGACTGCAGGCGGCAACGGCGACCGAGACGCTGTCGGGGGCCCGTGTGAGCGGATTGTCTGCCGGATCGAAGCTGCGCGTCGCCGCCTTCATGGAGGGCCTGAACCGCACGGCGCCGCTCAAGTTCGGCCACCCGGGCCTCGGCACGACCGCGGTCGAGCACGAGGGCCGGCTCCTGATCCAGAACGACATCGGCACGACGGACGCGCACGTGCTGGTGATCCGCATCGATGGTCTCACCGTCGCGCTGACCTACACCGACGTCCATCGGGCGCGGCTCGAGTTCTTTCAGAGCCTCTTCTCGGGTTTCGACGTCGCATGGGAAGGCACGCAGGCACGGACGAGCGACACCCTCGAGTCGGAGAGCTATCTGCTGACAACGGGCACGTATCGCGCCGCCGACGAGCGTGACCTCGACCGCTACCTCAATCATCTCGGCTCGCGCATTGTCTTCCTCATCGACTGGAACCGCATGCGCAAGCGCCTGCGAGCGTTCGTCGGAAAGGACCGATCGATCGAGATTCTCAAGTGGGCGGCGGACAACGATCATGGCCACCGCGGGCTGTTGGAAATCGGCGGCGAGCGCGCCTTGGCCGATGCGGTCGAGTTCGCGGCCGGTAAGCGGCTTCGCTACGGCGACAGGTTGGACGACCTCATCGGCGAGGAAAACGCCACGGAGTTCATTTGCCACGCCATGGAGATCGCCTCGACCGGCCTCGCCGCACGACGCTCGCGGCGCGTCATCGTCGACGAGATCAAGGCGGACTTGCACCGCTACTTCGAGAAAGCAGGGCTCGCGATCTTCGATATCGCCGCTCGCCACGCCGCCTGCGGCTACGACCTTGCCGTCACGATCTGCGAGGCGCTCGAGCGGATCGGAAGCGCGGGGAGCGAGGCGTGGATCGCGAAATTTGCCGCGCGCGCCAGCGCATGGGAGGCGAGAGCCGATCAATTGCTGAACGAAGCGCGCGACGACATCAAGCGGTTCGGTCGGCCGGCTTCGCTGCTCGATTTCCTGTGTTATGCGGATGACGCTGTCGACGAGCTCGAGGAAGCAGCCTCCATGCTCGATCTCTTGACGCTGGTGCCGACGGAGACCGGCGCAATGAGCGAGCTTCGCCGGCTCGCGAACCTCGCCTTGGGATCGGCGCAGGAGATCGTCAAGTGCATCGAGTGCGCCGCCACGATTACGCGAGCCGACGTGCGCGACGATCTCGACGATTTCCTGCAGGCGCTCGAGCGTTTGATCGGCCTCGAGCACCAGGCAGACGAGCAGATCCGTCTCCTGCGCCGCCGGCTCATCCCGGGCTGCGAGGATCATCGGGCGCTCTACCTCCTGCACCAGCTCTCGCTCGCGCTCGAGACGGCCACCGACGCCCACGCCCACGCCGGGCAGGCGCTTCGCGGTTATCTGATGGAAGAGGTGATCGCGTGAGCCGAAGGTCTCGCCCGTTGCCGGGAACGACAGCGGACGTGTACCGCATACCCTATGACGGGTCCGGGGATACGCTGCCGTCAAAGGAGCTCGTCGGCTCGAAGGCGCACAACCTAATGCGCATGGCGCGGTGCGGGCTCATCGTGCCGCCCGGCTTTGTCTTGGGCACCGGGCTTTGCCGGGCCTATCTCGAGCATGGCCAGGCCGCGCTCGAGGGGCTCGACGAGCTTCTCGAGCACGAGCTCGAAGCGCTCGCCGCCCGCACCGGACGCCGCTTCGGCGACCCGAAGCATCCCCTCCTCGTCTCCGTGCGCTCGGGAGCCGCGGTGTCGATGCCGGGCATGATGGAGACGGTCCTCAACGTCGGGCTCACGGAAACGACGTCGCGGGGTCTGCTCCGGCTCACGGGCAACCCGCGCCTCACCGCCGACTGCCGCCGCCGCCTGATCCAGCAATTCGCCGAGGTCGTCCATGACGCCGAGCCGGCAGCCTTCGAAGGGGTTCTGGCGACAAAGCTCGCCGAGGAGAAGCTTGCCAAGGCGGATGAGCTCGATTGCCAAGCGCTTGGCGAGCTCGTCGCGGGCTTCGAGGCTCTCTTCGAGACGATAGCCGGTGAACCGTTCCCCTCCTCGCCGCTCGCTCAGCTCAGGGCCTCGGTCGAGGCGGTTTTGAAGTCGTGGATGAGCGAGCGCGCGAAGAGCTACCGCAAGCTCAACGCAATTCCCGACCATATCGGCACGGCGACCATCGTGCAGATGATGGTGTTCGGCAATGCGGGTCCCGCCTCGGGCTCCGGCGTGGGGTTCACGCGCAATCCCTCGGACGGCACGCGCGCCCTCTATATCGACTACCTTACCAATGCCCAGGGCGAGGACGTCGTTGCCGGCCGGACGAGCGCGCTCGGCATGGAGGAGCTCGAGCGGCGCGCGCCGGAAGCCTATGCGCGGCTAATGAGCGCGCAGGGCCTGCTCGAGCGCGAGTTCGGCGACATGCAGGACTTCGAGTTCACGGTCGAGAACGGCGAGCTCTATATGCTGCAAGCGCGCTCGGGAAAACGCACGCCGCTCGCCGCGCTGAGGATCGCCGTCGATCTCGTCAGGGAACGCATCATAACGCCTGAGGCCGGCTTGGCTTTGCTCCATGGCCTCGATCTCGATGCGATCGAGGCGCTCGAGCTGTCGGCGCCCAAAGACGCCAAGCCTCTCACCCGCGGCGTGCCCGCCAGCGCCGGGGTCGCGGTCGGAGCGGCGGTCTTCGACACCGCGCGCGTCGAGGCATACAAGCGCAAAGGCAAGGCCGTCGTGCTCGTGCGCGAGCATACCGAGACGGCCGACATCCAAGCGCTCGCCGACACGGAGGCACTCGTGACCGCGCACGGAGCGCGCACCTCTCATGCCGCCGTCGTCGCCCGCCAGCTCGGAAAGGTGTGCCTGGTCGGATGCGAGGGGCTGTCGATCGACGCCAGCTTGCGCTGCGGCACGTTTCGCGGCGTCGAGATCGAGGAAGGCGACATGATCACGGCGGACGGCACCTCGGGATTGATCTTCCGCGGCGAGGTCCCCGCGAGGCGCGTGAAGCCCACCGAGCTCGTCGAAGAGGTCATGCGCTGGCGGAAGACCGGCTCGCGGCGGGGCCGCGACGGGTCCGCCAGCTAGGCAGCCGCCGCATAGTAGTTCTTGAGCCCGCCCATCACCCTTTGCTTGTCGAACTCGGCGCCCATGTCGAGCATGGCGTCGGCGAAGCGACCGGCGATGTCCGTGATCGCTTCCGTCGTGAGCTGGTTCAGGATGCCGATCCTGACCTGAACGGGCTCCGAGAGCGTCGGCCAGATACCGAAGCCCTGTGCCCGGCACTTGGCGACCAGCTCCTTCTCCTTGCCCGCGAGCTTGCCCGGCAGATTGAGCACCACCAGGCTCGTCATGTTCGAGGTGACGTCGCAGCCCATGGTCTGCACCGCCTGCCGCAAGGCCTTCTCGTGGTAGGCGTAGTCGGCCGCCTTGCGCGCCCGTCCATAGGTCAGGAGGATGCGCAGCGCCTCGTGGAACGCCGCCACCGCATAGCACGAGTGCGTGCGGTGGTATGTGGGAGTTCTCGACGTCCTTGCCGTCGATGATCCCCCAATGGCGCCCCTCGAGGATCGGGTGGTGCACGTAGGTATAGCAGCCGCGCTTCTTGACCACATCGATCGCCGCGTCGGTGAAGCTCACCGGCGCGTAAGTGAGGGGCAGGCTCAGCACGCCCTTCTGCGGGCAGGACGCCCAGGCGACGACGCCGCGGTAGTCGTCGATGTCGTAGTCGGCGACGCCGAGGCTCGACACCACGTCGACGATGCCCATGGCCCCGTGCTTCAGGCAGGCATCGCTGAAGCCCTTGAGATCGTTAATGCGCCCGCTGCCGGTCTCCCAATGGGCCATGAAGGCCCACATCGGCTTATGCTCGGCGAGGGCCTCATCGATGATGTCGCCGGTGACCGACTGGCCATGCGGCACCTCGACAATGACGACGCTTTTCGGTTTTGGGTTGAGCGAATTGGCGGCCAGCTCCTCGCGCGTCGAGGCCTTCATGCGGATGGTGAGACCATCGATGCCGCTGAACGTTCCATTGGTGAAGGCCACGACCGTGTCGCCGGGGAGGATCATGCTCAACACGCAATCGAGGCCGCTGAAGCCCGTGCCACCGACGCCGTAGGTGTAGATGTTCTTGGTGCCGAACGCCGCGCGCAGCATATGCTTGGCCTCGATCATGCCGCGCAGGACGTCCTTTTGCATGTGGTCGGCCACGCCGGTCTTGGCGAAGCGCTCGAGCACGCGCGGGTCCGTGTTTCCGGGACCGGGGCCGGCGGCAAGAGTTTCGGGAATTTCCAGGCTCGGATAAACTTTCATCTTACCTCTCCGAATTTTTGCTTGGCCTGAGAGGGCGGACGCGACCGTTGGATGGGGCGTGGTCTCGACCGGCTTGGCCGACGGGAGCCTAGCGTAGGGCAGACCCGCTGCGACGGCAAGAAATCTTCGCTCAAACATGGCCGTCCGTTGCGCGGCGCCGCGACGCCCCCGAGAGGACGCCCGTGCTTTCAATTGCACTGCACAAATCCTAGAATGGCACCTGTCCCAACACCTTCGTGCGCGGCCCGGACGCGAAAGCCCTGGCGCCAAGCCGAGCCGTCCCTGTCGCCGAGACTGAGCGGGGAAGCTGATGACGGTCGAAGTCCACTCGATCTCAGTTGGCCGGTGCTACGTGACGTACAAGAGAGAGGTGCGGAAAGTCCTGCAGATCGAGGGGGAGAGAGTAACGTTCGTTACTCGGGGCAAGCTGGCTTTTCCGGTTTGGGACCGGGAGATGTGGCGGGTCACCACAACGGACACATTTGCGAGAGACGTCGAGCGTGAAGTCCCTTGCGACAGTCTCAACCCTTAGTTCGGCGCTTGGCAGCGGCTTCGGAGCAAGAGCCGTGGCCGACATGATGACAGCCTGCTGTCCGCTTGGCCCTCAGTAACGGACAGTTACTGGGCTCGACGCTGGCTACCGCTAAGGGCCCAGGCCGTGTGAAAACTTCACCGCAAGGCTGGAAAATGGGGTGCGGGGCGGGCCAAGCGTTAGAACGGGCGAGGTCGGCCCCGTCAATCGCCTCCCGTGGCGTCCTGAGGCCGCTGACAGCAGCCGATCTGCCCGCGTTGATCGTCCTTAGGCCCGCATTGCCTCCATCAACGCGCCGACGACCACACTCGCGATTACCCGCTTCATGTTGTAAGCGAGCACGTTGAGCGCCATCTCGGTCGCCACTTTCGGCAGCGTCATCGTGAGGAAGTGCGTCGCGCCCATCCAGGCCTTGACGGTGCCAAACGGGTGTTTCGGGGGCAGTCTGCCGGCGCACGGTCATTTTGTCGGGGTTGCGATCGATTCGTGCCTGTACGGCATCGAGGACAGCCTCGTGTTCCCACCGCGAGAGCACGCCGCTCCGGCCGGTCGTGCATTTTGCTTTGAGCACACATGTCTGACAGCCGCTCGTCCAATAGCGGCGGGTCAGCTTGCCCCCCTCCTCGCCCGCAAAGCGGAAAATCGCGCTCACCGGCAGGACAGCGATAGACATCCTCATCGGGCAGGTAGACGAAGTCCTGCTTGCCGAACCGGCCTGCGGCCTTGGCGCCTGAGGTCATTGGCTTGGGCAGCGTGACGGTGATGCCCGCCTCCTCGCAGGCCCGGATCTCGTTGCCCTCGTAGTAACCGCGATCGGCGACAGCTTCGAGCTTCTCGACGCCCATCTCATCACGCGCCTGCTCGGCCATGTTGGCGAGCAGATGACGATCGGTGCCGACGTTGGTCACCTCGTGCGCGACGATCAGATGATGCTCGGTATCGACGGCGGCCTGCACGTTGTAGCCAACGATGCCAGTATCGCGGCCGCTCGTTGCCATAGAGCGGGCGTCGGGATCGGTGAGCGAGATCTGCTTGTCCTCGGCTTTCATCATCTCGACGTTGATCGCGTTCAGACGAACGATCTCCTCCTTCAGCTTTGCGATCTTGTCCTTGAGCCGCGCAACCTTCGCCTCCGGCACCGCATCGCCGCGGCGATCGGCGGTCTCGAGCTGGGCCGATGTAGCGTGCGATGCTCTCGTCGATCCGCTCGAGGCGCCGCTTCATTTTGGCTTCGGTGAAGTTCTTGTCGCGCGCGTTGACGGCCTTGAACTTCGACCCGTCGATGGCGACGCTTGCCGCACTGAGCAGCTCGAGCTTGCGGCAGAGTGCCACGAACGCACGGCAGACCTCACGAATGGCCTTGCCATTGTCCTTGCGGAAATCCGCAATCGTCTTGAAGTCCGCGCAAGATGTCCGGTCAGCCAGATTAACTCGATGTTGCGCTGGCACTCGCGCTCGAGGCGGCGGCTCGATGGAATGCGATTGAGATAGCCGTAGATGTAGAGTTTGAGCATCGTGCCGGCAAAGTAGCCCGGCCGTCCGGTTGCCAGCCTCGACGCCCGTGAAGCCGAGCCTGCCGAGATCGAGCCCGTCGACGAAGGCGTCAACCGCCCGCACTGGGTTGTCGTCGGGCACATAGTCGTCAAGCAACGCCGGGAACAAAGTGCTCTGACTGCGGTCCCATCCCTCTACAAAGCGTGCCATCGAGCCCCCCGCTCATTCACGCAGGAAGTCATAACGCAAAATCCGTGCACGTTTTCACACGGCCTGGGCCAATTGCTGACGTTTGATTGAGACACGTCTAGACGCCGTCCATCACTTGCGATGTACCCATCGCGCTGAGCTACGCGGATAACGAGGTGGTCACCCAGCTAGCGCGTTGCTGATCGCAAGACTTGACGCGGATGAGATTGGGCATGTCCTTGAGCATGTCGGCGGGCACACAGGCCGGTAGACCGGCCTTGCGCGCGCCATCGACAAACAACTCGGCCTCCTTGTCCGCATAGCCGCCCGCTTCAATGAGATAGCGTTCCGCGATCCACGTGGGATCCAGCTTTTTGACGTTGGCGGCAGCTGCTTTTGCATCACCCGTTCGACCCAAGTACGCATAAGCCATGGCCAAGAAGGCATAATCGAGAGCAAGGGGCTCCTTCACGAGCAATCTGTATTTCACCGACTTGTCGTATTGCTCCCCGAAAAAGAACACCGTGCTGAGCCCTTGATTGTACCAGTCGGGATAAAGAGGGTTCAGAGTGAGCGCCCTTTCCGCCAGGCTCACGGCCCGTCCCGGTTCACCAAACTGGGGGATAACCCAAGCGATTAAGAGAAGCAGGCCTGCATCGGACGGCGCAAGAGTTTCAGCCCAGTGAAACTCGGCAAGAGCTTGCTCCCATTTGCCGTGATATGTGTAGGCGAGGCCGAGAGCATAGTGCGTTCTGCCATCGTGGGGATCCAGCTGCACCGCCTTCTCGCCCGCCTCCAACATCTTCGACAGTGCCTCCTCGACAGAGGGTGCAAAACCGTGGTCGATCAAATAAGATTGGACATCGGCAAGCAAGGCGTAAGCGCGTGCCAATTGCGGATCGAGTTGGAGAGCTTTACGAATTAGGCCTTCTGCTTCGATCAAGCCTGCCTTGGTCACCTTGTGTGCCCAGGTCGAGCCTTCGGCCAGCAAGTAGGTGTCGAAGGCAGATAGGTTCGCGGGGGACTTTCGCCTGAGAAGACTGCGCTCGGCCTCAGCAATCGCCCCCTCGTAGCCAGTCAGCGTGGCGGCGATCCTCTGCGTGACATCATTCTGCACCGCGAACAGGTCTTCGACAGGCCGGTCGTAACGCTCGGACCAGACGTGGCTGCCGGAGGCGGCTTCGATGAGCTGGGCGGTCACGCGAATCTGGTCGCCCATCGACTGGATGCTGCCCTCGAGAACATATTTCACGCCGAGGTCGCGACCGATTTGGCGGATGTCGACCGGCTTGCCCTTATAGACCGCGGTGGAATTGCCAGCGATGACGAGAAGGTCCTTGGAGTGGGCGAGATCGGCAATGATGTCTTCGGTGATCTCATCTGCGAGGTGCTGCCATTTGGAATCGTCCCCAATATTGACGAAGGGAAGGACCGCCAGTGTGGGCCGACCGTCCAATTGAGCAATCGACCCCGGTATGGAACCCAGGCGTCGATCTTGAGCAGTCGCCTCTGGTCGATCTGGCACACAGGCCGGCAGTCCGGCCTTGCGCGCGCCATTGACAAACAACTCCGCCTCCTTTTCCGCATAGCCGCCTGCCTGACTGAGATATCGTTCTGCGGTCCAGGTAGGATCCAGCTTCATGACGTTGGCGGCAGGTGCTTTTGCATCACTCGTTCGACCCAAGTACGCATAAGCCATGGCCAAGAAGGCATAATCGAGAGCAAGGGGCTCCTTCACGAGCAATCTGTATTTCACCGACTTGTCGTATTGCTCCCCGAAAAAGAACACGAGACTGAGCCCTTGATTGTACCAGTCGGGATAATGAGGGTTCAGAGTGAGCGCCCTTTCCGCCAGGCTCACGGCCCGTGCCGAATTCACCCAGCTGTGGAAGAGACCAAGCGATTGAGAGAAGCAGGCCTGCATCGGACGGCGCAAGAGTTTCAGCCCTGTCAAACTCGGCAAGAGCTTGCTCCCATTTCCCGTGATATGTGTAGGCGAGGCCGAGAGCATAGTGCGTTTTGCCATCGTCGGGATCCAGCTGCACCGCCTTCTCGCCCGCCTCCATCATCTTTGACAGTGCCTCCTCGACAGAGGGTGCCAATCCGAGGTCGATCGAATAGGCGTAGACATCGACCAGCCCGACGTAAGCGCTTGCCAATTGCGGATCGAGTTGGAGAGCTTTGCGAAACAAGCGCTCCGCTTCGATCAAGCTCTCCTTCGTCACCCTGTGTTTCGCCTCAATGCCTAGCAAGTAGGCGTCGAAGGCGGATACCGTTCGCGGGTGGTTTACGCCTGAGCAGGCAGCGTTCAGCCTCGGCGACCGCCCCTTGCCAGCCGCCGAGCGTGGCGGCGATTCTCTGCGCGACATCATTCTGCACAGCGAACTGGTCATTGACAGGCCGGTCGTAACGCTCGGACCAGACGTGGCTGCCGGAGGCGGCTTCGATGAGCTGGGCGGTCACGCGAATCCGCTCGCCGATCGACTGGATGCTGCCCTCAAGAACATATTTCACGCTGAGGTCGCGACCGATTTGGCGGATGTCGACCGGCTTGCCCTTATAGACCGCGGTGGAATTGCCAGCGATGACGAGAAGGTCCTTGGAGTGGGCGAGATCGGCAATGATGTCTTCGGTGATCCCATCTGCGAGGCGCTGCCATTTGGGATCGTCCCCAATATTGACGAAGGGAAGGACCGCCAGTGTGGGCCGACCGTCCAATTGAGCAATCGACCCCGGTATGGAACCCAGGCGTCGATCTTGAGCAGTCGCCTCTGGTCGATCTCGCCGAGGATCACGCGTTGGCGCTTGTCGGAACTCGATGTGCGGTGTGTAGCTGCCCTTCGGCAGCTCGATGCGGATGGGATCGTCTCGGCCGTCAGCCTCGTAGTATTCCCGCAGCCGGTCCCGTAGTCGCGCTGCCCTCGACGCGCACGATAGGGTCTACGCCGCCATTAAACTCTTCCGAGCGGCCGAGGACCTCGACAGCGATGTTGTAACCCTTGATCTGGTCGCCGCGCCCTGCGAGCATCTCACCGACAATATATTCCATAAACTGTTCCGCTGTCGCCGCGACTGCTGGAACGGGCCGCTTTGCAGATGCGGTCCAGTCGCTGGCGAATGGCCTGCTGGTCGGTTTCGCTCCAGCCGATGCGCGTCACCTCCGTCACGCGCTCCACCTCCCAAGGGCGCCGGTAATCACCACTAGTCTCTGGGCGGGCGTACGTACCGTAACATACTTCGGATGACCGGCAGACCTGTCAGGCTCGACTTCGGGTGGTCATCTCGGGTGGTCATGACGTGGTTGAGCCCTTAGCTCAGGGCGGAATGGCCCCTGCATTTTGATCCTTAACGCGTGAACGCCGCGCACCCAGTGAAGACGCCGTTCAAAATCCTCTAGTGTGGCGGAGGCGCCCATGAGAAAGCTAATCGTAGCATTGACCAGTCTGCAATTGCTGGCGGCTGGCGCTGCGCTCGCGCAAACACCAGCATTTGACGACGACGAGGACGTGCTGACACCGCGAGAGCGCATCCTGGCTCGTCACCCCCATTTGCATCCCGATTGGACGTGGATGAGCGAAAATCAGGCCAATCCCGCTCCTCCAGGCCGCCGGATGCTCCGATGTCCTCAGTCTCGAACGGTCCGGAGCGTTCTGGCGCGGCAAGGCAACCGCCGGTGACGCGTCCTACCATGTG
>CAVOUC010000010.1:0-12390 GCA_963699485.1 uncultured Alphaproteobacteria bacterium | reverse complement strand
GCCTTGTCTGTCGAGGGAGCTGGGTTAGACTATTCGAATGAAAACGAAACCCCGCATGATCGAGGTCGATGAGACCACAGCCGAGGCCCTGGAGGCCTGAGCGGCCGAGCTCGGCATCAGCGTTTCACAGCTCTTGGCCGAGTTCGCGGCCGCCGAGCAGACGACCGAAGCCGACTTCTCCGACCAGCTTCAGGAGCTCGAGCGGCGCTGGCAGCGCGTCGAGGACGGCGCCGCGGCCGTCGCCAACGAGAAGGTCGTGCGCTGGCTCGAGACCTGGGGCATGTCGAGCTTTCGGCCCTGGCGTAACCCATGAAGGTCGAGTGGTCGGCAGACGCACTCGCCGACCTCGACCGGTTTGCAGCGTTTCTTCACGAACGTTATCCGTCTCTCGCGCCGCTGATTGCGCAGGAGATCATCGAGAAGGCGGAGCTATTGGCGCGACATCCGAAGGCTGGCAGGCCGATCGGTGGTCGAGACGAATATCGACAGATCGTCTTGAAGGTTCTCAATGCGGCTTACGTCTTCCAATATCGCTTCGACGGCAAGCGATTGGTCATGTTGCGGGTGTTCCATGGGAGAGAGGCGCGCCGCTGACCCGGATTGGGCCCGCCAAGCGAATTCGCGCCGAGCTGCCTGAGCCCTGCCGCGCGGGCACTACCCCGGCGTCAGCACGCCAACGACGGCCGCCGTCATCAGGGTGGCGAGCGTGCCCCTCGCCCCCAGCACCGCGACGCCGACGATCCTCGCCCTATTTCGAGGACCGCTTCCGGAGATAGTCTTCTGCAAGCTCCCGCAATTTCTCGCCGCCGAAGCTCGGATCGTGACCGGCATGGACCACGGCGACCGGTAGCGCCCGGAGCCGCTCGAGGGTGCGTATGTAGTCCGCGACGTCGGAATGCGGGAGATTGTCGATGAGCGGGCCGTCATAGATCGCGTCGCCGGAGAACAGGGTCCCCGTCGCTCTTTCCCAGAGCCCGATGCTGCCCGGAGAATGGCCGGGGAGATGCAGGATCTCGAACACGCGGTCGCCGAGATCGACGACGTCGCCATCGCTCACGGCGCGGGCTCCCGGCGCGGGGTGGATGCGGAAGCTCGCGCGATCGTAGCCTGTATGCGGCAGCGCGGTGATCAGCGGCCCCGTGACCTCGTAGCCCTCGAGCGGGGCAGCAGCATCGTGGCGAGATCGTCCACATCGAAACTCTCGTCGATCAGGTTGAAACCGCCGCTCGGTCTCAAGAGCCCATCGATCTCTGCCTCGTGCACCAGGCATTCGCCGAACTCGTGATGGGAGCCGATGTGATCGGCATGGACATGGGTCGCGACCGCGGTGACGGGCTTGTCGAGGAATTCCTCAGCGAACGCCCTGAGGCTCGCGATCCCCATGCCGGTATCGATCATCAGGTCGCGATCCCGGCCGCGAACATGCCAGATGTTGCAGCGCATGAGCGGGACAACATGGGGCTCGTAGATCAGCGTGATGTCGTCACCGATCCGCTCTCTCTCGAACCAGTGGCCGGCGACCGGTAGCCCCATTCTCTTCGTCCATGATCTGACCCGTGCCAGCCGCTCCGGCCGGCCACGGCGGCGACTACCGTTTGCTCAGGAGCGAGGCGAGGAATGCCACGGCGATCGCGACCGGGATCGCGATGAGCAGGAGCGCGCCCACGGTGAGGGCTACGCCGAGGAGGACGACGGCAAGAACGGCGAAGAGCGCCGTGAGCCCTACGACGAGCGCGGCGCCGACGAGCCAAGCCCGCCAGCCGGTGATGACGGTGCGCTTTCCGTTGCTGTCGATGACGATCATGGTGCCGCTCCGCGCCTGCCGACGATAGCCCGCGGCCGGCTAATTGAATATTGAATTGAGCGCACGCTCGAGGTTCTTGAAGCCCTTGGTCACGGAGCGTGAGAAGTCTGCCGCGGGCGACTTCGGTTTGCCGGAGGGGCGCGCTCTACGCTCGCGCTGGATCGCGTCCGGCGCAAGGCCGTCCGGCTGAGCCGCAGCGGGCTCGACCGGCGCTTCCCCCGCCACGGCGGCAGCCTCGCCATGCGTACTTTCTTCGCGCGCGGACACGGCAGACGTCTCAGGGGCGCGAGCCTCCTGAGTTTCTAGGGGCGCTCTCGGCTGCGGAGCGACCGCCGTCAATGCGCCGGTGACGGTCCCCTCCTGACGGGGTGAGGCGTCCTGGAGCTGGCTGGCCGGATCAGGAGCCTGATCGACGTCGCACATGCCGTCCTCATGCGACTTGACCAGAGCGAGCAGGATCGGGTCAGGCTTCTCGACCGGCAGCACGGCATTGACGCGCCCCGTGAAGTCCTTCATGGCGCGCCGCGTCTCGGCCGTCCACGTGCCGTTGGTGCGGCCGTCATAGCAGCCGACCCGCTTCAGCTCTCTCTGCAGCTCGCGGATGAGCGCCACGGGATTGTCGAGCGGTATCGAATTCTCGTCCGGGGCCGCCGCCACCGGAGCCGCGACCGGGCGAAACGCCGGCAAAGCGACGAGAGCGGCTCCCTCGCCCTCCGCCCGGCGATCGGTCCAGGCCGACACGTGAATGAAATAGGCCGGAACCGCGCCGGCAGCCAAGATCAGGATGAGCGCGCTCGATTTCACCAAATCGACGAGCCACAGGATCAAGCCGTCGAGGTGCACGTAATCTCTGCCCCCCATTTGCATCGCGTCCGTTGCCGCCGGAAATGCCCGAGGCATCCCTTGTAGCAGCCTACCATGGCGGGAGTTGGCTTATGCGGTTGAAAAGGCCTCCGGTGTGGCGGGCGCGGCTCACGGCCTCGGCCCGGCCAAGTATGCTCAAGTGAAGCGCTAAACCCGAAGGCCCTCGATGGGAGGAGCCGGCCTTGCGCAGAGCACCACGCCGGCGCTAGCTTTGTGCCTCCCTTGGCAAGCGCAGCCCGGCTCGACCCTGGCCCTCCGATGACCCTAGAGCTCACCTCTCCCGCCTTCGGCGACGGAGCCTCGATCCCGAGGAAATATACGTGCGAGGGAGACGATCTATCGCCCCCGCTCGCTTGGAAGGGCGCGCCCGCCGCGACCAGGAGCTTCGCCCTCATCGTCGACGACCCGGACGCGCCGGACCCCAAGGCGCCGCGCATGACCTGGGTGCATTGGGTTCTTTACAATCTTCCTCCAGGCACGACGGCGCTTGGGGAAGGGATAGCCTCGCTCCCCGCGGGTGCCCACGCAGGGCTCAACGACTGGAAGCGGGCCGACTATGGCGGCCCGTGCCCGCCGATCGGACGGCATCGCTATTTCTTCAAGCTCTATGCCCTCGACACCGAGCTCAACTTGAAAAGACCGCTCAAGGCCGACGTCGAGCGCGCCATGAACGGCCACGTGCTCGCCTCGGCTGCTCTCATGGGTACGTACGCCAAGGAGCGCTGAGTGCGTGAGCCGCTCGGCTATTTGCTGATGCGCGTGATCTTCGAGCCCTCGAGCGTGAGATTGTACATGAGGCCCTTCTGGTCGAGGATGAAGCCTACGACCGGTTGCGTGATCTGATTGGTGTCGATCGAGCCGCCGGCGCCGACCGTCACCAGCGCCACCGAGCCGTCGACGCCGATCTTCCACCCGTACTTTTGCTTGAAGCTCCTCAGCGCATCCTCCGTCATGAAGACGATGATCACGGTCTTCGCCTGAACGCCGAGCTGGAAGCCGAACGACGCCGACACCGTGTTGTAATAGCCTTCCGTGTGGTCGCGCCTCAGCAGCGCGCCTTCGCCGTACTCGCCGCCGAAGCCGAAGCCGGCCTTCACCACCGAGGGGAAGACGAGCACGGCGGAAGCACGCGAGAGGAGCTCGCCAGAGCCTCCGACATCGTCGCGAAAGCGGGCGAGCGCGGCGCGCACATCGATATCGATCTCCTCGCGCGAGGCGGCGAGGCTCGGGGACGCCGCGACCGTGAGCGCAAGGATGAGGGCGGAGATGAGGGCGGCGAAGATTTCCCTGGAGGTCATGGAGGAGACCCTTGTGCATTCTTGGAGGCGAAGGACGTCGGTTCCGCCTCGGTAGCAAGCGCTCATTTGAGGCCTTTTTGCGCCAGGCCCGGAACTCACTCCGGGAGCGGGATGAACTCGTCCGAATCGCCGGGGACGGGCGCGAAGCGGCGCGCCTTCCAGTCGGCCTTGGCCGCGTCGATGCGGTCCTTCGACGACGACACGAAGTTCCACCAGATATGGCGCGGCCCGTCCATGGGCTCGCCGCCGAGTAGAATGAGGCGCGCTTGAGCGAGGGCGAGAATTGAGATGCGGTCCCCGGGACGGAAGACGAGGAGCCGGCCGGCGCTGAACGTCGCTCCCGCGATGTCGATCTCGCCCGAGACGATGTAGAGGGCGCGCTCCTCGTAGTCGGGATCGAGGGGCAGCACCGCGCCAGGGGCAAGCACGGCCTCCGCGTAGAAGCTCTCATGGGGAAACTCGACCGGCGAGCGCACGCCGTAAAGCGCGCCCATGACCACGCGCACCGTCTTGCCGTCCGCGGCCACGCGCGGCAGCTCGTCGCGTCCGTGGTGAACGAATGCGGGAGCCCCTTCCTCGTGCGATTTGGGGAGCGCCGCCCACGCCTGGATGCCGAAGAGGCGCGAGCCTCCCTTGGCGCGCTCCTCCGCGCCCGTGCGCTCCGAATGGACGATGCCGGCCCCCGCCGTCATGAGGTTGAGCTCGCCGGGGCGGATCGCGAGCTCCGTGCCGAGGCTGTCGCGGTGGACGACCTCGCCGTCGAAGAGGTAGGTCACCGTCGCCAGGCCGATATGGGGATGGGGGCGCACGTCGAGGCCTCTCCCGAGCAGGAACTCGGAGGGCCCCATCTGGTCGAAGAATATGAACGGGCCGACCATCTGCCGTCCCGCGGCCGGCAGCGCACGGCGCACTTCGAAGCCGCCGAGGTCTCGGGCGCGGGGCACGATCACCTGCTCGATCGCGTCGCAGGAGCGCGCGTCGCCAGGTCTCGGATCCTCGGTCGGCTGCCAGCTCATAGCCGCTCCCGCCAGCCCCTCGGGGGCTCTAGAGGAACGTAGTCGCGAGGAAGTGGGAAAGCCAGACCCGTCCCGCGTCAGCAGAAGAGGCAGGCGTCGCACATGCCGCGAGCTTCCGCGATGTGGCTGTCGATGATCCTCGAATACTCGCTGAGCTTCGCCGACCAGCCGTCGCAGAGCGCTTTCTTCTTCTCGGGCTCCCCGTGCGCCTTCTCCCACGCCTCCATGTAGGTCTTCTTCTTGGCCCGGAAGACGCCCGCAACCTTCTGCAGCGACGAAGTCTCGACACAGGGGCTGATCGCGGCCCAAGTTCGCCTCACGAGGCCGAGCTTTCGTCCGCAGAATTCCTCGAGCGCGTCGACGGTGGCGTACTCCTCGACGCGCCGCCACAGGTCCACCTGCTGGGTGCGGGTGAGCGTGGTGATGCCGACCTTCACCTCGACCACCTGGCTCATCGAAACGGCATAGGGCGGAAAGGCCGCGAGCAGCACGCCCAGAGAGGCGGCTAAGGCCAGCCCGCACACTCGCTTCAGTCCAATCATGCCGTGGCCCCCGATTCTTAGCGCTTCGCGAATGCTAAGCCGTCTTGCGGCCGCTTCGCAATATCGCTGCACGGCCTATCCGCCGAGCGCCACGATTTCGACCTCGCCGGCCCCGACCGGCACCACGTCCCCGACGGACTTGCCCATGAGGGCACGCGCGAGCGGCGCTACGTAGGACAGCGTCCCCTGGGCCGGATCGGCCTCGTCCTCGCCGACGATGCGGTAGGTCTGGCGCCGCCCGGCCTCGCGCGCGATCGTCACGCTCGCGCCGAAATGCACCTCGCGCGCGTCCGCGGGCGGCTCGATGACCTCGGCGGAGGCGCGCCGCGCGCTCCAATAGCGCAGGTCCCGGGCCGCCGCCGCAATGGCCGGACGATCGCCGCCGGCGACGGCCGCCGCGTGGGCCGCCTCCGCCCGCTCGAGCTCGGCCTCGATCAGCGCGAGGCCGTTGCGGGTCACGAGATTGGGATGGGGCGAGATCAGCCGGTCGGGAAGCTCCCCGACCTCGTCCTCGTGCTCTTTGACGAATGCTCTGCTCATCGCAGTAATATACGGCTTTCGCAGCAAAATGATACCGGAACCGGCTAAGCCAGATGCGCCAGCACCAAAGTGAGATCTCGATTGCAACGCGAGGCGCCGGCCTCGTCGAGTTCACGGACAAGGCGCAGGCGGCCGTCGCGCAGAGCGGCATCACGACCGGGCTTCTCACGGCCTTCTGCCGCCACACCTCGGCCTCCCTCCTCGTTCAGGAGAACGCCGACCCGGACGTCCAGCGCGATCTCGTGGCGTTCTTCCGCCGCCTCGTGCCCGACGGCGATCCCTTGTTCGTCCATAGAGCAGAAGGCCTCGACGACATGCCGGCCCATGTCAAGGCGGCGCTCACGCAAACGTCGATCGCGATCCCGATTGCGGACGGCCGTCTCGCGCTCGGCACCTGGCAGGGGCTTTATCTCTTCGAGCACCGGCATGCGCCCCACGCCCGGCACATCGTCCTACATCTGATCGGTGACTGACCCTGGACGCGGTTGGGTGTATCGTCGAAAGGGGCGGTTCCGGACTGCCCGAATCAGCCTAGGGTCCGGGCCCGTCGCAACAAGGAGAGCCCCCATGGCGAAGAACAAGACACCGGGTGACGATCGGCGCGTCGGCGCGGTCAAGACCCGGTCGCAGACCCCGAACCCTCTCACCGGAACCTGGACCAAGCGCGACGACAAGAGCGGCAAATTCATGGACGTGAAGGCCGACCCGAAGCCGTTCAAGGGCGTGCGCAAGGAGAAGAAGAAATAGCGCGAGGCCGCATTAACTCTAGGCAAAGGGCGTCCTCTTCGGGGCGCCCTTTGTCGCCTCTTTCCTGGCTTTGGCGCATGGCCGCGGACCCTCCGACCTGCTAAGGAGGCGCCGCGAAACCGAGAGGCCGGGCACGGGAGAGAGACATGAGCGACGCCGAGAGCCACGCACGCATCGAGACGGCCAAGCTGATCCGCCGCTACTACGACGCCTTCAACGCGGGCGACAGCGAGGGCATGCTCTCCTTCCTCACCGATGACGTGATCCACGACGTGAACCAGGGCGAGCGCCGCCAAGGCAAGGACAAGTTCCGCGCCTTCAACGCGCGCATGACCCATCACTACAAGGAGGACCTGCGCGACCTCGTCGTGCTCGTCTCCAAGGACGGGGCTCGCGCCGCCGCCGAGTTCAACGTCCACGGGAAATATCTCAACACGGACGAGGGTCTTCCGCCGGCCAACGGGCAGACCTATGTTCTGCCCGCCGGCACGTTCTTCGCCATCCGCGACGGCAAGATCGCCCGCGTCACCACCTACTACAATCTGACCGACTGGATCGCCCAGGTGGCCTGACGGTCGGTAGCCAACCCCCACTACGACCCTGGCTCCCGGCGCGAAGCGCGGTATAGAGGCTGAGCGGGCCTCTCTCGCTCGCGAGGAAGGAAGGAGGCTCGCCTCATGGCCATCGACGTGCGCTCTCTGACCGGGGACGAGATCAAGCCGGTGCTTCCCGAGCTTGCGCGCCTGCGCATCACCGTCTTCCGCGACTGGCCCTATCTCTACGACGGCACGCTCGAATACGAGGAGGGCTATCTCGCGAAGCTCGCCAAGGCCAAGGGCGCCGTGGTCGTCGTTGCGCGCGACGGGGACGAGGTGGTCGGCGCGTCGACGGCCGCGCCGATGATCGAGCACGCCGACGAGTTCGGCGAGCCGTTCAGACGTGCCGGCTACGATATTGCGAAGATCTTCTATTGCGGGGAGTCCGTGCTCCTGAAGAGCCACCGCGGCCACGGGCTCGGGCACGCCTTCTTCGACCACCGCGAGGCGCATGGCCGTAGGCTCGGCGGGTTCACCCATTCGACGTTCTGCCGCGTCGTGCGGCCCGCCGACCATCCGCTCAAGCCCGAGGACTACGTGCCTCTCGACGGCTTCTGGAGGAAGCGCGGCTACGAGCCGGTCGCGGGCCTGATCACGACCTACCGGTGGAAGGACATCGACCGGCCCGACGAGACCGACCATGAGATGCAGTTCTGGATGAAGGCGCTATGAGCCCCCTCTCCCCATCGCCCTTCGCGATGGGGAGAGGGTCGGGGTGAGGGGCAGCCCCAGGCGAGTTCGCAAGATCCTGCCCCTCACCCTAACCCTCTCCCCGCAAGAGCTGGGAGAGGGGACGAGCCTTCGATGGAACAATCGCTCATGCCCGCACGCACGTCCCTCAAGGTTGCCGCCGCGCAATACCCGATCGACCAGCCCGCGTCCCTCGACGCGTGGCGGGAGAAGATCGCGCGTTGGGTCGCGGACGGCGCGGCGACGGGGGCGGAGCTGCTCGTCTTCCCCGAGTACGCCGCGATCGAGCAGGCCGCCTGTTTCGGCCCCGCCGTCTATTCCGATCTCGCCACCACGCTCGAGAAGGTCGCGGAGCTCGCGCCCGAGCGCGTCGCGTTCCACGCCGAACTCGCCATGGCGCACGGCGTCCATATCCTCGTGGGCTCCGGGCCGGTCAGAAAGAGCGACGGCCGCTTCGTCAACGCCGCCCAGCTCGTGACGCCGGCCGGCCGCGTCGGCGAGCAGGAGAAGCTCATCATGACGCCGTTCGAGCGCGACTGGGGCGTCTCGCCGGGCGCACCCTTGCGCGCCTTCGAGACGGCGCTCGGGCGCATCGGCGTCGCCATCTGCTACGATAGCGAGTTCCCGCTCATTGCCCGCGCGCTCACCGAAGCCGGCACCGAGATCGTGCTGGTGCCCTCCTGCACCGAGCGCGTCTCGGGCTACTACCGCGTGCGCACAGGCGCCATGGCGCGCGCGCTCGAGAACACGATCGCGACGGTCATGAGCCCCACCGTCGGCGACGCGCTGTGGTCGCCCGCCGTCGATCGCAACGCGGGCGCGGCCGGCATCTTCGTTCCGTCCGAGCCTGGCGTCGCCGACACCGGCGTGCTCGCCGAGGGCACGCTCAACGCGCCGCAGTGGGTCGTGGCAGAGATCGATCTCGCGGCGCTCCGGCGCCTGCGCACGTCGGGGGAGATGCGCAACTACGCCGACTGGCCGTCGCAGCCGGGAGCCGAGCCGCTCGCGCACACGGTCGAGGTCGTCTCGCTCGTTTGAGAATTCTACTTCAGCGCCCAGGTGACGGTGACGCGGGCTTCGAGCGTTTGCGTGCCGCGCTCGATCGGCACCGCTTCCGCCTTCATGGCGCGCGCCATCGGGATCGGGCGGGGCCCATCGACGACGGTATCCTCGGAGATCGACACGACCTCGCCGACCTCGGCCCCGGCCGCCGCCGCATAGAGCTTGGCGCGGCGCAAGGCGTTGGCGATCGCCTCCTTGCGCGCCTCGTCCTTCAAGGTCTCGGCCTTGCTCACCTCGAAGGAGAGGCCGTTCATCTGATTGGCGCCGAGCGTGACGAGGGCATCGAGCACCTCGCCGAGCTTGTCGAGATCGCGCGCCGTGACCTGGACCTCGTTCGACACCTGATAGCCGCTAATGACGGGGGCCTCGCCCTCGCGCGGATTGGTGTAGCGCGGATCGATCCTGAGCCCCGAGGTCTGGATGTCCTTCCCCTCGATGCCGTTCGCCTTGAGGCCGTCGATGAGCTTCCGCATCGCCTCCGAGTTGCGGGTCAATGCCTCGCGCGCGGTCGCCCCGTCGGTCAGCACGCCGCTCGTGATCCGCGCCATGTCGGGCTCGGTCGAGACCTGCCCCGTGGCCGTCACCGTGATCAGTCTCTGCACGGGCTTCTCCTCGGCTGCCGCCCGCCCCGGACCGGCCATCAAAAACGCTGCGGCGCCGAGCGCCAGTAAACCGAGAGCCGTCGACGGGGCAGGCATGGAGGGTCTCCTCTAATGTTGAGACAGCATCTCACCATCGGTTTCGGGTCGAATGTGGGCGTGGGGCAGGCGTTCTTGCTAAGCGCGAACAGTGCTATAGCCACGGCGCGTGGGCCCGTAGCTCAATGGTTAGAGCTGGCGGCTCATAACCGTCTGGTTTCAGGTTCGAATCCTGACGGGCCCACCACCATTATGGAAAACGAACTTCCCCACTGAACCGTAGCACCGATACTTGGTCCGCTTGGGCCGAAGTTGGCCGATCTCAACGGCGGGGCGCTTCGGGTCTTGCCTGCTGAGCAGACGTTGAGCTCCGTGCCCGATATGACGCCTAAGGGCCCAGGCCGTGTGAAAACGTGCACGGATTCCGCTATGATTCCTGCGTGAATCAGCGGGGGGCTCGATGGCACGCTTTGTAGAGGGATGGGACCGCAGTCAGAGCACTTTGTTCCCGGCGTTGCTTGACGACTATGTGCCCGACGACAACCCAGTGCGGGCGGTTGACGCCTTCGTCGACGGGCTCGATCTCGGCAGGCTCGGCTTCACGGGCGTCGAGCCGCTGGCAACCGGACGGCCGGGCTACTTTGCCGGCACGATGCTCAAACTCTACATCTACGGCTATCTCAATCGCATTCCATCGAGCCGCCGCCTCGAGCGCGAGTGCCAGCGCAACATCGAGTTAATCTGGCTGACCGGACATCTTGCGCCGGACTTCAAGACGATTGCGGATTTCCGCAAGGACAATGGCAAGGCCATTCGTGAGGTCTGCCGTGCGTTCGTGGCACTCTGCCGCAAGCTCGAGCTGCTCAGTGCGGCAAGCGTCGCCATCGACGGGTCGAAGTTCAAGGCCGTCAACGCGCGCGACAAGAACTTCACCGAAGCCAAAATGAAGCGGCGCCTCGAGCGGATCGACGAGAGCATCGCACGCTACATGGCCCAGCTCGAGACCGCCGATCGCCGCGGCGATGCGGTGCCGGAGGCGAAGGTTGCGCGGCTCAAGGACAAGATCGCAAAGCTGAAGGAGGAGATCGTTCGTCTGAACGCGATCAACGTCGAGATGATGAAAGCCGAGGACAAGCAGATCTCGCTCACCGATCCCGACGCCCGCTCTATGGCAACGAGCGGCCGCGATACTGGCATCGTTGGCTACAACGTGCAGGCCGCCGTCGATACCGAGCATCATCTGATCGTCGCGCACGAGGTGACCAACGTCGGCACCGATCGTCATCTGCTCGCCAACATGGCCGAGCAGGCGCGTGATGAGATGGGCGTCGAGAAGCTCGAAGCTGTCGCCGATCGCGGTTACTACGAGGGCAACGAGATCCGGGCCTGCGAGGAGGCGGGCATCACCGTCACGCTGCCCAAGCCAATGACCTCAGGCGCCAAGGCCGCAGGCCGGTTCGGCAAGCAGGACTTCGTCTACCTGCCCGATGAGGATGTCTATCGCTGTCCTGCCGGTGAGCGCCTGATTTTCCGCTTTGCGGGCGAGGAGGGGGGCAAGCTGACCCGCCGCTATTGGACGCGCGGCTGTCAGACATGTGTGCTCAAAGCAAAATGCACGACCGGCCCGGAGCGGCGTGTCTCGCGGTGGGAACACGAGGCTGTCCTCGATGCCGTACAGGCACGACTCGATCGCAACCCCGACAAAATGACCGTGCGCCGGCAGACTGCCGAACACCCGTTTGGCACCATCAAGGCCTGGATGGGCGCGACGCACTTCCTCACGATGACGCTGCCGAAAGTGGCGACCGAGATGGCGCTCAACGTGCTCGCTTACAACATGAAGCGGGTAATCGCGATTGTGGGCGTCGGCGCGTTGATGGAGGCAATGCGGGCCTAAGGACGATCAACGCGGGCAGATCGGCTGCTGCCAGCGGCCTCAGGACGCCACGGGAGCGATTACGGGGCCGACCTCGCCCGTTCTAACGCTTGGCCCGCCCCGCACCCCATTTCCAGCCTTGCGGTGAAGTTCTCACACAGCCTGGGCCAGAAGCAGACCTTTCTATCGGGCACGCAAAGGCATCTAACTCCACTTCTTCATCACCGCCCGATAGCGCGAGTTGAAATCGCCGCTGTAGACGGTGCTCATCGTCTCCTCGCCGTCGGGCGTGGTGCAGACCACGTCGACGATGATCTCCGGGTCTGCGGGCGTTACCTTGGGCTTCGAGCAGTCGCCGCTTCCCGCCGGCACTGCGAGATCGTCGTCGGCGCCGACGCAAGCCTTTGTCACCGCCATGCCGGTCGCCGCCGACACGGTCGTGATCTCCCAATGCCCGGCCTTGCGCTTGGGGAGCGCGGGTTGACGCAGCCCCACCATCTTCCGCAAGCGCAGTACCGGCGACTGCAACTGCGCCGGCCGCCAGAAAGATCAGACGCTTCATGGCTCTCGTTCAGGTCTTGAGCGTGACGGCCTGCTATTGCAGAGGCCGCCCTTGTCGCCAACCCCTGGCCGACGACTATCTTTGCCAGAAGCGAATAGGATTTCTTCACGAGCTCGCGTCGGCGGCCAAGCGCACGGGTTGACGCGCGCAAGGGC
>CAVOUC010000009.1:0-10830 GCA_963699485.1 uncultured Alphaproteobacteria bacterium | reverse complement strand
CCGCCGAAGCTCGGATCGTGACCCGCATGGACCACGGAGACCGGCAGCGCCCGGAGCCGCTCGAGGGTGCGTATGTAGTCCGCGACATCGGAATGCGGGAGATTGTCGATGAGCGGGCCGTCATAGATCGCGTCGCCGGAGAACAGGGTCCCCGTCGCTCTTTCCCAGAGCCCGATGCTGCCCGGAGAATGGCCGGGGAGATGCAGGATCTCCAACACGCGGTCGCCGAGATCGACGACGTCGCCTTCGCTCACGGCGCGGGCTCCCGGCGCGGGGTGGATGCGGAAGCTCGCGCGATCGTAGCCTGCATGCGGCAGCGCGGTGATCAGCGGCCCCGTGACCTCGTAACCATCGAGCGGGGACAGCAGCATTGTGGCGAGATCGTCCACATCGAAACTCTCGTCGATCAGGTTGAAGCCGCCGCTCGGTCTCAAGAGCCCATCGAGCTCGGCCTCGTGCACCAGGCATTCGCCGAACTCGTGATGGGAGCCGATGTGATCGGCATGGACATGGGTCGCAACAGCGGTAACGGGCTTGTCGAGGAATTCCTCGGCAAACGCCCTGAGGCTCGCGATCCCCATGCCGGTATCGATCATCAGATCGCGATCCCGGCCGCGAACATGCCAGATGTTGCAGCGCATGAGCGGGACGACATGGGGCTCGTAGATCAGCGTGATGTCGTCACTGATCCGCTCTCTCTCAAACCAGTGGCCGGCGACCGGTAGCCCCATTCTCTTCGTCCATGATCTGACCCGTGCCAGCCGCTCCGGTCGGCCAAGGCGGCGACTACCGTTTGCTCAGGAGTGAGCCGAGGAATGCCGCGGCGATCGCGACCGGGATCGCGATGAGCAGGAGCGCGCCCACGGTGAGGGCTACGCCGAGGAGGACGACGGCAAGAACGGCGAAGAGTGCCGTGAGCCCTACGAAAAGCGCGGCGCCGACGAGCCAGGCCCGCCAGCCGGTGATGACGGTGCGCTTTCCGTTGCTGTCTATGACGATCATCGTGCCGCTCCGCCAAGATCGCGATCGTTCTTGATGGAGACGCTTCGCGTCCATCAAGAACGTCGATCGCGATCTAATTTCAAAGTGTAGAGTACAATTCATGCCCGACACGGATCGCTGAAGCAATTCCATGTCAGGCGATCGTGCTCTGGGCCCGCCTGCCGACGATAGCCCGCGGCCGGCTAATTGAATATTGAATTGAGCGCACGCTCGAGGTTCTTGAAGCCCTTGGTCACGGAGCGTGAGAAGTCTGCCGCGGGCGAATTCGGTTTGCCGGAGGGGCGCGCTCTACGCTCGCGCTGGATCGCGGCCGGTGCAAAGCCGTCCGGCTGAGCCTCAGCGGGCTCGACCGGCGCCTCCGCCGCCACGGCGGCAGCCTCGCCGTGCGTACTCTCTTCGCGCGCGGACACGGCAGACGTCTCAGGGGCGCGAGCCTCCTGAGTTTCTAGCGGCGCACTCGGCTGCGGAGCGACCGCCGTCAACGCGCCGGTGACGGTCCCCTCCTGACGGGGAGAGGCGTCCTGGACCTGGCGGGCCGGATCAGGAGCCGGATCGACGTCACACATGCCGTCCTCATGCGACTTGACCAGAGCGAGCAGGATCGGGTCAGGCTTCTCGACCGGCAGCATGGCATTGGCGCGCCCCGTGAAGTCCTTCATGGCGCGCCGCGTCTCGGCCGTCCACGTGCCGTTGGTGCGGCCGTCATAGCAGCCGACCCGCTTCAGCTCTCTCTGAAGCTCGCGGATCAGCGCCACCGGATTGTCTAACGGTATCGAATTCTCGTCCGGGGCCGCCGCCACCGGAGCCGCAACCGGGCGAAACGCCGGCAAAGCGACGAGAGCGGCTCCCTCGCCCTCCGCCCGGCGATCGGTCCAGGCCGACACGTGAATGAAATAGGCCGGAACCGCGCCGGCAGCCAAGATCAGGATGAGCGCGCTCGATTTCACCAAATCGACGAGCCACAGGATTAAGCCGTCGAGGTGCACGTAATCTCTGCCCCCCATTTGCATCGCGTCCGTTGCCGCCGGAAATACCCGAGGCATCCCTTGTAGCAGCCTACCATGGCGGGAGTTGGCTTATGCAGTTGAAAAGGCCTCCGGTGTGGCGGGCGCGGCTCACGGCCTCGGCCCGGCCAAGTATGCTCAAGTGAAGCGCTAAACCCGACGGCGCTCGATGGGAGGAGCCGGCCTTGCGCAGAGCACCACGCCGGCGCTAGGTTTGTGCTTCCCTTGGAATGCGCAGCCCGGCTCGACCCTGGCCCTCCGATGACCCTAGAGCTCACCTCTCCCGCCTTCGGCGATGGAGCCTCGATCCCGAGGAAATATACGTGCGAGGGAGACGATCTATCGCCCCCGCTCGCTTGGAAGGGCGCGCCCGCCGCGACCAAGAGCTTCGCCCTCATCGTCGACGACCCGGACGCGCCGGACCCCAAGGCGCCGCGCATGACCTGGGTGCATTGGGTTCTTTACAATCTTCCTCCAGGCACGACGGCGCTTGGGGAAGGGATTGCCTCGCTCCCTGCGGGAGCCCACGCAGGGCTCAACGACTGGAAGCGGGCCGACTATGGCGGCCCGTGCCCGCCGATCGGACGGCATCGCTACTTCTTCAAGCTCTACGCCCTCGACACCGAGCTCAACTTGAAAAGACCGGTCAAGGCTGACGTCGAGCGCGCCATGAACGGCCACGTGCTCGCCTCGGCTGCTCTCATGGGGAAGTACGCCAAGGAGCGCTGAGCGCGCGAGGCGCTCGGCTATTTGCTGATGCGCGTGATCTTCGAGCCCTCGAGCGTGAGATTGTACATGAGGCCCTTCTGGTCGAGGATGAATCCCACGACCGGTTGCGTGATCTGATTGGTGTCGATCGAGCCGCCGGCGCCTACCGTCACCAGCGCCACCGAGCCGTCGACGCCGATCTTCCACCCGTACTTTTGCTTGAAGCTCCTCAGCGCATCCTCCGTCATGAAGACGATGATCACGGTCTTCGCCTGCACGCCGAGCTGGAAGCCGAACGACGCCGACACTGTGTTGTAATAGCCTTCCGTGTGGTCGCGCCTCAGCAGTGCGCCTTCGCCGTACTCGCCGCCGAAGCCGAAGCCGGCCTTCACGACCGAGGGGAAGACGAGCACGGCGGAAGCACGCGAGAGGAGCTCGCCGGAGCCTCCGACATCGTCGCGAAAGCGGGCGAGCGCGGCGCGCACATCGATATCGATCTCCTCGCGCGAGGCGGCGAGGCTCGGGGGCGCCGCGACCGTGAGCGCAAGGATGAGGGCGGAGATGAGGGCGGCGAAAATTTCCCTGGAGGTCATGGAGGAGACCCTTGTGCATTCTTGGAGGCGAAGGACGTCGGTCCCGCCTCGGTAGCAAGCGCTCATTTGAGGCCTTTTTGCGCCAGGCCCGGAACTCACTCCGGGAGCGGGATGAACTCGTCCGCATCGCCGGGGACGGGCGCGAAGCGGCGCGCCTTCCAGTCGGCCTTTGCCGCGTCGATGCGGTCCTTCGACGACGACACGAAGTTCCACCAGATATGGCGCGGCCCGTCCATGGGCTCGCCGCCGAGTAGAATGAGGCGCGCCTGAGCGAGCGGCGAGAATCGAGATGCGGTCGCCGGGACGGAAGACGAGGAGCCGGCCGGCGCCGAACGTCGCGCCCGCGATGTCGATCTCGCCCGAGACGATGTAGAGGGCGCGCTCCTCGTAGTCAGGATCGAGCGGCAGCACCGCGGCAGGGGCAAGCACCGCCTCCGCGTAGAAGCTCTCATGGGGAAACTGGACCGGCGAGCGCACGCCGTAAAGCGCGCCCATGACCACGCGCACCGTCTTGCCGTCCGCGGCCACGCGCGGCAGCT
The DNA here is from genome assembly GCA_963699485.1 of uncultured Alphaproteobacteria bacterium. Taxonomy (GTDB): domain Bacteria; phylum Pseudomonadota; class Alphaproteobacteria; order Rhizobiales; family Hyphomicrobiaceae; genus Hyphomicrobium_C. The sequence goes on along the minus strand of CAVOUC010000009.1, from coordinate 6,984 downwards.
CGTCGCGTCCGTGGTGAACGAATGCGGGAGTCCCCTCCTCGTGCGATTTGGGGAGCGCCGCCCACGCCTGGATGCCGAAGAGGCGCGAGCCTCCCTTGGCGCGCTCCTCTGCGCCCGTGCGTTCCGAATGGACGATGCCGGCCCCCGCCGTCATGAGGTTGAGCTCGCCGGGCCGGATCGCGAGCTCCGTGCCGAGGCTGTCGCGGTGGACGACCTCGCCGTCGAAGAGGTAGGTCACCGTCGCCAGGCCGATATGGGGATGGGGGCGCACGTCGAGGCCTCTGCCGAGCAGGAACTCGGAGGGCCCCATCTGGTCGAAGAAGATGAACGGCCCGACCATCTGCCGTCCCGCGGCCGGCAGCGCACGGCGCACTTCGAAGCCGCCGAGGTCTCGGGCGCGGGGCACGATCACCTGCTCGATCGCGTCGCAGGAGCGCGCGTCGCCAGGTCTCGGATCCTCGGTCGGCTGCCAGCTCATAGCCGCTCCGGCCAGCCCCTCGGGGCTTCTAGAGGAACGTAGTCGCGAGGAAGTGGGAAAGCCAGACCCGTCCCGCGTCAGCAGAAGAGGCAGGCGTCGCACATGCCGCGAGCTTCCGCGATGTGGCTGTCGATGATCCTCGAATACTCGCTGAGCTTCGCCGACCAGCCGTCGCAGAGCGCCTTCTTCTTCTCGGGCTCCCCGTGCGCCTTCTCCCACGCCTCCATGTAGGTCTTCTTCTTGGCCCGGAAGACGCCCGCAACCTTCTGCAGCGACGAAGTCTCGACACAGGGGCTGATCGCGGCCCAAGTTCGCCTCACGAGGCCGAGCTTTCGTCCGCAGAATTCCTCGAGCGCGTCGACGGTGGCGTACTCTTCGACGCGCCGCCACAGGTCCATCTGCTGGGTGCGGGTGAGCGTGGTGATGCCGACCTTCACCTCGACCACCTGGCTCATCGAAACGGCATAAGGCGGAAAGGCCGCGAGCAGCACGCCCAGAGAGGCGGCTAAGGCCAGCCCGCACACTCGCTTCAGTCCAATCATGCCGTGGCCCCCGATTCTTAGCGCTTCGCGAATGCTAAGCCGTCTTGCGGCCGCTTCGCAATATCGCTGCACGGCCTATCCGCCGAGCGCCACGATTTCGACCTCGCCGGCGCCGACCGGCACGACGTCCCCGACGGACTTGCCCATGAGGGCACGCGCGAGCGGCGCTACGTAGGACAGCGTCCCCTGGGCCGGATCGGCCTCGTCCTCGCCGACGATGCGGTAGGTCTGGCGCCGCCCGGCCTCGCGCGCGATCGTCACGCTCGCGCCGAAATGCACCTCGCGCGCGTCCGCGGGCGGCTCGATGACCTCGGCGGAGGCGCGCCGCGCGCTCCAATAGCGCAGGTCCCGGGCCGCCGCTGCAATGGCCGGACGATCGCCGCCGGCAACGGCCGCCGCGTTGGCCGCCTCCGCCCGCTTAAGCTCGGACTCGATCAGCGCGAGGCCGTTGCGGGTCACGAGATTGGGATGGGGCGAGATCAGCCGGTCGGGAAGCTCCCCGACCTCGTCCTCGTGCTCTTTGACGAACGCTCTGCTCATCGCGGTAATATACGGCTTTCGCAGCAAAATGATACCGGAACCGGCTAAGCCGATGCGCCAGCACCAAAGCGAGATCTCGATTGCAACGCGAGGCGCCGGCCTCGTCGAGTTCACGGACGAAGCTCAGGCGGCCGTCGCGCAGAGCGGCATCACGACCGGGCTTCTCACGGCCTACTGCCGCCACACCTCGGCCTCCCTCCTCGTTCAGGAGAACGCCGACCCGGACGTCCAGCGCGATCTCGTGGCGTTCTTCCGCCGCCTCGTGCCCGACGGCGATCCCTTGTTCGTCCATAGAGCAGAAGGCCCCGACGACATGCCGGCCCATGTGAAGGCGGCGCTCACGCAAACATCGATCACGATCCCGATTGCGGACGGCCGTCTCGCGCTCGGCACCTGGCAGGGGCTTTATCTCTTCGAGCACAGGCATGCGCCCCCACGCCCGGCGCATCGTCCTACATCTGATCGGTGACTGACCCTGGACGCGGTTGGGTGTATCGTCGAAAGCGGCGGTTCCGGACTGCCCGAAATCAGCCTAGGGTCCGGGCCCGTCGCAACGAGGAGACCTTCCATGGCGAAGAACAAGACACCGGGTGACGATCGGCGCGTCGGCGCGGTCAAGACCCGGTCGCAGACCCCGAACCCTCTCACCGGAACCTGGACCAAGCGCGACGACAAGAGCGGCAAATTCATGGACGTGAAGGCCGACCCGAACCCGTTCAAGGGCGTGCGCAAGGAGAAGAAGAAATAGCGCGAGGCCGCATTAACTCTAAGCAAAGGGCGTCCTCTTCGGGGCGCCCTTTGTCGCGTCTTTCCTGGCTTTGGCGCATGGCCGCGGACCCTCCGACCTGCTAAGGAGGCGCCGCGAAACCGAGAAGCCGGGCACGGGAGAGAGACATGAGCGACGCCGAGAGCCACGCACGCATCGAGACGGCCAAGCTGATCCGCCGCTACTACGACGCCTTCAACGCGGGCGACAGCGAAGGCATGCTCTCCTTCCTCACCGACGACGTGATCCACGACGTGAACCAGGGCGAGCGCCGCCAAGGCAAGGACAAGTTCCGCGCCTTCAACGCGCGCATGACCCATCACTACAAGGAGGAACTGCGCGACCTCGTCGTGCTCGTCTCCAAGGACGGGGCTCGCGCCGCCGCCGAGTTCAACGTACACGGGCAATATCTCAACACGGACGAGGGCCTTCCGCCGGCCAACGGGCAGACCTATGTTCTGCCCGCCGGCACGTTCTTCGCCATCCGCGACGGCAAGATCGCCCGTGTCACCACCTACTACAATCTGACCGACTGGATCGCCCAGGTGGCCTGACGGCCCGGTAGCCATCCCCCACTACGACCCTGGTTCCCGGCGCGAAGCGCGGTATAGACAGATCGAGAAATTCGCTCCAAGGCGTGCCGCGAGCAACGGCGAATTTCTCGATCATCCCACTAGCGGCATTCTCGCTCGCGAGGAAGGAAGGAGGCTCGCCTCATGGCCATCGACGTGCGCTCTCTGACCGGGGACGAGATCAAGCCGGTGCTTCCCGAGCTGGCGCGCCTGCGCATCACCGTCTTCCGCGACTGGCCCTATCTCTACGACGGCACGCTCGAATACGAGGAGGGCTACCTCGCGAAGCTCGCCAAGGCCAAGGGCGCCGTGGTCGTCGTTGCGCGCGACGGCGACCTCGTGGTCGGCGCGTCGACGGGCGCGCCGATGATCGAGCACGCCGACGAGTTCGGCGAGCCGTTCAGACGTGCCGGCTACGATATCGCGAAGATCTTCTATTGCGGGGAGTCCGTGCTCTTGAAGAGCCACCGCGGCCACGGGCTCGGGCACGCCTTCTTCGACCACCGCGAGGCGCATGGCCGTAAGCTCGGCGGGTTCACCCATTCGACGTTCTGCCGCGTCGTGCGTCCAGCCGACCATCCGCTCAAGCCCAAGGACTACGTGCCTCTCGACGGCTTCTGGAGGAAACGCGGCTACGAGCCGGTCGAGGGCCTGATCACGACCTACCGGTGGAAGGACATCGACCGGCCCGACGAGACCGACCATGAGATGCAGTTCTGGATGAAGGCGCTATGAGCCCCCTCTCCCCATCGCCCTTTGCGATCGGGAGGGGGTTGGGGTGAGGGGCAGCCCCAGGCGAATTCGCAAGATCCTGCCCCTCACCCTAACCCTCTCCCCGCAAGAGCGGGGAGAGGGGACGAGCCTCCGATGGAACAATCGCTCATGCCCGCACGCACGTCCCTCAAAGTTGCCGCCGCGCAATACCCGATCGACCAGCCCGCGTCCCTCGACGCGTGGCGGGAGAAGATCGCGCGTTGGGTTAAGGACGGCGCGGCGACGGGCGCCGAGCTGCTCGTCTTCCCCGAGTACGCCGCGATCGAGCAGGCCGCCTGCTTCGGCCCCGCCGTCTATGCCGATCTCGCCACCACGCTCGAGAAGGTCGCGGAGATCGCGCCCGACCGGGTCGCCTACCACGCCCGCCTCGCCAAGGCGCACGGCGTGCACATCCTCGTCGGCTCGGGACCGGTCAGAAAGAGCGACGGCCGCTTCGTCAACGCCGCCCAGCTCGTGACGCCCGAGGGCCGCGTCGGCGAGCAGGAGAAGCTCATCATGACGCCGTTCGAGCGCGACTGGGGCGTCTCGGCGGGCGCGCCTTTGCGCGTCTTCGAGACGGCGCTCGGGCGCATCGGCGTCGCCATCTGCTACGACAGCGAGTTCCCGCTCCTCGCGCGCGCGCTCACCGAAGCCGGCACCGAGATCGTGCTGGTGCCCTCCTGCACCGAGCGCGTCTCGGGCTACTACCGCGTGCGCACGGGCGCCATGGCGCGCGCGCTCGAGAACACGATTGCGACGGTCATGAGCCCCACCGTCGGCGACGCGCTGTGGTCGCCCGCCGTCGATCGCAACGCGGGCGCGGCCGGCATCTTCGTACCGTCGGAGCAGGGCGTCGCAGATACGGGCGCGCTGGCCGAGGGCACGCTCAACGCGCCGCAATGGGTCGTGGCCGAGATCGATCTCGCGGCGCTCCGGCGCCTGCGCACGTCGGGGGAGATGCGCAACTACGCCGACTGGCCGTCCCAGCCGGGCGCCGAGCCGCTCGCGCACACGGTCGAGGTCGTCTCGCTCGTTTGAGAATTTACTTCAGCGCCCAGGTGACCGTGACGCGGGCTTCGAGCGTTTGCGTGCCGCGCTCGATCGGCACCGCTTCCGCCTTCATGGCGCGCGCCATCGGGATCGGGCGCGGCCCATCGACGACGGTGTCCTCGGAGATCGACACGACCTCGCCGACCTCGGCCCCGGCCGCCGCCGCGTAGAGCTTGGCGCGGCGCAAGGCGTTGGCGATCGCCTCCTTGCGCGCCTCGTCCTTCAAGGTCTCGGCCTTGCTCACCTCGAAGCTGAGCCCGTTCATCTGGTTGGCGCCGAGCGTGACGAGGGCATCGAGCACCTCGCCGAGCTTGTCGAGATCGCGCGCGGTGACCTGGACCTCGTTCGGCACCTGATAGCCGCTGATGACGGGCGCCTCGCCCTCGCGCGGATTGGTGTAGCGCGGATCGATCCTGAGCCCCGAGGTCTGGATGTCCTTCGCGTCGATGCCGTTCGCCTTGAGGCCGTCGATGAGCTTCCTCATGGCCTCCGAGTTGCGCGTCAATGCCTCGCGCGCGGTCGCGCCGTCGGTCAGCACGCCGCTCGTGATCCGCGCCATGTCGGGCTCGGCCGAGACCTGCCCCGTCGCCGTCACCGTGATCAGTCTCTGCATGGGCTTCTCCTCGGCTGCCGCCCGCCCCGGACCGGCCATCAAAAACGCTGCGGCGCCGAGCGCCAGTAAACCGAGAGCCGTCGACGGGGCAGGCATGGAGGGTCTCCTCTAGAGTTGAGACGCCATCTCACCATCGGTTTCGGGTCGAATGTGGGCGTGGGGCAGGCGTTCTTGCCAAACGCGAACAGTGCTATAGCCACGGCGCGTGGGCCCGTAGCTCAATGGTTAGAGCTGGCGGCTCATAACCGTCTGGTTTCAGGTTGGAAATCCTGACGGGCCCACCATTTTTCTTTGCGTAGCCGCCACACCAACCCTGCGCGCGATGGTTCCGCTTCGAACATTCTGTTCTCACCTCCACCAATCCCTCAGCGAATTGGCATGTGCATTACCCTGGAGCCGCGTGACATTGTGCAGCTGTTGAGGGCGCGCTCAAGTCGCAGTGCCTGTGGCGTAGATCAGGAAGGCGAATAGCACTGCAAACATCACCGCCGTCACAAAAGCGCTCGTGAGACGGTTCGAGAAGGAGAGCATGTTGGCGACGAGATCGATCACGAAGACGAGACCAGCGGACATGACGATCAAGTCCAGCCACGCGTGCTGCCTTGCTTCCATAAGCTCAGGCGGCATCGACGTATCGACGATGAAGGCGAGCGTGCCGAAGAGGACTGCGAAGACGGCCGCCGTCACTAGAGCATTCGCGAACCGGTTTGAGAACGTAATACGATTACCGACGTAGGCGATAATGAACAGAATACCGGCTCCGATCAGAACATGCGTCAGGTGAACGGTTATCGCAGGTGACATGAGACGACTCCATGGTTTCGACGAGCAACACGTGCGATGACCTGCGGCATCGGACTACTTCTCCTGCAATGTCCGTAAATAGCTTACCAGTGCCGCGATCCTGGCTTTGGCGATCTCTGGCTTGTGCTTTTCGCTGAAGTAGAGCCCCCACGCCAGCATAGCCGAGGTGCCGTGTCCGAGCACACCGCCACCATTGCGAATGATGTCAGCGACCTTGGCCGCTGGAAACTCACCATTGTGGCGCGCGCTAATCTGCGTGAGATCGGCAGGGGCGATCTTCATCGCGTCCGCAAGGGGACCATGGCCGCGCCCGTCGAGGCCGTGACAGAGGGCGCAGTGCCATACGAACAGGTCTGGCCCTGTTTCAGAACCGGCCTCAGGGCTTGGAACGGGCGGCTGTCCAATTCTGGGTTCGGCAGCAGGAAGGGTATGCCCCGCGACAGTAAGCGCGAGAGCGAAAACGGCGGAAGCGAGGATCGATTTCATGTTCAAATCGTCCGGTTGATTTCTGCGACGAAGTGTACTGGTTCCCTCTCCAGTCGAGGTTATATTGCAGTCGTGCGAGAGTCGTGACGAGGTTCGCTCGCAGTCGCCGGAGAAGGCCGAGGCCGCTGCAGCAGGCAGCGGACTTGGGAGCGTTCGGTGCCGAGTGAAGAGGGCCGCCGTCAGTCCCGCTAGCCGGTCGGATTGAGGTCGTCGACTTCCTGGTCGTCTTGCGGCTCGGAAGTGTGATCGCACCGGCGATAGGCCGGGAGCGCCCCTTCCACCTAAGCGATTGATAGATAGCTTGGATTTTCGGTGGGCGCAGTAGCACTCGAACCTTCGACCCGCTTACGGAGAAGCACGCGCTCTCTGAGAAGGGACGG
>CAVOUC010000008.1:0-224304 GCA_963699485.1 uncultured Alphaproteobacteria bacterium | reverse complement strand
GCGGCATTATTGCCGCTCCTCCGCCCGATGGGAAGGCGGGGTAGGGCGTGAGCTCGAGTGCTGTGTCGCGAATGCCCCACTTGCAGGCCGGTGATTTCGCTTTTGTCCCCCCCCGAAACAGCCATCCTAGCCGCTCGAGCCCATCGTCCGGGCAATCTTGCACGGGGCGATGGACCATGGACATTCGATCGAAAGCACGGATACGCCGGGCGCGTGAGCAGGACACGGGCGCAATAGCGGCCCTCAGCGAAACTGCGTTCAGGACCCTGGCTGCCGCGACTTACGGCCCCGAGGAGATCGAGGCCCTGCTGCACAAGGCGCGCAGCACAAGGCCTGCCGCCGAGCGGAGAGACTTTGTCGTCGAGCTTGCGGGCGAGATCGTCGCCTGCGGCACAGCTGTGCTCGACAGTTCGCAATCAGCTTCGCTCGACGGCCTGGCCGTCGACCCCCGCTTCGCGCGCCGGGGTCTCGCGACACTGATCGTCGAGGCTCTCGAGGCGGATCTTTGGGCCGCCGGCGTCGAGCAGGTTCGCATCGTCGCAACGCTCAACGCGCTCCCCTTCGCGACGCGCCTCGGCTTCCGGCCGCAACGACTCGAACGGATCGGCGAGGCCCCAGCGGCGGTGTCTCCGATCGTCGTTCACTTGAGCAAGACGCTCCTGCCCGCGCCCGCAAGACTGCGTCGTTGCCGGCCGACTGCGATCGCGGCCGTCCATTAGACGCAGCTCCGTCCGCCATCCGACAATTCGTTTACGAAAAAACTCAGCGCTACTATTTTAGGTTGAGCCTATACCGCAATCTTAGATTGTAATTGAACGGCTGCCACTTATACCTGCGACATTCATAAGCCGAGCGCGGAGCACTGCCCGCGCCGGGAGGCGGCGGAACGCTCGCCGCCGATCGATCGCCAACCCGCCGCGTCCATTTCAGGGAGGAAAAGATTCCGGACCCAAAGTACCGACCATCGGAACGGAGAGATTGGGCCCACGAGCAGACATGCTAGGGGTTCGCGAGCCACCTCATATGACGCCGCTCATTGAAGCTCATGTGCAAATCCTCGGTGCTTTGATCTTGCGGTCACTCGATAAACGTGACGCGGCCTGTGGCGATGTCGTGCATGGCGGCGACGATCTTCAGCTGCTTGGCGGCGACGAGATCGCGAAGAACGTCGCTCTGCAGGCTCTCGGCCGCTAATTTGGCGTTGGTGATCGCAACCTGCTGGACGAAATTCGGAGCAGCCGTGATCGAGAAGGTGCGGTTTTTCATTTTCGGAGCCTGGGTGGCTCCGGAGGTGCTCCTGCCCCGCCAGCACGCGAGTTCGCGCGTCCTTCTGTCTCATGCTCTGACGAACCCAACATTGTCTCCAATGACCGTGGTGGGGCCGATTGGAAGCGGTTCTGGGTTGGCGATATCTAGCTTTTGGAACTGGATTTTGTCCCTCCACACCTTCCTCAAGAAATCCTCGAAGACCTGGATCGTCAGTTGCTCGCCTGGACAGCGCCGATATCCGAAGCCGAACGGCGCAAAGCCCGCATAGTCGCAAACGGGCAGTGGCTTATCGTTGACGATGCCATAGACAGTCCCGAAGCCGCTATTGTGTATCGTGGCTTTTCGGCCGTCATTGACCGCGAACGTTTTTCTGTCGAAGGGGCATTTGGCAAAGCCAATCTGCTCGCATTTGGCTTCGTCGATCTCATGACTCGTTGGCACGCTGTTGTAGCGTTCGGGGTCAAACTTGTCTGGGTTCTTCCAGTGCACGGGATCGAAACTTGTCGCCCAATGTGGGCTCACTACGTACCCGTGCCGTTGATAAGGGGGTGTTCTCACTTCTTTCATTGCCGAAATGCTTCCCCCGTTCGGGGTGATCGTGCGGAATAATTCCATCACGAAGCGCTCGAGCGGTGTGAAGGCATTACTCCCCGCGTTGTCGGGATCGCTTTCCATCGTCTTTTTGAACCAAGCCCGCGCGTCAGGGTCGCCGGTGTCCTCGGCGAGTTTGAGCATGATGTTGTAAAGCGTATTGCCCCACTGGCTGAGTGCCACGAAGTTGTGGAAGACCTCGAAGACGACGTCCTTGTGCGCGAAGTATTCTCCATCTCCGGCATTCTTGATCCAGTAGTAGGCGAAGGTCTTTTCCGGATTTGGGGTCGTACCACTCACGAGATCAGCGAGTTTTTGGTCGATCCACTCCTTCAAAGAGGCAAGGTGCTTGCGGACTGCGAGATAGTTGTCATAGACGATCCTCTGGGTCGGGTCGCGATAGGCGAGGACAGTATTAAAACTTTCTCCTATCTGGCGAACACTCGCCGGAACGGCGGTGCCTTTGACGCCGAGATGCAGGTCCCAGTAGAGGTCGAAATAGCTTTCCAGATAGGGACGCATCAGCGGCTTGTTTGAGTTGCTGGCGTCTAGCAGCTTGTCAAAGAACTGTTCGACCTTCGCGCCATACATGGGCCGGTATAAGTCAGGCGTCAAAGCGGCCATGTAAATGCGTTTCCGGCGATTGTCTGGTCCACGCTTTTCCAACCCCTGGAGAAAAACCGTGACGCCATCCTCCGGAGCGGGCTTCCAACTCTCGCTCAGCAATCCCCAAAGATCATATGGCAACGCCTCCTCTTTGGTGAACTCGACGCCGATCATGGGTAGGTGCAGTCGCTCACCCTCGTAGGTGCTCACAAGAAAATGGGGGACGATCACGTTCTCGACGTAGTCAGAAGTCGAATTCTGAAAGGAATTGCTTACGCAGCCGAGCAACTACTGACTGCAGATCACTAGGCGCTATTGGCTGACCCGCAACGGGAGGGGACTGAGAAGCGGCAGGAGTTGCCATTCCGGCGACCACGGTGGCGCTGCCAACTAAGAACGTTCTGCGTTTCATTGCAACTCCTCGCGGTTGAATGCGACTGCAGGGGTTACCGTACTGTGTGGCCACCAGTGCGAGAAAGTCCAATTCACCAGGATGCGCATCCGCTCCGGCGCGGCTTCCTCCAGCACCACCGCACGGCAACGCCCTAACTTTTCGAGTCCCGGATGGCCTGAGCCACCTTTGTTGCTTGCGAGATAGTGCCAATCTTGCTTCGTGGAATTACAGCGCGTCTCCGCGTGCTCGCCCGTGGCTGCATACCTTCACTTGCCGTTTGGCCAGCAGTTGGATGGTGAACGAACTTCTCAGCACGGTGAAGCGCGAGCGCCCGACGAGCGGCCTCCATGTGCGCCGTGCGCGCCTCCAGCGTGCGCAGGCGGTCAAGCTCCTTGTTGATCCTTTTGATGGCCTTGGCAAATATCTGCTTGCGTTTCAGCGGCTGCTCGGCGGTGCCAGGAAAGCTCTTTCCGCGTGAGTACGGATGGTCTCGAACTCCTCATGACTGAGCAGGCTGCGCTCGGACTTGCATGGTATCGACATATGCGTCCTCTACTACCAGATTACGTGCCTCGGAATTCGCGTATCCGCGGCAGCCTCGCTAACATAAGGCGCGTCCGCAGCCTAGATCGACTGACGGTCGCGGCACGTCAGGAGTGGGACGTACCATCCTGCGGCGCCATCAGTCATATATCGGCACTTGTGGCCGGTATCACAAGAGTTGGGCGGGTCCCCCGCCCTTTCCCCCTTAGCCCGGCGCCTTCGAGGTGGCCGGGCTTTTTCAAGGTGGTAAGGGGTGCCACTTCATGCACACTGGCGACGCACATTCCAAATCTTCGCAGGGTCTCTTAACATTTCGCCGCTTGGTCGGCCTTCTCCCGCAATCGGTAAGGCCTGGAGTTTCCTGATGCAGCTCCGAGCCACTTTTTACACAATGCGTGAACGGTAAAAAGGGAATGACTGAGCGCTCACGACACCTGCAGGATCAGAAAACGCGCGTTCTAAAATTGCTTCGGGCCGCCCAGACGGTGGAGATGCCAGACTGGCGCACTCAAATGCCCTCAGAGCTGCGGGAGACGTTTCGAGCGAGCCTTACGGACGCTGAAATCGATCGAATCACAACGCACGAATTCGCCACCATCCGCGGGGCTTTGGCGGAGTGCGCGGACCTGCTCGAGCGAGCAAGAACTGAGAGCGAGATCGAAATTGCTCTCAAGACTGTCAGCGAAGTGACCAGTGAGGCCTGGTGGAGCAAATGGGTTGATCAGCAGCGATAGGAATACCTGCGATTAGTGGCGTCCTATAGAAATACGCGTCAGAGGTCGGGTAATTTTCAACCATAACCGCAAGCCAGGTGTGCGCAGCCCTATCCAACCTCTCATAATCCCCGCCATCGGGGCCTAGCGCATACTTTGACCCGTAGCGAGCGGGGCGTCTGACTGGCTAATCCGGGGACGTTCCCTCCCGACTAGGCCATTCTACAAGGGAGCATGCCATGGCCGAGGCAATTCGGCTCGTGACCCTTCTCATTATGGGCCTGACCGTAGCGACCGCTGGTGTGATCGTGATCCTCTACGGCTAGAGCCGGCCGTTCTCGGGGGCGTTTGGCGGGCGGCGGCCTACTAGGCACCTGGCCGCAGCTCCCAAAGGGCGGCCGTCCTGCGTTCCAGGTTTTTCCAACCAGCCTGCCATCGTGCACCAGAGGACCTACGAACGGCCGACATTCAAAGGATGTTTTCAAGTTCTCCCGCTACCTGTGGCAAATGCCACAGCGGCTGAACCGTCGATCCGTCATGATCCTCCCATCGCATCGAGATGACCGCGATGCAGATCAGGATCAACGGAGAGACCCATGACCCGCACGACGATCATCGCCCTCGCGGCCTCGCTCACGACGCTCGCCACCGCTCCCGCCTTTGCCGACACCCTCTCGATCAAGCCCCTCCAGGGCGCGAGCTTCGCGATCGGCGCCGACCACGCCGTCAGCTACTTCACGAGCGAGAACGGACGCTGCAACCTCGTCGTCGCCCGCGCCGGCGAGCCGGTCTGGAACAACGGCGACAGCCTCTCGGTCGCTCGCTACGAAGCCGCGATTGGCGCCGGCAAGACGGCCCACTACGACGGATCGATCGCGTTCACCTGCGCCGCCGACGCCCAGTCCATACTGATCAAGCGCGACACCCAGATTGCCGAGACCGGCGCGAAGTAACCCTCACCTGCCTTCCTCCTCACGATCTCCAGGGGCGCTCGAAGCGCCCCTCTTTCTTTCCGGCGATCTCCGAGTCACAGCGTGAAGTTTGAACGGCCGGTTCCGCGTGCCCGCGGCGGCGGCTGCTGCTCCACATGAAATGGCTGCTTGTGGCCCTTATCGGTCGTCGGCGACGAGCGCGAAATCCGTCCGCTGTTGATGCTGTGGACGGCTCCCCCCAGCGGGCGCGCAAGCGCCTTGGAATCGGTTGCCGTTGAGGTGACCACGATCCGGAGGAGCTCAACATGCAGGCAATTACAGCGATCGGCCTCGACATTGCAAAGTCGGTCTTTCAGGTCCACGGCGTCGATGCACAGGGCAGTGTCGTCGTCCGTCAGCAGTTGAAACGCGCACGGGTTCTGCCGTTCTTCAAGAAGCTCGGGCCATGCGTTGTTGGCATTGAGGCGTGTGCTTCGTCACACTACTGGGCACGCGAGATTACGGCACTCGGCCACGAGGTAAAGCTAATGCCGCCGGCCTACGTGAAGCCGTACGTCAAGCGCCAGAAAAATGACGCGAAGGATGCGGAGGCGATCTGCGAGGCAGTTCAGCGGCCGAGCATGCAATTCGTCCCGGCTAAAACGCCTGAGCAGCAGGCCGGTCTGATGCTGCATCGGACGCGCCACCTGCTGATCCGCCAACAGACCGCGGTCATCAACTCGATCCGCGCCCACATGGCCGAATTCGGAATCGTAGCGAATGTGGGCAGGATGGGTGTGGATCAACTGTTGAGGATCGCCTCCGATCCGGGCGACACTCGCATTCCGGAGGTCGCACGTGGCTGCATGATGACTCTCGGCCAGCAGTTGCAGCTTCTGAAGGCGCAGTTACTGGATCTCGACCGGCGCATAATCGCCTGGCATCGATCGAGCGAAACCTCGAAGCAACTCGATGCGCTTCCCGGCGTCGGCCCAGCCCTCGCGACCGCCTTGGTTGCAACCGTTGCCGATCCCAAGGCCTTTCGATCGGGGCGCGACTTCTCGGCCTGGATAGGAACTCGTTCCCAAACAGAATTCGAGCGGCGGCAAAGTGAGGCTCGGCGGCATCAGCCGACAAGGCGATCGTTATTTGCGTTCGCTCTTCTGTACGGGCGCGCTTGCCGTTATCCGCTACGCGAAGATTCACGGCACCACGCATCGGCCATGGCTCGCGAGCTTGCTTGCCCGGCGACCAGCAAAGGTCGCTGCAATCGCGCTCGCCAACAAGCTCGCCAGAATGGCTTGGGCCATGATGGCCAAAGGCGAATGTTATCGAGAACCCATTGCCCTGGCGCGATAAGCCCAGATCAATCGGATAAGGTCAGGCCGGCAACGGCCTCAAAGAACGGTTGGAAAGGGCGGACTGCACGTCATGCAGAACCGGTCGATCCGGTGATCAGGACACCCAAATGCCCTCATGCATTCTCGAATGCGTGCTGTTGATCGGGACCTGATCCGCGGAAGGCATGATGGCCAGCGGCCGTGTGAGCCGCATCAAGAGGCCGAACACATGGCTGCCCCGACCAGCCCGCTGCGACGTGACAAAACCCTTGACGACCTGGAGCCGTCCACACATGAGGGCTAAGCGGACGACGAGCGGACATGGTCCCCACGCCTGCTCCTCACCCATTGCAGACTTTCCCCCTGCGATAAATCGTTGCTTTCGTCTGTTTTCGCTGTGAGACCTCATCGTCGGGGCCTTTAGGGCCAACGCGAACGGGATAGACGCGAGTGCGAATTCAATCCGAAAGCGGCGGTCGCGCTTTGGCAGACGCCGAGATGGGTCTAGTTCATAGGTACTTTCCGAGTTTGGCTTGTGGTTAGCGTGCGCGCTTCTATAAGGTGACCCTCCGGAATTCCCTGCCGGTTGGTCCTTTTTGGGAGGCGCTTACCTACCTCCCCCGTGAGGCTGCGCCAGCGCCTTGGTCTAAGGCAGCCAACCGGCTGGTGGGGTGTATTACTGCTCGGCGTCATTCTCGTGTTCCCGATCACTTTGTACTCGGAGACGTCGTCCTCGCGACGGTCATTAGCGCCCGACCGGATGTCCTGGTGTTCACATGAAGGTCGATCGTCAACCGCGCCTAATCGACCTCGCCCTTCAAGGCGGCGGGTCCCATGGTGCCTTTACATGGGGTGTGTTGGACCGACTCCTCGAAGAGCCTCTTCTGCGGATCGATGCCATTTCCGGCACTTCGGCCGGCGCCATGAACGCCGCGGTGCTCGCCGACGGTTGGACGAAGGGCGGAGCGCCAGGTGCGCGCGCTGCTCTGGACGCTTACTGGGGGCGCGTTGCCAAAGCCGCTGTGTTCAGCCCGCTGCAGCGCACGCCACTCGACAGACTGCTCGGTCGCTGGACGCTCGACTACTCCCCGGTCTTCATCGCATTAGACGTCTTGTCGCGCCTCTTCTCGCCCTATGATCTCAATCCGCAGGGCACCAATCCACTGACCGCTATACTCGACGAGAGTATCGATTTCGAGCGGTTGGCGCGGTCGCCTATCAAGCTGTTCGTAACGGCGACCAACGTCCACACCGGCCGTGGCCGTATCTTCCGCAACGCGGAACTAACCCCCGACGTTCTCCTGGCCTCGGCCTGCCTGCCGACGATGTTCCAGGCGGTCGAGATCGATGGTGAGCCCTATTGGGATGGCGGTTTCGCAGGTAATCCGACAATCACCCCGCTTGTGCGCGAGAGCGATGCCCAAGACACGATTCTCGTACAAATCAATCCGCGCGAGCGTCCCGGCACGCCACGATCTGCCACCGAGATCCTCAACCGCCTGAACGAAGTGTCTTTCAACGCCACGCTGATGAAGGAGCTGCGCATGATCGCACTGCTTCGCCAGGTGGCAGACGCCGGATCGGGAGAGGGCGCCCGGTGGGCGGGAATGCGTACTCACCGAATCATGAGCGAGATGTTGGCCGACCTCGGCTCTTCCTCGAAGCTCAATGCCGAGTGGGACTTTCTCTCTATGTTGCGGGATGAGGGCCGTCGTTGTGCGACAGCATTTCTGGAAGAACATACGAGCAATATCGGGTATCGCTCGACCGCCGATCTCGACGTGCTGCTGGAGGAGTGCTGAGCGATGGTCTGTCCGTCCGCTAGTCGCTCGGGAGCGCAGCTCTTCGCCAGCGATAGATTAGAACCCTTGCGGTTCGCTTCCATCGCCCATTGAGCCTGCGTTTTCGCAACTTGCCTTCCTTCCGATTAGCCATAGGCCCGTGCACCGCGAGCTTGATAGGCCAGACATCTTCGTAGCTAGCAAGAGTGGGCAGCGCTTCGTGCAACAGGGCCAGGGTCTAACAGCCCTGGCCCTTTGTGTTGCGCTTTTCGTTGTGTCCGCTGTCGGGCGCAATGTCTGCTGTCGAGGGTTAAGCAGACGAGGAGCGGACGTCGCGGCGACGACAGCTCCTGACCCGAAGCGGACCTGACGCGCTCGGCGCAGTCCGTCGGGCGAGTACGCGCGATTAAGCAGGAACGTACGTCAACCTAATCACGTCCTCGCCAATTAGATCGCTGGCCACAAGGCGGAGCGGCGGCCGCGGGCCGGCAAAGAATGGCTTGCCGCGACCAAGCACGACGGGGTGGAAGTAGAGCCGATACTCATCAATAAGACCAAGGTCGGTTAGGCTTCGTGCTAGGTCTGGTCCGGAAACTGCAATCTCCCCAACGAGCCGAGCCTTCAGGCCACGTATCACCGCCTCGATGTCATCCTCGACAAGTGTGGCGTTGGGGCCGACTGACTTCAACGAGCGCGACACGACCCACTTCGGTTGGCGCCGCCACGCCGCCGCGAACTCGTGTTGCTCCGCACTCCACTCAGGACGGTCTTCGTCCCAATAACGCATGACCTCGTACATGCGGCGACCGTACACACTGCCGGTCAGGTCGCGCACGTGCTCTATCCAGTGACGAAAGAGCGCGGGGCCTGTCCGCATTTCCAGGTGGTCGACGTAGCCGTCCAGGGACTGGTTCATTCCGAAGACGAGCTTCGCCATGCTACAAAATCTCCACTCCAGGCTCTTCAGAATAGCTTGAGCCGACGTTGCACAGAAGTGAGGTTGGACACAATCTGCGCGCCGCATTGTCGGTGTGACCAATAACCAGAGGTCCGCCTTTGGCCCATTGCGGTAGTCAGCGATCTACGCGAGTTACGTCGGCTATCGAGGGCTAAGCGGACGTCGAGCAGACGTCGTCGCGACGACTGCTTCTGACCCCAAGCGGACGAACTCGAACCGATCCAGATGGCGGTCGGAAAGGACGGCGGCTTGGCTGAGCGAGGTCGTCGCCGCACTGGCGAACCTATGAACGTCTGGCGGAGCGTTACGACGCCTATGACAATCAATGGGGGATCGAAGCGATGCGCCGGTTACGTAGGCGTTCTATGATTTAGATTAGTGCCCGGTTGGTCCTTTATCAGCGGACAGCATCCTGGTGTCAGAAAAGTCTGCGTCAGACGAAAAACAGGCCCGCGGCGAAGCCGCGGACCTGCCTTGCGTTCAGCTAGTTATTTTACGGCTTGGGCGGCTGCTGATCCGGCTGGCGTACGAGCACTGAGCAGCCACCCTTCGAGATGATCATTGGACATGTCCAACCGTCCGCTTGCGCCGTCCCGCCGAAGCCGGTGACAGCTAACAAAGCCAACGCCGAGGCCGCGACTAATGATTTCAGCATTTTCGTATCTCCTTAGATTTGCATGTCTTCACCTGCCGCGCGCCACTAGGTGCGCGGCGTCATTGCGAGCGTCGCTGCTCGCTAATTCACGCGTTAAGGATCAATGCGGGGGCATTTCGCCCTGAGCGCGTTGGGTGGATCATGAAGGAACGTGCGCGCGGGCGCTGTGGCATTTCGCACCCGCATCAAATGGAGGTCAGCTTTGGAGCCCTGCTCATAATCGACATCGAGCAATTGATCCGGAATAGGTCACGCCGTCCTGTGCTCAGATTTGAAAGCTATGAGCGGCGATTCATTCCACGAGAACCGCTTTGGCGCAGGCGAGGACTGAGAAAGCCCTCCTCATCAACCGCTTGAAGAGCCGTCCGCGCGATTGCACGTGGTGACCGCGAAGCGTAACCTTGCGGCCTGTTCCCATGGAGGGGGCGATGACCGGCACGAGCAGCCGACGCAAGCTGGCCGCGATCTTGAGCGCGGACGTGGTCGGCTATTCCCGTCTGATGGCGGCCAACGAGGCCGCCACCGTCGAGACCCTCAAGTCCTATCGCGACATCATCGGCCGCCTGGTCGTGCGCCGCGGCGGCCGCGTGGTCAACGCGCCCGGCGATGCGCTCCTCGCCGAGTTCCCGAGTGCGGTCGAGGCGGTCCAGGCCGCGGTCGAGATCCAGAAATCCCTGGAAGGACACAACATCGAACTCGAACCGGACCGGCGCATGCAGTTCCGCATCGGGGTCAACCTGGGCGACGTGATCGAGGAGGCCGACGGCACGATCTACGGCGATGGCGTCAACATCGCCGCGCGCATGGAGGCCCTCGCCGAGGGCGGCGGCGTCTGCATCTCCTCCACCGTCTACGACGCCGTCGAAGGCAAGCTTTCCTTCGGCTTCGATTTTCTGGGCGAGCAACAGGTCAAGAACATTTCGAAGCCGGTCCGCGTCTACCGCGTGCGCGCCGAGCCCCGGCCAATTTCGCGGCGTTCTGCCCTTCCCAAAATTGGCTGGAAGCAGCTGGCGATGTCGGCCGCCGCTCTGCTGCTGATCATTGCGGCAGGTTTCTGGGGCAATGAAGGGCTGGAAATCCGGTCCGGCGCTGCCCGCAAAGCCGTCGATTGCCGTTCTGCCGTTCGACAATTATGGCGACGATCCCCAATGGGAGCGGTTCGCAGATGGCATCACCGAGGACATCATTATCGATCTCTCCCACTCCAAGGACCTCATCGTCATCGCCCGCAATTCCACCGAGGTCTACAAGGGCAAGCCGATCGACGTCCGACAAGTGGGTCGCGACCTTGGCGTGAAATATGTTCTTGAGGGCAGCATCCAGTCGATGGGCGGGCGGATTCGGGTGTCCGCCCAGCTCATCGAAGCCGCCACCGGCAGCCACGTTTGGTCCGAGCGCTACGACCGGCCTATCGATGACCTGTTCGCCGTGCAGAACGACGTCACGCAGAGAATCGCCGCCACGCTCGCTGGCTACGAGGGGACAGTCGCGGAGGCCGAGCGCAGTCTTCTCAGGCGTAAGCCCCCCGCGAACCTATCCGCCTTCGACACCTACTTGCTGGGCATGGAGGCGAAACACAAGGTGACGAAGGAAATCTTTGACCGAAGCAGAAGGCTTGTTCCGCAAAGCCCTCGAACTCGATCCGCAATTGGCACGCGCTTACGTCGGGCTGGTCGATGTCTATGCCTATTTGATCGACCTCGGATTGGCACCCTCTGTCGAGGAGGCGCTGTCAAAGATGATGGAGGCGGGCGAGAAGGCGGTAAAGCTCGATCCCAACGATGGCCAAACGCACATGGCTCTCGGTCAGGCCTACGCATTTAACGGGAAACCGGACCAAGCTCTTGCCGAGTTCGACAGGGCTGAAACTCTTGCGCCGTCCGATGCAGACCTGCTCGTCACAATCGCTTGGGTTCTCCCGGCGCTTGGTGAATCGGGACGGGCCGTGAGCCTAGCGGAACGGGCGCTGACTCTGAACCCTCATTATCCCGACTGGTACAATCAAGGGCTCAGCTACGTGTTCTTTTTTGGCGAGCAATTCGACAAGTCGGTGAAATACAGATTGCTCGTGAAGGAGCCCCTTGCCCTCGATTACGCCTACTTGGCTATGGCCTTTGCGTATTTGGGTCGCACGGGTGATGCAGAGGCCGCTGCCGCCAACGTCAAAAAGCTGGATCCCACATGGATCGCGGAACGCTATCTCAGTGAGGGGGGCGGCTATGCGGACAAAGAAGCTGAGTTGTTCGTCAATGGTGCACGCAAGGCCGGACTACCGGACTGTGTCCCTGCCAACAAGCTCAAGGACATGCCCAATCTGATCCGCGTCAAGTCCTGCGACCAGCAACGCACCAGGATGTCTGGTGACCTAGAACCTGCGCGATAAGGGATGGACGACGTCAGCATTTTGGCCCAACCCGGACGTCACCATCGAGCGCGGGAGGCGTCCGCAGTTAAGGCATAAGCGGACCAAGCCGGGGGGATCACGGTCGTCTCATGTTCGGCCGGGGAGGCAGCGATTTGGGGTTGACGCGCACGTGGCCAATACCGAATTGCTGTACGAGAGGCGCGCCGCCGACGTGAATTGTTCCAGCGCATGGCTGACGACGAAACAACTGGCTGGATTGTTATGGCTGTTCTCCCGATGGGGGATAGCGAGCCGATACGCCACCTCTATTTCGCGGCGAACCCAGATCCCCAGCAGGCCATGGATGCGGTGCGGGCGTATGGAGCCTTTGATGATGGAGTTTCGCTTCATGCGGTGGACAAACTGCCGAGCGACGTTATTGCCGCCCTTGCTGCCAATCACGGCCTCGTCATGGGAGGCGTGATGCCCGCGATCGAGGATCTTTGAAAGTACCGGCTCTGTCCATTTGTTGCACGCAACGCTCGTATACCTCTCCAATCCGAATCGTTGTCCTGCCACAGAGATTGCAGTAGCCGACAGGACGATCTTGCTTGCCGAGAGAAGCCATTGGCTGAGAGTAGCATAGACATGCGCGCAACCCTTGTCGCATTGATCCTATGTCTCGCCTCGCCGGCATTGGCCGACAAGACGGCGGTGATCCGACTTGACGGCCATGATGGCACTTTCTACCCGAGGATGTCCGATCAGGCTTGCGACCATCTTGTCGATACCTTTTCGAATTCGGGGACCTTTCATAGTGACGCTCGACAGCCCTGGATACGACGGCCTATCCGGTCTGGTCACCAGCATTTCGTGCGAGCCGGCCTTGGACACACTGGACCGGCCGGCTCCACGCGATCATCCGGTAGAATAGATCGCCTGCCCGCATCGCCTCAACGAGGCGTTCAAGCGCGGAGCAGAGCTGCGCAAGCGGCGAAGGGGTCGGATAATCTGCTCGACGCGCGCGTTTTACTCTTTTTGAAAGCGCGTCCAACGCTCACGATTGGCCCCGCCCCAGGCGGAGGTCTTCACCTTGACCCAGCCAAGATTGCGCCGAACTTGCTCGTGTATGTAAGAAGGTTGGGCGGCTTGGAATTTGCACGTGGCCGCCTGGAGATACTGAAAGGTGCGGCGGCTCGACCGTTTCAGAGTCTCATCTGCGGTGAGGTTTGAGCCATGCTCCAGGCTTGGCTGTCTATCGGTTACATCGTCCTGCTCGCGATTCTCGTGCTCGCCTTTATCTTATGGCGCAGGGGGGGTCCCGTTCTGGCCATCGCTGCATTCGTGGTGGGTATCCCCCTCTGGTTTGGATGGGAATACGCACGTCCAACATGGACAACCGGCGTCATCACAGGAACGGAAGTGCGCCGCAGCGATCCCGACGCCCGCGGCAATACGACCGACATCGAATACATCTACATGCGCAACCGCTCCGACAGGGGGCTCGAGCTGACCAACGACGATTCCTGGTGGTGGTTGAAGCGCAACAGCGAGCGCGTCTTCAACGACGCCAAGACCGCGCAGTCTCGCGCCACGGAAGCGACCCTCATGTGGAATCGGTGGCGCTCCACGCTCTTCAGTTGGTACCCCAACGTGATCGCCATCGGCCCCGCTGGCTCCTGGCCGTTGTGGTCGGTGCGAACCATCATCTTCTACGGCCTCTCCGTCGTCCTCTGGCTAAGTTATTTCTACGCCTTGTTCAGGCTGCGCCGATCGAGTACGCCGCCCCCCACACATCCTGCGTCGGCGCACTGAAGCCGCCTAGCTTCACCGCTGTGGCCTTCCAGTGAGCCGTTGCGCCTCGTGGCTGGCGCGAGGGCAAGCGCTCGGTGGACGACCTCAACGAGCGGGCTGGCGAGGTGTTAGACGTCTGCCAATGGCCCTTACCGGTAGTCAGCGTCGAGCCCGAGATGTGTCCACAGCTGAGGGGTAAGCTGACGTCGAGCAGACATCGTCGTGAGGTCTTCTCCTGACCCATCTGCGTGAGCAACATGACGCACTATCCATTACTTATTTTCGCACTCTCATTTGCCGCGCTGTGGCTCGCCGCGTGGGTCGGGGATTGGCTTCGCAAGAAAGAGCGTGAGCAGGAAGCGGATTTGCGTGACGATTTCGGCGTCATTCTGGCCGCAACCTTGACGCTGCTCGCCCTCATCATAGGTTTCAGCTTTTCGATGGCCACAACCCGGTACGATCAACGCAAGAACTACGAGGAGCAGGAAGCCAACGCGATCGGCACCGAATACGTCAGGGCCGACCTATTGTCTCCTGTTGACGCCGCGAAGGTGCGTTCGCTGCTGAGACGCTACCTCGACCAGCGGATATTATTTTATACTGTTCACGATGAAGCGGAGCTACGGCAGATCAGTGCCCGTACTGTTCAATTGCAGGCCGCGTTGTGGGCTGCAGTCAAGCCAGCGGCGGCTGAACAGCCGACGCCCGTTGTCGCCCTCGTCATTGCGGGCATGAACGACGTGTTGAACTCGCAGGGATACACGCAGGCTGCCTTCTGGAACCGAATCCCAACTGCGGCATGGGGGCTGATGATGGCGATCGCCATCTGTTGCAACTTGCTGTTTGGCTATAGTTTGCGCTCCAAGGCAGGAGCCAAACTGCTTGTGGTCCTTCCGATTGTAATTTCCATTGCGTTCATGCTCGTCGCGGACATCGACACCCCTCGCCATGGCATCGTTCGCGTGAGTCCTCAAAATCTAATCAGCCTCGTGGAATCTCTGCGTGCGCAATAGTCAGGGCATCTCAAAGCTGCGTTGCAAGTCATATGTTTTCGGAGCCGTCACAGCGCGCCGGCCGCGGCGAGTTCCTTGCGGATCGCGGCCGTGGTGCCGACGCTGGCGCCGGTCGAGCGCGCAACTTCGCGGACGGTGCCGCCCTTGAGCAGCGCGGCCCGGATCTTCTTCGGCTCGGAGGAGGCTCCGCGTGGTCGGCCGATCGCGCCGGCCCCACCCGGCGTTGAACTCGTCAGTCACCTTAGAATTTGATACTCAGCCCCGCGAGCGGACCGTGTTGCAGGATGTCGTATTCATATTTGGTGCGACCGGAGCCTTGCTCATAGTCGACGTCCAGCAACCGATAGCCCAGGACGCCGGAGTAGGTCACGCCGTCCTGCACGCAGATCTCAAAGCTATAGGCAGCAACCACATTCCACGAGAATTGGCTGCCGGCGCCGAAGCCGCCGATATCACCGCTCAACAGCAGCTCCTTACCCGGCGCGAGCTGATGCCGGATCCTAGCCCCTACGAGCGGGTCGACCCAGTCGACGCTGCCGCTGCGCGCGATGGCGATCCCTCTCGATATAACGAGATCGCGAATGTCCAAATTGACGTCGAGCGCCAGCTTGAGGTCGGCTTCCTGGTGCCAGTAGCGGGCGCCTGCGTAAACATCTATCGCCGTATTGCTCCCGCCGCCCGAGGGCCATTTGGCGATTTCATAGGCGCCGCCGGCTTCAAGGATTGCCAACTCGATGTCCAAGCCGAGCGAGGCGCTGATCGTGCCGTTGATGAGTGGATGTTGGCTACGAGATCTCACTCCGTCCTTGTCGATGCCGACGTTCGCGTAAACGATGTCGCCGTAAAAGGCGAAGGGCCCTTTGCGCGCCTCGCCATAGCCCATGAAGGGAATGCTCTCCAAATGGTCGATCAGCTCGATGGGATCGACGTCGACCTCGACCGTGCGGCCCCGCACGGTTCGATTAGTGCTCCCGGTTGTGCTCCCGAGCCAGACCAGGGCCAGCTTAGTACCCAGCTGTTTAGCGATAAGTTGTTGAAACAGTGCGCAAAAACGGCACCCGGAACGGAGTACGAATCGCGGGTGCCAAGTTCGCTGAAGCATCCGCCGGGGTAGGCGGATAGCGGGAACAACGGGTTGCCGTGGGAAGGTATTCCCGTCTGCTTGCCGGGAGATGTGGACAAGGAGCCATCCGCAGAAACGGAAAACGGCGCCCGGTGTCGAAGCCGGGCGCCGTCAATTCTCGGATCGGGCCGCCGCCTCAGGCGGCCTTCACGTCGGCCTCACCGGTTTCGGCCAGGCGCCGTCCGCGCGCGCTTTTGGAGAGCACCTCGGTGATGCGCTGCACCGCGCCGCGCTCGTCGAGCTTCTCGACGGCGGCGATCTCGCGCGCCATGCGGTCGAGCGCGTCCTCGTAGAGCTGGCGCTCGGAGTAGGACTGCTCGGGCTGCGCCTCGGACCGGTAGAGATCGCGCACGACCTCGGCGATCGAGATGAGATCGCCCGAGTTGATCTTGGCGACGTACTCCTGGGCCCGGCGGCTCCACATGGTGCGCTTGATGCGCGCGCGCCCCTTCAAGGTCTCGATCGCCTTCTTGACGATCCCCTCGTCGGCGAGCTTGCGCATGCCGACGCTCTGCAGCTTGCCGGTCGGAACGCGCAGCGTCAGCTTCTCCTTGTCGAAGTTGATCACGAACAGCTCGAGCGACATGCCCGCGATCTCCTGCTCCTCGATGCCGATGATGCGGCCGACGCCGTGGGCGGGATAGACGATGAACTCGTTGGTCTTGAAGCCGTGGCGCTGGCTCACGGGCTTCTTCTGGGCAGACATGAGGTTACGCGCCGCGGCCGCCTTCTCGGCAATCGCCTTGGGCGTAGTCGGGGCGACGGGAGCCGTGATCTTCTGGCCGGCGGCGGACTTGCCGAGCACGGCCGGAACGGCGCGCATGGCCGGCTGATGGCCGCCAAATCCCGGCTTCATGACCGGCAGAGGGCGAGCGGCCTGGGGACGCACCGTGATCGGCGCGCCGGGAGCTGGAGCCTTGACCGGCGCAGGAGCAGCCTTCGGGGCCGCCGCGACGGGCGCCTTCTTTGCCACGGCGACCTTGGCCACGGCAGCCGGAGCCGGCGCCTTCTTTGCCTCGGGCGCCTTCGCCGGCGCCTTCACCGCAGGCGCGGGCTTCTTGGCGTGAGCGCGGACCTGGGCGTGAGCCGGCGCCTTCGCCGCCGACTTGGCGGAGCCAGCGGGCCGCACGGCCTTCGCCTCGGCGCCCCGCAGACTCTTTTTTGTACCGGCAGCCGCGGACTTGCCGGCCTTGGACTTCACTTGCGCCTTGGTCTTCTGAGCCATCAGTTCATCTCACTCTGTCGCGTCACACTTGCGGATCCCGAAGGAACGCCCGCCCACCCTTCCGGCGTGGTACGCCGGTCACACGTTAACCCGGCACGCCGACAACACTGCCGCCGCTCCAGGTTCTTTCAACCCAGACTTGCAAGCGGTCGACACCGGCCGCCTGCTCATCCTTCATATCGTGGCCCGATTGCTCGAACCCCAGTCCGACCGCTGCTTGCTGGGGGCGAATATGATCACGCAACCGCACACTCACCGGCCAATGCTGGCTTCGTACGCAATTGTTCCGGTTCAGTTCCAAGCTTGCCAAGGGGTCTTGTGTAACACAATCTTCACGAAAATTGAAGGGGGCGCGACCTTTAGCGTCGCCGACAGCTTAAACGAGATGATTAAATGTCCAATCGCCAAAAATGTGTGTGGCCGGCGAGTGTTAAAGCTGAAAGGACGCCGCTCGCAAGTCTAGCGGTCAATCCCCCGAGCCGGGGTTGGGAGAAAAATATTTGTCAAACTTCCCCTCTTCATCCTTGAACTGATCTGCGTCGGGAGGAGCTGGCTTCTTCGAAGTAATATTGGGCCATTTATCGGCATACTCGCGGTTAACCTCGAGCCACTTCTCGAGACCCGGCTCGGTGTCGGGCTTAATGGCCTCCACAGGGCATTCCGGCTCGCAGACGCCGCAATCGATGCACTCGTCGGGGTGGATGACGAGCATGTTCTCGCCCTCGTAGAAGCAGTCCACGGGGCAGACCTCCACGCAATCGGTGTATTTACACTTGATGCACTTCTCGTTGACGATGTAGGTCATGGGTCTTTTTCCGCGGGCACTCCGCATCGGGTCAGGGTCAGGTGCGGCGCCCGTGCCTATCGCAAAGCCCGGCGCTTGCCAATGGCCTCAACCGCTCCATTCCCTAAGGCGGTCCGTCAGCCGGCGCTCCTTCTTGGTCGGTCGCCCGCTGCCTCTGGTGCGCAAACCCTGCGGCGAGGAGACGCGGGACCCTTGAGCACCCTCCGGAGCCGGCGACGGCTGCGCAGGATCAGCGGCCGACCGGCCCGGTGTCAATTCCTCGTAGAGGGCCGCCGCTTCCGGCGCCGGGCCACGCCTTGCGCCCAACGCCCGTACGCGAACGACTCGTACCTCCAGTCTGGCCGCCGACGTGATCACATCGCCGACCCGGACGAGATGGCTCGATTTTGCCGCCTTCACCCGGTTGACCCGGACCTTTCCGGCGCTGACGAGCTCTGCCGCAAGCGTGCGGGACTTGGCGAGCCGCGCGAACCAGAGCCATTTGTCGAGCCTCTGGGTGTCGCGGGCGGGCCGCGGCTCGTCCCCGGGCGCGCTCATGAAGAGCTTTTCTCCCGCGCTTGCTTCTCGAGAGCATCCCGGAGCGCGCCGAGCAAGGCGAATGGCGAATCGGGATCGACGGCACCCGCCCGCGCCGGCCCCGCCGACAGGACCTGAGGCGCCCCGCGCTCGTCGGCGCGCCGCCGGTCGTGGCGCTTGCCGTCCCGCTGACGGTCGCGGTGATGGTGGTCACGCCGGTGGTGCTCCTTGCGTCCTTCGGGGCCGGGCCTGGGCCTGGCTGCGCGTTCATGGGGCACGGGCTCGCTCGGGGCGGCGGAGGCGGGAGCCGGCGCGGTGGCCGGTTGGCTCTCCCGGCCCGGCGTGCCGTCGCGGCGCCGTCCCCGGTGCTCGGCGTGCCGATGATGCCGACGCGCACGCCAGATCTCGATGACCGCCGGCTCGGCGGCCACTGGAGGTTGCACCGTGACCTCCGGTTGAGGCGCAGCAGGCTCAGCCGCCGGCGTTTCGCCTGGCACCGTCGCCGCAGCCACCACTGCCTGGGCCGGGAGCCCCTCCTCGCCGGCGGGCGGCACGTCGGACGCGGGAGGCGGCTCGGACGCCTCGGCTTGAGGCGCCGACGGAGCCGGCCGGCGCTCGAGCTTGAAGCCCAGCGCCTTCAGCACGTGGCCAAGCTCGTCCGGAGAGCAGCCGAGGATCGACATCATCTCCGGCGTGACCATGAAGCCGCCGTCGCCGGTCGAGCCCTTGGGCGCCTGGCTCCCTCCGTCCGGCGCCGGGCGCCAGGCCAGAAGCGGTCGAATGAGATCGGCGAGGCGCTCGAGGATGTCGAGGCGCACCGCGCGCGGACCGCACACATGGTAGCCGCAGGCCCGGTAGAAGGCCTCGGGCACGCTCGCGTCCGCGCCCATCGACGTGAGCCCGGCGCGCGGCGGCTCGGGCAGCGCATCGAGCGTGAGCTTGTGGTCGCCCGCGTGCTTCAACGCCCAGAGCGTCAGGGCGAGCTCGGCGGCGGCAGGCTTCAGAAGGGCCGGAAAGTAGATGTTGAACGCACCGAACCGCACGCCGTACTTGCGAAGCTGCGCGCGCGCCGTCTGATCGAGGTGCTTCATCTCCTCGCCGACGAGGTCGCGCTTCAGAATGCCGAAATTCTCCGTGAGCCGGAACGCGATGCCGCGCGCGAGCCCGGTGACGTCCTCGGCCTTGGCGACCTCGACCAGCGCCTTCAGCCGGTCGGCCACGATCTCGCCGAGCCACGCCTCGAGCCGCGCCTGGACCTTCTCCCGGTCGGGTGCGGCGAGGTGCTCGTCGGCAATGAGCACGACCGAGGGCTTCAACGGATCGTCGGCAGGCTCGAGGCGGGCGATCTCCTCGTCGCGCCACAGCACGGCGCCGGCGCGCGAAAGCTTGAACGCGTCGGCCTTGGCGGCCGCGACGCGGCGCGCCCGCATGGCAAGCTCGCGCGCGAGCACCTGCGCCGCCGCGTGGCGCGCCGCCTTGCCGTGAATGCCCTCGGCCTGGGTCTCGGGCGAGAACGAGAAGCCCTTCAAACGTCCGACGTAGTGGTTCTCGACGTGGATCGCCCCGTCCTCGGCGATCTCGGCGTTCAGGTCTCCTTGTCGCGCAGCCCCTTCATGAGCGCGCTCGTGCGCCGGTCGACGAAGCGCTGCGTCAGGCACTCGTGCAGCGCGTCCGATAGCTGATCCTCGATGGCGCGCGTGCGCTCCTGCCAATGGCCGGGGTCGCGCAGCCAGTCGGCGCGGTTCGACACGAACGTCCACGTGCGGATATGGGCGATGCGGTTGGCGAGCGTGTCGATGTCGCCGTCGGTGCGATCGGCGAACGCGACCTGCTTGGCGAACCAGTCCTCGGGAATGCGCTCCTCGGGCCCGAGCAGGAACTTGTAGATCGTGGCCGCGAGCTCGGCGTGGTTCTGGGCCGAGATCTTGCGGTAGTCGGGGATCTGGCAGACTTCCCACAGACGCACGACCGCCGCCGGTGCCGTCGCGAGCTCGGCCACCTCTCGATCGTGCGCGACCGTCTCTAGGGCGAGCACGTCGTCGGCCATGCGGGCTCGCGTCAGCCGCGCCTCGCGCGGCATCTCGCGCAGCGACTCGCGAAGCCGGTCGAGGCTCGAGAAGTCGAGACTCCGATTGCGCCACTGGAGCACGCGGACGCTGTCGAAGGTATGCGTCTCGAGCCGCTCGACGAGATCTCCTTCGAACGGCACGGTATTGCCTGTGACGCCGAACGTGCCGTCGTTCATATGCCGGCCGGCGCGCCCCGCGATCTGGCCGATCTCGCCCGGCGTCAAGTCGCGGAAGGAGTGGCCGTCGAACTTGCGCACGGCGGAGAACGCGACGTGATCGACGTCGAGGTTGAGCCCCATGCCGATGGCGTCGGTCGCGACGAGGAAGTCGACGTCGCCCGACTGGTAGAGCGCGACCTGGGCGTTGCGGGTTCTCGGCGAGAGCGCGCCGAGCACGACCGCGGTGCCGCCGCGCTGGCGGCGGATGAGCTCGGCGATCGCATAGACGTCGTTCGCCGAGAACGCGACGACGGCGCTTCGCTGCGGCAGCCGCGTGATCTTCTTTTCGCCCGCATAGGTCAGTCTCGAGAGCCGCGGACGCGAGATGAAATTCGCGCCGGGGATCAGATCCTGGATCGCCTCGCGCATCGTCTGCGAGCCGAGCAGCAGCGTCTCCTGGCGTCCGCGCGCATGGAGCAGGCGGTCGGTGAAGACGTGGCCGCGCTCGGGGTCGGCGGCGAGCTGCACCTCGTCGATGGCGAGGAAGTCGACGTCGATCTCGCGCGGCATCGCCTCGACCGTCGCCACCCAGAAGCGGGCGCGCTCCGGCTTGATCTTCTCCTCGCCGGTAATGAGGGCGACCTTGTCGGCGCCGATGCGGCCGGCGATCTTGTCGTAGACCTCGCGCGCCAGGAGGCGCAGCGGAAGGCCGATCATGCCGCTCTCGTGACCGAGCATGCGCTCGATGGCAAGGTGCGTCTTGCCGGTGTTCGTCGGCCCGAGAACGGCGGTCACGTTGCGGATGCGCGTTTCGAGTTCGCTGGCCATGCCCTCAATGCCTCCCGTGCGCCACTGGCATTGCATCCGGCCGAGCCAAGATCAAGTAGCTCGTTCACGCTAGGCTTGGCGTGTGAGGCGCTTCCGTGCCCTCATGCCTGAATGCGGCTCTCGAGGCCAGCTTCGCACGAAAAGGAGTGACGAAGGAAGGCAAGTTTGCGCGATTATACGCGATCAATCGTCGACGAGCGCGATCTCGCCGCGATCGGGCGTCCGGATGTCGACGTGCTCGAGCGTGAGCTCGGCGGGACCAACAAGCGTCGGGATGACCACGTCATGGGGCAGCATGAGCTTGGCCTGCGGCACGGGGCGGAAGGCGATCTCGATGCCGGTGCTCGAGGCGAGGCTGCGCGTCTCCTCGTTCGCACGGTAGCCGGCGATCGGCACGTACTTCACGCGGCAGACGATGCCCCGGTCGGGCTGGCCTTCGACGGGGCGGCGCTGGATGAGCTCGAGATTGAAGCGCTGCTTGCCGTCGAAGATCGCGACCTTGCGCCCGCAGGGATTGGCGCCGTCGACGTGGGTCAGCGCAATGATGGCCGAGAGGGGATCGAGGACGCCTTTCAGATGCTCGCGTCCCAGCGGAACCGTATCGGGCGGATCGGCCGTAGGCGGCATAATGGAGACACCGGTCACGCCGGCGGGATCAAATCCCATCCTGACCGAGCCGCTCCTCGCCGTGCCGTTGAACTCGAACAGGAAGCCCGCGGGCTTCGGCTCTTTGGCGCCGATCGTGCCGGAAGTGCGCGTCACGCCCTTCCAGCGGAACGCTCCGAGCAGAGCGGAGAGCTCGACGTCGCTGTCGGCGGAATAGTGATCGGCGGTGACCGTCGAGTTGAAGCGGAAGCTGCCGAGCTCGAACCCGTTGAGGGTGATCTTGTAGAGGGCGCTCACCTCGGCGGGCGACATGCCGGCGGCGGCCGGGATCGGCGAAAGGGGACCAATGAGCGAGGCGCCGATCGCAAGAGCGCAAACGCGAGCCACTCGAGACGGAAATCGGTACATGATGCCACTCACTGCCCACCAACGACGCGGGACCGTTGCCTTGACCGGGCGAGCCAGGGTTTGCGCCAACACTTTAGTCCCAGGCCCATCATGGCGACGAACGGTAAAAAATTCGCTGATGAGCGCCCACTTTCGGAACAACGCCCTTGCTCTCACACTTGTTCCCGGCCGTCCACAGCCTTGACGGTGCAAGGGGCCGCAGTATAGGAAGGGCGCGGTTCACGCGGGCTGCAATGCCGCGGACAGGACATTCTCCAGGTTGCTAAGAGACTAAAGTCCGTTGGCCTTCCGGGCGAGGCAGGACGGCGAAGGAGCACACGATCATGACGAGGCGCTGTGAGTTGACGGGCAAATTGCCGCTTTCGGGGCAGCTCAGGAGCCATGCCGAGAACAAGACCAAGCGCAAGTTCCGGCCCAATCTCGTCAACGTGACGCTGATCAGCGACACGCTCGGCAAGCAGGTGAAGCTCAGGATCAGCGCCAACGCGCTGAAGTCGGTCGAGCACCGCGGCGGGCTCGACGCCTTTCTCATGAAGGCCAGCGCCGAGGACCTCTCGGCGCAGTGCCGGAAGCTCAAGCGCGAGATCGCCAAGGCCAAGGCCGAAGCGACGGCCGCCTGAGGCGCGGTCCCCTCTTTTCCAAATCATCGCACATAGAGGGTGGCGTCTCGTCGCGATGCGGCTATTGCGGCTCCTTGGGCGGTTCCGTGGGCGGCGGCGGGCACGGGGCTCGCAGGGCTCTCGGGCGCAGGCGCGCTTGGTTTCGCAGCCTCGTATGGGTCAGAGATGCCTCGGCTCGACTCGGACGCTCCGCTGTCGGGCGCCGCATGACCCGGCAGGCCGCCCGGGCTGTTCTCGTTCCCGCAGTACTTCGGCAAGAGCTTGCACAGCCACGAGTTGCCCTCGGCGGCAAAGGCCTGGGCCGGAACCGCGGCCATCAAGGCGATGGGCGCCAGTGTCAGCGCGCACTTCCGAGCTCTTCCCGTCCTCATGGCACCCTCCTCGCATTTTCCCGTAAGCTTGCGACCACGATCCTGAGACACCGTCCGGCGGCAGCGCCCAGCACCCAGGCGATGGCCATCAGCGTGAACGGCAGAATAGTACGGAATTGCGAAAAGAGGACGGCGTCGACGCCGACCAGGATCGCAGTTGCGACGCTCCAGCCGAAGAGATGGTAATGACGCACGCCGAACAGCCACCCGAGCAGCGCCGCGGCGAGCGCGACGCCGAGCAGGAGCCAGCGCACCTGTTGCGCCGTGAGCTCGTAGAAGGCACGCCCGTCCATGAGCTGGGCTAGGATGTGCGCGTGCACGAAGACGCCGGCCATCTTCTCGCCGCCGAGCGCCGCAAGCGGTGTCAAGTGCCGGTCGAGATAGGGGAAGTCGCCCCCGACAAGGACAACCCTTCCCTTGAGGGCCTCGATGTCGCCGCGGGCAACGGCTTCGTCGTGCGCCTTGGTGCCCTGGAAAAGGGCTTCCGCGGGAAGAACCAGAAAGGGGCTCGCGCGCCCTCGCGGCGGGAGCAGCCAGGCTATCCGATCCTCGGCGGGCACCGTCGTGGCGCCGGCCAGACCGGCGAGAGTCTCGGCCAAGCTCTTCGGCGTCCTCGAGTTGCGGGCAGGGCTCGCACGGTAGCGAACGACGTCGTCGGGCTCGATCCTGAGATTGAGGTAGCCGGCGGGCCGCTCTGCGGCTTCGAGAAAGCTCGCCTGATAGGCGCGCTCGCTCTCCGTCAGCCGGCCGCGTTCGTCGAGAGCGCCGAGCACGATCTCGGTCTCGCTCCTCTCCTTGAGTACGGCGAGGAGAGCATCGTCCTTCTCCTGCTCCGTGCGCTTGGCAAAATAGAGGTCGATGCCGATCGCGCGCACATGAGCCTCCTCCAGCGCACGGATGGTCTTGACGAGGAGGCTGCGATCGATCGGCAGCATGTAGGGATAGTCTGCGAGCGTATCCTCGCCGATGAGGACGACCGCCATTCCGGGATGCGGATCGCTCCTCCTGTCCGAGAGGAGAGCCGTGCGCCAATCGGAGGTCTGGTGCTCGATGCGCAAGAGCATCGGCGCCCATTTCGGGAGAGCGATCAAGGCGGCGAGGCCGAGAAGAGACCCTGCGAGAATGAGCATGGCCAGCCGCGGCGGCCGGCTTGCTGGTTTCTCGTTCCGAGGCAAGCTCTGCATCGCTCCGCGCATGGTCTCGAGAGAAGCTCAGATCCTAGAGCAGTTTCATGTCAGGCGAAATCGCTTGCTCCCCATCACCCGGACAGCAATCACCTACGGTTGGACGGTCTCGATGCCTTCCGACTTGGTCGAGGCATCCTGCGCATGCTCGGCGCCGTCGGGCTTCAGCGCGAACTCGAGCAGCACCGTCCTCTGCAGGAGCTTGTTGAAGTTGTCGTCGGAGATGAGCGTGATGAGCGTCTCGCCGTCCTTGCCCTCGCGCACGGCAATCCCCTCCATGTTGTCGATCTCCTGGCCGAGATCGGCGGCAATCAGCACCTCGCCCTTGACGACGGCGCCGGGCTCGAGGTCGTCCGCCTTGATGTAGCGCAGGCGCATCCTCACGCCCTCGCTCCAGGTGAAGCGGCGCTCGAGCACGAGCAGGCCGCCGTCGGGCAGCGCCGCCGCATCCGTCACGTCGAAGCCGCCATCGATATCGAGGCTGAACGGCTTCGGCGCGCCGTCGATCCAGATCCAGCCCGAGTGCCGCCCCTCGTGACCGTCGAGGACGATTTCGGCGATGGCGACGACGGAGCCCTTGTAGCGGCCGGCGCGCAGCACCGTCACCGCCTCGAAGCCGTCGCGGCGCTGCGCCTTCACCTCGGGCGGAATGTCGAGGTACTCGACGGGCGCGCCGACGCCCGCGTCCTTCACGGGAAATCTTCCGATGCGGCCCAGCTGCTCGAACGCGATCAGCGCCGTCCCGCTGTCGAGCGTGCCTGCCTCGAGGGCGATCGCCTCCGCGTCCCGGTAGCGGCGCGCGAAGAGAGGCTTGTCGCCGCGCGCCTTGAGCGGGCCGATCGTCGCCGACCTGATGCCCTTGGGCCGTCCGCCGTCCTCGACGAGCTCGCCCGACATCCACGTTCCCGCGTCCGAGATCGCGACGAACCTCTTCCCGTCGGGGTCGAAGGCAAGCCCCGACCAGCCGCCGAAATTGACCGACGGCGACGACAGCACGAGCCCGCCGCGCCAGTCGAGCTTGCCAAAGGTCGCCTTTGCCGATCCGTCCTTGTCGAAGGCTGGAATGGGCGCGGAGAGAACCTCGATCGGCTCGACCTTGAGGCTCGCCGTGTCCGGCTTCATCTGGGCAAGAGCGATGCCGCTCGCGAACGCGACGCTGAGCGCGAGCACAACCGCCTCGCGCTTCCACCCTCCGGTCGGCCGCAGGGCCGCGCCAAGGAGTTCCCTCAACCGGTGCCGCAAGCCCGCCCCCATGCCTAGTGGACCTTGGCGCGCGTCTCGCGCGCCCGCCGGCGGCCGCGGGGCGGCGCTGCAACCTGCTTCGGCTTCTCCTCGAACAGCTCGACGAGCTTGTCGGTCATGGCGCCGGCAAGCTCCGACGGGTCGGTGATGGTGACGGCGCGGGAGTAATAGCGTGTCACGTCATGGCCGATGCCGATGGCGATGAGCTCGACCGGCGAGCGCGCCTCGATTTCCTCGATCACCTTGCGCAAGTGAAGCTCCAGGTAGCTGCCCGAATTGACCGAAAGGGTCGAGTCGTCGACCGGGGCGCCGTCCGAGATCATCATCAGAATGCGGCGCTGCTCGGGACGGACGATAAGGCGCTGATGGGCCCAGGCGAGGGCCTCCCCGTCGATGTTCTCCTTGAGCAGGCCTTCACGCATCATGAGGGCGAGCGACCGTTTGGCGCGCCGCCAGGGGGAGTCCGCCGTCTTGTAGATGATGTGGCGCAGATCGTTGAGGCGGCCGGGATTTGCCGGTTTTCCCGCGGCGAGCCACTCCTCGCGCGCCTGGCCCCCCTTCCAGGCCCGGGTCGTAAAGCCCAGGATCTCGACCTTGACCCCGCAGCGCTCGAGCGTGCGGGCGAGGATGTCGGCGCAGCACGCCGCCACCATGATCGGCCGGCCGCGCATGGAGCCCGAGTTGTCGAGCAGGAGCGTCACCACCGTGTCGCGGAAGTCGGTATCGCGCTCGCGCTTGAACGACAGGGGATGCATGGGATCGACGATGACGCGCGGCAGCCGTGCGGCGTCGAGCGTGCCTTCCTCGAGGTCGAAGTCCCAGGCGCGGTTCTGCTGGGCGAGCAGGCGCCGCTGCAGCCGGTTGGCGAGGCGTGCGACCGCGCTCGCGAGCGACTTCAGCTCCTTGTCGAGGAAGGTCCGCAGCCGGTCGAGCTCGTCGGGGGTCGAGATGGCATCGGCCGCGACCTCCTCGTCGTGGGCGCGCGTAAACACCGAGTAGCCAAAGTGCTCCGGGCTCTCGAGCACCGTGACGTTGGGACGCCACGGCTCTCCGGTCTCGGCGTCGTCCGTGCGTTCGAAATCGTCGTCGAAAGCGTCGGTGTCGGCCTGCTCCGCGCCCTCCACCGCCTCTCCGGCATCGCCCTCGCCCGCCCGCTCCTGGCGCTCGCCCTCCTTGCTGTCGCCGCCCTCCTCCTCGCTCTCGGATTGGGATTCCCCTTCTTCCGAGGCTTCGTTCGCGTCCTCCTCCTGGTCCTCGGCCTCGCCGGCCTCCGCCTCCTCGCCGAGGTCGAGCGCCTTGAGGAGGTCGCGGGCGAGCCGCCCGAAGCTCTCCTGGTCCTCGGACAGCGCCTCCATCCTCTTCAAGACCTTGCCGGCGCGGCCCTCGACGACCGGCCGCCAGAGCTCGACGATCGCCCGCGCGGCCTCGGGCGCCGCGCGCCCCGTCAAGCGCTCGCGCACGAGGAGCGCAAGCGCCTCCTCGAGCGGGGCGTGGGCCCGATCGGTGATGTGGGCGAACCGGCCGTGGGCGAAGTGCTCGGCGCATTTTGCGTCGAGATTGTCCGCCATGCCGGACATCCGATTGGCGCCGAGCGCCTCGACGCGCGCGCGCTCGACGGCCTCGAACACCTCGCGCGCCGAGCCGCCGGCCGGGGCGAGCCGCTTGTGCACCTTGCGGTCGTGGCAGGCAGCCGTCAGCGCCAGGCTGTCGGCCCAGCCGCGCACGACGGCGATCTCGAACCTCGAGGGAACGCGCGAGGGCTCGGGCAGCTGGACGTGCTTGCCCGAGATCTCGGGCTTCCCGGGGCCGAAGGCGACCTCGACCTCGTGATCGCCGGCAATGGCGCGCACGGCAAGCCCGAGCGCCCGCTTGAACGGCTCGGACGGGGCTTCCTTTCGCTTGGGACCGACGGTCATCGGGAGAACGAGAAAATCAGCTCAGGGCGACGTTGGCGGTACTCTCGGGCAGCTCCTCGCCGAAGCAGCGCTGGTAGAACTCTGCCACCAGCGGCCGCTCGAGCTCGTCGCACTTGTTCAAGAACGTGAGGCGGAAGGCGAAGCCGAGGTCGCCGAAGATCTCGGCGTTCTCGGCCCACGTCATCACGGTGCGCGGGCTCATGACGGTCGAAAGATCGCCGTTGATGAAGGCCGAGCGCGTGAGGTCGGCGACGCGCACCATGCTGGCGACTTGCTTGCGCCTCGCTTCGCTCTTGCCCCAGCTCTTCACCTTCGACAGCACGATCTTCACCTCGTCGTCGTGGGGCAGGTAGTTGAGCGTGGTGACGATCGACCAGCGGTCCATCTGGCCCTGGTTGATCTGCTGCGTGCCGTGATAGAGGCCCGAGGTGTCGCCGAGACCTATGGTGTTGGTGGTCGCAAACAGGCGGAACGCGGCGTGCGGGCGAATCACCTTCGACTGGTCGAGGAGCGTCAGCTTGCCCGAGACCTCGAGCACGCGCTGGATGACGAACATGACGTCGGGGCGCCCGGCGTCGTACTCGTCGAACACGAGCGCCGTGTTGGTCTGCAGGCAGTAGGGCAGAATGCCCTCGCGGAACTCGGTCACCTGCTTGCCGTCCTTCAAGACGATCGCATCCTTGCCGACGAGGTCGATGCGCGAGACGTGACTGTCGAGGTTGATGCGTATGCACGGCCAGTTGAGCCGTGCCGCGACCTGCTCGATATGGGTCGACTTGCCGGTGCCGTGGTAGCCCTGGATCATGACGCGGCGGTTGTGCTTGAAGCCGGCGAGGATCGCGAGCGTCACCTCCCTGTTGAAGAGATAGTCGGGATCGAGATCGGGGACGTGCTCGTCGGGCTTCGAGTAGGCCGGCACGTCGAGGTCGGTGTCGAGACCGAACACCTGACGCACGGAGAGCTTCATGTCCGGGAGGCCGGGGACCCCTTGAGCTCCCGCCTGAGTTTGGGCGCGCATAATCCTTCGTCCGTAAGAGGGTCTTCGACTAACCGGAGCTGTCTTCGGGATGGCGTCCGGCGGTCTCGCTTGGCGAGGCCTTGTTGCCGCCGCGATCATCGGCGCGGCGGGGCGTTCACACAAGCCCCGATTGCTTCAAATAGTTATAGGCTTGAATAATTTCGCGCAATTTTTCCTCGGAGCGATTGTCGCCGCCGTTGGCGTCGGGATGATGGCGCTTAACGAGCTCCTTGAAGCGGGCCTTGATCTCGACCCGGCTCGCGGTCTCCGGCAGGTGGAGGGCCTCGAGCGACTTCCTTTCGACCGGGCGCAGCTTGCGCCGCCGCTCCACAGTCTCGCCCCGGGCAACGCGGGCGCGCCAGGCGAAAACCCCGTGCGGATCGCGAAAATTGGCACTTCCCGTGCCGAAACTTGTGGCCGAGGCACGCTCGCGCGTGCCGTGAGCCCAGGAGTTGGCGCCGACCTTCCAGGTGGGCCGGTGGCCGGTCATGGCGTCCTTCTGAAAGTCGGTGACCTCGGCGTCGGACATCCCGTCGAAGTAGTTGTACGACGCGTTGTAGGTGCGCACGTGGTCGATGCAGAACGCGAAATACTCCCCGTCGCGCCCGCGACCCTTGGGCGCACGGTAGGGCGCAGGCCGGCCGCAGCCCTTCCACTGGCAGGGCGGCAGGTGGTTCCTCGCCTCCTCCTCGCGCTCGCGTTGGGGGGCCACTCGGATCGAGTCGAAGTATTTGGAGTCGAGCTTCATGGGTCTAAGTATGATCTCGGCGAACCCGGCACACAAGTCGCACGCGCGGCTTGACAAGCGAGAGTGGCCGGTCAGCCATAAGCGAAGCTCATTTTTCGCCGAACTGGTTAGAGGAGCGTCAATGTCGGCCGAAGCACGCATCCGCGAGAAGCTCATGGTCGCGCTCGAGCCGACCCGGCTCGACGTGATCAACGAGAGCGAGATGCATGCTGGGCACCGGTCCTCACCCGGGACCGGCGAGAGCCATTTCAGAATCGTGATCGTGTCGGAGAAGTTCAAGGGAGCGTCCCGGCTCGCCCGCCACCGCATGGTGAACGAGGCGCTGGCCGAGGAGCTCGAGGGCCGCATCCACGCGCTGGCCCTCAGCGCCTATGCGCCCGGCGAGACGATTTCCTGAGGCCGAGCGGGATCCGCCTCGAGAGCGCGCAACCGCGCCTCGAACTCCGCAAGCGATGCGCCTTTGCCGCCGCGCCGGTGGAAATAGACGTGCTCGGCGAAGCGGCGCATGGGGGCCGTCGCGAGCGCCGCGTTGATCAGCGCGTTGGGCGGGGCGAGGTCGAGCACCGAGCGCATCCAGCCCTTCAACACGAAGCGGGGCATCTCGGGCGCGAGCGCCGCCTCCGGCGCTGGCCCGAGGTGCAGGAGATGGTCGGCAACCGCCTGCGCCGCGCGCCGGCCGAAGTGGAATGCCAGGCGAAGGCCGCCGCCGGTCGCGGGCGACACCTGCCCCGCCGCATCGCCGACCAGCATCACGCCGTCCGACGCCCACGGCGAGACGAGCCCGCCCGCCGGGATGCGGCCCGCGCGCCGCTCGACGATCCGGGCGCGCGAAAAGCCGAACAGCGGCTCGGTGGCGTCGAGGAAGCGGGCGAGGCTCGGGCGCCGGCCCGGCCCGACGGCGAGGCCCGCCTGCACGACGCCGGGACCCGGCGCCACCCAGCCGAGGTAGCCCGGCGCAAGCCTCGAATCGAGGAAGCAATGGAGAAAGCGCGAGTTGGCGGCGGCGAGCCCCTCGTACTCCGCTTCGACCCCGACGAGGAACCGCTCGTTGACGCCGAGGCCGAAGGCGCGGGCGACGGCCGATCGCGCGCCGTCGGCGCCGAGGATGTAGCGGGCGGAGATATTGAGCCCCTTGAAGCGGAAGACGCCGTCCGCGCGGGCGGCGCCGGCGAAGCGCGCTCGGTAGAGGATCTTGGCTCCCGCCCGCTGCGCCTCGCGCGCGAGCCAGCGCAAGAGGTTGGCCGTGTCGGTGGTGAGGAAAAAGTAGCCCGGCGAGTAAAGGTCGATGTGGCGAAGATTGGGGGCGTAGAGCCTCACTCCGTGTACACGCCGCGTCAGCGTGTGGGGAATGTCGATCTCCTCGGCTGCCTCCTTGACGAGAATGCCGGTCGTGGCGACCCGGTGCCCCGCTTCGGGCTTGGCCTCGAGCACGGCCACCGACAAGCCGCGGAGCGCTGCCGTGCGCGCGGCGACGAGGCCGGCGAAAGAGGCCCCGACGATGACGAGATCGTAGGAGCGCGCGGCATCGCTCATGGCTATCCCATCGAAGACCAAGGACGGCCAGAGTGCCCGCCGATTGTGGCAGGGCCGCGCCGCGGGGCAGTCAGATTCCTCGCCCTGCTCCGAGCCGCACCGTCACGCGCCTTTGCTCGCGATCTCCTCGGCCGGCTGCGGCAGGCGCTTGATGCGGACGGCCGCGATCTTGTTGCGGCTGCGCCTCAAGATCTCCATGCGATAGCCGTAGAACGTGAACACCTGGCCCGGCTCGGGAATGGTCTGCGCCTCGTGGATGATGAGGCCGGCGATCGTCGTCGCCTCGTCCTCGGGCAGTTCCCAATCCATGTAGCGATTGAGGTCGCGCACGGCGACCGTGCCGTCGACGTTGACCGTGCCGTCGGTCTGCGGCCGGATGTGAAGTTCGGCCGTATCGTGCTCGTCCGAGATCTGCCCGACGATCTCCTCGAGGATGTCCTCGAGCGTGATCAAGCCTTCCACCTCCCCGTACTCGTCGACGACGAGCGCCATCTGCGCCTTGCGCCGCAGGAACTCGCTCAACTGGTTCTGGAGGCTCGTCGTATCGGGCACGAACCAGGGCTTGGCCGCGACGCTCATGACGTCGAGCTCGGAGGCCTCCCAGTTGGCGCGCGCGAGCGCGGCGAGAAGGTCCTTCGTGTGAAGCACGCCGACGATGTTCTCGGGCTCGTCCTTCCAGATCGGGATGCGGGAATATTGCGACTTCAGGATCTCGTCGATAATGACCTGCGGGGGATCGTCGGCATTGAGCGTCTCCATCTTGGTGCGATGGACCATGATGTCGAACACCTGCAGGTCGCGCAGATCGAGCACGCCGCCGAGCATGTGCGCATCGGCCTTGGGCACCGTGCCCTCCCGCGCCTGCAGGTCGATGGTGCCGCGGATCTCCTCGTGCGCGGCGAGAATATTGGCCGCGTCGTCGACTTGCGTCGGCGTAAGCTTGAGGATCTGGCGGACGATGATCTCGATCATCTTCGTGAACGGCCCGAGCAGCACGATGATCCCGCGCATGATCGGGGCGACGAACAGCGCCACCCGGTCCGAGTAGGCGAGCGCGTACGTCTTGGGGAGAACGGCGGCGAAGATGACGATGAGAAGGGTGACGATGGCGGTCGCATAGGCGACGCCGATCTCGCCGACGAGGTGCACGGCCAGTGTCGACGCCAGTGCCGCCGCGAGCACGTCGACGAGCGTGTTGCCGAGGAGAACGGTGCCGATCATCTTCTCGGGCGCGGAGAGCACCCGGTTGACGAGGCGCGCCCGCGCGTTCCCCTCCTGCTCGAGGGCGTGCATGCGGGCGCGCGAGGCGGCGGTGAGCCCGGTTTCGCTCAGATTGAAGAAGCCGGACATCGCAATGAGGAGAATGATGGCCGCGACGATGAGACCGATCTCGAGCGACATGGTGTTGACCTGAGTGGTTTGAGTGCGAACGCGGCAGAAGCGAAGCGGACCAGGTTTCGCTAGGCCCCGGCGATCTCGCCTTCGAGAAATTCCGCCACCTGCTCCGGCGCGACATCGCGCGAGATCACCGCCTCGCCGATGTCGCGAACGAGAATGAAGACCAGCTTGCCCTGGCGCACTTTCTTGTCCTGGCCCATGAGGCGGACGAGCTCGGCCGCCTCCGGCTTGCCGCCGGGAATATCGCCGATGCGCGCGGGAAGCCCGACCGTCGCGAGATGGCCGGCGACCCGCTCGGCGCGTCCCTCCGGGCAGAGGCCGAGCCGCTCGGACAGGCGGAACGCGAGCGCCATGCCGATCGCGACGGCCTCGCCGTGGAGAAGCCGGCTCGAGTAGCCGGTCCAGGCCTCGAGCGCGTGGCCGAAGGTATGGCCGAGGTTGAGCAGCGCCCGGTCTCCGGTCTCCGTCTCGTCGCGAGCGACGATCGCGGCTTTGGCCTTGACGCTCGTCTCGATGGCCTCGCTCTCGGCAAGGTTATCGCCGCCGAGCACGCCCTTCCAATTCGCTTCGAGCCAGGCGAAGAACTTGGCGTCGCCGAGGAGCCCGTATTTCACCACCTCGGCATAGCCGGCGCGCATCTCGCGCGCCGGGAGCGTCGCAAGCAGGCTCGTATCGGCGAGCACGAGGCTCGGCTGATGGAAGACGCCGATCAGGTTCTTGCCCTGGGGCGTGTTGATGCCGGTCTTGCCGCCGACCGAGGAGTCGACCTGCGCAAGAAGTGTCGTCGGCACCTGCACGTAGCGCACGCCGCGGCGCAGTATTCCGGCGGCAAAGCCCGCGAGGTCGCCGATGACACCGCCGCCGAACGCGACGACGGCGTCGCCGCGCTCGAGCCCGATCTCGAGCAGGCGCTCCGAGAGGGGAGCAAGCGCCGCGAAGCTCTTTGTCGCCTCGCCCGGCGGGAGCACGATCGAGCCCGCGAGCCGCCCCTCGGCTCTGAGGCTCGCCTCGAGCGCGGGCAGATGATGGCGCGCGACATTCTCGTCGGTGACGATGGCGCACCTTGCCTTGCCGAGCCGCGTCGCGATAAGGCGCCCCGCCTCCTCGATGAGGCCGGCGCCGATCAGCACGTCGTAGGCGCGCTGGCCGAGCGCAACGCGAACGGAGCGCGTCGCGCGTGTGCTGGCGGCAAGCGAGTTGACGACGGTCGGCATGGACCTCTCTCGTATCAGACGGCCGACGGCTCGGCCAAGGCCGGATGTTGGTCGAGCGCCTTGATCACGTCGGCGACGATGGCCTCGTGGGGCACCTCCCGGCTCTCGATCGTGATGTCGGCCTCGGCGTAGATCGGGTAGCGGCTCTCCATGAGAGCCCGCATGACCTGCTCGGGGTCGTCGCCCTTGAGCAAAGGGCGCGAGTCGCGCTTGTTGACGCGGCGCATGAGGACGGGCAGCTCCGCCTTGAGCCACACCGAGATCCCCTTGTCCTTGATCTGGGCGCGCGTGTCGGGATTGATGAATGCGCCCCCGCCCGTCGCCAGCACCTGGGGGCCGCTGCCGAGGAGCCGCGCGATGACGCGCCGCTCGCCGTCGCGGAAGTAGGCCTCGCCATGGTCGGTGAAGATGTCATTGATGCTCTTGTCGGCGGCCTTCTCGATCTCCTCGTCCGCATCCGTGAACGGCAGGCCGAGGCGCGCCGCGAGCCTCTTGCCGACCGAGGACTTCCCGCAGCCCATGAGACCCACCATGACGATCGAGCGGCCGCCGAGCCTGCGGCGCAGTTGCGCCAGCATCTCGCCGTCGTCGTTGTGGACGGTTGCCATGCGGACCTTCTCGTCGCCGCGCGCGCTGCTGCCGGCCATTGTGGTCCTCTAGTCTCGCCGGCGCTCAATCTCTTGGGAACAAGTACCGCTCCATAGGCTGAACGCACCCTATTGCGCCTTCAGGATGGGGCCGGTTCGGGTCATAATGGCGCCAACTTGCGCCGAGACATAGCAGCAGGAGCGACACACTCACAATGCCGAGCCTCTTCCGGTTCCTCTTCATCACCGGCTCGTTGGCGGCGATCGTCCTGGGCGCACTCTATATTCTGGCCGTTCGCTTTGAGCCCGAGCCGCGCGAGGTGACGAAGGTGGTGCCGGGCGTGAAGATTCGCAACCCGTGAGCCGTCGCGCCATGCCCCCAAGCCGCACGCTGCCGGCGCTCCTCCTCCTTCTCGCTATCACAGCCCTTGCGTTGCCACGGACGAATGGGGCCCTCGCCCAGGAGGGGTTCAATCCTTTCGTCACGCCCGAGGCGCCCTCGCGCCCGGCGCGCAAGGAGCCCGAACAGCCCCAGGCGGCGGGGCCCTATCTTGTGCCCATGGACGGCACGCCCCGTGGCGAGGGAGACCCGCAGGCGGCGCCTGCCGCCGTGATCAGGGAAGAGATGCCGGCGCCGATCCCCGAGAAGGGACAGGCCGTCGAGCGCGCCGATCTCGCCCCCGTCATGGCCGAGGACGGCAGCGGCCTCCCCTACGAGCTTTGGCGCGGCCTGTCGCTTGCCGAGGTCGAGGCCCTGATCGCGAGCCTCGACATCCCGCCGAAGTCGGTGGCGCTGCACGCGCTCTGGCGCCGCCTCATCACCTCCGCCGTCGGCGCGCCGGGAGGGGCCGACGCGCCGCGCTTCACCGCGCTTCGCGTGGAAGCGCTCGACCGCTCGGGCCTTCTCGACGAGGCGGCGGACCTCCTGGCCAAGGAGTCGCCGGGCAGGGCCGATCCCGTCATCGCCGCGCTCACGGCGCGCAGCGAAGCCGGCGCCGGCAATCGCGACCGGGCGTGCGAGATCGCAAAGAGCCTCGTCGGCGGGAAGGCCGATCTGCCGCCCCGGCTCAAGGGGGAGATCGTTCTCATCGCCGGCTATTGCTCGCTCGCGGCCGGCGACACGACGGCGGCGGAGCTCGGCGCGGAGGTTGCCCGCGAGCTCCTGGACGACGAGTCGGCGGGCCCCGACGTGCTCGCCGCCGCCGCGGCGGGGTCGGCGCCTGCCATCGTCCCCGGCCGCAGGATCGGCCTCATCGACGTCCGCATCCTCGAGCTCAAGGGCGGCGTCGACGCAGCCCTCCTCAGGGGCGGCGCCACACCAGCGGCGCTCTCCGCGCTCGCCCGCGCGCCGACGACGGCGCCCGCGCTCCGTCTCGCGGCCGGCGAGGCGGCTGCCGCCGTGAACGCCATCACGCCCGCCGATCTCGCCGTCGTCTACAGGGCCCAGGCCGTCTCTCCCGGCACGCCGGCTTCCGCCGACGCGGCGCCCGGGGTGGACGCCGAGGTGCGGCGCGCGGCACTGTTCAAGGCCGCCGAGACCGAGCGCACGCCGCTCAGAAAGGCACGCCTCATCCGCGCCTTCCTCGACACGGCGCGCCACGCCGGCCTCTACTGGCCGGCGCTCGACCTCATGGCCGGGCCGGCGCAGCAGCTCTCCCCCGTCCCCGAGATCGGCTGGTTTGCCGAGACGGCGATCGAAACGAACCTCGCCGTCGGAAACTTCGAGCGGGCCCGCGCGTGGGCTGCCTTTGCTGCGAGCCAAGACGACCCGGACGGCTTGGGACGCCTTTCCCATTGGATCGCGCTTGCCGACATCGCCGACCCGGCAGCGGCGTCGGGTCAGCGCTCCGCCAACCTCGCCTCGGTCGAGAGGATGGCCCTCGACGGCCGGTTCGACCCCGCTCTCGTCCACCGGCTCGCGACCGTGCTCGACGCGCTCGACATCAGCGTGCCGATCCCGCTCTGGGACGCCGCGAACCGTGCGCAGCAACCCGCCGGCGGCCATCTGCCGGACACCGGCGTGCTCACCGATCTTCTCGAGGCCTCGAAGAGGAAGGAGTTCGGGCGCACGGTCCTGCTCGCCATGCGAGCGCTCGGGCCCGACGGCGCCGAGGGCGCCCACATCATCGCGCTCGGCGATGCGATCCGCGCGCTGCGCCGCGCCGGCCTCGAGGCCGACGCGCGCCGGCTCGGCTTCGAGGCACTATTTGCGGCCTGGCCGCGCTCCGTCAGCAACTGATCCCCACGAGCAAGATGATCGTCCCTCTGTCTCGACACATGTCGCACTTCTCCCCTCCCCCTCGCGGGGAGGGGGACTATGTTGGCGCAAGCTCTGCTTCACGGCCATGACTTCGATCGAAGAGCCGCTCATCGCGGCGTTTCTCGAGATGCTCGCCTCCGAGCGCGGGGCCGCCGACAACACGCTCGAGGCCTACCGGCGCGACCTCGCCGATTTCGCGCGCTTCGCGGCGGACCGCGGCGTAGCGGTTGCGGCCGTGCGCCCCGCCGACGTCAGCGGCTACATGCAGCGGCTTTCCGAGGAGGGCCTGTCGGCGGCCTCGCGTGCGCGCCGGCTCTCCGCCATCCGCCAGCTCTACAGGTTCCTCGAGGCCGAGGGCGCCGTGCCCCGCAGCCCCGCCGCCGGCACGCCCGCGCCGGGCAAGGGCCGCCCCCTTCCCAAGACTTTGTCGGTGGCCGAGGTCGACCGCCTGATCGAGACGGCAAGCCGCGCCGCGATCGGCCTCACCGGCCGCGAGCTCGTACGCGCGGTGCGCCACTACTGCCTCCTGGAGATGCTCTATGCGACGGGCATGCGCGTCAGCGAGCTCGTCGCGCTGCCGCGCTCGGCCCTCCTCGGCGACCCGCGCGTGCTGTCGATCAAGGGCAAGGGCGGGCGCGAGCGTCTCGTGCCGTTGAACGCGCCCGCGCGCGCCGCGCTCGACCGTTACCTCAAGCTCGGCTCGGCGCCCGAGGACGGCATCGCGCCGCTCGTCACGACGCGGTGGCTCTTTCCGTCGCGCGGCGCGCTCGGCCACCTGACGCGCCAGCGCTTCGCCCAGGACCTGAAGGCGACCGCGCTCGCCGCCGGCCTCGATCCCGAGCGCGTCTCCCCGCACGTGCTGCGCCACGCGTTCGCGAGCCACCTGCTCGACCGCGGCGCGGACCTGCGCGCGGTCCAGCAGCTCCTAGGCCATGCCGACATCTCCACGACCGAGATCTACACGCACGTGCTCGAGGAGCGCCTGCGCCGCATC
Organism: uncultured Alphaproteobacteria bacterium; assembly: GCA_963699485.1. GTDB lineage: Bacteria > Pseudomonadota > Alphaproteobacteria > Rhizobiales > Hyphomicrobiaceae > Hyphomicrobium_C. The sequence continues at coordinate 186,569 of CAVOUC010000008.1, read as the reverse complement.
GTCGAGGAGCACCATCCGCTCGCCAAGAAGGATAGTGTGTGACGCACCTGGTTGCGTCGAAGATCCCCACCACCAAGAGCGTTTGCTGAAGCTTGCGTGGGTCCCGACCGTCCATGCGGAGCATGGCTTCGCCATGACGTCGGGATGACGGTGTGAATGTGATACGACGCTGCCTCCCCTCAACGTCACCCCGGCGGAGGTCGGGGCCCACGCAAGACTCAAAATGCTCTTCTGGTGGAAGGATATTCCGCGCGGCCAACTTGCGGTGACCAAAGTGCTTGCGGCAAAAGGATGTTCACGATCCGGCCCCCGGGCTCTTGACAGCGGCGGAAGGCGGTGTGCAACGTCGCCCGCGATCCCTATTTTCCGATCGGTTGACGGCGCCCCCTGCGCTAAATGAGAGGCTCGTCACTTGGAACGCGCGAACTTGGACCGCCCAGCAAACGTCCGCATCTATCTCGATTTCGAGAAGCCCATCGCCGAGCTCGAAGGCAAGGTCGCCGAGCTCAAGTCGCTCGAGGGCGACGAGAGCGTCTCGATCACGGACGAGATCAAGAAGCTCGAGCAGAAGGCGCGCGCCGCCCTCGTCGATACCTACGCCAAGCTCACGCCCTGGCAGAAGACGCAGGTCGCGCGCCATCCCGAGCGCCCGCACGCGCTCGACTACATCGCCACCCTCATCGAGGACTTCACGCCCCTCGCCGGCGACCGCTACTTCGCCGAGGACGAGGCGATCATGGGCGGGCTCGGCCGCTTCCGCGGGCGCTCGGTCATCGTCATCGGCCACGAGAAGGGCTCGGACACCGAGGGGCGCATCCGCCACAACTTCGGCATGGCCAAGCCCGAGGGCTACCGCAAGGCCGTCCGCCTCATGGAGATGGCCGAGAAGTTCGGGCTGCCGGTGATCACGCTCGTCGATACGGCCGGCGCCTATCCCGGCATCGGCGCCGAGGAGCGCGGGCAGGCCGAGGCCATTGCCCGCTCGACCGACCGCTGCCTTTCGCTCGGCGTGCCGCTCATCGCCGTCGTCATCGGCGAGGGCGGGTCGGGCGGCGCGATCGCCATTGCCGCCGCGAACCGCATCCTGATGCTCGAGCACGCGATCTATACGGTGGCCTCGCCCGAGGCCGCGGCCTCGATCCTCTGGCGCGACGCGGCGAAGGCGATCGACGCGGCGACGAACATGAAGATCACGGCCCAGGACCTCGACACGTTGGGCGTCATCGACGTGATCATCCGCGAGCCCGAGGGCGGCGCGCACCGCGACCGGGCGCGCATCATCCAGGCCGTCGGCGACGCGATTGAGAGCGCGCTCGCAGGGTTCGACGGCAAGAGCCCGGCCGACATCAAGAACCAGCGCCACGAGCGCTTCATGCAGATCGGGCGCGGGATCTAAGGCCCGAGAGGCAGTGCGCCGCGGTTCCTGAGCCGCGGCGCACCTCTCCGGATCAGACCAGCCACACGTCTGCCTTGTGCAGGGCCGGATCGTTCACGAGCGTCGCAATGTGGACGAGCTCCGAGCTCGCCGACTCCCTGAACGACAAGAAGCCGCTGTGCTTGTTGTAGAAGAGCGCGGGGCCCGATCCCGGCCCTCCGGCTCCGTCCTCGAATCCGACGAAGGCAACCGCTGCCGGGTCCACGCTGACATCGATCTTGATCTTGTCGTGGCCGGGGCGGAAGTCGGCGATCTTGTCCGGCCCCTGGGTAACGCTCGCAAAGTAGAACGTGTCGTCGCCCTTGCCGCCCACCAGGAAGTCCAGGCCGTGACCGCCGTCGATGAGATCGCCATCGTCGCCGCCGAAGACAGCGTCGTTGCCGAAGCCGCCCTTCACGACGTCCTGGCCCTTGCCGCCGTCGACCTTGTCGTTGCCGACGCCGCCGTCGACGTTGTCGTTGCCGTCGCCGCCGTAGAGGCGATCGTTGCGCGTCCCGCCGGCGATGGTGTCGTGGCCTTTGCCGCCGTCGATACGATCTTTGCCGACGCCGCCGTCCAGCTTGTCGTTGCCGTCGCCGCCCTCGATCTTGTCGTTGCCGTAGTTGCCGAGGAGCGTGTCGTCGCCCTTACCGCCATCGATGCAGTCGTTGCCGAAGCCGCCGTCGTAGACGTCGGCGCTCCCGCCGCCCTTGAACCGGCTGTTACCGGGGTTCGGCAGATCGACGTACATGACCTGGAGCTGGCCGCCCTCGACCAGCTCGCCGCCAACAGTGAAGTGCGCCTGGGTGTCGAGCAGGAACGCGAGCCGCTGGTCGTGGCCGAGAAGAGAGGTCACGTCGGTGACGCCCGACGACTCTTCGTTGGTGTTGAACGGCGCCGTGCCGGGCGCCGTGAAGCGAGCGGGGTCGTGCTGCCCGAGTTCGGTCAGCCCACTGTTGCCCGTCGCGCTGCCCGGGGCGCGGGTGTCGGCATTGGGATCGTACATCCACACCTTGGCGAGCCGCGCAGCCGAGCCCGGGTCCTCCTGCATGATCACGAGGCCGGATTCGGTCACGGTCATGTTGTCCAGCATGTCGTAACCCTCGGAGCCGTCGAGCAGCATCTTTATGGTGCCGCCGAGCTCCGGGTGCTCCACGTCGTAGAACTCCATCACCCATAACCGGGACGGGGCCGGCAACGGGCCATTCGTTGTGCCTTCAGTTCCAGGCGCCACTGGAATGCCCGTGGTCACGAAATAGAAGCGATTGGGATTGCTCGGGTCCCACTGCCCGTCCTCGGGACGGCCGAATTGAGTGAGCGGGCCCGCTTCCGCCTGCAGCTGCTGGCTGGCGGTGACGCCGGGATCGTAGTCACTGACGTCGCCGTTGTTGCCCTGCGCCGCCAGGGAGAACGTGCCCGTCGCGCGCGACACGTTGTCGAGGCCATCATCGCCCCACGAGGTCAGGATGCCGAAGAGCTTGCCGTTGGTGAGGCCCGCCTTCTCGAACTCGTTGGCGCCAGTTGCCTGCTTCTGCCCCACATAGAGGTAGAGCTCGCCGGGCGAGGTGTCGTCGGACGTTATCGCCACGGTCTTCAGCTGGCTGTGCGGATTAAGCAGAATGTTCTCGAAGGCCATGTTGCCGAAGCGCGCAAGCTCGAACGCGGTTCCGGCCTCGCTGTTGGCGTCGCCGTCCTTGTCGGTGACCTGGAACGCGAAGGCGCGGCCGGAGCGTGCATCGAACGGAGGGCCGGTCTCCTCGCCGGCGAAATAGATCCGCTCCTGCGTGCCGTATGCCGTATGCCCGTCGTAATAGACGAGCGCCGACGGCGCCGGCAGGTCGCCGGAGCACAGGCGATTGAAGGCAAGCTCGGCGCCCGCAGCCGGGACGTAGGTGTCGGTCGCGGTATCATAGACTAGCACCTTCTGGGCGAGATCGCCCGCCTCTTTCACCTCGAGCGTATTCTTGTCGATGACGAGCTTGCTGACGAACGCGCCGACCGAGCCGTGCCCGCGGACGACGCCGGAGGTGTTCGGAAGCTCGTGGTTCATCAGCACCGTGAGGGTGCCGTCGCCGTTGTCGAAGGCCCCGAGGCCGTCGGGAACGCCGACCATCCGCCACGGAGTGACCCCATCAGGCTTCAATCCGACCGCATCGCCGGCCGTTAGCACCGAGGTGAACCACACGCCGTCTGCCGTAGGGACCAGATAGGGCGTCTGCGAGGACGACGGCGCCTGATCGACGATGAACGCGATCTGGTCGTGGTCGTGCTGATCGTGATGACGATGGTGGTTGGAGAACTTCCTAAGCATGTCCCTCTACTCCGTTTTGCTGGCTGAAAGGCTGGCTACAGTGGAAGAATAGGAACGAGCCTCGCGCGCCCGCGGTCCGCGGGATGCCTCGAGGCGCGCGCAAGCTAGTCGGCGCCGATGACAGCCTCACAAAGCTTTGATGGCGGTAGGCCGACTGCACGGTGGTGAAATCTTGCCACTAGATCTTATGCAGTCACCGAGCAGATCGTGGGGTTCGCAATTGAGAGCAACGCTTCTCTCCGCAAGCCATATCGAGACCGCCAATCCCAACGGTGTGATGTGCTAAGGCTGAAGTAGGCTCTGACGAAAGCAGGATGCGAGACGATGGGCACGAGCACTTCCGAAGACGAAGACTACATCTCCGCGATTCAGCGAGCGGCCGACGGCGAGGTCCAAGGCGAAATCCTGTTCAAGCGTCTCGCGGAGAAGGCCGGCCCGGAGCACCGCCACAAGCTCGATGTGCTCGCTCGGCTCGAGATCCGCACGGCTCGTGAGCTGGACGAGCTCGTTCGGCGATATGCGATTTCGATAAGTCCGTCGAACAAGCGAAAGGCGGAGGAGCGCGCGCGAAAGTACGACGGCATGCTGTTCCACGACATTCTCGAGGAATGGTCCACGTGGATTCCGGACTATGTGAACCTCTACGATCGGCTCGCGGAACGCGCCCGTCCCGCCGACAAGAATGCCTTGTCTTTCCTCGCAGCTCACGAGCGCGCCATCGACAAGTTTATCACTCTCGAGCTCGCGGGCCGCTCGGAAGAGGCAATCGCCGAATTGAATGCCCTGCTGAAGACCTGAAGGCGCACCGCGATGTGCCACCGGGCCGACTTGCTCGAGGTCAAACCCGAGCGAGCGGCTCAGTATTATTTTCTGGAACAGTGCTTCTCCAAACCGAGAGTTCCGCAGGCTTGTCGGTGCGAATAGTCTCGCACTTCGGCTCGAAGAATAGACCGGCGACAAGTGTGAGGCTCAGTTGTGATTGGAGACAAAAAAGTCCATGAAAGCGTATGCATTGGGAGTTTCCGCGCTCACGCTGGCTTTTCTTGCTGGTGCTCCAGCTGCTGCTCAAGAGATCACCGGCACCCCCGGTTCGCCGACCGCCACCACCACCCTCAGCGGCAAGCAACTTCCGCCGCCCGATCCGGCATTCGGCGGCGTGATCAAGGAGAAGGCCTCGGAGTCGACGCCCTGGTGGCCGCCGCGCGTCGTGCCACCGAAGGGGGCTCCCAACGTGCTGCTCATCATGACCGATGACCAGGGCTTCGGTGCGCCGAGCACCTTCGGCGGCGTCGTCCCCACTCCCTCCATGGATCGCATCGCGAAGGATGGCCTGCGCTACACGAACTTCCACTCCACGTCGCTCTGCTCGCCGACGCGGGCGGCGATCATCACGGGCCGCAACCATCACTCGGTGGGCTTCGGGGTGGTCGGTGAAATAGCGACGGGGTTCCCCGGTTACGACTCGATCATCCCGATTGAGAAAGGCACCATCGGCACCATCCTGAAGGATAACGGGTACGCGACCTCGTGGTTCGGCAAGGACCACAACACGCCCTTCTTACCAGAACAGCCAAGCCGGGCCGTTCAATCAATGGCCGAACGGAATGGGCTTCGACTATTTCTACGGTTTCGTCGGCGGCGACGCCAGCCAGTGGCAGCCGAACCTGTTCCGCAACACGACCGCCATCTACCCCTTTCAGGGCAATCCCGGCTGGAACTTGGAGACGGCGATGGCGGATGAGGCCATCCAGTACATGAAGCAGCTCAAGGAGATCGCGCCCGGCAAGCCTTGGCTTGTCTATTACGTACCGGGCGCCACCCACGCGCCGCACCATCCGACGCCGGAGTGGATCAAGAAGATCAGCGATATGCACCTCTTCGACGAGGGCTGGAACAAGGTGCGGGAGACAATCTTCGCCAACCAAAAGCGGCTCGGCATCATGCCCGAGAACGCCCAGCTGACGCCGTGGCCGAACGGACTACCCGGAGTGGGATAGCCTCAGCTGGGACGAAAAGAAGCTCTTCATCAAGCAAGCGGATGTCTATGGGGCCTATCTCGCCTACGCCGACATGAGATCGGTCGGGTCATCCAGGCCGTCGAAGACCTGGGCGAACTCGACAACACCTTGATCATCTACATCGGTGGTGACAACGGCGCGAGCGCCGAAGGCATGCTCAACGGCACGCCGAACGAGTTCACCACCTTCAATGGCATTCGCCGTGCCGGTCAAAGACCAGTTCCTCTGGTACCCGTTCTGGGGATCGGAACGGACCTTCCCGCACTTTGCGGCAGGCTGGGCGTGGGCGATGGACACGCCGTTCAAGTGGGTGAAGCAGGTGCCATCGCACTTCGGCGGGACGGCACAGGGCGTGGCCATGTCCTGGCCCGGCCACATCAACGACGTGGGCGGCATCCGCCGCCAGTTCCACCACATCATCGACATCGTGCCGACCATCCTCGAGGCGACCGGCATCCCGGCGCCCGACACGATCGACGGCATCAAGCAGCGCCCGATCGAAGGCGTGAGCATGGCCTACACCTGGGACAAGGCGAACGCCAACGCCCCGACGCGGCACACGACGCAATACTTCGAGATGCTCGGCAATCGCGCCATCTATCACGATGGATGGGTGGCGTGCACGACGCCGGCGACCCTCCCGTGGGAGCTGAGCACCAAGCACGCCGCCGGACGTGATCACCGGGTACAACTGGGAGCTCTACAACGTCCAGGAGGACCCGACCCAGTTCAACGACCTGGCCGCCAAGATGCCGGACAAGCTCAAGGAGCATGCAGGACCTCTTCTACTCCGAGGCGAAGAAGTACGACGTGCTGCCGCTCGACAACTCGACGCTCGCGCGCTGGAATTCGCCGCGCCCGAACCTCACGGCGGGACGGACCGAGTTCACCTATTCGGGAGAAGCTGACCGGCGTGCCGGCCAGCGCGGCGCCGCACATCCTGGACAAGTCCTACACCATCACGGCGGAGGTCGAGATCCCCGAGGGCGGCGCGGAAGGCATGATCGTCACCGAGGGCGGGCGCTTCGGCGGCTATGGCCTGTTCCTGAGCAAGGGCGAGTTCGGCGTCGGCCGGGGCAAGGTCGTGTTCCTCTACAATCTGCTCGACCTCAAGCGCACGATGTGGGAGGGCCCCGAGTCTGGAGCCCGGCAAGCACACCATCGTCTTCGACTTCAAGTCCGATGGTCGCAGGTTTGGGCAAGGGGGGCACGGGCGTGCTGTCCGTCGACGGCAAGGAAGTGGCCAAGAATTCCATGGAACACACCACCCCGATCACATTCCCGGAGGACGAAACCTTCGATATCGGCGAGGACACGCGCACCGGCGTCGCGCTGCTGGAGTATCGCTACGACGTTCCGTTCAAGTTCACCGGCAAGATCGACAAGCTGACCTTCAAACTTGAACCCGAGCAAGCCACGGACGCGAAGCCGTAGCCACTAGGAAGGCAGGCGTCGGGCTCGGGATCATGGGGCACCATGAAATGAAGAAGGTGCTTATTTTTGCGGCTGTCGCCGAAGTCGCGACGGGGTTGGCGCTGCTGCTTGCTCCGTCGCTCGTCGGGCAGTTGCTGCTCGGCGAGGAACTGACCGGCGTCGCCCTCCCCATCGCCCGCGTGGCCGGCATCGCGCTGATTGGCTTAGGGATTGCTTGCTGGCCGGGCCCACCTTTGCTCGGCATGTTGATCTACAGCGCCGTCGTTGCGCTCTATCTCGCCTACCTCGGCTTTGTAGACGGCTTGTCCGGCATCCTCCTGTGGCCGGCAGTCGTCGTGCATGCGATCCTATCGGTTCTCTTGAGCCGTGCGGCCATAAGTGACCCCAAGACGAGAGCATAGTTTCCTAACGCACTCGCTCTGGTTTTGGCCCCTGCCGCTCGTGAGCACCCAGCCAAGGGAGGACGCGTTCTTCTCCCCGCGGCGCTCGTTTCAGGATCGACGTTCAGAAGCTCCGACGGCGGAACTTTCATTTGAGGGTGTGCGTTGTGCCTCCGCACAAGGGAGGGCGCACCCATGACCGGCAAGGATGAGGCTGTCCTCACCCACCATCAGCCGGCGGCGGCGATGTGGGGTCGCGGGGGCAGGCACTACGACGACGTGAGCTTCGCCATCTCCGACGCCCTCGCCCATGCCGCGCAGCGGCTCAACGCGCGTGCGGGAGAGCGCGTCCTGGACGTCGCCACCGGCACCGGCTGGTCCGCCCGCAACGTCGCCCGAACGGGGGCGAGCGTCACCGCAATCGACATCTCCGATGAGCTGCTGGCGGCGGCGCGCGATCTCTCCCAGCATGTGCACCCGCCGATCGACTTCCGGATCGCCGACGTGGAGCGGCTCCCGTTCGAGGATGGCGCCTTCGACGGGATCATCTCGACGTTCGGGGCCATGTTCGCCATCGATCAGCCCCGGACCGCCGCCGAGCTCGCACGCGTCTGCCGGCCCGGCGGGCGGCTAGCGCTCACGGCCTGGACGCCCGAGGGGGCGGTCGCCGACTTCTTCCGGGTCATTGCCCAGCACAGCGACGGGCCTGTCCCCGTATCGTCGCCGCTGGCCTGGGGCGACCCCGCGCGTGTTGGCGAGCTGCTTGGGAGCGCCTTCGATTTGCAGTTCGAACGGGGCGTGAGCAACGCCTACCACGGCAGCACCCAGGAGATCTGGGACTGGTACGCGCGCGGCTTCGGCCCCCTGCGCCAGCTCGTCGAGAGCCTCCCTCCCGACCGGGTCGAGCGTCTCAAGAGCGATGTCGACGCCTACCATCGCCATTACGCCGTTCCGGCGGGGCTGCACGTGAAGCGCCAATATCTTCTGACGATCGGCCGGCGGCGGTGAGGATCTGTCCGCCGAGCCAGCTCACAGCCCGGCGACGCGGCGCTCGCGGGTGACGGCGGTCTCGGCCGCGGCCGTCTGCGTATAGAGCTGCAGCTCCTCCCGACCGTCGCTCGGCACCGGCGTCAGCGCCCGGTCGGTGTAGGCGCGGCCGGGATCTTCCGCGATGACCCTGCGGCAGATGGCGCTCAACGCGCGCCAGCGCTTGAAGAGCGCGAGCTGCTTGCCGACGAGCTCGGCGGCGTAGGTCATGTAGAACTTGAGCCAGGGCTCGACCGGGAACCCGGGCGACGGTCGAGGCGGCTCTTGCGCCGGAGAATGCCGGCCTGCAGCGGATGCACGTTCTCGATCGGCACGGCCGCCGAGAACCAGAGCAGCACCACCATCAGCCGCCAGATGTCGATCCCGCTCGCGTGCGCCCGGCGCAGGATCGTCTCGAGATGGTCGTCGGTGTAGAAGGCCTCCCATGCGCTCCGGTAGGCGCCCTGCCATTCGCGCCGCGTCATCTTGGCATGGCCGGTGACGACGTGCTCGAGCTCGTAGCGGTTCATGTCCTCGTCCATCGCCACGCCGCGGCCGTCGAGAACCTTGTGGTCCTCCGACCCCGGCAGCGGGGTCAGAATGAAGAACTCGAGCGCGTCGAGCGGCAGCTCGGCCTTGATGATCTCGATGTCGCGCGCAATCGAGCTGGGCGTGTCGTTGGGGAAGCCCAGGATATAGCCGGCGAAGGTCATGATCCCGGCGTCCTTCCAGGCGAGCAGCATGCGCCGGTATTCGGTGAGCTTGTTCTGGCGCTTCTTGGCGGCGATGAGATTTTCGGGATTGATGTTCTCGAGGCCGATGAAGACGCGCGTCACGCCGGCGCGCCGTGATTTCTCGATGAAGCCCGGAATGCGGTGGCACAGGGTATCGACCTGGATCATGAAGCGCACTTCGAGGCCGTCCTCCTCGCGCAGCTTGATGATGCGGTCGTAGATCGCCTCCCAGTCCTTGTTGCGGGCGAAATTGTCGTCGGTGATGAAGAAGCGGTCGACGCCCTGCGCCAAGTTCGAGCGGATGATCCGCTCTACGCTGTCGGGCGTGCGGTAGCGCGACTTCCTCCCCTGCACGTTGATGATCGTGCAGAAGGAGCACTGGAACGGGCAGCCGCGGCCTGCGTCGAAGCTCGTCACGTTGCCGACCGTGCGCTTGACGAAGTCCTTGTCGAGAAACGGCGGCGCGGCAACGGAGCCGATGTCGGGAAGGTCGTTCGTGTACGCGTAGACCGGGCGGAGCGAGCCCGCGGCGGCGTCGCGGATGAGCTCGTCCATGCGCCCTTCGCACTCGCCCGCAAAGAGCGTCATGCCGTCGTCCAAAGCGGCTTTGAGGTCGGCCGGCATCTTCGGCAGCATGGCGAGGCAGCCCGAGACGTGGAAGCCGCCGATGACGACGGCGATGCCCGCTTCCCGCAGCGGGCGCGCGATGTCGATCGCGCGCGGAAACTCGTTCGACTGCACGCCGACGAGGCCGACGAAGCCGAAATTCCCCTTGCGTTTGAACTCAGCGATGATGGCCTTGACCGAGAGGCGCGTGTTCGTCTCGTCGACGGCGCGGACCACGATCTCGACGTCCGGTCCGAGGATGCGCCGCTCGGCGGCGCCGACGGCCAGCGCGTTGACGACGGCGAGCGAGTTCGACGGCATCGTCGATCGGCGCCACTGGATGACGTAGCCGTCGTCATCGTAGTGGGAGGGTTTGATGAGCAGGATCTCGAACCTGTCGGGGCGTTGTGCGCGCGCGCCTCGCATGCCGTGTCTCCTGGCCGTTCCGCGATCCCTGCCTGCCCCGACTGAACCCTGGCTACCAGGGTTCGCCCCCGCTCATAGGCAGGAATCGGAAACTGACCAACGTTTCCAGTCAAACTGTGGCGGATGCACCTCTGCCCAGCGAAATTATCCAAGCCCCGCTCGGGGCGGACCGTCTCGGCCGAAGCTGTCACGCCGGCCGGTGCTGGCGCAGGAGCTCGAGTAGCGCCTCCGTCGGCAGCGCGGGGACGAAATAGCGGTCGTAGGGGCTGCCGCCCATGTCCTCGGCCGCGCACATGGCATTCAAGACCGCCTCCTCCACGCTCTCGACCGCGGCCATGTAGACGGGATCGAGCAGCTCGTCGCTCGCGACCTCGATCGAGAACCGCGGCGGCGCCAGATGCGGCATCGGACCCGCGTTCGCCGTCGAGAAGGCGAGAAAGATGTCGCCCGAGCTGTTGCCGCCCGGCGTGCCCCCGCGCCCGATGCCGATGGCCGCGCGCCGCGCGAGGCGCTTCAGCTGATGGGGCGCAAGCGGCAGGTCGGTCGCGACGACGGCGATGATCGAGCCGCGCTCGGCGAGCTCGCCCTCCCTCAGCCCCTGCCGCAGGTGGCGCCCGACCGGCACGCCGCACACCGTCAGCCAGTCGCGCCGCCCGTGATTGGCCTGCACCAGCGCGGCGACGACGAAGCCCGTCCCGCCGATGTCGACACGGCGCGAGGCAGTTCCGGTCCCGCCCTTGAACTCGTAGGCGATCATTCCCGTGCCCCCGCCCACATTGCCCTCGGCGACGGGCCCGCCCTTGGCGCCGTCGAGCGCGGCGAGCACGTGGGCCTCGGTCACGTGCTGACCGTCGATGTCGCTCAGCATGCCGTCGTAGGTCTCGGCCACGACCGGCATGATCCAGAGGTGATGACGGCTGCCGTAGACGTGGGCGTAGCGCGCGAGCATCCATTTGATCGCGCCGTGATGGGCGATGCCGACGCTGTGCGTGTTGGTGATCAGCACCGGGCCGATAAAATAGCCGCCGTCCTCGATCCAGTGGCTGCCCGTCATCTCGCCGTTGCCGTTGAAGCGGTGAAATCCGGCGTAGACGGGAATGGGATCGGGGGCCGCGGCGTGGGGCACAATCGCGGTCACGCCGGTGCGCACGGGAAGCGGACGGCCCGGACGCGGCCTCTCCTCGATAATCGTCGTGGTGCCGACGGCGAGCCCCGCAACGTCGGTGATGGCATTGAGCTCGCCGGGCGTGCCCGGAAGGGCAATCCCGAGCTCCCGTGCGCGGGGTCTTTTGGCGGGCCCACTCACGGGAAACCTCACGCTTCAAGCTTATGTCAGTCTAGAACGCGCGCTCCTCAACGCAAGCCCGACCGGGAGGTCGAGTGGCCGTTGCAGGGGTGACACCGCGACATTGCGCCTACATAAGGGGACATGCGAGTTCTCACTCGCGCCACACCGTAATTAATGCCTTAGGAGGGCCATATGACCCCTTGGGAGATCAGGGGCCGCGAGTTCGGCAATTGCAACTGCGCCTATGGCTGCCCCTGCCAGTTCAATGCGCTCCCGACCCACGGCCACTGCCGCGGGCTCGCTGTGTTCGACATCGAGGAAGGCTATCATGGGGCGACTCGGCTCGACGGCCTCAGGGCCGCGGGCATCTTCCGCTGGCCCGGTCCCATTCACGAAGGAAAGGGCGAAGGCGTGCACGTCATTGACCGGCGCGCCACGCCCGAGCAGCGCCATGCGCTCGCACGCATCCTGCGCGGCGAGGACACCGAGCCTGGGGCTACGGTGTTTCAGGTCTTCGCCTCGACGTGCGACACGCTGCACGAGCCGATCATCGCCGCCATCGACTTCGAGCTCGACATCGAGGCGCGCACGGCACGTGCATTGATCGACGGCGTCGTCGAGATGCGCGGGGCGCCTATCCTCAATCCCATTACCGGTGCCGAGCACCGCGTCCGCATCGAGCAGCCCAATGGATTTGAGTTCGCCGTCGCAGAAGTCGGCCGCGGGTGGTCGACCGCTCGCGGACCGGTGAGCTTCGAGCTCGCCGATAGCTACGGCCAGTTCGCGCAGATCCACTTCTGCCACACCGGCGTGGTGCGCTGAGCCATGACGGCGCGCGCGCTCGAAATGCTGCTGCGGCGGGAGCGAGCAATCATCTGGGGCGCACTTGCGATTTTGACGTTGCTCGCGTGGCTTTGGGTGTTCCTCGGCGCCGGTACCGGCATGAGCACGATCGCCATGACGACGTGGCAGTTCCCGCCGCCGCGCCCGGCGATGACGATGTCAGGCGACTGGTCGCCGGCCTATTGGCTCACCATGCTTCTCATGTGGTGGGTGATGATGGTCGCCATGATGGTGCCGAGCGCGGCGCCGATGATCCTGCTCTATGCCCGTGTCGTCCGCCACGGCCAGGCGCACGGGCAGATCCCGGGCTCGCTTGCCCCCACGACGGCCTTCGCCGCCGGATATCTCGCCTGCTGGCTCGCGTTCAGCGCCTTCGCCACGGCGCTGCAGTTCTCCCTCGAGCGGTCCGGGCTCGTCGACGGCATGATGATGTGGTCGACGGACCGCTGGCTGACGGGAGGGCTCTTGGTCGGTGCCGGGCTCTACCAGCTCTCCCCGTTGAAGTCGGCCTGTCTCGCCCAATGCCGGTCGCCGGCCGAGTTCCTGGCGCGGAACTGGCGTCCGGGGCGCCTCGGCGCGTTCCGATTGGGCATCGGCCACGGCGCCTACTGCATCGGCTGCTGCTGGGCGCTGATGCTCCTCCTGTTTGCGGCGGGCATTATGAACCTCGTCTGGATTGCGGGTCTCGCGATCCTGGTGCTCATCGAGAAGCTTGCCCCATTCGGCGCCGCGCTGGCGAAGCCGCTTGCGCTTCTTCTTCTCCTGGGCGGGGCCGCGATGTTGGTGACACCTTAGGCGGCCGGGTATGCAAGTGGAGACGTATAGCGAGCGCCGTCTCCTCCTGCGTTCCCGGAAGCCGAGCGCGGCGAGGCTATCCGGGATTGGCGGGGGACGCGAACGTGCGGGCTCCTTAACCCTGAGATCGAACCGCCCCGCCCAAAGAAATCCCCCTCACCTCACGCGCGCCTACACTCACTTCGCCCGTCCCGCTGGGGTCGCCGTCCGGAGGCGTCCTGAAGGCGAGGGGCGGGCCCGAGTCCGAGGGAAAGGCCGGCCGACGCGGCCGGTGTCCCTCAGGCGCGTCTGCCAATTGCCGGTGGCAACATCGGTACCGCGGAGGCTTGCGGCTAAGCGAGGCGCGGGACGTTGGGACGTGCTTCACCCAACGCAAAGCTCGGTCATGTCGGAGACATGCCTCCGGCATGGTCGGGGCGCCGTTGCGCCTTGTTTCAACATACGGAAGACCCGTGGTGCATCCCGCGCCCCGCTTCCCCACCTCCATCCCCTCGGGCTCACGGCCGCGAGGACATCGGCGTCTTCCCCCTCTCCCCGCTTGCGGGGAGAGGGTGGGGTGAGGGGCAGCAACTTGCGCTCCAGCGAAGATCCTGCCCCTCACCCTTACCCTCTCCCCATCGCAAGGCCGTGGGGAGAGGGATATGGCGACGAGCCAGGAGCACAGAGCCGGGACCCAGGAGCCGCAGGCGCAGACGTATCTGCATGGGCCCTGTCCCAGATCGCCATGCGGGCGAACGTGTTCCGAGACGTCACCGCCGTGGCCGCATGGCGTCCGGGATGACTGTTGGTGCAGGAGCACAACGCGCCGCGAAGAATAAAGAGGTCTTCCAAGTCGTACCGCTTGACGCTATTGTGACGATAGCGGGGTGCTGCAAGTATAGGCGTCAGTATCATGCTCAATAACAAGGATTTGGCCGACCTCGAGCTCGCGGCACTAGGCACTCTGCGCGAGTCCTCGGACTCTCGCCTCGTCGAGATCCTTCATCGGCTGCGGGCAAACAGGCAACTCGCGTCCACGGTGCGCGCCCTCAACAGGCTCCTCGGCGATCCCCGCCATCGCGGGAGCGCTTTGGCCGTGCTGCGCCGCATCGGCCTCGAGCACGGCGGCTAGAACGCTTACCGTCCTTGACCGGTGTTCGGCTTCACGTGCGAGACAACGTAGTCTCGGCATGGATGCGGCGCGCTAGAACTTCGGCGCGGCGCACTGTCATTCAGCCGTCATGGAAGACGCCGACAACGCCTCTTTGCGCCGACAACGGGGAGGGCTCATGTCGACCTACTATGCGCGAATGCTCGATGCCGCGACCAATGGAGAAGGCGCCTACACTTTCGAAGGGCCAAGCGATCTCATGCAGCGCACGGCCGACGAGATCGTCGCGGTCTTTTTCGACCACGTCGAGAAGGAGATCCTGAAATCCCATGCCGACTGGGAGGTCAACGGCGTGATGAAGAACAAGGAGCGAGGCATCGTCACCGCCATCGGCTCGCTCATCGCCGATAAGGACGACCCGCCCTCGCCGTTCCTGCTGTTTATTTCCAATAGCAACGCCTAGGTTCGATCATGTCTGCAGACCGCTCCGACAAGGCCGCCAAGATCAAGGCCGAGATGCTGGACAGCTTCGACGAGGAGCTCGAGCTCGAGATCGACGACCAGCGGCTCTCGGGCATGCTCGACGAAGCCGCCGAGCACCCCGAGATCGAGGGCATCGAGCGCAAGCTCTACTTCCAGGAGCTATTCCGCCTCCAGGGCGAGCTCGTGAAGCTGCAGGATTGGGTGGTCGCCCAAGGTCTCAAGGTGGTCGTGATCTTCGAGGGACGCGATGCGGCGGGAAAGGGCGGCGTCATCAAGCGGATCACGCAGCGCCTCAATCCGCGCGTCTGCCGCGTCGTGGCGCTGCCGGCCCCGAGCGAGCGCGAGCGCACCCAATGGTACTTCCAGAGGTACGTCCCTCATCTTCCGGCGGCGGGCGAGATCGTTCTCTTCGACCGCAGCTGGTACAATCGCGCGGGCGTCGAGCGCGTCATGGGATTTTGCACGGAGCAGGACGTCGAGGAGTTCTTCCGCTCGGTCCCCGAGTTCGAGCGCATGCTCGTGCGCTCCGGCATCAAGCTCATCAAGTACTGGTTCTCGATCACGGATGAGGAGCAGTATTTCCGGTTCAACATGCGCATCCACGATCCCTTGAAGCAGTGGAAGCTGTCGCCCATGGATCTCGAGTCGCGCCGCCGCTGGGAGACCTACACGAAAGCCAAGGAATCGATGCTCGAGCACACGAGCATCCCCGAGGCGCCGTGGTGGATCGTCGAGGCCGTCGACAAGAAGAGGGCCCGCCTCAACTGCATCCATCACCTCTTGAGCCAGATTCCCTACCAGGAGATCGCGCACCCGCCGCTCACTCTGCCGGAGAGAGTTCACAACCCCGACTATCTCCGCGGCCCGGTGCCGGCCGAGATGTACGTGCCGGAAATCTATTGAGCGAGTGCCGGCCTTCAAAAAAGGGCAATGAGACATTGGGTAGTATGAGGGCAGGCAGCCGACCCCGCAAGCATGAGCCCGCCACGGGAGAACGCCCATGCGCCTTTTCCTGCTGCCGATCACGCCCCGCTATATTCTGCTGAGCCTCTCCCTCCTCGGCACCGCGGGCCTCGCCGTACTCCTTTGGCGCAACCCGGATGCGATCGTCTATCTCGCCGCGCCGCTGGCTCTCTTCGCTTTCTTCGCCGTGCTCGGCATTCGCGACCTCACGCAGACGAAGCACGCGATCCTGCGCAACTACCCGATCGCGGCCCACTTGCGCTTCATGCTCGAGAACATCCGCCCGGAGATGCGCCAATACTTCTTCGAGGCGGACAAGGACGGCTCGCCGTTTCCTCGCGACAAGCGCGCCATCGTCTATCAGCGCGCCAAGGGCGAGCTCGACAAGCGCCCGTTCGGGACTCAGTACGACGTCTACGAGAGCCGCTACGAATGGCTGCATCACTCGATCGCCCCCAAGGAGCCGGTGCGCGAGCCGTTCCGCATCATGATCGGCGGCCCCAAGTGCACGCAGCCCTATTCGGCGTCCGTGTTCAACATCTCGGCCATGAGCTACGGCTCGATCTCGGCCAACGCCATCAGGTCGCTCAACAAGGGGGCCAAGATCGGCGGCTTCGCCCACGATACGGGCGAAGGCGGGATCTCGGCCTATCATCGCGAGCACGGCGGCGATCTCATCTGGGAGATCGGCTCGGGCTACTTCGGCTGCCGCAACACGGACGGCACGTTCTCGCTCGACAAGTTCGCCGAGGCTGCAGCCGCGCCTCAAGTCAAGATGATCGAGATCAAGCTCTCCCAGGGCGCCAAGCCTGGTCACGGCGGCGTGCTGCCGGCCGCCAAGGTGACGCGCGAGATCGCTCGCATCCGCGGCGTGGAGGTCGGGCGAGACTGCATCTCGCCCGCCCGTCATGGCGCGTTTTCGACGCCGATCGAGCTCATGCTCTTCATCGCCAAGCTGCGCCGGCTCTCGGTTGGAAAGCCCACCGGCTTCAAGCTTTGCCTCGGCCACCCCTGGGAGTTCCTCGGCATCGTCAAAGCGATGCTCGAGACCGGAGTGACGCCGGATTTCATCGTCGTCGACGGCACGGAAGGCGGGACGGGCGCGGCGCCGCTCGAGTTCATGGACCACATCGGCACGCCGCTGCGCGACGGGCTCACCTTCGCCCATTCGGCGCTCGTCGGGGCGAACGTTCGCGACCGCATCAAGATCGGAGCGTCCGGCAAGATCACGTCGGCCTTCGACATGGCGCGCGTCATGGCGCTCGGGGCCGACTGGTGCAATGCCGCGCGCGGCTTCATGTTCGCCGTCGGCTGCATCCAGGCGCAACAGTGCCATACGGGCCATTGCCCGACCGGCGTCGCAACCCAGGACGTGACGCGCCAGCGCGCGATCTCGGTGCCGACGAAGTCGGTGCGCGTCGCGCAGTTCCAAGCCGAGACCGTCAAGGCGCTCGCCGAGCTCGTTGCCGCCGCCGGTCTCAATCACCCGAGCGAGCTCAAGCCGCATCACTTCATGCAGCGCGCGGCTCCCGACCGCGTCGTAACGTTCGCCGAGCTCTATCGGCCGCTTCTGCCCGGCGAGCTCCTGGCTGGCACCGACGACCCGCGCTTCCGCGACGCGTGGGAGCTCGCCTCTGCCCATGATTTTTCCGGGGCGCCGGCGAAAGCGAAGGCTGCGCTCCACATTCATGGGCACGCGATGGGATATCAGTAACGGCGGCGGCCCTTCGTCGGGCGGCCTCGTAATGCCGCATTCGGCCCCCTACCTAATAGCGACATCAATTTGACGAGACCGAGGGAGACCGTGAGCCGCAACGCAGCTCGCGTCTCCTATCGGCGCCCAACGGAGTGGTCTAGATGCTCAATTTGGGATTTCTCAGCGGACAGGGGCAGCAGCCGGATGCCGCGCGCCAGGACCAGGCCACCAGCGAGGACCGCGACGAGGTCATCCTCGACGCCTACTCGCAGGCTGTCGTCGGCGCGGTCGAGGCGGTGGCGCCGGCCGTCGTGCACGTCGGCGTCAGAGGCGAGCGCGGCGGGCGCCCCGCGGCGGGCGCGGGCTCCGGCGTGATCCTGTCTCCGGACGGCCTCCTCCTCACCAACAACCACGTGGTCGAGGGCGCGCGCGAGATGCGCTTGACGCTCGCCGACGGGCGCTCGTTCATGGGCCGCATCCTGGGCTGCGATCCCGACACCGACCTCGCCGTGCTGCGGGCCGAGACGACCGACCACCTGCCGACCGCGCTGCTCGCCAACTCGAAGCAGGTGCGGCCGGGCCAGCTCGCGATCGCGATCGGCAACCCGCTCGGCTTCCAGTCGACGGTCTCGGCCGGCATCGTGAGCGCGGTCGGCCGGTCGCTGCGCGCGCAGAACGGGCGGCTGATCGGCGACGTCATCCAGTCCGATGTCGCGCTCAACCCCGGCAACTCCGGCGGCCCGCTCGTCAACTCGAGCGCGGAAGTCGTCGGCATCAACACGGCGATGATCCTCGGCGCGCAGGGCATCTCGTTCGCGGTCGCCTCGAACACGGCGCTCCACGTGCTCATGCAGATCCTGGGCCACGGGCGCGTGCGGCGCGCGAGGCTCGGCATCATCGGCGAGCAGGTGCCGCTCCAGCGCCGCACCGCCTACCGCACGGGGCTAAAGCAGGGAAGCGGCGTGGCGATCCGCGATGTGCAGGCCGGCAGCCCGGCCGAGCGGGCCGGATTGCGCGCGGGCGACGTCATGACACGTCTCGACGGCGCGCCGGTGACGGGCGTCGACGATATCAGCCGCATCCTCGACCATGAGCGCATCGGCCGCGCGATTACCGTCGCGCTCTTGCGCGGCGAGGAGCTCATCGAGCTCGAGGTCCACCCCGACGAGCGCGTCGACTGAGCCGGGGTGCGTCGCAGCGTCAGCGCGTCTTCGCGAAGGCGTCCCAGGCGGGCGCCTCGCCGAAGCGCTCGACGAGGAAGTCGACGAACACGCGCGTCTTCGCCGCGAGGTAGCGGTTCGGCGCATAGAGCGCGTGGATGCCGAGCTCCGTCGGCGGGTTCTCGGCGAGCACGATCTCGAGCCGGCCGGCCTTGATGTCGGGGCCGACGAGAAACGTCGGCAGGTTGGTGATGCCGTTGCCTTTGAGCGCCGCCGCCCGCAGCACTTCGCCGTTGTTCGAGCAGAGGCTCGAGGCGATCTGCACCGAGACGGTCTTCGCCCCCTGCGTGAGCTGCCAGCGCTGGCCCGCCGCCATCTGGCCGTAGTTGAGGCAACGGTGCTTCGCCGAGCTCGCCGATCGCGCTCGGCGCGCCGTGGCGGGCGATGTAGTCTGGGCGAGGCGACGAGCACGCGCCGGGCCGGCGCGAGGCGGCGGGCGATGAGGCTCGAATCGGCGAGGATCCCGATCCGACGGTCACGTCCACGCCCTCCTCGAGCGGGATCGATGAAGCGGTCGTTGAGCGTGAGCTCGATCCTGAGATCGGGGTAGCGCGCCATGAAGTCGGCGACCGCGCTCGCGAGATAGAGCGTGCCGAACGACATCGGCGCATTGACCTTGAGCACGCCGCGCGGCTCGTCGTGGAGGCGCGAGATCTGCATCTCGGTCTCCTCGACGTCGGCGAGAAGGGCGACGCAGCGCTCGTAGTAGGCGAGCCCCGCTTCCGTCGGCGTGACGCGCCGCGTCGTGCGGTCGAGGAGGCGCGCGCCGAGCAGGCGCTCGAGCTCCATCACGGCCTTGCTGACGGCGGAGCGCGTGAGGCCGAGCGTGCGCGCCGCCTCGGCATAGCCTCCGCTCGCCACCACCTTCACGAAGGCGTTCATTGCGTCGAGCTTGTCCATTTGGCGTCTGCCTATTGTATCCAATTTGGAACCAGATTGGATAAATACTCCAATATTGTCTTCAGATGATCAACAGACCAAATTATGGGCCGAACCTAGTAGCTCCCGAAATCGGGACCAGGAGGCATACATGCTGACCCTTCGCAAATCCGACGAGCGGGGACGGGCCAATTTCGGCTGGCTCGACAGCCGCCACACCTTCTCGTTCGGCCACTATCATGACCCGGCGCACATGCACTTCGGGCCGTTGCGCGTCATCAACGAGGACCGGGTGGCGCCGGGCGGCGGCTTCCCCACGCACCCCCACAGCGACATGGAGATCATCTCCTATGTCCTCGACGGGGCGCTCGAGCATCGCGACAGCATCGGCACCGGCTCGGTGATCCGGCCCGGCGACGTGCAGCGCATGTCGGCGGGCTCCGGCATCCGCCACAGCGAGTTCAACGCGTCAGAGACCGAGCCCGTGCATTTCCTGCAGATCTGGATCATCCCGGAGCGCCGCGGGATTGCGCCGAGCTATGAGCAGAAGACCTTCTCGCCCGAGGAGAAGCGCGGGCGGCTTCGCCTTGTCGGCTCGCGCGACGGCCGCGACGGCTCGGTCACGATCCACCGCGACGTCGATCTCTACGCCGGGCTCATCGGCAGGGACGATGCCGTCGAGCACACGATCGGCGACGGGCGGCTGGCCTGGGTCCAGGTTGCGCGCGGCTCGGCCATCGTGAACGGTGAACGCGTGACCGCCGGCGACGGCGTCGCGATCGGGCGCGGCGGCCGGCTGCGGATCGATGGCGCGGCAGAGGATGCCGAGATCCTGCTGTTCGACATGGCGCCTTGAGAAAGCCTCGCGGAAGCGGGGCCTGACTTATCGTCTGGAGCGTGAGCGATGTTCGATATGGATCGCAATCGTGATCCATCTCGACGCTCACGCTCTAGTCATTCCAGCACGGCATCTGCACCACACTAAAGGACGAGATCGACGCCGATCTCGACCTCCCAGCGTTCCTCAAAATGTGAAGAGCGATGCACATCCGCGTCGTGCGCCGTCCTCGATTGAAACACATTCGCCGTGCAGGAGTTTGTGTTGGGTCAATGCTCACGCTCGGGATCGGTAGTCAACATTGCGAAGTGGGTCGTCAACGCCCACAAGAGGAAACGCCATGAAAAAAACCACACAGAAGATGATGGCGCTCGCAGTCACCCTCGTCGGCAGCGCCATGCTCCTCACCGCAACGCCGTCAAAATCCCAGCTCGTGACGGCCGGCAAGACGGCAACGGCGGATCACCTGACCCAAGGCCTCGTCGAGGAGGTGCGGTACCGAGGCTGGCGCGGATGGCGCGGGCACCGCCATTACGGCTACCACCGCCATTGGCGCCGCCACTACGGTTACCGGCGTCATTGGCGTTACCGCCCCTACTACTACCCCTACTATTCCTCGTATTACTCGCCGTATTACTACCCCTATCGCCGTCGCTGGTGGCGGCCGGGCGTCTCGATCTATTTCCGGTTTTAGCCAATCGGACGATCGAGTTGCCAAAAGCACACGCGGGGCCGGTCCGTCGGGGCCGGCCGTCGGCGTCAGACGCGGGCAATAGCGCGGGCGAGATCAACAGCTTATATGTTCACGCCCGAGCCCTGCGCGCCCCACGCTGGCCGCATTCGTGAGGATACTCCCGGTCTTGACACGGCTCCGGAGTCGTCCCAAAACTCAAGCGATTCCGTGAAGTTAACTGGTTGTTTACGGAAGGAAGGAGATGGTGACGCTGCGCCGGGGGGATTGCGTATGCGTTTGATCATCCTGGGGGAGAGCCCATGACAGGTTTGCGCGCGGGACTGGCCGCGCTTGCAACCGCTCTGGTGCTGTCGGCGTGCTCCAACGCGCCGCAGATCCCGCCTGCCGATCAGCCGCTCGCCCTAGAGACCGTCTCGCTCCTCGGCAAGAAGGGGATGTACGCCTCCGCGCCGATCTTCATCCGCATCTTCAAGGAAGAATCCGAGCTCGAGGTTTGGAAGGCGCGCGACGACGGGCGCTTCTACCACTTCAAGACCTACCCCATCTGCAACTGGTCGGGCGAGCTCGGCCCCAAGCTCGAGCAAGGCGACAAGCAGGCGCCCGAGGGCTTCTACACCATCGCCCGCGAGCAGATGAAGCCGGACTCGCAGTATTACCTCGCCTTCAACCTCGGCTATCCCAACGCCTACGACCGGTCGCTCAATCGCACCGGCAGCTCCGTCATGGTGCACGGCAAGTGCAAGTCGGCCGGCTGCTATGCGATGACGGACGCGCTCGCCGAGGAGATCTACGGGCTCGCGCGCGACGCGTTCAACGGCGGCCAGCCCGCCATCGAGGTCCACGCCTTTCCGTTCCGCATGACGGACGAGAAGCTCGCGCGCTTCAAGGGTCACAAGTGGTACGCTTTCTGGAAGACGCTCAAGGAAGGCTACGACAATTTCGAGATCACGCGTGTGCCACCCACCATCGCCGTCTGCGAGCGCCGCTATGTCGTCAACGTGCTGATGCCGGCATATGGGCGCGTCAACCCGGAGGGCCGCTGTCCGCCGTTCCAGCGGCCGCTGATCGAGCCGTTCGCCCCGCGCCCGGCCGAATGGCAGCTGGCCTCCGAGCGCATCACGGTGCCGGGCCCCAAGGTGCGCGAGCCGGGCGATGTGGCCGCCGTCGCGGCGAAAGAGACCGGCGCCGGCGAAGATACGGTCCTCACCGGCGTGCTGCCGACCGGCGTCTCGGCGCTCGGCTACAGCAGCCAGTGACGGGCGCGCTTGGGCGGAAAGCAAAACCCAAGCCCCGCGAATGCGCCTGCCCCGGCGGGCTCCTCCGGTAGGACGCGCCGTCGCAAGCGGCGCTTTGCCGTGCCCATCCTCCTGCTTCTCGTCGCCGCGTCGCTCATCGCGCTGCGCTACCAGGAGCTCTGGTTCGGCGACGCCGAGCAGCAGTGGATCCGCGCCGAGCGGGCGCGGCGCGCGACGCTCGCCGGCATGGGCCTACCTTTGTCGGGAACGCCTGATCTCGACGATCTTGCGGGACGTCTCAAGGCCCATGGCACCGCACTCGGCGCGCCGATCTTCGTGCGCATCTTCAAGCGCGAGTTCGAACTCGAGCTGTGGCTGCTCCGCGACGGGCGCTTCGAGCACTTCGCAACCTATCCCGTGTGCCAGTGGTCGGGCGCGCTCGGCCCCAAGCTCGTCCAGGGCGACCGGCAGGCGCCGGAGGGCTTCTACCTCGTCGACGAGCAGGCGCTCAACCCGAACAGCCGCTGGCACCGCTCGTTCAATCTCGGGTTCCCGAACGCCTTCGACCGCGCCAACGGGCGGACGGGCTCGCTGATCATGGTGCACGGCGGGTGCTCCTCGATCGGCTGCTTCGCCATGACCAACCCCGTCATCGACGAGATCTGGCGCATCGTCACGGCGGCCTTCGGCGGCGGCCAGAAGCGATTCCAGGTCCAGGTCTTTCCCTTCCGCATGACGGAGGCGAACCTCGATCTGCATCGCGGGGACGAGCGGCTGCCGTTCTGGCGCGGGCTCAAGCCCGGCTACGATCTCTTCGAAGCAAGCCGCCTGCCGCCGAAGGTCACCCTATGCGGCGGCAAGTATGCGTTCGAGGCCGGGCAGACGCCCGATGATGGAGCCGCGCCGATCGAGGCCAAGTGCCCGGCGGCCAAGCCCGCCGCATGAGGCTTGCGGACATGATCGTCAGTGAAGCTATAATGCGGACTGAGAGTTAGCTGATTAGAGATAAGCGGAGTCTATAGTTTCCCATTCGGCCGGTCCGTGCTCTGTTCGCCGGCGCAAGCTATCAAGCCATCGATGAGCGTTACCATCCAGATGCGCCGAGAGGGCCCATTGCCGCCGGATTTCGCGGAGACCGACACGTGAGGACCGACGCGCAACCGTCGCAGATCAGGCGCGTGCTCCCATCGGCGATTGGCGCCGGGCTCGCTGTCATTCTGGGCACGGCTAGCGCCTCGGCGGTGTCGATCGAGCTCAATGACGTCGCTCCCGACCGCATCGAGCGTCAGCGCGCCGCCGCCGAGGGCCGCCTGCCGCTTCCGGGAACTCCCAGCACGAAATACCTCGAGGAGCGCTTGGCCGGCATGGGGCTCAAGGCCGGCGCGCCGGTCCTGATCCGCATCTTCAAGGCCTCCTCCGAGCTCGAGGTCTGGTTGGAGCGCGACGGCGCCTACGTTCTTTTCGCCACCTACCCCATTTGCCATTGGTCGGGCACGCTCGGTCCCAAGCTGCGCGAGGGCGACAAGCAGACGCCGGAGGGCTTCTATACGCTCGCCTCGCGCCAGCTCTATAGGCTCGGCCGCTGGCCGATCGCGCTCAACCTGGGATTCCCCAACGCCTTCGACCGCAAGCAGAAGCGTGACGGGTCGTACATTCTCGTGCACGGCGGCTGCTCCTCGGTGGGCTGCGTCGCGATGACCGACCCGGTCATCGCCGAGATCTACGGGCTGGTCAAAGCCGCGCTCAGAGGCGAGCAGCGCTACGTCCCGGTCCACGTGTTCCCGTTCCGCATGACGGAAGCGAACATGGCCGCGCAAAGGGCGAGCGAGTGGGCAGGCTTCTGGGCCAATCTCAAGGAGGGCTACGATTCCTTCGAGCGCACGCATCGCGCCCCGCGCATCAGCGTGTGCGAGGGCCGCTACAGGATCGAGGACGCGAGCCCTCGAGCCCGAGGCGCAAGAGACCGCGAATGGCGAGAGCGACAAGAAGAAGGGCCGGACGCACCCGGCGCTCGGCGCCATTCGCGAGGCCTGCCCCGAGCCCGCAGTTGCCTCGGCCGGCGACAATGCCAACGAGCCGGGCGCAAGCCGCATGAGCGGGCTCGGCGGCCCGCTGCCCGAGAGGCGGCACGATCGCCACCGCCGCTGACACCTTGCCCGTCGGAGGAACAGCGTGTCATAGAGCGCCATAGGCGATTGACCCGACCCGTATCCAAAGGCAGGACAGAGACAGACATGAGCCGAAGCCCCTCCGAGAAGATCGAGCACGCGCTCGAAACGGTCGTCTTCGCGAGCCGGTGGCTGCTCGCACCGTTCTACCTCGGTCTCGCGGTGTCGCTCGTCGTGCTGCTCATCAAATTCGCCGCCGAGCTCCTCCACATCGCGAGCCATGCATTCACCTCGACCGAAACAGAGGTGATCCTCGGCGTACTCGCTCTCGTCGACCTCACGCTCACGGGCTCGCTGCTTATCATCGTGATCCTGTCGGGATACGAGAACTTTGTCTCGCGCATCGACCACAGCGGGCACAAGGACTGGCCCGAGTGGATGGGCACGATCGACTTCGGCACGTTGAAGCTGAAGCTCCTTTCCTCGATCGTCGCCATCTCGGCCATCCAGCTCCTCAAACAGTTCATGTCGATCCGGGAGGTCTCCGACCGCGACGTGATGTGGCTCGTCATCATCCACGTCGTCTTCGTCGTCTCGAGCGTGCTCCTGGCGCTTTCCGACCGCATCGCCAGCGGCTCCGGTCACGCCCCGGCCGAGGCCAAGATGCCGTCGTCCAAGACGAGCGGTTAGTCGAGAGCGCCGCTCACGAGCCGGCGCGGCTCGCGCGGAAAAGGCCGAGCAGATCGGCCTGTGGACACGCCTTGCTGAAGAAATAGCCCTGGCCCTGGTCGCATCCGGCCGCCCTGACATGGGCGAGGTCGGTGTCCGTCTCGATGCCTTCGGCCGTGATCGTAATTCCGAGGCTCGCTCCGATGCCGGCGATGGCGCGCACGATCGCCTGGCTCTCGGCCTTGGTCGCGATCTCGCTCACGAAGGAGCGGTCGATCTTGATCTTGTCGAAGGGAAAGCTGCGCAGATAGGAGAGCGACGAATAGCCGGTGCCGAAATCGTCCATGGCGACGCGCACGCCGAGATCGCGCAGCGCATGCAGCGCATCGAGCACCTGCCCGGACCGCTCGAGAAAGATCGTCTCCGTGATCTCGATCTCGAGGCGCGACGGGGGGAGGCGAGATGCCTCGAGCGCGTCGGCGACGGCGGCGAAGGCCGTCCCGGCGCGGAACTGGAGCGGGGATATGTTGACGGCGACCTTGGCTCCGTCCGGCCAGGCCATCGCGTCGGCACAAGCGCGCTTGAGGACGAAGGCGCCGAGCGGAGCGATGAGCCCGCACTCCTCGGCGAGAGGGATGAACTCCGCCGGCGAGACGAACCCGAGCTCGGGATGCGGCCAGCGCACGAGCGCCTCGGCTCCCGTGATCTCTCCGGTCTTGAGGTCGGTGAGCGGTTGATAATGCACTTCGAGGCCGCCCTCGGCGAGCGCCGCGCGCAGGTCCGCCTCCATGCGCCGGCGCGTCTGTGCGCGTGCGTTGATCTCGGGCTCGAAATAGCGCAGGCCCCCGCGACACTCCTCCTTCGCCTGAAACAGCGCCATGCCGGCGTTGGCGAGCAGAAGGTCGGCCTCGTCGCCGTCGCCGGGCGCAATGGCGATGCCGATCGTCGCCAAGACGCGCGCCATCTGGCCGCCGACCTCGCACGGCTCGCTCACGGCGCGGATGAGACGCTCGGCGATGGCGCTCGTTTCGTCCGGCCCGGCGACGCCGGGGATGATCGCGGCGAACTCGTTGCCGCCGAGGCGCGCCGCAAGATCGTTGTCGCGCATCAGGCCGCGAATGCGAAGCGCGATCGCCTGCAGGACGCTATCGCCGGCGCGATGGCCGAGCTCTTCATTCACGGCCTTGAAATTGTTGAGGTCGATGCAGACTACGGCAGTCTGCTCCTTGCCGCGGCGCGAATGGCGTAGCAACTCGTTGAGACGCTCGCGCAGAAGAGTTCGATTGGCAAGGCCCGTCAGCGCGTCGTGGTGGGCGAGGTAGGCCGCCTTCGCCTCCGCCCTCTTGCGCGCGGTAATGTCGATCGCCGCGAAGAGGACGGCGGGCTTGCGATCGTGCACGATGGGGCGCGAGTAGATGGCGACGTCGATCGCGCGCCCGTCGCGGAGCCTGTGCACCCACGTGCGGCCCGCGAAGACTTCCGGGGACGAGTGATAGAGGTTGTCGAGCTCAGCATGATCCTTGGCGTCATGCAGATCGAGAAGCGACCTCTACGAGCATCTCGTCGCGGCTGAACCCGTAGTGGTCGAGCGCGGCCTTGTTGGCCGCGAGGATGGCCTTGGTCTCCTGGTCGAAGACGAACATCGCCACCGGATTTTCCTCGAACATCAGCCGGAACGAGGCCTCGCGATGCTTCATTTCCGTGATGTCGACGCGCAGCCCGATTATGCCGCCGTCGCTCGTCGCGCGCTCCTCGATCAGGATGCAGCGGCCGTCCGAAAGCCACTGCTCGTGGCGCTGACCGGGCGCGTAGAGTTTCTCGAGGCGCTCCGCGAGCCACTCCTCCTCGCGGCCCTTGGCCTCCGGATAGTCGCCGCGCGCGACGCCGATCCTGAGCGTATCCTCGAGACGGCGCCCGACCTCGAACAGATCGGCGCTGCGCTTGTAGATCTCAGCGTACTGCTTGTTCCACAGCACGTAGCGGCCTTCGGCATCGAGGAAGACGATGCCCTGCGGAAGGATATCGATCGCCTCGCGCAGGCGTGCGTCGGCGGCCCGCGCACTCTCGAGCGCGGTCGCGGCGATGGCGCGCGCAGCTCCGAGCGCGGCCTTGTCGGCCACCGCCGGAGCCCCCTGCTCGACCCCTGCTTTTTTCCGCTTCCGGCGCGACGGCTTCGGCATTGCCCGCGGAGCGGAACGGCGGCTCGCCTTCCCGTCTACACAGTGCCGATTGGACATGAGAAATGCTCCCGACCGAACTTGTCCGGGACAGTGTCGGGAGGTGC
Source organism: uncultured Alphaproteobacteria bacterium (assembly GCA_963699485.1). GTDB lineage: Bacteria > Pseudomonadota > Alphaproteobacteria > Rhizobiales > Hyphomicrobiaceae > Hyphomicrobium_C. Next base: position 159,135 of record CAVOUC010000008.1, on the reverse strand, counting down.
CTTAATGATGCGTTCCCATGGCTGCCGAGCGCGACGCGCGCCAGCAAGCATGTGTGCGCCCGCCCGCAGTAAGCACCCCATCCAGCTTGCTCATTTGGAGACAGCAGGCAAAGAATTGAGCGCAATTGGCGCGCCGCCGAGCAAATGGCGCGCGTCATGCGTCAAGTCGGCTGAGGGGCAAGTCTCCGAGGCGGACTGACTTGCCGCACATTTCGGCACAGGCCCATAGAATGACCAGCCTCGAGCTATGGTTAGCCAATGCTTTGGCCATGGCCCAGGACGCGGCAAAAGTGCCATCGGCACCGTCAACAAAGGCCTACGAAATCGGGCGGAAACGGATGATCGCCGGCTTGGATGGGACGGGCGTGCGAGGCTAGCGTGGCGCGCATCTTGATTGTCGGCGGCTACGGCGCGTTCGGATCACGCGCCGGCGAGCTGCTCGCGCGCGATGCCGGCCTCGAGCTTGTCATCGCGGGGCGAAATGAGGCGCGCGCCAAGGAGGCCGCCGCCAGGCTCTCCGCTACCGCAGCGGCTACCGTCGGCCACGCAACGCTCGACGCGGCCTGCATGGACGCGGCCGATCTCAGGGCGCTTGCGCCGTCGGTCGTGATCAATGCCTCGGGTCCGTTCCAGTCCGACGGCTACGTTCTGGCGAGGGCGGCGATCGGAGCCGGGTGCCACTATGTCGACCTCGCGGACTCTCGCGCATTCGTCACCGGCATCGTCGCGTTGGATACTGCCGCGCGCGCCGCCGGCGTCGAGGTCGTGTCCGGGGCGAGCTCGGTGCCCGGCCTCTCCTCCGCTGTCGCCGCCGCATACGCTCCCGAACTCGCCCGGCTCGAAAGCATCGAGATCGCGATTTCGCCCGGGAACAGTTTCGACCCCGGCAGCGCCACCGTCGCCTCGATTCTCGCCGGTCTCGGGCGTCCGATCGAAGCGTTGGAGGGAGGCGCCAGGCGCACCCTCCACGGATGGCAGGGACTGAGGCGGAAGACGTTTCCCGGACTCGGCCGGCGGTGGCTCGCCGATGTCGACGTGCCCGACCTCGCGCTCCTGCCCGAGCACTATCCCGAGCTCGAGACCGTGCGGTTCGGGGCGGGCCTCGAGGTGGCGGGCTTCCATCTCGGTCTTTGGGGTCTCGCTGGCCTTGCCCGCGCCCGCCTCATCGGCGATCCCCGTCGTCTCGCCGGCCCGCTGCTCGCCGTCAAGCGGCGGCTTTCCTTTCTCGGCAGCGATCGCGGCGGCATGACCGTCGATCTCACTGGGAAGGGAGCGGAGGGCCGCGAGTGCCAGATCTCCTGGCACCTCATCGCCGGGAGCGGCCATGGCCCCTATGTCCCGGCGATCCCGGCCGCGATCGTCGCGCGCCGCCTTGCACGGAACGAAAGCGTCGAGCCGGGCGCGCGGGCCTGCTTCGGCCTGTTCACGCCGGAGGAGTTCGTCGCCGAGGCCCGCGGCCTCGACATCGTCACCGGGCTTCGTCGAAGCTCACGGAATGCGGCCAGCCGGGGGGCTGGCGCCGGGATTTGATTGTGAGTATAAGCCGCGCCTGAAGGTTGAGGCGGCGAGCGCGCGGGAGTGCCTGCGTCCACGCCTTACTCTAGCGGAGTAAGCTCATGGCCGTACCCAGGAAAAAGACCTCGCGCATGAAGAAGGGCTTCCGCCAGTCGCACGATGCGCTGGCGGCGCCGACCTATGTCGAGGACAAGGAGAGCGGCGAGCTGCGTCGCCCGCACCATATCGACCTCAAGACAGGCAAATATCGCGGCCGGCAGATCCTCGAGCCCAAGTCGGAAATCTGATCGAAACGTTGCGGATTGGCCGGCGCGCCGTTGACGGCCGGCAACAGGGCCGCAACCGACCGCATTGCCTCCTCCCGCATTGCTTGTGAAACGGGCAATTCCGCGAGAGGATAGACGGGGGTCGTCGTCACGGCTGGCAAGGCAGGGAGAAGCACATGTCGCTGAGAGCCATTCCGCTCACGATTTTAGCGTTCATCCTCTACAACGTCGTTGTGCTGTTCTCGGGCCTCACTGGCGCCGACACCTCGACGGACGGCGCGGCAGCCGCGCGCAGCCTCCTTGCCAGCGAGATCTTCAGCCTGCCCATGATGAGCGGCGCGCGCTGGTCGTTCACCTGGGGCGATCTCATTCTCGTCGTGACGCTGGTCGTGCTGTTCATCGAGATCCTCAAAGCGACCTATACGACCACCGCCTCGCTCGTCGATCACGGGCTGTCGATGCTGATCTTCATCGCCGCCTTGATCGAGTTCCTGCTCGTGCCGCAGGCCTCGACATCGGTCTTCTTCCTGATCCTGGTGGCACTGCTCATCGACGTTATCGCCGGCTTCACGATCGGCATCCGGGTCGCCAAGCGCGACATCGGCTTCGGCAGCAGCGATCAATAGTGATCGAGCCGGAGCCGCCGCGGACAGTGACGAGCGAGCCGGAATGACGGCCGGCGCGCGTTTGACCGAGGCGCTCGGCGCGGCCCTCGCCCGCAACGAGACGACGGACCGCTCCGCAGCCCTACTCGTGGCCGCGGTCGACAACTTTGCGGCGCTCAACGCGAGCTTCGGCGCCGATATCGGCGAGGAGCTCGTCGGAGCGGCGGCGCGGGTGATCGAGAAGTCATTGCCGGCGGGCGGCCTCATCGAGCGCTACGAGTTGAACAGGATCGCCATCATCCTCGACGACTGCGGCCCCGAGGCGATGCGCGCGGCCGCCGAGGGCCTCGCCGCGGCCGTACGCAATGCAAGGCTTGAGACCTCGGCCTGCCCGCTCGCGGCCACTATCTCGATCGGCGGCGTTGACATTCCGGGCGGCGCGCGCACGGTCGCGCAAGCGTTGCGCCATGCGGTCGACGCCCTCCATCTCGCCCGGCCCGGCGCGTTCGTCGCCCATGAGGCGCTAGGCGCCGCGAGATCCGCCCGCGAGCGCAACATCGAGATCGCGCGCGCCGTGATGTCCGCCCTCGAGGCGAACCGCTTGCGCTTCGCATTCCAGCCGATCGTGTCCGCGGAGACGGGAGAGCCCGCGCTCTATGAGTGCCTCCTGCGGCTCGCGGGAGCCGACGGCAAGCTCATTCCGGCCGACGAGATCGTCGCGCTCGCCGAGCCCGTCGGTCTCAGCCGGCCGCTCGACGCCCGCACACTCGCCGAGGCCGTCGCCCTATTGAAGCAGCGTCCCGCCTTGCGCCTTGCCCTCAACGTCTCCTCGCGCACGGCCGGCGACGGCGACTGGCTGCAATTGCTGACCCGGCTCACCGAGGGCAGCCGGCAGCTCACTCATCGTCTCACCATCGAGATCACGGAGACGGCGGCGATCGACGATATCGAGCGAGCGAGAGCCTTCGTCGCGACGCTGCGCGAGATGGGCTGTCGCACCGCGCTCGACGACTTCGGCGCGGGCTATGCCTCGCTCAAGACGCTGAAGCACCTCGACGTCGACATGCTCAAGATCGACGGAGCCTTGGTCGAGGGCCTGGCTCGGCACCCGAGCGGCCAAGCCTTCGTCAGGTCGGCGATCGACATCGCCAAGTCCCTCGATATGGAGACCGTGGCCGAATGGGTGGCCGACGAGGCGACGGCGGCGCTGTTGAAAAGCGCGGGCGTCACCTACCTGCAGGGTTTTCTCTACGGAGAGCCATTGGAGTTGGACGCGCTCGAGGCCGCGCTCGATCCCGGCCGCGCATGATGCCGCTCGAACCTACTCGCGCGCCTTTGACAGCCGCTCGAGGCGCTCCTGCATCGCGGCTAGCTGCATCTTGAGATCGTCGATCTCTTCGGCGCGCGGCGCCTCGGCGCCGGCCTCGGGGCGCCCGGGCGCGACGGGCTCGCTGCCCGACGTGCGCTTGGTGCCCGGCAATCCCGCCGATCCGAAGGAGGTCCACATCGACATCGCCTGCTCGAACATCGCCATGTTCTTGCGCGCCTGCTCCTGGTAGGCCTCGAAGGCCGCCGCCGGATTGGCGAAGGCATTGGCAAACAGCGAGCGGAATTTCTCCTGCTCCTTGACGAGATTCTCGAGGCTGAACTGGAGGTAGCTCGGCACGAGGCGGCCGATATTGTCGTCGTAGAAGCGGATGAGCTGACGCAGGAATGGAATGGGGAGCAGCGTCTGGCCGCCCTGGCGGCTTTCCTGCTCGACGATGATCTGGGTCAGCACGGCGTGCGTGAGGTCGTCGCCCGACTTTGCGTCATAGACGACGAAGTCCTTGTCGCTGCGCACCATCTGTGCAAGATCTTCGAGCGTCACATACGTGCTGGTCTCAGTATTGTAGAGGCGCCGATTGGCATATTTCTTGATGACGACGGCCTCTTTTTTTTCGGGCTGTGTTTCGCTTTTGTTGAGCATCGCCTGGGCCATTCAATGCACGCCTAAGTCACGCGGTTTTTTTGCAGTGCGGCATCGTAACACAGTGGGGCACCCACTTGCCAGACCCAAGTGCACCATGCTTGGGAGCATTTGACGACTACGACGCAATTGCAGGTACTAAGGGCTTGCTGCTATCGTAGCTTCCAGCTGTCGCGCCATGATTTATGTCAAAGACGGCTTTCTCTCCCGCTAGTTAACAGAGCGCGAAGTGCCGAAGCGGCTCTTGGCGCCGACTGGCGCACTGTCTTACGTATCGGGTGTTCCTGGTCGTGAAAAGCCCTGCGAAAGGCCAATTGCGTCGGAACATCCGTCAGATCACAACACAAAACATTGATCTCCCCCATGGAGGCGGCACTCATGAGTGCGGACAAGGACACGATCGTCATTGCTAGCGCGGCGCGCACGCCAGTCGGCGCGTTCAACGGCTCGCTCGCGAGCCTACCCGCGCACGAACTGGGCATCGTCGCCATCAAGGCGGCTCTCGAGCGCGCGAAGGTTGAGCCCGGCGAGGTCTCGGAAGTCATTCTCGGTCAGATCCTGACGGCCGGTCAGGGGCAGGGACCCGCCCGGCAGGCCTCGATCGGCGCCGGCATCCCGGTCGACACGCCGGCCTGGGGCATGAACCAGATCTGCGGATCGGGCCTGCGCGCGGTCGCGCTCGGCATGCAGCAGATCAAGACCGGGGATTCCTCGATCGTCGTCGCGGGCGGCCAGGAGAGCATGAGCCAAGCCATGCACGCCGCCCACTTGCGCGAAGGCACGAAGATGGGCGACGTCAAGTTCATCGACACCATGGTCAAGGACGGCCTTTGGGACGCCTTCAACAACTACCACATGGGCACGACTGCCGAGAACATCGCCAAGCAGTGGCAGATCACGCGCGAGGAACAGGACAAGTTGGCTGTTGCGTCGCAGAACAAGGCCGAGGCCGCCAAGAAGGCCGGCAAGTTCAAGGACGAGATCGCGCCGGTCACCATAAAGACCAAGAAGGGCGAGACCGTCGTCGATCAGGACGAGTACATCAAGGACGGCGTGACGCTCGAGGGCATCGCGAAACTGCGTGCCGCGTTCGACCCCAAGGAAGGCACGGTCACGGCCGCGAACGCGTCGGGCCTCAACGACGGCGCTGCGGCGGTCGTGCTGATGACGGCGGCCGAAGCCAAGAAGCGGGGCATCACGCCGCTCGCGCGCATCGTGTCGTGGGCGCACGCGGGCGTCGATCCCTCGATCATGGGCACGGGCCCCATACCCGCAACGAAGAAGGCGCTCGAGAAGGCCGGCTGGAGCATCAAGGACCTCGACCTCATCGAGGCGAACGAGGCCTTCGCCGCCCAGGCTTTGTGCGTCAACAAGGGGCTCGGCCTGGATACCGACAAGGTCAACGTCAACGGCGGGGCGATCGCGATCGGCCATCCGATCGGGGCTTCCGGCGCGCGCATCTTGACCACGCTGCTCTACGAGATGAAGCGGCGTAACGCCAAGAAAGGCCTGGCGACGCTTTGCATCGGCGGAGGCATGGGCGTCGCCATGTGCGTCGCCCGCGACTGACGAGATTTCTCTCTCCCCATTCGTCATGGGGAGAGGGTTGTGGTGAGGGACGCGATCAGTCGGAGCAGAAGCTTCCGCCTCTCACCCTAGCCCTCTCCCCATGGAAGCATGGGGAGGGAAATTTGAGCTCGCCCCAACTCGAGAAAAAATACCCAGGGAGGATGTTCACTCATGACGCGTGTTGCCGTCGTAACCGGAGGCACGCGTGGCATCGGCCACGCCATCTCCATCGCGCTCAAGAACAAGGGCTACCGCGTCGCCGCGAACTACGCGGGCAACGATGCCGCCGCACAGCAGTTCCAGGTCGAGACCGGAATCCCGGTCTACAAGTGGGATGTCGGCGACTATGCGTCCTGCGAGAAGGGCATCGCCGACATCACCAAGGCGGTCGGCCCCATCGACATCCTGGTCAACAATGCCGGCATCACGCGCGACGCGATGCTGCACAAGATGACGTTCGAGCAGTGGGATCAGGTCATGAGGACCGATCTCTATTCCGTCTTCAACATGTGCCGGCTCGTCATCGACTCCATGCGCGCCCGCTCCTTCGGCCGCATCATCAACATCTCGTCGATCAACGGCCGCAAGGGCCAGATGGGCCAAACCAATTACTCGGCGGCCAAGGCCGGCATGCACGGCTTCACCAAGGCGCTTGCGTTCGAAGGCGCCGCCAAGGGCATCACCGTCAACACGATCGCACCCGGCTATATCGCCACCGAGATGGTGATGGCCGTGCCCAAGGACGTGCTCGAGAGCAAGATCCTGCCGCTCATTCCGGTGGGGCGGCTCGGGGCCGCCGAGGAGATCGCGCGCGCGGTCGCGTTCCTCGCGGCCGACGAGGCGGGCTTCTGCACCGGCGCCTGCTTAGACGTCAACGGCGGCCACTACATCGCCACCTGAGAGAGCGCCGCGACCAAGACTAGGGAGCCGCCGGAGCCTTCTCCGGCGGTTTTCATTTGGAGACATGGCGAACCCGGCTGGCGCGCACTAGGATGCGGGCGCACACGACTTTGAGGATGCGAGAGGCAAGTGCGTGAGATGGCGGCCAGCCCGTTCAGCGAAAGCGTGGCCTCAAAGAGCCTTGTCACGGGGCTCGTGCTTGCCGGCGGCCGGTCGCAGCGCATGTTCGGAGCGCCGGGGCAAGGCGACAAGGCGCTCCTCGACCTCGGCGGCAAGCCCTTGCTCGCCCATGTCGTCGACGCGCTCGCGCCGCAGACGGCGCGCGTGATCGTGAGCGCCAATGGCGATCCGCAGCGCTTCTCGCTATTCGGCCTGCCCGTCGTCGCCGACACGGTGCCTGGCCACGCCGGCCCGCTCGCCGGCCTCCTCGCCGGAATGGCCTGGGCGGCGAGCCACGCGCCGGAGACCTGCTACCTCGCGAGCGCACCCGCCGATGCGCCGTTCCTTCCTGCCGATCTCGTCCCGCGCCTGCTGGCCGCAGTGGCCGAGAGGCCCAATGCCATCGCACTCGCCGCCTCGCAAGGCGCTGTCCATCACGTCGTCGGACTGTGGCCCCTCACCCTCGCCAATGACATCGAGGCTGCACTGCTTGGCGGCCAGCGCCAGGTCTCGGCGTTTGCCGGACGGCATGAGACGGTCACCGTCGCGTTTCCGGCCGAGATGCGCGGCGGGCGCCGTGTCGACCCATTCCTCAATGCCAACACGCCCTCGGAGCTCGAGGAAGCACGCGCTATTCTCGCCTCATGATCTCGGATGCGCCGACACCCCCGGTCATCGGTATCGTCGGCTGGAAAAGCTCGGGCAAGACGACGCTCGCCGTGCGCCTCATCGAGGAGCTCGTGCGCCGGGGATGGCGCATCGCGACCGTGAAGCATGCCCACCATGACATCGAGATCGATGCGGCTGACACGGACAGCAGCCGCCACCGGCGCGCGGGAGCAACCGAGGTCGCCGTCGTCTCGCGACACCGCTGGGCGATCGTGCACGAGCTCGCCGACGAGTTCGAGCCGGACCTCGCCGAGGTCCTCTCATGGCTGTCTCCGGCCGATCTCGTCATCGTCGAGGGCTACAAGAGCGCGCCGATCCCCAAGATTGAAGTGCGACGTCGCGATGCCCAATCGACCGATCCGCTGGGACCCGCCGATCCGCACGTGATCGCCATCGTCGCCGACTACGAGGTCGCGGGGGGCGGCCTTCCGGTGTTCGCGCCCGACGATACCGTCTCGCTCGCGGATTTCATCGCCGAGCGCTTGAACGGCGCCCCCAACTCATGAGGCACGGATTGGCTCGCGACCGCCGCCAAGCCCGAGCAGGATGGAAAGGCCGAGCGAAAGGGCGCAGGCAATCGCCATCGCCAACCCACTTCCTGGCCTCGCGACGGCCGCGGATGGGCGCACCTCCCTCTCGCTTTGCGCCGCAAGGTCGCCGGATACAATTAGATCCACGCGTAGGTTGCGCCGTTTCTCAAGAGCGCGTTGAGATTGAATTTCCGCGTCTGGGACAGGTTCAAAGCGAACAAGGTCGTCCCGATCCGAAACCGGATGAGCCGCGGCCAGCGCGGTCCCGAGATTGGCGCTCAGGGCGGCTGCCACCGTTGCCGTTGCCATAAGCCAAGGAAATTGCGTCGTTCTCGATTTTTGCATCGCGGCGCCGACCGAAGCGGCGCCGGGCCACGACTAGTGGAAGAGGACGACCGCCTTCTGAAGCGTATTCCAGACGCCCCACGCAAGCGGTATGCCGACGAAGAGCCAGAACAGGGCCGCCCGAAAATCCAATCCGCCCTTGCCAATTCCCGACGATCCGGACGTCGGTTGGGCGCCTGCGGACCGGAGCTTTGCCTGCTCGGCTGCAACCTCCGCGTCAGTCATATGCCACTTTGGGTTGACGGGGCGAACGAGAAGGTTTGCGATCCAGCCGACGACCAGCAGGCCTGCGAGGATGTAGAAAATCGGCCCGTAGATCTGATCGAAGGGAACATGCTCGGCAAGGCGCGTGTCGTGCAGGTAATTGACGATGACGGGGCCGAGAATGCCGGCCGTCGACCAAGCGGTGAGAAGCCGTCCGTGAATGGCGCCGACGAACTGGGTGCCGAACATGTCGGCGAGATAGGCCGGGATCGTCGCGAAGCCGCCTCCGTACATCGACGCGATGATGCAGAAGCAGCCGACGAACAGCGCCAGGCTTTTCCAGTCCGCCGCAAACGAGGCGAGCACGTAGAGCGCCGCGCCGAGCGTGAAGAAGATGAAGTAGGTGACCTTGCGACCGAGCGCATCGGACGAGGAGGCCCACACGATGCGGCCGAAAATATTGAAGAGCGAGATCAAGCCGACGAAGCCCGCGCCCACGGCGGCCGCGGCGGCGGTCAGCGCCTCGTCCTTCTTGATATCCACGTAGCCGAGCTCGGGCTTGCCGACGAGCGCACCGCCGAACGTCTCCTGGAGCATCGGCGAGGCCGCGCCGATGATGCCAATCCCGGCCGACACGTTGAGGCAGAGCACGAGCCACAGGCACCAGAACGCCGGCGTCTTGTGCGCATCCTTCAAGTTCACGTTGCTCGACGTGATCATCGCATTGCCGTTGGCGGGCGGCGTCCAGCCCTCGGGCTTCCAGCCGACGGGCGGCAAGCGGTAGCCGAACGAGCCGACCGCCATGAACACGGCATAGATCGCGGCCATGGCGATGAAGGTGTAGCCGACGCCTGGGCTCGTCGCCGTCTTGAAATGGTTCATGAGGAGCGTGGCAAGCGGCGAGCCGATCATGGCGCCGCCGCCAAAGCCCATGATGGCCATGCCGGTCGCCATGCCGCGCCGGTCGGGAAACCATTTGATGAGGGTCGAGACGGGCGAGATATAGCCGAGGCCCAAGCCGACGCCGCCGATAATCCCCGAGCCGACCCACAGGAGCCAGAGCTGATGTGCCCAGACGCCGAACGCCGAAATGAGAAGGCCGCCGCACCAGCAGAGGAGCGAGACGAGACCCGCCTTGCGCGGCCCCGCACGCTCGAGCCAGCCGCCCCAGATTGCGGCGGAAACGCCGAGGAGCACAAAGAAGAAGGTGTACATCCAGCCGAGATCGAATTGGCTCCAATTGCAGTCGGTGGCGAAGAGTGCCCGCAGCGTGCCTGCCGCCTTCTCGGGGAACGTCGTCGCGCCGGCCGAGCACTCCGCGAGCGGCTTTCCGTCGGCGCCCAGAAGCGCGCCCTGGAGCGGCTTCCAGAACACGGAGAATCCGTACGCCATGCCGATGCACAAGTGGATGCAGAGGGCGGCGGGCGGCACCAGCCATCGGTTGAAGCCCGGCTTGGCCACAATGCGCTCGCGGTCGAGCAGGCCGGGGCGCTCCCCGGCATTCATCGACGTGGCAGAACCCGTGGTCGTCATGAAGCGTTCCCCCTGCGGCGCCTTCTTCTTGAGAGAGGCTTGAGATTGCAGCTTGATTGCGGGATACGACTATCGCGGCCCAGGCCGTTGGACAAGCGCCAGGCGCGAGATGACCGGCCTCCGGGCCTTGAAGTCGGAGGTGCGAGCGTTACTCTAGGTTGGATGACCCGAGGCTTTGTGACAATCGATCCCCCGGATCCCGTTGAGGAAGGGCGGCCAAGCGCCCGCACCCGGAGCATCATGAACGCCGAACTCCCGCAACGCCCGCTGATCGATCGCTTTGGCCGTCAGGTCACCTATTTGCGCGTGTCCGTCACGGACCGCTGCGACCTGCGCTGCGTCTACTGCATGTCGGAGCACATGACGTTCCTGCCGAAGCGCGATCTCTTGACGCTCGAGGAGCTCGATCGCCTGTGCTCTGCTTTTGTCGCCAGAGGCGTCAATAAATTGCGCATTACCGGCGGCGAGCCCCTCGTGCGCAAGAACGTCATCTCGCTCTTTCGCTCGCTCGCGCGCCATCTCGAGAGCGGGGCGCTGGCGGAGCTCACGCTCACCACCAACGGCACCCAGCTCGAGCGCCATGCCGCCGAGCTCGCGGCATGCGGCGTGAGGCGCATCAACGTATCGCTCGATACCCTGCGCCCCGACCGGTTCCGCGCCATCACGCGGTGGGGCGAGATCGGGGCCGTCATGAAGGGCATCGCGGCGGCGGAGAGGGCGGGGCTGCACGTCAAGATCAACGCGGTCGCACTCAAGGGCATCAACGAGCACGAGATCGAGGATCTCGTCCTCTTCGCGCACGGGCGCGGCTTCGACCTCACCCTGATCGAGACGATGCCGATGGGCGACGTCGACGGCGATCGTACCGATCAGTACCTGCCGCTCACTCAAGTGCGTGCGCGTCTTGCGGCGCGCTGGACGCTCGACGACATCCCCTATGCGACCGGCGGTCCGGCGCGCTACGTGCGCGTGAGGGAAACCGGCGGCCGGCTCGGGTTCATCACGCCGCTCACGCACAATTTCTGCGAGGGCTGCAACCGCGTGCGCCTGACCTGCACGGGAACTCTCTACATGTGCCTCGGCCAGGAGGACGCGGCCGATCTGCGCGCCCCGCTGCGCGCGAGCGCCGACGACAGATTGCTGCACAGGGCGATCAGCGGCGCGATCGCCGCCAAGCCCAAGGGGCACGACTTTGTCATCGACCGGGCGACGAGACGACCGGCTGTAGCCCGCCATATGAGCGTGACGGGCGGCTGAGACAGAGTTCAGTCGCACACTTGGGGGGCCGGCCATGTCGACGAGGGGATTGCTCAGATATGCCCGCCTCACACGGCGCCAGCTCATTGTTTTTGCGATCGCGTCGGCGGCGATCAACGGCGTCGTGACGGCCTCGGTCGGGGCCTGGCTCGCGCAGACCTACTCCGCCTACCAGAGCCGGCGCCAATCGATCGAGGACATCGCCCATCTCGTCTACGAGCGGCGCACGCGCGCCGGCATGGTCGTCTCGGCGTTGAGGCGCAACGCCGACCTCGACGAGGTGCGCTATCGCAAGCGCGCCTACGACGAGGCCTACGTCGACTGGAACAAGAACGTCATGCTGCACCTGTTCGCGATCCGCGAGGCGGCGGGCGAGCTCAAGATCTCGAAGCTCGAGCCCTATTTCGAGGACGGCCTCGTCGCCGGCATGGCCGATGTGGACCGCTGCTTGACGCAGGCCTACGACCGCCGGCTTGCCAACGAGGATGCGAAGCCAGTGCTCGAGGCCTGCCGCATGGCCGAGCTGCATCAATACGTGCTCGATTGCGGCGCGACGTTCATCAACGAGCTCTACAAGCTCACGCGCCTCTCGTTCTCGCCCCTGGGACGCGAGCGCGAGGAAATGCGCGCTTCTGCCGAGGAGAAAATCCGCAAGGAGTGCGTGCGCACCGATACCTCGCCGGCGCCGGCTGCTCCTCCCGCCGCCGCGCCGCCTGCGCCCCCGAGTACACCCGCGCCGTCGGCCAAATAGCCATCGCCGGGCTTTGCGGAATGGTGCGCTGCGGGAGCGATTGGCCCGGCGTTGATGCGCCGCCACGCCTGCCAGAAAAGGCGTGAAAAAGCCGGACCTCTCAGCGTTCAGACTGCACGGCGCGGGCTAGCGGCGCTTGACAGGGCCCACGTGCTCCCCGAACCTCGATTCGCAGTGCGTTGTGATGTGGGAGATTTTTCAAACCGTCGTGAAGGGAGACAACGATGGACGTCCAAGCACTCATCATCATGTTGCTCATTGGCGCAATAGCAGGCTGGCTCGCCGGGCTGATCGTTTCGGGTTACGGATTTGGGCTCATCGGAAATATCGTCGTGGGAATCGTGGGCGCGGTTGTCGGCGGCTGGCTGCTTCCGCAGCTTGGCCTTTCCACGGGCGGCGGAACCGTCGGCGCGATCATCACGGCGGTGATCGGCGCGGTCATTCTGCTGCTGCTGATCGGGCTGATACGCCGGGCGTGAGACAGCACGAGGCTCGCATTCGGGGCTTCCGGCAAGTCAAGTGCCGGGGCCCCTTTGCTTTTTCTGTTGCCCTCGACAGGCGAGGTCTTTGCCCCTAAGTGACGGCTACGTTAAAAGGCTCCCCCGCGCCAGCTCGATGCGACGTCGCTTCCTCCTCGTCCATAATCCGACTGCAGGGCTCAACGGGACCGCGCTCCTCGACCGGGTCTTGTCGGCGCTCGAGAGGCGTGGCGCAACCGTCGCGCGCGGCAAATCCCCAGGGGAGGACGCGGGCGGCTTTGACGCGGTCATCGCCGCAGGCGGCGACGGGACGATCCGGGCGCTCGCCGCCTCGATCGAGTCCGCCCGCGTGCCGCTCGGAATAATCCCCACGGGTACCGGCAACGTTTTTGCGACGGAGATCGGCCTTCGGCGCCGTCCCGACGCCATTGCCGACGTGCTGATCAGCGGCCCGGCCATCGAAATCGAAGGGGCGCGTGCCAACGGCACGCCGTTCTTTCTCATGGCGGGGGCCGGCTTCGACGGGGACGTAATCAGGCGCGTGGACCTGCGCCTCAAGCAGAGCGCCGGGAAGTCGGCCTATGTGGCCCCGATCCTGGCCTCGCTCCTCACCGCGCCGGCCGAGCTCCGCGTCACGGTCGATGGCAGAAGCTTGAGCGCGCGATGGGCGGTCGCCGCGCACGCCCGCCACTACGGGGGGCCATTCGTCATTGCCCGCGAGGCCGGCTTGCTCAAGCCAGGCCTCATAGCCGTTCTCTTCCGCTCACAGAGCCGCCTCGTTGCCCTGAGACAGCTTCTCGCGCTCGGCACGGGCCTCATCCACCGCGACAGGGACGTGCTTGTCCTTTCCTGCCGGACCATGACCGTCGAGGCCAGAGCGCCCCGTGCCCGTTCAGATCGACGGCGACCGCTTCGATCCCACGCCGCTATCACGTCGAGGCGGGCGGACCTAGAGTGCGCGTGATCGTGCCGCCGGGCTATGCCGCGGGCGAGAAGACCGCGGCTCAGTAACCCGATCCCTCAGTGCTGGCCCCAGATCTGGACCACGGCCGGCGAGGCCTCGATGACGCTCTTCAGTCCCTTGAGGATATCGTAGCGCGAGCGGTATTTGGCCTCGATCTCCTTGATGGGCGCCTTGCCGCCTTTGAACTCCAAGGGGCCGTAGGGCTTGCCGGGATCGACGCGCTCGTTCATCGTGAACACCTCGTCCGGTCCCTCGAAATACTTGACGCGCACCTCGCGCAGCGTGATCGCGCGGTCCTGGGCCGCAACGCGAAGCCTCGCGAACCCGCCCTCGTTCTTGCCGACCGTGATCGTGTCGCGATCGAAGCCGGTGAAGCCCGCCGTCTGCGCCCCGAGCAGGACCCAGCCCTCGTTGTACTTGCGTCCCTCGCCGGACGCGCCGAGCCAGCCTTCGGAATACTGGCCCGTGACCTCGATGCGGGCCTGACCGTTCAAATTGGGCTTCGAGCGATAGAGGAGCTGGATCTCGCGAATGAAGCGGTCGCCCTTGAGCTCGAACCACTTCGTCTTGGTGTTGGCCTTGACGTCGGCGTCGATGGCCAGCTCCTCGACGTCGCCGTCGATGTAGACGACATTGAGCGAGTTGATGTGAACGTCGGCGCCGAGCACCCGCAAACGGATACGATCGAATTTGCCGATGTCGCCGCCGACCTTGATCACGTCGCGATCGATGCCGAAGCCGACGTTCTGGTAGCCGAACATGACGTCGTTGCCCTCGGTGACGGTCCCGCGCGCGGAAGTGTCCGGCTTGGGCGCGGTCACCGTGCCGGCAACGGGACCGGAGACCGGCGCCGATCTCGCCTTCTTGGCTCCCGCTTTCGTCTGAATGCCGAGGATCTCGACCGTCACCTTGCCTTTGCCCGCAGCGTTCGTGAGGTTGACCTTGTCGATGAAACGATCCTTGCTCTGCTCGTCGATGGCCCGGCTCCTCTCGCCGTTCAAGAGATGGATCAGGCGATCCTCGTTGTGGGCGGTGCCGTCGTTGTAGACCACCTGAACGCGGGTGAGGTCCACGGCCCCGATCTGCGAGCGCACGCGAATGCCGCGGAAGGCTCCCTTCGCCTTGCTCACGTCGATGGACGCTCCGCCGCCCGAAAGGTCGAATGTCTCGGTGCCGATGAGCACGAGCTTCTCCTCGGCCACGGCGGCCGCGATCGAGCCGGCTGCCCACAGGGCGAGCCCCGCAAGAACGAGCCTACGGAACATGGATTGCCTCCCTCGATTGACCTTGAGCTTCCGGCTTGCGCCACTTCTTACGCGATGGAGGAAGCGAAAAAAAGTGAAGGACGGGCGACAAGGGGAATGCAACTCGGATAACGTGCCGCAAGATGCGCGCCATTGCCGCGCATTGCCGGTTCTCTCCGGCGCGAACGGGTTGGTCGGGGATCAGGGCTCATGCGCGAGCCACGTGCCATCGACACGGCGATTGCCGAGCTCGCCCGGGTTGCTCCAGGCCGAGTCGAGCGCGGGGATGCCGTCCGCCGCCAGCACGCCAATACGCTGACGTGGATCAAGAGCGAGCCCCCCGATTGCGTCGTGTGGCCTCTCACGGCAGACGAAGTCTCGGCCATCGTCCGCATTGCCGCAGAGCATCGGGTCCCCATCATTCCGTTCGGAGCCGGGACCTCGCTCGAAGGCCACGTGAATGCGCCCGCCGGCGGCATCTCGCTCGACATGAGCCGCATGGACCGCATCATCGCCGTCAACGCGGCCGATCTCGATTGCCGGGTGGAGGCGGGTGTCACGCTGCGCGCGCTGAACCATCACTTGAGAGATTGCGGCCTCTTCTTTGCCGTCGATCCCGGCGCGGAGGAAGCGACGCTGGGCGGCATGGCGGCGACGCGCGCGTCGGGCACCACGACGGTGCGCTACGGCACCATGCGCGACAACGTCTTGAGCCTCACGGCGGTGATGGCGGACGGCACCGCAATCTCGACCGGCGGGCGCGCCCGCAAGTCCGCCGCGGGCTTCGACCTCACCCACCTTCTCGTCGGCTCGGAGGGCACGCTCGGCGTCATCACCGACCTTACGCTGCGCCTGCACCCGGTCCCCGGCGCGATCAGCGCTGCCGTCTGCTCGTTTCCGTCGATCGCGGCCGCCTGCGCCGCGACGATGCGCGCCGTCGCCGCGGGGCTCGGGCTCGCGCGCATCGAGCTTCTCGATCCGCTGGCGCTTCGCGCCGTCAACGCTCACGCAAAGCTCGCGCTCGCCGAGACCCCGACGCTGTTCCTCGAGTTTCACGGCTCTGTCGCCGCCGTCCGCGAAATGGCCGAGACGATGGGCGAGATCGCCGCCGAGGAGGGCGCCGGCAAATTCGAATGGGCCGAGACGAGCGAGGCGCGCCGGCGCCTGTGGAGGGCGCGCCATGACGCCTTCTGGGCGATCCGCGAAGCCTGGCCGGGCCGAGCGACGATGGTGACGGATGTCTGCGTCCCCGTCTCGCGCCTCGCCGAGTGCATCGGCGAGACCGTCGACGACATTGCGCGGTCGGGTCTGACGGCGCCCATCGTCGGCCATGTCGGCGACGGGAATTTCCACGCGATCCCCGTATTCGACGCAGACGACAGACAACAGCGCCTGGCGATCGCGGGGTTCCTGGATCGCCTTGCCGGCAGAGCGCTTGCGATGGAGGGCACGTGCACGGGCGAGCACGGCATCGGGCAGGGCAAGGTCCTCTATCTCGAGCGCGAGCTCGGGGTGGGCGTCGAGGTCATGCGCCGGATCAAGCGGGCGCTCGACCCCGACGGCATTCTGAACCCCGGCAAGATGTTCAGTTAGTGATCGCTGTTCGCCATGGTGCGGCGGCTTTTCCCTACGCGTCTGAATTTCCAGGGATTCTTTGCGGCATCGCCGCGAACACTGCTAGAATGCTAGGCATTCTTTTTTGCCGTTGTTTACGAAGATAGAACTTCTCCCGAGCGCGCTCTTGCAAAATACTTGGAGTTGCGCTGAAATAACAATCTGAACGTGGCGCCGTCCCACCCATCCCCCCCTAGTGGCGTCACGCTTCTTTAGCCCGCGGCCCACCCCCGGCCGCGGGCATTTTCTTTTTTCGGCAAAGAGTTGTCGGGTGAGTTTGTATTGGAGTTTGATTCAGACTTCTCGATCATCGTTCGCCCACTCGCATCTCAAACAATTGGGCTAGTGTTTCGATGGACGCGAAGCGCTCCATCGCGAACTAGGACGGCTCGGTGGGACGGAAGCCTGCGGCCTGTGCGTCCGCCTCGCTGCAGAACCAGCGCTCGCCGCGCGAGCTTCTCACCCTGATGCTGTCGTAGGACTGCGACCACGGCAGGACGTAGACCCTGTTGCCCGACGTGATGCGGCCCTTTATGGGGCAGCCTTCAGGTGACGTGAGCTTGGCCTCGGCCCAGCGCTTGGCGCGGTAGTCCGACGGCCGGTCCGCCTCTCCCGCCCAGAGGCCTGCCTTGGCGGAACGAGCCGAGGCCTCCTCGCTGCCGTAGCGAGCAAGAAGACCCGACTTCGCAAAGACGTGGCCGCCGCTCACCAGCTCGGCGGCGATGTCGGCGCCGTTGACCGTGCACGTGCCGGTCGCTTCTGCGCGGCCCTTGCCCGGCGTGACGTCGCACACCACGCGCCGCCCGCGCACGATACGCGCCAAGGCCTCGCGCGCCGCCGCTCCGCAGCGCCACTGCTGCACGCTCGGGCGCGCGCACCTCTGATCGGGCTCCGGGGCTTCGATCCCGGCGAGCGCGACGATCGTTCCGGAGAGGCGCAGCCGATCACCGCTCAATGCCGTGGCGCGGCCTTCAACCGTCGAAGTTCTCGCCAGCAGCGCGGACGTCACGGAAACGGGGATCGCGGCCGAGCCTGCCGCGATCCAGAGGCCTGCGCCCATGAGCGCACAGATCGCGAGGAACGCAGCAATCGGCGCCCGGCCCGCGAGCCCCGCCGGCCAGAGATTCGCCGCAGCGAGGCGGCTCATGGCCTCGCGCACAAAGCGTGGCGCTCGCAGCCGCGCGAGCGAGCCGGCGAGCGGAGCGAGGATGAGGAGCAGGGCCGCGGCCGCGACCGAGCCCGAAATCATGGCCTGATCGTCGAGGTCGTGACCATAGAGTCTCGCCCCTGTCGCGAGCGCCGCGCTGCCGCCGATGAGCGCGAGGGGAAGCTGCACGGCCGGATTGGCGAGGCCCCGCGCCACCGGCGCCCAAAGCCTGTTGAGGAATGCGCCCGCGCGCGACGCGATCGGCGCGAGGATCGTCCCCATGCGCAAGAGGGCCCGGCGCATGCCCCGCGCTGCCGCCCGCGATCCCGCGCCAAGCGCGGCCGCGCTCCAAGAGCCAAGCCAGGACATCGCGCGCCAGAGCGCGACAAGGGCTCGCCTTGCAAGCGACGCCGCCGAGCTTGCCCCGCTGGCGGCCGCAACCGCGCTCCGGCGACCGGCCTGCTTCACGCCGAAGAGCGCCGCCGATTTCGCCTCCTCGAGGCGCCGGCGCCGGCGTTGGCGGCGGACAAGAATCGTCGTGCGCACATACTTCCGCCATTCGAAATCTTCATTCTTCTTGCGCCAAAGCATGGGATGCGCCCTCCGCAACGGGCAGACGTGGCCGGTGCCGCCTCCGGCCAAGACTCATCTTAGCGTTGCCCTCAAAGATGGCATCCCTTTGGCCTGTTGCGGAAATTCCCTCATGCGGCGTCAGGGCGTCGCGTGGACTTGGCATTGGCCGGACACTAGAGTGCGCGGGCTGGGGTCGAATCGTTCTTATCGTGCTGATGGAGATGCCTCATGAGCTGTTCGCTCCTAAAAGGTCTTGCAGTCGGCGCTGCCGCGGCGGCGGCGTTCGCTGTTTTTTCTCCTGCCCCAACGCTGGCCCTCGACGATCCACCACCCAAGATCGACTGCAGCAAACCCTCGAACAAGAAGAAGCCGGCTTGCAAGCCGAATGCGGGTCCGATGTCGGACGACGAAATCTATAACGCCGCCTACTGGTTGGCGCGCAAGGGCGCTTATGCCGACGCGCTTGCGCTTCTCGAACGCGCCGCCAATGCGAACGATCCGCGCGTGCTCAATGCGAGAGGATTTGCGACCCGCAAGCTCGGCGATGTCGAGGCGGCGCTCCCTCTTTATGCGCGGGCGCTCGCGATCGATCCCAACTACACGCGAGCACGCGAATACCTCGGCGAGGCGCTACTGACCAAGGGCGACCTCGCAGGGGCCCGGGCCCAGCTCCAGGAGATCGAGACGCGGTGCGGGGCGACCTGCTCGGGCTATGCCGAGCTCGTCCGCGAGATCGCCGCCTACGAAAGCAAGCCGACGGCGGGCGGCTGAGGCTCGCCGGAGCGAGAACCGGCGCGACCTTCGGGTCGCGCCTTGATTGAAAGGTTGGAGCATGACGGGTCTTTCGCTGCGCGCGTTCGCTGGGATCCTTGGACTTGCCGTCATGTCGGCGACCGCGCCGCTTGCCGCGGCGGAGGCGCCGCCGATTTCCAAGGATGTCGGACCCAGCAAGCGCGGCCTGCGACGGCCTCGATAAAAGTACGGCGGCCTGGAAGACCTGCGTCGGCGCAGCCTCCGCTGCCATGTCCGACACCGAGCTCTTCTATGCCGGGTATTGGCTGGCAAAGAGCGGCGCCTATGCCGAGGCCTTGCGCTACTTGAAGCTTGCCAAGTCTCCCGACGCGCGCGTGCTCACCTACATCGGGTTCGCGACCCGCAAGCTCGGCGACGTCGAGGCAGCCCTTCCCCTCTACGCCAGGGCGCTCGACCTCAACCCCAACTACTCGGTGGCGCGCGCTTATCTCGGCGAAGCCTACCTCACCAAGAACGAGCCGGAGAAGGCAAGAGGCGAGCTCGCCGAGATCGAGGCGCGGTGCGGCAGAACCTGCGCGGAATACGCCGACCTGGCCGGCCACATCGCCCGCTACGAGGCCGCCGCCCGTCGCAGCGGTTAGCCTTCGCATCCCCGTGCCAATCGCCGTAGGGGAGGGGGCCGCGTCAGTTCGTGACCGGGCGCTGGATGGGATTGGCCCACAGCCGCACGATGCCGTCGTCTCCCGCGGAGGCGATGCGCTGACCGTCGGGCGAGAAGCTCACTGCCTTGACGCCGCCCGTGTGCCCCATGATCGTGCGCGACGTGCGTCCGCTGTTGAAGTCCCAAATCCTCACCTGGCCGTCGGCTCCAGCTGAAACCAAGACGTCGCCCATCGGCGAGAACGCGAGCCCGCCGACGCCGGCCTTGTGCCCATAGAGGCGGCGCACCAGCCGGCTCGAGGACGTGGACCAGATCCTGATCGTGCCGTCGAGGCCGGCCGAGGCCAAGAGCTTCCCGTCGGGCGAGAACGCAAGCGCGGTTACGAAGTCTCTGTGCCCACGGTAAGTGCGAACGCGATCCAGCGTATCGAGGTTCCAGAGCTTGACCGTCTTGTCGGCTCCGCCCGACGCGAGGAGCTGCCCGCGCGCCGATGAGGAATAGGCGACAGCCTGCGCGGCATTCTCATGGGCGTCGATAACTTGAATGGGACCCGCGGTCGTCGCGGTGTCCCAGAGCGCGACCTTCCAATCGTGGCTCGATGCGGCGAAGCGGTCGGAGCGGCCGGCAAATGTGACCGACCAGACCTCGGCATCGTTGCGCTTGAAGGTAGAGATCTTCTCGGCGCGCTCGAGATCCCACAGCACGACCTCGCCCGTCGAATGGCCCGTGAGCGCCCGCGATCCCGAGAGGGCCAGGGATGTCGCCGGGCCGTTGTCGAGCTCGATCGTGCGCTGCAGGGTATCGCTCGATGCGTTCCAGACCCGGATTGTCGCATCCTGGCCCGTCGTCACGATCGAGGTTCCGTCCTCGGTGTAGGCGACGGCGGTGACGGCGCCTGTATGCCCCTTGAGCTGGGCGAGAGGCCTCACCTCGGGTACCACCGGCCCCGACTTCGTCGTCGCCGAGACGACGCCCGCGCCGCGGCTCTCGAAGCGCGGCAGCTTGTCCTGCATGGCAACCGCGGCGCTCGCCACGCCGACGCCGATCAGAAGCTTGAACAGGAGCGGCCGCAACGTCTTGCCGTGCCCCGTCCGTATGGGGCGCGGCCGCGGCGGGTTGCGCTTCCCCTTTGCCTCGGCTTTCTTGTCGCCGGCCTTCGCCGCGAAAATGCGCGGCACCTTCTCCAGCGGTTTTTCCACGGGCGCCGTCGCCTCCGCCTTCCTTTCGAGGGGCGGCTTTTTCGCCGGCGTCATTGGCGCAGCGGCGGCGGCGGCCTCAGCCTCGGGCTTGGGCGGAGTTTTCTTCGGGTCGGGCTTCTTCTTGAGGCCCTCGAAGAAATCGAGCATTCCCCCTTGCGGGCCGGGCGCGTCGGGCGGCGGAGGGAGCGGCTGCATTGCGGCGGACGGCGCGGCCTTGGCTGCGGCTTCGGCAGCGACGGCCTCCTCACGCTCGCGCTTCTTCGGACCGGTGCGGCCGAGCCAGCCCTGCTTCACCGGCTCAGGCGCGAGGAGCTCACCGCGCCACGCCGCGACCGACTGCGGCCGCGCCTCGACAGACAGCGCGAGCGCGTGGTCGATGGCCTTGAGAAATCCCGGTCGATACGAACTCAGCGCCCCCTCGCGTGCAGGGACGAGATCGTCCTTGACCATGCGCGATGGGCTGTCGGGCGGGCGCTTGCCGGTGATCGCGTGATAGAGCGTCGCGCCGAGCGCGTAGATGTCCGTCCACGGCCCCTGCTGGCGGCTCGTCTCGGCGTACTGCTCGTAGGGGCTGTAGCCGGGCTTGACGAGGGCGGAGACGGTCTTCGAGTGGGCCGCGATCTCGCCGCGCGCCGAGCCAAAGTCGATCAAGACCGGCTGGCCGTCCTTCCTGATGATGATGTTGTCGGGCGCGATGTCGCGATGCAGAAAGTCCGCCTTGTGAATGAGCTCGAGGGCATCGAGAAGGGGCGCGACGACCGCGTCGAGCTCATTCTGGCGCGGCGCCCGGCCGAGCCCCTTGAGCCAGCTTTTGAGGCTTTGGCCCTCCTCGAAGTGGAGGACCATGTAGCCGGTGTTGTTGGCGCGGAAGTAGCGATAGACGCGGACGATATTGGGGTGATTGAATTTGGCGAGCGTCTGGGCCTCCTCGATGAACCGGTCGAGGCCCCAGCGGTAGTCGTTGGCGCAATCCTGCGATCTCGGCACGGCCTCGATGCGGTCGGCGCGCGCGGCAAAGTCGGCGGGAAAATACTCCTTGATCGTGACCTGTCGGTCGAGCGCGATCTCGCCGGCGAGATAGGTGATGCCGAAACCGCCGGCGCCCAGAACACGGTCGATGCGATAGTCGCCGACGAGCTCCGTGCCGGTCTGCAGCGCGATCAGATTGGTCATATCAGCGCGATGACGTCCCCGAGCGTTCACGACCCGAACCCAATGCGCCGCCACGCACCGCGTTCAGTTGATGCGACCACCTCCGGCGACTCTTATGACGCAGGAATGTGGCGGAGGCGCGGGCGGGCGACGAATGGAGAGCATTATCTCGCATCGGTCGCCGGATGGCCATGTTGCTGCCGCAGACGCCGAGGAATGTTTTCTCGGGGGCTGTGCGGAACTTGGCCATGAGAGCGCCGTGGGCGGCGATGATAGGCGTGCTTGCCGCGTTGGCGGTCGAGCCGGTGCGCGCGGTCGCGGTAGAGGGCAGCCGTTTCCTGGATGCTGAAGCAACATACGGCCTCGCGGCGCGCGGCTTGGTCCTCGTAGCAGCGGCGGAGACTGTTGACTCGTCTCGAGCAGGCGAGGCGCCTGCCTCCTCGGGCAGCGCAATCTGGCACGGCGTCGAGACCTGGGTCGCCGAGAGCTACGAGCGTGCGCCTGCACTCATGCTGGGTTTGGCTGCCCTTCTCGCCGTTCCGCCGCTCGCCGTAATCGGATATCTTCTGCGACGCAAGGAAGTTGCGCTGGCCGGCTCCGACGAGGTCACGACGGCGGAAACGCGCGCCTTCATTCGTCCGGGGACGCGCGCCAAGCTGCGCCGGGCCGGCTCCGAGACGGGGCCTGCTTGGCCGTCTAGAGCCTGGATCGAGATCGAGGGGTCGGCCGCGGAGCGGCACGGCATCGGCCCGAGCGTCGTGCGCATCGGGCGCGAGACGGACAACGACATCTGCCTCGCGGACGAGACCGTGCATCGCTATCACGCTGCCGTCCACCGCACGGAGGACGCGGACTATGTGATCACCGATCTCTCGAGCGCGGACGGCAACGGCGTGGCTATCAACGGCCGCCGCGTGGCGGCCGCCCGGCTCGCCGACGGCGATACGATCGAGCTTGGGCGTGCGCGTTTGAAATTCACGGCGAGACCGGTGTGAGCCGGCTCGAGAAGGCCCGGCGCCAGGAACGTTCATCCTTCATGGCCGCACGGGAGTTTCACGATCCTGCGTTTGGAAAAACTACTGATGAGCGAGGAGCTTCATACCATGGCAGCTGGCACGGGGGCCCCACAGGGGCAGCGTTCGAACCGTTTTCTGGGATCGTTGAAGGACGCGCTCGTCGCGGCGAGCCGCGACGATACGGGCGCGCGCGCGCAGGCTCCTCAAGCCGCTCCGGCCCCGCCGAAGATCGAGCCGATAGCCGCAAAAGTAGATCCGGCTCCGGCGCCGGCACGCGGCGAGGCTGCCCCGAGCCCGAGCGCCGCGGAGGCCGCCCGCGAGGCGCGCGCCGCAGCTAGGCCGCTCGATGACCGTCACATGGAGGCGGACGCGCCGCCGACGACGCGCGTGGTGCGCGGGGCGGCAATGCCCGAACCGACCGAGCGCACGACGCTCGTGCGCGGCAAGATGCAGGTGAGGCGCGGCGCCTTCGAGCAGGACCCGGTCGTCGGCTGGCTGGTCGTCGTCGGCGGTCCCGGCATCGGCCAGTACCGGCCGATCTTCGAGGGCAACAATACGCTCGGGCGCGCCACCTCGAACCGCATTGCGATCGACTTCGGCGACGATGCGATCTCGTCCGAGGAACAAGCCTACATTCGCTACGACTCGGCGGAGCGCTCGTTCCTGTTCGTCCCCAACCTGTCCAAGACCAACGTCGTCTCCGTCAACGAGAAGCGTCCGACCGGCGCCGTCGAGCTTGCGCAGATGGACGTGATCACGATGGGGCGCACCCAGCTCGTGTTCGTGCCGTTCTGCGGCGCGGAGTTCGACTGGTCGGCGCTCTCCGAGCAGAAAGGCTAGATCCACCTGAGCGGCAACGACGAAAAGAAACGAGCGCAAGGGATGCAGGGCGTGCAGGAGCAATTGGAACGGGCCTCGGGGCTCCTCTTCGACCACGCATCCCGCGCGACCAAGGGCGCCCGGAGCTATCAGGAGGATACCGCCCTCTTCTGGCCGGGCGAACATCCCTGTTTGCCGGGTCTCGAGGCTCGCACGAAAGAACCGGAGCCGCTCCTCGCCGTCCTCGCCGACGGCATGGGCGGCCACGCCGGCGGGGCGCTCGCGAGCCGCATGGCATGCGAGACCTTCATCAAGGCGTACTCGGAGGGCGGTGGTCCGGACCAAAAGCGTCTCCTGGCCGCTCTCGACGCCGCCAACAGGGCGATCGCAGAGACCGCGCGCGCAAACCCGATGCTCGCGGGCATGGGCTCGACGCTCGTTGCCGCCACCTTCGGGCCCGAGGGCGTGCAATGGGTGAGCGTCGGCGACAGCCCGCTGATCCTCTACCGGCGCGGCGAGATCGCGCTTTTGAACGAGGACCACTCGCTCGCCCCGGAGCTCGACAGGCTCGCAGCCGCGGGGCGCATCACCGAGGAGGAGGCGCGTCGCGACCCTCGCCGCCATATGTTGCGCTCGGCGGTCACGGGAGATGAGATCGACCTCGTCGACGTGTCCCGCCACCCGCTCGAGATCGAGCCTGGCGATTACGTCATTCTGGCCAGCGACGGTCTTCAGACGCTCGACACGACGGAGATCGAGCGCGTGATCGCCGCCTATGCGGACGACGGCGCTTCCGCTGTGGCCGCTGCGCTCATCCGCGAGGTCGAGGCAATGAAAGCCCCGCACCAGGACAACACGACGGTCATTGCCGTGCGCCCCCAACCGCAACGTGAGACCTAGTGTCTTTCGGCTGTCACCTATGCAACGTCATCGCCGCGTAGGCGGCGATCCGTCCAAGATTCTATTGAGGTGCCATACCTGCTGCTTGCATGGATGCCCGCCTACGCGGGCATGACGGAATGTGTGGGTGGCACATCATCTCGACGCGCGCAGCAGCCCGTCGCCTACGACCGAGGAACGATCGCCGGATCCTCGAACTCGCTGAGCTCGGTCTCTCCGTAGACGAGCGAGAGAACGATGGCGTGGCTCTTGTTGGCCGCGCCGAGCTTGCGCTTGATGTTCTCGATGTGCACCCGAACCGTATTCGGGCTGATGCCGAGCTGCTGAGCGACCTGCTTTTCCGACAGGCCGCGGCCACTCAGGATGAGGCAATCATGCTCGCGCCGCGTGAGAATGTCTCGCCTCCCCGAGGCCGTCGCCTTCTCGAGAAGTGCTGTCACGCGCGAGATCCTGTCCGATTGTTGTTGGCGGAGACCGAGTTCACTCGAGCGACACTCACGACACCGGCTCACGCGATCTCACCAACTCGTAATCCCACAAGCTTGTCTCAGGCTGATTGATGTGCCCGGCTGATTAGTGCCGGCAGTGGTCGCGCCACAGGCTGCGATAGACACTCTCGATCTCGCGCGCGAGATCGGCGGGATCTCCGCCGAGCGCGGACGCCCTGAAGCGTTCTCTGAGCCCGGACCTCAGCCGCACGAGGCCGGCGATGTCGGCGGCCGCCGCAACCGCCCGATCGACATAGGCGGCCACGTCGCTCGCGACCCAGTCGCTCATGCCGAGACTGCCCAGGATCGACGCTCCGAAGCGCCCGACCGGAGGCCGATCGGCAAGCGACACGACGGGAACGCCGAGCCACAGCGCCTCGATCGTCGTCGTGCCAGCGTTGTGCGGGAAGGGATCGAGCGCGATGTCGATCTCGCCGTAGGTCTCCCAGGTCTTGGGCTGCGGCGTCGTGTAGACGAGGTCGATGCGGTTCTCGGCGATGCCGTGGGCCTTGAACCGCGCGAGCCAGGCCGCCCGGCTTTCAGGCTCGCGGAACGGCTTGCTGTTCAAGATGAGCCGCGCGCCGGGCACGCGGGCGAGGATCTTGGCCCAGGCCGCGATGACCGCCTCGTTGATGCGCGCCGTGCGGCTGAAGCAGCCGTAGGTCACGGTGCCGTTGCGCAAGGCGGGAAGCGGTGCGACCTCCGGCATTCCCGCGGGCGGCGCGTAGACGAGCGGGATGCGTGAGAGCCGCACGACGCGTTCCGAGAAGTGGCGCTCGGCGCCCACCGGGACCAGCGCCTCGTCGGCAAGGAAGGCGTCCATGGCGGCCATGCCCGTCGTCGTGCCCGACCCCACCATGTGCGCGACTTGAACCGGCGCAGGCTTCCTCGCAAACACCAGGAGCCTGTTGCCCGACGTGTGCCCGCCGAGGTCGACGAGAATGTCGATGCCGTCGGCGCGCACGAGATCGGCCATCGCCGCATCGGAGAGCCCCACCGTCGAGCGCCAGCGGTCGGCGAGCGCCTTGAACCTTGCCGTAACGGGATCGGGATTCACGACCTCGGCGTAGCAGGTGATTTCGACCTGCGTGCGGTCGTGGGCCGCGAGCAACGGCTCGATGAAGAAGCTCACCGCGTGATGGCGGAAGTCCGGCGATACGTAGCCGACGCGCAACCGCTTCGCGGGATTGCGCTCGTTGGCAAACTTCGGCGACGCTGGCATGAGCCGCTTCGCATGCGCCTCGTCCCAGGCGCGATAGGCGGCGAAGATGGCGTCGGAGGAGAGGTCTGTGCGGTAGTTCAGGCAGAAGAGCGCGTTCGAATGCGCGACCGAAAAGTCGGGCTTGATCGCGACCGCGCGCTCGAAGCATTCGCCGGCTGCGCGCAGGCGATCCTGCTGCATCAGCGCCGTGCCGCAGTTGTTGAGCGCGTTCGCGTCGCGGGGATTAATCGCGAGCGCCTGGCGCGCGGCGTCCTCAGCCTCCCGCGCCTGACCGGCAAGCGACAGCGCCCAGGCGAGATTGGACCATGCGTCCGCATAGTCGGGCTTGAGCTCGAGCGCGCGGCGATAGTGGGCGACGGCCTCGCCCTGGCGGCCGAGGTCCTTCAACACGGAGGCGAGATTGTTGTGCGCCTCGGGCGCGTCGGGTGCGAGGCGGACGGCCTCTTGGCCCTGCGCCTCGGCGTCGGGGAGACGGCCGAGACTGCGCAGGATGGCCGTCTGGTTCCAGCGGAAGTCGGCCCTGCGCGGGGCTGAGGCAATCGCGCGGTTGAGATCGGTAGCCGCCTCCTCGAGGCGTCCAAGCCGGTAGGCCGCAATCCCGCGCAAGTGGAGCGCGTCGACATGCTCCGGGTGGAGCTCGAGAAAAGCACCGGCCAGCTGCAAGGCCGCCTCGTGGTCACCACGTTGGTAGGCAGCGACCGCGGATTCAAAGGTGACCGGCTGCGGCGCGTCCTTGGGATTCTGCTTCCCGCACCAATCCTTCCACAGGTTGCGGAAGGCGTGCTCGAGGTCGCGGGCGAGGCCGGGTCCGTCGGCCAGCGGCGAGGCGAGGAAGCGGGCGCGAAGGCCCGCGCGCAGGGTTGCAAGCGCCTTGAGGTCGGCAGCCTTGGCGACGGCGAGCGCGACGTAGCTTTCTTGGTCCCCCGCCACCCAGTCCCTGAGGCCGAGGGCGGCCAGAATGCTCACCCCCATCCGCCCCACCGACGGACGGTCGAGCACGGTCGACGACGGGGACGCCGAGCCACAAGGCCTCGATCGTCGTCGTCCCCGCATTGTGCGGGAACGGGTCGAGGGCGATGTCGATCTCGCCATAGGCCGCCCACGTCTTCGACTGCGGGCTCGTGTAGACCATCTCGAGCCGGTCGGCGCCGATCCCCTCACGCGCGAACCGCTCCGCCATCAGCGCCCGGAACGCCTCCTCCGAGAACGCCTTCGAATTGAGCATCAGCCGGCTGCCGGGAACCTGGCTCAGGATCCTGGCCCAGGCTGAGATCACACGGGCGTTGATGCGCTCGGGGCGCCCGAAGTAGCCGAACGTGAGGCGCCCGCCGCGCGCCAGGGCCGGCAGCGGCCCCACGTCGGGCATGCCCGGCGCCGCCACGTAGGCGATCGGGATGCGGGGAAGGCGCACGATGCGCTCGGAGAAGAGGGCTTCGCAGCCCGGGGGCGTGAGCTCTTGGTCGCCGAGGAAGGCATCGACCGCCGTCAGCCCCGAGGTGTAGCCGTGGCCGAGCTGGTGGGCGATCTGGATGGGGGCGGGCCGCCGCGCCATAACCAGCAGCCGGCTCGCCGAGGTGTGCCCGCCGAAGTCGACCAGGACGTCGATCTTGTCGCGGCGGACGAGGGCGGCCACCTCCTCGTCGCTGATCCCCACGGTCGAGCGCCAGTGGGAGGCGAGCGCCTTCATCTCTTCCGTCACGCGGTCGGGATTTGCCACCTCGGCGTAGCAGAAGAGCTCAATTCTGCTCTGGTCGTAGTGTCTGAGGAGGGGCTCGAGGAAGTGGCGGGCGGCGTGCTCGCGGAAGTCGGGGGAGAGGAAGCCGACCCTGAGACGGCGGCCGGGGGTGGGATCGTTGGCGAACACCGGCTCGCGCGGCATATAGGGGAGCGCGTGGGCGGCGTCGTAGCGGAGGTACTCGGCGAAGATCTCCTCCGCGCTCTTCTCGGGATGGTAGTTCAGGCAGAACAGCAAGTTCGCGTGCGCCAGCGCATAGTCCGGCCGCAACGCCAATGCCCGCCTCAGCAGCCCCTCCGCCTCGTCAAACCGCCCCAGGTCCTGGACCAGCAGGCCCATGTTGCCGATGACGCGCCAGTTGTTGCCGAGCCTCGGCTTCATGCCCTGGTAAAGACGCGTCGCGGCGACCGACTGGCCGCGCTGGCGCAGAAGCTGGGCGAGATTGTCGATGAGATCGACGTCGAGCGGCTCGAGCTCCAGCGCCGCTCGCAAGACCGGCTCGGCGGAATCGAGACGCTGCTGGTGCATGAGGCAAACGGCGAGATTGCGCAGCGTCTGGACGTCCTTGGGCGCGAGCTCGGCCGCGCGGCGCAGTGCGCTCTCGGCTTCCGCGAAGCGGCCTTGCTTGTTGAGGAGATTGCCAAGGTTGGCCTGGGCGGCGGCCAAGCTCGGGTCGCGGGACACGGCCTCGCGATAGGCCGCCTCCGCCTCCGCCGCGCGGCCGGCTAGTCGCAGGGCGGCGCCCAGGTCCGAATAGCTCGAGGCCCTGGGTGCGATCTCGGCCGCCGCGCGAAACAGCTCGACGGCCCGCGCCGCATTGCCGGCTCCGTACTCGCGCGCGCCTTCAATCTGGAGCGCCCCGACCTTGTCCTCGCGATCGCAGTAGCGCTGCCACAGCGCGAGATAGGCTCGCTCGAGCTCGGTGCAGAGACCGCGCGCGTCGCAGAGCGGCGAGGCCCGCATGCGCTCGCGCAATCCGGCGCGCAAGGCCGCAAGCGACGGCAGATCTCGGGCGCGTGTCACGGCAAGAGCCACATACGCGTCCTCGCTCTTGGCCACCCAGTCGCCGAGGCCCACGGCGTCCATGATTGAGGCGCCGAAGCGGCCCACGGACGGACGGCCCTCGAGGCAAACGGACGGCACCCCGAGCCACAGAGCCTCGATCGTTGTCGTGCCGCCGTTATGGGGGAACGGATCGAGCGCGATATCGACCTCGCCGTAGGCCTCCCAGGTCTTCTGCTGCGGCGTCGTGAACACGAGATCGACACGCTCCGCGCCGATTCCTGCCGCGGCGAGCAGCCGGCGATAGCGGTCCGAAACCTCCTGGTCCGCGAATGCCACCGTATTGAGTACGAGGCGCGAGCGGGGAACCGCATTGAGGATCCTCGCCCACGTGGCGATGACGTCGTCGTTGAGGCGCACGACGCGGCCAAAGTTGCCGAAGGTCACGTATCCGCGCTTCAGCGCGGGGAGCGACGAAACCGCCGGCATGCCCTCGGGAGGCTGGTAGACGACGGGAATGCGGGGGAGCCTCACGACCGGCTCGGAGAAGAGCGGCTCCGAGCCCGGGGGCGCCAAGGCCGCGTCGGCCAGGAACGCGTCCATGACCGAAAGGCCGGACGTGTAGCCGTGCCCCAGGAAATGCGCGACCTGGACCGGCGCCGGCTTGCGGGCGAACGTCAGCAAGCGATTGCGCGCGGTATGTCCGCCGAGATCGACAAGGACGTCGATCGCGTCGCGCCGGATGAGCGCGGCCAGCTCGTCGTCGCTAAGGCCCACAGTGGAACGCCAGTGCTCGGCGAGAGCCTTGAGCCGCACGGTCTCGGCATCGGGGGCCGGAACCTCGGCGTAGCAGAAGACCTCGACCTTGCTGCGGTCGTGGCCGACGAGGATCGGCTCGATGAAATGCCGGGACGACTTGGTCGCGAAGTCGGGCGACACGTAGCCGACGCGCAATCGGCGCGCGCCGCCGTGCGCGTTCGCCCAGATTGCGTTGCGCGGCGCGTGAGCTGCCGCGTGCATCGCGTTCCAGCGGCGGAACTCGTCGAAGATCTGCTGCTCGCCGAGACCGGGATGGTAGGTCAGCGCAAACAGCATCATGCCGTGGCCGCGCGCATGGCCGGCAGACTTGGCAACGGTTTCTTGATAGGCGTCGATGGCTTCGGCGATGCGGCCCTGGTCCTGAAGCGCATTGGCCAGGTTGAACCCGATCTCGACGAGCTCGGGGCGAAGCTCGAGCGCCTTCCTGAGATCGCGCTCGGCGGCGACGAGCTGGCCGCGGCGCATGAGCACGAGCGCACGGTTGTTGTAGGCCTCGGCGTGAGCAGGCCTTATCTCGATGGCGGTGGTGAAGGCGGCCTCCGCTTCCATCACCCTGCTCTGCGCCGCGAGCGCATTGCCGAGCGCATTGGCCGCCGCGGCGAGCTTCGGCGCCGCGCGTAGCGCCTCGCGCGCACTCCTCTCGGCGTCGGCAAGGCGGCCGAGTCTGCGGTAGGCGTCCGATAGGTGGGTCAGGGCGTCGGCATCGGCGCCGTCGGTCGCGAGATGCGACCTCAGCACATCGACGGCCTGGACCACGCGTCCCTCCGCATCGAGACGCTGGGCCTCGTTCGCGATTGTGCGCCGCCGCTCCGAAGTGGCCGTGTCAGAGCTCGCACCGTGTTTTATCCCGCACCAATCCTTCCACAGGTTGCGGAAGGCGTGCTCGAGGTCGCGGGCGAGGCCGGGTCCGTCGGCCAGCGGCGAGGCGAGGAAGCGGGCGCGAAGGCCCGCGCGCAGGGTTGCAAGCGCCTTGAGGTCGGCAGCCTTGGCGACGGCGAGCGCGACGTAGCTTTCTTGGTCCGCCGCCACCCAGTCCCTGAGGCCGAGGGCGGCCAGAATGCTCACCCCCATCCGCCCCACCGACGGACGGTCGAGCACGGTCGACGACGGGGACGCCGAGCCACAAGGCCTCGATCGTCGTCGTCCCCGCATTGTGCGGGAACGGGTCGAGGGCGATGTCGATCTCGCCGTAGGCCGCCCACGTCTTCGACTGCGGGCTCGTGTAGACCATCTCGAGCCGGTCGGCGCCGATCCCCTCCTTGCGCGAACCGTTCCGCCATCAGCGCCCGGAACGCCTCCTCCGAGAACGCCTTCGAATTGAGCATCAGCCGGCTGCCGGGAACCTGGCTCAGGATCCTGGCCCAGGCTGAGATCACACGGGCGTTGATGCGCTCGGGGCGCCCGAAGTAGCCGAACGTGAGGCGCCCGCCGCGCGCCAGGGCCGAGCAGCGGCCCCACGTCGGGCATGCCCGGCGCCGCCACGTAGGCGATCGGGATGCGGGGAAGGCGCACGATGCGCTCGGAGAAGAGGGCTTCGCAGCCCGGGGGCGTGAGCTCTTGGTCGCCGAGGAAGGCATCGACCGCCGTCAGCCCCGAGGTGTAGCCGTGGCCGAGCTGGTGGGCGATCTGGATGGGGGCGGGCCGCCGCGCCATGACCAGCAGCCGGCTCGCCGAGGTGTGCCCGCCGAAGTCGACCAGGACGTCGATCTTGTCGCGGCGGATGAGGGCGGCCACCTCCTCGTCGCTGATCCCCACGGTCGAGCGCCAGTGGGAGGCGAGCGCCTTCATCTCTTCCGTCACGCGGTCGGGATTTGCCACCTCGGCGTAGCAGAAGAGCTCAATTCTGCTCTGGTCGTAGTGTCTGAGGAGGGGCTCGAGGAAGTGGCGGGCGGCGTGCTCGCGGAAGTCGGGGGAGAGGAAGCCGACCCTGAGACGGCGGCCGGGGGTGGGATCGTTGGCGAACACCGGCTCGCGCGGCATATAGGGGAGCGCGTGGGCGGCGTCGTAGCGGAGGTACTCGGCGAAGATCTCCTCCGCGCTCTTCTCGGGATGGTAGTTCAGGCAGAACAGCAAGTTCGCGTGCGCCAGCGCATAGTCCGGCCGCAACGCCAGCGCCCGCCTCAGCAGCCCCTCCGCCTCGTCAAACCGCCCCAGGTCCTTCGCGGCGACGCTCAAATTGGTGATCCATCGCGCTTCGCTCGGCGCAAGTTCGAGCGCGCGGCGCGTGGCGCGCTCCGCTTCGACCGTCCGCCCGGCCCGCAGCTCGAGCGCCCCGAGGTTGCCGTACGCAGAGGCGAGCTTGGGATCGAGCGCGATAGCCTTATGGAGAAGCTGCCTGGCCTCGCCATGGCGCTCGCGCGCCATCGCGCAGGTCGCAAGGTCGCTCACGACGTCGGCCCGGCCGGGCCGCAACTCGAGGACACGTGTGAGCGGCCCCGCCGCCTCCTCCGCGCGGCCCTGCTTCTGCAGCGCAAGGGCAAGCGCATGCCAGGCTTCCGCATAATTGGGGTCCAGGCCGACAGCCGTGCGGTAGCAGGGCTCGGCGTCGCGGTAGCGGCCCTGATCGCAGAGCAGATTGCCGAGGTTGTGATGGGCCGGCGCAAACGACGGATTGACGGCAATGGCGGCGCGATAGGCGGCCTCGGCCTCGGCAATCCTGTGCGCAGATTTGAGCACGACGCCGAGATTGGCGTGAAAGTCCGCCGCCTTGGGATTGATCTCGATTGCGCGCTTGCCCGCCTCGATGGCCGGCTCGAAGTCGCGCAGCCGGTGGAGCGCGATGCTCAAGGCTTCCCACGCCAGCGCGTCGTGGGCCGCGACGGCGGTCGCTTGCCGGGCATACGCAGCGGCCGCGGCGGCGTCGCCGCGATCGAGCGCCTGGAGCGCCTCCTGGACCAGCGTGTGCCCCTGACCGGCGGCTCTCGCGAACGGCTGGCGCTGCATGCTTAGATCCGCCTGAGAAATCCCTGCGGCCAGTAGGTGACGCGCTCCGTGATGACCCCTTCATTGAAGGGAAACGGCGGCTCCTCGAGCACGAATTCAGGATGTCGCGCGGCGAACTCGCGTGCGGCGTCGAGCGGATTGTTCCAGGTCCAGTCGGGAGCCGTGCGGGGGGCGCCTGCGACCTGTTTCATGATGCCGTCGGTCGCAACGATGTAGGAGCCCGGCGTGACGAGCGGCCCATAGGCCTCGAGCTCGCCGAGAACGTGTGCCTTGGTGTGGTTGCTGTCGAGGAGGACGAGCACCGTCTCATCGGGAGCGATCAAGTCGCGAACGCGGGCGACCACCTCGGGATCGACCGAGCTTCCCTCGACCAGGGTGATCAGCGGCTTCATCTCGTGCGCCTCGATGGCGCGGCGGTTGTGGGGGCGGATCTCGATATCGATGCCGATGACCCGGCCCTTGCCTATGGCCTTGAAAAGGCTCGCGTAAAAGACAAGCGACCCGCCGTGCGCGACGCCCGTCTCGACGACCACGTCGGGTTTGACGCGGTAGAGGACCTCCTGGATGCGCAGCACGTCCTCGGGCAGCTGAATGATCGGCCGGCCCATCCAGGCGAAGGAGTAGACGTACTTGGTATCCCAGCCGGACCTGAGCCAGGCATTGGAGATGAGGCGGAAGGCTTCCGGGCTGCCGATGGCGTGCACCGCCTCGCCGGCTGGCCCTTCGGCAATGACCACGCCGTTCGTCTCGTCGATCTTGAGCATCGAGCTGACCCGCTCCGTCCCCGCGGCATACCAGGCTCGGGTCTAGCGTGACTTGCCTTGCCCCAGGCTGGACCGCGCGGGAGACGGACCGCGGCGACAAAAGACGGGCGGCCGCGTCTTGCGACGCGGCCGCCTGTTGCAGATCCTACTGTCGTGACCCTCGATCTTACACGTCGGCGAACTTCGTGAAGTCGTAGGTCCAGGGAGTCGAGCCGTCGGTGGTGATGATGCCGACCAGCACGCCGCCCGAGGTGAAGTCGCCGTTCGCGGCTGAAGTAGAGCTCGCCGGTATCCGACTGGTAGGCGAAGGCGCCCTTGTTGCCCGACGAGCTCGAGAGGTTGGTGCCGAGCAACGTCCCGTGGTCGGCGACCGCGGTGATGTTGGTGCCGTTCGCCAGCGCACCGTTCGTGTCGTAGGCGTTGCCCGAGACCGTCGAGCTCTGGTCGGTATCGAGGCCGATCAAGTCGGAGCCGGTGCCCATGTTGGCGACGATCATGTAGCTGCCGGCCACCTTCTTGTCGAAGACGAAGGTATCGCCGCCCGAGCCGCCGGTGACCGTGTCGATGCCGCCGCCGCCGCGAACCATGGCCGCCGTCGCGCCCGAGACGGTGATCGTATCGGCATCGGTGCCGCCGACGATGGTCTCGACGTTGGAGGCCGTGACCGTGTTGGCGAAGTTGCCGAGCGTGAGCGTGTCGGATCCGTTGCCGAGGTTGATCGAGGCGAAGGCCACCGCGCCGAGCGTGATCGTGTCGGCGCCCGTGCCGCCGGTGAGCGTCTCCACGTTCGAGATCGTCGCAACGTTGGCGAAGTCGCCCAAGGTCAGCGTGTCGTTGCCGTCGGCGAGATCGACCGAGGCGTTCGACAGCTGGGTCGAGACCGTGATCGTGTCGTTGCCGAAGCCGCCGACGAGCGTCTCGACACTAGACACCGAGCCGGTGTTGGTGAAATCGCCGAGAGTGAGCGTATCGGCCCCGTTGCCGAGGTTGATCGAGTTCGAGGCACTGACTGCCGCACCGAGCGTGATCGTGTCCGCGCCCGTGCCGCCGGTCAGCGTCTCGGCCGAGGAGATCGTCGCGACGTTGGCGAAGTCGCCGAGCGTCGCGCTGTCCGAGCCGGCGCCGAGATCGATCGTTGCCTTGGAGAGGAGCGTCGAGATCGTGATCGAGTCGTTGCCCGAGCCGCCGAGCAGGCTTTCGACGTGGGACACCGTCATCGTATTGGCCGTCGTATTGAGCGTGAGGCTGTCGGTGCCCGCGCCGAGGTCGATCGATCCCGTCGAGTTGAGGAACGTGATCGTATCGTCGTCGGAGCCGCCGATCAGCGTCTCGACACCCGACAGAGTGGCCGTGTTGATGAAGTTGCCGAGCGTCAGCTTGTCCGAGCCCGCGCCGAGATTGATGGTCTCCGTTCCGGCCAGGAGCGAGGTGAGCGTGAGCGTATCGTTGCCCGAGCCGCCCGTCAGCGTCTCGACGTTCGACACCGTGACCGTATTGGCTGCGCTCGAGAGCGTGAGGGTGTCGTTGCCGTCGCCGAGGTCGACCGAGCCGTTCGACAGCTGGGTTGCGACGGTGATCGTGTCGGCGCCCGCCCCGCCGACGAAGGTCTCGACGTTGGAGAACGTGCCTGTGTTGGTGAAGTCGCCGAACGTCAGGGTATCGGAGCCGGCACCGAGATCATAATTGCCGGAGCTCAGCACCGCGGCACCGAAGGTGATCGCGTCGTTGGCCGAGCCGCCGGTCACGGTCTCGACGTTCGAGAGCGTGGCGACGTTGGCGTAGTTGCCGAAGGTCAGCGTGTCGGAGCCCGCGCCGAGGTTCACAATCGCGTTGGACGCGACCGCGCCGAGCGTGATGGTGTCGTTGGCCGAGCCGCCGAGCAGGCTTTCGACGTTCGACACCGTCAGCGTGTTGGCCGTCGTGTTGAGCGTCAGGCTGTCGTCTGCCGCGCCGAGGTCGATCGAGCCCGAGGAGCCCATGAAGGTGATCGTGTCGACGTCGGCGCCGCCGATCAGCGTCTCGACGCCCGTGACCGTGCCGGTGTTGGCGAAGGCCGACAGCGTCAGCTTGTCCGAGCCCGCGCCGAGGTTGATCTGCTCCGTGCCGACGAGAGCGGTCGCCAGCGTGACCGTGTCGTTGCCCGAGCCGCCGGTCAGCGTCTCGACGTTCGACACCGTGACCGTGTTGGCCGCGGTCGAGAGCGCGAGCGTGTCATTGCCGTCGGCCCGAGGTCGACGGACCCGTTCGAGATGAGCGTAGTCCAGAGTGATCGTGTCCGCGCCCGTTCCGCCGGTCACCGTCTCGACGTTGGAGAGGGTGGCCGTGTTCGCGACGTTGGCCAGCGTCACGCTGTCCGCGCCCGCGCCGAGATCGTAGCTTCCCGAGCTCGCAAGTGCCGCGCTGAAGGCGATCGTGTCGTCGCCCGTGCCGCCGGCGACCGTCTCCACGTTCGAGAGCGTGGCGACGTTGGCGTAGTTGCCGAAAGTCACGATGTCGGAGCCCGCGCCGAGGTTGATCGTCGCCTGGGACGCGATTGCGCCGAGCGTGATCGTGTCGTTGTCGGAGCCGCCGAGCAGGCTTTCGACGTTGGACACCGTCAGCGTATTGGCCGTCGTGTTGAGCGTCAGGCTGTCGTCGGCCGCGCCGAGATCGATCGAGCCGGAGGAGCCCGTGAAGGTGATCGTATCGGTATCGGCGCCGCCGATCAGCGTCTCGACCCCGGTTACCGTGCCGGTGTTGGCGAGCGAAGCCAGCGTCAGCTTGTCGTTGCCCGCCCCGAGGTTGATCGAGTTCGAGGCCGCGAGCGCCGTGCCGAGCGTGATCGTGTCGTTCCCCGAGCCGCCGACGAGCGTGTCGACATTCGACACGGTTGCCGTGTTGGTGAAGTCGCCGAACGTCACCTTGTCGTTGCCGGTGCCGAGATCGATCGAGCCGCCGGCGAGCGCGGTGCCCAGCGTGATTGTGTCGTCGCCGGTGCCGCCGGCGATCGTCTCGATGTTGGAGACGGTGCCGGTGTTGGTGGCGTTGGCCAGCGTCAGGCTATCCGAGCCGCCGCCGAGGTCGAAGCTGCCGGAGCTCACCATCGCGCCGCCGAGCGTGATGGTGTCGGCGCCCGCGGCACCGACCAGCGATTCGACGCCGGTGACCGTTGCCACGTTGGCGAAGTTGCCGAGCGTCAACTTGTCCGTGCCCGCGCCGAGGTTGACCGAGGCGTTGGAGGCGATCGTGCTGAACGTGATCGTGTCGTTGTCGGAGCCGCCGGTCAGCGTCTCGACGTTGGACACCGTCAGCGTGTTGGCCGTCGTGTTGAGCGCCAGGCTGTCGCTGCCCGCACCGAGGTTGATCGAGCCCGACGAGCCCATGAAGGTGATGGTGTCGTCGCCGGTTCCGCCGGTCAGCGTCTCCACTCCCGACACCGTGCCGGTGTTTGTCGCGTCGGCCAGCGTCAGCTTGTCGTTGCCCGAGCCGAGGTTGATCTGCTCCGTGCCGGCGAGCGCCGCGCCGAGCGTGATCGTGTCGTTCCCCGAGCCGCCGGTGAGCGTATCGACGTTCGATACTGTCGCCGTGTTGGTGAAGTCGCCGAACGTCACCGTGTCGGATCCGCTGTCGAGGTCGATCGAGCCGCTGACAATGGCCGCGCCGAGCGTAATGGTGTCGGCGCCGGTGCCGCCGATGATCGTCTCGACGTTGGACACGGTGCCGGTGTTGGTGGCGTCGGCCAGAGTGAGGCTATCGGCGGCCGCGCCGAGATTGTAGCTGCCGGAGCTCACCATTGCGCCGCCGAGCGTGATGGTGTCGGTACCTGCGCCGCCGACCAGCGATTCGACGCCGGTGACTGTTGCCACGTTGGCGTAGGCGCCGAGCGTGAGCTTGTCCGTGCCCGCGCCGAGGTTGATCGATGCGTCGGAGGCCACCGCACCGAGCGTGATCGTGTCGTTGTCGGAGCCGCCGGTCAGCGTCTCGACGTTGGACACGGTCATCGTGTTGGCGGTCGTGTTGAGGGTCAAGACGTCGTCGCCGCCGTCAAGGTTGACCGAGCCGGACGAGCCCATGAACGTGATGGTGTCGTTGTCGGAGCCGCCGATCAGCGTCTCGACGCCCGTCACCGTGCCCGTATTGGCAACGTCGGCCAGCGTCAGCTTGTCGTTGCCCGCCCCGAGGTTGACCGAGTTCGAGGCCGCGAGCGCCGTGCCGAGCGTGATCGTATCGTTGCCCGAGCCGCCGGTCAGCGTATCGGCATGGGAGACCGTCGCCGAGTTGGTGAAGTCGCCGAACGTCACCGTGTCGGAGCCGGTGCCGAGATCGATCGAGCCGCTGGCGATGGCCGTGGCGAGCGTGACGGTGTCGTCGCCGGTTCCGCCGATGATCGTCTCGATGTTGGAGACGGTGCCGGTGTTGGTGGCGTTGGCCAGCGTCAGGCTGTCGGAGCCGCCGCCGAGGTTGTAGCTGCCCGACGTAGTCATCGCACCGCCGAGCGTGATCGTGTCGGCGCCCGCGGCACCGACCAGCGATTCTACTCCGGTGACGGTTGCCACGTTGGCGAAGTTGCCGAGCGTCAGCTTGTCCGTGCCCGCGCCGAGGTTGATCGAGGCGTTGGAGGCGATGGCGCCGAGCGTGATCGTGTCGTTGTCCGTGCCGCCGGTCAGCGTCTCGACGTTGGACACCGTCAGCGTGTTGACCGTCGCGCTGAGCGTCAGCGTGTCGTCGCCCGCGCCGAGATCCACCGAGCCCGAGGAGCCGACGAACGTGATGGTGTCGTTGTCGGAGCCGCCGGTCAGCGTCTCGACGCCCGTCACCGTGCCGGTGTTGGCGACATCGGCCAGCGTCAGCTTATCGTTGCCGGCGCCGAGATCGATGGAGTTGGATGCGGCAAGTGCCGTACCGAGCGTTACCGTGTCTGCACCAGCGCCGCCGGTCAGCGTGTCGGCATGCGACACCGTCACCGAGTTGGTGAAGTTGCCGAGCGTCAGCGTATCCGTGCCGGTGCCGAGGTCGATCGAGCCGCTGGCGATGGCCGCCCCGAGCGTGATCGTCTCGTCGCCCGTGCCGCCGACGATCGTCTCGACGTTGGAGATCGTCCCCTTGTTGGTGGCGTTGGTCAGCGCCAGGCTGTCCGAGCCGCCGCCAAGATCGTAGGTGCCCGAGCTCGTAAGCGCGCCACCCATGGTGATCGTGTCGGCGCCCGCAGCGCCGACCAGACTTTCGACGCCGGTCACGGTCGCGACGTTGGCGAAGTTGCCGAGCGAGAGCTTGTCCGTGCCCGTGCCGAGGTTGATCGAGGCGTTGGAGGCGACGGCGCCGAGCGTGATCGTGTCGTTGTCCGTGCCGCCGACGATGGTCTCGACATCGGAGATGGTCGCGACGTTGGCGAAGTCGCCGAACGTCACCTTGTCGCTGCCGACGCCCAGATTGACCGAGCCCTTCGAGAGAAGCGTCGCGTAAGTGATCGTATCCGCGTCGGAGCCGCCCGTGAGCGTCTCGACGTTGGAGACCGAGCCGGTGTTGGCGAAGTCGCCGAGCGTCAGCACGTCGGAGCCCGCGGCGAGATCGACCGAGGCCGAGCTGGCGAGCGCCGTGCCGAGGGTCACCGTGTCGGCGTTGGCGCCGCCGACCAGGCTCTCGACGTTGGACACGGTGACGGTGTTGGAGAAATTGCCGAGCGTGAGCTTGTCGGAGCTGCCCGCGAGATCGATCGCGGCATTGGAGACCACGGCGCCGAGCGTGATGGTGTCTGCGGCGGCGTTGCCGGTGAGCGTCTCGACGTTGGAGATCGTGCCGTCGTTGGTGGCGTTGGCGAGCGTCAGAGTATCGCTGCCGGCGCCGAGGTTGTAGCTGCCCGAGCTGACGAGCGCCGCGCCCATGGTGAGCGTGTCGGCACCCGTTCCGCCGACGAGCGTCTCGACGTTGGAGACCGTCGCCACGTTGGCGAAGTCGCCGAACGTCAGCTTGTCCGTGCCCGCGCCGAGGTTGATCGAGGCATTGGACGCGATGGCGCCGAGCGTGATGGTGTCGTTGTCGGAGCCGCCGACGACGGTCTCGATGTTGGACACGGTCGCCGTGTTGACGAAGTCGCCGAATGTCACCTTGTCGCTGCCGACACCCAGGTCGACCGAGCCGTTGGACACCACCGTCGCGTAGGTGATGGTATCCGCGGCGGAGCCGCCCGTGAGCGTCTCGACGTTGGACACCGAGCCGGTGTTGGCGAAGTCGCCGAGCGAGAGCACGTCGGAGCCCGCGGCGAGATCGACCGAGGCCGAGGTGGCGAGCGCCGTGCCGAGGGTCACCGTGTCGGCGTTGGCGCCGCCGACCAGGCTTTCGACGTTGGATACCGTCACCGTGTTGGTGAAGTTGCCGAGCGTGACCTTGTCCGTGCCGCCGGCGAGATCCACCGATACGTTGGAGGCCGCCGCCCCGAGGGTGATAGTGTCTGCGCCCGCGTTGCCGACGAGGGTCTCGACGTTGGAGATCGTGCCTTCGTTGGTGGCGTTGGCGAGCGTCAGAGTATCGCTGCCGGCGCCGAGGTTGTAGCTGCCCGAGCTGACGAGAGCCGCGCCCATGGTGAGGGTATCGGCACCCGTGCCGCCGACGAGCGTCTCGACGTTGGAGACGGTCGCGACGTTGGCGTAGTCGCCGAGCGTCAGCTTGTCGGAGCCCGAGCCGAGGTCGATCGTCACGTTCGACGCGAGGGCGCCCAGCGTGATGGTATCGGTCGTCGAGCCGCCGAGGATGCTTTCGGTGTTAGAGACGGTGGCCGTGTTGACGAAGTCGCCGAACGTCACCTTGTCGCTGCCGACGCCCAGGTCGACCGAGATGTTGGAGACCTGCGCGCCGTAGGTGATCGTGTCGGCCGCCGAGCCGCCGACCAGGCTCTCGACGTTCGACACCGAGCCGGTGTTGGCGTAATCGCCGAGCGTGACCTTGTCGCTGCCGGCGCCGAGGTCGATGGTGGTGGAGCTCGAGAGAGCTCCGCCGAGCGTCACCGTGTCGGCGCCCGTGCCGCCGACCACGCTCTCGATGTTGGAGACCGTCAGCGTGTTGGCGAAGTTGCCGAGCGTCAGCGTGTCCGTCCCGGAGCCGAAGTCGACAGAGACGTTGGAGGCCTGAGCGCCGAACGTGATCGTATCTGCAGCCGACCCGCCGACCAGCGTCTCGACGGCCGAGATCGTGCCCGTGTTGGCCGCGTCCGCCAGCGTCAGCTTGTCATTGCCCGAGCCGAGGTCGTAGCTGCCCGAGCTCACGAGAGCCGCGCCCATGGTGAGCGTATCGGCGCCCGAGCCGCCGACCAGCGTCTCGACGTTGGAGATGGTGGCGACATTGGCGTAGTCGCCGAGCGTCAGCTTGTCGGAGCCCGAGCCGAGGTCGATCGTCACGTTCGACGCAAGGGCGCCCAGCGTGATGGTATCGGTCGTCGAGCCGCCGACGATGCTTTCGGTGTTCGAGACTGTGGCCGTGTTGGCGAAATTGCCGAAGGTCACCGTATCCGTGCCGGAGCCGAGGTCCACCGAGACGTTGGAGACCTGCGCGCCGAACGTGATGACATCGGCGCCCGTGCCGCCGACGAGCGTCTCGACGTTCGACACCGAGCCGGTGTTGTCGAAGGCGCCAAGGGTCAGCTTGTCGGAGCCGGAGCCGAGGTCGATGCTTTCGGAGGTGGTGAGCTCGGTCGCGAGCGTCACCGTGTCGGCGCCCGTGCCGCCGACCAGGCTCTCGATGTTTGAGACCGTGAGCGTGTTGGCAAAGTTGCCGAGCACGAGCTTGTCCGAGCCGTCGCCGAGATCAACGGAGGCGTTGGAGGCGGCCGACCCGAGCGTGATGGTGTCGGCGCCCGTGCCGCCGACGACGGTCTCGACGTTCGAGATGGTGCCGGTGTTGGCGGCATCCGCCAAGGTCAGAGTATCGGCGCCCGAGCCGAGGTCGATGCTCTCCGAGCCGGCGAGCGCCGCGCCCATGGTGATCGTATCGGCGCCCGTGCCGCCGGTGAGCGTCTCGACGCCGGAGATCGTCGCCTTGTTGGCGAAGTTGCCGAGCGTCAGCTTGTCGGCCCCCGAGCCGAGGTCGATCGTCGCGTTCGAGGCGAGCGTCGCGACCGTGATCGTATCGGCGTCCGAGCCGCCGACGATGCTTTCCGTGTTCGACACCGTCGCCGTGTTGACGAAGTCGCCGAACGTCACCGTGTCGGTGCCCGTGCCGAGATCCACCGAGACGTTGGAGACCTGGGCGCCGTACGTGATCGTATCGGCATTGGTGCCGCCGAACAGCGTCTCGACGTTCGACACCGAGCCGGTGTTCTCGAAGTTGCCGAGGGTAAGCGTGTCGGAGCCGGATCCGAGGTTGATGCTATCCGAGCTCGCCAGCGCGCTCCCGAGCGTGATCGTGTCGGAATTGCTGCCGCCGACCAGGCTCTCCACGTTCGACACCGTCGCGGTGTTGGCGGCGCTCGACAGCGTCAGCTTGTCGCTGCCGTCGCCGAGGTCGACCGATCCCTTCGAGATCTGGGTCGAGAGCGTGATCGTGTCGGCACCGGTGCCGCCGACAACCGTCTCGACGTTCGAAAGCGAAGCGGTATTGGTGCCGTCGGCGAGCGTCAGCTTGTCGGAGCCGGAGCCGAGATCGATGGTCTCCGAGCCCGACAGCACCGCGCCCATCGTGAGGGTATCGTTGCCCGAGCCGCCGACCAGCGTCTCGACGTTCGAGATCGTCGCCTTGTTGACGAAGTCGCCGAGAACGAGCTTGTCGTTGCCTGCATCAAGATCGATCGTGACGCCGGCGACCGCCGTGCCGAGCGTGACCGTATCGGCCCCCGCATCGCCAAGGATGCTTTCGACGTTCGAGATCGTGATCGTGTTGACGAAGTTGCCGAGCGTGACCGTATCGGAGCCCGCACCGAGGTCGACCGAGCCGTTCGACACCTGCGTCGCGTAGGTGATCGTGTCGGCGCCGGTGCCGCCGGTCAGCGTCTCGACGTTCGAGACCGAGCCGGTGTTCTCGAAGTTGCCGAGCGTCAGCTTGTCCGCGCCCGCGCCGAGATCGATGCTGTCGGTGTCGGCCACGGCCGAGGCGAGCGTGATCGTGTCGGCGTCCGAGCCGCCGACGATGCTCTCGACGTTTGCAATCGTTGCCGTGTTGGCGGCGCTCGACAGCGTCACCTTGTCGGTGCCGTCGCCGAGGTCGACCGAGCCCTTGGAAAGTTGGGTGAGGACGGTGACCGTGTCGTCATCGGTGCCGCCGACGAGGGTCTCGACGTTCGAGACCGAGCCGGTGTTGGCGACATCGGCGAGCGTGAGCTTGTCGGAGCCTGCGCCGAGGTTGACGCTCTGACCGGTGGTGAGCGCGGCGCCGAGCGTGATGGTGTCGGCGCCTGAGCCGCCGGTCAGCGTCTCGACGTTCGAGACCGTCGCCTTGTTGGCGAAGTCGCCAAGCGTCAGCGTGTCGGCAAACGTGCCCGTGCCGAGATCAATGGTTGCGTTGGAGGCGACAGTGCCGAACGTGATCGTGTCGGCGCCCGTGGCTCCGACGACGCTCTCGACGTTGGAGACGGTAGCCGTGTTGGCGAAATTGCCGAATGTGACGGTATCGGTCCCCGCCGCGAGGTCGATCGAGGCATTGGAAGCCTGCGTCGCGAGGGTGATCGTATCCGCGCCCGATGCGCCGGTCACCGTCTCGACGTTGGATACCGAGCCTGTGTTCTCGAAGGCTCCCAGCGTGAGGACGTCCGAGCCCACGCCGAGGTCGATGCTGTCGGTGGCGCCCGAGCGCCGAGCCGAGGGTGATGGTATCGGAGTTCGTGCCGCCGACGAGGCTCTCGACGTTCGACACGGTCGCCGTGTTGGCGGCGCTGGACAGAGTGAGCTTGTCGGCGCCGTCGCCCAGGTTGACGGAGCCCTTGGAGATGACCGAGCCGAGCGTCACGGTGTCGGCGCCGGCGCCGCCGACCAGCGTCTCGACGTTGGAGACGGTCAGCGTGTTGGCGAAGTCGCCGAGCGTGAGCTTGTCCGAGCCCGAGCCGAGGTCGATGGAGATATTCGACGCGACGGCCCCGAGCGTGACGGTGTCGGCGGCCGATCCGCCGGTGACCGTCTCGACCGCCGAGACCGTGACCGTGTTGGCTGCGTCGGCCAGCGTGAGCTTGTCGGAGCCGGACCCGAGGTCGACGGTCACGTTTGCCGCCGCGGCGCCGAGCGTGATCGTGTCGGCGTCCGAGCCGCCGACGATGCTCTCCACGTTCGAAACCGTGGCCGTGTTGACGAAATCGCCGAACGTCACCGTGTCGCTGCCGGCGCCGAGATCGACCGAGGCCTTGGAGGCCACCGTCGCATACGTGATCACGTCCGCGCCCGTGCCGCCGACCAGGCTCTCGACGTTCGAGACCGAGCCCGTATTGTCGAAGGCACCCAGAATGAGCTTGTCGCTGCCGGCGCCAAGATTGATGCTTTCGGTGCCGGAAAGAGCCGCGCCCAGAGTGATGGTGTCGGCCTTGTTGCCGCCGGTCAGCGTCTCGACGTTGGAGACCGTCGCCGTGTTGTCGAAGTTGCCGAGCGTGACGGTGTCGTTGCCGAGGCCAAGGTCGATCGACGCCTTCGAAACCTGCGCGCCGTAGGTGATCGTGTCGTCGCCGGTGCCGCCGACCAGCGTCTCGACGTTGGACGCCGACCCCGTGTTGGTGAAGTCGCCGAGGATGAGCTTGTCGTTGCCGGCGTCGAGATCGATGCTGGCCGAGGTCGTGAGGGCGGCGCCGAGCGTGACGGTATCGGCCGCCGAGCCGCCGGCGAGCGTCTCGACGCCAGTCACGGTGACCGCGTTGGCGGCATCGGCCAGCGTCAGCTTGTCCGAGCCGCCGCCGAGGTTGATCGACGTGCCCGACGC
The DNA here is from genome assembly GCA_963699485.1 of uncultured Alphaproteobacteria bacterium. Taxonomy (GTDB): domain Bacteria; phylum Pseudomonadota; class Alphaproteobacteria; order Rhizobiales; family Hyphomicrobiaceae; genus Hyphomicrobium_C. The sequence goes on along the minus strand of CAVOUC010000008.1, from coordinate 114,506 downwards.
AGCTGCTCCGAGCGTGATCGTGTCGTTGCCCGTGTCGCCGGTCAGCGTCTCGACGTTCGACACGGTGGCGATGTTCGCCGCCGTGCTGAGAACGAGCGTGTCGCTGCCCTTGCCGAGGTCGACCACGCCTTTCGACAGCAGCGTCGCGTACGTGATCGTGTCGTCGCCGGTGCCGCCCGTCAGCGTCTCGACGTTGGACACCGAGCCAGTGTTCGTGAAGTTGCCGAGTATGAGCGCGTCGGAACCGGCACCGAGGTTGATGCTGCTCGAGCTGTCGAGGGCCGCGCCCAGCGTGATCGTGTCGACGTTATTGCCGCCGAGAATGCTTTCGACGTTGGAGACGGTTGCCGTGTTGGCGGCGTTGGCGAGCGACAAGGAATCGGTGCCGTCGCCGAGATCGACGGAGCCCTTGGAGACCTGCGCCGTGAAGGTAATCGTGTCGGCGCCCGTTCCGCCGATGAGCGTCTCGACGTCGGAGACCGTACCCGTGTTGGCGCCGTCCGCCAGCGTCAGCTTGTCGTTGCCCGACCCCAAATCGATGCTTTCAGAGCCGGCGAGAACCGCGCCGAGGGTCACCGTATCGGCGAGTGCGCCGCCGACCAGCGTCTCGACGTTGGCGACCGTCAGATTATTGGCAAAGCCGCCGAGCGTGAGCGTATCCGACCCGGAGCCGAGGTCGACCGAGGCCTTCGAGGCCGCGGCGCCGAGCGTGATCGTGTCGGCGCCCGAGCCGCCGACGAGCGTCTCGACGCCGGAGACGGTTGCGGAGTTCCCGGTGATGTCGGCCAGGGTCAGGGTGTCGGAGCCAAGGCCGAGATCGATCGAGGCTTTCGCAACCTTGGTGGCGAACGTGATCGCGTCGGCGCTGCCGCCGCCGACGAGCGTCTCGACGTTCGAGACCGAGCCCGTGTTGTCGAAGGCCCCCAGCGTCAGCTTGTCGCTGCCGGCGGCGAGATCGATGCTGCTCGAGCTCGTCAGCTGCGCGCCGAGCACGACGGTATCGGCGTTGTTGCCGCCGACGAGCGTCTCGACGTTCGAGACCGTCGTATCGTTGGCGAAGTTGCCTAGATTGAGCGTGTCGCTGCCGTCGCCGAGGTCGATCGAGCCCTTGGAGATCTGCGCCGTGAGCGTGATCGTGTCGGTCCCCGATCCGCCGACCACAGTCTCGACGCTCGACAGCGAGCCGGTGTTGGTGAAGTCGCCGAGGATGAGCTTGTCGTTGGCCGCGCCGAGATTGATGTTGCTCGAAGTGGACAGCGCCGTTCCCAGAGTGATCGTATCGGTAAGGGCGCCGCCGACGACGCTTTCGACGTTCGACAGGGTCGCATTGTTGGCGAAGTTGCCGAGGACGAGCTTATCGGATCCAGCCCCGAGATCGATCGAGGCCTTGGATACGGCCGTCTCGAACGTGATCGTATTGTTGGCCGAGCCGCCGACGAGCGTCTCGACGTTGGAGACCGACGCCGTGTTGGCGCCGGCGCCCGACAGCGTCAGCGTATCGGCGCCCTGACCCAGATCGATCGAGCCGTTCGAGATCACGGTCGCCAGCGTGATGGTGTCGGCGCCCGTGCCGCCGACCAGCGTCTCGACGTTCGACACCGAGCCGGTGTTGGCGAAGGCGCCGAGCGTCAGCTTGTCCTTGCCGGCGCCGAGGTCGATGCTGCTCGAGCTCGTGAGCGCCCCGCCCAGGTTGATGGTGTCGGCGGCGCTGCCGCCGGTGAAGGTCTCGACGTTGGAAACCGTCGCCACGTTGGCGAAGTTGCCGAGCGTAAGGGTATCGTTGCCCGAGCCGAGATCGACCGAGCCCTTGGAAACGATCGCTCCATAGGTGATCGTGTCGTTGCCCGAGCCGCCGATCAGGCTCTCGACGTTGGAGGCGGAGCCGGTGTTGGTGAAGTCGCCAAGGGTGAGCTTGTCGGTGCCCGAGCCAAGATCGATCTTGATCGAGGTGGTCAGGGCTGTACCGAGGGTGACCGTATCGGCCAGTTCTCCGCCGGTGACGGTCTCGGTATTGGAGACGGTGACCGTGTTGGCGAATTTGCCGAGCACGAGCTTGTCGGAGCCCGCGCCGAGATCGATCGAGCCCTTGGAGACAGATGTCGACAGTGTGATCGTGTTGTTGGCCGAGCCGCCGATGAGCGTCTCGACGTTGGCGACGGTCGCCGTGTTGACGCCGGCGTCGGACAGGGTGAGCGTGTCGGCGCCCTGGCCGAGATCGATCGAGCCGTTCGAGATCACGGTCGCGAGCGTGATCGTGTCGGCGCCCGTACCGCCGACGAGCGTCTCGACATTCGACACCGAGCCGGAGTTCGTGAAATTGCCGAGCGTCAGCACGTCCTTGCCGGCGCCGAGGTTGATGCTGCTCGAGGTCGCTAGAGCCGCGCCAAACGTGATCGTGTTGTTGGCCGCGCCGCCGATCAGCGTCTCGACGTTCGAGACCGTCGCCGTATTGGCGCCCGCGCTCGAGAGCGTGAGCTTGTCCGAGCCCGAGCCGAGGTCGATCGAGCCCTTGGAGACGACCGACGAGTAGGTGATCGTGTCGTTCGAGCTGCCGCCGACCACGCTCTCGACGTTCGAGACCGATCCGGTGTTGGTGAAGTCGCCGAGCGTGAGCTTGTCGGTGCCGGCGCCGAGATCGAGCTTGATCGATGCACTCAAGGCATTGCCGAGCGTGAGCGTATCGCCCAGCGAGCCGCCGACGATGCTCTCGACGTTGGAGACGGTCGCCGTGTTGGCGAACTTGCCGAAGGTGAGCGTGTCGGTGCCGGCCCCGAGATCGATCGAGGCTTTGGAGGCCGCCGCGCCGAGCGTGATCGTGTTGTTGGCGGAGCCGCCGATCAGGGTCTCGACGTTCGAGATCGTGGCGGAGTTCGCGCCCGAGTCGGAAAGAGTGAGTGTGTCGGCCCCGCCGCCCAGGTCGATCGAGGCATTCGAGACCTGCGTCGCATACGTGATCGTGTCGGCGCCCGTGTTGCCGACAAGGGTCTCGACGTGGGAGACCGAGCCCGTGTTGGCGAACTTGCCGAGAATGAGGGTGTCCTTGCCGGCTCCGAGGTCGACGTTGTCGCCGGTCGCGAGGGCACCGGCGAGCGTGATCGTGTTGTTGGCGGAGCCGCCGATCAGCGTGTCGACGTTGGCGATGGTGGCGTTGTTCGCGCCCGCTCCCGACAGCGTCAGCTTGTCGTTGCCCGCGCCGAGGTCGACATACCCTTTGGAAATCACCGCGTTGAGCGTGATCGTATCGTTTCCGCTGCCGCCGTAGATGCTTTCGATATTGGACAGCGAGCCGGTATTGTCGAAGTCGCCGAGGGTGAGCTTGTCGGTGCCGGCGCCGAAATCCATGCTGTTCGAGGCGTTGAGCTTGGTGCCCAGCGTCACGGTGTCGGCCACAGCTCCGCCGACGATGGTCTCCGTGTTCGAGACGGTCGCAGTGTTGGCGAATTTGCCGAGGACGAGCTTGTCGCTTGCCGCGCCGAGGTCGATCGAGGCCTTGGACGCCGCAGCCGCGAGCGTAACGGTATTGTTGTTGGCGCCGCCGAGAATCGTCTCGACGTTGGACACGGTCGCCGTGTTCGCGCCCCCGCTGGCAAACTTCAATGAGTTGGCGCCCTTGCCGAGATCGATCGAGCCGTTCACCATCTGGGAGGAAAGCGTGATGGTGTCGGCCCCGGTGTTGCCGATGACTGTCTCGACGTTCGCGATCGTTCCATCGTTGGCGAACGCGCCGAGCGTCAGCGTGTCCTTGCCGCCGCCGGTATTGACGGAGTGTGTGGCCTCGAGCGCCGAGCCGAGGGTGATCGTGTTGTTGGCCGAGCCGCCGATCAGCGTCTCCACCCCCGTAACCGTGACGGAGTTCGACTTGTCGGCAAGTACCAGCTTGTCGTCGCCGGCGCCGAGATTGATGGAGCCCTTCGAGATCGCCTCGGAAAGCGTAATGGTATCGTTGGCCGAGCCGCCGATGATCGTCTCGACGTTGGCGACCGTCGCCGAGTTGTCGGCGTCCGCGAGCGTCAGCTTGTCGTTGCCCGCTTTGAGGTCGATCTCAGAGCCGACAAGCGAGTCCGTGAACTGCACCGTATCCGCCGCGGCGCCGCCCATGAGCGAGTCGACGGTGGCAGCCGTATATTGGTTTGCCGAGTTTGCATTTGGCAGCGTGACGGACATTTTTATCCCCGATTGTCAGTAGCAACTCATCACTGCCTAGCTCCACTCAACGCCCCGTCGCGCCTTAGGTTTTGCTTCGCGATTCCCCACAAGCAAACCCGGCGCATTGTTTCTGTGCCGGTTATTGAATTGTAGATCGGAAACGTGCCTATTTTTGGCTTCAATTTACCAACATCATTTTTTCGCCCTATTCGATTGCTTTTTGGTAAACCTTGAATAAAAACGCTATTTCGGGCCATTAAATAAAACGCGTAATTGAATTCATCTATGAGATGCAGGCTAATGCCGTAATTATCGGAATAATACAGGCCATTGAGATCGCTAACGTTCTTCGTGTTGCTCAGGCAATAGACTTTACGAAACATAAATCGATGCAAGTTGTTTAGGCGCGTCGCCTAGTGGACGCGGCGAAAGCGGCACATAAGAGTCATCGGTTTTTTGTAATGCATATCGGGCGCGAAGCAGATAGCGTGATGGAACGTGCGCGTGTTGATTCGCTCCATGCAGACCCAGCCGCAGAATCGCCATGCCCCGCGCGCTCGCTCCGGTCCTCGATGCCGGCCTGATCGGTAATAAGCGCTACCTTTGGTGGGCGGCGGGGTTCAGCTTTTTCATAAGCGCTCTCACGCTGTCGATTCCGCTCTATTCGATCCAGATCTTCGATCGGGTCCTGGTCAGCGGCAGCGGATCCACTCTTATTGTATTGACGATCGCCGTGCTCGCCGGGCTCATGGTCGCGGCCGCGCTCGAGGACATCCGCGCCCGGCTCCTCGTCGCCCTCGGCATTCGGTTCGACCACCAACTCGCCGCCCGCCTTTTCAGGCGCCAGCTCGAGGTCGACGGCCCGGCCCAGAGGCAGCCCGGCGGGCAGATCATCCGCGACCTCGACAACGTGCGCCACATCCTGACCGGAAGCGGATCGCTTGCGGTCTTCGACCTTCCCTGGTGCCCGATTTTCATCGGCGCCTGCTTTTATCTGCATCCCGTGCTCGGCACGATCACGCTCGCGGGGACGCTGCTCGTTCTCGGGCTTGCCATCGCCAATCAGGTCCTGGTGGCCGGTCCCCTCAAGAGGTCCGGAGAGCAGGCCGAGGCGAGCTACCGCTTGACCGAGGGAGTCCTCGCCAATGCCGAGACCGTCCGCGCCATGGGTATGCTTCCCGATCTCCTCCAGCGTTGGACGGCCCTGCGTTCGAGCTCCATCGCCGGGCAGGCCTCGGCAAGCACGCTCAATGCCGGCGTCTCGAGCGCCATCAAGTTCGTTCGCTACGGGTTGCAGGTGCTAATCATCGCCGCCGGCGCCTGGCTCGCCGTACGCCGCGACATCTCTCCGGGCTCGCTCTTCGCTTCATCCATCATCTGCACGCGGGCTCTCCTGCCGATCGATCAGATCGTCGGTGTCTGGCGGCAGCTCAGCTCGGGCTTGACCGCCCTCGAGCGGGTCAACGACGCCCTCTCGCGCCCTCAGCCGGCGCCGCCCCTCAAGCTGCCGGCACCCGAGGGCCGCCTCAAGGCCGAGGGCGTGATCTACAAGCCGGACGGTGCCCGCGCCCCCACGCTATCTCATGTGTCGTTCGAGGTCGCACCCGGTGAGGCGGTCGGGATCGTCGGGCCGAGCGCGGCCGGCAAGTCGACTTTGGCCAAGCTGATCGTCGGCGCACTCAAGCCGACCCACGGCAGCGTGCGCCTCGACGGCGCCGAGACGTGGTCGTGGGAGCGCGCCGACTTCGGCGCCTACGTCGGCTACGTATCGCAGAACATCGAGCTGTTCGAGGGCACGATCGCCGACAATATCGCCCGCTTTCGCAAGGCCGACAGTCTCGCCGTCGTCGCCGCCGCGCGCCTTGCCGGCGTCCACGAGATGATCCTCGCGCTCCCCAGCGGCTACGAGACGTTTCTGCGCGCCACGGGAGCCCCTCTGTCGGGCGGGCAGCGCCAGCGCATTGCCCTTGCGCGGGCCGTGTTCGGCGATCCCAAGCTGGTCGTTCTCGACGAGCCCAACTCCAATCTCGACGGCGAGGGAGAGGCGGCGCTCCACGCCCTGCTCGCGAGCCTCAAGTCGCGCGCGGCGACGGTCATCATGATCGCCCACCGCCCGAGCGTGCTTGTCGCGTTGGACAAGGTGATCGTGCTGCACAACGGCATCGTCAGCGACTACGGGCCGATCGAGCGGGTGATGCCGCGCATCGCCCCCGGCTTCCCGTTGGCGCAGAAGCGCATCGCGGGGCGCTCATGAGGTTCGCTCTCGCGCTCCGCAGCAAGGCGGATGTGGTCGCCGCCGACGACTCCGCTCGGCCCGACCCTGGCCCGGACCTTCCCGATGCCGCCCGCCTGGTCACAATCGGCGCTGCGATCATTGTCGGCTTCTTCGGCTTTCTCGGCGGGTGGGCGGCCGTGAGCCCGCTCGAGAGCGCCGCTATCACCTATGGCGTCGTCGGCGCCGAAGGCAGCCGCAAGGCGGTCCAGCATTTCGACGGCGGCGTCGTGCGCGCCATCCTGGTGCGCGAGGGCGATCTCGTCACCGAGGGCCAGGAGATTATTCTGCTCGACGACGTCCAGGCACGGGCGTCGCTGCAGATCCAGAGCGCGGCCGTCGATACCCAGACTGCGGTGATCGCCCGCCTCGAGGCCGAGGCGGCGAAGACGGACGCCATCGCGTTTCCGGCGGCCCTCACCGAAAAGTCAGCGAGCGATCCCGCCATTCGTGACCTCCTCGGCTCGCAGGAGGAGCTTTTCACGGCCCGGCGCACGGCGCTCGCGGCGCAGGTCGCGACCATTCGCGAGCAAATCCGTCAAGCCGAGAGCCAGATCGTCATCTATCGCGGTCAGGCCGAGACGGCCGAGCATCAATACCGCATGGTGAACGAGGAGCTCGCGCCCAAGCAGATGCTCTACGACAAGGGCTATGCGACCAACTCGCCCGTGATGCAGCTCAAACGTGCGGCGACGGCGCTGCTCGGCCAGAAGGACGAGTACACGGGCCACATCACGCGTCTCGAGCATTCGCTCGCACAGCTCGAGCGCCAGATCGCCCAGATTGAAAGCGATCAGCGCGTCAAGGTTGCCCAGGAGCTCGAGGACGCCCGCAACAAGCTCAGCGATGCCCGCGAGCGTGAGCGTGTCGCGCGCGACACGCTCGACAGGACGACGATCCGCGCGCCCGTGACCGGGCACGTGCTCGGCATGACCGTCAACACCATCGGCGGCGTCGTCGGACGGGGCGAGCGCCTGCTCGAGATCGTCCCCGCGAACGCGGCCCTGACCATCAAGGCCAAGCTCAATACGGCCGAGGGAGCCGAGGTCCACGAAGGAATGCCGACCGAGATCCGCGTCCTGTCGAGCCAGGGCCGCGCGCTGCCGATGATTCGCGGGACCGTGCGCAACCGGTCGGCTGACGCGCGGACCGATGCGGCGACATCTGCGCTCTACTACGACATCGACGTCGCCATCGATGCCGACGACTTGAGGGGCATCGACGCGGGGGTCCTGCAGCCGGGAACTCCGGTCGAGGTCATCGTTCCGACCGGCTCGCGAACGGCGCTGACCTACTTGGTCGAGCCGATCTCCGAGTCCCTGCGTCACGCCATGCGCGAGAAATAGTGCAGCAAATTCGTCATATTCGAGAGAGGTTGGGGGCAAAATGGAAGCGTTGATTCTCTGCGGCGGTCTCGGCACGCGGTTGCGCGAGGAGACCGAGTTCAAGCCGAAGCCAATGGTCGAGGTCGGCGGCCGGCCGATCCTCTGGCATATCATGATGCACTACCGCCATCACGGCGTCGGCCGGTTCGTGCTTTGCCTCGGCTACAAGGGCGACGCCATCCGCGACTATTTCATCAATTACCACCACCGCTCGCATGACATCGAGATCGATGTCGGCTCCGGCAGCATCTCGACGCGCCGCGCCGCCAACAGCGACCGGCTCGACGCCAAGGTCGTCCTCGCCGAAACCGGGCTCGACAGCCTCACCGGCTGGCGCATTCTGAAAGCGCTGCCCCATGTCGAGGGGGATACGTTCCTGGCGACCTACGGCGACGCCGTGGCCGATATCGACCTCGACGCATTGATGGAGACGCACCGTGAGATGGGCCGACTCGCGACGGTCACCGCCGTGCACCCTTCCTCGCGCTTCGGCGAGCTCGCGATCGACGGCGGCATGATCACGAGCTTTGCCGAGAAGCCGCAGGTGACGCAGGGTTGGATCAACGGCGGCTACTTCGTCTTCGACCGGCGCGCCTTCGACCTGCTGGACCCGACCAAGAACGAGCCGCTCGAGACCGGCCTGCTCGAACGCCTCGCCAAGATGGGCGAGCTTGCCGTCCATCAACACAGCGGCTTCTGGCAGTGCATGGACACCTATCGCGAAATGCAGCTCCTGAACGACATGTGGAACTCGGGCAAGGCGCCCTGGCGGGTCTGGAACTAAAGCGATGGGGGAGGGCCTCGCACGCGATTTTTGGAACGGCCGCCGCGTTTTCGTCACCGGGCACACGGGATTCAAGGGCGGCTGGCTCATCGCTCTCCTCGAGTGGCTGGGTGCGAAGGGAACCGGCTATGCGCTCGCGCCCCCGTCCTCGCCCAATCTGTTTGAAGCCGCCCGCATCGCCGGCCTCGGCGTCTCGCACATCGGCGACATTCGCGACGAAGCACGCCTGGCGGCAACCATGCAAGCTGCCGAGCCGGACATCGTGCTTCACTTGGCGGCGCAAGCGCTCGTCAGACCGGCGCGCGCCGACCCCATCGAGACCTTCTCGACAAATGTCATGGGCACCGCCCACGTCCTCGAGGCGGTGCGTCGCGCTCCGTCGGTCAAGACCGTGGTCGTCGTGACCAGCGACAAGGTCTACGACAACGTCGAGTGGCCATGGGCCTACCGGGAAGGAGACCGGCTCGGCGGCAAGGAGCCGTACGGAGCAAGCAAGGCCTGCGCCGAGATTCGTCGTCGAGGCCTACCGGCACTCCTATTTCTCGGACCCGAGCAGGCCCGTTGCCGTCGCCACGGCCCGCGCGGGCAATGTGATCGGCGGCGGAGACTGGGCGGAGGACCGCCTCGTGCCCGACGCTATGCGCGCCTTCTCGAACAACGAAGCCCTCGTCGTGCGCAATCCCGCCGCCGTCCGTCCCTGGCAGCATGTCCTCGAGCCGCTCGCGGGCTACCTGCACCTCGCCAAAGCCTTGTCCGAGGGCTGCCTGCAGAATGGATCGCCGTCCAGCTTCAACTTCGGACCTCACGCCGAGGATGCTGTCCCGGTCGCGACGATCGCCGACCGGCTTGTCGCCCGCTGGGGCGCCAATGCCGCCTGGAAGCAGGACGCCCGCTCCCATCCCTACGAGGCTCGCCTGCTCGAGGTCGATAGCGCCGCCGCGCGTCAGCGCCTCCACTGGGCCCCGCGCTGGCGGCTCGCGACGGCCCTCGACAAGACCGTCGATTGGTATAAGGGCTTCTACGCGAATGCCGACATGAGGGCGCTCACGCTGTCCCAGATCGACGAGTATCTCGATGCCTGATCCGACTGCGACCCAGTGCTGCCGCTCGTGCGGGGCACCTCTGTCGCACGTCTTCGTCGACCTCGGGCAGCAGCCGGTCTCGAACGCGATGCGCCGGCCCGAGGAGGCACGCACGGCCGAGCCGTTCTATGCGCTCCGCACCTACGTCTGCGATGCCTGCAAGCTCGTGCAGATCGACGACGTGCAACCCGCCGAGCAGCATTTCCACGGCGCCTACACCTATTTCTCGTCCTATTCGAAGTCGTGGCTCGAGCACGCGCGCCGCTACGCCGACATGATGATCGCCCGCTTCGGGCTCGATCAGGCGTCGCGCGTGGTCGAGGTCGCGAGCAACGACGGCTACCTGCTCCAATACTTCAAGGCGCGCGGCATTCCCGTTCAAGGCATCGACCCGGCCGCGAACTGCGCCGAGGTGGCGATGCGCGAGCGCGGCGTGCCCACCCTTGTCCGCTTCTTCGGCGCGGCGACGGCGCACGAGGTCGCCGCGGACGGGCTCGCCGACGTCATCGCCGGCAACAACGTGCTGGCGCACGTCCCCGACATCAACGACTTCGCAGAAGGCCTCAAGATCCTGCTCAAGGAGACCGGGCGTCATCACGCTCGAGTTTCCCCATCTCCTGAGCCTCATCGAGAACTGCTACTTCGACACCATCTACCACGAGCACTATTCCTACCTGTCGCTGCTCACCGTCGAGCGGCTCTTTGCGCGCCACGGGCTATCAGTGTTCGATCTCGAGGAGCTCGCGACACACGGCGGGAGCCTGCGCATCTTTGCCAGCCATAGGGGACGCATTGCGCGCGCTTCCCCGGCGCTCGAAGCCTTCCGCGCGCGCGAGGCCGCGGCCGGGCTGGACGGCCTTGACACTTACGCGGCGTTCGGCGCTCGTGTGCGCAAGGCCAAGCGCGATCTTCTCATGACGCTCATCAAGCTCAAGGACGAGGGCGCGACGATCGTCGGCTACGGCGCCGCGGCGAAGGGCAATACGCTCTTGAACTATTGCGGCATCCGCGGCGATTTCCTCGACTACGTCGTCGATGGGAGCCCGCACAAGCAGGGGCTCCTATTGCCTGGGACCGCCATTCCCGTCTGTGCCCCGGAGCGCATCTTCGAGACGAAGCCCGACTGCGTGATGATCCTGCCCTGGAATCTCAAGGACGAGATCATGGCCCAAGCGCAGGGAATTCGCGACTGGGGCGGACGTTTCCTCATCCCGCTGCCGTCGCCGCAGATCGTGTCATGATCTTCACCGACACACCGCTCAAGGGCGCGGTCGTGATCGAGGCCGAGCCGATTGCCGACAACCGCGGCTTCTTCGCGCGTCTCTTCTGCGCCAGGGCCTTCACCGAGCGCGGCCTCAATCCTCACCTTGATCAGATCAGCATGTCGCACAACAGCCGCCGCGGCATCGTGCGCGGGCTACACCTGCAGCGTCCTCCCCATTGCGAGGCAAAGCTCGTGCGCGTCACGGAGGGCGCGATCTTTGACGTCGCCGTCGACGTGCGCGCGGGATCCCCGACCTATGGGCGCTGGTTTGGGACCGAGCTCAGCGCGGCGAACCGCCGGCAGCTTTACATTCCCGAGGGCTTCGCCCACGGCTTCCAGACGCTCTCCGAGACGGCCGAGGTCGCCTATCATATCTCGGTGCCCTACGCGCCCGGCCACCTGGACGGCATCCGCTGGAACGATCCCGATCTCGCCATCGCCTGGCCCGATCCCGCCGCGGCAATCCTGTCCGAGCGCGACGCCGGCCTGCCTCCCTTTGTCAAGCTCGTCGCCATTCCCGTGCCATGCTGATCATCTCGCCAACTGCCCGCGTCTCGCCGCTCGCCGACATCGAGGACTCGACGCGCGGCTCGCGCATCGTGATCGAGGACGGCGCGGTGATCGATGCCTTCGTCAAGATCAAGCCGGCCGGAGGAACAGGCGACGTCGTCATCGGCCCGGGCTCGTTCATCAACTCGGGCTGCGTGCTCTACACGGGCCACGGCATCAGGATCGGCGCCAACGTGCTGATCGCCGCCAACTGTACGCTGGCCCCGACCAACCACGAGTTCCGCGACAAGAGCCGGCTCATCCGCGAGCAGGGCTTCAGCGCGAGCAAGGGCGGCATCGTGATCGAGGACGACGTGTGGATCGGCGCGAACTCGGTCCTTCTCGACGGGGCGATCCTGCGCCGGGGCGCGGTCGTCGGCGCGGGCTCGGTCGTGCGCCACGAGCTGCCCGCCTACTCGATCAGCGTCGGCGCGCCGGCGAGGACAGTCGCATGGCGGGAATGACGGCGACGGTGCTCGGCGCTTCCGGGTTCGTCGGCCGGCACCTCGCCCGGCACCTCGAAGCATCTGGCTATGCCGTCCGCCGGGTCGCGCGCGGTGACGAGACGTGGCGCGGAGAGGATCTCGGCCATGCCTTCTATTGCATCGGCCTCACCGCCGACTTCCGCTCGCGCCCCTTCGAGACGATCGATGCCCATGTCAGCCGACTTGCCGACGTGCTTCGGTGCGCGCGCTTCAACTCGCTCGTCTATCTCTCCTCGACGCGGGTCTATGCGCGCGCCTCGGCAACCGACGAGGAGGCGCCGATACCGGTGAAGCCCGCCGACGCCGACGACCTCTACAATATCTCGAAGCTCATGGGGGAGTCGGCCTGCCTCGGCTCGGGGCTCGCTAACGTCCGCGTCGCGCGGCTCTCCAACGTCTTCGGCGAGGACCTGACGTCGAGTAATTTCCTGACCTCCGTCCTACGCGAAGCCGCCGTGACGCGCTCCGTCCGGCTTGCGACGAGCCTCTCTTCGGAGAAGGACTACGTCTCTATCGGCGACGTGGTGCGCGCGCTCGAGGCGATTGGCGTACGCGGCAGCGAGCCCATCACCAACGTCGCCTTCGGCGCCAACACGAGCCACCGCGAGATTATGGACGCGCTCGCCCGCGCCACCGGCGCGTCGATGAGCGTCGCGGAGAACGCGCCAGAAGTACGCTTCCCGCAGATCGACGTCGCGCGCCTCGACCGTCTCGGCTGCGGGCCGCGCACGCCTCTCCTCTCGGCCATTCCGCGCCTCTTTGCCGCCTTCGCGGTCCCGCGATGAGGAGCCGTTCGTCAAGCCGTCGCCTTCTCAGGCTCCACAGCGAGCCTAAGGCCCAGGGCATGAAGAACCTTGATGAGGGTAGTGAGCTCGGGATTGCCCTCGGCGCTGAGAGCCCGATAGAGGCTCTCCCGAGACAGCTTGGATTTCTTCGCGATCGCGGCCATGCCTCTGGCGCGCGCCGCCACGCCCAGCGCATGAGCGATTAATGCGGGATCGCGCTCCGCAAATGCCTCCTCCAGGTATGCGGCCACGTCCTCGGCAGTGTCGAGGTATTCGGCGCTGTCGTAGGGCGTTGCCTTGATTTTCGCCATGGGCCTTAAGCCTTCGCCGGCGGATCGAGGAACAGCTCGCTCGAGAAATACCGCTCGGCGCACGACGGCGCGAACGTGACGATGATCTTGCCGGCCATATCCTCGCGCGCGGCCACGGTGAGAGCCGCCGCAAGATTGGCGCCCGTCGAAATGCCGCCGGGAATGCCCTCGACTTTGGCCAGAAGACGCGCCGTCTCGAACGCCTGATCGTTCGACACCTTGATGATGTCGTCGATGTACTTCGTCTCGAGCACGAGCGGGACGAAGCCCGCGCCGATGCCCTGGATCTTGTGCGGACCGCGGTTGCCGCCCGACAGCACCGGGCTCCCCTCGGGCTCGACCGCAAAGATCTTGACGCTAGGCTTGCGCGTCTTGAGCACGCGGCCGCACCCCGTGAGCGTTCCGCCCGTGCCCACGCCGACGACGATGGCGTCGACCTTGCCGTGGGTGTCGTTCCAGATTTCCTCGGCCGTCGTCTTCTCGTGGACCAGCGGATTTGCCGGGTTCTCGAACTGGCTCGGCTGGACGGCCCCTGGCGTCGACGCGAGCAGCTGGTTGGCCTTCTCGATCGCGCCCGGCATGCCGCCGGAGGCCGGCGTCAGGACGAGCTCGGCGCCGAGATGGGCGAGGATCTTGCGGCGCTCGATCGACATCAACTCCGGCATGACGAGGAGGAGGCGATAGCCGCGCGCGGCGGCGACGAAGGCGAGGCCGATGCCGGTGTTGCCGGACGTCGGCTCGATCAGCACCGTCTTGCCCGGCGTGATCTTGCCCTCCGCCTCGAGCACGTCGATCATCGACACGCCGATGCGGTCCTTGACCGACGACAGCGGATTGAAGAACTCGAGCTTCATCAGGATGTCGCCTTTGACGCCCGCCTGCTTCGTGATCTTCTTCAAGCGGACGAGCGGCGTGTGCCCGATCGTCTCGGTGATATCCTCGTAGACCCGGCCGCGGCCCCAGGTCTTGGTGGCCTGCAAGGTCTTGATGTCAGGTATCTCGGTCATCGGATGGTGCCTCTCGCTCGGGGAGTGCGGTTGGGGTCGCTTTGCTTCTCGCATATTTTTGGCTGGCTCAAAACGGCATCGCCGGAAATCAGTTTGCGGAGATTGCGCATTTTAGGGTCTCCGTTTCCGCATGGGTGCCCGTTTGGGGGGAGAAGATTTCCTCGATTTCCGCTTGGCTGCTGTTCCCTTGGTGACAGTCGATCCAAATCCGCCCGCCCCGCGCCGTGTCTTCGAAAGCTCTGCTACGACCTCGAGCCGGATGGTGATGACGGGCGCGACGACCAGTTGCGCAATTCGATCGCCGCGGCGCACCTCGACCTGCCCCCCGCCGAGGTTCGCGAGCAGGATCATCACCTCGCCGCGATAGTCGCTGTCGATGGTGCCGGGGCTGTTGAGGACGGTGAGCCCCTGCTTGAGGGCGAGACCGGAGCGGGGACGCACCTGGCCCTCGTAGCCCGGGGGCAGCTCGAGGATTAGGCCGGTTGGCACGAGGGCGCGGGCCTGCGGGGCAAGCACCAGCGGCTCCGACGCCGGCAGTGCCGCGACGAGGTCGAGCCCCGCGGCCGCGGCGGTCTGATAGACGGGAAGGGGAAGTCCGACGCCATGCGCGAGGCGCTGGACGCGGACCCGAACGCCGCTCGCTCTCGTTCTCGCCATCAGACGGAGACTTGCGTTCGCGCGAGATGCTCGGCGGCTCGAACGACGAGCCCCTCTGCGACCTCGGCCTTGGACATTTCCGGCCAGCTCTCGATGCCGCCCGCCGTGATGAGATGCACGCGGTTGAGGTCGCCGCCCATGACGCCGGTTCCGGGCGACACGTCGTTGGCCACGATCCAATCCGCGCCCTTGGCCTTGCGCTTCTTCTGGGCGTGCTCCTCCAGCTTCTCAGTCTCCGCCGCGAAGCCGATGACGAGCGCGGGGCGCCGCGCGCCGCGCGCGGCGATCGTTTTCAGAATGTCCGGGGTCTCGACGAGCGCGAGAGCCGGCGGCGGCGCGCCCGCCTTCTTCTTGATCTTGCCGGGGCTCGGCGCGGCGGCACGCCAATCGGCAACGGCCGCGGCGAGGATTGCGACATCGGCCGGAAGCGCGGCCGTGACCGCGGCGAGCATCTCCTCGGCCGTCTCCACGTGCACCGTATCGACGTGTGGTGGATCGGAGAGCGACACAGGCCCCGAGACGAGCGTCACCCGCGCGCCGAGCTTGGCCGCCGCGGCGGCGATCGCGTGTCCCTGCTTGCCCGACGAACGGTTGGCGATGAAGCGCACGGGATCGAGCGGCTCGTGCGTCGGTCCGCTGGTCACGAGCACATGGCGGCCGGAAAGCGGCAGGCGGGCCGCCGGCGCCGCTCGCTTCTCCGTGCGACGAGCGTCGGGGCCCTCGAGCAATGCCTCGATGCGCGCGACGAGCTCGGAAACCTCGGCAAGGCGGCCGGGGCCCGCTTCGCCGCGCTCGGCCATCTCGCCGTCGTTGGGCCCCACGAAGTGGACGCCGTCATCGATGAGCCGCTCGACGTTGCGCTGCGTCGCCGGATGGCGCCACATGCTGGGATTCATCGCCGGCGCGGCGAGGATCGGCTTGTCCGTCGCGAGCAGCACGGCGGTCGCGAGATCGTTCGCATGTCCGCCCGCCATGCGCGCGAGGAGATCGGCCGTCGCCGGTGCGACAACGATCAGGTCCGCGTCCCGCGCAAGCCGGATGTGGCCGATCTCGCGCTCGTCGTCGAGGTCGAAGAGGTCGGTGAAAACGCGATCGTGGGTCAGCGTGCCGACGGAAAGCGCCGTCACGAAATGCTCGGCCGCTCGCGTCAGCACGGCGCGCACCGCGATATTGCGCTCGCCGAGCCGCCGGATGAGGTCGAGGCACTTGAAGGCGGCAATGCCGCCGCCGATAATGAGGAGAACTCGCTTCACGTGATGACCGCCGCACACGCCGAATTTCTGCTGAACCTTAACACGAACAAGACCCAAGGCGGCACGAGCGTCCCGTCACGGGCCGCCTCCATGCCGCCTGGCTATTATGGCAAGCGGCTTGCGTCGCGCGGCCGCCTCTCGCCGCCATAGTTACCAAGGTGTCGCCGGGACGGTAGAGAGGAGCCAGCCGATAGAATATCCTTAAGATCGCGACGCTTGAAACCGACCAAGGCAGCTCACTTGAGACGCTCTGCGACATACCTAGGGGTCTTCGCCGTGGCGGCCGTGATCGTGGCGGCCGGGACGGTCCATGGCGACACTATCGGCGACTGCTTCGCCGACAGCAGCCGCCGCATCGAAGCCTGCTCGGAGCTCATCGATACACCAGGTCTCGACGGCGGCGCCAAAAGCCTCGCCTACGCCATGCGCGCGCTCGCCTTCTCACTCCAGGGCGCCTTCGAGCGCGCCCTCGTCGACTACGGAGAAGCGGTGCGGCTCGATCCGGACTCTGCCATCGCCCTCAACAATCGCGCCTGGGTCCTCTTCAAGCTCAAGCGGCCCGCGGAGGGACTGGGCGACGTGGAGCGCTCGCTCACGCTTGCGCCGCTGAGCCCGCACGCCTTCGATACGCGGGCCCACATTCGCCAAGTGCTCGGGCGGAAAGCGGAGGCGCTCGCCGACTACGAGGAGGCCATGCGCCTCGGTGGAGAGCGCATCATCAAGCTCTACCAGTGCGGCTTACAGGCGCACGGGCTTTATTTCGGCAGCATCGATGGGCTTTATCACCGCGAGATGCGCCGAGCGCTCGAGACCTGCACCGGCAGTCCGACGTGCGATCCGCTGCCTGCGGAGGAGGAGTGTCGGAAACTCACCTCGTGAGTTGATAGAAACCCGCTGCCGTGCCTCCGGAGTGAAGTAATGCGTTTCAGCTTTATCGCGGCACTCATCCTCGCCCTTGCGCTCCCGCCGCTTGCCGTGCGGGCGCAGGCGCGTGGGGACGTGACCGTCTCACACGCGTGGGCGCGGGCAACGCCGCAAGGCGCCAGCGTCGGGGCCGCGTATTTGGAGATCACGACCGGGAGCAGCGCGGGCGACACTCTGGTCAGGGTCTCCTCGCCCGTCGCCGGGCGGGTCGAACTCCACGCCAATTTCGAGGACAACGGGATCATGAAAATGCGCCGGCTGGACGAGCTTGCCCTCGGCGCAGGGGAAACCCACGTGCTCGAGCCCGGCGGCGATCACCTCATGCTCCTCGATTTGAAAGCGCCGCTCGCAGCGGGTGACCGCGTGCCCCTGACGCTGACGTTCGCCAAGGAGGGGGACGTGACAGTCGAAGCCACCGTCGAAGCCATTGGTTCCCCGGGCCCGGGGAAGTGAGGCCCAGCTGCAGCCGAGGCGATTCGGCGATCAGGGCATGATTGCATGGGCAATCTGGACATAGCCGATACAATTCGATAACAGACCATCCGTCCTCGCCTTCGCCGCTCGGCCCTGATTTTTCGGGCTCACAGCGAGGTCGGGCCCTCTTGGTTGACGTACGCGAAAGACTGCTTCCGGCATATTCTTGACACGCCTACCCTCCTCACTCATTGTGCCGCCGCGCGCGTGACGCGGGGCCTGCGCCACCGGTTTCATAGACAATGATGGCCCAAGTCTAGGGAGACTGCGGCGAGAGCGGCGTCCTGCGCCGCTCTTTGCTTTTTTCGGCCATCTTCCTCGTTTCCCATTGCGGGGGAGAAGGCATTGCGGACGCCCGACCGGCCTCTGCCTTGCCGGTGATTGCGGTGGATTTCCCCGATGATCGAGATCGTCCTTGGCGCACTCGTCATGTTTGCGGCGTTGGTCGTCCTATTGAAGCCGCTTGCCGTTGGCGTGGCGCCCGCATTGAGCCTCTTGCCCGGCATGGGCGCCGGTGCGGCGGCAGCGCTCGCGATAAGCGGGCTGGCTCTCGTGCTGCACGGAATCTATCGCCGCCTACGCAAATCCGAAGCCCGCAATCAGCATTGGCTGCAGACCGTCGCGGTCACGCTCGTCGCTATTGCCGGTGTGCTCCTCGTCGCGTTTGCCGTCCCTCTTCTTGCCGAGACGCTGAACATCATCAAGGTCGGCGGCTTTCCGCTCGGATTCTACATGGCTGCCCAAGGCTGCCTCGTTCTTCTCGCCGCCCTCACATTCGTCGCCACGCGAAAGTTGGACAGGCTCGACCGCTCGCCTGCCCTTGACCTGCCGGCCGGGCCCATCCCGCACGAAAGCACGGCGAAGGCTGGAGACTTGGCGTGATTTCGGAACCGGCGGATCGGGCTGAGCTTTCCGAGACGATTGCGAAGCTCGTGACCGTGCTCATGCTCGGCGTCGCCGCGCTTCTCGTCATGCTCGCGCTGTTCGAGCGGCTCGGCGTGCCCCTGTCGAGCCTCATGCTCGCAGCGCTCCTTGCTCCCCTCGCCCTCTATCTCCTGATCGGCTTCAGCGTGTGGGCCCATGATGCAGATGACTATTATGTCGCCGGCCGCGCCGTTCCTTCCGCCGTCAACGGCATGGCGGCCGCGATGGGCTCGGCCTCGGCGCTTGCCGTCTTCGGCCTCGCCGGCGCCGCCTTCAACCTCGGCTACGACGGCCTCGCCCTGGGTCTCGGCTGGACCGCCGGCTTCGCCCTGGCAACGCTATTGATCGCACCCTACTTGCGCCGCTCGGGGGCCGTGTCGATCCCGGATTTCATCGGCGCGCGCTTCGGAGCCGTATGCCGCACCCTTGCCGTCGGCGTGGTCGTGGTCTCCTCGTTGACGTTGCTCGCAGCCGAGCTGTCGATGTCGGGCCTCGTGTTCTCGCGCGAGCTCGGCATCGGCTTCGACGAGGCGGTTTATCTCGGACTCGCGGCGATCGTCGCCGCCACCGTTCTCGGCGGCATGCGGGCCGTCTCGTGGTCGCTTGCGGTCCAATACCTGCTCGTGCTCGCGGCCTACCTCGGCGTGATCTTACTGCTTAGCGCAAAGTCCTATGGGCTCGGTCTTCCCCAACTCGACTATGGCCGCGCGGTCGATGGCGTCACGGGACTGGAAACGGCGCTCATCGAGAAGGGGCTGGCCGACGCCGCCACGCTCAAGCCGCACGCCAAGGCATTCCTCCAGATCGACGAGTTGAACTTCTTCGCGCTGACCTTTTGCCTGATGACCGGCACGGCGGCGTTTGCCCATGTCGCAACACGCTATCTCGCCGCCCCCTCTGCAAGGGAGGCGCGCCTTTCCGGTGCGTGGGGCCTCTTTTTCGCTCTTCTCATCGCCGTCTCGGCGCCGGCCTTGGCCGCCCTGACCAAGCTCGAGGTCTACGCCCTGATCGAGCGCGCAACCCCGTTCGCCGCCCTGCCGGACTGGCTCGTGCATGCCTCGGCGCTGGGGCTCGTCCGCATTCACGGGGTGTCCCTGCACATGCTCGAGACCGTGCGGCAAGCGCTCGGCGCCGGGGCCGGCGATCTCGGCGCGGTCGCCGCGTTCCTGAAGGGGCGCGACCCGGAGACCTTAGCCGCCTGGACGAGCCTCGCGGAGCCGGTCAAGACGGCAATGCTCGAGACGGCGCGCTCCGCGCCGATGGGGAGCCCGGCCGAAGCCTGGAGCGCGTTTCAGTCGACGCTCCTTCCGGCGGCCGCGGCGGGGGCCGGGAACACGACGGGCCAATTGACCGAGGGCGCGCTCGCGATCGATGGACCGGCAATTGCGCTTATGGCGCCTCAAATTGCCGGCGCGTCCCTCGTGCTTTCGGCACTGGCGGCCGCGGCCGCGGTCGGAGCCGCGATCGCCACCGCCAATGTGCTGCTCCTCACCGTCGCCAATGCCCTTGGACACGACGTCTACCAAGCCCTCTTCTACCCCAGCGGACCGCCCGGCCGCGGCGCCCTCGTTTCGCGCGCGTTGCTCGTCGCGATTGCGGCTCTTGTCGCCTGCGCGGTTGCCGTCGTACAGCCCGCCGATACCATGGCGCTTGCGATCTTCGCCTTCTCCCTTGCCGCCGCCGGCCTCTTTCCGGCGCTCGTCCTTGCGATCTGGTGGCGCCGCGCCAATGGCTGCGGCGCCGCCGCCGGCATCTTGGCAGGTCTCGGAGTCGCGCTCTACTACTGGTTCGCGACCCGTTATTTTCCCGTCGGTTTCTACGAGACGTGGAGCTCGCTCTCGAATGCGGGCGTCACCGCACTTGAACGCTATGGCGAGCTCAAGGCCGCGTGGGCGACGGCCGCCGGCGAGGCCAAGGCAGCGGCCGCCGTCGCACTGGAGGAGGTGGTACGCGGTACAGAGACACGCGCAGGCCTCGCCAACTGGTTCGGCGTCAACGGCGCCTCGGCCGCGCTGTTTGCCGTGCCGATCGGCTTTGGCGTCATGATCCTGGTGAGCCTAATTACGCCGCGACCGACGCCGGAGCAGAACGCCCTCGTCGAGCGCCTGCGCGACCCGCGCGAAGCCTCGCGGTCTTGAAGTCGAGTCGTTGCGAACGTCAGCCCAAGAGAGCGCGCACGGCAGCGCGCACCTGCTCCAGCGTAAACGGCTTCGACAGCACGCCGAGTTTGTCTGCCTTGATCTTCCGCGCCCGGTCGAGTTCCTCGGGAAAGCCCGACATCAGCAGAACCTTGACGCCGCCTTGGTCGACCGCGTGGCTGGCGAGGGTAATGCCGTCCACGCCGGGCATATGCACGTCAGATACGAGCACGTCGACGGAGGCGCCTTGCGACTTGAGCTTTTCCAACGCCTCGGCTCCGTCTTGGGCGACCTCGACGTTATGACCCTCCAGCTCGAGCGCCCGTTTTACGAGCTCGCGCGTCGACGCATCATCGTCTGCCAGAAGAATGCGCGCCATGTCCTGCCTCGAAATCTCAGCCGGGCCTTCGCCGACCGGCACCAGCCCCTTGGCATCAGTCTTTCACGACACGCCCCACGAAGGGAAGCTCGCGATAGCGATGAGCGGCGTCCATGCCGTAGCCGACGACGAACTCGTCGGGGCATTCGAACGCCCGAAGGTCCGCGGCCACGTCGACCGAGCGGGCGACTTTCTTGTCGATGAGCACGCAAGTCAGGATCTTGCGCGCGCCCCGCGCCGACAAAAGGTCCTTGGCGAATACCAAAGTGCGCCCAGAGTTCGAGCACGTCGTCCACGAGCAGAATGTTGCGTCCCTCGACGTTCAAGTCGAGGTCGCGCAGGATCTCGACCTTTCCCGATGATGTCCGGCTTTTCCTGTAGCTCGAGAGCGCAATGAAGTCGACCTCGGGCCTGAGTCCCGCCCTGTAGAGGGCGCGAATGAGGTCGGCGGCGAAGACGAAGCTTCCCTTGAGAATCGCCACGACGAGCAGGTTCTCGAGCCGCTCGGCAGCGATCTCGCGGGCGAGCGCCTCGAGCCGGGCCGCGATCTCGGCCCCCGAGATGACGACCTCGACATCTCTGCTCGCCGCCGATTCTTGCCCCATGTGTTGCGTTCCTTCGCAGTTCGCTCCCGGCCTCGCCCGGGCCCGACCGTACCCCGGTGACCCCGGAGAGCCCGGTACGCTAGCCATCTCCTGCCGGGAGCGCCCGCCGATAGACCGGGGCGCACACGAGGCCGCCACATTCCTGGCCGATTGATCGGACCGGCCGCTTCCCGCATATAGACGCCGTCCGACAGCCCAACGCTGAGCCGAAGACCCGTGATTCGACTGAACAACGTAGCTCTGAAATATGATCACGGCCATGACGTGTTGGCCGAGATTAACTTTCACCTGCGGCCGGGCTCCTTTCACTTCCTCACGGGGCCTTCCGGAGCCGGCAAGACGTCGCTCTTGCGCCTCCTGTTCATGTCGATCCATCCGACGCGGGGCCAGATCCAGCTCTTCGGCCAGGACGTGAGCCGCGTCTCCACGTCCAAGCGCGCCACGCTGCGCCGTCGCATCGGCATCGTCTTCCAGGATTTCCGCCTTCTCGACCATTTGACGACCTGGGAGAACGTCGCCCTTCCCTTGCGGGTGATCGGCAAGAAGATCGACGACTACAAGGAGGACGTGACCGATCTCCTGCAGTGGGTCGGGCTCGGCGATCGCATGCATGCCTACCCGTCCATTCTCTCGGGCGGCGAGAAGCAGCGCGCCGCGATCGCGCGCGCCGTCATCGGCAAGCCCGAGTTGCTGCTGGCCGACGAGCCGACCGGAAACGTCGACCCGCAAATGGCGCGCCGGCTCCTGCGGCTCTTCATCGAGCTCAATCGACTCGGCACGTCGGTCTTGATCGCCACCCACGACCATCAGCTGATGCGCCAGTACAAGGCGCCGCGTCTGGAGCTTCACGACGGCCATGTCCGGATCGTATGAGAGACCGCCGGGTCGAGCGTTGTCGGGGCCGCCGCAAGGGCGCGACTTCGATCTACGACGACGTCCTCACCGGGCCGCCGACGGGTGCATCCCTTTCGCACCACCACCACGAGCATGGGGCAGGAATGACAGCGGAGACGACGTATCGCGCGACGCTCGAGACCGGCCCGCGCCCGGGCCAGGAGATGTACGCGCCCGCCCGCGAGCGCGAGGCCGGTTCCTCGCCGCGCCGCCTCAGCGCGCCGATCGTGCCGGCCGGCTCGGTGACCGGTCAATCGCTGACGCTCGTCATCACCATCATGTGCTTTCTCGCTTGTCTCACGGCGGGCACGGTCTACCTCATCAAGCAGTCGGCCGACGCCTGGCTCAAAGATATCGCGAGCGAGGTCACCGTCCAGATCGAGCCGAAGGAGAACACCGACAGCGAGCAGGTCGTGAAGGAGGTCGCCGCGTTCCTCGGCCGCCAATCCGGCATCAGCTCGGTACGTCCCCTGAGCGTCGACGAATCGGCAAAGCTGCTCGAGCCGTGGCTCGGCCACACGGATGCGCTCAAGGCCCTTCCGGTCCCGCGCCTCATCGCGCTCGAGATCGATCGCTCGGCGCCACCCGATCTCGAAGCCGTCCGCGCCGAGCTCGAGCGGCAGTTCGCCGGAGCAAGCCTCGACGATCACCGCCGCTGGCAGCGGCAAATCCGCACGGTGACGCGGAGCTTCGCACTAGGCGGCATCGCGATCCTTCTGCTCGTCGCCGCGGCGACGACCGCCATCATCATTTCCGCGACCAAGAGCTCGATGGCCTCGAACCGGGAGATCGTCGAAGTCCTGCATTTCGTCGGCGCGACGGACCGCTTCATTGCTCGCGAGTTCGAGAAGCATTTTCTCCGCCTCGGCGTTCGGGCGGGATTGGTCGGCGCGGCCTTCGCGCTCGCCGTGTTCGTCACCATGCCGATCGTCATGCAGGTGCTCGGCGGCGGCAACGTGACCGCGAGCGAGCTGCACCGCATGATCGGAACGGGCGCACTCGACCTTGCCGGCTACATTCTGCTCGGAATCGTGGTCATCGTGGTCGCCGCGCTCTGCATGCTGACGTCGCGCTTCGGCGTGTTCAGCATCCTGAAAGGCAGGCGCTAGAGGCGCGCTTTGCCTGCCCGGCAGGCAGCCCGTGCAACGGGTTGTTAAGCTTGGCACGATCGGCTGTCACAACAATCGCCAAATCAGCTAGTCTCCTCGCCGACCGGCCGCCACATGGGCCCCAGGGATCGGCGTGCCGACGCTGAGTTGAAGAATGCAGCTTCTGAAGCGCGTGTTGATCGCAACTCGCCGGCGTGGCGCTCTGGCTCCTCGTCTTCGGCTTCGTCATGTTCGCGACCGCGGTCATGCGCGAGGATGCGGCCCCGGGCGTCCGTGCCGACGGCATTGTCGTCTTGACAGGTGGACAGACCCGCATTGCCGAAGCCGCGCGTCTGCTGGCTGCCGGCCAGGGCGCGAGGCTGCTGATCTCGGGCGTCAACCCTCAGATCCGGCGGGAATCTCTGCTCAAGCTCTCGGGCCTCGACGAGAAGACATTCAACTGCTGCGTCGACCTCGGCTATGCCGCCCTCGATACGGTCGGCAATGCCATCGAGACGCGCGACTGGGCCGACGCGCTCCACTACGACAGCCTTCTCGTCGTGACGGCGAGCTACCACATGCCGCGCAGCATCGCCGAGCTCACTCGCGTCATGCCCGCCGTCCGCCTCATTCCCCACCCTGTCGTGCCGCGCGATCTGCGCAAGACGAGATGGTGGCTCGACGCGCGCGCCATTCGTGTTCTGCTCTCGGAATATCTCAAGTACCTGCCCGCCGCGGCGCGCCTCGCCGCCGAGCGCGGCGTTGCGCCCTGGAATGCGAGCTCGGTCGCGGCAGGGCCCGCGGACTTGCGCGCCAGGTCCTGACGAGAGCGCCCCGATGCTCCGCTCGATCCTGTTCGCCGCGGCCTTCTACGTTGTGACGGCGCTGTTTCTCGTGCTCGGATCGTGGCTCTTCTTCGCCCCGCGCAGCTGGGCAATGGCGGGCCTCAAGGCGCACGCCATCGCCTCGCTCTGGCTCCTCAAGCATATCGTCGGCACGGACATGGAGGTGCGCGGCGCCAAGAACCTCCCCAAGGGCGCCTGCCTCGTCGTCTCCAAGCACCAGTCCGCCTGGGACACGTTCGCGTTGGTGCCGCTGTTTCGCGACCCGGCCATCGTGCTCAAGGACGAGCTCAAGTGGATCCCGTTCTACGGTTGGTTCTGCGTCAAGTTCGAGCACATCCTTGTCAAACGCGAGAAGGCGGCCTCGGCCCTCAAGGCCATGATCCGCGACGCGCAAAGGAAGGCCGCGCAGGGGCGCGAGATCTTGATCTTTCCCGAAGGCACGCGCCGCCCTCCGGGCGCACCGCCCGACTACAAGCCGGGCTACGTCGCCCTCTACGAGGGCCTCGGCCTCCCCTGCGTGCCGCTCGCCTTGAACTCGGGCCTCTACTGGCCGCGGCGCAGCCTGATGCGCCGCCCGGGCACCATCGTGGTCGAGTTCCTCGAGCCCCTGCCGCCGGGCATGGGGCGCAAGGAGTTCCGCGAGACGATCGAGGCCAGGCTCGAGGCGGCTTCCGCGCGCCTCGCCGCCGAAGGCCTGGCGGAGCTTAACCGTGAGACGAGCCCTCTTCGAACAAGTGGTGAACATAAGTAGAACATAAATTGACTATTGACGATTGCGCGCCTATATTTTGCGGGCTTTCAGCCGAGGCGTGGAATGCCCGACACCCCGACATTCGCAGCCCCGATCGCCGAAGAGATCTGGGACCTCAAATACCGCCTCAAGACGTCCGACGGGCGCCCCGTCGACGCGACCCTCGACGACACCTTCTGGCGCGTCGCGCGGGCCGCGGCCAAGCCCGAGAAGGGCGGCAAGCGGGCGCGCGAGGCGTGGGCGCGCCGGTTCCATGCGGCGATCGCCGATTTCGGCTTTCTGCCGGGCGGGCGCATCCTCGCCGGCGCCGGAACCGACCGCGCGGTCACGCTCTTCAACTGCTTCGTCATGGGGCGCATCGAGGACGACCTCGGCTCGATCTTCGACAACGTCCGCGAGGCGGCCCTGACGCTGCAGCAGGGCGGCGGCATCGGCCACGATTTCTCGACGCTGCGCCCGCAAGGCGCGCTCGTCAAAAGCATCGGCGCCGACGCCTCGGGGCCGGTGAGCTTCATGGACGTGTGGGATGCGATGTGCCGCACGATCATGTCGGCGGGGGCCCGGCGCGGGGCCATGATGGGCACGCTTCGCTGCGATCATCCCGACATCGAGGCCTTCATCGACGCCAAGTCCGACCCGCGGCGCCTCAGAAACTTCAACGTGTCGGTGCTGGTGACGGATGCCTTCATGGCGGCGGTCGCGGCAGACGCCCCCTGGGACCTCGTATTCGGCGGCAAGGTCTACCGCACCGTCGCTGCCCGCGCGCTGTGGGACCGCATCATGCGCGCGACCTTCGACTATGCCGAGCCCGGCGTCATCTTCATCGACCGCATCAACGAGCGGAACAATCTCGCCTACTGCGAGACGATCTTCGCCACCAATCCCTGCGGCGAGCAGGCGCTGCCGCACTATGGCGCGTGCCTCCTCGGCTCGATCAATCTGGCGCGCTTCGTCTCCGATCCCTTCACGGCGCGCGCGGCGATCGATCTTGCCGCCATCGAAGCGCGGGCGCGCATCGCCGTGCGCCTGCTCGACAACGTGATCGACATCTCGAACTATCCCCTCGCCAGGCAGCGCGACGAGGCAAAGGCCAAGCGGCGCATCGGCCTCGGCGTCACGGGCCTCGCCGACGCGCTCATCATGCTGGGCGTCCGCTACGGGTCGGAGCGAGCCCGCGCGCTCGCGAAGTCCTGGATGGGCGCGATCGAACGCTCGGCCTATCTCGCGAGCGCCGAGCTCGCCGCCGAGAAGGGCGCTTTCCCGCTGTTCGACGCGAGCCGTTTCCTCGCCGCTCCCCATGTCGCCGCTCTCGGCGCCGACGTGCGCGAGGCGATCGAGAAGCACGGCATCCGCAACGGCTGCCTCACGTCGATCGCGCCTACGGGCACGATCTCGCTTCTCGCCGGCAACGTGTCGTCGGGGATCGAGCCGGTGTTCGACTTCGTCTACAAGCGCCGCGTGCTCGCGGCAGGCGGGGAAGCGCACCACGAGACGGTCGAGGACTTCGCCCACGCCCTCTTTCGCCGGACCTTCGGCGCCGACGCCCCGCTCCCCGAGGCCTTCGTGCGCGCCGGCGATCTCACGCCCGAGGAGCACCTCGGAATGCAGGCGGCGCTCCAGCCCCACGTCGACAGCGCCATCTCGAAGACCATCAACTGCCCGGCCGACATCGCCTTCGAGGCGTTCAAGGACGTCTACAAGCGTGCCTACGCCCTCGGCCTCAAGGGCTGCACGACCTACCGTCCGAACGAGGTCACGGGCGCGGTGCTGAGCCCGGCCGAGCCGCAGGCTCCCGCGGCCCCGGCGGCGGGGGAGCCCATACGCACGCTCGCGATCGTCCCCGACCGCCCCGCCGACGTCGTCTATATGGCGAAACCCCTCGAGCGCGACCCCGTGCTCCCGGGCTTCACCTACAAGATCAAGTGGCCAGAGAGCGATCACGCCATCTACGTGACGATCAACGACATCGAGACCGGCGGCCCGCCGGGCAGCGGGGTGCCGGCGCGCCGGCGCCCGTTCGAGATCTTCATCAACACGCGCAACCTCGAGCACTACGCCTGGACGGTGGCGCTGACGCGGATGATCAGCGCCGTCTTCCGGCGCGGCGGAGACGTGTCATTCGTTGCCGACGAGCTCAAGGCCGTGTTCGACCCCCAGGGCGGACGGTGGATGGGCGGGCGCTACGTGCCGAGCCTGCTCGCCGCCATCGGCGAGGTGATCGAGGCGCACATGATCCGCATCGGCTTTCTCGTCGGCAGGGAGCCGCCCACTCTTGCCCCCGAGCCGCTTGCCGCCGCTGCCGGCCCCGAGGCGGAGCCCCGTACGCCCGGCGAGCGGGCGCGCCGGGTCGCCGGGTTGCGCCACTGCCCGCGCTGCTCGTCCGCCGACTACGTCAAGCAGGAGGGCTGCTGGGTCTGCCGCTCGTGCGGATTTTCCCGCTGCGGCTAAGGACATAGGGAATGCTGCGTTTCGTCCAGGCGGCGGCTCCACCGAATAGTCAATCGCCCCTGGAACCGATTCCGTCCTACGTGCGCACACACGGCAACCGGGCATTTACCATTGCCCCAAAATCACTGAGATCGGGCCACAATTCAGCTAGAAACATCGTCCATCTTCTCGGACGGTAAGGGTAGCGTAAACGGCCTCCGGGCCGGGTGAGGGACTGTCACAAATGGGAGCACGTATCATTCAGCTCGCCGAGATTCGCGCCCGTCGTTCCGATTCGCCCGTCGCGCCGTCCGCGCTCGACGGCGCCGCCGACTTTGCCGAGCGCTTCCACTTCTGGACCGGTGCCTCGGGACGTCGCTACGTCCACACGATCTACAGCCTTCTCGACTGCCCCGAGATCCCGGCCGGAAACTATATCCTCGTCCGCCGCGAAGGGCGCGGCCGCCGCCGCGTGCTCGCCGTCGGCCGTGTCGACAGCGAGGCGCCGTCCCTCAATCTCGCGCAGCTGCGCCATGAAGGCGCCAACCTCGGCGCCAACGAGGTCCACGTTCACCTTCTGGCCGGCTCGTCCAAGCAGAGCCTGATGGTCGAGCTCGACCTGCGCTCGGGCCAGGTCACTCCGCCGGCGCACGGCGAGGCCTGCGTCTCCGAGACTCGCCACTGACGCCTCTCACCGAGCCAAGCTCCTCCGGTACCTGAACCGCGACCGCTGATCGCGCGCCATCCTCGGCGCGGCGGCGGCGCGGCGAGACCATGCCTTCGCGAGCGCGATCGCGGACGGCCGCGAAGCCCCGTCTCTTCCCTCACGCACGGCCACGGCGCCGATCCGCGCTCTCAGCCGTTCCAACGCACGCTCGCGAATGCCGAGCTCGGCCAGATGGGCGAGCGTGTTGGCGAGGTAGTCCACATTGGCACCGGCCGAGCCTAGCGCTCCGCGGATGAGATGGGCCTGCTCCGCCTCGCTCAACGCGCGCGCATAGGCCTGATGCGCACGCTCCGCAACGTAGGTCACCGCACGCACCAAGGGATGCCCGGCGACGTGGAGCGTCACCGGCACCCTGACCTCGCGGTAGACGTCGTAGATGAGCTCGCGGTGGCGGAGGTAGGCGAGAGTGTCCGCCGCGGCATCCGCGGCGACGCGGAACGCCAATCCCTCGCAGGCGCCTCCGCTGTCGAGACCGAGCACGAGGCCCGGCCTCGCGAGGGAGCCACGGTAGTGGATAGAATAGATGCAGAACGCCCGATGATAGCCGGCGAGCGAGGCGTGATGGGCTTCGCAATAGGGAAATCCCGGCCGCCACATGAGCGAGCCGTAGGCGAACACCCAGAGATCGCTCGTGTCGTCGGTCATGCTCGCAGGCCCCGCGTCAGCTCCCGGCCTTTGCCGCCGACGGCTTGCTCTCGGGCTGCGTCGCGGCCTTCCCGCGCCCGAAATCCGGGGCCGCGGTGTCTTGGCCGGCCTGAATGATGCCACGGCGGATCGAGCGCGCGTCGCCGAACAGCCGGAACAGGGTCTCGCCGTCGCCGTAGCGGATGGCGCGCTGCAGCTCGGTCAGATCCTCCGTGAAGCGACCGAGCATCTCGAGCACGGCCTCCTTGTTGTTGAGGAACACGTCGCGCCACATGGTGGGGTCGGACGCGGCAATGCGCGTGAAATCTCGGAAGCCGCCGGCCGAGAACTTGATGACCTCGCTGTCGGTCACGCGCGCGAGATGCGCTGCCGTGTTGACGATGTTGTAGGCGATGAGGTGGGGCACATGGCTCGTGATGGCGAGCACGAGATCGTGGTGCTCGGGCGTCATGATCTCGACATTGGACCCGAGCGCCCTCCAGAAAGAACAAAGCTTCTCGACCGCGGCCGGGTCCGTGCCCGGCACCGGCGCCAGGATGCACCAGCGGCCGTCGAACAGCTCGGCGAAGCCCGCTTCCGGCCCCGACTGCTCGGTGCCGGCGATGGGATGGCCGGGAATGAAATGCACGCCCGCCGGCACGTGGGGCGCCACATCGCGCACGATCGCACCCTTGACCGAGCCTACGTCGGTGAGGATGGCGCCGGGCCGCAGGGCGGGCGCGATCTCGGCGGCGAGCGCGCCGCAGACGCCGACGGGGGCGCACAGGATGACGAGATCGGCGCCCTCCGCGGCCTCGCGCGCGCTGCCATAGCCCGCGTCGACAAGACCGAGCCTCTTGGCGGTTTCGACAGTCGCCGTCGTCCGGGCCGAGCCGACGATCGAGCGCGCAAGGCCCGCGCGGCGGCTCGCGTGGCTGATGGAGGAGCCGATGAGGCCGATGCCGATCAGCGCGACGCGCTCGAACATGGGAGCCGTCATCGAGCGGCCCCTCCCATGAATGCGGCGAGCGCGGAAGCGACCTTGCGGTTCTCCTCCTCGGTTCCGACCGTGATACGCAGCGCGTTCGGGAAGCCGTAGGCGCCGACCTTGCGCACGATGATGGCGCGGCTCTTGAGGAAGGCGTCGCACGCGGCGGCGCTCCTCGCCTCCCCGGCGGGAAAATGCACGAGCAGGAAGTTGGCGGCGCTCGGCGTCACGGCGAGGCCGAGCTTCTCGATCTCGAGCGCGAGCCACGGCAGCCAGCGCTCGTTGTGGACCACGGCGGCTTCCTCATGCGCGCGGTCCTCGATCGCCGCTGCGCCAGCCGCGATTGCCGGCGTCGACAGGTTGAACGGCCCGCGAATGCGGTTGACCGCGTCGGCGACCGCCGCGGGGCAATAGGCCCAGCCGATGCGCAGAGCCGCGAGCCCGTAGATTTTCGAGAACGTGCGCGTCATGACGGTGTTGTCCGTCGTCGCCACGAGCTCGAGGCCGGCCTCGTAGTCGTTGCGCCGCACGTACTCGGCGTAAGCCGCATCGAGGACGAGGAGCACGCTGCCGGGCAGCCTCTCGCGCAGCCGGCGCACCTCGTCGATCGGGATGTAGGTCCCGGTCGGGTTGTTGGGATTGGCGAGGAACACGGCCTTCGTCCTCGGCCCGACCTTGGCCAGGATCGCGTCGACGTCGGCCGTCAAGTTCTTCTCCGGCGCCACGACCGGCACGCCGCCCGCCGCGAGCACGACGATGCGATAGAGGAGAAAGCCGTGCTCCGTGAAGATGCCTTCGTCTCCCGGGCCGATGTAGGCGTGGGCGAGCAGGCTGATGATCTCGTCCGATCCGGCCCCGCAGACGATGCGGGCGGGGTCGAGCCCATAGCGCTGGCCGATCGCGCGCTTGAGCAGGCGTGCTTCCCCGTCGGGGTAGCGCTCGAGGTGGCCCGCGGCGTCGCGGTAGGCGGCGACGGCCTTGGGGCTCGGCCCGAGCGGCGTCTCGTTCGACGAGAGCTTGATCGGCGCGACGCCGCCCGTCACCGTGCTCTCGCCCGGAACATAGGCTTCGATGTCGAGGACGCCGGGGCGCGGCTTGAGCACGGCTTGAACCATCGGCTCGGTTCCAATTCCACTTCATTGGCCGGCGCTGCTCCGATTGTCACAGATTCTTCGCAGAGCCGGATTTCGGCGCGGCAAGTGATACCGAGGCCAACTCCGGAACGCAAAGGTTAAGGGGGGCCATTGCATCGGCGCCCCGGTGGCAGCGTTGCCGCTGCCCTTGACCGGAGCGCCTTGCGGACGATATGGAAGGCGCGACCTCCGTGGTGATTTGGCCGGCCGGCTTGCAACCACGTTAAACAAATCGCTAAACAGGCCGCGCGCACCCGGTGATCGGATGGGCCCGGCTTAGAGGCAGGGCGGCCGAGCCGGGTTTTTTATTCGCCCCGATGCGGGGGGTGGGCAAGGAGCGCGAAGCCATGGCTGCCATTCCTCCGGCGACTCTCGAGAGCTGGACCGCCGACTCCAAGGCGCTGGATCCGCGCTACTCGGAGGTCCATCGCCCGTCGAGCAAGGTCGTACGGTTCCCAGAAAGCGAGCCCTTGAGGCTCGAGTGCGACCAGGTGCTCGCCCCCTTCGACGTGGCCTATCAAACCTACGGGACGCTCAACTCGGCCAAGTCGAACGCCATTCTGATCTGCCATGCGCTGACCGGCGACCAGCACGTCGCGAACGTGCATCCCGTGACCGGCAAGCCCGGCTGGTGGGAGACGCTGGTCGGGCCGGGGAAGCCCGTCGACACGAGCCGCTTCTTCGTCATCTGCGCCAACATCCTCGGCGGATGCATGGGCTCGACGGGCCCCGCCTCGCGCAATCCGAAGACGGGCAAGCCCTTCGGCCTCGACTTCCCCGTCATCACTATCGGCGACATGGTGGACGCCCAGGTGCGCCTCATCGATCACCTCGGCATCGATCAACTGTTCTCGGTGATCGGCGGCTCGATGGGGGGCATGCAGGTGCTCGAATGGGCGGCGCGCCAGAAGGAGCGGGTCTTCACCGCCATTCCGATCGCCACCGCGCCGTGGCATTCGGCCCAGAACATCGCCTTTCACGAGGTTGGGCGCCAGGCGGTGATGGCCGACCCGGACTGGCGCGGCGGCAACTACTACGCGCACGGCCTTGTGCCCAAGAACGGGCTCGCGGTCGCGCGCATGGCGGCCCACATCACTTACCTTTCCGAGAAGGCGCTCGAGGACAAGTTCGGCCGCAACCTGCACGACCGCTCCGCGCGTTCGTTCTCGTTCGACGCCGACTTCAAGATCGAGAGTTATCTGCGCCACCAGGGCTCGACCTTCGTCGACCGTTTCGACGCCAACAGCTATCTCTACATCACGCGCTCCATGGACTACTTCGATCTCGAGGCTGCGCACGGGGGCAAGCTCGCCAACGCCTTCCGCGGCACCAAGACCCAGTTCTGCGTCGTCTCCTTCACGAGCGACTGGCTCTACCCGACCCGCGACAGCAAGGACATCGTGAAGGCGCTCAATGCGGTGGCGGCCAACGTGTCGTTCGTCGAGATCGAGAGCGACAAGGGCCACGACGCGTTTCTTCTCGACGAGCCGGAGTTCTTCGCGACCGTGCGCGGCTTCCTCAACGCGGCGGCGGAGAAGCGCGGATTGGAGCCCAGGGTAGGGCACGCCTGATGCAAAAGATGATGCAAAAAGATTTCGCCGCCCCCGCGGGCGGCCAGCGCGCCGATCACCTCCTCATCGCCGAGATGGTGGAGCCGGGCTCGCGCGTGATCGACGTGGGCTGCGGCGACGGCGCGCTCCTCCGCCTCCTCTCCGATACGAAAGGCGTCGACGGGCGCGGCGTCGAGCTGTCGCGGGAGAAGGTCAACGCCTGTGTGACGCACGGCCTTTCCGTGATCCAGGGCGATGCCGATCGCGACCTCGCCGATTACCCGGACCAGGCGTTCGACTACGCCATTCTCTCGCTCACGGTGCAGGCGACGCGCCATCCGAAGACGGTGCTCGAGAACCTCTTGCGCATCGGCCGGCGTGCCATCGTCTCATTCCCGAATTTCGGCCATTGGCGCATCCGCGCTCAACTTCTCCTCACCGGCCGCATGCCGATGACCGAGAACCTTCCCGAGCCATGGTATGCGACCCCCGACGCTCATCTCTGCACGATCAAGGACTTCGTCGACCTCGTCGGCCTCGTCGACGCCGAGGTCGAGGACGCGGTCGCCTTCAACAGCGCCGGCAAGCGCCTGCGGATCAAGGCGTCCTTATCGCTGCAGAACCTGCTCGGCGAGAAGGCGGTGTTTCTCTTGAGGCGCAAGACGAAGGCAGTGCGCTGACTTAGCGCGCCTCAGCGCACGGTGATGAGCTCGGGCACCACCCGCCGCCTTGCCGCTTTGCCGACCGGGGCTACGAGCTCTTTCCTCGCTTCGACGATGATTACGCCGCCGAACACCGGCCACAGACGCGAGCCGACGCGCTCCCATGCAACGGAGGAGCGCAGGCAAAGGCGCTGGTCGAACGGTGGCAGGAACAGCGCGCTTGCCCAGTCAACGGGTGTGAACAGCGCCTGCGTGAGGAGGCTCTCGAGCTGAGAGCGGCTGTAGGGGCGCCCGGTGCCGAAGGGCGTCGTATCGAGCCGGGCCCATACGCCGCGCCGGTTCGGCACCACGATCATGAGCCGCCCCTCGGGCGCGAGCACGCGCCAGAGCTCTCTCAACAGTGGTCCCGGCCGCGCCGCGACCTCGAGACAATGCACGACCAGCAAGCGCTCGACGGAATTGTCGCCGAGAGGGAGCTGCTCCTCGTCGACGAGCGTCGAGAGCGTGCGGCCGTTGGTCGGCCACACGAGCGCGCCTTGCCCGGCAGGCATAAGCGCGCCGAGGCTCGCCGTCTCGCTGCGGTAGGCGCCGAGGTAGGGTGTTGCGAAGCCGAGACCGATCATCGTTCCCGGAATGCGGCCGCGCCAGCGGGTCCGGATGCGCTGTCCGAGCAGGCGGCGCACCACCTGCCCCAATGGCGTCGCGTAGAAGTCTCTCAGGTCAGCGACATCGAGCTGCATGACTTGGATAACCTTGCCCGCAAACCGCACTCAGCGCCAGCTGCGATCCACGTGTGCTTTTCCCCGCCTCGCATTGAAATGGCAAGGTGCCGCGGTTAGGCTCCAATTCGCGCTTCGCGGCACTCAAGCACCTCCTCACGGGACCATGAGCCAGCTCGCCATCCATCAGTTTCCCTGCCTCAAGGACAATTATGGCGTGCTCATCCACAACGAGCGAACGGGCGAGACAGCCTCGATCGACGCGCCCGACGCCGCAGCCGTCATAGGCGCGCTCGACGAGAAGGGCTGGCAGCTCACCCACATTCTCACGACGCACCATCATGCCGACCATACGGCGGGCAACCTCGAGCTGAAGCGCAAAACGAACTGCATTGTCATTGGACCCAAGGCCGAGGCCGCCCGCATCCCGGCTCTCGATCGGCCGGTCCAGGAAGGCGATACGGTCCTCTTCGGCGGCGAGACCGTTCGCGTGCTCGACACGCCCGGCCACACCATCGGCCACGTCAGCTATTGGATACCGGAGCGCCGCGTCGCCTTCGTCGGCGACACGCTGTTCGCCATGGGCTGCGGGCGCGTGCTCGAGGGCAACCACGAGATGATGTGGGCGTCTTTGAAAAAGCTCAAGGATCTGCCGCGCGACACCGAGTTCTACTGCGGCCACGAGTACACGCTAGCCAACGCAAAATTCGGACTCACGATCGAGCCCGAAAATGCCGCCCTCGCCAAGCGCGCCCGCGAGGTGGAGGAGCTGCGCGCCCAAGGCAAGCCGACGCTGCCGACCCGGCTCTCTCTCGAGCTCGACACGAACGTTTTCCTGCGCCCCCACAGCTCGGCGATCCGCATTCACCTCGGAATGCCGGCGGCGGCCGACTGGCGGGTCTTCGGCGAAATGCGCGAGCGGAAGAACAGAGCGTGAGCCGGAAGCGGCAAGACCTCGATGCGGCGGCGGTGATTGCGCTGCTCGGTCTTAAGCCCCACCCCGAGGGCGGGCATTTCCGCGAGACGTTCCGCGACTCCGCGGCGCTTCAAGGCCGGGCAGCGTCGACCGCCATCTATTTCCTGCTGGCTGAGGGGGAAGTCTCGCGCTGGCATCGCGTCGACGCAGCCGAGGTCTGGCACTGGTACGCGGGAGCAGACCTCGAGCTCGAGGTCGCGCCTCCCGAGGGAGTGCTCGAGGCGATCCGGCTCGGCTCCGACCTCGTGGGCGGGGCACGCCCGCAGCACGTGGTGCCCGCCGGGCACTGGCAGCGGGCGAGGAGCAGCGGGGAGTGGACCCTCGTCGGCTGCACGGTCGCGCCGGGTTTTCTCTTCGCCGGCTTCGAGCTTGCCCCGCCCGGCTTTTCTCCCCGGTCCCCCTGAAGCTCGAATCACGGCAGCCTCGCGCGATTTCCGCGAGGCGGCCGATCCGTTTTCCACTGTTATGTTGCAGAGATCATTGGTCACAATGCACTGAATCAAAAGGGAATTCCAAGTTACCCCGGGGCCGCGTCGGACATGCGCTTGCTCGCCGATGCCGACTCATCAAGAGTGGAATCTGGAAAAAAGTATGTGGCTAGCGGGGGTTGGCGAATATGAAGGCCCAGTCAACTGGACCACTTCTGAGCACGGTGTTCGTCGATTACGACAACATCTATCTGTCCCTCAAGCGCAAGAACGAGGAGGCAGCGCGCCGGTTCGCCAAGGACAGCGCCCTGTGGCTCAAGGAGATCGAGAGCGGGAGACTGATAACGCCTACCGGTAGCAGCTCCTTTGCCGGGCCGCGGCGGATCGTGCTCAATCGCTGCTACGGAAACCCGGTTCCGCGCCGTAATGCCAACGACAACTCGACCGACATGAGCTCGTTCCCGTTCGTGCGCCATCATTTCCAGCGCGCGGGCTTCGAGTTCGATCGACTGCCCCCCGCTCACGTCCCAGCTCAAGAATTCCGCCGACATCCGCATCGTGATGGATATCCGCGATCTCCTGAACCACGACACTTACTTCGACGAGTTCATCATCCTTTCGAGCGATGCGGACTTCACCCCCGTCCTGCACCGCCTGCGCGCGCACGCGCGGCGCACGGTGGTGTACGCCAACGACCATACGGCTGCGCCCTACACCGCGATCAGCGACGGGGAGGTGCGCGAGGCGACGCTCGTCGCGCTGCTGCTCGAAGGACGGCTGCCGGGGGAGACCGACACGGCTGCTCCCGCGAGCTTGGGCCCGAGCTCGGCCGAGCTCGAGGTCATGCGCCGCGAGATTGTCGCCTCGGTCGTGAGCGCCGTGCGGGCCGCCATCCAGCCCGTACCGCTCGAAGTTCTCGCCGATCGCGCCGTGCGCGCCTTGGGGCACGACAGGACCGTCGGGTCGGCCTGGGGCGGGGCCGGCAGCTTTCGCGATCTCCTGGTCAAGGGACTGCCGGGTGACGTGCGCCTCTCGGATCAGGCCCCGTTCGTCGTTTATGACGCAAGCCGCCAGATCACCGCCGAGCCCGCCCCGCGCACGGAGCCGCGCGAGCCACGGAGCGAGCCTCACGATCGGCGCTTGGAGACGCGTGAGCCCCGTTATGATGCGCGGCCTGAACCCGCTCGGGACTATCAGGCTCCGGCACCCGCCGCGCCCCACACTGCCCGCACCGACATGAGGCCGACGCTCCCTTCGCCGGCGGGACCGTCTCTCGGCGCCCCGAGAAGCACGCCGGCCGCTCCGGAGCGGCCTGCCCCTCAAGCCGACAGCACCTACGGCGCCGGATACGTTTCCCCGCGCACCCCACGCGGACCCATCGCCCGCGATCCCGCACCGCAGCTGCGCGCCCCTCAGGCCTCCGATCCGCTGCCGGGGACGACGGCAACTGCGATCCAGCAATCGATCGCCCGCATTCATGAGGCGTGCCAGGCTCCGCCCCTTTCGCCGCCGGAGTATCGTGTGCTGTTCGAGGTGATGGCCGAGGAGATCGCCACCAACAATCTCGCCGGAGCGCAGACGCTCGCCAACATCGCCGGCCGGGCGCGCGAGATGGGCCTCGAGCTGCGCCGCGACGACGTGCGCTTCGTGCTCGAGGTCGTGAGCGAGGTCGACCCGTGGTTCGAGCAAGGGGTCTCCGCGAGCCTGTTCGCCAGCCGCTTCCGCAATTTCGTCGTCGCGCGCTGCCGCGCGCAAGGCCTCAGCCTCTCGGCCCAGGAGATCGATCTCATCGACGCCTGGTTCGGCGGCGGCTCTCCGCCTGGCCCGCGCGCCGCGTCATCGGCCGATCCCGGCACGCCCGCCGCAAGCGCGCCTCAATACCGCCAGCCGCCCGCCCAGGATCGCTATTCGGGCCTCGACGAGGGCCGCCAGCACGTCGCCGAGGGACGCGATCAGGGCTTTGGAGCACACCCTGACGATGAGTTCCCGCGCATCGTGCGCACGCGGCTGCGCGGCTAGCGCTCCAGGCTCAACGCACGGCCAAGTTCACGCGCCCTCATCCTTCGACACGCTCAGGATGAGGGCGATTCGGCGGCATCCGGCCGCAGCCGTCTCCTCGAGCGCTGCCTGCCTGCGTCCGGCGATGACGACGCCGTAGCCCGCGCGATCGAGCGCCAGCGCAACCGCGCGCCCGATGCCGGAGCCGGCGCCGGTGACGAGCGCGACCTTCATCGGTGGCTCAGCGGGTCGGTACCGGCTTCTCGCCGCGGTAGTCGTAGAAGCCGCGCTGCGTCTTGCGCCCGAGCCAGCCGGCTTCGACGTATTTCACGAGCAGCGGACAGGGCCGATACTTCGAATCCGACAGGCCCTCGTAGAGCACATGCATCACGGCGAGGCAGACATCGAGGCCGATGAAGTCAGCAAGCTCCAAGGGGCCCATGGGATGATGGGCGCCGAGCCGCATGGCCTTGTCGATCATCTCGACCGTCCCCACGCCCTCGTAGAGCGTATAGACGGCCTCGTTGATCATCGGCAGCAGGATGCGGTTGACGATGAAGGCGGGGAAGTCCTCGGAGACCGCCGGAATCTTGCCGAGGCTTTCGACGAACGTGCGCGCGGTCGCGAACATGTCGTCTTCGGTGGCGATGCCGCGGATGAGCTCGACGAGCTCCATCAGCGGCACCGGGTTCATGAAATGCATGCCGATGAAGTGGTCGGGCCGGTCCGTCGTCGCGGCGAGCCGCGTAATCGAGATCGACGAGGTGTTGGTCGCGACCAGCGCCGATCTCTTGAGCTTGGGGCAGAGGTCGGCGAAGATCTTGCGCTTGATCTGCTCGTCCTCGGTGGCGGCCTCGATCACCATGTCGCAATCGCTGAGCACCTCGAGGTTCGGCGCGAACTTGATGCGCTTCAATGCCGTCTTCATGTCGGCATCCTTGATCATGCCCTTGCCGACCTGGCGGTTCATGTTCTTCTCGATGGTGACGAGGGACTTGTCGACCGTCTCCTTCTTCAGATCGTTGAGCAGCACGTCGTAGCCGCCGAGCGCGATCACGTGCGCAATGCCGGATCCCATCTGCCCTGCGCCGATGACCCCTACCGACTTGATACTGGGGACAGGTTTCGCCTCCGCCTTGGGCCTGCCTGCCGCTTTTACTGCTACGTCCATGTCGAATGTCCTTCTCGTCCGGAAGCCGTGCCCGTTACGTCACTGGCCTGCTTTGGCGAGCTCGGCCTCGAGCTCGGGCAGAGCCTGAAACAGATCGGCCACGAGGCCGTAGTCGGCCACCTGGAAGATCGGTGCGTCGGCATCCTTGTTGATTGCCACGATGATCTTGGAATCCTTCATGCCGGCCAGGTGCTGAATGGCGCCCGAGATGCCGACCGCAACGTAAAGCTCGGGCGCCACGACCTTGCCGGTCTGGCCCACCTGGAGATCGTTGGGCACGAAGCCCGCGTCGACGGCAGCGCGCGAGGCACCCATCGCCGCGCCGAGCTTGTCGGCAACGGGCTCGATGTACTTCTTGAAGTTCTCGCCGCTGGCCATGCCGCGCCCGCCCGAGATGACGATGCGCGCCGCCGTCAAATCGGGCCGGTCCGATTTCGTGAGCTCGGCGGAGACGAACGAGGAGAGGCCGACCGGCGCCGGCACGGAAACGTCGGCCAGGGGAGCGCTGCCGCCCTCGCCGGCGGCGGGGAAAGCCGCGGTGCGCACCGTGATGATCTTCTTGGCCTCCCCCGACTTCACCGTCTGCACGGCGTTGCCGGCGTAAATCGGCCGCTCGAAGGTGTCCGGCGCAACGACCTTGATGACATCTGAGATCTGCATCACGTCGAGCAGCGCCGCCACGCGCGGCATGACGTTCTTTCCAAACGCCGTCGCGGGCGCCACCGCAACTGAATAATCGTTCATGAGCGAGGCGACGAGCGCCGCGACCTCCTCGGCCAGCCCATTAGCGAGGTGTGGGGCGTCGGCGACCAGCACCCTTGCCACGCCGCCGAGCTTGGCGGCGGCCTCGGCCGCCGCGCGGCAGTTATGACCGGCGACAAGGACGTGAATGTCGCCGTCGATCGCCTGGGCCGCGGTCACAGCCTTGGCGGTCGCTCCGCCGAGCGCACCGTTCTGGACCTCGGCGATAAGGAGGAGCGCCATCAGATCACTCCCGCCTCGGTCTTGAGGCGGCGCACCAGCTCCGCCACGTCGGCAACCTTCACTCCGGATTTGCGCACCGGCGGCTCGGACGTCTTGACCACCTCGAGCCGGGGCTTGACGTCGACGCCGAGATCTTCCGGCTTTTTCACGTCGAGCGGCTTCTTCTTCGCCTTCATGATATTGGGGAGCGAGGGATAGCGTGGCTCGTTCAAACGCAGATCGGTCGTCACGACCGCCGGCAGCTTGAGCTTCACCGTCTCGAGGCCGCCGTCGACCTCGCGCGTTACCGTCAAGCTTCCCTCCTCCGGCACGACTTTCGACGCGAACGTTCCCTGGCTCCAACCCAGGAGCGCCGCAAGCATTTGTCCCGTCTGATTGCAGTCATCGTCGATGGCCTGCTTGCCGAGGATGACGAGGTCCGACCCTTCGGCGGCGACGAGGGCTTTGAGAATTTTCGCGACCGCGAGCGGCTCGACGGTCGCGCCCTCGGGCGTCTCGACGTGAATGCCGCGGTCCGCGCCGATGGCGAGCGCGGTGCGGATGGTCTCCTGGCACTTGGCCGGCCCGACCGAGACGGCCACCACTTCGCTGGCCCCGCCCTTCTCCTTGATGCGCACCGCCTCCTCGACGGCGATCTCGTCGAAGGGGTTCATCGACATCTTGACGTTGGCCAGCTCGATTCCCGATCCGTCAGCCTTGACCCGGATCTTGACGGCGAAGTCGATGACACGCTTGACCGCGACCAGAATTTTCATGCCCGAAGTATTCCCCAACAGCTTTTCTTATTTTTCCTGCAGCCTGATGAGGCTTCTTGTTGTGCAGCGCGAACGCCTGCGCCGCCTTGGGCGCAAAACATCAAACCGGCTGCCGCCCGCCGGCCCTTCGCAGTTGCGAAAGGCAAAACTACGAGGGGCTCACGGGCAAGTCAATGCGATGCGCAACAATGGGGTCGATAAGTTGGTAAAGACGACACATGCGCCGGCCGCCTGGGCCGGAGGCCGTCAGGCGGCGCCAAGCCCCTTGTCGAACAAGGGCACGCCGGGGCGCCTGAGGAACAGCACGAGCACCGCCCCCGCGATCAGCCCGCCGATATGGGCCCACCAGGCGACGGGCCCGACCTGGGGCAGCAGCACCATTACGACCTGGATCAGAATCCAGAGCCCGAGGGCAAAGGCGGCCGAGATCCTGAGCGGGATCGCCTTGAGCGCCAGCACCCAGACGCGGACCCGGGGATGGAGCATGATGTAGGCGGCAATGACGCCCGACACCGCGCCGGAGGCGCCGATGAGCGGGCTTTCCGAGGTCGGCGCGATGAGCGCGTGGAAGAAGCCCGCGAAAATCCCGCAAGCCAGGTAGAAGAACAGGAATCTCAAGTGGCCCATCGCGTCTTCGACATTGTCGCCGAACACCCACAGAAACAGCATGTTGCCGCCGAGATGCAGAAGGTCGCCGTGGAAGAACATGTAGGTGAGAAGGGTCAGGCCCTCGGGCACTGGCGAGGGCGCCTTAAGCACGTCAGGTGCTTCGACCGGCAACAGGCTTGTACCGAACAGCTCCTTGGGAACGAGCGCGAACGACGCGACGGCGGCGTCCTCCATGCCCGAGACCTCGAACATATAGACGATGACGTTGAGGATGATGAGGCCGAGGGTGACATACTGAAAGCGGATCGATTTCAAGGTGTTCTCGTCGTGGAGTGGATAGAACATGTGGGGGAGGTCCTTTGCTCGATCCGCAGAATGAGAGATGCCGCTATCGGTTCTGACCCGGAACCCAGAGCACGTCGCTGCGGCCCCGGTCGTTCACATAACGGCTTGCAACAAATAGAAAGTCGGAGAGCCGGTTGACGTATTTGAGCGCGGCGGCGCTCACCGGCTCGGAAGGCATTTGCGAAAGCGCTACCATCTCGCGCTCGGCGCGCCGGCAGATCGTGCGCGCCAGGTGGAGCGCTGCCGCCGCACTTGAGCCCCCGGGAAGAACAAAAGAATTCAAAGGCTTGAGCTCGCCGTTCATTTCGTCGATTTCGGCTTCGAGCCGCGCCACTTGCTCGTCCGTCACGCGCAGCGCCTCGGTCCCTGCCTTCTCGTCGCGGGCCGGGATGCAAAGGTCGGCGCCGAGATCGAAGAGATCGTTCTGCACACGCCTGAGCTTGGCATCGAGGCCCGGATTGCCGCCGAGATGCGCTCGGGCCAAGCCGATCGCCGCATTCGTCTCGTCGACGGTCCCGTAGGCGGCGATGCGCGGAGCGTGCTTGGCGACACGCTCGCCCGTGCCGAGTCCGGTCGTCCCGGCATCGCCCGTCCTCGTATAGATCTTGTTGAGCTTGACCATTCCAGTGCCGCGCCCCCCGCGTCAGGCCGCTGATTTTCTAGTGCTGGAGCACAACGTACGCCACGATGATGAGGATCGCGATGAATTGCAGCCCGACGCGCCAGCGCATGAGCTTCTGGCTCAAGTTCGGGCTCTTGCCTCGCGCCATGGTCCACAGACCGAGAAGCAGCACGACGAAGACGGCGGCGACGGCGATCGTTGTCGCGTGGTAAAGCAAGGTGTGCATTGCGAAGCACCTCTTGAAGCGGGGGACGACCATAAAGCCTTGGCGGTGCTGCGGCAAACGCCAAGAATGGGGAGCACTGCACGAGCAACCCTCTAGATCGGATCTTGGAGGGGCTTTGGTAAGAGACGCTCCACTAGAATTGCCGCATTTATGTCCCCCTTAGAGATTTGCTGGCGGGGGCCAGGCGATCCAATTACGACGGCGTGAGGCGGGAGGGGTGATGACGCTTCGGCGGCAAGGATTGACGGATTGAGGGGAACTCCACGCTTT
This sequence comes from uncultured Alphaproteobacteria bacterium, assembly GCA_963699485.1. Lineage (GTDB taxonomy): Bacteria > Pseudomonadota > Alphaproteobacteria > Rhizobiales > Hyphomicrobiaceae > Hyphomicrobium_C. The sequence goes on along the minus strand of CAVOUC010000008.1, from coordinate 72,290 downwards.
TCGCTGACTTTGAGCCTGCCGGCCCGAGGCTTGGCGGTCGCGCTCGTCGTTGCGGTAGCGGGCCCCGTTGTCGGCGAGGAGACCGGTCAAAGACGCCGGATGCGAGCGAGATCGAGAAGACTCTCGAGAGCCGGAAGGGCGAGCTCAAGAAGGTCGAGAGCCGCAGCCGCGAGCTCGAGCGCGCCGTCGCCGACATCGCCGGCGAGCGCGAGAAGCTCAACAAGCGCCTCGTCGAAACGGCAGCCCGCATCCAGGGAAGCGAAGCGCGGATGACCGACATCGAGACGCGTCTCGAGAAGCTCGGGGCCGACGAGGCCAAGCTCCGAAGCTCGCTCAACGCGCGTTACGGCGAGATCGCCGCGCTTCTCTCGGCGCTGCAGAGGATGGGCCGCAATCCCCCGCCCGTGATGATCACCAAGCGCGAGGACGCGCTGAAGATGGTGCGCAGCGCCATGCTGCTCGCCGCAGCCTTCCCCGAGATGAAGAGCCAGGCGCTGGCGCTCTCCGAGAAGCTCGATGGTCTCGTGCGCGTGATGACCGACATCCGCGAGGAAAGCGAGCGGCTCAAGACCGAGACGGGGCGCTTGAACGACATGCGCACGAAGCTCGCGAGCTTGCTCGAGATCAAGAAGCAGTCGCTCGGCGAACGTCAGGCCGAGCTCGCGGACGCCCGCAACACCGCCTCGGAGCTCTCGAAGAGCGTCGACGATCTCAATGACCTCATTGCCAAGCTCGACCAGCAGGTGACCAAGAGCGAGGCGCTGCGCACCTACGAGGAGGAAAGCAAGCGCGAGCTGGCCGCTGCCGCCCCCGCGACGGCGCCCGCCGCTACCGCCCTCCCCGCAGCGCCCCCCGGCGCCGATCTAACGGGCTCGGCCGGGAAGTCGACGGAGGTTGCCGCTCTGATGCCGCCGCCGAAGGCCTCGGACCCGTCTGTCGTCGAGCTCGCCCCCGGAGGGGCCTCGCTCGTTCTCGGCAACCCGGGGCGAATCAAGCCTGCCATGCCCTTCGAGCTCGCCAAGGGGCGCCTTCCCTTCCCGGCCCAGGGCCGCCGCGTGCTGTCCTACGGCGAAAAGACCCAATACGGGGCCTCCTCCAAAGGCGTCGTGATCGAAACCAGGGCGAGCGCCCAGGTTATCTCGCCCTGCGACGGCTGGATCGTTTACGCTGGCGAGTTCAGAAGCTACGGGCAGCTCTTGATCATCAACGCAAGCGGCGGGTATCATGTCCTGGTGGCCGGCCTGTCCCAAATCGACGTTCAGCCCGGCCAGTTCGTCCTCACTGCGGAGCCGGTCGGCACCATGAGCGGCCCTCGGCTCAAGGGATCAAGCCAAGCGACCACCGTTGCAACTGGCGACGGCAGCGCCAAATCTAGCCTGCCCGTGCTCTATGTCGAGTTTCGCAAGGACGGCCAACCCATCGACCCCGACCCTTGGTGGGTCGACGCACATCAGAAGGTGCAAGGATAATGCGCAAGACCGATTTCGCGTTCTGGACGTTTCTCTTGATGACGGGACTGGCCGGAGCCACGACCGTCCTTAACGTCTCGCGGACGTATTCGGCGAATTCGCCGAACTCGGACCTCTACCGCCAGCTCGATCTCTTCGGCGACGTCTTCGAGCGGGTCCGCTCCGACTACGTCGAGAAGCCCGACGACTCGATGCTGATCGAATTGGCGATCAACGGCATGCTGGCTGCTCTCGACCCGCATTCCTCCTATATGAGCCCCAAGAACTATCGCGACATGCAAGTCCAGACGCGCGGCGAGTTCGGCGGACTTGGCATCGAGGTCACCATGGAGAACGGCGTGGTCAAGGTCGTCTCTCCGATCGATGACACGCCGGCGTCCAAGGCGGGCGTCCTCGCCAACGACTTGATCACGCATCTCGACAACGAGCAGATCTCCGGGCTCACGCTCGAGCAGGCGGTCGAGAAGATGCGCGGCCCCGTCAATACGCCCATAACGCTAACCATCGTGCGTAAAGGGAAGGACGAGCCCTTCGATGTGAAGATCGTCCGCGATATCATCCGCATCAACGCGGTAAAGTCGCACTCCGAGGGCGACATCGCCTACATCAAGGTCACCACCTTCAACGAGCAGACGCACGCCAATCTCGTCAAGGCCATGGAGACCCTCAAGGCGTCGATCGGGCCGAACATCAAGGGCTACGTCATCGATCTGAGGAACAATCCGGGCGGCCTGCTCGATCAGGCCATCGCCGTGTCCGACGATTTCCTCGACCACGGCGCCATCGTCTTGACGAAGGGCCGCAACAACGAGGAGACGCAGCGGGCCCAGGCCCGTCCGGGCGATCTCTCGGACGGCAAGCCCGTCGTCATCCTGATCAATGGCGGCTCGGCTTCCGCCTCCGAGATCGTGGCCGGCGCATTGCAGGATCACAAGCGCGCGACCGTGATCGGCACGCGCTCGTTCGGCAAGGGGTCGGTGCAGACCATCATTCCGCTCGGCGCCAACGGTGCGATCCGCCTCACGACGGCGCGCTACTACACGCCTTCGAACCGCTCCATTCAGGCCAAGGGCATCGATCCCGACATCGTCATCGAGGAAGAGCTGCCCGACGACCTCAAGGGCAAGGTCACCGAGAAGCCGCGCGGGGAGGCGAGCCTCCGCGGACACCTCAAGGGCGAGGAGAAGGAAAACGGCGAGCAGGCAGACGGCGACGGCGCCGAGGGCCCGGCCGCGGCCAAGGACGAGAAGGAGCAGTCCGGATCGTCGGCCTACGTGCCTAAGGAGCCGGAGAAGGACACCCAGCTTCAATACGCGCTGAGCTTCCTGCGCGGGACGGCAACAGGGGCGAATATCGCCAAGCAGCCGGCCCAGGAGCAGACGCCCTCGGCCACTCCGGACAAGGGAACGGCCGTTCCGAATTGATCGACACGGCCCTTGAACCTCAATCGGCGGGCGCCGTCATGCGGCGCCCGTCCCGTTTCAAATTGCCGCAGGCCCATGTCCAGCCCATCAAGTGACACGGCATCACCTCCGCCCGGCTACCGCCCCTGCGTCGGCCTCATGGTTCTAAACCGCGATGGCCTGGTCTGGGTCGGGCGGCGGGCGGACGGACCCGGCGAGCCGGAAGGCCCTGGCTCCTGGTGGCAGATGCCCCAGGGCGGCATCGACGAGACCGAGGACGCCCGCGCTGCCGCCCTGCGCGAGCTCTACGAGGAGACCGGCATTCGCTCGGTCTCCATCATCGGCGAGATGCCCGGCTGGCTCACCTACGACCTGCCGCCCGAGCTTCAGGGCAAGGCGTGGGGCGGCCGCTATCGCGGGCAAAGGCAAAAGTGGTTCGCGCTGCGCTTTTCCGGCGACGACAGGGAAGTCAACCTGACGCCTGCCGCGGGCCACTCCGTCGAGTTCGATGCGTGGCGGTGGGTGCCGATCGCAGATCTTGTCGGCCTCATCGTGCCCTTCAAGCGCGCTGTCTATGCCGACGTCGTCGCTGCTTTCGAGCCCCTGGCGCGCCCTGCCTGACGCATCCAAGCCATTGAGCGCGCAGCTTTTTTCCGCGATACGGAGCTATAGTCATGGAAACGTATAACATTTTCAGTATGATGCAGGATGATTCGAAGACGCGCCTAGAACGCACGCGCTTACTTGCGTTCTTTTGCCACCAATTTGAGGGATCGATGAGATCCAACACCGAAGCCCTCGTCGCCCCGCGAAACCTCCCCTACCGGCCGTGCGTCGGGATCATGCTCATCAACCGGAGCGGCCTCGTCTGGACCGGGCGGCGCCTTCCCAAATGGGCCGGCGACCGGTCGGCCTATATCTGGCAGATGCCGCAAGGCGGCATCGACGAGGACGAGACGGCGCGCGAGGCGGCCATGCGCGAGCTCGCCGAGGAGACGGGCGTGACGAGCGCCGAGATCGTGGGCCAGTTCCCGCGCTGGCTCACCTATGACCTCCCGCCCGAGCTCGTCGGCGTAGCTCTCAAGGGCAAGTATCGCGGCCAGCGCCAGCGCTGGTTCGCCATGCGGTTCTGGGGCGACGACAGCGAGATCGACATCCGCCCGCGAAACGGCGCCAAAGCCGAGTTCGACCGTTGGCGCTGGCGGCCGGTCGAGGAATTGACCGAAGTCATCGTGCCCTTCAAGCGGCCCATCTACCAAGCGGTCGTCGGCGAATTTGCCCACTTGACACGATCCTGAGTAGAAGGCGGTCTTCCAACGATGCGCCTCCGGCGCCAACCGCGCGAGTTTGTATTGCATGCTGACCCGTCCCCGCACCCTCCCTCCCTTCAACGACGGCGCCGATATCCAGACCGGCCTTCCCTTCGACGTAAGGGAATACGACCAGATCAAGCAGCTTTGGCTCGATCACATCGCCGCCGAGCATCGCGCCGACATTCCGGGCCTGCTCGCGACGCTAACCGACGACTGCGTCTATACGATCCTGAACAACGGCCGGGTGTGGAAGGGCCACGAGGGGGCGGCCGAGTTCTACGAGGGCTTCCTTGCCGGCTTTCCCGAGAACTGCTTCTCGGTCGTGAACGTGTTCATCGGCCCCCAGGGCGTCGTCGAGGAGGCCCACTTCAACGGCATCCATTACGGCGACGTCCTAGGCCTGCCGTCGACCGGCCAGCCGGTCGAGTTCGACGTCGTGCTGCTGTTTCCGTGGGACCGCCGGAGGAAGCTGTTCAGGGGCGAGCGCATCTACTTCGCCATCCAGCAGGGCCTCATCGCCAACATCGGCCAGCTTCTGCGCCGCATGGCGCGCGAGCAGCTGGAGAAGACTGGTCAGCGCTGACGGGCGCCTCGGTGCGGTTGTCTCACCAGTGCGCCGTCTTGAGCTTGGTCAGCGCGCTCAAGGCCTCACTCGCCATGAAGCGGGCGTGATCGTCGGCGGCCTCGGCATGCTCGCGCTGGGCGACCTCCAGCTCGACGGAAATCTTGTCCTGGTCGAGGTCGGCCACGCCAAGCGCACGCTCCGCGAGCACGGTCACGCCGGCGGGCTCGATCTCCGCAAATCCGCGCTTCACGAAAACGCGTGTCCTCGTGCCGCCGATGACGACGTCGAGCACGCCGGGACGCAAGCCTGTGACGAGGGGCGCGTGGCCCGGGAGAACGGTCATGTCGCCCTTCCGTCCCGGGCAGCATGGCCTCTTGGGCGTCGCCCGAGAGGAGGATCCGTTCGGGGCTCACCAGCTCGAATTTGAACGTGCCTGCCATTGATTGCCTTCCTCGAGTTTGGCCTGCGACTGCCGAGCCGTTAGCCGGCCTCGCCGATCTTGGCGCTGACGGCCTCGACCGTCTGCTGACGCTTGCCGCAGAACGGGCAGTAGAACAGCGGGTGATCGACGGTGCCCGGCTCCTGGTCCTCGAGCTCGACGAGCCCGACCGAGAAGTAGAGCACGCCGTCCTCGCCGACGGTGATCAGCGGCTCGAACTCGTTGCCGCTCATCGCTTCCTTGAGCTCCTTGCAGCAGGAGCCGAAGCCGCCGTCCGTCTCGTCTGCCGCCATGGCCTGTCCTTCCGGCCGATCGATTAGGCCGCTTCGGCGAGCTTCTCCGCCTTGGCGACGGCCTCTTCGATCGTGCCGACCATGTAGAACGACTGCTCGGGCAGGTGATCGTAGTCGCCCTCGCAGAGGCCCTTGAAGCCCTTGATCGTGTCGGCCAGGCTGACGAGCTTGCCCGGCGAGCCGGTGAACACCTCGGCGACGTGGAACGGCTGCGACAGGAAGCGCTCGATCTTGCGCGCGCGCGCCACCGTCATCTTGTCCTCTTCGGAGAGCTCGTCCATGCCGAGAATGGCGATGATGTCCTGCAGCGCCTTGTAGCGCTGGAGGATCGACCTGCACGCGGCGGGCGACCTGGTAGTGCTCCTCGCCGACGACGCGCGGGTCGAGCATGCGCGAGGTGGAATCGAGCGGGTCGACCGCCGGATAGATGCCCTTCTCTGCGATCGCGCGCGAGAGCACCGTCGTTGCGTCCAAGTGGGCGAACGAGGTCGCGGGCGCCGGGTCGGTGAGGTCGTCGGCGGGCACGTAGATCGCCTGCACGGAGGTGATCGAGCCCTTCTGCGTCGTGGTGATGCGCTCCTGCAGCGCGCCCATGTCGGTCGCGAGCGTCGGCTGATAGCCGACCGCCGACGGGATGCGGCCGAGCAGCGCCGAGACCTCCGAGCCCGCCTGCGTGAAGCGGAAGATGTTGTCGACGAAGAACAGCACGTCCTGGCCCTGGTCGCGGAAATACTCGGCGACCGTGAGCCCCGAGAGGCCGACGCGGGCACGCGCGCCCGGAGGCTCGTTCATCTGCCCGTAGACGAGGGCGCACTTCGAGCCCGCCGCCGAGCCGTTGTTCTTCTTCGGGTCCTTGTTGACGTTGCTCTCGATCATCTCGTGGTAGAGGTCGTTGCCCTCGCGCGTGCGCTCGCCGACGCCGGCAAACACCGAGTAGCCGCCGTGGGCCTTGGCGACGTTGTTGATGAGCTCCATGATAAGCACGGTCTTGCCGACGCCGGCGCCGCCGAAGAGGCCGATCTTGCCGCCCTTGGCGTAGGGCGCGAGAAGGTCGACGACCTTGATGCCGGTGACGAGGATCTGGGCCTCGGTGGCCTGATCGACGTAGGAGGGGGCGGGGGCGTGAATGGGCCGCATCTCGACACCCTTCACCGGGCCCGCCTCGTCGACCGGCTCGCCGATGACGTTGATGATGCGCCCGAGCGTCGCGTCGCCGACCGGAATGGCGATCGGCCGGCCCGTATCGATCACCTCCTGGCCGCGCACGAGGCCCTCGGAGATGTCCATGGCGACGGTGCGCACCGTGCTCTCGCCGAGATGCTGGGCGACCTCGAGCACCAGACGGTTGCCATGGTTCTTGGTCTCGAGCGCGTTCAGGATCTCGGGGAGATGTCGTCGTCGAACTGCACGTCGACGACCGCGCCCATCACCTGGCGAACCTTACCAACCTTGCCTGCCATTTTCCTCTCCAGCGGGTGTGTCTCAGGCGACCGACAGCGTGACGGGAATGTTCCCGCGCGTCGCCTTCGAATAGGGACAAATCTGATGGGCTTCGTCGACGAGCGCCTTGAGCGTGGCCTTGTCGGCGCCCGGAAGCGCGACCTTGAGATCGACGGCGAGAGAGAACCCTCCCTCCGTGTTGAGCGTCACGTCGCACGTCACCTTGGCCGCCTGGCCGTCGAGGCCGTGCTTCTTGGCGAGCACGAGGATCGCCTGCCCGAAGCAGGCCGAATAGCCGAGCGCGAAGAGCTGCTCGGGATTGTGCCCCTCGCCGGACCCGGCGAGCTCCTTCGGCAGCGCCATGGCAAGCGCGAGCTTGCCATCCTCGAGGACGGACCGTCCGTCGCGTCCGCCCTTGGTCGTTGCTGTGGTTTTGTAAGCCATGCCTGCCTCCGCGCCTCAGAGCGCCTCCGCGCCGGAGATGATCTCGATCAGCTCCTTGGTGATGTTCGCCTGCCGCTGGCGATTGTATTTCATCGTCAGCTTGTCGATCATCTCGCCGGCGTTGCGCGTCGCGCTATCCATCGCGCTCATGCGCGCGCCCTGCTCGGAGGCGGCGTTCTCGAGAAGCCCGCGGAAAATCTGCGTCGTGATGTTGCGCGCCAGAAGCTCGCCGAGAATGGCGCCCTCCTCGGGCTCGTACTCGTAGACCGACGTGGCTCCGGCCGGCGCCTTGGCCTCGGGCGGCCGCGCCGGGATGAGCTGCAGCGCCGTGGGCTTCTGCGTGATGACCGACTTGAACTCGGCGAAGTAGAGGGTGGCGACGTCGAACTCGCCCGCCGCGAACAGGCTGAGCACCTTGCCGGCGATGTCCTCGGCGTTGGCAAAGGAAATCTGGCGTACGCTCCTGAGATCGACGCGGTCGACGATCGACTTGCCGAGATCGCGCCGGAGGTTTTCGGCGCCCTTGCGACCGACCGTCATGATCTTGACCGTCTTGCCGGCCGAGATCAGGCGGTGAGCGTCGGCGCGCGCGAGCTTGGCGATATTGGAGTTGAAGCCGCCACACAGCCCCCGCTCCGCGGTCATGACGATCAGCAGATGGACCTGGTCCCGCCCGGTTCCGACGAGAAGGGGAGAAGCGCCCTCGCGGGTCGCGCTTGCTGCGAGGTTGGCGAGCACCCGGTCCATGCGCTCGGCGTAGGGACGCGCCGCCGTCGCCGCCTCCTGCGCGCGCCGCAGCTTCGCCGCGGCCACCATCTGCATGGCCTTGGTGATCTTGCGCGTCGCCTTGACGGACGCGATGCGATTGCGGAGGTCTTTTAAGCTCGGCATTCGAGCGTCCTATTCGAACCAACCAATTTCCCCCTCTCCCCGCAAGCGGGGAGAGGGAATTCACTAAGCCGCGAAGCCCTTGGCAAACTTGTCGACGAAATCGGCAAGCTTCTTTTCCGTATCCGCGGACAGCGCCTTCTCGGCGGCGATCGTGGCCAGAATCGAGCCTTCGGCGCGCAGCGCGCTCAACAGCCCCGCCTCGAACTTGCCGACGGCCGTCACCGGAAGAGGATCGAGGAAGCCGCGCGTGCCGGCGAAGATCACCGCCACCTGCTCCTCCATCTTGAGCGGCGAGAACTGGGGCTGCTTCAGGAGCTCGGTGAGGCGCGCGCCGCGTGCCAGCATTCTTTGCGTCGCCGCGTCGAGATCGGAGCCGAACTGGGCGAAGGCCGCCATCTCGCGGTACTGCGCGAGCTCGCCTTTGATCTTGCCGGCGACCTGCTTCATGGCCTTGGTCTGGGCGGAGGAGCCGACGCGCGACACCGAGAGGCCGACGTTCACGGCGGGGCGGATGCCCTGGTAGAAGAGATCGGTCTCGAGGAAGATCTGTCCGTCGGTGATCGAGATGACGTTGGTCGGAATGTAGGCCGAGACGTCGTTGGCCTGCGTCTCGATCACGGGAAGGGCCGTAAGCGACCCGTTTCCGTGGGCGTCGCTGAGCTTGGCCGCGCGCTCGAGGAGACGCGAGTGGAGGTAGAAGACGTCGCCCGGATAAGCTTCGCGGCCGGGCGGGCGGCGCAGCAGAAGCGACATCTGGCGGTAGGCGACGGCCTGCTTGGAGAGGTCGTCGTAGGCGATGACCGCGTGCATGCCGTTGTCGCGGAAGTACTCGCCCATGGTGCAGCCGGCGAACGGAGCGAGGTACTGCAGGGGCGCCGGATCGGAGGCGGTTGCTGCGACGATGATCGAGTACTCAAGTGCGCCGCGCTCCTCGAGCACCTTGACGAACTGAGCCACCGTCGAGCGCTTCTGGCCGACGGCGACATAGACGCAATAGAGCTTCTGCTTCTCGTCTCCGGTCGCGTTGAGCGGCTTCTGATTGAGGAAGGTGTCGAGGATGATCGCCGTCTTGCCGGTCTGGCGGTCGCCGATGATGAGCTCGCGCTGGCCGCGCCCGATGGGGATCAAGCTATCGATTGCCTTGAGGCCGGTTGCCATCGGCTCGTGCACCGACTTCCTCGGCAGAATTCCCGGCGCCTTGACGTCGACGCGCATGCGCTTGTCGGCCTTGATCGGGCCCTTGCCGTCGATCGGGTTGCCGAGTCCGTCGACCACGCGGCCGAGCAGGCCCTTGCCGACCGGCACCTCGACGATGGCGCCCGTGCGCTTGACGGTGTCGCCTTCCTTGATGAAACGGTCGTCGCCGAAGATGACGATGCCGACATTATCGGCCTCGAGGTTCAGCGCCATGCCGCGGATGCCGCCGGGAAACTCGACCATCTCGCCCGCCTGAACGTTGTCGAGACCGTAGACGCGGGCGATGCCGTCGCCGACCGAAAGCACTTGGCCGATCTCGGAGACCTCGGCCTCCTTGCCGAAGTTCTTGATCTGCTCCTTCAGGATCGAGGTGATCTCTGCTGCCCGGATGTCCATAACAATTGACCTCGTCTCTTTCCTTGGGCGTTGCGTTCGGCGCGTTACGTTCTGCGCCAATGAAGTCCGTGCGAGCCGACTGCGGGGCCGGAGCCCGCAAATGCGCTAGGCGCCTCCCTTGAGGGCGAGCGTCAGGCTCTCCAATCTGGTCTTGAGCGAGGAATCGACCATGCGGCTGCCGACCTTGACGATGAGGCCGCCGAGAAGGGCGGGGTCGACCTTAGCCGCGAGCTTGACGTTCTTGCCGACCAGCGCCGCGAGTGTCTCCTTGAGAGCGGTCTGTTGCGCCTCGCTCAGCGGGTGCGCCGAGACGACCCGTGCCGTCACCTCGCCGCGCTCTTTGGCAGCGAGCGCCCTATAGGCGCGTGCCATATCGGGCGCTGCGAACATCCGGCGGTTCCTGGCAAGCAGGCTGAAGAAGTTCTGCGTGAGCGGGCTGGCACCGACCGAGCTGAGCAGCCGTCCCAGTGCGGCGGCCTGGTCGTCGGCGGCGATCACCGGACTGCGCACCACGCGGACGAGATCCTCGCTCGCCTCGAGGAAGCCCTCGAATGTCGCGAGGTCGCGCTCGACCGCCTCCTGCTGACCCTCCTCGCGGGCGAGGTCGAAAAGAGCGGACGCGTACCGGCCCGCAACGCCCGCTACGATCGGTTCATCAGTCGCCACGTTAAAGCTCTCGCGCGCTCAAGGGGTTGAAGGATCCCCGCTGCCGAGGCCACAGCCCTTGGAGGAGAATGGACGGCATTGCAGGAGGAGCTGCAGGGCAAGACGCATGGGGCCCGGTCCCCTCTTGAAACCCGCGAGGTCTCTAACATGGGCGTTTGGCGGCATCAACCGGCCTTGGCACGCCCGATTGCCGCATTTCTCAATGGCCTAGGGGCTTGCCCACCGCCGGCAGCCGCTGGCCAAAAACTCGAGCCCAAGCCTTTATCACAGAAAACTGTAGGGATCGATGTCGACGGTGAGCCTCAAATCGCCCTTGATCTTGGGCAGCGCGTGGCCCCATTCGCGCAAGTAGGTCTGCAGATCGAGCTCGCGGGGCGCCTTGACGAGCAGGCGCCAGCGGTGGCGGCCGCGCACGACGGCGAGCGGGGCCTCGGCGGGCCCCAGGACCTGGATGCGCTCGGCGGGCGGCGCGCGGCGCGCCACCTCGCGCGCGAACGCTTCCGCGAGCGCCTTCTCCCGGGCGGAGACGACGAGGGCGGCGAGCCGTCCGAATGGCGGCAGGAGACCCCTCTGCCGCGCCGCGATCTCGCGCTCGAGAAAGGCGTCGCGGTCGCCGGACAGGATAGCCTGCATGACCGGGTGCTCGGGCATGTGAGTTTGCACGTAGCCCTTGCCCTTGGTCAGCGCGCGCCCCGCACGCCCCGTAACCTGGCGGAGGAGCTGGAACGTGCGCTCGCCCGCGCGCGGGTCGGCCCCCATGGAGAGCCCGAGATCGCCGTCGACGATGCCGACCGTGGCGAGCAGGGGGAAGTTGTGGCCCTTGGCCACGATCTGCGTGCCGATGATGATGTCGACCTTGCCCGCCTCGATGCTCGCGATCGTATCGCGCATCTCGGCGAGGCCGGGAATGAGATCGGAGGAGAGGAGCGCGAGGCGCGCCTCGGGAAAAATTTCGGCGATCTCCTCGGCCACGCGCTCGACGCCCGGTCCGCACGCCACGAGCGAATCGGTATCGCCGCACTTCGGACATTTCTCCGGGATCGGCAGCGAGAAGCCGCAGTGATGGCAGTTGAGGCGATGGCGGAAGCGATGCTCGACCAGCCAGGCGGTGCACTGCGGGCACTCGAACCGATGCCCGCAGCTTCGGCACAACGTGAGCGGCGCGTAGCCGCGCCGGTTGAGGAAGAGGAGCGCCTGCTGGCGCTCCTGGAGCGTCTCGGCCACGGCCCGAGTCAGCACCGGCGACAGCCAACGCCCCTTTTCAGGCGGGTCCTTCCTGAGGTCGATGGCGGCCACTTCCGGCAACTCTGCGCCGGAAAAGCGCGCCGGTAGCTCGACGTAGCGGTAGCGGCCGCTGCGCGCGTTCACATGGCTTTCAATAGACGGCGTCGCCGACGAAAGGATGACCGGGAACTGGCCGAGAGAGGCGCGCACCACGGAGAGGTCGCGCGCCTGGTAGTGAACGCGATCGTCCTGCTTGAAGCCGGGATCGTGCTCCTCGTCGACGACGATGAGGCCGAGCTCCTTGAAGGGCAGGAACAGCGCCGAGCGCGCGCCGACGACGACGCGCGCTTCCCCCGTGGCCGCTGCCCGCCAGGCGCGGCCCCGCTCTTGCGGCGAGAGCGCCGAGTGCCATTCGACCGGGCTTACGCCGAAGCGCTCCGCGAAGCGGCCCATGAACTGGCTGGTCAGCGCGATCTCGGGCAGCATGATCAGCGCCTGGCGGCCGGCGCGGAGCGTCTGTGCGACGGCCTCGTAGTAGACCTCCGTCTTGCCCGAGCCCGTCACGCCGTCGAGAAGCGACACCGAGAAGTTCCCGCCGTCCACCGCGGAGACAAGCGCATGCACGGCGCGCGCCTGTTCGGCGGTGAACTCGGTCGCGCGGTGCTCGGGATCGGGCCAGGGATACGTCTTTTCCGGGATCGCGACCTCGACCAGGCTGCCGGCGGCGACGAGGCCGTCGACCACGCCCGTCGTGCAGGACGCCTCCGCCGCGAGCGACGATTTCGGCCGCGTGAGCCCGTCGCTCGCGACCTCGAGCGCGCGCCGCCTCGCCGGCGTGAGACGCGCGGGCTCGGGTGCGCCGGGAACAGCGCACACGCCGAACCGCGGCTTCGCCGGCTCGAACGCCGCCTGCGCGCTCATCATCATGCGTGCGACCATGCCGAGCGGCGTCAGCGTGTACCTCGCGATCCACTCGGCGAACCTCAAGGAGAGGGCAGGCAGTCCCGGCACGTCGAGGCGCTCGGTGACGGCCTTGAGCTTCTTGCCTGCCGGCACGTCGCCGGCTTCCCCGACGCTGCCCTCCCAGACGACACCGATGCGGCTCTGCGGACCAAATGGCACGATGACGAAATCGCCCGGCGAGACGGTGAGCCCCGCCGGCAGGAGATAGTCGTAGGTCTGGTCGAGCGCGACCGGCAGCAGGACTGGGACGACGGCCGCCGCCTCACGCTTCTGATCTACGTTAATGCCAAGAAGGCTATCCAAGGACGCCCCTGCCGGATAAGAAGCCTGCTACAACAGAAAGCACCCCGCGACTCGAGGCACGGCTCTGGCTTCCAAGACTGGGCTGCGCGCGCAGCCGTGTTGCGAGACGCGCCGTGAATCCGAGACTACGCGGGCGCCCCCTTAGCGGGGCGATTAGACAACGACGTGACAGGACGAGCGATGAAATTCTTCGTGGATACCGCGGAATTGGGCGAGATCAAGGAGCTTGCCGCAACTGGCCTCCTCGACGGGGTGACGACAAACCCCACGCTCATCGCCAAGTCGGGACGCGATTTCAAGGAGACCATCGCGGCGATTTGCGAGATCGTGCCGGGCCCGGTTTCGGCCGAGGTCGCCGCTCTCGACTACGAGGGCATGCTGAACGAAGGGCGCGCACTCGCCAAGATTGCAAAGAACGTCACGATCAAGGTGCCGCTCACGTTCGACGGCTTGAAGGCGTGCAAGACGCTCACCTCGGATGGCACGATGGTCAACGTGACGCTCTGCTTCAACGCCAATCAGGCGCTGCTGGCGGCGAAATCGGGGGCCACGTTCATCTCGCCGTTCATCGGCAGATTGGACGACATCGGCCAGAACGGCATGGACGTCATCCGCGAAATTCGCGCGATCTACGACAACTATCCCGATCTCGCGACGGACATTCTCGCCGCCTCGATCCGCACGGTGAACCATGTAAAGGAGGCGGCGATGATCGGCGCCGATGTCGCGACCATGCCGCCGGCAATCCTCAAGGCGCTCGTCAAGCATCCGCTGACGGATGCCGGCATCGCCACGTTCCTCGCCGATTGGAAGAAGACCGGACAGAAGATCGTCTGAGCCGAGCAGCGGGGGGTTACGCCGTATGGGCAACCCGCCCGGGCTCCCGATCTTGCGTCAGATGGATTCCTTGAGCTCTTTGGACGCGCGGAACGCGACTTTCTTCGAAGCCTTGATCTTGATGGCTTCGCCGGTCGCCGGGTTGCGGCCCATGCGCGCGGGGCGCTTTCTCACCTGAAGGATACCAAGGCCCGGGATCCGGATCCGGTTGCCCTTCTTCAGGTTCTTGGTGATCTCCGAGACCAGGCCCTCGAGCACGGCGTTGGCCTGCTTCTTGGGCATGTCGTGGGCCTCGGACAGCGTATTGCCAAGGTGCTTGAGGGTGACGGTAGGCGCTGATTTGGTGAGTAGCCATGAGGGGTTTCCCGAAAGAATCAATGACCGCGCAACCATACAATAAAAGTGAATCGGCGCGGCTATTGATTTCAAAAGATTGCGTTTTCTCGCTCGTGCGTGTGTTTTGGTGACGCTTGCTAGAGCAACGCTTGCGCGCAAGGGAAGGTCACTGCCCCCGCGCGCGCCGAGTTGCATAGCACCGTGCGCGCGCGCAATTCAATCAGCTCAATGCCGCAATCCCCTGATTGGCGAAGTCGAGCCGGTCCGAGAGGGCACGGGCTATGAACTCGAGAAATGCCGCCGCGAGCTCCGGCTCCTCGGCCTTGAATCGCTCGTAATTGGCGCGCGTTAGCGTCGCGATGCTGGCGCGCGTCTCGGTCGAGACGGTGGCTCCGCGCGGGCTCGACCGAAGGAAGCCCATCTCGCCCACGACCGTGCGGGTCGAAACGCGCCGCACCAGATGCTCGGGGCCGGGCTCGCTCCGGACGGTGACCGCAATAGTGCCGCTGACCACGAGGTCGATCGTGTCGGAAGCGGCCCCCTGCTCGTAGAGAACGGTGCCCGCCGCAAGGTCGCGGCGCTCGAAATAGGCCGCGGCGCGGCTCGCTCGATCGCGACCGCCGAGCTCGGATGCAAGCCAGTCCTCGAAGTCGGCCCCCGTGCCCGACCGCTCCTCGCACGCGCCCTCGGCCAGGATTTGGTCCTCGCACCACTGGAGCGCATCGTTGCGGTTCGCGAACGCCTGGTGCGGCCGATCGGCACCGAATAGGCGCATGTGATCGAGGGCGGCGCGCAGGCGGTCCGTCAACCCGGCGAAGACGAGCGTCATGCGATGGTCGTCGGCGTGGTTCCTGAGCTTGATGAGGGAGAGGATCGCCGACGTATCAAAGCCGGAGACGTCGGAGGCGTCGAGCACGGCGAAGCGGCGCTTGCCGTCCCTGGTCGCGTCGATGGACGCACGGATCTTTTCGAACACGCCGTTCGACGAGCCGAAGAAGATGAAGCCCGACAGCCAGAAGATGTGAATGCGATCGCCTTCCTCCTGGAGGAGGCGCTGGGCTTGAGCCGAGCGGTCCATGTTCGAGGCGAAGACGGCGCGCGTCAGATGCCGGCGGATGACTGCGATTCGGCTGTAGCTGAACGCGAAGAGAAGGCAGGCGCCGATGAAGCCGAACACGACGCCGGCGAGATAGCCCCACTCGACGATCGCGACCATGATGAGGAGGGCAAGCCCGAAGTCGGTCCATGCTCGGTGCGCGGGAGAGCGCAGCAGCATCTCCGTCAGCACGACGAGACCGAGATACATGAGAAGCCCGGCGAGGATCGGCGCCGGCACGAGCCCCGGCAGATCGACGCCCGTCAAGACGATGAGCACGACCACGAGCGAGGCAAAGACGCCCGAGACGCGCGCCAAGCCTCCGGTCTCGTCGAGAAGCCTGCTGCCGTTCAACGAGAGATTTCCCATTACCCCGCCGAGCGGCGCCGCGACGATGTTGGCGAAGCCGTTCGAGCGGAACTCCCAGTCGAGGTCCGCCGACTTGGTGCGCGCGACCTCGAGTCCGGTGATGTCGAGGAGCAGGCAAATGACCGTGACGCCGGCAATGGCACCGATCTCCGCGGCCGCATGGAGGAAGACGCGCCAATCGATGCTCGTCCCGAAAAGGGTCGACAGCGGCATCCAAGGCGTGAGCGTGGACGTGCCGGAGATGTACCAGCCGGAGCCTTCGCCGCCCCGGCCGGTGCTCCACAGCAGGAGATCGAGAGCAAGCGAGCCGCCGAAGAACGCGATGGGGAGAACGTAGAAGCTGCCGGTGCGGCGCTTGATCAGGAGGACCGCCCCGGCAAAGGCCGCGCCGAGGGCGACCTGGAGCAGAGACGATCGCGGCACCGAGCCCGCGAGGTCGAGGAGATTGAAATCGCGCCCCGTCACGACCTCGATCCCGCCCGTCGCCAGCAGCCATCCGGATGCGGCGAGAAAGCCACCGATCACGGGATAGGGGATGAAGCGAATGAACTGCCCGAGCCTCAACCGGCCCAGAAGATAGAGCACGAGGCCGGTGACCAGCGTGGCGAGCGAAAATGAGAGAAGCACATAGTCGACCGCTTCGCTTGCGCTGCCGCCGCGAGCGAGAACCTCGCCGGAAACCGTCGCCGCCAGCACCGACAGCACGGCGGCGGCCGGATTGTCGGGACCCGCCTCGGCGGGCGGCATCGATGTCGTGAGCGACACATAGAGGCCCGCGATCGCCGAGCCCACGAGCAGGGCCCAGAGTCCGGTGGCCAGCCCGCCCTTGAGCTCACCCTGGAACAGAAGCGCGCTGAACGACAGGCAATAGCCGATGGTAAGCAGCGACGCGATGACGCCTGCCAGCGCATTGGTGCCAAGCTCGGGCCCGTGCTCCTCGAGCCACGCTTTCAAGCTTGCCGCGGCCGGCCGCAGTGCCGGCCATTCCGGAGGCTGCCCGCCGCCGCCTCGTGCGACGCTCACGGCAGTCTCCCGCGGCGGCAGATTTCACGCTCGACGACGCACGACATGCAATTGGCACCAGAAGTGACACGGCGACATTGCGCCGGTGGTCATAACGAGGCAACAGGCAATGCCAGGCCGCACCATCGGATGCCACTCGGCGCAACGTCTCGTGCCGCCCCGAGAGGTGTTTACACTTTGTTAACCTTTGGACGGCGAAGCTCGCCCGGCGAGGGACGTCATGAGCGGGACGACGAGCGAGACACCGGCGGAGGCAGCCTGCGGTGAGGTCGGCGGCCTCGGCGCGCGCTGGCTCGCCTATCTCGGCCACGAGCGCGCCTACGCAGAGGCGACGCTCGTCGCCTATGAGCGCGATCTCGCCCAGTTCCTGTCGTTTCTCGAGAAGAGCCTCGGCCGCGAGCCGGCGCGTTCGGACCTGGGCCGCCTCGAGATCAGGACGTTCCGCGCCTTCATGGCCGAGCGCCGCCGCGCGGGCTCGACAAGCCGTTCGCTGGCGCGGACGATGTCGGCCCTGAGGTCGTTCTTCCGCTGGCTCGAGGCCGGCGAGGGGCTTACGGTGGCGGCGGCACACCAGGTCGCGCTCCCGCGCATTCCCCATTCGGTCCCGAAGCCGCTCACGGTCGAGAAGGCGCGCGCGGTGATCGAGGCGAGCGAGGAGAACGGCGACGGCTGGGTCGGCCTGCGCGACGCGGCCGCGTTGATGCTCCTCTACGGCGCGGGTCTTCGCATTTCGGAGGCGCTCGGCCTCACGCGCCGCGAGGCGCCGATCAACGGCCGCGACGTGCTGCGCATCGAGGGCAAAGGCGGCAAGGAGCGTCTCGTGCCGGTGCTCGCCGTGACGCAAGCGGCCATCGAACGCTATCTCGCGGCCTGCCCCTATACGCTCGATCCCGACGGACCGCTGTTCGTCGGCGTCAAGGGAGGGCCGCTTTCCCCGCGCATTCTCCAGCTCGCGATCGCGCGCATGCGCGCCGCCCTTGGCCTACCCGAGACGGCGACACCGCACGCGCTTCGACACTCGTTCGCGACGCACCTGCTATCGGCCGGTGCCGACTTGCGCCAGATCCAGGAGCTCCTGGGACATGCCTCACTGTCGACGACGCAGGTCTATACGGAGGTCGATCGCGAGCGCATGCTCGCGGTCTATGATGCCGCGCACCCGCGCGCGTAACGCAAACGGATGCTGCAGGCGATGGATGCCTTGACGCTCTTCGGCCTCTTGGCCGTGACGGCGATGCTGATCACCTACGCGCTCGAGGACCGTAGCGCCTGGTACATTCTCGCCTTTGCCGGCGCGTGCGCACTCGCCTCGGTTTACGGCTTTCTGCAGGGAGCCTGGCCGTTCGGTGTCCTCGAGGCCATTTGGGCCGGCGTCGCGGTGCACCGCTGGCACGCGCGGCGAAGCGCCGAGGCGCGAGCCTGATCACATGTGGATCGCGCGCTTGTCGACGGCGAGCGCCGCTTCCTTGACGGCTTCCGTCAGGGTCGGGTGGGCGTGGCAGGTGCGGGCCAAGTCCTCGGCCGAGCCGCCGAACTCCATGATGACGGCGGCCTCCGCGATCATCTCGCTCGCCGCCGCGCCGACGATGTGGACGCCGAGGATGCGGTCGGTCGAAGCATCGGCGAGGATCTTGACGAAGCCGTCGGTGGTGCGGTTGACCTTCGCGCGGCCATTGGCCGTGAACGGGAATTTGCCGACGTTGTAGGCGATGCCTGCCGCCTTGAGCTCCTCCTCGCTCTTGCCGACGGAGGCGATCTCGGGGAACGTGTAGAGCACGTTCGGGATCACGTCGTGGTTCACGCTTCCCGCCTGGCCGGCGAGGATCTCGGCCACCGCGATCCCTTCGTCCTCGGCCTTGTGGGCGAGCATCGGCCCGGCGATCACGTCGCCGATAGCGTAGATGCCCGCGACGTTCGTCTCGAAGCGGTCGTTGACGACGATGCGCTTCTTGTTGTCGACGGCCACTCCGGCCTCCGCGAGGCCGAGCCCGTCCGTCATCGGCACGCGCCCGATCGCAACCAGCATGATGTCGGTCTCGAGCGTCTCCGCTGTGCCGCCGTTCGCCGGCTCGACGGTGACGGCGAGGCCGTTATTCGTCTTGGCCACGCCGGTGACCTTCGAGCCGAGGCGGAAAGCAATTCCCTGCTTGGCAAGTAAGCGCTCGGCGGCTCTCCCGACCTCGCCGTCCACGCCCGGAAGGACGCGGTCGAGAAACTCGACGACGGTGACCTTGGACCCGAGGCGGCGCCATACCGAGCCGAGCTCGAGGCCGATCACGCCCGCGCCGACGACGAGCAGTCGCGCAGGGACCTGCGGGAGCGCAAGCGCGCCCGTCGAGGAAACGACCGTCTTCTCGTCGATGTCGATGCCGGGAAGGCGAGCGACGTCGGACCCGGTGGCGATGACGATGGCGCGCGCATCGAGAACCTGCGTCTCACCGTTGATAAAGGTGACCTCGACCCTGCCGTTGCCTGCGATGCGCCCCGTGCCGTGATAGCTGTCGATCTTGTTCTTCTTCAAGAGGAACGCGACGCCGTCGACATTGCCTTTGACGCCCTCGTCCTTGAACGCAAGCATGCGGGTGAGGTCGAGCGTCGGCGCGGCGCCGATGCCCATGGCGGCGAACGCATGGCCCGCCTCCTCGAACCGTTCGGAGGCGTGCAGAAGCGCCTTCGAGGGAATGCACCCGACGTTGAGGCACGTGCCGCCGTGCGTCGCGCGCTTCTCGACGACGGCGACTTTCATGCCGAGCTGGGAGGCGCGGATCGCACAGACGTAGCCGCCCGGTCCCGTGCCGATGACGATCAGATCATAAGGCCCCGCCATGCGATCAAAGCTCCAGCAGGAACCGCTGCGGGTCCTCGATGCACTCCTTGACACGCGAAAGGAAGGTCACCGCCTCCTTGCCGTCGACGAGGCGGTGATCGTAGGTGAGGGCGAGGTACATCATCGGGCGGGCGACGATCTGGCCGTTCTTCACGACGGCGCGCTCCTCGATCCGGTGCATGCCGAGGATGCCCGACTGCGGCGCGTTGAGGATCGGCGTCGACAGCATCGATCCGTAGACGCCGCCGTTCGAGATCGTGAACGTGCCTCCCTGCATGTCGGCAATGCCGAGCTTGCCCTCGCGCGCGCGCTTGCCGAAGTCGGCGATCTGGCCCTCGATCTCGGCGATCGACATGCGGTCGGTTTCGCGCAGCACCGGCACGACGAGTCCTCTGTCGGTCCCGACCGCGACGCCGATATGGTAGTAGTTCTTGTAGATGATCTCGTCGCCGTCGATCTCGGCGTTGACGGCGGGGATCTCCTTCAGGGCCTGAATGCAGGCTTTGACGAAGAACCCCATGAAGCCGAGCTTGATGCCGTGGCGGCGCTCGAACAGCTCCTTGTACTGGGCGCGCAGCGCCATCACCGCGCTCATGTCGGCGTCGTTGAAGGTCGTAAGCATCGCCGCCGTGTTCTGCGATTCCTTCAAGCGCATGGCGATGGTCTGGCGAAGGCGCGTCATCTTCACGCGCTCCTCGCGGGTTGATTCGGAGACTGTCGAGGGCACGCGCATCTCGCGCACGGGCACGGGCACGCGAGCTTCCCGCGCGGCTGGTCGCGGCGTTGCGTCCTCCCCCTCTCCGTCCGGCCGCGGGCGGGCCGCCGGCCTCTCTTCGCGCGCGGCCGCTGCCGCGTCCTCCTTCAGAACCTGGCCGCGACGTCCCGAGCCGGCGACCTCCCCCGGCTCGAGATCGGCTTCCGCCATGATCTTGCGGGCGGCGGGAGACGGCGGTGGCGCCGCGCTTGCGCCGGCGGGCGGCGCGGCCGGCGTCGGTGCCGCCTCGGCCTCGCGCGCCTTCGCGGGTGCCGGCGCTGCCGCCGCGCCGTTCTCCTTGAGAGCGCCGAGAACAGCCCCGATCGCGACGGTTGCGCCCTTCTCGACCTTGATCTCGTCGAGAACGCCCGAGCTCGGAGCCGGCACCTCGACGGTCACCTTGTCGGTCTCGAGCTCGACGAGGGGCTCGTCGGCCTTGACGACGTCGCCGGGCTTCTTGAACCACTTGCCGACGGTCGCCTCGGTGACGGACTCTCCCAGCGTCGGAACGCGGATTTCGATTCCCATTGCTCGCCTCACCCTCTTTCGTTCGCCGCTGCCGGTCGTTGCGGGGCTTCTAGCCTCACCCGGTCAAGGCTTCGTTCACAAGCGCCTTCTGCTCTTGTTGGTGGCGCGACAACAGGCCCGTCGCCGTCGACGCCGACCCGGGGCGCCCCGCATAGCGTACCGGCAGCCGCCCGCGCGGCATGTGGTCGAGCACCCACTCGAGAAGCGGCTCGATGAAGCTCCAGGCGCCCATGTTGCGCGGCTCCTCCTGGCACCAGACGAGATCGGCCTGCTTGAAGCGGGAGAGCTCCTGGATGAGCGCGCGCGCCGGAAACGGATAGAGCTGCTCGACGCGCAGGATATAGACGTTGTCGATCCCCTGCGCTTCGCGCGCCTCATAGAGGTCGTAGTAGACCTTGCCGGAGCACAGCACCACGCGGCGGATCTTGTCGTCGGGCACGAGCTTGATCTTCTCGTTCGGGCGGAGCTGTGCATCGTCCCACAGCACCCGGTGGAAGGTCGTTCCCGGGCCGAGCTCGTCGAGGCGCGACGTCACGCGCTTGTGGCGCAGCAGCGATTTCGGCGTCATCAGGATCAGGGGCTTGCGGAAGTCGCGATGCATCTGGCGGCGCAGAATATGGAAATAGTTGGCAGGCGTGGTGCAGTTCGCCACCTGCCAGTTGTCCTCCGCGCAGAGCTGGAGGAAGCGCTCGAGCCGCGCCGAGGAGTGCTCCGGCCCCTGCCCCTCGTAGCCGTGCGGCAAGAGGCAGACGAGAGCCGACATCCTGAGCCACTTGCGCTCCGCCGACGAGATGAACTGGTCGAACAGGACCTGGGCGCCGTTGGCGAAGTCGCCGAACTGGGCTTCCCAGGCGACGAGCGCGTTCGGCTCGGCGAGCGAGTAGCCGTACTCGAAGCCGAGCACGGCTTCCTCGGACAGCATAGAGTTGATGACCTCGAAGCGTGCTTGGTCGGGGGCGACGTGCTTCAAGGGCGTGTAGCGGCGCTCGTTCTCCTGGTCGATCAGGACGGCGTGGCGCTGCGAGAACGTGCCGCGCTCGCAGTCCTGCCCCGAAAGGCGGACCGGGAAGCCGTCCGAGACGAGCGTGCCGAAGGCCAGGCTCTCGCCCGTCGCCCAGTCGAGCCCGGCGCCGCTCGCGATCATCTCGCGGCGGCGCTCGAAGAGCCGCACGATGGTCTTGTGGGCGGCGAAGTCCGACGGCAGCGTCGTGATCCTGCGGCCGATCTCGCGCAGCGTCTCGAGCGAGACGCCCGTATTCCCGCGCCGCTCCTCTCCCTCGGCGAGGCTGACCCCCGACCAGCGCCCGTCGAGCCAGTCGGCCTTGTTGGGCTTGTAGCTCTCGGCCGCGGCGACCTCCTCTTCGAGGCGCGTGCGGAACGCCTGCTTCATCTCGTCCACGCCCTCCGCCGTGACGACGCCTTCCTCCGTCAGCTGCTTCGAGTAGACCTCGACGACGGTCGGATGCTCGCGGATGCGCTGATACATCAAGGGCTGCGTGAAGGCCGGCTCGTCGCTCTCGTTGTGACCGAAGCGACGGTAGCAGAACATGTCGATGACGACCGGCTTCTGGAACTTCT
Organism: uncultured Alphaproteobacteria bacterium; assembly: GCA_963699485.1. GTDB lineage: Bacteria > Pseudomonadota > Alphaproteobacteria > Rhizobiales > Hyphomicrobiaceae > Hyphomicrobium_C. The sequence continues at coordinate 49,936 of CAVOUC010000008.1, read as the reverse complement.
GGCGGAACTCGGTCGCGACCTTGGCGACGTGGACGACCGACTCGGGGTCATCGCCGTTGACGTGGAAAATCGGCGCCTCGATCATGCGCGCCACGTCCGAGCAGTAGGGCGAGGAGCGCGAATAGCGCGGGTTGGTCGTGAAGCCGATCTGGTTGTTGATGATGAAGTGGATCGAGCCGCCGGTGCGGTGGCCCTTGAGCCCGGAAAGCCCGAAGCACTCGGCGACCACGCCCTGACCGGCGAAGGCCGCGTCGCCATGGATCAAGAGCGGCATCACCGGCGTGCGGTCGCCCGGCTCACATCCATGCTGGTCCTGCTTGGCGCGCACCTTGCCGAGCACGACGGGATCGACGATCTCGAGATGCGACGGGTTGGCGGTGAGCGAGAGGTGGACCGTGTTGCCGTCGAACTCGCGGTCGGAGGAGGCGCCGAGATGGTACTTCACGTCACCCGAGCCTTCGACGTCGTCGGGCTTGAACGAGCCGCCCTTGAACTCGTTGAAGATGGCGCGGAACGGCTTGCGCATGACGTTGCCGAGCACGTTCAAGCGGCCGCGATGAGCCATGCCCATCACGATCTCTTTGACGCCGAGCGCACCGCCGCGCTTGATGATCTGCTCGAGCGCCGGGATCATCGATTCCGCCCCGTCGAGGCCGAAGCGCTTGGTACCGGTGTATTTGACGTCGGCGAAACGCTCGAAGGTCTCCGCCTCGATCAGCTTGTTCAGGATCGCGCGCTTGCCCTCGCGCGTGAAGGTGATGTCCTTCTCCAGGCCCTCGATCCGCTGCTGGATCCAAGACTTCTGCGCCGGCGACGTGATGTGCATGAACTGGAAGCCGATCTTGCGGCAGTAGGTGCGGCGCAGGATCTTCAGGATCTGGCGGATGCTCGCCGTCTCGAGGCCGAGGTAGCGGTCGATGAAAATCGGCCGGTCGAGATCGGCCTCTGTGAAGCCATAAGTCTCGGGTTTGAGCTCCAGGTGCACGCGGCGCTCGGCGAGCCCCAGGGGATCGAGGTCGGCCGCGAGGTGGCCCATCACGCGATAGGCGCGGATGATCATGATCGCGCGAATGCTGTCCTGGATGGCGCGCAACGACACCGCCGGCGACATCTCGAAGCCTGAGGCGAACGCACGCGCCTCGAGCCTGTCCCTGAGCCCGCGCTCGGTCTCTCCGTAGTCCCCGGTCAGCGCGGCGATAAGCTCGCCGTCCGTGCTTTGAATCTCGGCGAGCGGGCGGGCCCACGACGGCTCCCTTGCCGACGCGCGGCGCTCCGCGTTCCCGTCGGCGGTCCAGCGCGCCTGCTGCTCCTTGAGACTCTCGAAGAAGAGCCGCCACTCGTCGGTGACGGAGCCTGGATTCTTCTCGTACTGGGCCTGCATCTCCTCGACGTAGCCGGCGTTGACGCCGTTGAGGAAAGAGGTGCGAAGGAATTGCTCGTTGCGAACCTGGCGTGACATGCGAAATCCCGTTCTTGCCGGCACCGAAGCCGGCACAAGGAGGCATTTCTCTCCCGTGGGAAGGGCTTATTCACGCGCCCCTTACAAACTCAACTAAGCTAGTGCTCCATCACAATGCTTTTAAGACCTCGGCGAGCGTAGTCCCCAGTGTGGCCGGGCTGTCGGCAATGGCGATCCCGGCCCGGCGCATGGCCTCGACCTTGTCCTCGGCGCGCCCCTTGCCGCCGGAGATGATGGCGCCGGCGTGCCCCATGCGCCGGCCCGGCGGGGCCGTGAGGCCGGCGATGAAGCCCGCCATCGGCTTCTTGCGGCCCTTCTTGGCCTCGGAGAGCAGAAAATCCGCGGCCTCCTCCTCCGCCGCCCCGCCGATCTCGCCGATCATGATAATGGATCGGGTGGCCGGATCGGCGAGAAAAAGCTCGAGAACGTCGACGAACTCGGTGCCCTTGATGGGATCGCCGCCGATGCCGACCGCCGTGGTCTGGCCGAGGCCGGCGTCGCTCGTCTGCTTGACCGCCTCGTAGGTGAGGGTCCCCGAGCGCGAGACGATGCCGACCGAGCCCTTCTTGAAGATGTTGCCCGGCATGATGCCGATTTTGCATTCGTCGGGCGTGAGCACGCCGGGGCAATTGGGGCCGACAAGGCGGGACCTCGAGCCCTGAAGCGCGCGCTTCACGCGGACCATGTCCATCACCGGAATGCCCTCCGTGATGCAGACGATGAGCTCCATCTCGGCGTCGATGGCCTCGAGGATCGCGTCGGCGGCGAAGAGGGGGGGCACGTAGATCGCGGTCGCGGTGGCCCTGGTGGCCTTCTTGGCGTCGAGCACGGTCTCGAACAGGGGGAGATCGGCAAGCTCCGGGTCCGCGTGCTTGGTCCCGCCCTTGCCGGGGGCCACACCGCCCACGACCGTGGTGCCGTAGGCGCGCGCCTGTTTCGTGTGAAACGTCCCCTGGCTGCCGGTCATGCCCTGGCAGATGACGCGGGTCGACTTGTCAATCAGGACCGACATGTCATCCCCTCTCCCCTGCCGCCAAAGCTCCCTTCACCGCCGCGACGATCTTGCGCGCTGCGTCGCCGAGGTCGTCGGCGGGCGTGATCTTCAAGCCGCTCTTGGCCAGGATCTCCCGGCCGAGCTCGACGTTGGTGCCCTCGAGGCGCACGACGAGGGGCACCTCGATGTGCATCTCCTTGGCGGCGGCGACGATGCCCTCGGCGATGATGTCGCAGCGCATGATGCCGCCGAAGATGTTGACCAGGATGCCTTTGACGGCGGGGTCGGAGAGAATGATCTTGAAGGCCGCCTCGACCTTCTCCTTCGACGCGCCCCCGCCCACGTCGAGGAAGTTCGCGGGCTCGGCGCCGTAGAGCTTGATGATGTCCATGGTCGCCATGGCGAGCCCGGCGCCGTTGACCATGCATCCTATCGTGCCGTCGAGCTTGACGTAGGAGAGGTCGTGGCGCGAGGCCTCGATCTCCATCGGGTCCTCCTCCGCCTCGTCGCGCAGCGCCGCGATCTCGGGATGGCGGACGAGCGCGTTGCCGTCGAAGTTCATCTTGGCGTCGAGGCACACGAGCTGCCCGTCCTTGGTCACCACCAGCGGATTGATCTCGAGCAGGCTCATGTCCTTCTCGATCATCATGCGGTAGAGGCCGGCGGCCATCTTGGAGCACTGCTTGGCGAGGTCGCCGGTGAGCCCCAGGGCCGAGGCGAGCTTGCGGCCGTGAAAGGGCTGGTAGCCGGTCGCCGGGTCGATCGTCATGGTGAGGATCTTGTCGGGCGTGTCATGGGCGACCTTCTCGATGTCGACGCCACCCTCGGTCGAGGCGATGAAGGCGACGCGCGAGGAGCCGCGGTCGACGAGGGCCGACAGGTAGAGCTCGCGGCCGATGGCGCAGGCTTCCGTAATATAGATCCTGTTCACGACGCGGCCGTGAGGGCCCGTCTGCACGGTGACGAGCGTGCGGCCGAGCATCTCGGTGGCATGGCCCTTCACCTCGTCGATCGATCCGGCGATGCGCACGCCGCCCTTCTCCCCTGCCTCCTTGTCCTTGAACCGACCCTTGCCGCGGCCGCCGGCATGGATCTGCGCCTTGACGATCCAGGGCGCCCCCTTGATCTTGCCGGCCGCGGCAACCGCCTCGTCCGCGGAGAAGGCGACAAGGCCGCTCGGCACGACGATCCCGTAGGCGCCGAGGAGGTCTTTCGCCTGATGCTCGTGGATATTCATGGGTGCCCCCGATCTGGTCCCTTCCCCCTCGCCCCACCCTTCATGGGGAGAGGGAGCCTCCTCATGCCGCGAGCTGCGGGTTGATCTTCACGCACGCCTCGACCAGCCCTTTGACGGATTCGATCGATTTCATGAGCATGGAGCGCTCGGCCGAGTTTAGGTCGATCTCGACGACCCGCTCGGCGCCGCCCGACCCGATGATGACCGGCACGCCCACATAGAGGCCTTTGACGCCGTACTCGCCGTTGAGGTAGGCGGCGCAGGGAAGCACCCGCTTCTTGTCCTTGAGATAGCTCTCGGCCATGGCAATGGCGGAGGCCGCCGGCGCATAGTAGGCCGAGCCCGTCTTGAGCAGCGCCACGATCTCGCCGCCGCCCTTCCTCGTGCGGTCGACGATCTGGTCGAGCCGGTCCTGGCGGATCCAGCCCATCTTGACGAGGTCGGGCAGCGGCACGCCGCCCACCGTCGAGTAGCGCACGAGCGGCACCATGTCGTCGCCGTGGCCGCCGAGCACGAACGCCGAGACGTCTTCGATCGAGACGCGGAACTCGTCGGCGAGGAAGTGGCGGAAGCGAGCGGTGTCGAGCACGCCGGCCATGCCGATCACCATGTTGCGCGGCAGCCCCGAGGCCTTCTGCAGCGCCCACACCATGGCGTCGAGCGGGTTGGTGATGACGATGACGAAGGCGGAGGGTGCATACTTGCGGATGCCGGCGCCGACCTGCTCCATCACCTTCAGGTTGATGCCGATGAGATCGTCGCGGCTCATGCCGGGCTTCCTCGGCACGCCCGCCGTCACGATGCAAACATTGGCGCCCTCGATATCGGCGTAGGCATTGGTGCCCTTCAAGTTGCAGTCGAAACCGTCGACGGCGCCCGACTGCGCGATGTCGAGCGCCTTGCCCTGCGGCAGCCCCTCCATGATGTCGAAGATGACAACGTCGCCGAGCTCCTTGAGCCCGATCAGGTGGGCCAGCGTGCCGCCGATCATACCGCCGCCGATCAACGCGATCTTGGTGCGCGCCATAAGAGCATTCTCCTCGTGTGCCGAACCCGCGCCGGGGCTCGCTGATGCTGGAACCAACTCTGGGGGGCGGGCGATCCGAGGGCCTCTTTTCGCACGCAGGACCGAAAGTCGGCCTTTTGGTAAGCCGAAACGGTTGGGGGCTCAAGCCTGCTCACGAGTTTTCTCGTTTCGGCCTCGGGCGAGGGCCGTTCGGCGACGACGCCGGAGCATCATCCTGCACACAAGGCTCTGCTCTTCGACCGCCCCTTGAGATAGGCCTCGCTGCGCATCTCCATGAGCCGCGAGGACGTGCGCTCGAAGAGTGCTGCGCCATCGCCTTCGGGGTAGAGGAGCGGCGGCTCGGCCTCGGCCGAGGCGATGAGGCAAACGCCGCTGTCGTAGAAGGTGTCGACGAGGGTCGCGAGCCGTCGGGCCTCGTTGCGCCGGGACGGCGCGAGCACCGGGATCGCCTCGATGAGGACCGTGTGGAAGGCGTGCGCGATGTGGAGATAGTCGAGCGCGCCGAGGGGCGCCTCGCAGAGATCGGCAAAGGAGAACCGGGCGACACCCATGGCGGCAAGCGGCACGCGGACCTGCCGGCCTTTCACCTCGAGGATCGCGGACGCGGCCGGATGATGTCCGGTGAGCCGCTGCCAGTGGTCCTCGAGACCGGCGCGGGCCCGCGCGTCGAGGGGCGCAAAATAGAGCTGCCGGCCGCTGAGCTTCTCAAGCCTGAAGTCCTTGGCCGCCTTGAGCTCGACGGCGTCGAGATACTCCTCGATGAGGGCGATCGCAGGCAGAAAGAGCCCCCGATTGAGCCCGTTCCAGTAGAGCCTGCCGGGGGCGGCATTGGAGGTCGCGACCATGACCACGCCGCGTTCGAACAGGCCCTTGAGAAGCCGCGCGAGGATCATCGCGTCGGCGATGTCGGTCACGGTGAGCTCGTCGAAGCAGAGCAGGCTCGCGCCGGCCGCGATCTCGGTCGCAACGAACGGAATGGGGTCGCCGTCGGTCGTCGCGCGGCCGCGCGCGATGCGGTCGTGAACTTCGGCCATGAACTCGTGAAAGTGCACGCGGCGCTTCTGCGCGACGTCGGCCGCCTCGTAGAAGAGGTCCATCAGCATCGTTTTGCCGCGCCCGACGGCGCCATGAAGATAGACCCCGCGCGGCGCCGGGCTCGAGGGCCGGCGGAAGACGGAGAGAAGGCCGGGCCGCACAGGGCGCCATCGTGCGAGCTCTTCGGCAAGCTCATCCAGCCGCAGCGCCGCACCCCTCTGAGCCTGGTCCGGCTCGATTTCCCCGAGACGGACCAGCTCGTCGTATTGGCCGGCAACGCGCCCCCTCATCGTCCCCCGCTCGTCCTGCGCTCAAAGGCCATATTTCCTGCCAGAAGGCGCCCTGCCCCGCGACTCAATGCCACCGCCTCGTCCGGCGCCCCAAAATCGGACCTCGGAGCGTGAATCTTGCGGTGCAGCAAGGTCCTAGCCGCCATTGTTCGCGCGTGGCTATATTGTCATTATATTTTCGCTATTTAGTTCGACTATTGTGCAATGCACAAACCAACGCCAAGTTAGAGACTAGGTGGGGCATCGGCGGCTCCAGGATTTCCACTGTCGGCGCGGAGGGCGTGCCGCGGCGGATCTGATGCGGAGGAGTGATCATGAGTGAGCATCGCAACCTCGCGGGGAGCTTTCGCAAGCTGTGGCCCCACGACAGCGCCAAGTTCCGCGACCACCTGCTGCGGCTCGACAAAGCGAGCCGTCGGCTGCGGTTTGCGCACGGCGTCTCCGACAGCTTCATCGAGGACTACGCCGCCCGCATGGGCGAGCTCGGCTCGATCGTCTACGCATTTATCGAGGAGGGCGAGGTGCGAGCCGCGGCCGAGCTCAAGAAGCTCGGCGACCGCTGGGGGCACGAGGCGGAGGCCGCCTTCTCCGTCGAGACCGCCTACCAGGACCACGGCCTCGGCAGCGAGCTCATGGGCCGCATCATCCGCTTGGCGCGCAACCGCGGCGTGCGCCTTCTTTATATGAGCTGCCTCGCCGAGAACGCGAAGATGCAGGCGATCGCCCGGAAATACGATGCCGAGCTGCATTTCGAGTACGGCGAGGTGGTCGGCCAGATCGTTCCGGAGGAGCCGGACTACTTTTCTCTCCTCGCGGAGGCGGTGGAGGACCGCGTCGGCTTCATGATGGCGGTTTTCGATCTCGAGCGGCGCGCCGAGAAGGCCGCATGAAACTGCTTGAACCGGAAAGTAGCGCACACGTCTTGAGAAGATGGCCCTCGAACGTGTCGGCGCTGCCCTGCACCCAGAGAAGTCTCCCGGACGTTCCGTCTGAGTTTCCAATAAAGCACACGCTCTCGTTCACGCTCGAAATTCCGAAAGAATGCTAGCCTACGAGAATGATTGCGAAATTGAGGCGTCCGCGCAACACTTTCGCTCAAATGCGGAATTTTGCGCAGCGCGACTTCACTTTACCTGTCAACAAACTGCACGAATTTGCTCATGATTTTTTTGTTCGAAATGATTCGAACTCTTAATCGAGAGAGAGACACTATGGCTAAGATGACGAAGAAGTCCGCTGCGCGGAAGGCGAAGAAGCCGGCCCGCAAGACTGCCGCGCGCAAGCCGGCGTCGAAGGCGAAGAAGCGCAAGGCCGCGTAAGCGGCCAAGTCGATCCCTCCCGGCTGGGCACCGGGAGCGGAACGGCTCTTCATAGACATGCTTCTCACGTTTCAAAGACCGATGGCAGCGAGATGCGCCGTCGGTCTTTTTCATTTGGGGAATTCGGGCCGACGTCTATTCGGCGTCCGGCTCGTGGCAGACCGCCTCGACGTTGTGGCCGTCCGGGTCGAGCACGAAAGCCCCGTAATAGTTGGCGTGATAATGCGGTCTCAGCCCCGGCGGCCCATTGTCCTTGCCGCCCGCCGCCAGCGCCGCGTCGTAAAATGCCCGCACAAGCGAGCGGTTTTTCGCCACGAATGCGACGTGCAGCCGCCCGGTAACCGGGATTCCCGTGCCGATCCAGAACTGGGGCCGCGAGGCGCCGAAACCGGCATAGCCGCCGGGACCGGCCTCATCGGAAAGATCGACATGGCGCAAGAGCACATAGCCGAGCGGCTCCAAGACCTTTGTGTAAAAGGCTTTCGACCGCTCGAAATCGGCAACGGGGAAACCGATATGGTCCAGCACGCACTCTCTCCACTCTACCGGATTGGGACCGCGCTTGCCGCCATCGCGGGCTTGCGCTTCTCGCCCCTCACACGCGGCGCTCGATCATGAGCTTCTTCAGCTCGGCGATCGCCTTGGCCGGGCTCAGCTCCTTCGGGCACGCCTTCACGCAATTCATGATCGTATGGCAGCGGTAGAGGCGGAACGGGTCTTCGAGAGTATCGAGACGCTCGCCCGTCGCTTCATCGCGCGAGTCGGCCACCCACCTATAGGCCTGGAGCAGGATGGCGGGCCCTAGATATCGATCCGAGTTCCACCAGTAGCTCGGGCAGGAGGTCGAGCAGCAGGCGCAGAGAATACACTCGTAGAGGCCGTCGAGCTTCGCCCGGTCCTCGCGCGACTGCCTCCACTCCTTGGGCGGCGCCGCCGTATCGGTCTTGAGCCAGGGCTCGATGAGCCGGTGCTGGGCATAGAAGTGCGTGAGATCGGGCACGAGGTCCTTGATGACCTCCATGTGCGGCAGCGGGTAGACGGAGATGGCGCCCGACGACTCGTCCAAGGCCCGCAGGCAGGCGAGGTCGTTGGTGCCGCCGATATTCATGGCGCATGAGCCGCAGATGCCCTCGCGGCACGAGCGCCGGAAGGTCAGCGTCGGGTCGATCTCGTTCTTGATCTTGATGAGAGCGTCGAGAACCATCGGCCCACAGCTCCCCTCGTCGATCCAATACGTGTCGAGGCGAGGATTGCGCCCGTCGTCGGGATTCCAGCGATAGATGCGGAATTCGCGCCATTTTCCCTTGCGCCCCGGCGAGTTCCACGTCTTGCCGGTCTCGACCCTCGAGTTCTTGGGAAGCGTGAGCTGGACCATGGGAGGGCGGCTTTCCGTTGCGCGATGGAACCGGCCCCACACTTGTCGTCTCGGGAGTTGGCTGTCAATGATCGTCAGGGGCGGCCCGCGGACTAGCAGGGGCCGTCAGTCCAAACGGTGCTTCTTGAGCTCGCGCACGAGCGCCGTCAGCCGCTCGGCGACCTCGGCGCCGGTGTCCACGGAGCCTTTCAGCGTGGCGCGGTTCTGGATGAGCTTGTTGAGCTGGTCCTGGCAGTCGCCAAAACCGAAATAGACGGCCTCGGGAGCATTGATCTCCCCATCCTCGACCGCGCACATCACATCGAAGGAACTCTGGGCCGCGAGCACGAGCATGGACGCAACGTCGTTCATGAGCTGCTGATAGAGCCGGCCCCCCTCGCCGCTGACGCGGGGCCCATGAACCCCGAACTTGAGCGGCGAGGAGCCTTGGCCGCCCTCGCCGGCGAACAGCTTCGGATTGCGCTGGAAGCGGGCGAAGATCTGGGTGAGACCGAGACAGCACGTCTCGAGCTCGCGCAGCGCCGAGGACGCCTTGCGGCGCGCGCGCGAGCGTTCGGGCGTGCGCTCGCGCGCCGCCCAGTTGATGGTGGCAATCGACGAGATGGCGCCAAGGGCCGCAAGCGCCGGCAGGACGGCCGCGAACGGATCGGGCGCGATGCGGCTGTCGGCTTCGGCTGCGGCGGGCTTTCGCTGCTCTCTTGCCAAGGAGCGGGCTCCCCATTTCTTATTGTGGACCCCAGCGGGTCTGCGCCCCGGGCCGCATGCTCTTACACCCCCCGTCCGCCAAGCAACAGGAATCGGAGAGGCGCGAGAGGACGCCAACAGTCTGTCGATTGAGAGGCGAAGCCTAGCTGTCGGCGAGGCGTGCGATCTCCGCGCGCAACTCCGCGAGGCCCGTACCGGTCTCGGCCGAGGTGGCAAGTACGTGTGGAAGGGCCGCCGCGTGGCTCCGAAGCTCGGCCTCGGTCTCACCGACCGCCCGGTCGAGGCCGAGCGCGGCGACCTTGTCCGCTTTTGTGAGAACGACCTCATAGGAAACGGCGGCCGCGTCGAGCAGGCGCATCATCTCGTGGTCCGCCGGCTTGAGCCCGTGGCGTGCATCGACGAGCAGGAACACGCGCCTGAGCGTCGGGCGGCCGCAGAGGTACCCGCTGATGAGCCGGCCCCAGGCCTCGACCATCTCCTTCGGCGCCTTGGCGAAGCCGTAGCCCGGCATGTCGACCAGTAGAAGGGTGTCGCCGGGGGGCGCGAAATAGTTGAGCCCTTGAGTCCGCCCCGGCGTGTTCGACGTGCGCGCGAGGTCCTTTTGGCGCACGAGCGCATTGAGGAGGCTCGACTTGCCGACGTTCGAGCGCCCGGCAAAAGCCGCTTCGGGACCGCGGGCCGGCACGAGACCCTCGGGCTCGACGACGGTGGTCAGAAACCGCCAGTGTCCGGCAAACAGCCGCTCACCGCGGGCGAGGTCCTCGGGCGAGAAAAGCTCATTCATCGGGCGAAAGAGCTCGGACTTGGGCTCAGTTCTTCTGCTCACGCTTGAGCCCGAGGAGGCGGGCGACAGGGGCCAGCGTGCGTTCCAGGTTGTCGAACAGGTGGATCTGCGCCCCCTGCTTGCGGGTGATGTACCATTGCTGGGCGACCGACAGCACGTTGTTCCAGGCCCAATAGATGACGAGGCCGGCCGGAAACGACGCGAGGAGAAACGTGAAGAGGAGCGGCATCCAGGAGAAGATCTGCTGCTGGACGGGGTCCGGCTGCGGCGGGTTGAGCTGCATTTGCACCCACATCGTGAGCCCCATGATGATCGGCCAGGCGCCGATATGGAGGAACTCGGGCGGCGCGAACGGCAAGAGGCCGAACAGATTGAAGATCGTCGTCGGATCGGGCGCGGAAAGGTCCTTGATCCACCCGAAGAAGGGGGCGTGGCGCATGTCGATCGACACGAACAGCACCTTGTAGAGCGCGAAGAAGACGGGGATCTGGATCAGGATCGGCAGGCAGCCGGCCAGGGGATTGATCTTCTCCTTCTTGTAGAGCTCCATCAGCTCCTGCTGCTGCTTGGCCTTGTCGTCCTTGTAGCGCTCGCGCAGCTCCTCCATTTGCGGCTGCAGCTTCTTCATCTTCGCCATGCTCTCGTAGCTCTTGTTGGCGAGCGGGAAGAACGCCGCCTTGACGAGCACGGTCACGGCGAGGATGGCGAGACCGAAGTTGCCGAGAATGCCGTAGAGCCACTCGATCAGGTAATAGAGCGGCTTGGTGATGAAGTAGAACCAGCCCCAATCGATCAAAAGCTCGAACTTCTCGATGCCGAGGTTCTTCTCGTAGGCCTCGACGACCCTGACCTGCTTGGCGCCGGCATAGAGACGCCCTTCCGTCCCTTGGCGCTGCCCGGGAGCGATCGAAAGCGCAGGGACCGCGTAATCGGCCGTAAAGAACTCGGCCGTCTGGCCCGTCGATTTGTGACCGCCGAGCGTCGCCGTATACGGCAACTTCTGGTCGGGGATGAGTGTTGCGGCCCAATACTTGTCGGTGATGCCGAGCCAGCCTCCGACCTTGTTATCGAACGTCTTGCTGCCGCCATCCTCTACGGCGTCCTTGTAGGCGATCTCCTGAAGGCCAGCGTCGCCGGGCACGCCGATCAACCCTTCATGAATGACGCTATAGGCGGGCGTCTTCGGCTTGCCGAGACGATAGAGGAGCCCGAAGGGGCGCAGCGTAACGGCTGTCGGGCTTTTGTTCTCGACCTCTTCGACGATCTTCATCATGTATTTGTCGTCGATCGAAATCGTGCGGTGAAATATCAGTCCTTGACCGTTCTCCCACGTGAGTTCGACCGGCGAGGTCGGGGTAAGCGGACCGGTCGTCTTGGCCTGCCACTGCGTCTCCATGGTCGGCAACGGCACCTGGCTCGCGCCGGCATCGAGCCACCCGAATTTCGCGTAATAGGCGTCGGGAGCATCGGGAGGCGAGAAGAGCACCACCTCCGGGCTCTTGGGATCGACGGTCTCCCGGTACTTCTCGAGCACGAGATCGTCGATGAGCCCGCCCTTGAGGTTGATCGAGCCCTTGAGCGACGGTGTGTCGATGGCAATCCGCGACGGGGAGCGCGCAAGCGCTTCGGCTCGCGTCGCCGTGGTCGGCGCAGCGCTCGGGTGGCTCGAATCGCGCGGCGGCGCCTGGACGTCCTTGCCGGGAGCTTCCTTCTCGGCCTGCGTCAGACGTTCGCGGGCGGCCCTCTCCTGCTGCTGCTTCATCTGCGGCCCGGCATAGAAAAACTGCCAGCCGAGCATGACGGCCATGGAGAGGACGACGGCGATCAGGAGATTATTATTGTTGTCGTCGGGTCGCTGGCTTTGCATCGTGGCCTTACCGGTTACGGGCGCGGCGCTTCGGCTCCGAGGGGTGATGCACGCCTTGGAACGCCCGTTCAAGGTCTTTCTTGAGGTCGCTGAACGGTCTTTTGAGCGCAGGAGCGCGCGCGATCAGCACATAGTCGTGACCGGCGCGCGCGCAATGGTCGGCGAGCTCCACGACCGCGGCCTTGAGCCGCCGCCGGATGCGGTTTCTGACGACTGCCGCCCCGAGCGCTTTCGTCACGGTGAACCCGAAGCGAGGTCCGGCGCCCGGATCGCCGTCCTCGGGCCGCAGCTTTGCTTCCATCACGAACGCCGGCGTCGCGTACCGCGCGCCGCCCCGCACTCTCAGAAACTCCGCTCGCTTCTTGAGGGTGGGGAGCGCCACGGGTCAGCGGGCGTGCGCGCGCCGCTTCAGGCGGAGAGGCGCTTGCGGCCCTTGGACCGGCGCCGGGCCAGCACCTTCGTTCCTCCCGGCGTCTGCATCCGCTTGCGGAAGCCGTGGCGGCGCTTGCGGACGAGCTTGCTCGGTTGGTAAGTGCGCTTCACGTCGGAAACTCCGTTGCGGGCGCTCGAGCGGCCGACGTGAGACACCATGGGTCCCTCGTTGACAGCCGCTTCGCCCGGATCGACGGGGCTTATAAGAGGTGGCAAGGTGCAAGTCAATGAAGGGGCCAGGGCGAAACCCTTCGAGGGGCGCCCCCGTAACTCATGAAAATTCCACTCTCTGAGGCTGTCACGCACGCCGAGTGCGTGGCCTTCAGTGTCCCGAAGAGCTGCATTGGCAACCGGCGGCCGAGATGACGCCAAGCGACGAAGCGGAAGCGAAGAGCCGCACGGGGAGCGCCTTGAAGCGCTGGCTTCCCCTTGCCGTTCTCGTCGCGCTCATGGCGCTGGCCTTCGCCATGGGCTGGCACAAGCTCCTGTCGTTCAAGACCATCGGCCTCAACTACGAGGCATTCAAGAGCTTCATCGCCGAGCATCTCGTGATCTCGCTCCTCATCTATGTCGCCTCCTATGTCGCGGTCGTCGCGCTCTCGCTACCCGGCGCACTCATCATGACGCTCGCCGGCGGCCTTCTGTTCGGCTGGCAGATCAGCGCGCCTGCGACAGTCATCGCCGCTACGGCAGGGGCCACGATCATATTCGCGATAGCCAAGACCTCGCTCGGGGCGGCGCTTGCGGCCAAGGCCGGGCCGTGGCTCTCGAAGCTCAGCGAGGGCTTTCAGGAGAACGCCTTGAGCTATCTGCTCTTCCTGCGCCTCGTCCCGGCCTTTCCGTTTTTTGTCGTCAACCTCGCGCCGGCCCTTCTCGGCGTGCCGCTCGGAACGTTCGTGCTCGGCACCGCGCTCGGCATCATTCCCGGGACGTTCGTCTTCTCGATCGCCGGCTCGAGCTTGGGCCATGTCGTCGAAGCCCAGAATGCCGCCTACAAGCAGTGCCTGGCCGACAATCCCGCCACGGCGGCGACGCAATGCAGCTATTCGTTCGACCCGTCCACGTTGGTGAGCAGAGAGATTCTCGTCACCTTTGCCCTTCTCGGTCTCGTCGCCCTCATCCCTGTTGCCTTGAAAGCCTGGAGCAAACGCAATGGCGCAACCCGGAGCCGCAACACGCGAGGCTCGTAGCCCGGCAGCCGCGACGGCGGCAATCGCGGCCGAGCCGATCGAGTCCGACCTCTGCGTCATCGGAGCGGGGTCGGGCGGGCTTTCGGTCGCAGCGGCGGCGGCGGCGTTCGGCCGCGACGTCGTCCTGATCGAGAAGCACAAGATGGGCGGCGATTGCCTGAACTACGGCTGCGTGCCCTCGAAGGCGCTGATCGCGGCCGCAAAGCGCGCCCATGCCATGCGCACGGCGACCAAGTTCGGGATCATGGGGATCGAGCCCACGATCGACTACGGTGCCGTCCACGACCATGTGAAAGGCGTGATAGCCGCGATTGAGCCCAACGACTCGGTCGAGCGCTTCACCGGCCTCGGCGTGCGCGTCATCCCGGCCGCGGCCCGCTTCGTCGACAGGAAGACGGTCGTCGCCGGCGACTATCGCATCAGGGCGCGCCGTTTCGTCATCGCCTCCGGCTCCTCGCCGCTCGTGCCGCCGATCCCCGGCCTCGACACCGTCCCCTATTTCACCAACGAGTCGATCTTCGACAACGGGGTGAGGCTCGAGCACCTGATCATCGTCGGGGCCGGTCCGATCGGGCTCGAGATGGCCCAGGCCCATCACCGGCTCGGCAGCCTCGTTACCGTGCTCGAGGCCGAGCGCGCGCTTCCCAAGGACGACCCTGAATTGTCCGCGATCGTTCTCAAGCACCTGCGCGGGGAAGGGATCGTGATCCGCGAGGGCGCACGGGCGGAACGCGTGGAAGGCGGCCGAGGCTTCGTCCGCGTGCACGTGGCCACCCAGAACGGCATGGAGACCGTGCAGGGCAGCCACGTTCTTCTCGCCGTGGGCCGCAGGCCGAACACGGGCGATCTCAATCTCGAGGCGGCAGGCGTCAAATACGACAAGCGCGGCATCAAGGTCGACCGCGGCCTGCGCACGTCGAACCGCCGCGTGTTCGCCATCGGCGACGTGGCCGGCGGCCTGCAGTTCACCCATGTCGCCAACTACCACGCCGGCATCGTCGTCCGGCGCGCCTTGTTCCGGCTGCCTGCAAGGGTGAACGAGGCGATCGTCCCCTGGGTCACCTACACCGATCCCGAGCTCGCCCACGTGGGCCTGAGCGAGGAGCAGGCGGCGAAGGGCGGCGCCGCCGTCAACGTCCTGCGCTGGCCCTACCACGAGAACGACCGCGCCCAGGCCGAGAGGGCGACCGAAGGCCATATCAAGGTGGTGACCGACAAGAAGGGGCGCATCCTCGGCGCGACGATCGCCGGGGCGAATGCCGGCGAGCTCATCCAGATGTGGTCGCTCGCCGTCTCCCAGGGTCTCAAGATCAAGGCCATGACGGAGTGGATCTCGCCCTATCCGACGCTGTCGGAAATAAGCAAGCGGGCCGCCTACCGCTTCTACGCCGCCGCCCCCGCCAACCCCTTGCTTCGGCGGCTGATCAAGGTCCTGACCCGCCTCGGGTAAGCCTACGGGCGGCGACAGGGGAGCGTCGCCGAGCGTCGTGGATGGCCGCCGCGGCCATGATTTCTACGGGGCGGAGATGCGCCTCCGCCCTAGGCCGCCGGCGATCCGACACTAGATACTAAATTATGAATCTAGACCATGATCGCGCGAGAGCCGGACCGGCCGGCGCGAGCCAAGGTCTGCCGGCTGACAGAGGCTCGCCAAAGTGCGAGAATCCCGGCGAAGCGGCGAGAGGAGGAACGCCGCAGGGCATGGACAAGCGAGCGGATCAGTCGGAGCGGCCCCTCACCGAGGTGGGTCGCGAGTGGGCGCGCCGCGCGGCGGCGACGGCGCGCAGCGGCTGGCTGCGCCTTGGCTTGCCGGCGAAGCTGCTGTTTCTCACCGCCGTCTTCGTCATGCTGGCGGAAATCCTGATCTTCCTGCCGTCGATCTCGAACTACCGGGTGAGCTGGCTCAACGATCGGCTGACGGCGGCCTACGTCTCGACGCTTGCCGCCGACGCCGTGCCCGGCCGCAATGTTCCCCCCGCCTTGCGCAACGAGCTCCTGCGCACGGCGCTCGTGCGCGCGGTGGCGATCCGGCGGGGAGGCACGCGGCGCCTGATCCTTCCCCCCGTCAACGAGCTCACGATCGATTCGCACTACGACCTCAGGGAATACCCGGGGATGAACGCCGCGCAGGCGCTCTCCTGGCGGCTCGGCCAGATCCGCGACGCGATCGCCGTCTTCTTCGCGCCCGACGACCGGACCATTCGCGTCGTAGGGCTGCTTGGACCGCGCTTCGAGGACGTGATCGAGATCGTGCTGCCCGAGGAGCCGCTGCGCCGCGCGATGGTCCGCTACGGCCTCAACATCGTGTGGCTCTCGATCATGATCTCGCTCATGACGGCGGCGCTCGTCTACTTCGCGATCAGCGCGCTCCTCGTGCGGCCGATGATGCGCATCTCGCGCAACATGCTGAACTTCAGCGAGGACCCCGAGGATCCCTCGCGCATCATCGTCCCCTCGGGGCGGCTCGACGAGATCGGCACCGCCGAGCGCGAGCTTGCGCAAATGCAGCGCGAGCTGACCCAGCTTCTCCTGCAGAAGAACCGGCTTGCCCAGCTCGGCCTCGCGGTGAGCAAGATCAGCCACGACCTGCGCAATATGCTGTCCAACGCCCAGCTCATCTCCGACCGCCTGACGGCCGTTCCCGACCCGACCGTGCAGCAATTCGCGCCGAAGCTCATCGCCTCCCTCGACCGCGCCATCAGCTTCTGCAATTCGGCGCTGAAGTTCGGCCGCGCGGAAGAGGCCGAGCCGCGCCGCGAGCTCCAGCGCCTGAGACCAGTGATCGACGAGGTCGGCGAAGGGCTCGGGCTGCCGCGCGAGGGCAAGATCCGCTGGATCGTCGACGTGGACGACAACCTGCGCGTCGACGCCGACCACGAGCACCTGTTCCGGATCCTGAGCAACCTCGGCCGCAACGCCATGCAGGCGATCGAGCAGCAGGGCGAGGGATTCCAGGGTGAGATCCGCGTCCGGGCCTGGCGTGAGGGGCGCAAGGTGTTCATCGAGGTGGCCGACAATGGGCCGGGCGTGCCGCCCGCCGCCCGCGCCAACCTCTTCCGCGCGTTCCAGGGCTCGACGCGCAAGGGCGGAACGGGCCTTGGCCTCGCCATCGCCGCCGAGCTCGCGGGCGTGCACGGGGGCAAGCTCGAGCTGCTCGACAAGAGCCCCGGGGCGACGTTCCTGCTCGTGCTCCCGGACCGCGCCGTCAAATAGGCGCTAGCGCGCGGGCCTTGCGCTGATCCCCCTCAGACATTAGTAGTGGCGGGCTTCGGCGGCGGATCGGCTTCACTCAAGCCCTCAATTGGCCAGTCGCCGGCAAGAAAAGCGCCCGTAGCTCAGCTGGATAGAGCACCAGACTACGAATCTGGGGGTCGGAGGTTCGAATCCTTCCGGGCGCGCCAGCTCACTACGCCTCGCAACCGATTGAAGACCAGGAGCAGCCGATCAGAGCCTTCACCCATCCGACCCCACTCCACGTAGAGCATGGTCGTGACCGTCACAACGCCAACAGGCTCACCATCGATCGAGGCTAGCCCGGCCCAGCACGAGTCATCGCCGACCATTGCAGCGAGATTCGACCTTATTTTGCCCGCTGGAGTGGCAAAGCCTTCCTCTTCAAAAAAGCGGCGCAGCAAAGTGACCGCAGTTTCGAGCGCATGCTGGTCAAGCGCTGTGATCTTGATCTCGTCTGCCATAGCTCAATTCTGCGGTGGTCGGCTCCGGGTCACGGAAGCTAAGGACACGCATTGGCCGGCAAGAAAGGAAATTCTTAAATAACGAGTGGCCGCAAATGTCCGAGCGCACCTGGAGCATCGAAGACCAGTCGCGTCCTAAGCCTTTTGATGCCGTTGCGGACCTCGCGCGCGCAGCGAAGGGGAGGCAACAAGACGAATAGGTTCGCTCTCAGTTGCAAAGAGGCACTGAAGCGCCCCGATTCGAGCGGCGCTTCTTGAAGGGGGCTCACGATGAGCCTATCGGGTTTAGCCCGAACTCGTACGGCAGCGTGGCCATCGTCAACCGATGCCCCGCCGCGCCAATATCCAAGCGGCTTTGCGATACACTTAGCCGTTATGCGGCGTCGGCTTCCACAGCCGCCGTCTGTGAGCTGAAAGGCTCATCTTTGGATTTGCGGTCGGCTCTCGCGCGCCCTCCCTCTTTGGCGTCGGCCTTGGCGGGCTCGCCCTGCAGCTCATCTATCGAGTGAAGGGAGCCCTTGATGCGGGCGCCTTCCTCGGCAGAGAACGTGCGCTGGAAAATCTCGCTGTCCACTTCCGCGGTCTTTTCGAGCCTTACCCGATCCGCCCTGACCGTGCCCTTCGCGTGGCCTCGAACAACCACCTCCTCGGCATTGACCCCGCCCTCGACCAGGGCATCGACTTCGATGATCAGGAGCTTGCACTTGATGTTGCCGACCACTCTGCCTTTGACATGGATATCGCCGTCGCTCTCCAGATCCCCTTTCATGGTGAGTTGCTCATCCACGATCGAATGTGTCGGCGCGCCGGATTTGTAGCTCGCGCCGGAATTGATGGGGCTTGCTAATGAGCCGAAAGTCGATTGGTTTTTCTCGGAACCCGCCGCAGGGGCATGTATCCCGTCCCCTTTCCGCTGATTGAACATGCAGAAGCCTTTCTCCTTTGCCGAATCGATCACCTGCGAATCACTAGAGCACATGCGCCACTCTCGCTTACGACCGCGGGCAAAATTATGTTGTGACTTGTTCGTGCTAAGGCTCTATTGAACGGGGTTAAATCCGGGCCGGGGCACTAAGCGGTGCGATGTGCGGCGAGCCGTGTCTCATTTTCCCCGCGCGGCAGATACAAGCAACCGGTCAAGCAACGACGGCGGCGTGGATCGCGGTGCAATGGCGGACGAGATTTGCCTGCGCGGCGACGAACTCTTTGAGCGGCGTTTCGATCGGATAGAAATAGATATTGGCAATGAACCCGTAGATGCCGGCATCGATGCTTGCGGGCCTCGGCCCGAAGACATAGCCGCTCGCCGGAATGAGGTTCGCCAGCACCGCGAGGTCCGCGAGCCCGCGCGCGTAGGCGGCGGGCGGAGCATAACGGCCGATCCCCTGGTAATAGTAGCGCTGAGAGTTGAATTCCTGCGCCTTGCAGAGCCCGTCCTCCGTGAGACTCGGATGCTCGAGGAGCAGCGCGTCGCGGAAGGCGGGCCAGAACCGCTCGTCCTTCCAGCGTGAATAGGACATGACCCAATAGAGATCGTCGAGCATGCGCGTCACCAGTAGTCCCGTGTCGCGCTGCCGGACCGTGAGCCCGTCGTCGATGTCGAGAGCATATTTGCGGATCAAGTGGGCGATGATCGCGTCGCTGTCGCCGATCGCCTCGCCGTCGTCGACGACGTAAGGAAGCTGCCCGCGCGGAGCCGCCGAGGCGTCGAAGAGGTGCTCATGGACGAACGGCACGCCGGCCAGTTTGAGGAACGCGAACACCTTGAGGCCGTAGCCGTTGTTATCGGAAACGCCGAACAGCTCTGGGTAGGAATAGAGGGTGATCATGGCGTCTCCGGAGCACTCACCGTAGCCTACCGAGGGCGCGCGGTCAGCCCTGACATGAGGCTTGCTCTTTCAGCCTGGTGCGACCAAGGTCGCGGGTCGCGACGACAAGGCGGCAGGCGCCCGTAGCTCAGCTGGATAGAGCATCAGACTTCGAATTTGAGGGTCGGAGGTTCGAATCCTTCCGGGCGCGCCATCCGGCCCTCCGGGCCGCGGCTTACCACCACTCAGTCGCAGACTGGGCGAAAGCTGACCTCGAAGTCTGCACTGGCACCGAAAGCGGCCGCCCGAAGCGACGGAAGCTTGTTCCCCTTAGGGCCAGAAGCGGTCATGGTGATCGCCTCACCAGGTGTGGGTAGCCCGCTGGCCAACTGACTGCGGCATTCGGAAACGGACTGCCGGCCAGCTTCAGCAGCTTCCAGTACGAAATTCATTCCACTCGACACCCATTGAGAAATAGCTCGGTGCATAATTTTGCTCGGGCCTGGATCTCTTTCGCCGTCGGGGCGTCGCGCATCCCGAGCATTGCGGCGCGCTGCGGCTCCATGATCATCATGCCACGCAGCGCGCTGGCGGCCACGACGGGATCTTGCAGTTTCAGTCGGCCACGCTTGCACTGGCGCGCGAGCCACTCGGCCATGGCCTTGCTCGTCTGCACGATCGCGACCTCATAGAACGTAGCGGCGAGCTCCGGAAATCGCTCGCTTTCGCCGATCACCAGCCGCACTAGTGCAATCGTCTCCTTGTCGAGCGTCAGTGTGCCGAAAGAGACAAGCATGTGCTCGATCGCTTCGTCGAGCTCGTAGGCGTCAAGTGAGTGAGAGTCGATCTCCAACATGAACTGCCCGATGCGCGTCGAGACCACGTTTTTGAAGAGCTCGGCCTTGTTGGGAACGAGCCGGTACACGGTCTTCGTGGACGTGCCGGCGCGCACGGCCACCGCGCTCATAGTGGTCGCTGCATAGCCACTCGCCAGGAACTCCTGCTCGGCGGCCTCGACAATGAGCTCGAGGGTCTCTGCATCGGGGCGGACCTGGGGTCGCCCGCGGGGGCGGCTGACCGGCGCACCATTTTGTCGCATGATACTTTTCCAAATTATCGTTGACATCTCCTCTGTAGTAGTTACTTTGGAAAACATCAAGTTTCTAAAAGCGCACACCTCACGGCACGCTGGCTTTGAAGGAGCAGTCCGATGACCGTCCATTCGAGCGCCCTCACAGTGGAAAAGGCGATTTCGCAAGCTGAGTCAGTGAGTTACGCCGAGCGCCTTTATCTCGACGACCTCTATGTCGGGCAGCGCTTCACGAGCAGAACGCACACGATCGACGAGGCGCAGATCAAGGCATTCGCGCGCGACTTCGACCCTCAGCCCTTCCATCTCGACGAGGAGGCGGCGAGCAAGTCCTTTTTCGGCGGCCTCGTCGCCAGCGGCTGGCACACGGCTGCCGTCACCATGCGCCTTCTCGTCGATCAGGGATTGCCGCTTACCGGCGGACTCATCGGCGCGGGCGGCGAACTTTCCTGGCCGCGTCCGACGCGCCCCGGCGATACGCTGCGCGTCGAAAGCGAGATCGTGGCCGTCACTCCGTCGCGGTCGCGCCCCGACCGCGGCAGCGTGACGGTGCGAAGCGTGACCCGCAATCAGCGCGACGAGGTGGTGCAGGATTTAACAGCGAAGCTGATCGTTCCGCGCCGCGCCGAAGGGCTGCCTGCAGAGAGGACTACAACATGTTGAGGCGATATTTCGGAACCGTTCTCACCCTGGCGGTGCTGCTAGGCTTTCTCGCGTGTGCCGTCTGGTTCATGATCTGGGGCTGGACGTCGATTGATGCCAAGATGAGCGTGCACGCGTGGGCGGCGCTCATCCTCGGCGTGTTTTTTTCGTGCGTCGTGGGA
This sequence comes from uncultured Alphaproteobacteria bacterium, assembly GCA_963699485.1. Classification (GTDB taxonomy): domain Bacteria; phylum Pseudomonadota; class Alphaproteobacteria; order Rhizobiales; family Hyphomicrobiaceae; genus Hyphomicrobium_C. Next base: position 28,805 of record CAVOUC010000008.1, on the reverse strand, counting down.
TTTGGGCTTATGGCCTTGCTGTTCTTCAGTAGCCGCAAGGGTTACGACGAACCGCCAACCTTCGTGTTGGGCGACGACGATGTTCCCGCAGGCCGCGACACATGAGGCGCCTCACGCCGGCCTTATCGCTGGGCGACCTTCTCGCGCTCACGCGAGACGAAAACTCAAGCCCATTCCACACCGCAATTAGCCAATTGAGAGTGTCGAAGCTCGGCTTTCGCTGTTGGCTTTCGAGGCGTGACTTTGTGGGAGCCGAAGGCCGTTTAGGGTCAGAAGCAGCTCTGGAGTGGACGCATCCGAAACGTCCGCTTCGGCACTGACAACAGTCGTCCTCCAACGCGATTGTCCCAAACAGCCACAATGGAGATCCGGCCGGCTTTTCCCGGCCTCCTGATAGTCTACGGTTCGGGGCCGAGGCCAAACAGTTGAGAATCCTCGGCTGACGCGCCCTCCAGCTCTTCGAGAGCGGCGAGCAAAGTATTCGAACTTTCTCCACTGAGGCGCGCCACTTTGCTATCAAGCCGACAGCTTGTACTTTCGCGGGATTGTCGCCGGTCCCCAGCTTGGCCCAACGTTTTCACACATGGGGTAATTCCGGGATCGAGCCACAGCAAGGCACTGGGAATCAGCTCTCCAGGAATTGACGAGGCCCACCTCATGGGGCCTTGCAAATATGGAGGGCTGCAATGGAGCACTATGTCGGACTAGACGTATCGTTGAAGCTGACGGCGATCTGCGTCGTCGATCGGACAGGAAAGATCGCGCGCGAAGGGTCGGTCACATCCGACCCGGAGGCAATTGCCGGGTTCATCAAGTCGCATGCGCCGCACGTCGCACGGGTCGGGCTCGAGACGGGAGCGACGGCAACTTGGTTATGGACCGAGTTGAACAAGATGGGGCTGCCCGTCATCTGCATCGATGCCCGGCACGCGAAAGCAGCTCTGAAGATGCAGATCAACAAGAGCGACCGTAACGACGCCGTGGGCATCGCACGCATCATGCAGTGTGGATGGTACAAGGAGGTTCGCGTCAAAGATCTCGACAGTCACGCGATCAAGGCCTTTCTCGTCAGCCGGGCTCTGCTCGTAAAGATCAAACGGGATCTCGAGAACCAGATCCGTGGTCTCCTCAAGAACCTCGGCCTTGTCATCGGTCGGGCTAAGATGAACGTGTTTGCCGTGCGCGCTGAGGAGCTGATCGAGGATCGACCGGAACTCGCCGCTGCGGTCGAACCGCTGCTGAAGGCACGTCAGGCCGTCGAGCGACAGATTGCGGACCTCGATCGCAAGGTGATGCGGCTGGCACGCTGCGACGCTCAAGTGCGACGGTTCATGACAGCACCTGGTGTCGGCCCAATCACGGCGCTTTGCTTCCTTGCGACGATCGACGACACCACTCGCTTCAAGAGGTCAAGAAGCGTCGGAGCCTATGCCGGACTGACGACCCGCCGATACGCATCCGGCGAGATCGACTGGACAGGCCGAATCTCGAAATGCGGCGATGCGATGCTGCGAAGTTACCTCTACGAGGCAGCCAATGTGCTGCTCACCCGCGTAGCTAAGTGGTCGGCGCTCAAAGCCTGGGGCATCCGGCTTGCCAAGCGAAGCGGGCTCCGCAAAGCCAAGGTTGCCGTCGCTCGAAAGCTTGCCGTCATTCTGCACCGAATGTGGATCGAAGGCACCGAGTTCAATTGGTCATCAAAAGGGGCCACCAATCAGCCTGCATAGCAGGACAACCGAGTTCCCGCCGACCAGCGGGAGCCAACGTCCCTGCCGGGACGGTGGCGGTGGTGAGATCGGTCTTGGTCTTGCGATGCTCGATGGGCAAAACGCGCTTCACACATTGATCCGCCAGCGTCATCCTACGCCATCATGCGGAGGGCATATGCCCCTACCGCGGAGAGAACCATGGACCCGGCAAGGATATTCGGAAGAGAGCTTGACCCCAGACCCGGAATTAGAGAACGACCATGACCCGGAGCGGACGTGTGGGCGCCGAGGAAGATCGTCTGCGCGGGCAATACCGTTTATCCGTGTGCCGCCGTAAATCCCAGCCAAGCAAGTAAGCTGGCAACGAGAAACGCAATCCAACTCGCCCACACTGGTATCGATGCAGTACCGACTTTCACCTCGGTGCCCAGTATGGCGCGGGCCAACTGCAGCACGGCAACGATCGTGAAAATCACCGCTGCGAGAACGGAATAATCCATGGCGGCCATGACGGTGTCCCTCCAAGGCGCAGACCCCCCACAGCTTCGGTGCGAGTTCTTGAGCGCACCCGGAGATCACGTATCAGTCAAAATGGGGAAACTGATTGACTGGCACAATGTCTAAGTCAAACACCGCGAGCCTTTCCGCACCGCGTTCGACGGTCGCTCTGGCGTCCTCGAGGCTCGGCGCGCTGAGGACCGCGAAAAAACCAGGCTCGTCGCCTACCTTGTAGAGGACGTGTGATAGTACGCCGTGCCGAATCAAATCCCATGTGGAAGGGTGCAGTCGACCGGTAAGGTGCTCGACCAGTTGTTTACGTGTCGCCCCCGCCTTGGGTCTACTGCTTATCATGAAAAGCATGGCGTCGTCCTCTCAATGGCTAGTCGGATCGCTTTAGTGGCGGTTCTACGAGAGACACATGCCATGAAAGTGGTTGATGCGACTAGCCCTCCGCAGCCGGGGGTGACAGGCAGTGCCGCGGACGTGAGCTATTCCCTTCCTTTGGCCTCACTTGCTCCGCACGCCCCATACCAGTCGAGCACTCGGAGAGCGGAGAGGGTAATCCAGCGGCTGGGCGCGCGGGGCACGAGATCAAGATCCGCCTCGAGGAGGCGCGCGATCATGGAGTGCTTCTAGCGCGCGCTTAGGCGCGACCACTCGCGGAGAAGCTTGGGATCGCGCAAAAGCAAGACCACCGCTTGGCAAAATGTTTCCCCAGGATAAAAATAAATGAACGGGCAGAATTCCTATCGACTGTATAGGGAATAACGCATGTAAATAGAACGATATTCACTATTAACCAATATTGGGAATCGCTGTTTATTTTCGTTACAGCGTCATAGTGCTTGTGAATGTATGAGCCGGTCCGCCTGGTGTCTTCCCTCCACAAGTGCGGACCGTTCCACGTCTTGGCAGTATACTGCCGAAATTGTGGACGAGCCCCGAAGCGGCTCCCCCGCGCTTCGGGGCTCCTTTTTGCGGTCGACGAGGGCAGCCAACATCGAGCCGCGACACCCCGAATGCAATCCGATTGCTCACCGACCCCGGCCGCACCCTCTCAATCTCGGCATCCTTCAACGGAGCGACAGGAGACGACGACAAAGACCAGCGATCTGAAGAAAGAAGCGTTGGACAGAGCTCACACGCTCATGTTTGCGGCCAATGTGCTGGCCAAGAGCTCATCGGAACAATGCACTGTCGTCGGAACCAACCCGGCACTCGTTAGAGAGTGGATCGAGGAACTCCAACACTGGCGCGAGCAATCGCAGCGGGAGACGGACTTGCTCGATCGGGCCATTGATGACCTCCGCACTGCCCAGCGTCTCACGATCTGCGAGAGCGGGGCTATAGGTGGGAGTTCGGGCCCCAATGAAGGAGACTGCTTAGCTTAGGTTGCCTGCAGCCAGCGCATTTTTCGCATCGATGCGGATCGCTTGAAGGGAGGCAATGGCATCGTCAACGAAGCGATCGATGTCCACTTCGCTTGTCAGATGCGGAGAAATCGCAAGATCGGCCGACCGGCTGAGGGCGCTGGATCTCACATAGATCTGAACGTTCGCGTATTTTCCTTGAGGGTCGTCCTTGCCGCCTGTGAGATGGAAGCCGAACTTGCCCTTCGTCTCTTCGATCTGCATTGCGTGGCCTCCTGTTCATTCCGACTGTCTACATCCAGCAAGCGCTATAGCTAGAGCTCGCACATTCCGCCAGCCAGATTGCCCCCATCGTGGACTTCACTGACTTGCGGCGTCGACGCCGGCCAACGCCGCCATGTTGACGATCCGGCGAACCGTCGCCGTCGGCTCGATGATATGGCAGGGCTTCGCGGCGCCGAGCAGAATAGGGCCGACGGTGATGCCGTTTCCGGCCGTGACCTTGAGCAGATTGTAGGCGATATTTGCCGCATCCACGTTCGGCATGATCAGAAGATTGGCCTCGCGCCTCAGCCTCGAGCCCGGAAACTCCTGCTCGAGTATCGCGCGGGAGAGAGCTGAATCGGCGCGCATCTCGCCTTCGACGGCGAGATCGGGTGCGCGCTCGGAAATCATGGCGACGGCGCGGCGCATGCTGTCCGCGTCCCAGTCCTTCGCGCTTCCGAAGCTCGAGTGCGAGAGCAGCGCGATGCTCGGAACAACGCCGAACCTCTTCACCTCGTCGGCCGCAAGCAGCGTCATCTCGACGAGCTCCTCGGTGCTCGGATTGCGATTGACGTAGGTATCGCAGATGAACAATTGCCGGTCGGTCAGGAGCAGCAAGTTCATGGCCGCGAGCGTCGTGGTGCCCGGGCGCGTCCCGATCACGTCTCGCACGTGCGACAGGTGCTCCATGAATGTTCCGCGCGTGCCGCACAGCATGGCGTCGACGTAGCCGCGGCGCAGGCACATCGCGGCGATCAGCGTCTGCTGGCTGCGCACGGCCTCGCGCGCCATCGCGAGTGTGACGCCTTTTCGGCGCATGAGCTCGTAGTACTCGATGTCGAGGTCTCGATGCTCGGCGCCCGAGAGGTCGTCCAAGATCTGAATATCCCGCCCGGGCTCGAGACGCAGGCCGAGCGCGCATACGCGCTTCCCGATCGCCTCCTTGCCCCCAATCAGAACTGGAATGGCGAGCTTCTCATCCACCAGCGTTTGCGCGGCTCGCAGCACCCGCTCGTCCTCTCCTTCGGCGAAAATTACGCGCTTCGGCTGGCGTTTCGCCGCGTCGAGAACGGGCCTCATGCTGGGGCCCGAGCGGTAAACGAACCGCTCCAGGCTCTGTCGGTAGCTGTCGATATCCTGAATGGGCCTGGTCGCAATGCCGCTGCGCTGAGCTGCCTCGACGACAGCGGGCGCGATACGCTCGATGAGCCGGGGATCAAACGGCTTCGGGATCAGATAATCGGCGCCGAAGGTCTGCTGCTCCGCGCCGTAGGCATTGGCGACGACATCGGACGTCTCGACCTGCGCCAGCTCGGCGATCGCCCGAACGGCGGCGACCTTCATCTCCTCGGTGATGCCTGTGGCGCCGGCGTCGAGCGCGCCGCGGAAAATGAACGGAAAGCAGAGAACATTGTTGACTTGGTTCGGATAGTCCGAGCGGCCGGTGCAGATGAGGGCGTCGGGGCGGACCGCTTTGGCGAGCTCGGGGCGGATCTCGGGTTCCGGGTTGGCGAGCGCCATGATGATGGGCCGCGCCGCCATGCTCTTCAGCATCTCCGGCTTGAGCACACCGCCCGCCGACAGGCCGAGGAAGATGTCGGCTCCAGACAGGATTTCGGCAAGCGTGCGCGCCGGCGTATCCTGGGCAAATTGCTGCTTATATTCGTCCATGAGCTCCGTGCGGCCTTTGTAGACGACGCCCTTGATGTCGGAGATCGTGACGTTCTCGCGCTTGAGGCCCAGGCTGACGAGAAGGTCGAGGCAAGCGAGGGCCGCGGCGCCGGCGCCGGAGCCCGCAAGCCTTGCCTCGCCGATGGACTTGCCGACCAGCTTCAGCGCATTGAGCACGGCCGCGGCGACGATGATCGCGGTGCCGTGCTGGTCGTCGTGGAACACCGGGATCTTCATGCGCTCGCGCAGCTTGCGCTCGACGATGAAGCATTCGGGGGCCTTGATGTCCTCGAGGTTGATGCCGCCGAACGTCGGCTCGAGAGCCGCGATGATTTCGACAAGGCGGTCGGTATCCTTCTCCGCGATCTCGATGTCGAAGACGTCGATCCCGGCGAACTTCTTGAACAGGCAGGCCTTGCCCTCCATCACCGGCTTGCCCGCGAGGGGCCCGATGTCGCCGAGGCCGAGCACCGCCGTGCCGTTGGTGATGACGCCGACGAGGTTAGAGCGCGCGGTGAGGCTCGCGGCCTCGGCCGGATCGTCCTTGATTGCCAGGCAGGCGTACGCGACGCCCGGCGAATAAGCGAGCGAGAGATCGAGCTGGTTCGTGAGATCCTTAGTCGGCTTGATCGAAATCTTGCCGGGCTTCGGCAGACGATGATACTCGAGGGCGGCTTGGCGCAGCTTGTCGTCCATGACGGTCTCCACGATGGGGTTGGCACTGCCCTTCGCCGCCCACGCTCACACACGTTCCGATGTTATCCGAGCCAATGTGTGCGCCCCGCCGCATTAAATCGGCATTGTTTGACGCCCGTATCACTCCCCGCCGCCGTCGCACGGGTCCGCTTTGGCTAATCGCCACCCGTTCGCGGCGCCGCGCCCGCTACTTCGCCGGCACCGGGAAGCTCCTGATATCCGCCGCGACCGAGGGATACTTCGCGGCGAGCGCCTCCGCGTCGCCGAGCTCGACGTCGGCCGGGATCACGCCGGGCCACTCGGTGCTCGCGCCCAGGAACCAGTTGCGCTCTCCAGCGACGCGCGCGGTGTGAAACGTGCCGCCGGGAATAAAGAGCTGCACGCGCTCGCCGGCGGCGAGATCGGGGCCGACGACGGCATGCTCCGCCGTGCCGTCGGTCTTCATCATCAGCACCTCGAGCGGGTCGCCGAGGTAGTAGTGATAGAGCTGGTCGTTCAGGATGCGGTGCAGCTTCACCGGCTCGTCCGGCGTCACCATGAAGTAGAGCGCCGAGCCGATCGGCCGCGCCGCCTCGTAGGGAGGGGCGAGCACGCCGGCGGCGGCCTCGTGCTTGCTGACGAAGGTGACGCGGACGTAGCCGCAGGTCGCGTTCGGCGTGAGATCGAGGAGCTTGCGGATCTCGGCGGCCGTCATCGTGCTCCCCGGCGCCTCCGCGCGGGCCGCTTCCGCCATGAGCGGCGCAGCACCCGAAAGCGCGGCCCCGGCGACGAGGGCGCGCCGATCCAGGTGCGCCTCGGGCCTGTCGGTCATGGCTACAGTATAGGCGGAGTATGCTCGCAATGGCGAGCCGGGCAGTTGTGGCCCCGCGGCCAATCGGCTAAACCACGGGCTCGCTCAGCGCGCGCTGCCGTAGCTCAGTGGTAGAGCACTCCCTTGGTAAGGGAGAGGTCGTGTGTTCAATCCACACCGGCAGCACCACCGATACCCCCCAAAACAAGGCGTTTGCGCTCGCCGCCACAAGCGTGCTTGCACCTGCTCGTCAAGAACATGGTGAGAACATGTAGCTCGCTGTGGCACAGTTTTGGCACAGCGAGTTGCCGATGCGTTCGCGTATCGGGAACCCTTGCCTCTCCCCACTAACGCTTAGCGAATCTCAGGTGACTGCGTACGCGCGCGTTAGCAGCGTCAACTGACTAGGCGCGCGAGTGTCAACCCGTCGCCGATGGGGACCAGCACCATCTCCACCCGTGGGTCAGCGTGGACCTTGCTGTTCAGAGCCCGCAATGTTTCGGTCACCGGATCGCGGTCGGCCAGGTCCGCCACCGCGCCACCCCACAGAGTGTTGTCGATCAGCAGAAGTCCGCCACGCTTGAGGAGCGCAAGACAGCGGTCGTAGTAGGCCAAGATGTTTTCTTTGTCGGCATCGATGAAGGCCATGTCGAACTCTCCTGCCTGGTCGTTGCCAAGCATCATGTCGAGGGTATCGAGTACGGGCCCCAGCTTGAGGTCGATCTTGTGCGCAATCCCAGCGCGCAGCCAGTACTGCCGAGCGATGGCAGCATAGGTCGCATCGATTTCGCAGGTGACCACGCGGCCCTCGGGCGGCAGGGCCAGAGCGACCGCCAAGGTGCTGTAACCGGTGAAGGTTCCGATCTCAAGGTAGCAGCGCGCGTTCGTCAGTCGGGCGAGAATGGCCATGAACTGGCCCTGTTCGGGGGCGATTTGCATATGCGCGCCTGGAAGCTGGAGCGTGTCCTCCCGCACTGATCTGAGCACGTCGGGCTCCCGCAGACCGATCTGCATTAGGTAACGCGAAACGGCCTCGTTCAAACCGAGGGTGCGGGACGCCATGGCTCTCTCCGTGGAATGCGGACAATAGATATCGCGTGCGGCTCTTATATTGAGCTGAGAGCCCAGGGTAGCCCTCACAAGATGATGGGATCGATGGCGTCGCCATGAACATGAGCTGCGTTACCGTCTTTGGAGGCACCGGGTTTCTGGGCCGCGCAATCGTGGATCAACTGATAGGCGCGGGCGCAACGGTCCGCGTCGCGGCTCGTCATCCAGGCGCTTTCAGGGTCGCTTCCGGGCAAGACCGACAACTCGTCCAGCTCTACGCCGATGTGCGCGACGAAACCTCCGTTGGGTCTGCCCTCGAAGGCTGCGACGGTGCCGTCAACGCCGTCGGCCTCTACTTCGAAAAGGGTTCGGAAACGTTCAGGGCGGTTCACGAGCTGGGGGCGATGCATGTGGCCCGGCAGTCGGCTCGTGCTGGCGTCAAAGCTCTGGTCCACATGTCGGGAATTGGCGCCGATCTCAACTCGCAATCGAAATATGTCCGCTCTCGCGCAGAAGGTGAGCTGATGGTGAGGGCGGCCTTCCCCACGGCCACCATTCTGCGCCCCAGCGTCCTCTTCGGACCGTACGACAAGTTCTTGAACACGTTGATCGCCGTTACGCGGCTGTCTCCCGTGCTCGCTCTGTTCGGAGACGGGCATACGAGGCTGCAGCCTGTCTACGTCGGCGACGTTGCCGAAGGAATCGTCCGGAGACTGACCACTGAGTCATCGCAACGCAAGGTATATGAACTCGGCGGTCCGCAGATTTACCGCTACAGAGACATCATCGAGCTGGTGCTCAAGGAGACCGGCCGAGCGCGCATCCTTGTGCCGCTGCCCTTCGTCGCCTGGGTTGCCTTGGCACGGCTCCTGATGCTGCTGCCGAACCCTCCGCTTACAACTGACGTTGTGACACTCATGCAGCGTGACAATGTGGTCGGTGAAAGGGCTCTGACCTTTGCCGATCTGGGACTGACGCCAACCGCCATGGAAGCCGTCCTGCACGACATGCTGGCCTCACAGTCATAACTGGACTTGAGCAGAATCGGAGCGCCGCACCCTTCTGGCCAGCGCGGGGCATTAATCAACAAATGTCGAGGTGAAGCATGGGCACCGACCCTGAAAATACAGACCGTTATCAGAATGGACGCTTCCGCAAGGGCGCGAGTGGCAATCCCGCCGGGCGTCCCAAGGGAGCGCGTAACCGCGCCACGCGCCTAGCCGAGGCGATGCTAGAAGGTGAAGCGGTAGAATTGATGCGGCAGGCTATCGATCTCGCCAAGGCGGGCGACATGGCCGCGATCCGTCTCTGTGTCGAGCGTCTCGTCCCGCGCCGCGTCGAGCGGAGCATCGAGTTCGAGTTGCAGCCAATCTCAGAGCCGAAGGATGCCGTCGCTGCCTTGGCGCAGATTGTGGAGGGCGTTGGGCGCGGTGAGCTGACCGCGAGCGAAACCCACTCGCTGGTGAGCGTCGTAGAGGCGACCCTGAAGGCCATCGAAGTTTTCGACCTTGATCAGCGCCTGGCCATGCTTGAGGAGCACATGAAGTATGCCCAGCAGGCTTGAACGGTTGCGGCGGCTCGAAGTAGAAGTCGAGTGTCGATACTCGGCGCGAAAAGCGCCCCCTCCATACATTGATTATTTGGGATTCTGGGAGCTGAGACGTCTTCGTGACGCGCTCATCGCAAAGGTGATGGAGGGGGACAATACACGAGAACTGGAGATCAGCCGCTTTTTGACGCTGGCTGAGGAGCGATTTGAGCTGGGTTGGGCCGACAAAGACGCCTTAGAGAAGCAGGACAAGGACAAAAAGGACGCCGTGAAAGGATTCTCGGCATCGCTCGGGCGACGCCACGGAGGATACTATTGCTTGGACTACCGTATAGACGTACTGGACCTCACCGAACCCGAGATCAAAGCGCTGACCGAGGTGACCGAGAAGGCCACGAGCGTCGGTGATCTCGAAAGCGTTGCTGAACTCGTCGGTCGGCTGCGCCTCGACAGGCGTGTCATCGATATGGTGACATTCGAGGCGCTCGTGTTGCGTGGCGAGATCGCGGCAGCTTCTCGCCAACCGGACTGCAGGACCTTCAGCACCCGCCAAAGAGCGGATGGCGCAATTCCAATAGGGGACGGTAATTTGCTATCCACTTTTCGCCAGGTTTGCCGTGCGGCGTAACGAGCCAATTCGGACTCCTTTGGGCATTTATCACCCTCGCCGTGCCCGACCGCCATGGAGCCCCGCCCCGCAGACCCAGGAAACCGCCAGCCAAGGTGCACTTCTCGGTCTGGCGCTGAGCGTGTGTCGGCTTAAGCCCGGTCAGCGGTCGTGCGACTGCGAATGCTGTATGTCGGATCCGGGCCCAGGCCGTGTGAAAACGTGCACGGATTCCGCTATGATTCCTGCGTGAATCAGCGGGGGGCTCGATGGCACGCTTTGTAGAGGGATGGGACCGCAGTCAGAGCACTTTGTTCCCGGCGTTGCTTGACGACTATGTGCCCGACGACAACCCAGTGCGGGCGGTTGACGCCTTCGTCGACGGGCTCGATCTCGGCAGGCTCGGCTTCACGGGCGTCGAGCCGCTGGCAACCGGACGGCCGGGCTACTTTGCCGGCACGATGCTCAAACTCTACATCTACGGCTATCTCAATCGCATTCCATCGAGCCGCCGCCTCGAGCGCGAGTGCCAGCGCAACATCGAGTTAATCTGGCTGACCGGACATCTTGCGCCGGACTTCAAGACGATTGCGGATTTCCGCAAGGACAATGGCAAGGCCATTCGTGAGGTCTGCCGTGCGTTCGTGGCACTCTGCCGCAAGCTCGAGCTGCTCAGTGCGGCAAGCGTCGCCATCGACGGGTCGAAGTTCAAGGCCGTCAACGCGCGCGACAAGAACTTCACCGAAGCCAAAATGAAGCGGCGCCTCGAGCGGATCGACGAGAGCATCGCACGCTACATGGCCCAGCTCGAGACCGCCGATCGCCGCGGCGATGCGGTGCCGGAGGCGAAGGTTGCGCGGCTCAAGGACAAGATCGCAAAGCTGAAGGAGGAGATCGTTCGTCTGAACGCGATCAACGTCGAGATGATGAAAGCCGAGGACAAGCAGATCTCGCTCACCGATCCCGACGCCCGCTCTATGGCAACGAGCGGCCGCGATACTGGCATCGTTGGCTACAACGTGCAGGCCGCCGTCGATACCGAGCATCATCTGATCGTCGCGCACGAGGTGACCAACGTCGGCACCGATCGTCATCTGCTCGCCAACATGGCCGAGCAGGCGCGTGATGAGATGGGCGTCGAGAAGCTCGAAGCTGTCGCCGATCGCGGTTACTACGAGGGCAACGAGATCCGGGCCTGCGAGGAGGCGGGCATCACCGTCACGCTGCCCAAGCCAATGACCTCAGGCGCCAAGGCCGCAGGCCGGTTCGGCAAGCAGGACTTCGTCTACCTGCCCGATGAGGATGTCTATCGCTGTCCTGCCGGTGAGCGCCTGATTTTCCGCTTTGCGGGCGAGGAGGGGGGCAAGCTGACCCGCCGCTATTGGACGCGCGGCTGTCAGACATGTGTGCTCAAAGCAAAATGCACGACCGGCCCGGAGCGGCGTGTCTCGCGGTGGGAACACGAGGCTGTCCTCGATGCCGTACAGGCACGAACTCGATCGCAACCCCGACAAAATGACCGTGCGCCGGCAGACTGCCGAACACCCGTTTGGCACCATCAAGGCCTGGATGGGCGCGACGCACTTCCTCACGATGACGCTGCCGAAAGTGGCGACCGAGATGGCGCTCAACGTGCTCGCTTACAACATGAAGCGGGTAATCGCGATTGTGGGCGTCGGCGCGTTGATGGAGGCAATGCGGGCCTAAGGACGATCAACGCGGGCAGATCGGCTGCTGTCAGCGGCCTCAGGACGCCACGGGAGCGATTACGGGGCCGACCTCGCCCGTTCTAACGCTTGGCCCGCCCCGCACCCCATTTCCAGCCTTGCGGTGAAGTTCTCACACAGCCTGGGCCAATTGCTGACGTTTGATTGAGACACGTCTAGACGCCGTCCATCAGCTTAGCGATGTACCATCGCGCTGAGCTACGCGGATAACGAGGTGGTCACCCAGCTATCTTGGCGCGTTGCTGATCGCAGGACTTGACGCGGCTCAGATTGGGCATGTCCTTGAGCTTGTCGGCGGGTACGCAGGCCGGGAGTCCGGCCTTGCGCGCGCCATCGACAAACAACTCCGCCTCCTTTTCCGCATAGCCGCCCCCCTCACTGAGATAGCGTTCCGCGATCCATGTGGGATCCAGCTTTTTGACGTTGGCGGCAGCTGCCTCTGCATCACCCGTTCGACCCAAGTACGCATAAGCCACGGCCAAGAAGGCATAATCGAGGGCATGCGGCTCCTTCACGAGCAATCTGTATTTCACCGATTTATCGTATTGCTCCGCAAAAAAGTACACGAAACTGAGCCCTTGATCGTACCAGTCGTGAGCATAATGAGGGTTCAGCATCAGCGCGCGTTCCGCTAGGTTCACTGCCCGTGCCGTTTCACCAAACTGTGGAAGAGACCAAGCGATTAAGAGGAGCACGTCTGCATCGTACGGCGCAAGAGTTTCAGCCCTGTCAAACTCGGCAAGAGCTTGCTCCCCTTTCCCGTGACATTCTGAGTAGGCGAGGCCGAGAGCATAGTGCGTTCTGCCATCGTTGGGATCGAGCATCACCGCCTTCTCGCCCCACTCCATCATCTTTGACAGCGCCTCCTCGACAGAGGGTGCCAAACCGAAGTCGATCAAAGAGGATTGGACAATGACCAAGCCGACGTAAGCGCGTGCCAATTGCGGATCGAGTTGGAGAGCCTTGCGGAGCAGGCCTTCTGCTTCGATCAAGCTTTCCTTGGTCACCTTGTTGTGTGCCCAGGCCGAGCCTCCGGCCAGCAAGTAGGTGTCGAAGGCAGATAGGTTCGCGGGCGGCTTGCGCCTTAGAAGATGACGTTCTGCCTCGGCGACCGCGCCTTGCCAGCCGCCGAGTGTGGCGGCGATTCTTTGCGTGACATCGTTCTGCACGGCGAACAGGTCATTGACAGGCCGATCATAGCGCTCGGACCAGACTTGGCTGCCGGAGGTGGCTTCGATGAGCTGGGCGGTCACGCGAATCCGCTCGCCCAGCGACTGGATGCTGCCCCCAAAAACATATTTCACGTTGAGGTCGCGACCTATTTGGCGGATGTCGATCGGCTTGCCCTTGTAGGCCTCGGTGCAATTGCGAGCGATGACGATAAGGTCCTTGGAGTGGGAGAGATCGGTGATGATGTCCTCGGTGATCCCATCTGCGAACCGCGCCCCTTGGGGATCGTCCCCAATATTGACGAACGGAAGGACCGCCAGTCTGGGCCGACCGTCCAATTGAGCAATCGACCCCTGTATGGAACCCAGGCGTCGATCTTGAGCAGTCGCCTCTGGTCGATCTGGCCGAGGATCACGTGTTGGTGCCTGCCGAAACTCGATGTGCGGCGTGTAGCTGCCCTTCGGCAGCTCGATGCGGATGGGATCGTCTCGGCCGTCAGCCTCGTAGTATTCCCGCAGCCGGTCCCGTAGTCGCGCTGCCTCGACGCGCACGATAGGGTCTACGCCGCCATTAAACCCTTCCGAGCGGCCGAGGACCTCGACAGCGATGTTGTAACCCTTGATCTGGTCGCCGCGCCCTGCGAGCATCTCACTGACAATATATTCCAGAAACCGCTGCCGTCGCCGCGACTGCTGGAACGGGCCGCTTTGCAGTATGCGGTCCAGTTGCTCGCGAACGGCCCTCTGATCGGCTTCGCTCCGGCCGATGCGTGTTACCCCCGTCACGCTCCATCTCCCAAGGGGTGCCGAGAAAGTATCACCATATTCTCTAGGCGGCGTACGTACCGTAACATACTTCGCACGACCGGCACGACCTGTCATGCTTACTCTCGGGTGGTCATCTCGGGTGGTCATCTCGGGTGGTCATCTCGGGTGGTCATCTCGGGTGGTCATGACGTGGTTGAGCCCTTAGCTCCCAGGGCGGAATGGCCCCTGCATTTAATCCTTAACGCGTGAACGCCGCGCACCCAGTTAAAACGCCGTTCAAAATCCACTAGTGTGGCGGAGGCACCCATGAGAAAGCTAATCGTAGCACTGACCAGTCTGCAATTGCTGGCGGCTGGCACAGCTATCGCACAAACAATGGAAGTGGATGACGAGTTACTGACTCCCTTAGAGCGTATCTTGAATCGGCACCCCGATTTGCACCCGGAGTGGACATGGATGAGCGGAAATCAGGCCGCTGCGGTGCTCAAGGCTGCCGGTTATTCTGACGTTTTCAGTCTCGAAAAGCATGGGGCTTTCTGGCGAGGAAAGGCGATCAGCGGCGACACCGCGTATCATGTCGCCGTCAATCGCTATGCCGAAATCGTTTCGCACGTCGATCGTAAAAGTCTGATTGCCGCAACGAAGCGGCAGGAGGCGACCCCGCCGTCAGTTCTGTTGGCGACGTTGAACGGCCCTGTCGAGCCGCCAATGCTGCAAACAGCTCCGACCACGCTGAAACGCCAACCGGTTGCCACCGTCATGGGCGAGGTCGGCTGGACCTGGTTGAGAGAAGACCAAGTCACCCGAATTTTGGAGAGCAAAGGCTATTCCAGCATCAGCCACATTCGAAGAGACGAAGCGGGGATCTGGCGGGCCAAAGCCGTCAACGATGAGTTGGCAACGGTCCGCGTTGCCCTCGATGTTTATGGCAATGTGGAAACGCAGCCCGAGAGCACGGGCGGTGTGGCCCAAGCAGATCCAACAGAGTGAGGCGAGGGCGGCCAGCGGTTGCGATCGCTGTGCCAGGCGCGCCGAACAGGATCACGCGCATCGCCTCTCGGCCGATGTGACGACTGGCAGCGAGGCCCGGCAACTTTGGAGGCGAGTAGGAGCGGTCGCACCCGTATCGCGGGTGGTTGACACGTCTGTTTCTCGGACCCTGAAGCAAGGCGCCCACATCCCGGCTGACTTTGTCGGCTGCGGGTCATCTTGAGACCTCGCGCCGGCCGACGGTTGTGGTCGGCTTTGCCCGAAGGACCAGCTCGAACCGACTAATTCACCGCGATCCCGTGAGATCACGATAGCTCGGACACCGCTGTCGGCGCCTCCCCGGACTCTACTTCTCCCAGCAGTACCCACGGGACGCGCCTCTGTCGATGGCGTTCGAAGTTATCCTCGTTGCGCATCGGCCCACTGCGATTGCTTCCTGTTGGCGCGAATGTCAGGACATTCGCGCCAGAAAATTTGCCATGCGATTTCAATTACTTGACGTGGCGCGAAAATCAGGTGCGAAAATAGATCGAGATCGGCTATGGTTTCACTATGCTGATCGGCTACGCCAGGGTCTCAACCATCCACCAGAACCTCGGCCGCCAGCTCGGGGCGCTCCGAGCCGCAGGGTGCAAGCGCATCTTTGCAGAGAAAGCATCCGGCAAGGACGTAAGAGGCCGCCCGGAGCTGGAAAAAGCCATCGACAATCTGGGTAAGGGTGATGTGCTCGTGCTTGCCGAATGGGACCGAGCGACGCGCTCAATGTTCGACGGCATCACTATCATGCAGCGCGTGCATGCACGGGAGGCGGCAATCAGGGTGCTGGACAAGGCCCACCTCGATCTCACGACCAAGATCGGACAGGGCTTCCTAGCTTTCCTCTCAGCGTTGGCGGAAGACGAGCGCGAGCGCATCCACAAGCGTGCAAGCGAAGGCCGCACGGCGGCTAGGAGGGCGGGGATCAAGTTCGGACGTAAGCCGAAGCTCAACGATGCGCAGCAAGCACGCGCTCGTCACCTCATCCGTAGGGGTTGGAAGCTCCGCGCCGTTGCCAAGGAGATGAACGTGCATCACTCGACCATTGCCAGGCTGCGATGATGCAAATAGGGAGCGCAGCTCCGCAATTGGAGGAGCGTTACAGCGGGCGAGCCGCATAGGAGCAAACGTGCCCATCGAGACCGGATGGTTGATCGAGATCGGTCAGGCGGAATTGCTTTACCTCAGCGGGTTCAGCATCACGAATGGCGTTGACACGACTTTCAGTCCGAACGCTTCGGAGGGCTTACGATTTGCGCGCGCTCAGGATGCGGAATACCTGGCCGGGCAGGTACTCGACGCGGAGGTCGGCTGGCGCGTCGCCGAATATCAATGGGGGCCTGAAGGCCGGGCCGGACCAATCGGAAGAGTTCGGCCGGGCGCGGAGCACGGCGAAGAGAGCGGCACCAAATGACCCATCAAATCGTTGAGTAGCTAAGAATTGAGCTTCAGCTACTGAAGTCAAGTCGGGCAAACTAGCAGTGGCGTGTTGATGAAAATCGCAGCGGTTACAGGCGGCGCACAGGGTATCGGGCGTGCCATTGCATTGGCCTTCGCGGATGCGGGTTATGCCGTATCGATCCTCGATCCCGACAAGGACGCCGGCGAGGAAGTGCTTGATAAGGTGCACGCTCTCGGTCCGGCTGGCGTCTTCGCGCAAGGCGACACAGGACAGAAAGGCGATATTGACGAATGGCTTGAGCGGACCGCGAAGGACCTCGGCTGCCCCGACGTTCTGGTCAATAACGCTGGTATCAGCCGCAACAAGCCTGTCCTCGAACTGGCTGTTGAGGATTTCGACCGCGTGATTGGGGTGAATCTGCGCGGCGCATTCCTCTGTTCCCAGAATGTCGCCCGCCGTATGGTGGAACGGGGTCAAGGTGGCGCAATCATCAATATCGCTTCGACTCGCGCATTCATGTCGGAGCCGAACACCGAAGCCTACACGGCCTCGAAGGGCGGCATCGTTGCGCTCACTCATGGCATGGCGATAAGCCTTGGCAAGTACGGAATCCGGGTCAATGCCATAAGTCCGGGCTGGATTGAAACGCGCGAGTGGCAATACTCCGCGCGAGCGAAGAAGCCTAAGCACTCGGAGCGCGACCGGCTCCAGCACCCGGTGGGCCGTGTCGGCAAACCCGAGGACATCGCCCAGGCGTGCCTCTTTCTCGCCGAGCACGCCGATTTCATGACTGGCCAAAACATGATTATCGATGGCGGTATGACGGTGAAAATGATCTACGAGTAATAGAAATGGGGCGAAGCGCCACAGGTTGTCGCCTGCGGTCGAGCGCCATCCCGCGAAAAGGGCCACGGCCAGCCTTGTCAACCGTGCTTGGGCGCGCCATCATGGATTGACCGGAGGGGGATGACCATGGGAGCCAGCCATGAAGTCAATCGCCCACGGCGACCCTCATCCAAGATGGCGCGACAATGCTGCGGGAGCCCTTGCCTTGCTCGCGACCCTCGCCCTCGTTGTGTTCCTGGCCTACCAGCTCGTAGACCTGTCGGCTCGTATGATCGGCCACGCCGCGAGCCAGACCGCCGTAGTGCACGACGCCACTCGGTTTGCTCCCCTGTCTGACTAGATACGCGCAGAGCAAAGCTTCACGCGATTCATCTACCGAACAGAGATGGGTGAAGGTCAGGTGCGACCGCTGGCGCGCTGAACCGCGAGCGCGGGAAGCTATTCGAGAGGGCGTGGATGGGGTCTCACGCCTTGGCTAGGGAGGTCAGTCTTCTCCCCGGCCCCGCCACTAGCTTGGTGAATGAGCGAATCCTGTCGATATCGTCACAATGCGTCGCACGACTCGGCCTAGCGTAGCTGTGGTTAGCTAGGAGGTAGTAATGAGGGCAACAATCGCAACTTTGCCGCGGCGTGCGGGTGACGGCGAGAGAATTCCGAGCGACGAGCGCGAGGGTGGCTCCGTGCAGAACATTCAACGAGGGCTGCCGCCTCATAACCTCGACGCGCAGACCGCCAGCAAGGTTGATCAGTTGCAGGCAAGCGTTCGAACTTTGACGCGTAGCTTTGAAGCCCTCACTGCAAAGGTTGCGGACCTACAAGAGGTCTGCACTCTCGAAGATCGCTGGCATGCATTTCACCAGAGCGAAAATCGTACGAGGGATGGAATGCTAGAAGAAGCGTTGCGTTCCCAACGTGATCTCAAGGCTCGGCTCGACCGCATCGAGGCGCGCAGCGGTGGTGACTATTACGGGTACAACAGTTTCGAGGCGGTAAGTCGCAAACTAAGTGAACTTGAGCGTTTGATGATCGAAGCTTCTAAACGCCAATTTAAACCTCTGCTCCTATCGGCCATTCTTATCCTCGGTATTGGGCTAGTACTGAGTAATATGTAGCCGTCTCGAGGGTGTCCGCCGGGCCGAAGGCTACGCCGCCCGCGGGTGTAGGTCATATCTGCACTATCTGGTCTTCCTTTAACTCAACAACCGCAAGGGTTTCCTGGGCGATGTGGCTTGTCGAGGTTATCAAGGTGCTCGGTCCGAGAAGGGCGATGATTTTGTCGTGAGCTACCTTCCGAGTGGGTGCGCGCAATTGGTAGCGGCGGTGGCGATGGCCCGTTCCATCACCAATGACTTCAACCATCCATGCCTGGACGTATGCTTCATCGGTCATCCGGGGGAGTATGTGGTCAGCTCTCGCTAGGTGCAACGTCAGCCATGCGGACCGTAGTTGAAACTCGATCTAGCCTCCAGAGAGACGTGCAGCGCCTCCACCATCACGAGTTGCGATGACGCCTACGCTAAGCTTGCCACCTTTTAGCGCTCTTCAATCTCGCTCTTACCTCGGCCGCCGTCGCACCGCCTGCTAGAAGGAGCGTAGAGCGAAGCTCGCGAACCTCGGCCTCGGAGGCCGTGATCACCTCGTCGGCATCGTCCGCTAGCGCGTTCAAGCGAGCATCAACGAACCTTCGGACTTAACACTCTCCACGAAGTCCTCCTTAAAGAACGAAAAAGAGGGCTCAAACCCGAGCCCTCTCCTCTGTCAGCTCCCCCCGATGACGAAACCTGAAACTTCAATTGCGGCAGCGAAGGGGCGATCTGTATACGCTGCAATCTCTACGCTAGGGACTAGCCCGGCATTCCCTACTTTCAGGGTGAACGACGAGAGGAACTCCGCAGCTTGAGCTTGGTTGAAGAAACAAGCGATGGGCGAGACCGCGCTGCCTCTATGCTGTCCCCGAGTGAACAAAAGAAGCTTATTGAGAGCATGATCTCAGAAGCCGAGGCAGCCCTGCTCAATGGCGGCTGTTACGCGACGCGCGTACGCTCAGGCTCACCAGGTCACTTTGGTTCACCAGGTAACAGCGCCGCTGCAATAATCGTTCGGCTCTATAGGCTCTACGCATTGAGGCAGGCTATCAACGAACGGGCCACCCCCGGGCTTGTTTTGCACTAGGGAACGGGCGTCCCCAGCGCACGCGGGAGGCCTCGTCGGGGATTGTCTACGATCAAGGCCGCCATTAGTTCGCTCTGGCATGTACGCTAATGGAAGCGGCGGATGCGCGTGCCTTGGTGTAGGGAGCGAGCACCCCGATCCGGCTCGTGGGGGAGCGCTCTGCCGCTTCTGGCTGTGCCGCCCGCGCGCTCGGCAACCCCTGCCTGCATAGAGAACCGTCTGGATGGCCCTTGGAGCTGGCCTAGCACACGAAAAGGCACCCACGGTGCGAATCGTGGGTGCCAGAACGGGGGGTGATCCCGACGGCATCGAGGGACGAAAACCGCCGGGACTGCAGCAACAACAATGCGGCGTCGATTTGGTTCCGGCGTCCCGCGCAATATGTAGATAGGCTGGAGAGCTGGAGCGCCCAAAGCTCAACTTTGGGTTTGATCGAGCGCCGCTTTTGCCACGAAGCGACCCTGACAGCGGTAGTCCACTGACGGCGTTCGGTGACTATTGGTCGCGCAGTCCGGCCGATCTCCCCCTCACCCGGCGGCCTCCCCAGCACCTGTAATCCCTGGGCGCCATCCATGACGCCGAGCTAAGCTTGATTGCTATTCGGCACCGTCTCGCCGGGATTTAGGCGGCGCGTTTGTACCTCTGCGCCGTTCACCGCGTTCGGCCTTTGCCAACGACTGAAGCTTCTCCCGTATCGCCTGGGAGACTGCCCCCGGCACTCGGCGTCGTCGCAGTTCACTGCCGATCCTGGAAGTCAGTTCTCTCAAGTAGCCAACCTCTGTGCGGTCCATGACGTTGCCCTTTTCTCGGGCGTGGGACGCGGACGTGCGGATGCGTGTCCTTGTATCCTTGTAAGAGGAAGGGGCGTTGGAAATGAAGGTTCCACTAATTGTTCGAAATAGTACTGTTCGATTAGGCTGTTTGTGAAATTGTGCGAGGGCTGGCCTTCGCAAGCTCGCACGCCAGCCGTCGAGCTTCGGCTCGTGCAGCCACAATGGACCGGCCGGCGGAGCGGCCACCAGGCGCTGCAGGCGGAACGAACGGCGGCAGAACGAGTGAACGCGGCACGGTCGGCACGTGGTGCCCCGTTGCCTAAGATCAAGGTGCATATCTCCTACGGAACTGAACGGGCGCTAGTGAGAGTGCTATAATTGACCGTCGCGGGAAACGCGATGATCGCAGGCATCCCGCGAGTTAGACGACAAGGGGGGTCTGCCTCCATGCCTTTTCGGAAACACTCCCTCTTCGGGAATGCCGACCTCGCGGCGATGCGCGAGGCATTCGACGGCGCTTGCGCCGAACTAGGCCTGAGTGATGCAGCGGATGACGCACGAGAGCGGATCGCATCGGCGATTGTCGATGCTGCCACTGACGGTGTGCGTGATGTGGCGCTCTTGAAAAGTTTGGCGATCAAGAGAGTCGGGGGGCTGTAGGAGGCGGCCCGCCGCACTCGCTGAACCTCCCGCTCTCGGAGCACTCAGACGATGCCAGGTCCGAACCGAATGACCCATGGTGCCAAGACGAGCGGCGCGCGACGCCAGCATCCGGTGTTCGCGCAGTAGTGGGCTGGTTCGGTTTCGAGGACCCGCGGCGCTGGGTCTTTGACGAAGCGCAGACGGTTTTGGCCGAGGACGTGTTGAGAGTTCTCGACGAGTAGTTCCCGCAACAACCGAATTTCGACGTGGCGTCTGTTGGCTTGGAAGCGCCTCGCCGGAAACAGAGCGGCCGACAAGGTACTGAGAACACCAAGCCGGCCGGAAAGTTCAAGCGGATGTAGTCCTAAACGAGGTCAAATATGCAGACTGTAACTGAAAATTGCAACCTTGCCCGAGAGAGCCGCCAGCATCACAAACGCTGGTAACAACCCCACGACGACTGGAACGACGCACAAGCCGTGATGGATAGCGCCGATGAGATGGTCCTGGCCATCCACGACGTGTTCAAAGTGATTGAGCGGCAGGTTGGCGTCCGAGGACCAAACGAAGAGCTTTACGAGTCCTTCTGCCGGTTGCACGACACAGCCTATGTCCACCTAGATATCCGCGCTTCGGTCCGACCGAACCAGGGATCACCATGGAGCCGCCGGCAAGTAGGTCCGTATTCTTGAGAATGCAGCTTACGTCGGTGATTTCGCACATTGAACGCCTGGACAATTTCGGACAAAGGTGGAACAGGGATCAAATATACGTTCAATTGCGGAACTTATTATAAACAATGCGCCTTGCGAGCGCAGCCTGGTAGGATGTGCGTCAGCCTTTCAGGCCCATAGGAATCGCAATTTGAGCTTCAACGGGCCGGGCCTTCCTTTCCCTACGGCCATATCCGAGGCAGGCGCAAATCGGCAGTTCTGTGGGAGATTTTCGGCGGCAATGGGCCGTCTAGCAGAGAGCGCGGCCCTTCGAGCACAGAAGCTCGGCTTGCCCGCAAACCAGCCGTAAATGAAGGGGAACATTCCGGGCGGGAGATTTGTCGCGCGCGTATAGGGGGTCAATCTTGTCAATCTTGCGCAGGTGAGCTGCATGGGGAATTTTATCCCCTTTGCGCTCGCCCGTTGCGACGCACCTAATCGTCAGCAACTGGGGGGAAACCGGCCGTGCTGCTCATGTCAGGTGATGGGCAGGTCATGACCGATGCTGTCGATAAAGTCGGGCGCGAGACCTGCGCTGGCTCGGCGGGTCGACTTGAGGTGATTTTCCTTTGACGGATGGGCCTCGGCGCCGCTTTGGGCAGTCGCGATGTGCAGGACGTCACGGGCGCCGACGCAGGACGCAACTCACGCGGCGGCGAGGTCTGGCGGCGGTTTGATGAGACGCAGGGCCAGCGTCTTCAAGTTCTGCACGATGGCCGCGAGGTGGAACTCGTCGCGGGCGCCGGAGAGGCCGCGCAGCCTCAAGCGCTCGAAGCCGTGATGGGTCTTTAAGTGCGCGAAGCGCATCTCGATGCGCTTTCTCTCATCGCGGGACTTGAGGAACGCCTTCGTCCTCATCTTGCGCCGGGCCACATCCCGGGCGTCCTCGTTGATGTCGCGGACGATGCGCCGAGAGGGCATGTTCGGACAGCACTTCGGCTTCAGGGGGCACGCACGGCAATCGGACACAGAGGCCAGATAGCGGATGCCCCGATCGGCGCAGACTTGGCCGCTGGTCGTTATCACTTTGCCTGCCGGGCAGATGTAGACGTTGCGCCTCTTATCGAAGGTGAAGTCGGATCGCGAGAACGTGCCATCCTCGCGCGCGCTCATGTCCCACACCGGGATGTGCGGCGTGATCCGCTTGTCCTTGACCAGCCAGCCGAGGAAGCGGCCGGTGCCATAGGCCGTGTCAGCGGCGAGTCGCCTGGGCTTCAGGTTGAAGCACCTCTCGGTGCGATCGATCATGGTCTTAGTCGCCGCAACTTCGTCGTAGGTCCTGGCCGGCGTCGCCTCGACATCGACGATGACTGCGTTCTCGATGTCGATGAGATAGTTGAGCCCGTAGCCGAACAGCACGCGTTTGTTGGCCTTGGCCGTCCACGCCGATGAGGGGTCGGAGGGCGAGATCACCTTCGGGCTCTTGCGGTCAGGCTTGGGCGGCGGTTTTCCTCCCGAGCCATCGCCATCGTCCGAATCCGATGTCGCCTTCGCCTCGGCCTCTGCCTCGATCGCGGCGAGATACTCGGCCACGGCGCGCCGCTGGCGCTGCGCATCCGTCCAATCGAGTTCGTCGGGAGCCTTGCCGTGGTAACGGCTGGCATTGGCCTCGAGCACGCTCGCATCGACGGCGAAGCCCTCGCCCTTCACGAGACCGATGGCCATCGCTGACCAGACGACGCGCTCGAAGATGTGGCGCAGGATGTCGCTGTCGCGGAAGCGGCCCAACCGGTTGGCCGAGAACGTCGAGTGGTGCGGAACCGTCTGGTCGACATCGAGCTTGCAGAACCAGCGGTAGGCGAGGTGCAGCTCGACCTCTTGGCAGAGGCGCCGCTCGTGGCGGATGCCGTAGCAATAGCCCACGATGAGCATCCGGATCATGAGCTCGGGGTCGACCGAGGGGCGGCCGATGTCGCTGTAGTAGGGCGCGAGCTCCTTGTGCAGGTCGGCGAGCGCGGCCGTCACGAACACGTTCATGCGCCGCAAAAGGTGCTTCTCAGGGATGCGGTCCTCGAGCCGGAACTCGTAGAAAAGCTTGCCCTGATCCCGCCTCCGCCGCCCCATCATCGCCGCGCCCCCCGCCGCTGACCCAAGCTCAGCTGACGGAATCACCGTTTGGCGGCCCTCACAAGACCTTTATCGACAGCATCGACCCGAAGCTGAAATCATAACGAGTTGACCTTCGTCGCCTCTAGACGGCTGTATATGAGATACTTGGACAGCCCCCCGCTTGTTCATGGCAAGCGCCGCGAGACTTGACCTCGACGAGGCCAAACACGCGACCGACCTTGGGGCGTATGATTGATGTTATCAATCAGATGTCTGACCCCAGCAATTTGACGCTGCCGGTCCCAGAGCGAATTGCTCACGGCGCCGAGGTGGCATCCGCCTGCAAGGTAAGCAGGGGGAAGACCGAGGTGAGGAAACGCCGGCGAACGGAATAGGCAGTTCGCGGGCTACGTGATTATTCGTCTGCAACCGCCACTCGCGTATGTAGCAGCAGTTACGGGTCTTCTTCTTGAATTGAACTCAATAAGGAGCGCTTCCATGGCAAAAGTTGTCTGTGTTCTCTACGACGATCCCGTCGACGGCTATCCGAAATCCTACGCCCGCGACGACATCCCGAAGATCACCAAATATCCCGACGGACAGACGACACCCACCCCGCAGGCCATCGACTTCAAGCCCGGCGAGCTTCTCGGCAGCGTTTCCGGCGAGTTGGGCTTGCGCAAATTCCTCGAGAAAGCGGGGCACACGCTCGTAGTCACCTCGAGCAAGGACGGCAAGGACTCGGTGCTCGACAAGGAGCTTCCAGACGCCGAGATCGTCATCTCGCAGCCGTTCTGGCCCGCTTACATGACCAAGGAGCGGATCGAAAAGGCGAAGAAGCTCAAGCTGATCGTCACTGCCGGCATCGGCTCGGACCATACCGATCTGCAAGCCGCGATGGACAAGGGCATCACGGTCGCCGAGGTGACCTACTGCAACTCGATCAGCGTCTCCGAGCATATCGTCATGATGATCCTGGCGCTCGTGCGCAACTACATCCCGTCCTACGGGTGGGTTGTCAGAGGCGGCTGGAACATCGCCGACTGCGTCGAGCGCTCCTACGACCTCGAAGGCATGAATGTCGGCACGGTCGCCGCCGGCCGCATCGGCATTGCTGCACTCAGGCGTCTAAAGCCCTTTGACGTGAAGCTTCACTATTACGACAAGCATCGCCTGCCGAAGGAGGTGGAGAAGGAGCTCGACCTCACCTTCCATCCGAACGTCGAGTCGCTGGTCAAGGTCTGCGACGTGGTGACCATCAACACGCCGCTCCATCCCGAGACCGAGCATATGTTCAACGACAAGCTGATCGGCATGATGAAACGAGGAAGCTACATCGTGAACACGGCGCGCGGAAAGATTTGCGACCGGGACGCCATCGTACGCGCGCTCGAAAGCGGGCAGCTCGCGGGCTACGCCGGCGACGTCTGGTTCCCCCAGCCGGCACCGAAGGATCATCCCTGGCGGACGATGCCACACCATGGCATGACCCCGCACATCTCCGGCAGCTCCCTCTCGGCGCAGGCGCGCTATGCGGCGGGCACGCGGGAGATCCTCGAGTGCCATTTCGCCGGCAAGCCGATCCGCACCGAGTATCTTATCGTGGACAAGGGCAAGCTCGCGGGGGCGGGTGCGCACTCCTACACGGCGGGCGACGCGACCAAGGGCTCGGAGGAGGCTGCGAAATTCAAACGTTGACCACGATCAAACCGGCGGGCGACGCAAGTTCGTTGCCCGTCGTTTTTTTTACAATGGAGATTTCTCATGCGCCGCGAACAACTCGCCGAGAAGATCCTCGATATCAAGCGCGCGAAAGCGTGGAGCTGGAAGCACATCGTGACGGAGATCGGCGGCGTGTCGCCGATCCTCGTCGTCGGCGCGCTTCTCGGCCAGATGAAGCTCGTGAAGCCGCTGGCAAAAAAGGCGGCCGCGCTGTTCGGTCTATCCGAAGATGAAGAGCGGATGCTAAATGAGGTGCCGAACCGCGGCACACCCATGCCGCCGACCGATCCGCTCATCTACCGGTTCTATGAGCTGGTGATGGTCAACGGCCCCGCGTGGAAGGCGCTCATCGAGGAAGAGTTCGGCGACGGCATCATGTCTGCCATCGACTTCGACATGGAGATCGAGCGTCAGCCGAACGCCAAAGGCGATCGGGTCAAGATCACGATGTCGGGTAAGTTCCTGCCGTACAAATACTATGGCAGCGAGCAGGGCATTCAGGACACCGGGGTCAAAGAGGCCTGAAGAAACTCGCAGTCACTACGGGTGGGCGGAGATCATGGGAACACACGAGGTATCATGACAGCTTCTGGCCCGAACTTACCGAACTCGATTGGGCAGAGCGCGTCCGCTCTGCCCAGGTGGTTCAGACGTCGACTTGTTCAGCTATCGCAAGGGCATCATCAACCTCGATGCCCAAGTATCTGACGGTGCTCTCGATCTTCGTGTGACCGAGCAGGAGCTGGACTGCGCGCAGGTTGCCCGTTCGCTTGTAGATGAGTGTCGCCTTGGTCCGCCGTAGTGAGTGCGTCCCAAACATCAGGGGGTCGAGCGCGATGCTGGCAATCCACTCGGAAACCAGGCGCGCGTATTGGCGTGTGGTCAAATTCATCGCCGGACCACGCCGACCGGCGAAGAGGTACTCGCCCTGCTGCTTGTGGGCAGCTTTCAGGTAGTCGTCGATGGCCTGCCGCGTGTGCTCGGTCAGCTCGAACTTTACGGGATGGCCAGTCTTCTTCTGACGCACCGTTGCGCGGTCAACGGCATAGCCTCTCGGAGCGATGTCCTCGACCTTGATACTCACCACATCGCAGCCGCGTAACTTGCTATCGATGGCCAGATTGAACAGCGCCAAGTCTCGCTTGCGTCCCTCCACCTGAAGCTTCGTCCGGATCGACCAGACGTGCTTGGTCTGAGTGGCGGCTTGGCGCCGATCAACTTTCCCTTATTCCAAGGAGTGCGGGTGGGGCGAACTTCAAAGAGATTTCGTGGGTCTTGCATGGTCGTTCTCCTCTGTTGCAGAGGAGCGCGAGCATGAGCTTCAAGGCTAAGCGGGTGCCTCCACGTCGACTTCCAGAGTGAAGTTGCCTTGATTTGGAACTCGCCGTCCCGCGCACCCGACGCTGTTGACCCGTGGCGGACATTCGCCGTACGCACGAAGTTACCTTCCTCCCAGGCGTAAGGCTCTCTGTTCTAAGGCGCAGACGCCTGGAGGAATTTGAACGGTTCGGCGCCTTTGATCCAATCGCGGGCGTCGCCGGGTTTAGAACATAGCGCGCCTTCAGCGACAGAATGATCTTGGCTGCTTGTCAGCTATCACGTCGCGCGGAAATCGAACGCCCGAGCCGCCAATTCCAACTTTACTGAGATCCCCACCGGAGCGATTCGAGCGCGGGCGTTTTTCTGCTGCATTAGCCCGATTGTCACCCAGGGAACAGCCACCGCACGACATCATCTTTATCATGGCTAACAGACCTCGCGACTCGCCGAACTTAACGAGAAAGGCGGTCGAAAAACTCTGGAGGACCACATGATACGCTTCGCGATATTCCCACTCGTCGCTCTAGACATCGTTGAGCGCATGCTCAGCCGCCCCGTCGATCGCCGGATTCATGAATCAGAGACAACGCGCGATCACCATCAGTACGACACGTGTCACGCAGATGGCACAGCAGGTACGGCAACTGGATCATCATCACTGATCACGGCAGTGAAAACGAGAAAGGCGGCGATGAGCTGACCAAGAAGTTGATACCGAGAGAGATGTGGACCCCTGGCGCCGCCATCCCGACAGTAAGTCCCAGGTTATAGATACCGGTGGAGCCATTCATGACGTGAGGGCAACGACAATGCCGAATTCATCCGTCGCCCTTGAAAACACATGGCGGTCCCTACGGGAGTTCGAACCCGTCTTTTCAGATTGAAAAGCCGCCTCATCGTCTGGAATTTCAAGGGCCGTTCCGGAAATTCACGCTGCGTTCCCGTGCAGACCCCTCAAAGGCTTACGTCAGTTTTCGGAATGCGACCGCGGCCGTGCGGTAGTCGCGGCCTTGTGCCTCGAACTCGCGACTGGTCTGCCGCCGGACTGGTTAGCTTAGGCTCCGGCGCTTTTAGCCGTCGCGTCGATGTGAGCTGCAAGCGTTTGATCAATTCCAAGGCGATCCGCAAGGTTGGCGAGGAAGGCCTGCTCCGCGTTGCTGTTCACCTCTATGGCGAGGCGTGCTGCTGTGTAGACCTGCACTGCCTCTCTTTTTGAGGTGACTGCGTTGGCAATCTCGGCCGCGGTCGCAGGGCTCGAAAGCTCCCGTTGTACGAAGGCCTGAGCATCGGCGTTAAAACCGCCCGCTTGGTCGAATGAGCCGATAATCCTGGTCTTCTCCCCTTCGTCGATCCGTCCGTCTGCGGCGGCCGCGGCAATCATCGTGCGGATCAGAAGTGTAGCACTTTCGTTCGTTTGTGCCTCGGGTTCGAAGCCCGAACCGCGCGGGGCGGCTTCGGCAAGAGCGGACGCGCCCGTGAGTAGCGGCTTGCCGGCTTGGTAATTCTGAACCGCCTTGTAAGCAAGGCCGCCTATTAGGGCCAATGCGCCCAGTTTGGCCGCGCTGCCAATGACGCCGCGGCCCGTGCTTGTCCCCAGCAACAGCCCCCCGAGAGCGCTCGCCGCTGCGCCCGCAGCGAACTGATTATTGGCAATGAGGTCCTTTAGCTTCGCAATAAGCTCTTCGGGCGACTGTCCGCCTGTTGCCTTAGTCAGGGCATCGCGTGGCCCCGTCGCCTCACTGATTCGGCCGGCGCCTTCTTTCACGCCTTGCGTCGCTTGGCCCAGAATCTGGCCGAGGATATCGCGAAGGCTTGCAGTACCTTCACCATCCGCTTGCCCGACCTGCTGCTGAAGCTTGCCGAGGATGTCGGTCAACCCACCGCCTTGCCCGCCACTCGATTGATCGGACGGTGCGTTCGACGGAAGGAGATTGCGCAGAATGTCATCAAGGCTGCCGCCTTTTCCCCCGGCACCGGCCCGCGCGCTTTGGCCTTCCTGGATCAACTGCCCCAGGATATCGGCAAGACCACCACCTTGAGTTTGCGGTACTGCAGGCTGATCAGCGGCTTTGACCAGTTGCTCCAGAAGGGCCTTGGCATCAAACATAGCGCGCCTCCAGCAACAGAATTCAATGTTTGGTATAGGTTGGGGCACTCCTCGACACAACGTCGAGCATTGCAGGCAGAGTTATTCCGTTGCGAAGGGAACAAGCGCGACCTCGCCATTTGGTCCTAACCGGTAGTCGGCGTCGAGCTTTAGGCATGTCCG
>CAVOUC010000007.1:0-13186 GCA_963699485.1 uncultured Alphaproteobacteria bacterium | reverse complement strand
TGACCCTAGCTCCGCGCAAGACGTGCGAGGCGCGACTGGAGCTTACTAGGCTCCCGCGTAACACCAGTCCAATTAGTAGATGAGGGCGGTCGACGCGATTTGCATCTGGGATTGGGTCGAGGGTTCAACGCACATCGCGTGGAAGATCGGGGGCGAAGTGACGTTGCCGCGGGCGGTCAGCCTGACCTCCTTGCCCTGACGGACCTGCTCGACTGCCCTCAGGCAATCGACGGCGCGCATTTCCCCAAGCTGGATGGGGTAGTTGGCGAAGAAGGCGACAAGAACGAGAGTCTTCATGTTGGTTCACGCATTACGAACGAACGAGCAGATCGCTCGACCAATGGGCCCAGCTCTCGGCTCACGACGGACCTTAGAGCCTCTTCGCTATTGGTTGTGCAAATACCAGGGACAGGCGCGCGTGTTTTTCTTGTGGCTGTAGCGTAGGTGCAACTGAGGTCCGCGGCGTCGCGCGAGCGGCGTGGCGGTGGCGTCGCGCTAGTGGCCTGCGGCCATCGTCGCGGCCGGGGGCTTCCTCATCAGGAGCGCGAGCAGCGCCATGGCGGCAAACATGAGAGTAAGCACCAGGAACACGTCGGCAAACGACAGCACGTTGGCCTGACGCCTGACCATAAGGGCGAGCTGCTTCAGCGCGGCGGCGTCGCCGTCGGCGATCTGGGCCGAAATCTGATCGGTCAAGCCGGCAAGGCGCTCCTCGGCGAGCATGCGGCCCCACGACACGGTCTCGTGCAGGCGCGCGAGGTGGAGGTCGAGCCGGTTGTTGAGCACGGTATTGATGACGGCGAGGCCCACCGCGCCGCCGAGGTTGCGCGTCAGGTTGAATAGACCGGAGGCGTTCTTGAGCTGGTCGGGCGAGAGCGTGCCGAGCGCGAGGTTGTTGATCGGCACCATGCAGAGCATGAGCGAGGAACCGCGCAGGATCTGCGGGATCAACAGCTCGTTGAAATCCCAGTCGGGCGTGATCGAGGTGGCGAGATAGGTACCGAGCGCGAAGCCGAGAAAGCCCACGAGCAGCATGAGGCGCGGGTCGAGCACTTGAGACAGGCGGCCGCTCACCGGCGCGGTGAGAAACATGGCGACGCCGGTGACGAACATGGTCTCGCCGATCATCAGCGCATCATAGCCGCGCACCTGCGCCAGGTAGACGGGATAGAGATACGTGAGGCCGTAGAGGCCGATGCCCATCACGAAGCTGAAGGCCGAGCCGAACGCGAAGTTGCGATCTCGGAAAGCCCGGAGCTCGACGACGGGCTCCGGCGCCGTCGCCGCGCGCCAGAAGAAGACGAGCGCGCCTCCGAGTGAGAGCAGCGCGAGCGTCGTGATCGCCTGGTCGTCGAACCAGTCATAACGCGGGCCCTCCTCGAGCACGTACTCGAGCGAGCCCAGAAATAGCGCCATCGCGCCGAAGCCAACGAAGTCGAAGCGCTTGAACAGCGAATGGTCCGGCTTGTCGAAGTCGACCAGAAGGTAGACGGCGATCGCGACCAGGATGCCGGGGCCGACGTTGACGAGAAACAGCCAGTGCCAGGAGAACGCGTTGCTGAGATAGCCGCCGACGGTCGGCCCGATGGTGGGGGCGAGCGTCGCGACGAGGCCGATCATGGGCGAGACGATGCCGCGTTTCGAGGCCGGGAAAACCGAGAAGGCGACCGCGAACACGCTCGGGATCATGCCGCCGCCGATGAAGCCCTGCAGCGCGCGGAAGACGATCATCTGGTCGATGGTGGTCGCGGTGGCGCAGAGCACGCTCGCGGCCGTGAAGCCGATGGCCGAGATCAGAAAGAGGACGCGCGTCGAGAGCGCGCGGGCGAGGAACCCCGACAGCGGGATCATCACCACTTCGGCGATGAGATAGGACGTCTGGACCCACGGAATCTCGTCGGCGCTCGCCGAGAGGCCGGCCTGGATCTCGGAGAGCGAGGCCGACACGATCTGGATGTCGAGGATCGCCATGAACATGCCGAACACCATGGCGAGGAAGCCGGCGAGCTCGCGCGGCGTGACCCCGATCCACGCCAGCTTCCTCGGCTCGGCTCGGGGCGGAACGTTTCCGGTTATGGCGATCGACTGGTTCATGGCGTGCCCGGGAGCTCGCGGAGGCTACTTGGTCGACGCTGTCTCGTTGGCCGCGTGGCGTGTGGCTGCGGCGTGCGGCGCGGTGCGCGTATCGATGTCGACGACGACGGAAAGGCCGGGCCTGAGCTTGCCGTCGGCCTGATCCGCCGGAACGGCGATCCGCACGGGGACCCGCTGCACGATCTTGGTGAAGTTGCCCGTGGCGTTCTCGGGCGGCAGAAGCGAGAACTGCGAGCCCGAGGCCGGCGCCAGGCTCTCGACCGTGCCTTCGAAGGCGGCGTCATCGAGAGCGTCGACGCGGACGGTGGCCTTCTCGCCGACGGCGATGCCCGCAAGCTGGGTCTCCTTCACGTTCGCGTCGACGTAGACCTTGTCGAGCGGCACGACGGCGGCGAGGCGCTTGCCGGGGGTCACGTAATCGCCGACCTGCACGCTCCTGTTGCCGATAACGCCGTTGAAGGGGGCGCGAATGACGGTGAACGATAGATCGCGCTCGGCCTTCGCGACCGCGACCTCGAGCTCCTTGGCGATCTGCTCGGCCTGCGTGCGCTGCGACTTCAACAGCGCGACGTTCGCCTCCGCGGTCTCGATCGCCGCCTCGCTGGCCTTCACTTGCGCGCGCGCCGAATCGCGGGCGGCGATCATCGCGTCGAGGGTGGCCTTGGAGGTGAAGTCGCGATCGACGAGAGGTTTCGTCCGGGTGTAGTCCGCCTCGGCCTTCGTCACGGCCGCGTTGGCCGAGTCGAGCTGGGCGCGGGCTTGCGCGGCGGTCGCCTCGGCGGCGCGGATCTGCGCCGCGAAGGTGGCGATGGCCGCCTGCTGGGTAGCGAGCTTAGCCTTCGCCTGGTCGACGGCGAGGCGGTAATCGCCATCGTCGAGGCGGACGAGGACGTCGCCTTCCTTCACATGCTGGTTCTCGACGATCGGGACATCGGCGACGTTGGCGGCGACCTTCGGCGACATGATCGCCATGTCGGCGCCGACGTAGGCGTCGTCGGTCGAGACCATGAAGCGGCCGACGGTGATGTAGTCGTAGGCGAACCAGGCTCCGGCCGCGAGGGCGACGGCGCCGAGGCCGCCCAGGATCAGCTTTCGCTTTGAGCGCGGAGACGGCACTTTGCCTGTTTCGGTCGCCGCGGGGGCTATGGGCTCGCCGGCGGGCGACGGCGCGCGCGCCTCGACTGGCGCCAATGCGCCGTTTCGGTCGGGGTCGCGAGCCGGACTGGGCTTGAAACGAAGGGCGCTGGATGTGGACATGGACATCGTCCTATACCCGGAAAGAGTTCAAACTAAACCGAACGGTTCAGTTTCACTATTGACATATACCAAGTCTGGGACGATATCAAGTGCAAACTGAACCGTTCGGTTCACAGTGTCGGGAAGAAAGGATCGACGTCATGTCAACGACAACGACAACGACCGACGTCCGCAAGGGCGGGCGGCCTGCCGCGGGCACCGACCCGGAGAAGCGGCGCCAGATTGTGGAGGGTGCCGGGCGCGTGTTCTCGACGCTCGGCTTCGACGCCGCGAGCATGAGCGACGTCGCCCGCGAGGCGCAGGTGTCGAAGGCGACGCTCTACGTCTATTTCCAGGACAAGGAGCACCTGTTCACCGCCATCTGCGCCGAGAAGCGCGACCGCAACATCGCCGAGCTGGTGAATCTGCTCGACACATCGCAGCCCGTCGAGGAAGCGCTGGCGACATTCGCCACGGAGATGCTGCGCCGGATCTCTCAGCCCTTTGTCGTCGCCGCGAACCGCATCGTGATCGGCGTCGCCGAGCGCATGCCGGAAGTGGGCAGCGAGTTCTTCAAGGCAGGCCCCATGCGGCTCGCCCAGGCACTCGCCGCGTATATCGACCATCATGTCGCGCGGGGCGCGCTCAAGGCCGAGGACTCGTTTCTCGCGGCGGTGCAGTTCCTCGAGCTCGCCCAGGCGACCGTGTTCCGCCCGCGTCTCTATGGGGTCAGCCTCAGTCCGGCGTCCGAGGAGGAGATCCAGCGCGTCGCCGCGTCTGCCGTCCGCGTATTCCTCGCAGCCTACAGGGGAGCGTCAGCGGTTCGCAGCTGAGCGAGGCGTCAGACGGGACGCGGCGCGAGGCGTTCTCCCCTTGCCACCGCGACGCCGCCGCTCGAGGCGTACGCGCTCGCTCCGACCGAGAACAGGATCGTCGCCAGGCCGAACAGCGCGATGTACCAGGTCTGCCAGATGCCATAGGCAGAACCGAGCAGGGTGGCCGCCGTGCTGAAGGCCCCGAGGCCGAAGGGGACGACCGAGGAGGGAAGCCGGCTTATGCGTCCCAGGATGCTGAGCCCGGCCCACATGAGGAGGAGCGCGCCGACGGCGCCGAGCTCGAACCAGGTCTGAAGGTAGGCATTGTGCGCGTGGCGCGAGAACTTGCGCTGCCAACGATCGGTGGGATCGGGGGGCGTCGAGCTTTCCGCCGTCATCTCGGGCCCCATGACGTAGGTCATATAGGCGCCGATGCCGAAGACGGGGGCCTTCAGCACCTCCTCGGCGGTGAAGTTCCAAATGATAATGCGGTGCTGTGCCGAGCGGTTGAGCCAGGGAGCGTTGTCGAGATCGAGCGCGTGCGCCCACATCACGGCCGGCACGACGGCGAGGCAGGCCAGAACCCAGGCGGCGGCGACGGCCCTGTAGGCCCATACGCGCGAGAGCCAGGCAAGCCCGAAGGCGGCGGTGCCGACGACGATCGCCAGCTTCGAGGACTCCTGGGGCGAGTAGAACACCGCGAAGATCGCGAGCACGAAGAGGAGCGCCGCGACGCGCCGGTTCCACGGGGACCTGACCGAGCCGAGCGCGGCCATCAACGCCGGCCAGATCATGAGCGAGATCGGCGTCGTCGAACGCGTGAAGGAGGCGAGGTCGATGCCGATCAGCTTGCCGTTGGCCCAATGATAGGACCGCGCCGGCTGCAGCAGCTCCGGGCTCACCTTGAGCGCGTTGATGATCCAGATCTTGACGGCCTGCCCCGTCAGCCCCTCGGCCAGGAAGTAGACGACGCCGACGAGAAGCCCGAGCCACAGTCCCTCGCTCGCGCAGAGGATCGACGCGCGATCCGCGCCGGCGATAAGACGGGCGGTGGCGATGCTCGCGGCGGCGACCCCGGCGAGCAGCAGCACCTTGCCGATGCCGGCACCCGGATGAGCGGCCCACAAGGTGCTGGCGAGGGCATAGATCAGAAGCGCGGCGAGGCTTATGGCAAGACTGTCGTTGGCGGGCGCGAGCGTAGCGCGGTCGGCGGCGCGCCATCTCACCCACAGCCACAGTCCGATCATCACGGCCAGAAACACCGGCGTGAGGCGGGAGCTGACGAGAACGGTCGTCGCGGTGACGCCGGTGAGAAGGCCGATCAGCACCTCCCGGCGCCGCATCCAGGTCGCGCTGAGATCTGGTATCTCGCCTGAGAACAAACGACGGGCCCCGTAGCTCGTGAAGCGCCCCATTAAGCATAGGCGTCTGCCACATTCAATCGACCCGGTCCGGGCGTTGAACCAGCCGATAAATGGCCCGGCGCGAGGAGCTTACAGCCCGGTAAGGGTGGCGCCATTTTTGGGGTGCCGCAGGCCCATCGCGGTGTGCTACCTCATGAAAAAAGCGCCAGCCCGCGAAAAATCCGGCGAGTTCCCGCGTCAACATGCTGCCCCGCGCGCGCAGATCCTCTCTCTCGGCCCATGCGTTAGAGTGGAGTGGGGAAACCTCGCCTGAAGGAGCCAAGTAGAGTCCGATGAAGAGCAAGTTTGTGAATCCCGCTGTCGATGTCGTCACGCGCCCTTCGCAGGAGGAGGCGGAAGCCGCAGTTCGCACGCTCATTCGCTGGGCCGGCGATAACCCGAACCGCGACGGCCTTCACGAGACGCCGGAGC
This sequence comes from uncultured Alphaproteobacteria bacterium, assembly GCA_963699485.1. GTDB lineage: Bacteria > Pseudomonadota > Alphaproteobacteria > Rhizobiales > Hyphomicrobiaceae > Hyphomicrobium_C. Next base: position 7,206 of record CAVOUC010000007.1, on the reverse strand, counting down.
GGGTGGTCAAGGCCTACGAGGAGTATTTCCGGGGCTACGACGAGGATCCCGAGGAGATCCTGAAGAAGACCTTCGAGGAGATCGAGGGCTACGACGAGATGATCGTGCTGCGCGGCATCCGCTTCGAGAGCCACTGCGAGCATCACATGGCCCCGATCATCGGCCGCGCGTGGGTGGGCTACCTGCCCAACGGCCGCGTGGTCGGCATCTCGAAGCTCGCCCGCGTCGTCGACGCCTATGCGAAGCGCCTGCAAATCCAGGAGAAGATGACGGCGCAGATCGCCAACACCATCGACAAGGTGCTGCGGCCCCAGGGCGTCGCCGTGGTCATCAAGGCCGAGCACCAGTGCATGACGACGCGCGGCGTCATGAAGCCCGGCACCGATCTCATGACGAGCCGCATGCTCGGCATCTTCCGCGACAGCGCGATCACGCGGCAGGAATTCCTGTCGATGATCGACTGAGCGCCAGAGCGCACCCCCAGCCTCTTGATCCCGGCACGGGTCCCGTGCACGGCTCGTCGTTCCGGCGGCGTCGAAGGACCGCCGGAGCAGCGGGAGGCAGGATGACTGGAAAAACCGTTCTCATCACCGGCGCGTCGAGCGGCATCGGCCTCGCCACCGCCCGCTCCTTCGCCGAGCGCGGATGGGCCGTCGCGGCCACCATGCGCACGCCCGAGGCGAGCGAGCTCGCGAAACGCGCCCCATGACCTCATCAAGACCTTCAGTCTCGACGTGACGGACACGGCCTCGGTCGCGGACGCGGTCGGCGAGATTCATGGCGCATTCGGGCGCATCGATGCCTTGGTCAACAATGCCGGCTACGGGCTGATCGGCCTCTTCGAGGAGATGACCGAGGAGCAGGTGCGCCGCCAGATCGACACCAACATTCTCGGCGTCATGAATGTGACGCGCGCCGTCCTCCCGGTGATGCGGCAGCAGAAAGCGGGCCGGATCATCAACGTGTCCTCGGTCGCGGGCCGCCTGTCGCTGCCGCTCTATACGCTCTACTGCACCTCGAAATGGGCCATCGAAGGCTTCTCGGAGGCGCTCGCCTTCGAGGTGGCCCAGCACGGCATTCAAGTGAAGATCATCGAGCCCGGCGCCATCAAGTCGGAGTTCTTCGGCCGCTCGCTCGACGTCCCGGCCGGCCGGCGCATCCGCGACTACGGACGCTGGGAGGAGCGCGTCTTCGCCAACATCAAGGCCAAGTGTGCCGACCCGCCCGGACCCGAACTCGTCGCCGAAAGCATCTTTCGCGCGGCGACCGAGAGCCCCAACTGGCGCATGCGCTACAAGCCGAACGGCCGACTGATGATCCTCAGGCCGCACGCTCGTCCCCGCCGAGGTTCACCGGCCTATCGTCCGCTTCCTGCTCGATGCCTGGTGAGACGAGCCCGGCTAATCGTCGTCGGCCGCGACTTCGTCCGCCGCCCCGCCGGCTTGGCCGTAGTCGACGCGGACGAGATAGAGCCCCGCCGCCGCGGCCACCGGCCCGCAGGCCGCGCGGTCGCGCGCTGCGAGCGCTCGGCCAATGTCGGCCGGCGACCATTTCCCCTCGCCGACGAGCTTGAGACTCCCGACCATCGACCGGACCTGATTGTGCAGGAACGAGCGAGCGCTGGCCTCGATACGGATCTCGTTGCCCGACGCCGTGACGATGAGGCGATCGAGCGTCCGCACCGGCGATTTTGCCTGGCATTGGGCGGCGCGGAAGGTCGTGAAGTCGTGGCGTCCGACGAGCGCCTGCGCGGCCTCCGCCATGGCCGCGGCATCGAGGTCGACGGGCAGCCACCAGACGCGATTGCGCTCGAGCGCTGGCGGAGCACGGCGCGCGAGGATACGATAGAGGTAATGGCGCGCCGTGGCGCTGAAGCGGGCGTCGAAGTCGCCTGCCGTCTCAGCACACTCGAGCACGACGATCGGCAGCGGCTTCAGGTGGAAATTCACCGCGTCGCGCACGCGGAACGGCTCCCACGCCTTGGCGAGATCGAAGTGGGCAACCTGGCCCAGCGCATGAACGCCGGCGTCGGTTCGCCCCGCCCCTTTCACGGCGACGGTCTCGCCGCAGAAGCTCTCGATCGCCCGCGTTAGAGCGCTTTGGACGGAGTGGCCGTTGGCCTGCGCCTGCCAGCCGACGAACGGCGTCCCGTCGTATTCGATCGTGATGCGGTAGCGGGGCATGGGGGGAACGGCTCTCGGGCATAGGCGCGGGCTCGCGCCATCCCTACCCCGCGGGGATGCCCCGCCTCAAGACGGCCGTGGACTTTCAGCGATAGGGGACGGGCACGGCATAGGAGCCGGGGGCGAACCGGGGATCCCACCGAGGATCGTCGTAGGTGTAGTAGCCGAGGGAGAGCGGGGTCTTGCCGCCGGGATTGACGATGACGTGCTCCTCCGAGGGGAGCGGCCGGAAGACGCGCACGCCCTCCTCGATCGTCACCGTCGCGCCGTAGACGGCTCGCGGCTCGATGCGGGTCGTATAGGCGCTCTGGGCGCTCGCGGGGCCGGCCAGCACGCCAAACGCGGCGCCCGCCGCACCCATTATCCAAAGACTGCGGCGCATTTCGCCCTTCTCACGCAACGACCTAAGCGCTCCACAATCTATACCGACACCGTCGCGCGCCGCCGCGCTTCGGCCGCTAACATTAATGGTGGCGAGGCTCAGGCGCTCGCAAGACGGGTGCCTTTCGGGACCGGCACGCCGCGCAGGAACTCGGCCGCGCTCATGGCGCGCTTGCCGGCCCGCTGCACCTCGATGAGGCGGACGGCGCCCTCGGCACAGGCGACGGTGAGCCGGTCGTCGAGCGCCTCGCCCGGCGCGCCCCGCCCCTCGGCGAGCGTCGATCGCAGCACCTTGACCCGCTCCGGCCCGCTCGCGCCGCCCGGGAGCTCGAGCCAGGCTCCGGGATGGGGCGAGAGCCCCCTGATCAGATCGTGCACGGAGGCCGCCGGCGTGCCGAAGTCGATGCGCCCCTCTCCCTTGCCGATCTTCGCCGCATAGGTGACGCCCTCGGCCGGCTGCGGACAAGCCTCGAGACGGCCCTGCTCCAAGAGCGCGAGCGCACGCACCATGAGATCCGCGCCCCGCTCCCTGAGCAGGTCGTGAAGGTCGCCCGCCGTCATGTTTGGATCGATCCCGACCGTCTCCGACAGGCACACGGGGCCCGTGTCGAGCCCCTCTTCCATGCGCATGACCATGACCGCCGTCTCGATGTCGCCGGCCATGATCGCACGCTGGATGGGCGCGGCCCCGCGCCAGCGCGGGAGCTTCGAGGCATGCAGGTTGAAGCAGCCGAGGCGCGGGGCGGCGAGCACCGGTGGAGGCAGCAGGAGTCCGTAGGCGACGACGACGGCGGCATCGGCGCCGAGCGCGGCGAATGCCCTCTGCTCGGCCTCGCCCTTGAGACTCCTCGGCGTCGAGACAGGAATGCCGAGCGCCTCGGCCGTCGCATGAACGGGGGACTTGCGGTCGGCCATGCCGCGGCCGGCGGGACGGGCGGGCTGCGAGTAGACGGCGAGAACCCGATGTCCCGCGCGGACGATCGCCTCGAGCGTCGGCACGGAGAACTCCGGCGTGCCCATGAAGACGATCTTCAGCGCCATCCGAGCCCTGGCCTCGCGTCAGTTTCGCATGAGCTTAGGCCGGCGCCTCGCTGCGGACCTGCTTCTTGAACCTGCGGACGACGATCTGGCGCTGCAGGCGGGACAGGAAGTCGATGATGAGCTTGCCGTTCAGGTGATCGATCTCATGCTGAAGGGCGGTCGCCAGAAGTCCCTCGGCCTCGAGCTCCTGGCGCTTGCCGGAGCGGTCGAGATAGCCGACCGTCACCTTGGCGGGCCGCTCGATCTCGAGCCGGAAATCGGGAATCGACAGGCATCCCTCCTCGTGCGTCCGCACACCCTCGCCGAAGGCCAAAATCTCCGGATTGATGAATGTCATCGGCTGCTTCTCGGCTCTCTCCTCGTCGTGGTCCGAGATGTCGAGGACAACGAGCCGTTTCGGCACGCCGACCTGGACCGCGGCGAGGCCCACGCCGGGCGCGGCATACATAGTTTCCAGCATATTGTCGACAAGCTTCAGGAACTCGGCGTCCACGCGCTCGACCGGGGTCGAGACCTTGCGCAGGAGGGGATCGGGCAGCGTGATGATCGGCAGCTTGGCCATTGGCGTCAAATAAGAAAGGACGGTGGCTCGGTCAACTCGCCTGTCGGCAGCCGGCCTCTAAACCACCCGGCGTGGTGAACCGCCGATTTGGCGAACCCATGGTACCATTGGGCAGCGGGGGCTTCTACAGATCTCGGAAAAGGGGCACGCCTCTAGGGGCACACGGCATGGATCAGGTTTCGGCCCAATTCATTCTCGGGCGAAGGGAGTGGATCGCGCTGCCCGATCTCGGCCTTCTCGCCATCAAGGCGAAGGTCGATACGGGGGCCAAAACCTCGGCGCTCCACGCCCATGGCATCGAATCGTTCGGGTCGGTCTCGGCGCCGATGGTCCGCTTTCTCGTGCAGCCGGCTCCCGAGCGCCCGCGCCTCGAGGTCGCCTGCGAGGCGCCCATCATCGACCGCCGCGTCGTCACGAGCTCGAGCGGGGGGACGGAAGCCCGCTACATCATCGCCACCCGCATTCGCATCGGCGCCCGCGAGTGGACGATCGAGATCGGGCTCACGAACCGCGAGAGCCTGACCCACCGCATGCTGCTCGGCCGCCAGGCGCTTCGCCCGGGCATGCTCGTCGATCCGGCGAGCTCCTATCGCCAGCCGAGGCTCAGCCTGCGCGCCTACAAGAAGCAGCTTTGAGGCTAGGGGCGGAACGGCACGACCGTCTGGCGCTGGTGCCCGAGGCCCTCGATCGCAAGCTCCATCACGTCGCCCGCCACGAGATACTGCGGCGGCTTCATGGCCGAGCCGACGCCCGGCGGCGTGCCGGTCGTGACGACGTCGCCGGCTTCGAGCACCATGAACTGCGTGACGTAGGCGAGGAGTATCGGGATCGAGAAGATCATCGTCTTGGTCGAGCCCTGCTTGCGCACCTCGCCGTTGACGTCGAGCGGCATGGCGAGGTTCCGCAGGTCCGCGATCTCGTCGGTCGTGACGAGCCACGGCCCCAGCGGCCCGAACGTCTCGGCCGACTTGCCCTTGACCCACTGGCCGTCGCGCTTCACCTGGAAGCGCCGCTCGGAGACGTCGTTGCAGATCGTATAGCCGGCGATGTGGGCGAGAGCGTCCTCCTCCGCGACGTAGCGCGCGCGCTTGCCGACGACGAAGGCGATCTCGCACTCCCAGTCCATGCGGTCGGAGTTCTTGGGGTACATCACGTCGTCGTAGGGCCCGAGATGCAGGAGGCGGCCTTGTTGAAGAGGATCGGCTCGGCCGGGATCTCCTGTCCCGTCTCCTGGGCGTGGTCGGCGTAGTTGAGGCCGATGGCGATGAAGGTGCGGGTTCCGGCGACCGGGGCGCCGAGCCGGACGCCGGCGGGCGCGAGCGGCAGGGAGGCCGGATCGAGCTTCGCGACCTTGGCGAGGCTCTTGGGCGCGAGCGCTTCGCCGGCGAGATCGGCGATGTGGCCCGAGAGGTCGCGGATCGTGCCGTCGCTGTCGACAAGACCGGGTTTTTCGGAGCCCTTGGCGCCGAAGCGCACGAGTTTCATGGGCGATCCCTCGCTGGCGGCAGGTCATGCTGGCGGAGTGGGAGTTATAGGATCGGGAGGCAATGTCAACGACTTGGCCCGCGCCTTCGTTCGGGCACTAGGAGGTGGCCGATGGGGCAGCACCATGGACCGCCGTCGCCTTATTTCGCTGCTATGGCGGCTAGGAGAAGTCTTAACCAACTCATTGAAGGTTCTCCCTGGTCTCCTCGCCGACCGCCGTCGGCTCGACTGAGAACCCGCGATGTTGCACGAGGGAAGAGGCATGATGACGCGAGAAAGACAGCGAGGGATTGCAGGGCAGATCGCCGCCGCTATGGCAATCCTTGCAGTCGCGTTCCAGGCAAAGTCTGTGGCGGCAGACAGCCTCGACGGATACTGGATGGATTCCGACGGCGAGGTCATCCTCGAGATAGGACAGTGCGGCAATGCGCGGTGCGGAAGGGTCGCATGGCTCAGAAAACCGCTTGGTCCCGATGGCCGTCTGTTGCTCGACTACCGGAACCCGGACCCCAAGCTCCAGAAAAGACCGGTCTGCGGGCTCGAGGTTGTCTCGGGCTTCAAGAAGCAGCCGGACGGCATCTGGAGCGATGGAACCGTCTACGTTTCCGATTTGGGGCAAAGCTTCAGCGGCTACGCCGAGATCCTGAACCCGACGCAGGTCAAGGTCACGGGCTACGTCATCCTGCCGCTGTTCGGAGCTTCCGAAGTCTGGACCAAGGTGTCGCACCCGTTCCCGCACTGCGAGGGTAAGGATACCAAGTCCGCAATGCCGAAGTCGACGACGAAGACTGTCGTTGCTCCTCAGCAAGGTGCGAATCCAAAGGGCGATGGCGAGGCGACCGCAGCCACGCGCTGAGGCGCTGTGGCGGGCGTTCAATTGCCCTTTTCGATCGAGCCCGCACATCGACAGCCGAACTCGCGACCATGTGCCTTCCCTTGTTGAAGGCGCCGGCGCGCCGTCTTATCCTCGCAACGGCCACAAAGCCATCTTAGCGTGGGCGCTTGCCCTGAGACGCAAGAAAAAGCCGCGCACAAGCGAGGAGGGAACCATGAAATATCGCTGGATTGCCCTCGGCATCCTGGTGGTCTGGGCAGCGCCCCAGCATGCCAAGGCGGATGTCGTCTCCGATGTGCTCGGATGCACGGGAGATCCCTGCGTCGTCACCTACAATCCGGGCGGCGAGGTCGGCGAGTTCAAGGCCGCCGCGCGAGAGATCAACAGGACCGGCCGGCGGGTGGTGATCGACGGCCCGTGTCTCTCCGCCTGCGCCATCTTGGCAGACCAGGCGCGCGGGCGCGTCTGCGTGACCAACAACGCCAAGTTCGGCTTTCACAAGGGCTATGTTCTGCAGGTGCCCGTAGCGGGTGGACCAGTCCGCCTCGTCAAGCGCTTCAATCCCTCACACTCGCGAGACATTGCGAGCTGGGTGCAGAAGAATGGCGGCTATCCCAGTCGCGGCTACCGGCTCATGCGCACGAACGTGGCCAAGCGCATCTGGCGAAGCTGCTAGGCGGCGCGAGGAGCGGTGCGACTTCAGTGAACGATGGCGGAGA
>CAVOUC010000006.1:0-94043 GCA_963699485.1 uncultured Alphaproteobacteria bacterium | reverse complement strand
GACGGGAGTCCGTTGCCATCATGGTGGCGAGCTTCCGACTCTCCTCCCCCCTTGATTGTTGGAAGCTGGGGCGCCGATTGACGTGTGGCCTGGTTGCTCCCCGGTGACGGGGGACATCTCGATGAGGGGGTATTCAGTTGAGCGCAAGGCTGGCTCTGGGGGACCGCGGCCCGACGCTCGCGAGCTTGAGCCCATTTGCAAAGGCCGATAAGATGATGGCTTGGCGAATTGGCATAAATCTGTGGGCCGCATGACCAAGGGTCGACTATCCGCATTCATTGCCATTTCCGCAGTAATGGCTCTGACCGCCCCAGTTGGCCCATTTTCCGCTCGGGCTAAACAAATAGCCGAACCGCCTCCTCTCCTGCAGCTTGCTCAGCGAAAGGGCGGTCCAGACGACGGTCTCGGCTTACCGACTACTCCCGAGCCTAAGTCCCAACCGGATGCTGCGACCTCCACAGACCCCAATACGCTCGAGGGTTGCATGGCGATATGGGACCGCGATACCCACATCACAAAGAGTGAGTGGCGCAAAATCTGCCAGCGACAAATCAAGGATCGCGAACTCGGCTCGGGCAGGCTCTAGCAAAACGCGACGAGCGCGGGCAGCTCAGTGATCTCATCCAACAAGCCCCGAAATCGCGTGTCAATCGGCGTCCAATATTGACCCCGGAACGGCGCGCAATTCGGGCAGGTTCCCCTCGTGAGAAACTAAAACCGCTATGTTGTAACAGCCCCCATATCGTCTTCGTTGCTGCTAGCAGCAAAACCAACAGCCGAAAGTCTGAAGCGGCTCGATTTCGCCAATGGCGACCAGGATCGGGGCAGGATGGCGCCCCAGGATGGCCCAGGACAGAAGAAGCGGCAATGAAGCGCGTCAACGCCGCGCAAGATGAATTGGCACCCCAAGTGGTGGGTTAGGCCCTACGCAAGGGCCGGAGCGAAGGAGTCGGCGCTTCCTGCCCTATGAAGCTCGCTCGCCTTGTTGGCGAGCCGTGACAGCGCCCCGTCTATGACGTGGTGGGAGAGAAAAAGCATGAGTGCCCTACCTTTGGCGGTTTTTGGCGAGAGGGTTCGCGGGAACGGTAACTTGGAAAAATTCACAATGGAACCCGCAACGCTTTACATGATGGTCGCAGCTCAAGGGCAGGAACGTTTATTGCATCCGAGAGGGTTCCCCTCGGTTGCAGCCTGCGAGGATTACGTCACCGAATGGCGGCGCACCGCCACGGGGCGGACCATTATCCGCTATGAGTGCAAGATCGTCTGGCCCATGGAGGAGAGTGGACCTTCATACTGGACTCGCCGTCAAGGGTAGATTGTCATTGCAAAGTGAGACGACGGCGGCCGGGGCCGTCGCTGTCAACCATCACCATCATCGTCGAGACGGCAAACCGCTTTGCCCGTGATCTCATCGTGCAGGAGACCGGGCACCGGATACTGCACACTCATTGTGACCGCGCCTTCACCAATGTTAGTGGCACATCCACAAGGTGGAGCACCTGCATGGCAACGGAGCCGAGCAGCAGTCCGCGGATACCGCCCAGGCCCCTGGTACCCATGATGATCTGGTCAACATGCTCCGCTCGTGCCACGCGCTCGATCGTCGCGGCGGTGGCGCCACGTTCGGTTCGAACCGAGTGCGGGATACCTGCTTGCTTACAAATGCTCTGAGGCTCACTCAACACCGCCTGACTGGCTCGCTTCTCCTCCTGCTCGATCCACCCTGGCGGCATGACGCCAGCGCTTTCGGAGAGGTCGAGCGTGGACAGGTTCTGCACGTTGAGGACGATAAGACTAGCTGCTGCTTGGCCCTTCACTTGGTCGATAGCAAGTCTGAGAGCGCGAAGTGACGCGGGTGAACCGTCGACCGGAACGAGGATCTTCATGGAGGGAGTTTATCCTAGTCTACGCCTAAAACAAACTCCGGTGATCAGCTACCTGCTGCGCGCCTTTCGAAATTGGTGATCTTGAGCTTAGTCCGGACCCGGGCTCACCGGCAGACTAGGTCGTGAACTCCTTCAAGATTGGGAAAACGAAAGCCCAGCCACCAAGAGCCACCACTGGTGACTGGGCCTCGCAGTGCCGATCGACTATGGGGGGTGCGACCGGCGGTAGTCATTCTGAACGAAGTCTTCAAAAAAAACGACTGAGCGGGAATCTTTGCCTAGGCTAGGGCGTCTGAGCCTCTGCCCCAGGAACCTCTACTGACGTCCTGCATCCCCGGCCCTCCACTGTGGCGGCCGGGTTCTTTTTTATGGGCAGGCTTCCTTCGGCTGGCCTCGGAGAAGCGAGGCTCGGCCCTTGAGCGGTACAGCCTCAGCACCGAGGACGGTAGTGTCCGCAGTCCGGTGGCGCCAATCCCATGGCGCGATGAAAGCCCCGGCCCATAGGCCACGCCGGCTCTCCCGCGCTCCCGCCTCGTCTCCGTCATAGCGGTGACTGTAGCGCGTGAACGAGAGCGCCAAGCCCTCGCGAACCATCCATGCGTTGAGGTCGATATCGCTAAGGCCGAGGCGGCATGTGGCGAGCGTGCGCCCATAGCGATCCTCGCCATTCGCGCGGCAGGTGATGAACTGGCGGTCGATTTTCTCCGCAAGACGAGCTCGGGCCTCTTCCCCACAGCGCCAGCACTCGCCCGAGCTCGTCAGGCAGACTTGATCCATCTCCGGCGCGTCGATGCCCTCGAGGCGCACGCGGGCGCCCGCAACGAAGACCGTGTCGCCATCGAGCACATCGGGCACGCCATCGAGGTTCTCAGGAACAAATGCTGCCAGCCCGATCGTCAAGATTACGACTGAGATCGCGCTCCAATCCTTCATGGCTTTCTCACCTCTCCGCCGAGATCTGGCGTATAGATAGGCATGGCCAGCCAGCAACCCTATCGAATGATCATGCGGCAGGTGATCTGGTCGCTTCCGCCTGGTGCCGAGTATTCTCTTCGGTTCAATCAGGTCGGTGACGTCTTCTCGCCAGGGATGGTTGGGGACAACATCCACCCGAATGCGTGGAGAGATTTGCGCGCGTTCGCCGCCGATGTCGGGTGCTTGGTTAGGAAGGACGACAAGCGAAAAGCGTTCGTCTTCCGCAAACCAATCCGCGCCCTAGTCTAAGGGGGCCTCGCGGGGCCACGCGAATGAGCCCGCCGGCCCAATGGCTGAGCTTGAGGACCACTCCGCTCAATCTAGCCGAGTTGTGTTTGCAAGTGGGCGTCGCCGCTGGAGACTCTAGGAGAGTCACTGGCGGCCGTTTTGTTTCTTGAGTCTTGGGCACCCAAAATCGGCGGATCGGCCTGCACGACTCTCCTAGGCGCTAGAAACGCTAAATCGCGACCGCTCGCTTCTTTCTCAAAGAGCCGTCGCTCGCGGTTCGCTGCCCACCAGGCCTCGCACTTCGTCTTGCGCCAGCCCGAGCGCATCCCTGATCGACAGCGCGCTTCTTTGAGACCACGCCCTCAATGCCCATTTGCTCGCAGGACGAGAGGAGACGCGCGCCGTCAGGGAACACACTCACGGGAACGAGCCACGACTGGCCGGCATCGGCGATGACCTCCAAAAGGCGACGCTGGCGCTCCTCGAGAGGAAGCGCACGCAGATCCTTGCCCTCGAGGTCCAGGATGTCGAAGGCGAAGAACCGGAGCTCGCTGATAGACCGAGAGAGCGCAGTTGGGATCGCGAGGAAATCAGGACGGCCGTCGGCACCCATGGCGACGAGTTCGCCATCGAGGAGCACGCGGCGGATCGGTAGCGAGGCCGCGAGCACGGTGAGCCGCATCGCGCGGCTCGAAAGATCATGGCCCTGGCGAGTGTAGAGCGCGATCTGCTTGCCGGCCTTCGCCAGCTCGCAACGCCAACCGTCAAGCTTGGGCTCGTGGAGCCAATCCGGCCCTGCAGGCGGGCTCGCGACCAAACGGGGCGCAGCGGGAACGACGAAGCGAGGGAGGGTGAGGCGCGGCACTGGCTGCACGTGGGCTTCAGTGTTGGGCACGTCAAGGCTTAGGGAAGCGGAGCCGAGCGACGGTAAGCGCGCGCTGTTTGAACGCCACCGGGTCGCGCTCGCCCGCAAGCGCCGCGTCGACCAAAACAGCGGCCATGTCCCGGCGCACGCTCCCTAGTTCTGCGCTCTCCTCGGACGGTGGCCGCGGCTCGAGGTGTAAGGCCTCGCAAGCAGATTCGTAGACCTGGTCGAGGAGGCGCATCGCCTCAGCGTCGAGCGGAAGTGGACGTTTGAAGGGCATGAGCACCCTCGCCTTGGGCGCCGAATGATTCTAGCTTCTCGGAGAAGCCCACTAGCCTTTAGCGCGCTTGTGGCTGCTTGGCACGGCTACTCGAGGCCGCATGAGTCAGGTCGGATCAGGTGAGGAAGCTTGGCGCAAGGTCCACCTCGCGCACATCGCGTCGCGCCAGGTCACGCTCTGGCTGCACTGCCGGCGCTGCAAGCACAACGCCTATCCTGAGCCGTTAGCGTTCGGCGCCGAGCACGGATTGCCGAATACGACGCCGCTTCACCTGATCGAGCCGCGCCTTGTCTGCACTGTCTGCGGAGCGAGGGACGGGCACTGCTGGCCGAGCCCGTTCCAGCGCGGCGTTCTGTAGGCTGGGAAAGTACGGGCACCACTGACGGTCTCTAGGTCCTCGACCCACGACCATCTTCGGATCGAAGTTAATTTCACAGAGGGTCGAGTTTCAGGCTACCTGGACGAATACGCCGTAGCGATCAGTCTCGTAGTCTAGTGAACCCCCAAGTAGTGGCTCTGCTTCAGTTTCCAGGTGCCACCACCGACCGCCTACACCCACGTTGCACATGCTCGATAGTGCGTAAGTCAAAACGACCTCAGCCTGCACTCCATCCCCGTTTCCTGCAGCCGGCTCCTTCCGCGGTCCAAAGTTAGTGAAATGAATATCGAGAAAATCTTGATCGACACGCAGGTATGCCACTTCGCCAGCCAAATTGACCCGCTGTGTCAGGTTGATGTCACCCAAAACACCAATTCGCCATGAGCGCCAAGTGTTCTCCTCGATAATTTCCTTAATTGAAAACGGCACAACCAAATCCCCTGGTGATGCGCCGGAGCACAAGGGGCTGCCGCTCGCTCCCGTATCCACGGGATTGCAGCGAACTCCATACGCGTCAACTTTTTCGTTCCAATAGTTGTAGCCGACAAAAGCTCCTAAGCGAGCACCCGTCCCTGAAAAATCATTCGCATATGTTTGCGCAGATTTGTAGAAGTAGTAGCCGACGTCTATCGTGAAGTAACGCAGATCCCCTTCGGCGTCGCTGTCGGTATCTGAATACGTTGCTCCAGTTGGCGAACCGGCGCACACCGACGGATCAGTTGGGAGAGATCTGCAGTAGTCCTCGTCGTCAAGCCTACCGTCGGAGATATTGCCTCCGCCCCAGAAGCCTTTGAAGAAAAGACCACTGGTATGCACGGTCTTGAAGAAGACTTCTCCGGAATGAGCCTGCAAGTCATCGTAATCGAGTCGTGATATGGTGGCAGTTGAATCAGGCCTAGACAGGTCGAGTACGTTTCTCCCAGTGCTGTAGTAATAGCGCGCGCCGACCTCCCAGCTCCAATCCCGCACTGGAGCACGGGCCTCTGGTGGGAGGCCTTCAGCTTGAACCCCTGACGCCGCTGCCAGGCAGACAGACGCGCACAACGCTATTTCAACGAAACGTGGCATCCCATTTCCCCGCAAACATGGAAGCGATCCAATCTAGGCGGGGAAGCCATCGCAAGGATTATTCCGGCAATCATGGTTGTATCTGCTCTAGGAGCGGCATATCTGCCACACGCTCGCAAAGCACATCCAGGATTTGGATCTGTGTACCCAGTAAGTGAGGAGAGGCCGGCTCGCGACCCAAGAAGGTCTGCCCAGATCGCCAGCAGCTCACTTTAGTTTCCCGGCCTGTGAGCATCGAACCGCGGTCCTTCTAAGTCAGTTCTGGGCGATGGCACCCAGGATGCCCCAGCAAATCGCCATTAGAAAAAAGAAGCCGACGGCACCAAGAATCTGGAAATGGATGATGCTAGCCAGCATGGCGAAGCATGATGCGAGACCAGCGGTAAAAAACACCAGGAGCCAGAACCAACGCTGGGTAAGAAGCAATAGTCCAACCGCCCCCAACGCGAGCGCCACAATCGTCCCGCCTTGGTCTCCACTCACCGCCTTGCCCCCTCCGCGCTCCGGGTGTGCTTTGGTTACCGCCAAGCAATGATAGGAGCAAGGATGCCCAAGAGTCCCAAAGGACAGAAGTGCCCTGCCGATGTCGTCAGCAATGCCGTCAAGGTGATGCGGATCGCCACCGGCGAGGAGACCGAGGAGATAACCGACGATGGAAGGCTCTGGCAGGGCTGAAGTAGTCCGGTCAACGCCCTGGGGAAAGCTGGGCGACTCTCCTTTTTTTAGAGCAGGCTATGACGTACGTGTCCACGAGGCGCGGCTAGGTTGATCCCCGAAAGCTTGGCACTTCACCAGGTTGCCGCGCGTCCACCTTGGGAGGCGCTGGGAGAACGCAGATGGTTCATGCAGACGATCGGTGTCCGAGGAGACCGAAGACCCCAAAGAGGGTGAAAGGATCGGTTCTGCCGCCCGCACTCAAACGGCCCTTCCGCGACCTTTGCCGCCGGCTTGGAATTGCCACAACGATACCCGAGCTCGAGCGCCTGGTGTGCATAGGCGTGAGGCTCGCCGTTGAACAGCCTGAATTTAAAACACCTCGTCGCAGTCGAGGGAGGACGCTGGGTTCGGGCGGCTATTCATATGATCTTACGATCCATAAAATGATCGCAGAAGTGATGGCCAAAAACAAATTGGACTTTGAGACGGTTCTTGGTCCGGTTGTAGCTGCTCTCCAGGAAAAAGGCGTGCTAACCCCGAACCCAGAGACCCACAAAAGGAGGTTGAGGCGCCAGTGGAAGGCAAGACACGAGCTGTGGATCAAGCGCGGAGCGCGAGCCCTGATTGGCAAACCGGACATTTAATCGATCGGCGCTTTCGTGTCATTCTGTCCGCAACAGCCGGAAATTACTATACTTTTTCTCAACTGAGCGGGCTCTTCGGCACATAATTGATGTCATCCATAACTTCGAGATCATTGGTAATCTTCCGCTTATCAGGTCCACAACGATGATGGATCCAGCACGGAGCGGAAACGATGGTTCCCGACTGCGCTTTCACCGAAGAGGACGCCGCCCGCTTCCTAGGAGTCTCGGCCTCCTTCCTCGCAAAACGACGTTGCTACGGTGAAGGCCCCACCTTTGTGAAGTATGGGCGCAAACGGATCGTGTATTTGCGCGCCGATCTGGAGGCGTGGCGCTCAGCGCAACGGCGCGAGCCACATCCAATGGTGTCCCCCGCAGAGGATGCCGCATGATGATGGGATGGAATTTCGCCGAGGCCTCGAAAGCACTATTCGCGAGACCGTGGGCGTCGGGTGCTCAACCGACTCCAGGAGGACGGTCACCGAAGCCAGAGCCGACTCCCACTATGCCCTCCAGAGAGGAACCGATGCCGGAGCCGACTCCGATCGAGGATTTCTTGCCGATCTCCGAGCGACCGGAGGTACGCCGTGCGCTCGCCCGCATCCGCTCCGAGTTGCGCGAAACGCGCCCCGGTCTCGAGAACCCCCCTCCCCGCGTACACGCCGAGGCGCTCCTTGCTATGATCCATCGCGACATGGAACCCGGCGAAGGACCCATCCTCTTCGCGGCGATGTCGGAGTTTTACGTGGAGCTGCTGGTCGAACGCGGATGGAGAGCGCGACCCTGGAACACAGTCGCCGCCGAGTTTCGCAGGATCACAACGGGTGATCGCAAGGTCTACGTCTGGGTCGAGGCCGCGAGCGGCGTGAAACGCCGCCTTCGCGCCTATCCGATCCCAGCGCGGTCTAGTTCACCGCCGCTCCCGAAAACCACCACACATCTGCCTCGTGCCACAGCTGCTATGAGGGCAGTGTGAGTAAAGCAGCAAAAAAAAATTGGCCGCCGGAGCTATTCCGGATCGGCCAAAGATTGAGATCAAGATGGCGGAAACTTAGTAGTTTTCGTCTCGCGTCGCAACTGTTCTGCGACCGCCATCACAAGCTTCAACAGCTTTGGAGATGGCAAAGCACATGGAATTTCGAAACGCAAGGCCGAGCGCCCACCCCATCGAGCCTTCCCAGCTTGCGCGCGTCCTCGATGTCCCACCAGGCATCCATGATGTCGCGTGCCCGGTCTGCGGACCGGGGCGGCGCGCCCCGCTTAACCGCCGCCGTCAGGTCCTGCGCATTTGGCGCGATCAGCCAGGAATTCTGACCTACCACTGTGCGCGGTGCGGCATCGACGGCTGGTCGCGCGCGGGCGAGACGCCCCGCATCTCTCCCGACCGGCTAGCGCGCCTTCGCGCCGAGGCGCGAGAACGTGACGCGGAGGATGTCGCACACCGGCTTCAGGCTGCGCTGCGACTTTGGGATGCGTCCGTGCCGGCAGCTGGGACGTTTGCCGAGACCTACTTGAGATCACGCAGCATAGAATTCGCCGCCTTGCCGGCCACCATCCGCTACCTGCCGCCGCTCCGGCCGGAGCATCACCCGGCAATGATTGCCTCGTTCGCTCTCCCTCACGAGCCCGAGCCGGGCCAACTCGCCGTGCCCCGTGAGGCGATCCGTGGCGTCCACCTCACATTTTTGCGATCCGATGGTCGCGGCAAGGCCGCGGTCGAGCCCGCGAAGATCATGGTTGGGCGGTCGATGGGAACGCCGATCGTTGTGGCGCCTATTGGTGAGGGGCTCGGGCTCACGATCGCCGAGGGCATTGAGGACGCGGCGGCGGCCCACGTGATGACGGGCCTGGGTGCTTGGGCTGCGGGCAGTGCCGGGCGCATGCCGACCCTCGCCGATGCGGTCCCGACCTACACGGAGACCGTAACCATCATCGCCGACGACGACGATGCCGGACGACACGGCGCCGAGGGGCTGGCCGAGCAACTCGCAGCGCGCGGGATCGAGGTGACGCTGGCCACTGCTGAGCTGCGGAGGGCCGTGGTATGACCGCCCCCGACGCCAACGACATCCTCCGCGATCTCGGCCCCGACGGCGGCCGCCAATGGTTCGATGCGGAGCACGCCGCCGTGCGAGCACGCGCAAATGGCCACGCATACAGCCATAGCGGCGGCTCGACGAATCGCGATGAAATCGTCGCCGGATTGCCCGGCCGGCTGACCGTCTTAATCGACACGGAGGTCGTCGAGAGTGAGGGCGACCGTTCCGCGCATTCGCATCGGACGATGCTGGAACTTATGGACCATGGCCTCAGCGACGATGAGGTGCGGCTCGTGGCCGAGCGATCGCCGTTTGCCACGCAGTACACTTCGGGCGGCGATATCGAGGCTGAAATTGCCCGCGCTCGCGCTAAATGGGGAGGGGAAGCGAGGCGGATGCGCGCGCACGCGAGAGTTATGCCGCATCAACCGCAGACGAATATCCCAATAGACGGCGCCGCGTTGCTCGATCGGGTCTATCAGTTCATCGGTCGCTTCGTGACCTACCCTTCCGAGCATGAGCGCGTCGCGCACGCGCTCTGGATCCTCCACACGCACGCGATGGATGCCTGGGAATCCACGCCTCGCCTCGCCGCTCTCTCCCAGGAGCCGGGGTCCGGCAAAACGCGCCTTCTCGAGGTTTCCGAACTCCTCGTGCCGAACCCCGTCGAGGCCGTCAACGTCACGCCAGCCTATCTCTTCCGCAAGGTCGCCGACCCCGAAGGGCGACCCACCATCCTCTATGATGAAATTGATACCGTCTTCGGAGCGAAGGCGAAGGACAACGAAGAGATACGGGGCCTTCTCAACGCTGGACATCGGCGCGGGGCAGTCGCCGGCCGCTGCGTTGTCAAAGGCAAGATTGTCGAGACCGAGGAAATCCCGGCCTACTGCGCGGTAGCCTTGGCCGGGCTTGGCAACCTGCCTGATACGCTGCTCTCGCGCTCCGTTGTCATCCGAATGCGCCGACGTGCGCCAAATGAGGCTGTCGAGCCATTTCGGCGTCGCGTCCACAAGAGCGACGGCGACAAACTGCGTGAGCAGCTCGCAATATGGGCCGCAAGCGTGCTCGGCAATGTGATTGATGCTTGGCCCGAAATGCCCGCAGGTATTCAGGACCGCGATGCGGATGTTTGGGAGGCTCTGCTCGCCGTTGCCGATGCAGCGGGCGGGGCATGGCCCAAACGCGCCCGCGAAGCGGCCGTAGCGCTTGTAAAGCTCGCCAAGGAAAGCACCCCGAGCCTCGGCATCCGGCTGCTGTCCGATCTTCGGACCGTATTCGGTGACGCTGATGCCTTACACACCGAGGCCATTTTGAGGGCGCTCCACGGCCTCGACGAAAGCCCGTGGGCTGATCTTAAGGGCAAGCCGCTGAACGACCGCGGCTTGGCTAAGCTGCTTCAGGGATACGAGGTCAAACCCAAGCCGGTCCGTATCGGCGACGATGTTGCTCGCGGCTATCGGCGCGAGGATTTGCACGACGCTTGGGCTCGCTACCTCCCATCCCGCGATAAGAGCGTTATAGGCGTTACTGGCGTTACAGCTCCCGAAGGACTGACCTTATGAGCCAGCCGCAAGCGCTACAGCATCTGTTACAGGCACCACGGTGTCGCGTTCGCTGGCCTCTGGAAGCGTTACAAGCATTACATGCATTGCCCGCCCCGAGAGTGGCTGCGCCACTCGCTACGCAATCGTTACTGGCGCAACTTGACCGTTACAGGGCTGGCCTTGATTTTCCAACGCATTTCGGAAATCGAAATGGATGTAACGGCTGTAACGCTTCCGCGGGAGGAGAACTTAGAAATGAAAGTGGCGCATGCGGCAGCTTGAGGCCACCCGCAACAAGGAGTCCCGATATTTTGATTAGCGGCCTTAGCGGCGGCACCCCCATGAACGAGCTTTGCGTCGAGTGCGACCAGAACCCTCGCGCTGGGGCCGGCAGCCTCAGCCGAGACCTCAACTGCATAAGGGCCGCCGCCCAACGCTTTCGGGATGATCGTGCTCGGCATGGGCCCACGGCAGAGCAGTCGCTACGTGGAAGCCTAAGATGAACCAATCGGCATCCAACGTGGACCCATGGCCGCGTCTCATGCGCACTAGAACAGCGGCCGCCTATGTCGATGAAGCAAGCCCTGAGAGCTTCCTACGCGGCGTCGGTTCGATCTATCCTGAGCCGATCCAAATCGCGGGCAAGGGCAAGCGATGGCTAAGGGAGGATCTAGATCGGGCAATCGACCGGCTGACCGGCCGCGCCACCAACGTGCGCGACGCGGCAGACGTGATATGAAACCGATCGGCTGGCCTCGCTATATGATCGAGAAGCGGCTTAAGACGGGTCGCGTGAGCTACTATTGGCGCCCGCAAGGTCGCGAGTTCAAGATCGGATGCCCCGTGCGTGCTGAGGCACTCGGTGCTGACTATGCCAGGGCAATTGACCGCGCCAACCAACTCAACCTGCACCTTGCGGCATGGCGGGACGGCCGGAGCGCATTGAAGACCCTCGACGCCGGACCGCGCTTCGGCACTTTGGCCTGGCTGTTCGAGCGTTACCGCCGCTCTCCAGCTTTCCTGACGAAAGTGTCCGCTCGCAGCTCGCCGGAATATATTCGCGCCCTAAACCGGATTGAAGACCTCGAAACAAAGACCCTCGGATCGGTTGGAGATCTGCCGGTGTCCTCGATCACGCCCTTCGCCGCCGACAAGATCTACAGCAAGTTGCAAATTGGCAAGCGCGGCATGCGCGTTCGCCAGGCCAACCTCTCCATCGACATTGCGCGCCGGGCCTGGGATGTCGTGCACCGGACGCACCCGACGACAGTACCAGTCGAGAACCCATTCCGAGGGGTTCTCCGGGTAACGACGAGAAAAACTAAGCCGGCCGCTACACGTGCCGAAGCATATGCTCTCGCAGCCCAGCTCAATAAGATGGGCGAGCCGCACCTCGGCGCGGCGGCACTCATCTGTTTCGAGTGGCTTCAACGGCCCGAGAACGTTTTAGATGGTAAAATCACTTGGGCAGACTACCGGCCTGCACATCGACCGCACCATGTCCGCGTGCTCCACCACAAGACAGGTGTCGAAGTATGGATGCCGTTGGAAGACGCTGACGGACAGCTCTATCCAAGGCTCGAAGCCTACCTCGCCACGCTTTCGAAGCTTGGTTTGCCGATTGTGCTTACTGGCGGAGAGCGTGGGCCTGCCCGACCTTACTCAAAGGTCTATGCCCAGCGCCGCGTGCGGGAAGCTCGCGCCGCTGCCGGAATGGGTCCGCACGTCACGCTGGATGCTTGCCGCCACGGTGGCATGACGGAACTAGGCGATGCCGAGCTGACCGAACAAGGCGTGATGACACTCTCGGGTCATAAGACGCCCCAGGCAGCCCGCCTCTACGTGAAGCGGACGGAGCGGCAACGCATGAGTGCGGCCAGGCAGAGGTTAGTCTGGGTTGAGGCGAACGAACCGGGTGCAAATGTCGGAATAGGAGGGCCGACGAAGAGTCGGAATGGAACAGATGAGAACGACTAACTTATTGAAAACAAATGGCGGTCCCTACGGGAGTCGAACCCGTCTTTTCAGATTGAAAATCTGACGTCCTAACCGATAGACGAAGGGACCTCGGCCGCGATGGGGTACGTGGGACGTATAGGGTCGAACCGGAACCGGCGCAAGCCGAGCCGCGGGCCGATATGTCATAGGCCCGACACGTCAGCGGCCGATCGCAGCGGCGTCCTCGATGGTGAGGTGGACTCGGTTGCGCCCGCCCCAGGTATCGCGCCGCAATTGCCCGGCGACGTGGACCGGCATGCCGCCTGCTTCCAAGAGAAGCTTGCCGAGCGGCTGGTCGAGGGCGCGGAAGGCGATCGCATCGAGTCGCGAGCCGTCGGAGGCCTCGAGCACGGCGCGCACATGTGCCGTTCCGGCGACCTTCGCGAACTTGATGCGATGGGCCGGAAACGCGAACCGCGGCTCGGGATTGCCCTGGCCAAAGGGCCCGGCGCGCTCGAGAAGGTCCAGGAACTCGAGCGACGCGGCGCCCGCCGTCAGCGCGCCGTCGATGTCGAGCGAGGCCCGCTCGCGAGCGCGCGCGCTCGAATGGTCGAGCTCGGCGGCGAAGAACGAGGTCAGCTCCTCGAGCTTCTCGCGCTTCACCGTGAGGCCTGCGGCCATGGCGTGACCGCCGCCCTTCAACAGATGCCCGGCGGCAACGGCGCGTCGCACGGCCGACCCGATGTCGACGCCCGCGACCGAGCGCAGAGAGCCGGTGCCGAAGAGCGCGCCGGAAGAGGCCTGCTTCTCCCACGCAATGACGCAGGCCGGCCGGCGGAAGCGTTCGGCGAGACGGCTCGCCACGAGGCCGACGATCCCCTTGTGCCAGGCCTCCGAGCCGACCAGCACGAGGGGAAGCCCCGGATCGGTCTCGATCCTGAGGTCAGCCTCAGCGAAGGCCTCGTCGAGCATGTGCTGCTCGATCGCCTTGCGCTCCTTGTTGAGCCGGTCGAGGAGGGTCGCGATGCGCGCCGCCTCGACCTCGTCCTCCGTCGCAAGCAGCCGCGCGCCGAGGGCCGCGTCGCCGATGCGTCCGCCGGCGTTGATGCGCGGGCCCAGAATGAAGCCCAGGTGATAGGTCGTCGGCGCCTCGCTCAAGCCGGCCACGTCGGCGAGCGCCCTCAAGCCCACGTTGGCGCGCTGCTTCATCACGGCGAGGCCCTTGGAGACATAGGCGCGGTTGAGTCCGACGAGCGGCACCACGTCGGCGACGGTCGCCAACGCCACGAGATCGAGAGCCGAGAGGAGATCGGGTTCGGGGGCTTTCTCTTTATAGAAGCCACGCCGGCGCAGCTCGCGTACAAGCGCGACGAGAACGAGAAACGTGACGCCGGCCGCAGCCAAATGGCCCTGCCCTGAAATATCGTCATGGCGGTTCGGATTGACGAGAGCGTGCACGCTGGGCAGGAGCTCGTCCGCCTGGTGATGGTCGATCACGATGATGTCGGCGCCGCCCTTCGCCGCCTCGAGCGGCTCGAAGCTCGTCGTGCCGCAATCGACGCAGACGATGAGCCTCGCTCCGCCGGCGACAAGCTGCTCAATAGCAGAGACGTTTGGACCATAGCCTTCGAGCAGACGATCGGGGATATAGATGCGCGCCGCGATCCCGTGCGCGGCGAGAAAGCGGGCGAGGAGCGCCGACGAGCACGCCCCGTCGACGTCGTAGTCGCCGAAGACGGCGACCGCTTCTCGCCTCTCGATCGCATCGGCGAGCCGCACCGCGGCCTTGTCCATGTCCGTGAGGCTCGACGGGTCGGGCATCAGCGCTTTTACCGTCGGGTCGAGAAAGGTCGCGACGCTTGCGAGCTCGACCCCGCGCGCTGCCAGCACGCGCCCGAGAACGTCCGGCACTCCATGTTGCTGGCTGATCGCCGTTGCGAGATTGACGTGCGCGGGATCGAGCCTCTCGCGCCACATGAGCTCGCGAGCGGAGTGCGAAACGCCGAGGAAGGGTACGTCCTCCGCGCTCGTCCAGCGCTCGGCCTTGCGCAGCGCGACCATGCGTGCCCCCCGAATCACGATGATCGCAACTTCACCATCCGCGCGGCGAAAAGGCGAGGTTTGCGATCGGCCCGCCCACAGAATAGAGACTCGGTTGAAATTTTACGACGTCGTGCGTGCAGCCTGACCCAGTCTTGCTCGGGGCCAGGAGTTATGGCACGTCGAGGAAAGTTGTCCGGCCCGGCGAGGTGGCAAAATGAGCGACCCGAGAAATGTCCTGATCGTAGTGCTGGTCGCGGCCGTCGCCGTCTTGGGCTACCTCTACTACGACGCCCGGCAGACGAGCGTGACGATCGACGTGCCGGGCTTCAAGCTCGAGGCGAAATGATCTCGGGCTAGACCGTGAAGCGCGTGCCGATGTCGCGGAAGGTCGTCTTGATGCGGCGCACGGTTCCCGTCTTCGAGCGCATGACGACGCTCTCGGTTTCGGCGAAATCGCCGCGGAATTTGACGCCCTGAAGGAGCGAGCCGTCGGTGACGCCGGTCGCCGAGAAGATGACGTCGCCCGACGCCATGTCCTCGAGCTTGAATTTGCGGTTGATGTCGCGGATCCCCATTTTTTCCGCGCGCTCCCTCTCCTCGTCCTTGGTCGGCGCGAGCCGGCCCTGGATCTGCCCGCCGATCGAGCGCAGAGCCGCCGCCGCAAGCACGCCCTCGGGCGCGCCGCCCATCCCCATATAGATGTCGATCCCGGTCTCCGCCGGGTCCGTCGTCCAGATGACGCCGGCGATGTCGCCGTCAGGAATGAGCTGCACCGCGGCGCCAGTCTCGCGCACGGCGCGGATGAGCTCGGCATGCCGCGGCCGGTCGAGGATGCAGGCGGTGATCTCGCCGATCGGCACGCCCTTCGCCTTGGCGAGCGCGGCGAGGTTATCGCCCGCCGGCGCATCGAGATCGATGATGCCGTCGGGATAGCCGGGGCCGACGGCAATCTTGTTCATGTACATGTCGGGGGCGTGCAACAGTCCCCCGCGCTCGGAGATCGCAAGCACGGCGAGCGCATTCGGCATGGCCTTGGCGCAGATGGTCGTGCCCTCGAGCGGATCGACGGCGATGTCGACCTCCGGGCCCTCGCCGTTGCCCACCGTCTCGCCGATGTAGAGCATCGGCGCCTCGTCCATCTCGCCCTCGCCGATGACGACCGTTCCCCTGACGGAGACGCGGCCGAGCTCGCGGCGCATGGCGTCGACGGCGGCCTTGTCGGCGGCTTTCTCGTTGCCGCGCCCGCGCAGGCGCGCGGCCGCGATTGCCGCCGCCTCGGTAACGCGCGCCACCTCGAGCACGAGAACGCGATCGAGCCAATGATCGCCGTTATCCTTAGCCATGGCGCGCCCCCGGTCTCCTCACTTCGGCCTCACAACTTCTCGATACGGATCATTTGCGGCCGCTCGGCCACCTTACCATCCTTCTCGATGGCGCGGAGCGCGAGGCGGATCGCCTCCTCCGTCGTCTCGTGCGTGATCAGGATGACGCCCGCGGCCTTGCCCGGCTCGAGCCGCGCGTCGATGCCGGGCAGCGCCCATTTCGGCCGCCTCTGCACGATGCTCTCGAGCGACACGCCCTGATCTCCCATGCGGCCGGCGATGGCCGCCATCGCGCCCGGCCGGTCGTAGACCGAGAGACGGACATAGTAAGCGCCTTGGTGCGCCCCGAGCTTGGCGCGCTTGTAGGGCCGGAGGGCTGCCGTCGGCCTGAGGAAGGGCGGAAGCACGAGGCCGCGCGCGATGTCGAGGATGTCGCTCGCGACCGCCGACGCGGTCGGCTTGGCTCCGGCGCCGGCGCCGATCAGCAGAAGCGAGCCGACGAAGTCGCCGTCGAGCGCGACGCAGTTCGTGACGCCCGAGACCTCGGCGATCGCCGAGTGCTTGGGCACCATGGCGGGATTGACGCGCGCTTCGATGCCGCTTTCGGTCTCGATCGCGACGCCGAGCAGCTTGATCCTGTAGCCGAGATCGTCGGCGGCCTCGATGTCGGCGGCGGTGATCTGCTCGATTCCCTCGACGTGGATCTGGTCGAACGCGACGGAGGTGCCGAAAGCAAGGCTGGTCAGAAGTGCAAGCTTGTGGGCGGCGTCGAACCCGCCGATGTCGAACGTCGGATCGGCCTCGGCGTAGCCTTTCGCCTGCGCTTCCTTCAGGACCTCGGAGAAGGGACGGCCTTCGTCGGCCATCTTCGTCAGGATGTAATTGCAGGTGCCGTTCAGGATGCCGTAGACGCGGCGCACCTCGTTGGCGGCGAGTGCCTCGCGCAGCGTCTTGATGACCGGAATGCCCCCGGCTACGGCCGCCTCGAAATTCAAGGCGACGCCCTTCTTCTCGGCGAGCCTTGCGAGAGCGATCCCGTGCTTGGCGAGCAGAGCCTTGTTGGCGGTGACGACGTGCTTGCCGGCTTTGAGCGCCGTCTCGACCGCCTCCTTGGCGACGCCGTCCTCCCCGCCGATGAGCTCGACGAAAACGGAGATGGCGGGGTCGGCCGCGAGCTTCACCGGATCGGCGAACCATTTGGCGGATCCGAGATCGATGCCGCGGCGCTTGGATTTGCTCCTTGCCGAGACGCCCCAGACGTCGATCGAGCGGCCGATCGTCTCCGTCAGGCGATTGCGATGTGTCGCGAGAAGCTGCAGGAGGCCTGCGCCAACGGTGCCGAGACCGGCGACGCCGAGGGAAAGAGGCTCTTGCATGTGAAAGCGGCTATCGGCTGCGTTTCTGAGGAATCGGGATGACGTTATGCATCGTTTCCCCAGCGTGAGCGAGGAACTTTTTTACCGATCGCGCGGCTTGCCTAATGCGGTGCTCGTTCTCGACCAAGGCGATGCGGACGAAGCCCTCGCCGTACTCGCCGAACCCAAGTCCTGGCGATACCGCCACGTCGGCCTTCTCGATTAGCAGCTTCGCAAACTCGACGGAGCCGAGGTCGCGGAACTGCTCGGGAATAGGGCACCAGGCAAACATGGTTGCCGGAGGAGGCGGGATGTTCCAGCCGGCGCGGCCGAAGCTTTCGACGAGGCAATCGCGCCGGCTCTCGTAGGTGCGTCGGATCTCCCGCACGCAATCCTGCGGACCGTTGAGCGCCGTGGCGGCTGCGACTTGGATCGGCGTGAAGGCGCCGTAGTCGAGATACGACTTGATGCGCGCGAGCGCACCGATGAGGCGCTCGTTGCCGACCGCGAATCCCATGCGCCAGCCGGGCATGTTGTAGGTCTTCGACAGGGACGAGAACTCGACGGCGATGTCGATCGCGCCCGGCACCTGCAGGATCGAGGGCGGCGGAATGCCGTCGTAATAGATTTCCGCGTACGCGATGTCGGAGAGGATGATGAGGTCGAGACGTTTCGCGAGATCGACCGCCGCCGTGTAGAAGTCGAGGCTCGCCACCATCGCCGTCGGATTGGAGGGATAGGAGAGAACGAGGGCGAGCGGCTTCGGGATCGAGTGCTTGACCGCGCGCTCGACGCTGCGCAGGAACGCTTCGTCGTTGCCGGCTGGTATGTGGCGCATGGCCGCCCCCGAGATCAGGAATCCGAACTCGTGAATGGGGTAGGTCGGGTTTGGAACGATGATCACGTCGCCAGGCGCCGTAATCGCCTGCGCCATGTTGGCGAAGCCCTCCTTCGAGCCCAGCGTGGCGACGATCTGCGTCTCCGGATCGAGCTTGACGCCGAAGCGGCGCGCATAGTAGGCGGCCTGCGCGCGGCGCAACCCCGGTATGCCCTTCGACGCCGAATACCGGTTCGTCCGCGGCTTCCCCACCGTCTCGACCAGCTTGTCGACGATGTGCTGGGGCGTCGGCATGTCGGGATTGCCCATGCCGAGATCGATGATGTCGGCCCCGCCGGCGCGCGCCGCCGCCTTGAGCCTGTTGACCTCGGCGAAGACATAAGGGGGCAGTCGCTTGATTCGGTGGAAGTCCACGGGGCGTTCCCTGGTAGATGCCGCAGCAGCGCCCGGCGTTCAGCGCGCGGCGCCCTAATGCACTGCAAAGTCTCCCGTGTTTACGCCGAGCGTGGCGGACGCGTCCAGAGTTGGCCCCCTCGGCGAATACGAAAAAACGGCGGCTCGGCCGCAATCATCCTGGGGATTGGCCCGATCTTTCGATTTGACCTCGGGAGCACCGGGCTCGATACTCCCGGCCGCCCCTACGCGAAGGGGCCGCAGAGTCATGGCCGGCGCCCGGGTCTATGAGGCGCGAGGTCGAGCGCCCACAACATATAACATAAAGCGTGCACGGTACTCCTAGCATGCACGTCCTCAAAAACGCTCAGCGAGCCATGACAGCATCGAGCACCGAATCCGGCACCCCGTCCTATCACATCGAAAATCCGGAAGAGTTCGCACGCAACATGCTGCGCCTCTTCGAGGAAGGCGGGCGGGCAATGACGGGACTGCTCGAGCGCTCGGACGCCAAGATCAGCCCCTACTCCGCCGCGAGCGAGGTGTCGGAGGCGGCGAGCACGGTCGCCGACATCGCGCGCATCTGGATGGGCGACCCGACAAAACTCGCCGAGGCCCAGAGCACGCTTTTTCGCTCCTACCTCGATCTCTGGAACAACTCGGTGCGCCGCCTCCTCGGCGAGAAGGTCGAGCCGGTCATCGAGCCCGAGCCGTCCGACAACCGGTTCAAGGACCCGGAGTGGACGAGCAATCCTTATTTCGACTTCTGGAAGCAAGCCTATCTGCTCACGACCCATTGGGCCGAGGACGTGCTGCAGCAGACGGACGGGCTCGACGAGCGCACGCGCCAGAAGGCCGAATGGTATTTCCGCCAGATCTCGAGCGCTCTCTCGCCTTCGAACTTCCCGATGACCAATCCCGAGGTCGTGCGCGCGACTTTCGCGACCAACGGCAAGAACCTCGTTCAAGGCATGGAGCAGCTGGTCAGCGACATGGAGAGGTCGGGCGATCTCCTGAAGATCAGCCAGACCGACACGGAGGCCTTCGAGGTCGGGCGCAACCTGGCCGTGACGCCCGGCAAGGTCGTGTTCCAGAACGACGTGTTTCAGCTCATCCAGTACGCGCCGACGACCGACAAGGTGCGCGAGGCGCCGCTTCTCGTCGTGCCGCCCTGGATCAACAAATACTACATTCTGGACCTAACGCCGGCGAAGAGCTTCCTCAAGTTCGCCGTGGACCAGGGCTTCACCGTCTTCGTGGTCTCCTGGGTCAATCCCGACGAGCGCCTGTCGCACAAGAACTTCGAGGACTACATGCTCGAGGGCGTTCTCACGGCCGCCGACGTGGTTCGCCGCGAGACCGGCATCGAGAAGTCGAACGTGCTTGGCTACTGTGTCGGCGGCACTCTGCTCGCGAGCACGCTCGCCTACCTCGCCGCCCGCGGCGAGGCCCCATTCCGCTCGGCGACGTTCCTCACGACCCAGGTCGATTTCTCGCGCGCGGGCGACCTTCTCCTCTTCACGAACGACGCCCAGCTCGCCGCGCTCGAGGAGATGATGGCCGAGCGCGGCTACCTCGACGGCTCGCGCATGGCGAACGTCTTCAACATGATGCGCCCGCGCGACCTGATCTGGCCCTACATCGTCAACAACTACATGCTCGGCAAGAAGCCCTTCCCGTTCGATCTCCTCTACTGGAACCAGGACTCGACGCGGATGCCGGCCGCCAACCACAACTTCTACCTGCGCGAGTTCTACGGAGAGAACCGTCTTGCCAACGGCGACATGTCGCTTGCGGGAACGCGGCTCAACCTCAAGAAGGTGAAGCTTCCCATCTACGAGCTCGCGACCAAGGAGGACCACATCGCGCCGGCGAAGTCGGTTTTCATCGGCTCCAAGCTGTTCGGCGGGCCGGTCGAGTTCGTGCTCGCCGGCAGCGGCCACATCGCCGGCGTCGTCAATCCTCCCGACAAGGTGAAGTACCAGTTCTGGACCGCGGCCAAGGCGTCCGCCGATACGGTGGAGGAATGGCTAGCAATGGCCAAGGAGCACCCCGGCTCGTGGTGGCCGCATTGGGCCGATTGGCTGGCCAAGCACTCCGGCGGCTGGACGCTGCCGCGCGAGCCGGGCGCGAACCTTGGAACGATCGAGGACGCGCCCGGATCCTACGTCAAGGCGAAGTCGTAGACCCCAGTCGCGAGCGGCCTCACAACAAGTGAGGGAGCCGTCGGTGGACGGCTCCCTTGCGCTTTGGCGAACCGAAACGCGCGACCGGTCAGCTCGCCTTGGCGAATGGAAGCTCAGGCTCGTCCGTGACCATGGGGATCGGAGCCGGAAACGGAAAGGCGATGATGTTGGTCTCGCCGCCCGTCTCGACGCCGCCCTGGCGCTGGCGGAACCAGCGCAGCTGCGTGTTGGCGAGAAGCGCCTCCCCTTTCACAGCCTGGATCAGGAGCCCGTCCTCGCTCTCGAGGTGGCGCGCAATACGCGATTCGAGAGTCTCCTGGCTCTCCTCGGAGCGCACGTACCAGGTTTGCTCGAGGGGCCTAGCCCAGCTCTCGCCCAGCGCCATGATGGCACGCGCGATGATGTGCTTGGTGAGGTGCGGCTTTGCGAGGTCGTAGGAGATGAGATAGGTGCGCATGGGGCTCTCCGTGGGCTCTGGGGAGATTGAAGTCTACCCACCGCTCGGCGGCAGGACTGTGATCTAGAACGTAAAGAGAACATGGCGCGAGTCGCCAGCATTGTCGAGAGGAAGTTCTATTTTTGTTCCAATCGGCCTCCCGCCAGTCGGCAAAATGAGGCGCAAACGTGGCATGCGTTGCCACTACATCGTCTCAATCGAACAGGGGAAGCTGATCCGGGTCGACGGCGTGCCGGGCGATCCGACGGTGCGGGCCGAGGTCGACGCGGTCGAGCAGGAACGGGTACTTTTCGCGCACGACGCAAAGCGCTGCGTCCCGACTGCCGGGAAACCTCCGCTCCTCCCAGACCTCGTAGAGGCGGCGCGGATCGCAGCCGTAGCGGAGGAGAAGATCCTTGCGGCGCACGCGCGACCAGCGGGCGATCCAGATGTCGACCGCATCCGCCGCGGTGAGAGTGCGTCGGGCGACGATTGGGGGCGCGGCAGGAAGAAAGGCGAGGGACATGGACTGACTTGGCTTGACGCGGGGTCGCAAAGCCGATTGATCGCAGCCAAACGTAGCAATCTCATGGCTGAAGCCACGTGATCCTCTTCCCCGCCATCGACCTGAAGGACGGAAAGTGCGTGCGCCTCAAGCTCGGCGAGATGAGCGAGGCGACCGTCTTCAATGACGACCCGGCTGCGCAGGCGCGAGCGTTCGAGACGCAAGGCTTCACCTATCTCCATATCGTCGATCTCAATGGCGCCTTCGCCGGCAAGCCCGTGAACGGCGCCGCGGTCGAATCGATTCTGGCTGCGATCACCATCCCCGCTCAGCTCGGCGGCGGCATTCGCGATATGTCGACGATCGAGGCACTGGCTCGCGAAGGGGCTCCGCGCGTGTGATCCTGGGAACGGCGGCCGTGCGCGATCCCGCGCTCGTGCGCGAGGCTTGCCGCAAGTTTCCAGGGCGGATCGCGGTTGGCATCGACGCCAAGGGCGGCAAGGTCGCCGTCGAGGGCTGGGCGGAGACGTCGGAGCTCTCGGCCGTCGATCTAGCGCGGCGCTTCGAGGACGCCGGCGTCGCGGCCATCATCTACACCGACATCGAGCGCGACGGCATATTGGCCGGGCTCAACCTCGCCGCAACCGCCGCGCTCGCGCGGGCGACAAGAATTCCGGTGATCGCGTCAGGCGGTCTCGCCTCGATCGACGACGTCGAAAGCGCTGCTACGCCCCGAGTATGCTATGCTTGAAGGAGCGATCACGGGGCGCGCGCTCTACGACGGCCGCCTCGACCCGCGCGAGGCGCTGGCGCTGCTATCGAGGTGACGCTCATGAACAGTCCTTACGAGCATTCGGCCTCGGCGTCGAGCTCTCCATGGCCGCGATCTTCCGTGGCGTCCCCGACGCACCCACTCTCTAACCCATGCTGAAAACCCGCATCATTCCCTGCCTCGACGTGAAAGACGGGCGTGTCGTCAAAGGCGTCAACTTCGTGAATCTCGTCGACGCCGGCGACCCGGTCGAGGCGGCCGCCGCCTACGATGCCGCCGGCGCGGACGAGCTTTGCTTTCTCGACATCACGGCAAGCCACGAGGATCGCGACGTGATCTTCGACGTCGTCGAGGCGACGGCCGAGCGCTGCTTCATGCCGCTCACCGTCGGCGGGGGCGTGCGCACTCTGGACGACATCCGCAAGCTGCTCGAAGCGGGCGCGGACAAGGTCTCGATCAACACCGCGGCCGTAAACAATAGTGCCTTCGTCAAGGACGCTTCCGAGAAGTTCGGAGCCCAATGCATCGTCGTCGCCATCGACGCCAAGAAGGTGTCGGGCGACAGCGAGCCCGCGAGGTGGGAGATCTTCACTCACGGCGGACGCAAGCCCACGGGGATCGATGCCGTGGACTACGCGAAGGAGGTCGTGGCGCTCGGCGCCGGCGAAATCCTGCTCACCTCCATGGATCGGGACGGCACGAAAGCGGGCTTCGATATCGCGTTGACGCGAGCGATCTCGGACGCGGTGTCCGTGCCGGTCATCGCCTCGGGTGGCGTTGGCACTCTCGATCATCTCGTCGAAGGCGTGCGCGACGGCCACGCCAGTGCGGTTCTCGCGGCCTCGATCTTCCACTTCGGGACTTACACGATCGGCGAGGCCAAGAAGCACATGGCGAAATCCGGGATCGCGGTCCGGCCGCCCTACTGAATCCGCCGGCGCGGCTAATCGGCCTTGAGCCGCTCGCCGCACGCGAGGAGCGCCGCGCCGACCTCGGACGCCGGCACCGGCCTGCTGAAATAGAAGCCCTGGACCTCATTGCAGCCGAACTGCGATACCTGTGCGAGCTGCGCGGCGGTCTCGACCCCCTCGGCGACGGTCCCGATGTCGAGCGCCTTGGCCAGCCCGGCAACGGCATTGACGATCGCGGCGCTGTCACGCCGCTCCGACATGTCGCGCACGAACGAGCGATCGATCTTGATCTTGTCGAAGCTGAAATTGCGCAGGTAGCTCAAGGATGCGAAGGCGGTGCCGAAATCGTCGACGGCGAGCTGCACGCCGAGCGCACGCAGTCTTCCAAGCGTGTCCTTGATCCGCCCCTCGTCGCGCATAAGGACGGTCTCCGTGAACTCTAGCTCGAGGCGCTCGGGAGCAAGGCCGGACCGCTCGAGCGCAGAGACGACAGCGGCGAAGAGATCGCCGCCCACAAATTGCGCGGCGGAAACGTTGACGGTTACCCTGATGCGTTCCGGCCAGGTCGACGCGTCCTTGCAGGCTTGCAGCAGGGCCCATTGGCCGAGCTCGACAATCAAGCCCGAGGTCTCGGCGACGGGGATGAATGTCGCCGGCGGGATCATGCCGGCCTTGGGATGGCGCCAGCGCATCAGCGCCTCGCAGCTCGTCACTCTGCGCGATTGCAGATCGACGATCGGCTGATAGTGGAGCTCGAGCTCCCCTGCCTCGAGCGCGGAGCGCAAGTCGTCCTCGAGCACGCGGTTGGCGTTCGAGAACCCGGCGTCCGGGCGATAGAACTCGTAGGCGCCGCGACCCGTGCTCTTGACGCGATAGAGCGCAATGTCGGCCTTCCTGAGTAGCTCCTCAGCATTGGTGCCATGGTCCGGCGCCAGAACGACGCCGATGCTCGCGCCGACCGTCACCCTGTGATCTCGAACGAGGTAGGGCGCATTGAGAACGCCGAGGAGGCGCTTGGCCAGTCCCTCCGCCTGGTCGGCCTGCTCGACACCCCACTGGATGACGGCGAACTCGTCGCCGCCGAGCCGGCCGACGATGTCGGTCTCGCGCACTGTCGAGCGCAGCCTTTGGGCGACTGCTTTCAGCAGACCGTCGCCGACGAGGTGGCCGTGCGTATCGTTGACGGGCTTGAAGCGGTCGAGATCCATCCAGTGGATGGCGAGGCGCTCGCCCGACCGCAGCGCCTTGAGCTCCTTGTCGAGGCGCTCGCAGAAGTGGAACCGGTTGGCGGTTTCCGTCAGAGGATCGTGGCGCGCGAGCCACTCGATCCGCTCTTCAGAGCGGCGCTTCTCCGTCACGTCCTCCTGGATGTCCACCCATCCGCCGTCGGAGAGGGGCTGATAGGTGACCAGGATCGTCCTGCCGTTCTTAAGCTTCTGCGTGTGCGAAAACCCCTTGCCCTCGGCGAGGTTGGCGGCGTGCTGATCGATCCAGGCGAGAAGCTGGCGGTGGTCGTCGTCGTCGAGGTGGCCTCTTTCCTTCAGCACGTGGTAGGTGACGATGTCGACCAGCGGCGTGCCGGGCTGCGTCAGATGCGCGGGAAGCTCGTAGATCTCCCGGTAGATGGCGTTGCAGACGATGAGGCGCTTGTCGGCGCCGAACATCGACAGGCCGCGCGCCATGTTGTCGAGGGCGACCTCGAACCAGGAGTTGAGCTGCTCGAGGCGCTTGGCTTGCTCGATGAGGGCCGCGGCATCCGGCAGGGCATTGGCGGGCACGGCAAGGGGAAGCGCGCTCGGCGGCGGCGAACTGCCGCCCTTTCTCCGATCGGCCTCCGCCATGATCCGCTACCCATGCACCAACGCGAGACTGGGAAGAATTATGCTGCTAGCAAGAATTATGCTGCGAGGCGGATTGTACTTGGGCTGAGTGATCGATCTCTTAATCGGCCGAGACGATTTCTAGGCTTACCGTTAGGGCCCCCTCCACTTTTGCCGCGATGTCGCGACGCTAGCGCGCTTGCGGCCCAATTGAACGCCCGGCGCTTTACCTTCTCTTTGCCTTATTTGGTCTTTTCCTCGAAGAGACAGAGGTCGCGGATGAGACAGCCCGGGCAATCCGGCCGGCGCGCCTTGCACACGTACCTGCCGTGAAGGATCAGCCAGTGGTGGGCGTGGACGGCGTAGCGGGCCGGCACGACCCGAACGAGGTCCTCCTCGACCTCGAGCGGCGTCTTGCCCGACGAGAGGCCGGTGCGATTGGCGACGCGGAAGACGTGGGTGTCGACCGCCATGGTCGGCTCGCCGAAGGCGACGTTCATGACGACGTTGGCCGTCTTGCGTCCCACGCCCGGGAGCGCCTCGAGGGCCTCTCTGCTCCGCGGCACCTGGCCGCCATGCTCCGCCATTAGCCTCTGCGAGAGGCTAAAGACGTTCTTGGCCTTGTTGCGGTAGAGGCCGATCGACTTGACGAACTCGGCAATCCGCGCCTCGCCGAGAGCGAGCATCTTCTCGGGCGTGTCCGCGGCGGCGAAGAGGGCGCGCGTCGCCTTGTTGACGCCGGCGTCCGTCGCCTGTGCCGACAGCACGACTGCGACGAGCAGCGTGAACGGGTTGACGTGCTCGAGCTCGCCCTTGGGATTTGGCTCCCGCGCCGCGAAGCGGCGGAAAATCTCCTCGATCGCGCCGCGCGTGAGGCGTACGCGGGACCGGCCGCGGGTTGGCCGCTTTCTTGCGATCCTGGCTCTTGTCGACCTGGCTTTTGTCGTCGAGGCTCTTGTCGTCGAGGCTTTTTTCGTCGAGGGCATGGGGGGTTTCCGTAGCGAACGCGACAGACTAGATCGCGATCGTTCTTGATGGAGACGCTTCGCGTCCATCAAGAACGTCGATCGCTATCTAAATTCAATGTGTAGAGTACGATTCACGCCTGACATGGATCGCAAAAGAGATTCCATGTCAGGCGATCGTGCTCTAGAATTTACCGATGCAGGATAATCCCGCCCCCGGGCAAGAGAACCACGCCTTTCGCGCCGTGCTGCATCCGCACCGATCGCTGCCGCCGCAGGGCTTTCTGATCCTGATGCTGGCGATCGGCTCGGCGAGCTTCGTGACCGGGCTCGTCTTCCTGTCGATGGGCGCCTGGCCGGTCTTCGGCTTCTTCGGCCTCGACGTGCTCCTCGTCTACGTGGCGTTTACGCTCAACTACCGCGCCGGGCGAGCCTACGAGCTCGTCGAGCTCGACCGCGATGTTCTTACCGTGACGCGCGTCAGCCCGCGCGGGGAGAGGGTGACGTTCGACTTCAACCCCTACTGGGTGCGCGTGCGGCTCGCCGAGCGGCCCGACGGGCGCACCAAGCTCAAGCTCTCGAGCCACGGCCGCGAGCTCGAGCTCGGCCTCTGCCTCAACGACGACGAGCGGCGCGAGTTCGCCCGCGTGCTCGACGGCGCGCTGGCGTCGGCGCGCGCGGCCTGACCAGGCCCTGTTTAGAGAGTTGCAGAGCGTAGGCATCTGCGGGTGAACGCAATGGCCAACAAGACGTCCATCACGTCGGCGAAGGCCGCAAACAAGGCCGCCGCCAAGCGGGTCGCGGCGAAGCCGCGCAAAACGGCACCGAAGGCGGCGAAGCCGCGCAAGACGGCACCGAAGGCGGCGAAGCCGCGCAAGACGGCACCGAAGGCGGCCACTAAGGCGGACAGGCCGCGCAAGTCGGCGCCGAAGTCGCTGCCCAAATCATCGGCCCGCAGGAGCGCAAAGCCGGCCCTCCTCGCAGGCGGCAACCCTCAGATCGCGAAGGGGGACGGCGACGCCCCCGTCGAGGCCTACATCGCGGCCATGCCGGGCTGGAAACGCGACGTCGGGCGCCGCCTCGACGCGCTCATCGTTGGCGCCGTCCCCGGCGTGGTGAAGGCGGTCAAATGGAACTCGCCCTTCTATGGCATCGAGGGCGAGAGAGAGGAAAACGGCTGGTTCCTCAGCTTTCATTGCTTCACGAAGTACATCAAAGTCGCATTCTTCCGCGGCGCGTCGCTGCGTCCTGTTCCTCCCGGCGAGTCCAAGAGCAAGGACGTGCGCTACCTCGACATCCATGAGGACGACCAGCTCGACGAAGCGCAATTCGCCGCCTGGGTGAAGCAAGCGAGCCTTTTGCCCGGCGAACGAATGTGAGCGGGAAGTCGCGAGGTGCGTGCGCGGCGTGAGCGGACGCCGAGGTACCAAGTGCTGACTAGGGCGCGTGCTCAAAACTCGTGATCGTTCGGCGTTGGCGGCCGATGTCGGCTTTCCCCTCGAAAGCAGGCAAATAGCGGACGTGTAGGCAGGTCCGATTGTGGCCAATTGCTGACGTTTGATTGAGACACGTCTAGACGCCGTCCATCTGATGTACCCATCGCGCTGAGCTACGCGGATAACGAGGTGGTCACCCAGCTAGCGCGTTGCTGATCGCAAGACTTGACGCGGATGAGATTGGGCATGTCCTTGAGCATGTCGGCGGGCACACAGGCCGGTAGACCGGCCTTGCGCGCGCCATCGACAAACAACTCGGCCTCCTTGTCCGCATAGCCGCCCGCTTCAATGAGATAGCGTTCCGCGATCCACGTGGGATCCAGCTTTTTGACGTTGGCGGCAGCTGCTTTTGCATCACCCGTTCGACCCAAGTACGCATAAGCCATGGCCAAGAAGGCATAATCGAGAGCAAGGGGCTCCTTCACGAGCAATCTGTATTTCACCGACTTGTCGTATTGCTCCCCGAAAAAGAACACCGTGCTGAGCCCTTGATTGTACCAGTCGGGATAAAGAGGGTTCAGAGTGAGCGCCCTTTCCGCCAGGCTCACGGCCCGTCCCGGTTCACCAAACTGGGGGATAACCCAAGCGATTAAGAGAAGCAGGCCTGCATCGGACGGCGCAAGAGTTTCAGCCCAGTGAAACTCGGCAAGAGCTTGCTCCCATTTGCCGTGATATGTGTAGGCGAGGCCGAGAGCATAGTGCGTTCTGCCATCGTGGGGATCCAGCTGCACCGCCTTCTCGCCCGCCTCCAACATCTTCGACAGCGCCTCCTCGACAGAGGGTGCAAAACCGTGGTCGATCAAATAAGATTGGACATCGGCAAGCAAGGCGTAAGCGCGTGCCAATTGCGGATCGAGTTGGAGAGCTTTACGAATCAGGCCTTCTGCTTCGATCAAGCCTGCCTTGGTCACCTTGTGTGCCCAGGTCGAGCCTTCGGCCAGCAAGTAGGTGTCGAAGGCAGATAGGTTCGCGGGGGGCTTTCGCCTGAGAAGACTGCGCTCGGCCTCAGCGATCGCCCCCTCGTAGCCAGCCAGCGTGGCGGCGATTCTCTGCGCGACATCATTCTGCACCGCGAACAGGTCATTCGACAGGCCGGTCGTAACGCTCGGACCAGACGTGGCTGCCGGAGGCGGCTTCGATGAGCTGGGCGGTCACGCGAATCCGCTCGCCGATCGACTGGATGCTGCCCTCAAGAACATATTTCACGCTGAGGTCGCGACCGATTTGGCGGATGTCGACCGGCTTGCCCTTATAGACCGCGGTGGAATTGCCAGCGATGACGAGAAGGTCCTTGGAGTGGGCGAGATCGGCAATGATGTCTTCGGTGATCCCATCTGCGAGCCGCTCCCATTTGGGATCGTCCCCAATATTGACGAAGGGAAGGACCGCCAGTGTGGGCCGACCGTCCAATTGAGCAATCGACCCCGGTATGGAACCCAGGCGTCGATCTTGAGCAGTCGCCTCTGGTCGATCTCGCCGAGGATCACGCGTTGGCGCTTGTCGGAACTCGATGTGCGGTGTGTAGCTGCCCTTCGGCAGCTCGATGCGGATGGGATCGTCTCGGCCGTCAGCCTCGTAGTATTCCCGCAGCCGGTCCCGTAGTCGCGCTGCCTCGACGCGCACGATAGGGTCTACGCCGCCATTAAACCCTTCCGAGCGGCCGAGGACCTCGACAGCGATGTTGTAACCCTTGATCTGGTCGCCGCGCCCTGCGAGCATCTCACCGACAATATATTCCAGAAACCGCTGCCGTCGCCGCGACTGCTGGAACGGGCCGCTTTGCAGTATGCGGTCCAGTTGCTCGCGAACGGCCTCTGGTCGGTTTCGCTCCAGCCGATGCGTGTTACCTCCGTCACGCTCCACCTCCCAAGGGCGCCGGTATCACCACTAGTCTCTGGGCGGGCGTACGTACCGTAACATACTTCGCATGACCGGCAGACCTGTCAAACTTACTTCGGGTGGTCATCTCGGGTGGTCATGACGTGGTTGAGCCCTTAGCTCAGGGCGGAATGGCCCCTGCATTTGATCCTTAACGCGTGAACGCCGCGCACCCAGTGAAGACGCCGTTCAAAATCCTCTAGTGTGGCGGAGGCGCCCATGAGAAAGCTAATCGTAGCATTGACCAGTCTGCAATTGCTGGCGGCTGGCGCTGCGCTCGCGCAAACAACAGCATTTGACGACGACGAGGACGTGCTGACACCGCGAGAGCGCGTCCTGGCTCGTCACCCCCATTTGCATCCCGATTGGACGTGGATGAGCGAAAATCAGGCCATTCTGCTCCTCCAGGCCGCCGGATGCTCCGATGTCCTCAGTCTCGAACGATACGGAGCGTTCTGGCGCGGCAAGGCAACCGCCGGTGACGCGTCCTACCATGTGGCCGTCAATCGCTATGGCGAAGTTTTCGGTCATGTGGATCGCAAGAGTTTGATTGCGGCCACCGAAACGGCGCAACGCGCAAAGCCGGTTGTGAAGACCATGCTGGCGACGTTGAACGGCCCGATCGAAGCGCCAAAGACGCAGACGGCTCCGACCAGCCTTACCCGTAGGCCGGTTGCCACCGTCATGGGCGAGGTCGGCTGGACCTGGTTGAGAGACGACCAAGTCACCCGAATTTTGAAGAGCAAAGGCTATTCCAGCATCAGCCACCTTCGAAGAGACGAAGAGGGGATCTGGCGGGCCAAAGCCGTCAACGATGAGTTGGCAGCGGTCCGCGTTGCCCTCGACGTTTATGGCGATGTGGAAACGCAGCCCGAGGGCACGGGCGGTGTGGCCCAAGCAGATCCAACAGAGTGAGGTGTAGGGCGGCCAGCGAGGGTTAGCGCGCGACGCTCGCACGTGGCGCCCGTGCCGGCGGATTGCCCAGCTATCGCTGCCGACAGCGGCCGGCAGCGGCGCGCGTCATCACGCCGAGAACGATCCGCGGAGCGACTAGGAAGCCCAGCTTGGCGCGTTGCTGATCGCAGGACTTGACGCGGCTCAGATTGGGCATGTCCTTGAGCTTGTCGGCGGGCACACAGGCCGGTAGACCGGCCTTGCGCGCGCCATCGACAAACAACTCGGCCTCCTTTTCCGCATAGCCGCCCGCTTCACTGAGATAGCGTTCCGCGATCCATGTGGGATCCAGCTTTTTGACGTTGGCGGCAGCTGCCTCTGCATCACCCGTTCGACCCAAGTACGCATAAGCCACGGCCAAGTAGGCATAATCGAGGGCATGCGGCTCCTTCACGAGCAACCTGTATTTCACCGATTTGTCGTATTGCTCCGCGAAAAAGTACACCATACTGAGCCCTTGATCGTACCAGTCGGGGTAATGAGGGTTCAGCGTCAGCGCGCTTTCCGCCAGGTTCACTGCCCGTCCCGTTTCACCAAACTGTGGAAGAGACCAAGCGATTAAGCAGAGCAGGTCTGCATCGGACGGCGCAAGTGTTTCAGCCCTGTCAAACTCGGCAAGAGCTTGCTCCCGTTTCCCGTGACGTTCGGTAGGCGAGGCCGAGAGCATAGTGCGTTCTGCCATCGTAGGGATCGAGCATCACCGCCTTCTCGCCCCACTCCATCATCTTTGACAGCGCCTCCTCCACAGAGGGTGCCAAACCGAAGCTCGATCAAAGAGGATTGGACAGTGACCAAGCCGACGTAAGCGCGTGCCAATTGCGGATCGAGTTGGAGAGCCTTGCGGAGCAGGACTTCTGCTTCGATCAAGCTTTCCTTGGTCACCTTGTTGTGTGCCCAGGCAGAGCCTCCGGCCAGCAAGTAGGTGTCGAAGGCGGATAGGTTCGCGGGCGGCTTGCGCCTTAGAAGAGTGCGTTCTGCCTCGGCGACCGCGCCTTGCCAGCCGCCGAGCGTGGCGGCGATCTTCTGCGTGACATCGTTCTGCACCGCGAAGAGATCATCGGCTGGCCGGTCGTAGCGCTCAGACCAGACGTGGCTGCCGGAGGCGGCTTCGATGAGCTGGGCGGTCACGCGAATCCGCTCGCCGAGCGACTGGATGCTGCCCTCAAGAACGTATTTCACGTTGAGGTCGCGACCTATTTGGCGGATGTCGATCGGCTTGCCCTTGTAAACCGCGGTGGAATTGCCAGCGATGACGAGAAGGTCCTTAGAGTGGGAGAGATCGGTGATGATGTCCTCGGTGATCCCGTCTGCGAACCGCGCCCCTTGGGGATCGTCCCCAATATTGACGAAGGGCAAGACAGCAACGACGGCTTATCGGGCAGCGACGGGCCGGCGTTCCAGTGCTGCAATCCAAGCGTTGACGCCTGCCGGAACTCGATGTGCGGCGTGTACGTGCCCTTTGGTAGATCAATGCGAATAGGATCGCTTCGGCCGGCGCCCTCATAATATTGGTCAAGCTTTTCACGCAGGCGCGCGGCCTCGATGCGAACAAGGGGATCGGCGACCGGGTCGAACGTCTCCGGACGACTGAAGACCTCCAAAGCGATGGTGTAGCCCTTGAGCCGTTCACTGCGTCCGGCCAGTGTCTCGTTGACGAGGTACTCCAAGAACCGCTGCCGGCGCCGAGACTGCAGGAACGGGCCGCTGTTAAGGATGCGGTCAAGCTGCTCGCGAATAGCCTTCTGGTCGGATTCGCTCCAGCAATTGAGTGGAATCACGACCCAGCTCCAAATGCGCTGAAAAAGCGCCAACCCCGCCAGCATCGGGGTGCCGTTTGATACTGTTACAATACTAGCTAAATTCTACGCTCAATCGGCACGGCCTGTCATGCTTAGCCCCGGGTGGTCATGACGTGGTTGAGCCCTTAGCTCAGGGCGGAATGGCCCCTGCATTTGATCCTTAACGCGTGAACGCCGCGCACCCAGTGGTGCGCGGCAGCTGAAGTGCAAACTCCACTGGCTGAACGCATGTCGGTCAGGAGGCACTCTCATGCTTTCCAAAGACAATTCTGACTTCACCATGGAGTGGCTTACGACGATCGTCGTAGCAGTGATCGCTGTTTTGCTTGGCTGGCATGGACTGTGGTCCCTCTCGCTCTGCTTCACACTTGCAGGCTCGGCATTGTTCGTCGTCCTGCTGGCCCACACTCTCGATCAGGCCCGTGCCGGCCGGCGGTCTGAGACGGCTAGCAGCCCAAGACCTCCGGTCGGCTGAAATTGTTCTCGCGACGAACATAACTAGGAGATTGCAATGGACCGAAAGTTTTTCTTGGCGCCGGCGACGGTTTGGCCCGATTGGACCAAAGCACCTGTCACGCATGTCGAGATTCCATCCTTCGCCATTTCTCACTCTCACCTTGAGCAAAAACACCCAGTGACAAATGCCACAGCGGCGGCATCGCCAATTCGTCATGATCCTCGATCGCATCGAGAGGATGCGGAGACATTGCCAGGCTTTCAACCCACTGATCGCCTGAACCCGCAAAACGGAACTACCAATAGCCCTTTTGGAGTTGAAACATGACCATACCGATTGCCATACGGCGTGCGACATCGGCTGATTTCGGTCGACTGTTGGCCATTCAGAATGCCTCATTGCGGACGCTAGCCGGCACCCACTACGAGAGAGCCGCGATCGAGGAGCACATCGTCCAGGTTAGCCCGTTGCTTAACGAGGTGATTGCACGCGAGCGTGGCTTCGTCGCGGATTGCGGCGGGGTGCTCGTTGGCTGGGGCGCTTGGTCTGCGCGGGAGTCTGCGCGCGCCTGGTTGACCTCCAACCTTTGCGTGCCCCCGCCGCATGCGGAAGTAAGGGCCCTCTATATCGATCCAGCCTGGACCAGGCGGGGATTTGGGCGGCGACTTCTGACCGCAATCGAGGACGACATGGTCGCTAACGGTCACCAGCAAGCCGACCTCATCGCGACGCTGAACTCCGTCCCGTTCTTCAAGGCGCATGGCTACGCCGACGGCGCTTTGGGCGAAGCGAAGTTGCGCCCCAGCGTCACATTTCGCTGGCTCGACATGACCAAGGTATTGGTGCCCGTGCAATCCACCTTGGCGACGGCGGCTTGACGAACTGGCGGCAATCGCTGGCGGAAGATGGAAAACATCCGCTTCGGGTCAAAATGCGAAGAACTCGCCCTGAGCAAATGTTTTCCGTTTTGCCCTCGAAAGCGGACCCCGACGTGGTCGAGGAATGGAAGTGGCAAGGAATTCCGGTGTGGTCGCACGCCGGCATCATCTGCACCGGCGAGACGGGCAAGAGCGTCGTGAAGCGGACCTTCGCCAAGGCCGCCTCGCTCGAGGACCTTGAGGCCTCTTCAACGCCGGCCAAGTGCTGACTAGGGCGCGTGCTCAAAACTCGTCGTCGTTCGGCGTTGGCGGCCGATGTCAGCTTCCCCCTCGAAAGCAGGCAAATAGCGGACGTGTGGGCAGGTCCGCTTAGGGCCGATTGTGTTGAAGAAGTCCGTTGAGGGCGCCAGCGAACAGTGATTCCGTCGACCGGGCAGCGACGGAGGCTGGCGATGATGGGGCGGCAGACGGCGGATCAGGCCCGGCTCTTCTACGAGTTTCATCTCGAAGATCGTGTTCCAGCCGATCATCTGCTGCGCCGGATCGACGTGTTCGCGGCGGCCGCGCTCGCCGATCTGCGCCAGAAGCTCGCTGACCACTACAGCCACACCGGCCGGCCTTCGATCGATCCCGAGCTGCTCATCCGCATGCTCATCGTCGGCTACTGCTACGGCATCCGCTCGGAGCGGCGGCTGTGCGAGGAGGTCGAGGATCGGCTGGCGTTCCGCTGGTTCTGCCGGCTCGACCTCGACGACCGGTTCCCGACCACTCGACATTCTCCAAGAACCGGCACGGGCGCTTCCGCGACAGCGATGTGCTGCGCCACGTCTTCGAGCGCGTCGTGCTCGCCTGCATCACCGCCGGTCTCGTCGGCGGTGAGGGCTTCGCGGTCGATGCCAGCCTCATCGAGGCCGACGCCAACAAGGGCCGCTCGAT
This sequence comes from uncultured Alphaproteobacteria bacterium, assembly GCA_963699485.1. GTDB lineage: Bacteria > Pseudomonadota > Alphaproteobacteria > Rhizobiales > Hyphomicrobiaceae > Hyphomicrobium_C. The sequence goes on along the minus strand of CAVOUC010000006.1, from coordinate 59,590 downwards.
CCCCGGTGCCGAGTGGAGCAAGGAGCGCGATCCGGCGACCGCGAGCCACGCCGTGAAGGAGTATCTGGCGACGCTCGACGATGCCGCCTTCGGCGCGGCGACGAGGTCGCTGCCGAAGTTCGTCTCGCCGTCCGATCCCGCCGCGCAGTGGACCGGCGCGATGAAGAGCGCGGCGTTCTTCGCCTACGCCGACAACTACCTGATCGATGTGAAGGCTGGCATCATCGTCGACGTCGAGGCCTCGCGCGCCATCCGCCAGGCCGAGGTCGGTGCAGCGCGCACCATGATCGAGCGCACGGAGCAGCGCTTCGGCCTGAAGCCCAAGCTGCTCGCCGCCGACACCGCCTACGGCTCGGCCCCGATGCTCAACTGGCTGGTCGAGGAGAAGGGCATCGCGCCGCACATCCCGGTCATCGACAAGTCGGCGCGCGAGGATGGCAGCTTCAGCCGCGCCGACTTCCGCTACGATGAGGACGACGATGTCTACATCTGCCCGGCCAACAAGCCCCTCAGGACCAGTGGCACGATCGTCAACGACGAGCAGCGGCTCTATCGGGGTGCGACGGCCGACTGCCGGAGCTGTCCGCTGAAGCCGCGCTGCTGCCCGAAGGAGCCGGTGCGCAAGATCCCGCGCAGCATCTATGAAGCGGCGCGCGACGTTGCCCGATCGCTGTTCGGCACCGAGGCCTACGCGCGGTCGCGCCGTGATCGCAAGAAGGTCGAGATGCAGTTCGCGCACTTGAAACGCATCCTGCGCCTCGACCGGCTGCGCCTGCGCGGCCCGCGCGGCGCCAGGGACGAGTTCCTGCTCGCCGCCACGGCGCAGAACCTGCGCAAGCTCGCCAAGCTCCTCATCCGACCGCCGCCCGATCGCCGAGTGGCGTGCGTTGCGTCAGCGTAGGTTGCGTCAGTGAGGTGAGTTCCAAGTCGCCCCTCGGGCTGGGGCGACGGCGACGATAGGGCCGATCCAGCGGCCGCGCCGACCTCCCCGGCGACTTTGTCAACGAAATCGGCCATAAGCGGACATACCGTTTTAGGTCCACGCCTCGGCTCTCGCTGCGCTAAAGCGCCAGAACACCATGTGTCGGATTAAGTCTTAGCCGACCAATCGTCCTCAAGGTTGTTCGGGCAGAGCTAATGGGCTGTTTGATACTCTGAGCGTTATCTCATCAGAGACGTGGGCGTATCCCTGCAGTAGTGGAGAGCCTTGCAGAGCGCATTGCCACCCAACAGCTCCTTGCTTCATTGCGCTCGAGCTGCGCTTGCGCGATCGATCTGGACCCAGTGGCGCCGGAGCGCCGAACGGTTGTCCCGACGCTGCAATAGCAGGAGTTGCCCAACTGGTTCCTAAGCTCTCGTGGAACGTTGTGGCGAGGGCCAAGTCCAAAGGAGGCCTCCAATTGAGAATGATTGCATCCAAAATCGATTATCGCGTCGCGGGTTTCTTAGAACCGGTTCCGCTGTCCTGGCAGCGGCTGGAGGTATGGCGGTGACCGACGCGATGGCACAGCGACCTCACCGCAACGCTATCGACCCTGGTCGCTCGATTGCGCATCTGGACCGCCAGAACCAGGAATTCCGCATGACTACTCGCGACCAATTCCGAGAGTCTGGTCGCGCGCATCAAATATCCGTTCTCCTTGGCGAACAAGAAGACTACGAAGGCGGTGCGTACGGGAAGTGACCGTTCGCGAACTGCCGGTTTCGAAAGATATGGCGGGCGTAAATATGAGGCTGACGGCCGAGAGGAGTTCGCGAACTGCACTGGCACACGGCGGACGAGTGGGCGATCGTGCTTTACGGCAGTGCGCGAATAACGGCCATTGATCGCGATGGCAAGAGTTTCGTCGCCGATACGAAGAAAAACGACCTGTGGTATTTCCCCAGCGGGATTCCACATTCGATCCAAGGCCTCGATCCGGACGGTACGGAATTCATGCTGGTCTTCGACGATGGCAATTTTTCTGAGTCAGAAACGGTCCTGTTGAGCAATTCGATGGCACACCTGCCGCGTGAGGTCCTGTCAAAGAACTTCGGCGTTGCCGAAGCGGCCTTGAACAATCTACCCAAGCACGAGCTATTCATTCTTCAGACTACGGTCCCGGGACCACTGGAGGCCGACCAGAACGCGGCTGCGGGAGAACTCGGGAAATCCTCGGAGAATTTCGCCTTTCGCACGATGGAGATCCCGCCGACGAAGCTCACGAAGGGTGGAGAAGTGCGCATTGTTCATTCGAGCATCTTCAAAGCATCAACTAACGTGGCGATGGCAATGGTCACGGTCCGCCCGGGAGGCATGCGCGAACTGCACTGGCATCCGAATGCGGACGAATGGCAGTACTACATCGCGGGCAAGGGAAGAATGACTGTAGTGGCGACGGGTAACAAGGCTCGCACCATGGACTTTCAAGCGGGAGACGTTGGGTACGTAGAAAAAACCTTGCTGCATTACGTCGAGAACACAGGAACCACAGACCTTATCTTCCTGGAAATGTTCAAGAGCAGCTTCTACCAGGACCTGTCGCTTTCGGAATGGTTGGCCCACACCCCGCCCGAACTGGTAATGGCTCATCTCAATATTGATAAGCCGACGCTCGATGCCATACCGAGAGACAAGCTGGTGATCGTGCCGCGCTAGTCGAGGCGCATGATGGCATCTGCACCGGCGAGACGGGCAAGAGCGTCGTGAAGCTGACCTTCGCCTAGGGCGCCTCGCTCGAGGACCCTTGAGGCCTCTTCAACGCCGGTCAAGTGCTGACTGGGGCGCGTGCTCAAAACTCGTGATTGTTCGGCGCTGGCGGCCGATGTTAGCTTTCCCCTCGAAAGCAGGCAAATAGCGGACGTGTGGGCAGGTCCGATTGGGGCCAACAACGGACGTTGGAAGCTTGAACCGCAGACTATCCTCACCTACCCTCCACTTACGGCAGTCCTGGGGACTCGAGCATGCAGATAAAAAAGGCGTACCTGATCCTGGCGTTCGTCGGCGTCTCGATTATCGCGTTGCTGTACGGGATAGACCCGGCATGGTACGCCAGCACGTTTCTGGGCGTCACCGATCTCGGCGTGAACTTTGCTCACATCCTGAGAGCCCTCATGGGCCTATATCTGGCGCTGGCGTGCTTCTGGTTCTACTCGGCCTTCAGCGACACGCTCCGGAATACTGCCGTTCTCACCACGATCTTGTTTGCGGGCGGGCTCCTGACCGGCCGGCTTGTGAGCTTCATCGTCGATGGTCAACCCGCTCCAACATTGACGTCCTATGCCGCGGTGGATTGCGCGGTCGTGCTGATCGCCTGTTGGGTCTACACGCGTCCAGAGTGATCACGGCAGTGCGCTGACTTCGTCAGCATCGGGTCGATGCTGTCGATAAAGTCGGGCGCGAGACCTGCGCTGGCTCGGCGGGTCAACTCGAGGTGATTTTCCTTTGACGGATGGGCCTCGGCGCCGCTTTGGGCAGTCGCGATGTGCAGGACGTCACGGGCGCCGACGCAGGACGCAACTCACGCGGCGGCGAGGTCTGGCGGCGGTTTGATGAGACGCAGGGCCAGCGTCTTCAAGTTCTGCACGATGGCCGCGAGGTGGAACTCGTCGCGGGCGCCGGAGAGGCCGCGCAGCCTCAAGCGCTCGAAGCCGTGATGGGTCTTTAAGTGCGCGAAGCGCATCTCGATGCGCTTTCTCTCATCGCGGGACTTGAGGAACGCCTTCGTCCTCATCTTGCGCCGGGCCACATCCCGGGCGTCCTCGTTGATGTCGCGGACGATGCGCCGAGAGGGCATGTTCGGACAGCACTTCGGCTTCAGGGGGCACGCACGGCAATCGGACACAGAGGCCAGATAGCGGATGCCCCGATCGGCGCAGACTTGGCCGCTGGTCGTTATCACTTTGCCTGCCGGGCAGATGTAGACGTTGCGCCTCTTATCGAAGGTGAAGTCGGATCGCGAGAACGTGCCATCCTCGCGCGCGCTCATGTCCCACACCGGGATGTGCGGCGTGATCCGCTTGTCCTTGACCAGCCAGCCGAGGAAGCGGCCGGTGCCATAGGCCGTGTCAGCGGCGAGTCGCCTGGGCTTCAGGTTGAAGCACCTCTCGGTGCGATCGATCATGGTCTTAGTCGCCGCAACTTCGTCGTAGGTCCTGGCCGGCGTCGCCTCGACATCGACGATGACTGCGTTCTCGATGTCGATGAGATAGTTGAGCCCGTAGCCGAACAGCACGCGTTTGTTGGCCTTGGCCGTCCACGCCGATGAGGGGTCGGAGGGCGAGATCACCTTCGGGCTCTTGCGGTCAGGCTTGGGCGGCGGTTTTCCTCCCGAGCCATCGCCATCGTCCGAATCCGATGTCGCCTTCGCCTCGGCCTCTGCCTCGATCGCGGCGAGATACTCGGCCACGGCGCGCCGCTGGCGCTGCGCATCCGTCCAATCGAGTTCGTCGGGAGCCTTGCCGTGGTAACGGCTGGCATTGGCCTCGAGCACGCTCGCATCGACGGCGAAGCCCTCGCCCTTCACGAGACCGATGGCCATCGCTGACCAGACGACGCGCTCGAAGATGTGGCGCAGGATGTCGCTGTCGCGGAAGCGGCCCAACCGGTTGGCCGAGAACGTCGAGTGGTGCGGAACCGTCTGGTCGACATCGAGCTTGCAGAACCAGCGGTAGGCGAGGTGCAGCTCGACCTCTTGGCAGAGGCGCCGCTCGTGGCGGATGCCGTAGCAATAGCCCACGATGAGCATCCGGATCATGAGCTCGGGGTCGACCGAGGGGCGGCCGATGTCGCTGTAGTAGGGCGCGAGCTCCTTGTGCAGGTCGGCGAGCGCGGCCGTCACGAACACGTTCATGCGCCGCAAAAGGTGCTTCTCAGGGATGCGGTCCTCGAGCCGGAACTCGTAGAAAAGCTTGCCCTGATCCCGCCTCCGCCGCCCCATCATCGCCGCGCCCCCCGCCGCTGACCCAAGCTCAGCTGACGGAATCACCGTTTGGCGGCCCTCACAAGACCTTTATCGACAGCATCGGTCAAAATACGAAGAACTCGCCCTGAGCAAATGTTTTCCGTTTTGCCTGTCAGGCCTCTTCAACGCGCGGCCAAGTGCTGACTAGGGCGCGTGCTCAAAACTCGTGATTGTTCGGCGCTGGCGGCCGATGTCAGCTTTCCCCTCGAAAGCAGGCAAATAGCGGACGTGTGGGCAGGTCCGATTGTTGCCAGATGGAGAAATGCGAAGCCTCCCTACCAAGTCCCCACCAATCCAACGCCGACTGTCTGCGAGGTAGTTCCCACCTCGGCCCAATGATCCGCTTGGATATATGTCGCCTTGAACCCCAGCGAGCGCGTGACGGGAAAGCCGGCACTCACGGACCATGCATAATCTTCCTTGTAGTCGTCCTTCTCCACGCCGTTCACCGCTGACCGGGCGCCGACACCAAACCCGGCGCCCGCAGAGACCCAGATCCCTGACGCGAACGAGTATTCGATGCTTCCGTCGATGGTGTAGTACGGATCCTGCTCGAGCAAGTTGCCCTTGAAGAACGACGTGTTGTCCGTATAGATCGACACCATGGCGGTGCCTTCAAACGACCAATTGTAGTACTGCTGATTCACGCCAATCTGCGGCCGGAACGTGAAGCGATTCGTTCCGAGATTGATCAGCTTGTCTTCCAAGTACTCGCCGGTGGGGATCTGCACGCCGAGTGCCGCGCCCACGATCGTCTCAACCTTCGCCGCAGCGCGGTAGAGGGTGAAGTCTTTTCCGGTCAGCGGCGGTGCCCCCACCAGGTTCACCGCAAACCTCACGAACGCGTCCGCCAATCCCTCGCGGCTGATTGACGTTGGTGTTCCGTCGAGCACTCCGGTCCAGCTTCCCGACTGCCAAGGCTGGCGGATCTCGACGCGTGCCGTTTTGTCGAGAAACTCGAAAGTTCGGATATAGCCAAGCAGCCAGGTGTCCATCTCCACGGCTGCATCTTCGATCCGAAGCACAGGGTCGAAGGCAATATCGCCTTCAGTGCGCGCATAATTGGCTGTGACGAAGTTCCGGTCGATCGGCAAATGGTTCCAGCGGCGGATCTCGAGTTCCTGGGCGTGGACCGGCGGGCCCAGCAGGATGATGGCTCCGGCCAGCCCCCGAATGGCCAGAACGCACCAATTGGGGCGCGACGAACTTCTATAAATCGTCATGGCGTCATCGCCGTTCTCGGAGACTCGCTTCAGAGTGCCAAAGGATGGCGGGGTCGAAGGCGGTGATTAACCCACATACAGGTCAACCCCTGGCTTGTTGCTTTCTGGCGTGATTCGGTCCGACTGAGGCTTGAATACGTCTCTTTCCGCCTTCGGAACCAACTGTCCACAAGATGAGGATGATGGGCATGGAGAGCGCAGAATGGCCTTATCGACGCGGCTGACGGCGCGCCTCGGCATCGCCCATCCGATTATCTCTGCGCCCATGGCGTTCGCGGCGGGCGGGCGTCTCGCCGCCGCGGTCTCGGCAGCGGGCGGCCTTGGCCTTATAGGTGGTGGATACGGCGACGCGGACTGGCTGGAAAGAGAGTTCAGCGCCGCCGGCAATCAAGCGGTCGGCTGCGGTTTCATCACTTGGTCTTTGCGCAAACAGCCTCACCTTCTCGACCTCGCTCTTTCGCACAAGCCGCGCGCCATTTTCTTGTCGTTTGGCGATCCGGCGCCATTTGCCGGCCGCGTCAAGGCAACGGGCGCCGACCTGATTTGCCAGATTCAAACACGCCAGGATGCCGAGCACGCGCTCGATTGCGCGGCAGACATCATCGTCGCTCAAGGGGCAGAAGCCGGTGGTCATGGCGAGCGGCGCTCCACGTTCACTCTCGTTCCCGAGGTCGCGGATCTAATTGCAGACAAGTCGCCAAAGACACTTCTGTGCGCGGCCGGTGGAATTGGCGATGGACGCGGGCTCGCAGCGGCCCTCATGCTCGGCGCCGATGGCGTTCTTGTCGGCTCACGGCTGTGGGCATCTAGGGAAGCCAACGTCAGCCACCGCATGCTGGACGCGGCGCTCGCCGCCACCGGTGACGACACGGTTCGCTCGCAGGTCATGGACCTGGCGCGAAAGCTCGACTGGCCCGCGCGCTACACTGCGCGCGTCCTACGCAACAAATTCATCGAGCGTTGGCACGGCCGCGAGGCAGAGCTGAAGGCGGTTGCCGACCAAGAAGCCGCCAAGTATCGGGCGGCCTGGGCAAACGGCGATCCCCAAGGAAGCAACACATTCGTCGGGGAGGTCGTAGGGCTGATCCGCGCAATCGAACCAGCGGGGGATATCGTTCGTCGAATGGCTCGCGATGCGGAGGTCCTTCTCACGGCAGCTAGGTAGCCGCCGTTCTTGCGTCGCTTCCCCCCGGCAGGACGCGGCCGATGTCCGGTTTGGGTCAAAGACGAAGAACTCACCCTGAGCAACGCCGGCCTCGAAGGCAACACCAAGCGTGCCATCGCCGACTTCATCGCACAAGGGTGGCGGCGCACGCCCTCGGCTAACCCGCCCTACGCGCTGCGTTTGATCGCTTGCTCGTCCTACGTTGGAATCCGGCGATGCTCGAGCGTATCGCGCAGCTCGGTAAGGGCGGTTTTCAGCTGCTGATCGGTCGTTATCGAAATCTGCTGCGTAAGCTTCTGGACAAGATCCTGCCTATCCTGGTCCGTGATGATCGGGTGATAGGATGGCAGTCCGTCGAGAGCGCCCTTGATCATCTTGAGAATGTCAGGCTTGGAGTAAAGGCGCGTTTCAGTCATGCCCTGCACGAGACCGGAATAGAGCTGACGGGCGCCGCTTTTCACCCGATCAAGATAAGCGACATGGACTTGATATCTCTTGTCCTGTGCGAGGGTTGAGAGATATGGCTCACTAAGGTCCAGCAATGCCGCCGAGACCTTGGACTCATAGACCATCAGCCTGGCGAGCTCCGAGGCATAGGGCTTCCCCTTTTGCGTCTCTTTCGAATAAAGGACGACAAGCTTATGAATCGGGTCCAGAGCACTGTCCAACCTCTGAAAGCGTATGGTGATGGAGAGATCCCGATTGAGGCCCATACGCAGTGGGATATTGTCGACATCGACCATCCGCTCGAAGACCGGCTTCGTCGCGGCGTCCGATAGCGTTGGCAGCGGCAAACCCTTGTCCTCAACCCGCTGAACCAGGGCCCTGTAGGAGGTTCCGTCCCACGCTTCATCGGCGGGGGGATAGTGCGCGCTTTGAGCGTTGGCGGATTGGACCGCGAGGCCCGCCCATAAGAGCAGCCAAACCGATAACTTCGATATTTTTTTGAACAGGTGTCCCATGAAAGCCCCCTCTCCTAGGCGGACCGTTCGACGCCAGCTGGACGGCACTATGGTCTGATCTATGTGGCGGTAGTCTGATCTCGTGTGGCAGTCATCCGCTTGGTGGGCACGGGTCTAAGAAAGCGACAACGCCATGAAGACAGAGCACCACCGGTGGTTTCGCGTCGCCCACAATCTTTGCCCAGTGCAAACAGGCTGTTCCAATCAACCGGCGTTGTCCCGGCGCCGGAATTACAGCAATGTCATGCGGCGCGATGGACAGGCCAGCGTCTTCCCTCATACGTGGCGTCGCTCGCCCCAAAGTGAGATTGCTCTCGACCCCCGCCCTAGAAAGACAGATCACATGCGCAACACATTCGGTGCCGACCAGATCAAGGATCCACTTCTCCTGATCTCGAGACTCCTCATGATGATCCTGTTTGTCGTGTTCGGCTGGCAGAAGCTGATCGGATACAGCGGGACGGTCGCCTACTTCGCCCAAACCGGTGTGCCCCTTCCTTCCTTGGCGGCGCCGATCGCAGTGATCATGGAGCTGGGTGTCGGCATGGCCATCGTCCTCGGTCTTTTCACGCGGCCGCTCGCAGTGCTGCTCGGGCTATACACGCTCGCAACCGCAGTCATCGGACACCCTTTTTGGACCATGTCAGGGGCGGAGCAGGTCGGGGCCGAGATCAATTTTTACAAGAACGTCAGCATCATGGCGGGCCTCTTTGTTCTCTACCTGACGGGTGCCGGACGTTTTTCACTCGACGCGAAGCTGAACCTCGCTTGATGGTCGAAGACCGCACGGGGCTGGTTTGAGCGGCGAGTCCAAGAGCCGCGACACGCGCACCCTCGACATCCATGAGCACGACCCGCTCGACGAGGCTCAGCTCGCCGCTTGGGTGAAGCAAGCGAGCCTTCTGCCCGGGGAGCGCATGTGAGCGGGAAGTAGCGAGGGTTTCTCGACGCCCGACAAACTGGCATCCTGGTCAGATGAACGATCTACTGCGGTTCCCCAGTGCGGTCCGACGAGATCCTCAGATTGAGGCCTGGTTTTCCGACTTCACCGATCCGCTCCGACTGATGACGCGCACATGGTTTGAGCGCATGCGCGGCTGCGGCGCCGATGTCCGCGAGCTCCTGCACGACGGATGTCCGGTCGCATGTGTGGGGGACGCGCCGTTTGGATATGTCAACGCGTTCAAGGCACATGCGAATGTCGGTTTCTACTATGGCGCCATGCTCGCGGATCCCGCCGGCCTGCTCGAAGGCGAGGGCAAGCGCATGCGTCATGTGAAGCTGCGCCCCGGCAAAGAACTGGACGCTGAGGCTTTGAGCGACTTGATTGAAGCCGCCTACCACGACATCCGACGGCGCCTCAGCTCGCCGCTTGGGTGAAGCAAGCGAGCCCTTTGCCCGGCGAACGCATGTGAGCGGGAAGTCGCGAGGTGCGTGCGTGGCGTGAGCGGTCGTCGATGGTATCAAGGACCGTCAACCGACGAGGCCCCCATGTTGCGCCAAATGCTAGCATCAACCAAATACATCATTCTCGTCGTCGTACTCAGCATCTACGCCGGCGCGGTGGCACTCATTCTCTACGAGACCGCCGTCGTTGTATCGGTTATCTTCGCAACGATCCAAGAAGGCTCCGTCTCATCCGAAGGCGGGAGACTGCTGGCAGTCGGCTTGCTGGCGGCCATTGACGTGTTTCTGATCGCAATCGTCGGCTACATCATCTGCGCTGGACTGTTTGTTCTGTTTATCGACAACACGCTTGCGCTTCCCGAGTGGCTCGTCATCCGCAATCTCGAAGATCTAAAGAACAATCTGATCAGCGTCATTGTTGCAGTCCTTGCGGTCCTATTCGCAAAGGAGGCCGTTGCGCGCACCGGCGACCTCGACCTTCTCGGGTTGGGGCTCGCTGTCGCGCTCATGATCGGGGCGCTGACGCTTTTCCTTGTCGTCAACGTGTCGACGCATCGTTCTCACAAGGCATCGAGCGACAATGACCATGAAGAAAGCGACACCCCATGAAAAAGGTGAAGATCGGTTCGAAGGAAGCAAAAGCAGAAGCCTCTCCCTCTCAGCCGATCGATGCGAGAATAAAGGAGCTCTCTGATTGGCGGGGCGAGACGCTCGCTCGCGTCCGAAGTCTCATCAAAGAGGCCGACCCCGACGTGGTCGAGGAGGTGAAATGGAGAAAGCCGTCGAACTCGATGTTGGGGGTTCCGGTTTGGGAGCACGCCGGCATCATCTGCACCGGCGAGACGTACAAGGCCGTCGTGAAGCTGACCTTCGCCAAGGGCGCCGCGCTCGAGGACCCTTCAGGCCTCTTCAACTCCAGCCTCGAAGGCAACGTGAGGCGCGCCATCGATATTCCACGAGGGCGACAAGATCAATGAAAAGGCGTTGGTCGCGCTCATTCGCGCCGCCGTGGCGCTGAACACGCAGGTAGCAGCTACCGCTCGCCCCGTCCGCTCTCAGAAGAGACCAAAGAGCGCTCGAGGGGCGTCGTGAAACCGGCCTCGTCCATAAGCGCCTTGGGCAGCGGCCCGAGCGGAGGAGCTCGTACGCGTCGATGCGCATCTTGGCGTTAAGCGCCTCGCCTCGCCTCGAGCAGATCGCGAAGCCCCTGCGCCTTGCCTTGGAGGCGGCGCGTCACCGCGTCGAGGAGCGCGGGATCGCGCACCGGCCGGGCAACGGCGGCGAGGAGGACGCGCTTCAATTCCTCGAGCGTGCGGTGAAGCTCGGCGCGGGCGAGAGCGAGCGCCTCCCCGGCGAGATCAGACGGGTCTTTTCCCGGCAGCTCGACCCCGGCCCTGGGGCGCGTCCAGCGCACGGGGCTTCCCCGCTCGAGAAAGCGCCCGAACGCCGCCATCGCGTAGCGGCCGAACGGCGTCAGCGTGACGGCCGCGCGGGGCGAGGAGGCGCCCGGCTCCTGGGCTACCGCCTTGCACGGGATCGACGGCAGGCTCGAGCAGCCCGGCCCGGCGCAACGTCTGGGCGGCGCGGCGCAGTGCGGCGCTCGCCGACCGGCCGATCCCCGGCGATGTCACCGTGTAGACCTCGTGGCGCGCGGCCCCGAGCAGGACTTCGCGCTCGCGCTTCCCGAGGCGCAGCCCGGAGAGCTGCGTCCGCTTGGCGCCCATGGCCACCCGGCAGGAGGCGCAGGGGCGCAGTCGCTCCGCCCACTCGCGGGCTTCGTCGCCGACCGCGCTCGAGTTGCCGATGAGCCCTGCAAGCGCGGGGCAGAGGACTGCCGTGTGCGGACAGGCGAGAGCGGCCTGCGCCGGCGCGGGCGCGATGGCAGCACCGGGCGAGGCGGGCGAGAGCTTTTGCTCCCGGTCCGCCGCATCATCGAATGCCGCTGGCACGAGACGGTGCATGCCTCCCCGCGGGCCCGGCACCAGACGTTGCGCGGGGGCGCAACATCATGGGGCCTGGCATTAAATGCTATGCCTTTGCAGAGAGATAGCGGCACGAGCTGATGCGAGGCTTGCGCTTGTGCCGAGGGCCCGAGCACTCAGCCGAACCGGCCGGCGCGCTCCAGGACCTCGATCTTGTAGCCGTCGGGGTCCTCGATGAAGAAGAACCGGCCGAAGGGCTTGCCGTCGTAGGTCATCTGCTTGATGTCCTTGGGCGCGAGGCCCTGGCCCAAGATGCGCGCCCGCTCGGCGTCGAGATCGTCGACGACGAAAGCGAGATGCCCGTAGCCCGTCCCGGGCTCGTAGGGCTCGGTGCGGCCCTTGTTGACGGTGAGCTCGAGCTCGAAGTCGGCTTCCGGGCTCTTGCAGGTAGATGAGCGTGAAGTCGGGCCACTCGTAGCGGCCGGCGACCGAGAGGCCGAACGCCTTCTCGTAGAACGCCACGGAGCGCTTCTCGTCGAGGACGCGCACCATCATGTGAAGGGCTTTCGCCATCGTCTTACTCCGGCTGCTCGAGCTCCACGTCTCAGGCCCACGGCCGCGCGGCAGCCGCTGTCTCCTCGAACGACTTGATCGACGGCTCCTTCTCGAGCGTGAGACCGATGTTGTCGAGGCCGTGCAACAGGCAATGCTTGCGGAAGGGATCGATCTCGAAGCGGATCACGCCGCCGTCGGGGCCGCGGATCTCCTGCGCCTCGAGGTCGATGGTCAAGGTTGCATTGGCGCCCCGCGACGCGTCGTCGAGGAGCTTTTCGACCTCGGCGTGGGCGAGCTTGATCGGCAGAATGCCGTTCTGGAAGCAGTTGTTGTAGAAGATGTCGGCGAAATCGGGCGCGATGACGCAGCGAAAGCCGAAGTCGAGCAGCGCCCAGGGCGCATGCTCGCGCGAGGAGCCGCAGCCGAAGTTCTCGCCCGTGACGAGGATCGTCGCGTTGCGGTAGGCCGGCTTGTTCAGCACGAAGTCCGGGTTTTCGTGTCCGGCCGCGTGGTAGCGCAGCTCGTGAAACAGCGATTTGCCGAGCCCGGTGCGCTTGATCGTCTTCAGGAACTGCTTGGGAATGATCATGTCGGTGTCGACATTGCGCATCGGCAAGGGTGCGGCGACACCGGTCAATTTGGTGAACTTCTCCATCGGCTCCTCATCAGGGGCGATCCTCACGCCCGCAATCCGTCGGCAAGGCCGCGGAAATACCCTTCGGCGGCAATCAGACGGTCGACCCGCGCCGGCGCCTCGAGAGCGGCGAGGGAGGCCCGCGCCTGCTCGGGGCCCAGCTGTTCGAGCCGCCTTATAACGCCCGAGAGCTTTCGCCCGTCAAGATGGTGGCGCAGGACCTGGACGAGGGTCTCGAGATAGCCGCTGATGCGGCCGAGCTCGCGGACGACCTGGCGGGCCGCCATCTTGTCGCCGGCGTCGGCCTCGAGCCGCGCATAGGCCTCCGCGGCGCGGGCAAGCGTATCGGCGATATCCTCGGCGTAGCGCGCGACCTTCTCGCGGCGCTCGTCATCGAGGGCGTCGAGCGCCTCCAGCCACCGATGAACGGTTTCGGCAAGCGCCAAGAGCTTCCGGGTAAAGTTTGAAAAGGGCATCGCAGGCAGCTTCCGCAATGCGGAGCGAGGGTCGTGTCCAATATAGCTGAGGCGAAGATGCCCGGGGATAAGCCGGTCGAGGGAAAGGCGCCCGAATGCTAACGGATGTTCGGGTCCTCGTAGCACTGGCGCATGTACTCGCACCGGTGCGAGCCCGAGAAGTGCATGCTGTCGCCCTTGGCCGGCGCGATGAACTGGCAGATCTCCTCGATGCCCTCCGGCGCCAGCCAGCCCTGCCGGCGCCCGCGCTGGACGGCGAAGCAATCGGCAGTCTCCTCGTCCGGGCCCCGGAACTGATGCCCGCACTCGTGGGCATAGATCCACTGCTTCACCGGCGTCGAAACCTTGGCCATGAGCCGTGGATTGAGGATGAGGAATCCGGGATAGGCGGCGCCGTAGTCGTCGAGCTGGCTGTCGATGACGGTCGGGCGCTGGCCGCAGAGTTGCGGACGCCCGTCGAGCTTGAGGGCCCCTGGAGGAAGAACCTCCGCATCGCCGCCGACGTGCGCCACGTATTCCTCGGGAGTCGGCGTCTCGTCCGCGCGCAAGGCCCACGGCACCAAGCCCAGCGCCATCGCGAGGCCCGCGAGCAGCGGTTTCCAAGTCCTCAAGGGTTTCACACGATCCCCCTTATGCTCGATCCCGTCACAGCTCGCGCAAGTCGCTACCATCGCCCGAATTGGTTAACAAGACAAGGATGCCCCGGCAACATGACGGAACATAGCGGCCATAAAGCATCACGCCAGCGCGGCAGCCTCGATCTCCTCCATATCGGCATCGGAAAAGCCGAAATGATGGCCGACCTCATGCACGAGCACGTGAGTGACGATGTCGCCCAGCGTCTCATCGCTTTCGGCCCAGTAATCGAGGATTGCGCGACGGTAGAGCACCACGAGATCGGGCTCGCGAGGGACGTCGAGCGTGCTCTTACGATTGAGGCTCACGCCATGATAGAGGCCCATGAGGTCGAACGGGCTGTCGATGTCGAGCTCGTCGAGGACCTCGTCCAGCGCGTAGTCCTCGACGCGAATCACGAGATCGGCGCACATGGCGCGGAAGTGCGCCGGCAGCCGCTCCCAGGCCGACGCCGCCAACGTCTCGAGCTCGGCGAGCGTCGGGGCTGTGGCGTCTTTCCAAGCCAGGCGGTCAGCCATCGTCTGTCCTCGGTCTGTCCCCGTCGGTTCCTCGGGCGGCCGAGAGATAGGCACTGTGCGGCGTCTTGACCAGCCTTTCCGTCATCTGCCCCGGCGCGCGACGAAGATCGTCTCCTCGAGATCGAACGTAAGGCGGTCCGCCTCCCGGCGCGGGGCGAGAAAGCGCGCGAGAGGGGCCGTGCCGAGCAGCAAGGCCTCGAGGCGGGCGATCGTTTCCGCGTCGCAGCCCATGCGCCGCACCCAATCCTCGAAATCGATGTCCTTCTTGGCTCGCTCGGTGGCCTCGATCACGAACCCCGCCCCGGTGATGAGGCCGCGCCACTCCTCGACCGCAGAGTGCGCGAGCGTGGCTCGGATCGCGCAGCGCCTCGAAGCGGTTGTAGGCGCGCGGCCGCCTCGGCGATCTCCGCCGGCCCGAGGCCGGGCATGGTGTGGGAGTCGGGTGCGGTATTGTCGACGAGGCCGAGCAGGCCCGAAGGCTCGAGGACGCGCCAGGCCTCGGCGACAAAGCGATCCGGATCGGCGAAATGGTGGGCAGCGAGCCGGCAGGTGACGGCGTCGAAGCTTCGATCGGCAAAGGGAAGCCGCTCCGCGTCGGCTTCCGCCGTCTCGACGTTGGTAAGGCCGCGCGCCGCGGCGAGCTTGGCCGTCTCGGCCAGCATCTCGGCCGTCATGTCGCTCGCCACGACGTGGGCGACGTGCGGGGCGATCGCCAATGCCGTATGGCCGGCGCCGGTCGCAACGTCGAGCACGCGCCAGGACGGTTGCGGATGCATGAGAGCGATGAGCCGCTCGAGGCTTTGGCCCTTGGCGTGGACAGACGAGGTCGCGTAGGCGCCCGCGTGGCGGCCGAACTGTTGCTGGACGAGCCCCTTGGCCGCCGGCCGGTCCCGATCTTGCGCCATCGTGCCCCTCGCTCGGCTTCGGATGAGGCTCAAATAGAAGGGATGGCGTCGAGTTGCAACCGCAGGGCTTTCATTTCGTTTTTATGTGCAACGCATTTCTTTACCGAAAAAACACCATGGCTTTTCAAAGTTAAAAACTGGCTTTTGCGTGTCTCGAATTGGGCTTGAATTGGAAAACGAATAAGCTCACTCGTTGCATTTCTGCCTTTTAGCAAACGGGCTAAAGAATGGTCTATTTGGAAGTCGATCGGCTTGCGGACTTTGCGCAGCTTCTGTCGCATGCGCTGGATCGCGCGCTTGCGGCCGTCGACCGGGCCAGAGACAGAATTCGATGCATTCCTCGAAAAACTGGCCGAGAAATTGGACCGCGAACCGGCCGTGATCGCGCCTCCACGCCCGATTCTGCCCTTCGAAATGACCGACCCCCTTCCGGAAAAGACGAAATGGGAACGGCTCGCCACAAATCTCAAGCGCCCGATCGCAGGCGCGGCGGCCGCGAAATCGCACCAGGAGTTGGCGGCCGTGAAGCTCGATGCGGCGGCCTATGAGCTCGAGGGCCTCATCGCGGATCTGAGCTCGGTCATGCGTGTCGTGAGAAACGTCGCCGGCGCGCCGGTCATCGGGCGCATCGAGCCCGCAGTCGTAGTGGCGCGCGACCGCAAGGCGATTGCCGCCTGACCTCGGAAACGTCGCAATCCGCGAATTGCACAATCAAGGCTTGGGGACCGCCGAAATTCGCGTTTGCGCGGCCGGCGCGCTCGTCGAAGGATCGGCGATCACCGACCCGAACTGGCGCACCTCGAGCACCGCGAGATCGCGCTCGGGCAGCCCGCCTTCGCTGAACCGCACGACGCCGTCCACGCCCGAGAACCCGGACGGGCGCGTGAGATTGGCCGCCGTGAAGCGTGCCCCTGGCGGGGCTTGCGAGAGGGTGACGGCGACGCTCACCGCATCGTAGGCGAGGCTCGCGAGGCGCGGCGGCGGGGCTGCGAACGAGCGCATGAACCGGCCCGAGAAGTCCTGCCATCCGCGCGGATCGGGTCCGGGATACCAGCCCCCCAATAGAGCGGTCTCGCGGCCTATGCCCTGGTATTCCCAGGCCCCCGTGCCGAGCAGCTTGACGCGCGTCGTGTCGAGCCCGGAGTAGGCGATGATCGGCCCGAGATGGGGAAGCACGTCCTGGCCGCCGGCAAGCAGCAGCGCGTCGATCGGCGCATCCGTGTCGCCGCTGGCCTTCACCTCGTCGACGACGCGCTTGGCGGGGCCGAGCATGGCGTTGGCCTGCGGCGGATAGGATTCGACGATGGCCACGTCGACGCCTGAGCGCGCCGCCTCCGCCCTGAGAGCGGGATCTACGACGCGGCCATAGGCATCGGCCGGCACGAGCGCGGCAATGCGCCTTTTTCCCTGGGAGGCGGCGAACGACACGATGCGCTCGACCTCCTGCTCGGCGAGAAAGCTCATGAGGTAGACGCCGCCGCCGGCAACCTGCCGGTCGTTCGAGAAGGAGATGACAGGGACATTGGCCTTCCGCGCGGGTCCGGCCGCGCCGCGCGTCGCGGCGCCCGTCAACGGCCCAAGAATGATCTCGGCGCCCTCGCTAATGGCTTCGGCGGCCGCGGCTTCCGCGCCCTCGGGGGAGCCTTTGTCGTCCTTGACGACGAGCTGGACGTTGGGATTGTCGAGCTCGAACAGCGCCATTTCGCCGGCCTGCTTCATGCCCTTGGCGATGGCGGCCGTCGGGCCGAAGCCGCTCATGGGCAGCAGCATCGCGACGCGGACGGTCTTTTGCGCGGCCCGGGGCGGCTCGCCGAGCGCGGCGGTCGTGGTTTGCTCGGGCCCGAGGCTGGTTGCGCATCCGGCCAGGCCGACAGCCAATGCGGCACAGGCAAATGCGCGCTGGAGCCGGCAAGAATAAGGACTGCGCGGCGCAGAGCTCAGCATCGTGCAATCCTCGACGTGGCGAAACGGCTATTTGCGATTGCCGCCGTGCGCCCGACGTTTCGGCCGGCATTGACCTCGCGAGTCTCTCGCTCGACCCTGCTTAGACCGGCACGCTGGCCCCGTGTAGGGCTTTCGTGCCACTGTTGAGCAAATATCTCCTGGAGAACTAAGGAAAATCCGGTCAGCGACCGGCGCGGTGGAGGCCGCCATGGGGAACGGGGAGACGAGGAGCCGACGCGGGGCCGACCGTGGCACGCCGCGTGCCGGTGAGCGGGGCTCGGGCGCGGACATAGCGCGGCGCGCCGCCGGCGAGATCGAGCGGCTCATGGCGGAGCCGCATCGCTCCCGGCCTCTATCTCGTCGCGACGCCCATCGGCAATCTCGGCGACGTGACTTTGCGCGCTCTCGCCGTTCTCGCGCGCGCCGACCTCGTCTGCTGCGAGGATACGCGCCACAGCGGCAAGCTGCTCGAGGCCTTCGCCATCGGGGCGCGCCTTGCGCCCTATCACGAGCACAATGCCGAGGCCGAGCGCCCGCGCATCCTGGCCGCGCTCGCGGAGGGCAAGTCGGTCGCCCTGATCTCGGACGCGGGCACGCCGCTCATCTCCGACCCCGGCTACAAGCTCGTGCGCGAATGCGCCGCCGCCGGTCATGCCGTGGTGGCGATCCCCGGGCCTTCGGCGGCGATCGCCGCGCTGTCGGTCTCCGGCCTGCCGACCGATTCGTTCTTCTTTGCGGGCTTCCTGCCGCCCAAGGACGGGGCACGGCGGGCGCGCATCGAAGCGCTCGCGAAGATCCCGGGGACGCTCGTGCTCTACGAGGCGCCCCATCGCGTGGCGGAGGCGCTCGCGGCATTACATGAGGGGCTCGGTTCCCGACCCGCGGCCGTCGCGCGCGAGCTGACGAAGCTCCACGAGGAGGTCCGGCGCGGAACGCTCGAGGCGCTTGCCGCGGCCTATGCCGAGATCGAGGTCAAGGGCGAGGTCGTCATCCTCGTCGGGCCTCGGCCCGACGCGGCGGTCTCCGATGACGCGATCGCGGCAGAGGTCAAGTCCCTGCTCGAGACGCTGAGCGTGCGCGACGCGGCGAAGGCCGCCGCCGAGACGCTCGGCGTGCCGAGGTCGCGCGCCTATGATCTGGCCCTGAAGCTGAAGAGGCCCTGAGCACGGCGATGAAGGCGAGGGGGGCGAATCGCGAGCACGTAGCGCCGTCAGCCGAGAGGCGGCGGCGCCACCGGCGCGGCCATGTCGCGGAGTGGATCGCGGCGGCCTTCCTCATGGCCAAGGGCTATCGCATCCTCGCGCGCCGCCTTAGGACGCCGTCCGGCGAGATCGACATCGTCGCCGTGCGCGGCCGGCGACTCGCCTTCGTCGAGGTCAAGCGCCGCGCGACCGGCGAGGCGGCGGAGGCCTCCATTGTGGAGCGCCAGGGCGAGCGTATCCGGCGCGCGGCAGATCTGTGGCTCGCGCGACGGCCGGCCTACCAGGGCCACGACATTGGCTTCGACGTCGTGTTCCTGGTCGAGGGCCGCTGGCCGCGCCACATCGAGAACGGTCTCTAAGGCTGATCGGCCCGCGCGCTTGCCGGTTCCTGTCGGCCGCCGACTGCGCTACAATGTTGCACTTTGTGGGGCAATGTCCTCGACCAAGCAACAGGGCGAGCGCGCCCCGATAGGGAGTGAACAATGACGATCAGACTGTTGATGGGCCTGCTGGCGGCGGTGGGTATTGCGACATTCGGGGACGTGGCCGGCGCGGCAAGCCTCGCCTCGGGCAAGAAGCTCGAGGTCAAGGTCGATCCGAAAAAGATCGAGGAGGAGAAGACGGCGCTGTGGGCGAAGTTCGGCGGCTGGTGCGCGATTGCCGAGTGGCATCCCGCGATAAAGGCCTGCGAGGAGAGCAAGGAGGGAGACGACACGTTCCGGACGCTCACGCTCGCCGACGGCGGCAAGATCAAGGAGAAGCTCCTCGCGCAGAGCCCGATCAGCTACCGCTATGCCATCATCGAGAGCCCGCTCCCGGTCAAGAACTACGAGGCGCAGTTCTCGATCGTCCCCGACGACGACGACGAGGACGAGGTTAATATCACCTGGGCCGCCACCTACGACGCCGACGGCATGCCCGACAAGGAAGCGCGCGGTATCATCGACGGCATCTTCAAGGACGGTCTTGCCAGCATCAAGAAGAAGCTCGGCAAGTCGGACAAGGATGATGAAAAGAAATAACTGATCCGCGTCAGAACTGTCGCGCTACGGCGGTAAGGCGTGAAGGATCGGCCCGCCGCAAGCCCCTGAATTCAAACGCGAACGGACAGTTTTCCCCAGCGAGCTCAGTGCCGCCCTCGCCTGCGACCGTTTTTCAGTTGCAAATGATTTGCAACTGCATTAGTTTGTCACCATGGATATGCATGTTGCCGAGGATGCGCGTCAGCATCAGGCTGGCTGGCGCCGGGGGTCCGAGGCACCCCCTCTGAGTGAGATTTTCCGCACGATCCGCGTGCCCGCCACCGGATCGACGTTGCGCAAGCTCGCCGCTTTCCTTGGCCCCGGCTATCTCGTCGCCGTTGGCTACATGGACCCGGGCAACTGGGCCACCTCGCTCGCCGGCGGGTCGAAATTCGGTTACGCGCTCCTCTTCGTCGCCCTCCTCTCGAACATCATGGCGATCATTCTGCAGGCGCTCTGCGCGCGCCTCGGCGTCGCCACCGGGCGCGATCTCGCGCAGGCCTGCCGCGATGCCTATCCGAGGCCCGTCGCCTGGGCCTTGTGGCTTTTTGCCGAGCTTGCGATCTGCGCCACCGACCTTGCCGAGGTCATCGGCACCGCCATCGGTTTGAACCTCCTGTTCGGCATCCCGCTCGAGATCGGCGTCGTGGTCACCGCCCTCGATGTCTTCCTCATCCTCTGGCTGCAAAACATCGGTTTCCGCTGGATCGAGGCGCTGATCATCTCGCTGCTCGGCGTCATTGCAGTGTGCTTTGCCATCCAGATCGCGCTCGCCGATCCGCAGTGGGGCGCCGTGATTGCCGGCTTCGCCCCGACGACGGAGATCGTGCGCAATCCCGATATGCTCTATCTCGCGCTCGGCATCATCGGCGCGACCGTCATGCCGCACAATCTCTACCTGCACTCGGCCATCGTCCAGACGCGCGCTTACGGCAACACCCTCGCGGACAAGCGCCAGGCGATCAAGTACGCGACCATCGATTCGACGTTAGCGCTCATGTTCGCGCTCCTCATCAACGCCTCGATCCTCATTCTGGCCGCCGCGACATTCCACAAGACCGGCCGCACGGATGTTGCAGAGCTCGGGCAAGCTCAATCGCTGCTCATGCCGCTGCTCGGCGCTTCGATCGCCCCGTCGCTGTTCGCGATTGCCCTCCTCTGCTGCGGGTTGAACTCGACGGTCACCGCGACGCTCGCGGGGCAGGCCGTGATGGAAGGGTTCATCAACTTCCGGCTCCCGCCGTGGCTGCGCCGCCTCGTCACCCGTGCCGTCGCCATCATTCCCGCCGCAGGCGTCACCATCGCCTATGGCGAGTCCGAGACGGGGAAGCTCTTGATCCTGTCGCAGGTGATCCTCTCGTTCCAACTGCCGTTCGCCGTCATTCCTCTGGTCATGTTCACGGGCGACCGGGCAAAAATGGGCGTGCTCGTCGCCCCGCGCTGGCTCACGGCCATTGCGGCCATCGTCGCCGCCATCATCGTCATCCTTAACGTCAAGCTACTCTTCGACCTCGCCATCGGCCACTGAGCGCGTCCGCCGCACGAGCCGGCATTGCCTCATCTCTTCCATCGCGCTAGAGCTTTGAATTTAGATAGCGATTCACATTCTTGATGGACGCAATGCGTCTCGATCAAGAACGATCGCGATCTAGAGCGTCGGTTTGCTCTCACGCGGGACTTTCATGACGAGATTGAGCAGGCCGCTTTCGACTCTCAAGGCTAGCTACGACGTGATCGTCGTCGGCTCCGGCTACGGCGGCGGCGTTTCCGCTTCCCGTCTCGCGCGCGCGGGCAAGCGCGTCGCCGTTCTCGAGCGCGGCCGCGAGTTCCTGACCGGAGAGTTCCCGTCGCGGTTCCCCGAGCTCAAGAACGAGTTCCGCGTTCGCGGCAAAACCTACGGCATGGGACCCGACACGGCGCTTTTCGACGTGCGTCTCGGCGAGGACATGCACGTGCTCGTCGGCTGCGGGCTCGGCGGCGGATCGCTGGTCAACGCCGGCGTGTCGCTGCGGCCGGACCCGCGCGTGTTCGCCGACCAGGTCTGGCCGGGCCAGATGGTCCAGGACAGGACGCTCGACGAGGGATACCGGCGCGCCGAGCAGTGGCTTCGCCCTTCGAGCGACCCGCGCGCCCGGGAGATGACGAAGTTCGGCGTGCTCGAGGCGGCTGGGCGGGCGCTCGGACACGAAATCGTCGCGCCGCGCATCGCCGTGAGCTTCGCCGAGAATCAGAACCCGGCCGGCATCGTGCAGCCGGCGTGCACGCGCTGCGGCGACTGCTGCGCGGGCTGCAACGTCGGCGCCAAGAACACGGTGGCTCTGACCTACCTTCCCGATGCGGCTCGTCACGGCGCGGAAATGTTCACCGAGATCTCGGTCACGCGCGTCTCGAGGCGGCGCGAAGGGAGCTGGCGCGTGCATGCGGCGCCAGCCGGCGGCGCGAAAGGCGACGGTGCCGCGGCCGAGATCGTGATCGAAGCACCCGTCGTCGTGCTCGCCGCCGGGACGCTCGGCTCGACCGAGATCCTTCTGCGCTCGCGCGCGGCGGGCCTCGCACTGTCGGATCGGTTGGGCCAGCGCTTCTCCGCCAACGGCGACATCATCGCCTTCGGCTACGGCGCGAAAGTGCCCGTCAACGCCGTGGGCGTCGGCCACCCGGCGAAGGTCGCCGGCCTCGAGATCGGCGCCTCCGTCTCGGGGCAGATCGAGATCCGCGACGCCGCGACGCTCGCCAACGAGCTCAACGTGCAGGAGGGCGCCATGCCCTCGGCGCTGGCGCCGGTGCTGCCGGTGCTGTTCCTGCCGAACGGCCGCCTGCTCGGCGCGCTGCAAAGCCTGGTGAGCGGCGTCTATAAGGGACCGTTCGCGAGCCTGCAGACGTTCTTCGCCGTCTCGCACGACAGCGCGTCGGGCCGCTTCAAGCTGGAGGACGACCGGCTCGCGCTCTCGTGGCCCGGCGCCAAGGACGAGCCCGTCTACCAGCGCCTCGATGCGATCCTCTCGAGCCTCGTCAAGGAAAGCGGCGGCGACTACGTGAAGAACCCGCTTGCCGGCACGGTGATGGGGCACACGCCGGCGACCGCCCACCCGCTCGGCGGCTGCGCCATGGGCCGCGACGCGGGCGAGGGCGTGGTCAACCACAAGTGCCAGGTGTTCGACACCGGCGCGAGCCGCAGCAGCGATGGCGTCCACGACGGTCTCTACGTCATCGACGGCGCGGTCATTCCGCGCTCGCTCGGCGTCAATCCCCTCCTCACCATCGCGGCGCTCGCCGAGCGGGCGATGATCCACTTCGCCCACGACCACGGAGCGTCCTTCGACACCGCTCCCGTCGCCGGCCCGCCTCTAGCCGTGACGGCGCCGGGCGCCGCCGCGTGAGGAGCTCAGCTTCTGGCCGCAGACAATGGGATCGGGGCCGGAGGCAGTCAGCGGCCGGCGACGGCGCCGAGACGGCGCTCGGCCTCGGCGAAGAGAGCCGGATCGACGGACTTCCCGGAGGCGGCGGCATTCTCCTCGATCTGCTCGGGACGGGTCGCGCCGACGATCGCGGAGGCGACGTTGTCGTTTTTCAGCACCCAGGCGAGCGCGAATTGCGCGAGCGTCAGGCCGGCTGCGGCGGCCAAGCCTTTGACCTCCTGCACGGCCTCGAGCACCGGACGAGTGAGCCAGCGCCTCGGCATCATCGAGCCCATCGACGCATCGGCCGCGCGCGAGTTGGAGGGCAGCTTGGCGCCCGGCTTGTACTTCCCCGTCAGGACCCCTTGAGCGAGCGGCGACCAGACGATCTGCGAGATGCCGTTCGCCCGGCACAAGGGAAAGACCTCGGCCTCGGGCTCCCGCCAGAGCAGCGAATACTGCGGCTGGCTCGAGACGAAGCGCTCGACGCCGGGCAGCGCGAGCGCTGCCGCAATTCTGTCCGCCGGCCATTCGCTGAAGCCGATGTAGCGCGTCTTCCCGGCGCGGACGGCCTCGGTCAGCGCCTCCATCGTCTCCTCGAGCGGCGTCTCGGGATCGTAGCGGTGGCATTGGTAGAGATCGACGTAGTCGGTTCGTAGCCGCGTGAGAGAAGCCTCGAGCTGCTTTTCGACCTGCGCCCGCGACAGCCCGCGGTCGGTGGCGGTCATCGGAAAGAAGAGCTTGGTCGCGAGCACGTAGCTTCCCCGCGGCACGCCGGCGAGCGCCTCGCCGAGCAGCGTCTCCGCCGCGCCGCGCCCGTAGATGTTGGCCGTGTCGATGAAGTTGATGCCGAGCTCGAGCGCCCGCTTGACGCAGGCGATCGAGCGGGCCCTGTCGACGCCGCCCGAGTAGGTGAGCCACGAGCCGAGCGAGATTTCCGAGACCTCGAGGTCGCTCGAGCCGAGCCGGCGATAGTGCATGGGGCATCCCTTTATCGCTGTTCCAAAGGCAGAATTCCCTCGCGTGCGCTCCCGTCAAGGGCAAAGCGCGGGCAAAGGGCGAAGCTGCATAGTGCGGCTCCCGGTGCGCTCGTGAATGGTCCGTCAACAAACCGCAAACACGCGCGCGTATGCTGAGACCGCGCGGATGCGACCCGTGGGGGCCCGTGGGGGTGTGCGGGACGCATGTGTATTGCGTAGGGGGTTTCGCGTGCGGAAATCGAATTTTCGGCGGTGGTATCGCTTTGCTGTTTCAACCGGTCTCATAGTCCCCACAGTGCTTGGTTTGAGCGCGGTGTCCGCGCCGTCGGCATACGCAGGCTCCACGTGCGCGACGACGGTAAACGCGCCTGACGACGGTGCCTCGGCGGCGGGCTCGTTCGCTTTTGCTTGCGGGACGGGCGCGACGGCGAACGGGGATTTCGTCACCGCGGTGGGGGCTGGGGCGGGCATTGGGAGCCCTGCTACGAGCACGCACAATAGCGCCTTTGGTTTCAACGCCGGCCAAACCGTGATCGGCGACTTCAATGTCGCCATAGGCGAAAGCGCGGGCTTCACGGTGACCGGCTCCAACAACGTGGCGACCGGCGACAGCGCAGGCGGCCAAGTCGAAGGCTCTGGCAACACTGCGACCGGCACGTTCGCGGGACGGGAAGTAACCGGCGATTTCAACACCGCGACCGGAAAGTTTGCAGGCCTCACCGTCAACGGAAGCAGCAACACGGCAACCGGCGAAAGCTCGGGCTTTGACGTCACGGGCTCCAACAACACGGCGAGCGGGGCCCTTGCGGGCCAGCACATCACGGGTTCGAGCAACACCGCGAGCGGTGTTCTCGCGGGCCAGAACGTCATAGGCTCGAGCAATACGGCGACAGGTGACAACTCCGGAGGAACCGTCGACGGGTCGGGCAATACGGCGACGGGAACGAATGCCGGACGTGAGGTGACGGGAGATTTCAACACGGCGACCGGCAAGTTCGCCGGCCTCACGGTCAACGGAAGCAGCAACACGGCGACTGGCGAGAGTGCGGGCTTCACGGTGACCGGCTCCAATAACACGGCGACCGGCGACAGCTCGGGATGGTTCGTCAACGGAAACAGCAACACCGCGACCGGAACGTTCGCGGGGCGTGAGGTCACCGGCGACTTCAACACCGCGACCGGCAAGTTCGCGGGCCTTACCGTCAATGGAGACAGCAATACAGCCACCGGCGAAAGCTCGGGCTTCCTGGTCACCGGCTCCAACAATACGGCGACGGGCGCGCTCGCGGGCCAGGATGTCACCGGCGACGCCAATATCGCGCTCGGCTATCGCGCGGGAGGCTCAATCGGATCGGCAGCCACGCCCGTTTCGAGGACGATCGCCATCGGATCGGATTCGGGTGACGCCGACAGCAACGGCGCGCGGGCAACCGCCAACGATGCCATCGCGATCGGCACCGACGCCGAGGCAGGGCACGCCAATGCCGCGGCATTCGGCGCCGGGGCGACGACGACGCGTGCCGATCAGCAGGTGTTCGGCACCGCCAGCAACACCTATACGCTGCCGGGCCTGTTCTCGCCGGCCAGCACGTCCTTCCAGACCGGCACGGTCTATGCGGTCACGACCGATGCCGACGGCAATCTTGCCGCAACGGCGTTCCCTGGCGCGACGACGGTCGTCGACAATCTCACGACCAACAACGCCTCGGCGGCACTTTCAGCGCAGCAAGGCGTCGTCCTCAAGGGCTTCGTCGACGGCCTCGACACGCGCGTGAGCACGACAGAGACCAATATCACGTCGCTACAGGGGACGGTCGCGACCCACACGACCCAAATCAGCAACCACGAAAGCCGGATCGCGACGGTAGAGGAGGGGATCCAAACGACGGGTTCGGGAGCCGCCTCCGCGACCGGGACCAAGGCCACGGCCGTCGGGCGCAGTGCGGTCGCGAGCGGCGATAACGCAACCGCGGTTGGCGAGGGCGCCAAAGCCGGAGGCACCTATGCGCTCGCGCTCGGCCAAGGGGCGCAGGCCGCGCACGCCAATGCGTCAGCCTTCGGCGCCAACGCAAAGACGACACGCGACAACCAGCAGGCATTCGGGACAAAGGAAAATACCTATACGATGGCCGGCGTGACATCGTCGGCGAGCAAGACCGCGCAGGGTGCGCCGACACATATTGTTACGTCCAATGCAAGCGGGGATCTTGCGGCTCACTCGATGGCCGAGCTCGGCTTGGCGTCGTCAGCAGATATCGCAGCGCTGAACGCAGGGCTCGGAGATGTGAATGCCCGGGTCGACGTGCTCGAAGGGCACACCGACAAGGCGCTCGAGGGTGTCGCGATCGCCATAGCGATGGCCGGCGCTCCAATGCTCCTGCCCAACGAAGATTTCGTGGTCACCGGCAATTGGGGCAACTACGAAGGGAGAAATGGCCTGGCGTTCGCAGCTGCGGCCCGGGTCAGCAACAATCTCCAGCTCAACGCCGGGATCGGCTATGGGACGAACGAAAACACGGTCGGCACGCGCGCGGGCTTCCGCGTCGGCTGGTAGCTGCCGCGGGCTCGTTACGCCTAAGTCGGAGTGGAAAGCAGGACGAGGCGTGGTTCCCTGGTGGAGGTGAGAACAGAAAGTTCGAACCGGAACCATCGCGCGCAGGGTTGGTGTGGCGGCTGCGCGCAAAGAAAAATGGTGGAGCCGAGGGGAATCGAACCCCTGACCTCTGCAGTGCGATTGCAGCGCTCTCCCATCTGAGCTACGGCCCCTTGAGGGTGCACGGCATTTAGGGGCGGGGGTCCGCGCTTGTCAAGAAAACGGCCCCCCATGCACGAGCTGGCCGGTTGACGACTATCGCGGCGCGCTTGCCGCATGCGCCTTGCGACGCTAAACGTCTCTCGGTCAACCGCAGGGACGGAAGGCGGCCTTGATGCTCGAGCTTCTCGGATTCATCAGCTACGTCATTCAGCTCTACATTTACGTCATCGTCGCAAGCGTGATCCTCTCCTGGCTCATGGCCTTCGGCGTCGTCAATCCCTACAATCAGTTCGTGCGCTCGCTCGCGGAGGTGTTCCGGGCGGTCACCGAGCCGCTGCTCCGGCCGATCCGCAAGGCGATGCCCGACCTCGGAGCCATCGACATCTCTCCCGTCGTATTGATCCTCGCCTGCGTCGCCGTGCAGAGCGTCGTCCTCCCCAATATCGCCAAGCTCTTCCTCTGATGGCCGCCGAGGCCGGAGTCCCGTGGCGCCAGGGCTCCGGGTGCGTCATCGTGCGCGTGCGCCTGACGCCGAAATCCTCTGTAGATGCCATCGACGGATTGACCGAAACGGCCGAGGGCCGAGCCTTCAAGGCCCGAGTGCGTGCGGCGCCATCCGAGGGCGAGGCAAACGGCGCTCTCGAGCGCCTTATTGCCGGCTGGCTCGGCGTGCCGAAGGGCTCGGTGGCCGTCGCGGCGGGCGGAAAATCGCGCGTCAAGTCGCTCAAGGTTACCGGCGCGCCGGACGCCATCGAGGCCAGGCTAAAGGCTAAATTGGCGGCGCTCGGGGCCAATTGAACAAAGGGAGGAACGAAACCCATGTCCGCTCAGATCATCGACGGCAAGGCCATTGCCGCTGAGGTCCGCGCTCGCGTCGCCGCCGATGTGAAGGCTCTCGAGGCGAGCCATGACTTGAAGCCGGGCCTTGCCGTGGTGCTGGTCGGCGAGGACCCCGCGAGCAAGGTCTACGTCAAGAACAAGGCCGCGCAGACGGTCGAGGTCGGCATGAACTCCTACGAGTACAAGCTGCCCGACACCACCTCGGAGTCCGAGATCCTCTCGCTCGTCGACCGGCTCAACCGCAACAAGAACGTGCACGGGATTCTGGTGCAGTTGCCCCTCCCCAAGCACGTCAATGCCGAGAAGGTGCTGAACTCGGTCGATCCCGACAAGGACGTCGACGGCTTCCATCCCGTGAACGTCGGGCGCCTCTGGATCGGCGAGCGGGCGCTCGTGCCGTGTACACCGACGGGTTCGGCCATTCTCGCCAAGAAGGTTGCGCCCAACCTCAAGGGCATGAACGCGGTCGTGATCGGGCGCTCGAACATCGTCGGCAAGCCGATGGCCGCGCTCCTCCTGCGCGAGAGCTGCACGGTGACGGTCGCGCACTCCCAAACGAGGGACCTTCCCGGCGTCGTGCGCGGGGCAGACCTCGTGGTAGCGGCCGTCGGGCGCCCCGAAATGGTCAAGCGCGACTGGATCAAGCCCGGCGCCATCGTCATCGATGTCGGCATCAACCGCGTCACCGGGCCGGACGGCAAGGGGCGCCTCGTCGGCGACGTGGCCTATGCCGAATGCGCCGAGGTCGCGGGCTTCATAACGCCGGTGCCGGGCGGCGTCGGGCCGATGACGATCGCCTGCCTCCTGCAGAACACGGTCGAGGCCGCGAAGATGCAGCGGGGAATCAAATAGGCAGCAGGCAACGGGCAGCAGGCAACGGCTGGTTCGAGATCATGGAGATGACGCATCTGATCTTCCAGCCTGAATGGCCTTGATCAAGGCGGAAAGCATCTTGCCTACGCCTTCGGCCTTGTGCACGAACAGTTCTGCACGCTCGCCATCAATCAAGCCGACCCTCTGCGCCAAGAGGGCGTGGGTTTCGAGCTCTCTCAGAGACCCTCTCGCCGTTCTGAGAAATTGAATATAGTAGCCTGTACTGTCGCGGCCATAGCCCTCAGCAATGTTGGCCGGGATGGAGACGGACGACCGCCGTATCTGCAGCTTCAAACCGTGAGCTTCAGAAGCGGGCAAGCTCTCTGTCAGCCGGTACGCCTCTTCCGCCAAACTCATTGCTTGCTGCCAGACCTTCAGATCTCTGTAGGAGAGAATGGTCATTTGAACTGCTGCCTGTTGCCCACTGCTGCCTGCTGCCTGCTGCCTGATGCCTGCCTCCAGTCACGCCGCCCTCACCTGCCGCAGCACCTCGCCCCGATAGGACAGAGCTTCCGCGACATGCACGCGCCCGACCGTGTCCGCGCCGTCGAGATCGGCGAGCGTGCGGGCGACGCGCAGCGTCCTGTGGAAGCCGCGCGCAGAAAGTCGCAGCGCGTCGGCGGCCTGGCGCAGGAGCGCAAGGCCGGCGGCGTCCGGCGTCGCAAGCGTCTCCAGCATCTGGCCTGAACATTGCGCATTCGTGCGGACAAGCTTCGCGCCGTGCTCGAGAAAGCGGGCGCGCTGGCGCTCGCGCGCCGTGGCGACACGCGCCCGGACCTCAGCGCTGCCCTCGGTAGCGGCGGGCAGCACGAGATCGGCGGCCGAGACGGCGGGCACCTCGATCTGGAGATCGATGCGGTCGAGCAGCGGCCCCGAGATGCGCGCCTGATAGTCGGCGGCGCAGCGTGGTCCGCGGGCGCAGGATTGACCTGGCACGGAAGTGCCGCATTTGCACGGGTTCATGGCGGCGACGAGCTGAAGCCGCGCCGGATAGGCGATGCGGTGATTGGCGCGCGCGACGACGATCTCCCCCGACTCGAGCGGCTGGCGCAGGGCATCGAGCGCGCCCGGCTGGAACTCGGGCAGCTCGTCGAGAAACAGGACGCCCAAATGCGCGAGGCTTGCCTCGCCGGGCTTGGGGCGGGTGCCGCCGCCGACGAGGGCCGCCATGCTCGCCGAATGGTGCGGCGCGCGGAACGGCCGGTCGGTGCAGAGCTTGCCGCCCATCAGCTCGCCCGCGAGGGAGTGCACCATGGACACCTCGAGCATCTCCTCCGGCGCGAGCGGCGGCAGGATGGAGGGGAGGCGCGCGGCGAGCATCGACTTGCCCGACCCCGGAGGTCCGACCATCAGGAGATTGTGGCCGCCTGCCGCCGCCACCTCGAGCGCGCGCTTGGCGCTCTCCTGGCCGCGCACGTCCTTGAGGTCGAGCATGGGGCCGCCGCCGCGCTCGAGATTGGGCCTTGGCCGCGCGAGCGTCTGCAGCCCCTTGAAGTGATTGACGAGCGAGAGGAGGTGGGGCGCCGCGAGAACATCGACGTCCTCGCCGGCCCAGGCCGCCTCGGGCCCGCACTCGGCGGGGCAAATGAGACCTTTGCCGAGCGCATTCGCCCCGATCGCGGCCGGCAGCGCACCCGGCACGGGGCGGATCGAGCCGTCGAGGGCAAGCTCGCCGATGGCGGCGAAGCCCGCCACCGCGTCCGGCGCAATCGCCTCCATCGCCACCATGAGGGCAAGGACGATGGCGAGATCGAAGTGGCTGCCCTCCTTGGGCAAGTCGGCGGGCGCGAGGTTGATGGTGAGGTGCTTGTAGGGCAGGCCGAGGCCGACGGCATGGAGCGCGTTTCGCACGCGCTCGCGGCTCTCGGCGACGGCCTTGTCGGGCAGGCCCACGATCGCGAACGCCGGTGCGCCGGGCGTGACACGGACCTGCACCTCGACGGCGCGCGCCTCGACGCCGACGAACGCCACTGTCGCGATGGTCCCGTACATTGCCTAGCCCCCGATCGCTGAGCTTGCCCAGACCCTCAAACGAGTAGCCCTTGCAACTTCCGTTGACAAGAACATTTAGAGAACATAAGCTCTGGCCCGCAGTCAGGGAGCCGCACCACATGGTGGGACGGAGCCAATGGGGCAGATGATGGCGATCGACACCCTCGGCTACGTCAAAGTGCTGATCGGAGCTGGCGTGCCGCCCGCGCAAGCGGAGGCGCACGCCGAAGCATTGCGCGACAAGCTCATCCCGGAGCTGGTGACGAAGCAGGATCTCAGGGACGCCACCAGCGCGCTTCGCGAGGAGATTTCGTCTGTCCGCACCGAGATGTGGCGCATCGCGCTCGCCGTCGTGCTCGGGACTGCCACACTGACCACGGCCTTTCAGAAGCTTCTGCAGTAGCCGCAAGCCTCAGCCCTGTAATCGAAGGGAGACCGACGATGCCCGGCGGACCCAAGGCCACGACCGCAACGATGATCTCCTGCCTCAATTATCGTGACGCCGACGCCGCGGTCGACTGGCTGAAGCGCGCCTTCGGATTTGCCGAGCACGCCGTCTATCGCGGCGAGGACGGCAAGGTCATTCACGCCGAGCTTTCCTTCGGCAACGGCATGATCATGCTGGGCCCGGAGGGCAAAGGCGAGTTCGGCAAGAAGGTCATGACCTTGCCGGGCGCGGCCGGAGGGCGCTGCACGCAGACGGTCTACGCCATCGTCGAGGACGCCGACGCGCACCACGCGCGGGCGGCTGCGGCCGGCGCCGAGATTATCATGCCGCTCAAGGACGAGAGCTACGGCGGGCGCGGCTACTCGGCGCGCGATCCCGAAGGCCACTGCTGGAGCTTCGGCACCTATGACCCGTGGACGCCCCCGAAGGGGTGAGCTCGATCGGTCTCAGGGAGACCGCTACTGGAGAGATGACGGCAGATAGGCAGTCACGCGATCGAGGTTTACGGAATTCACAACCCAGATGCCTCCGAACGCAATGAGACCCGCAAGAACCATCATCGGCAGCGTCTTGACCAGCACGACCAGCAAGCTTGCGAAACCTGCCAAATCTTCTCGCCGGCCTCCCACAGCTCCTTGCCGACCTTATAGAGGACATAGACGATTGCCCCGGCCACGAGCACGAGCACGGCCTGCTTCCAGAGGGGCCACGACGACCAAGGCACCTCCAGAATGCGCATCACCTGATCGATGGACCAGTTCCAAACCAACTGCACGAACCGAAATATCGCTGAGATTCCCTGCTGCAGGAACTGCAGCAGCTGACTGAAGATCTCCTGCATGACGGCGGCCCTCCCTACGGCATGGAACACCCTGCCGGTCGCATTAACTATTGTGACGGGCAAAAGGATCCGACCGCCGACGGGTGGAGACGGAATTTTTTTTGCGCAGTGTTCGGAGCCGGCCTAACCGACGGAACGCCCGACCTTGTCCTCGATCGCGTCCCAGATCATCGCTGCGATGTCGGGGCCGCCGAAGGCCTTGACCTGGCGGATGCCGGTCGGCGAGGTGACGTTGATCTCGGTGAGATAATCGCCGATCACGTCGATGCCGGTGAAGAGGAGCCCGCGGCGCTTGAGCTCGGGTCCCAGCCGCGCGCAGATCTCGCGGTCGCGCCTGGTCAGCTTGGCGGGCTTCGCCGTGCCGCCCACGTGCAGGTTCGAGCGCGTCTCGTCTTTGGCCGGCACGCGGTTGATCGCGCCCGCGATCTCGCCATCGACGAGAATGATGCGCTTATCCCCGCGGCGCACCTCGGGACGGTACTCCTGCACCATGAACGGCTCGCGGAATACGGTCTGAAACAGCTCGACGAGGGAGCCGACGTTGGTGTCGCCCGGCGCGACGCGGAAGATCGCGGCGCCGCCGTTGCCGTAGAGCGGCTTCAGGATGATGTCCTTGTACTGGCGGCGGAAGGCCTCCACGTCCTCGCGCGAGCGCGTGACGAGGGTCGGCGGCATCAGGTCGAGGAAATCGAGCACGAACACCTTCTCGGGCGCGTTCCTCACATGCGCCGGATCGTTGACGACGAGCGTCTTCGGGTGAATGCGCTCGAGAAGATGCGTCGTCGTCACGTAGGCCATGTCGAACGGCGGGTCCTGGCGCAGGAGCACGACGTCCCAGTCCGACAGATTCTCGACGCGCGGGGCCGGCAAGCCGGTAGTGATCTCCGGCCTTGTCCTGCACCGACAGCGAATGCCCGCGCGCGAAGAGCTTGCCGCCGTCGAGCGCGAGGTTGGGGGGCGTGTAGTAGAAGATCTCGTGCCCGCGCCGCTGCGGCCTCGAGGAGGATCGCGAACGTGCTGTCGCCGCGGATGTCGATCCGCTCGATCGGGTCCATCTGGCAGGCGACGCGGAGAGGCATGGCGGGTCCGGGATTCGTGCGGACGATCGATTAGCACGAGTTTGCCCGGACGGCAGGAGCCTACTTCAACGCATGCTCAACGAGCCGCCACGACAAAGCCTCCGCGACCTCGAAGGCCACGGAGGCTCGCGAAGTGCATAGACCTCCGTCAGTCCACGCAATCCTCGTAGCGGCGCCACCAGTAGGGGCTGCCGGTCCTCACGGCGCGGCTGTGGAGGTAGCTGCAGCTGCCGCCGTAGTAGCCGCTGTCGTAGTAATAGCCACCGTAGTAGTAGGGGAAGCCGGCGACGAAGAAGTGGTTGTGCCCGTGATGGTGGTCGTGATCGTGGAAGGCAATCCCTCCATGATCAAAATGTCCCGGTCCCGCCCATATGGTCCGATGTGACCGACGTGACCGACTGGCCCCATATGGCCCATGCGCCCCGATGTGGCCCATCCCACCACCGATGTGGCCCATCCCACCGCCGATGTGGCCGCCGCCGAAGCCTCCGCCGCCGAACCCGTGTGCGGCTGCCGCGGGAAGCGCCGCCGCGGCCATGAGCCCTGCGGCGAGTGCGGCAGAGGCCGCGAATTTCCTGATCTGCATTT
Organism: uncultured Alphaproteobacteria bacterium; assembly: GCA_963699485.1. Classification (GTDB taxonomy): domain Bacteria; phylum Pseudomonadota; class Alphaproteobacteria; order Rhizobiales; family Hyphomicrobiaceae; genus Hyphomicrobium_C. The sequence continues at coordinate 26,285 of CAVOUC010000006.1, read as the reverse complement.
GACTTCTCCTAATTGAATCCGATCCTACGAAGGAAATGGTCGGCGGATCGGAGCCGTTCCACCGCGGGAAATTTACTTCGTGGTAAGCTCGTGACGGATTGCCTCGGGGCGCCTCAAGCAGTTGATAAATCGCGCCAACCGCCATACATGCAGCCTCCCCGTCCTGAAGGAGAAGCCCGATGCATGTCACGATCGACGACGCCCAGAAGGCCATTGCCGCAGCGCGCAAGGAGGCCGAGCGAACCAAGACCAAGATGTGCATCGCCGTCGTCGACAGCGGCGCCAACCTCAAGGCTTTCCATCGCATGGACGATGCGTGGGTCGGCTCCATCGACATCGCCATCAAGAAAGCCAAGACCGCCGTCTTCTTCGGCATGCCGACGGGACAGATCGGCAAGCTGTCGCAGCCGGGCGGGCCGCTCTACGGCATCGAGCATTCGAACGACGGGCTGATCACGTTCCCAGGCGGCCTGCCGATCGTCGACACGGACGGCGTCATGGTCGGCGCCATCGGCGTCAGCGGCAGCTCGGTCGAGAACGATCACATTGTCGCGCAGGCCGGAGCAAAGGTTCTCGGCGTCACCGAGCTTCCGGAGCATCCCTGGCGCACCTGAGAGACGACACGCGGCCGGAGGGGCGATCCCTCCGGCCTGCGATTACCAGCCGCCCTGGAAGATGAGGCCGAATTCGCCGCCGGTCTGGCTGTCGGAATAGCTCGTGTTCTTGCCGAACTGGAACACGCCGAGCGTATTGTTGTTGCCGCTCTGAGAAACCTCGGCCGTATGGCCGCTGCCGCGCTGGAAGACGCTGGTCCTGTTGCCGCTGCCGCTCTGGCCGACGGCGGCGGAGTTGCCGCTGCCCTTCTGGTCGATCTTCGCCGAGTTCTTCTTACGGTCCTTGAGGCCCTGGAAGATCGAGTAGAGAGTAAAGCCGGTGCGCAGGGCGCGCGCGTCCTCGCCCTTGGGCTCGACCCTGAAGGTGACGCTGCCGGCGCCGGCCGGAGCTGCGCCGAGAACCGTAAGACCCATCATGAGGGCGAGCAGGCTCAAGCGGATTTTCGGCGTGGTCATCGTCATCTCCCGTATCTCCCGAACGCGAGGCATCGCCTCATCGTGAAAGACCATGACAGGGAGCCCCTGAACGCCTGCCGAACCGGGCGTTCAGCTGGGATTAATCGGGAAAGTCCAGGGTTATCAGGGTCTTTTTTGACCGCTCAAGCGCTCGATCACCGCAAACAGCAGGGCGAGGTCCTGGGGCCGCGACAGGCGGTGGTCGCCGTCGGCGACCGCGATCATCTCGCCCCAGCCGCCTTCGATGAAGCCCAAGAGCTCGCGGGCATGGCTCGGCGGAACGTCCACGTCCTCGAGACCCTGCAGCACGACGATCGGCCTCCCCGGATCGAAGGGCTTTCGGGCTAGCAGATGACTGCGGCCGTCCTCGATGAAGCGGCGCGTGATGCGATAGCCCTCGGCGTCGTAGACCGAGGGGCGGACGGTAAAGCCCTTCTCCATGATCTCGCGGCGCACGTCCTCGGAGAAGGTCTTCCACATCAGCTCCTCGGTGAGGTCCCACGCCGGCGCAATGAGGACGAGGCCCTTGATGCGCTTGGCCGCCTCCGGCCGCGACGCCATCAGCCGGCGCAGAAGGAGAAGCGCGATGTGCGCGCCCGTGCTCGAGCCGACGACGACCTGCGGGCCGGCCGCGACATTGAGGAAGACGGCCTCCGCCTCCTCGAGCCAATCGCCGATGGTCGCATCCTCGAAGCGCCCCTCCGAGCGCCCGTGCCCCGAATAGTCGAACCGCGTGCAGCCGAGCCCATGCTCGCGGGCCCAGGCCGCGACGGCGGTCGCCTTCGTGCTGTCCATGTCCGACTTCAAGCCGATGAGCCAGAAGACGCCGGGAGCGCCCTCGCGGAGCGGGGGCGAGCTCACGTAGGCGATGCGCCGGCGGGCCGCTCCGCTGCCGACGACGAGTGTCGCGACCTCGCCCATCCGGCTACTCCGCCGCCGCTTCGGCCTTGGGACCCGGCTCGCTTCCGCGCACGCCGACCAGGAACCACGTCTCCTGCCGGCCGACGCCCTTGATGTCGATCGTTCCCCGGCTCTCGAAGATGAACTCGTCCTTGAGGCCGTCGTGGCAGCGCGGGCAGATGTGGATGCGCCCGGGCACTGACAGGTTCTCGAGACGGGCGGCTAGGTTCACCGCGTCGCCCCACACGTCGTAGTTGAACTTCTGGCGGCCGATCACGCCGGCCATCACCGGCCCCGAGGCAAGCCCGATCCTGATGTTGAGGTCGAGCCCCAGCTCCTCGCGCAGCTGCGCGATCACCGTCTGCATCTCGAGGGCGACGCGGGCAAGGCGCACGACGTGATCGTCGAGGCGCACCGGCACGCCGGCCGCCACCATGTAGGCGTCGCCGATGGTCTTGATCTTCTCCACGCCGTGGCGCTCGCTCAGCGCGTCGAACTCGGAGACGATCCTGTTCAAGAGCTCGACCGTGCGCTCGGCCCCGAGCCGGCGGGCGATCGGCACGAACCCCGAGATGTCGGCGAAGAGGATCGAGGCATCCGTGAAGCTGTCGGCGATCGGCTCGGTGGGCCTCTCCTTGAGCCGTTCGACGATGCTGTCGGGCAGAATATTGCGCAGGAGCGCATCGACCTCGGCCTTGGCGTTCTCGGCGAGGCGGAACGCGTAGTAGACGGAGGCCGCGATCAACCCGAAGGTCGTGACCGCGGCCTGGATGTAGATCGAATCGATGACCTCCGGGTCGGCGTCGATGATCCCGTGGGGAAACCAGAACCAGGAGGCGAGATGGAGCCCCAGCGCGATAAAGATCGTCGGCAGGATGAGCCAAAGCCTCTGCAGCCCGAACACGACGAAGGCGGCGGCGGCAAAGACGATGTACTGGACATGCACGCCCGATGACCGCCCCAGAAGCGCGGCAAAGCAGATGAGCGCAACGAGCTCCGAGCCGGCGATCAGCAAAGCGCCGGCCGTGTCGCTGATGCGGTGCGCGAACGGCACGGTCGCGACTGCCACCACGAGCGCCAAGTTGATGAGAACGACCGGCTCGTACTTGGTGTAGTTCAGGAACGCGTGCTGCATCGCATAGATGAACGTCGAGACCGCGATCAGGTAGGCGATCATGTTCAGGATCATGAGGCGGCGCTTGGTCTCGGGCGGATAGCCCTCGGTGCCGAACACGGCGAGGCGCCCGAGAATATGGGAGAGCGAGGCGCCCACTTGCGAGCGGGAAACCCGCGCCAGGAGCTCGCGCACGCGCGCGCCAAGCCAAGCCCAAATCTCGCCGAGCCTGTTCATCGGTCCCTATCCGAACGCCGGGTCACCGCGACCCGAGGCCACAGTTTTAGAGTCTCCGAGAGAATAGCGCATGTTCCTTAGGGATCGCCTGTAAACCAACGGCCGATCGCCTCGGAGGGCCGGAAAGCGGGCACGAGGAGCGTCTCAGGCGGCGCCGGCGATGGTCTCGAGCTCGTCGATGTCGCACGTGAAACGCCCGCCGTCGCCACGCTCGATGGCGCCCCCGTCCTCGAGGAGCGCAAGCGCCGCATTGACCTTCGGCCGGCTCGCGCCGATCAGAAGCGCCAGCTCGCTCTGTGAGATCGGCAGCTCGAGCACGACCTTTGCCCCCGGATTGGCGGCGCCCTTCTGGCGCACGGCAGCAATGAAGAAGCGGGCAAGACGCACCTCGATGGGGTAGAGCGCGATGCCCTCGAGCTGGTGGTCGGCATCGCGCAGACGATTGCAGAGGAACTTGATCACCGCCTCGCGCACGACCGCGCGCGTCTCGATCAGGCGCATGAGCGAGCCCTTGGACAGCGTGAGCGCCGAGACCTTGCCGACGGCGGTGGCGTCGGCTGTCCGAGCCCCGCCGTCGAGGACGGCGATCTCGCCGAACACCTGGCCGGGCTCGGCATGGGCGAAGGAGAGCTCGCGCCCTTCCGACGTCAGCACCGAAAGGCGGACGCGGCCCGAGGTTACGAGATAGATCTCGCGGCCGGGATCGCCGCGCCCGAAAATGACCTGCCCGGCGTCGAAGGTCGCTTCGCGCATCTCCTGGGCCACGGCCCGCCGGTCGGCATCCTCGAGCAGACCGAACAGAGCCGTCTTGGCGACCATGTCGAGGGTAGCTTCCTTCGAGATCATCGAGGCCTCCGGAGCCGCAAATCAGCCGTCCCAGCGATTGTCGCGACAACGGCGGCTTCTGGCAACGCCGTTCTGGCGGTTTGGTGCGCAAGCCCTCGGTCAGCTCCGACCAGTTTACCGTCTCTCCCCTTGCTTTTCGGGGAGGCTCTCTGCATTCTCCCGCGCATTTTCCGGCCCTTGTCGCGTCACACATCCTCGCTTGATTGGCGACCATGACCTCCGTGAAAGCCGCCTTCTTTACCTCCCTGTCGCGAACCGACAGCCCGCGCCGCGAGACGCTCCGGCGCGAGTATGCCCGCGAGCGGGCCCGCGAGAAGGGCCCTCCCCAAAAGCCGAAGCTGGTGCTGGCGAGCGCGAGCCCCCGCCGGCTGATGCTGCTCGCGCAAGCCGGCGTCGAGCCCGACGCGCTCCGCCCCTCCACCATAGACGAGACGGCGCGGATGGGCGAAATGCCGCGCGGCCTCGTCCAGCGCCTCGCCCGCGCCAAGGCCGAGGCCGCCCGCGACCAGATCGCCAACGACAAGGACATCGCCGACGCCTACGTCTTGGCCGCCGACACCATCGTCGCGGTGGGGCGGCGCGTCCTCGTCAAGCCCAAGCACATGGAGGAGGCGGTGGCCTCGCCTGCAGCGCCTCTCGGGGCGCGCGCACCGGGTGCTGACGGGCGTGTGTCTCATCACGCCCGACGACCGCATGAAGACCAAGGTCGTCGACACGCGCGTGCGCTTCAAGCACCTGACGCGGTCGGAGATCGAAGCCTACATCGCCTCGCGCGAGTGGCGGGGAAAGGCCGGCGGATACGCGATCCAGGGGCTGGCCGGCTGCTTCGTGCAGAAGGTGAACGGCTCCTACACCAACGTCGTCGGCCTGCCGCTGACGGAGGTCGTGAGCATGCTGCTTGCCGAGGGCTTCCCGATCCACTTCAGCTGGCTCAGGGCCGCCGAGCTCGATGCCGAGTGAGGGAGGCGGAGTGACGCCGGAGCGTGAAAGCAAAAGGGAGGCGGCCGCAAAGCATTGCGCGATCTGCGGCAAGCCGGCCGTGCACGAGCATCGCCCGTTCTGCTCGCGCCGCTGCGCCGACATCGACCTCGCGCGCTGGCTCGGCGGCGGCTATGTGATCGCCTCGGGCGGCGCAGAGGCCGACGAGGACGGAGACGAAGGCGCGGCGAAGTCCGTCGTCGCTCCGCGATCCTCGGAGGACCGATCGAGCGAGGACGACTAGCGTTTCCCGGCTCCCCCCGAGCCGTCCAAGGGCACTGGCGCGTAGCTCCATGAGGGCGGAAAATGGGCTCGCGGGAGCGAGGCTGGACAGCCCAGGGACGACCCCCTATAAAGCCCGAGCTTCGGCGGCGTGAGGCGGCGCCGGCAGGCAATGCCCAGGTAGCTCAGTTGGTAGAGCACGTGACTGAAAATCACGGTGTCGGTGGTTCGATTCCGCCCCTGGGCACCATACTTTCCCAGGCAAATATGGGCCCTTCGTTAATCTAAAATCTCAACTTCGCGACGCCCGAAGTAACGTACAAAGTATCACGCGACAAAATTCGACCGGGCAGCGCGTCAACGGCGGCCCCCGGCGAGAGGGCAGAGGGCCGCCTCCCTGGACTAGAAACTCTTCTTTGTCGAGGTGAACGCGCTGAGCAGGCTTTCGCCGCCAGCGTAGGTTGGGGCGGCGAACGCGCCGAGACCGAACAGGCCGCCTCCGTTGCCGAGCTGCGCGCCGAGACTCCTGTTCACCCTCGAGCTGAGCGCCCGCAGGTTCCACGGCGCATCAGGGCCGCCTTGACTCTTCGGGATCGGGTAGTGATCGGCGTCCCAGCAATGGGGTGATCCGTCTCGCGCGTCGCGGTGAATCTCCCTGCCATAGGCGTCGAAGCACTTCTCAACCCAAACGCTACGCGCTGTCGCAAGCCACGCCATGCGCCGATCTGGAGCTGCCAGAGAAGGCGGCCAAGGCGGAGGTTCGCCGTGGAGCAGAGACGCCGCCAACAAGCTGTGCGGCGGATTAGGTGCAAAGCACATAGTACTGGCCTTTCATCTGTCGGGACCTCGGTCCCGAAGTTGATGAGAAGCCACGCGAGGGGGTTGACGGAAGGGGCCAATCAGCTCAGACAAAGCACACGCGGCACAATGACCTTCTCCCGCCGACTTCCGCGTGGCGGTTCAAACGCGCACTTTCTGGGAAACACTCACCCGCAGGTCCCTTGCCCGGACCGCGAGCGAAATGCTTGTACCACAGACGGCCAATTCGCCCAGGGCGCGGGTCGGCTTTCGTTTTGTACCTGCCACTCACTTAAGCCGCCGCCGCTACGTCAGCCGGCGATCTCCTCGAGAGCATCGGCAAGGTGCCGCGCCGCCGTTTCCAGCTCCTCGTCCGTCACAGCTCTTGTGATCAGCAGTTCCAGCTCGTCGAGCAGCGCCACGATGGCACGATGTTCTTCACGCCGCGCCGGCGGGGGCTTCACGCACACCGCTAGCACTTTGATCTGGCGCACACGCGCGAGCAGCTGATCTCGCTTCGTTGCCTCCCCGCTCACAGCGCCGCCTCGAGACGTCCGCCGGCGAGCCATGCCATGATCGCCGCGACCGCGCCCTGCAGCGTCCACCGCCCTGCGACGCGCTGAAAAGTGGGACACTTTAGTTCGGTTTTTGATCCTCGCTAATCCTCGATATCTTTGTCCGGCTCGTCCACCTTCGGGAACAGTCTCTTCTCTTGGAGCGCAGAGTTGATGCCGTCAGACGCCATCCCGCGCTGGAGTTCTGAAAGACGGGACGGCGGCAAGTCGCTTTGCTGCTTTAAAGTGGCTATAATGGCGTTTTTGCTGCTTTAAAGCAGCTAATGTTGCTCTCGATGTCATCTTGTGTTATGCTGCTTTAAAGTAGCTATGGAGCTACTCTTGCGACTTTGAGGCAGCGATGTCACGCACCAACCCACTTCTGAAAGCGCCACCTTACCCGGTCCAGGAGGCCGTGGAACGGCTTGGCAGGAACCTGCGCCAGGCCCGGCTGCGCCGCAATCTCTCGACGCAGGATGTCGCCGCGCGCATTGGCACCAATCGCCGTGTCGTCGAGGATGCCGAGAAGGGCAAGCCTTCGACCGGCATTGCGATCTATCTCGCCCTGCTCTGGGCCTACGATCTGCTCGGCCAGATGGAAGACGTCGCAGATCCGCTCAAGGATCGCGAAGGCCTGACGCTCGCGCGGGCGCGCGAGCGCACGCAGGCACGTGCTTCGGGGATACTCGACAATGACTTCTAAGCCAAAGGCCAAGCGCTGCTTTGTCTACATCACGCTGCCGGGCGAGGTCGAGGCGGTGACTGCCGCTCGATTTGAACTCGAAGGCGGGGTCGGCCGGCTCATCTATGGCAAGTCGTATCTGGCCCGCCAGAATGCCGTCGAGATCGATCCCGTCGAACTCAAGCTTGGTACCCAGGTGTTCGAGACCGCGCTGTTGGGCGGCGTGTTCGGCGCGCTGCGCGATGCCTCTCCCGATTATTGGGGCCGCCTCATCATCGAGCGCACCGCCGGCAAGGTCAAACTCGACGAGATCGATTACCTTCTGCAGTCGGCCGATGACCGCGCCGGCGCGCTCGGCTTCGGCCACAATGAAAAGCCGCCGGCGCCCAAGCGCGAATTCAACAAAACACTCGATCTCAAGAAGCTCCAGGAGATCGCGCTCGCCGTCCTGAAGGATGAGGGCAAACTGAAGGGCCCCGACGCGTTGCAGGTCCAAAAGCTGATGCTGCTCGGCACCTCCATGGGAGGGATGCGGCCCAAGGCCGTGGTTGAAGATGCCAAGGGACTATGGCTTGCCAAGTTCAACAAGCCCGATGACCGCTGGAACAGCGCCCGCGTCGAGCACGCCATGTTGCGGCTTGCGCAGCGCTGCGGCGTCACGACAGCTGAAAGCAAGGTCGTGAAGGTCGGTAATCGCGACGTGCTGCTCGTCAAACGCTTTGACCGCGACAAAACAAAGAGGGGTTATCTCCGCGCCCGCATGGTCAGCGCGCTCACCCTGCTGCGTGCCGAGGATACCACGGCAGACCGATTCAAATGGTCGTACCCGGCGCTCGCCGAAGAACTGCGGCGCACGTGCGCCGACCCGCGCGCCGCCGCCCGTGAATTGTTCCGGCGCATGTGCTTCAACGCCCTCATCAGCAACACCGACGATCATCCGCGCAATCATGCCATCATTGCGCTGAACCGGGAGTGGCGGCTCTCGCCTGCTTACGATCTCACCCCCGCGCCGGGCGTTGGAATGGAGAGGGATTTGGCCATGACCGTCGGCGATCTTGGCCGCCGCGCAACGGCACAGAATCTCGTGACACAGTGCCCCCGGTTCTTACTCTCAAAAGAAGAGGCCGAAAGCATCGTTGCCGACATGCAGGCCGTCGTACGCGGTGAATGGTACGGTGTTGCCCGCGCCGCCAAGGTGACGGTCAAGGACTGCGAGGCGATCCGCAATGCCTTGGAGAATGAAGGCTTCTCCTTCACGGTCGATGACGCACCGGCGCGATAGGGCTCCACCAGGCAGGGCCGATCGCTTCTCTAATTCGATGCCGGCCGTCAAGCCGCACGCTCCCGCCGCAAACTTCCGGTGCTGGGGGTCAAGCCGACGTAGAATTGGGCAGTGATTGCAAGGTGCTGGACCGCCCGCATTTCTGCGGCGTCTCGCTTACTATCTCGAGAGGGAGGTTAACCTTCCAAATAGAAATCTACTATGATGGCGGCTTTCCGTATCTCAGCTTTGAGGCGGATAGACGACGGCATGGTGTTTGATGTTGATGCTTAGAGCGGGCGTTATCGCGGCCATTCTGATCTGCGGCTCCGCTCGAATCGGTCTCGCAACAGAAACGTGCAGCGATGAAACCGCCCAACTAAGCGCTGATGCCATGGGGCTTATTCCCCTCCGTCAAGAAGCGAAGCGAGCTTATTTGGATCTTCGCGACAAAAAGTCGGCCAATTGCGAGCAGTTCACCGCAGCTATCGAGACTTGGCAACAAGCTGCCGACGCACATCTCTCCGCTTATGAGCGGCATTCCGAGCGCTGTGCCCCGCTCAACGAGATGGCTGTCTCTTTACTCGATAGCTATAAGGCACTCATCTACAGCCCGTACAAAGAGAATTTCGCTCGGGAGAGGGTTGAGGTGGGCTGCCAGTAGATTTGCGGGCCTTCGAGAAGTGACGTACGAAGCTGCAGGGCCTAGGCGCTGCGTTCGTGGTCGCCGTCGCTGAACAGACCAAAAAGAGGTAGTGAGCTACGTCCGACGGTACGGGGTGCGAGCCGGTCTAGGCGGAGGCAGGGATAGTGCGTTCAACGGGGATGAGATCCCGCCCCTGTTCAGAAGAACTCAGTCGCCGGCTTGTTGGACTACGGTCTCTTTCGGTCGTAGCCTCAAACAGGATTCGCGCTGCTGCGGGCGGCCCAGTGCCAACCAAAGCGTAGTGCCGGCTTAGATCAGCGGTCGTCATCGCGGCAATGGAGAACACTGCCGTGCAAATCTGGATCTACGCAGCGTTAGGCATTGCGGGATTCACCATGGGATGCGTGTTCAAGCTTCCTGCCGTAATTCTGGTGTCGGCTGCCATCGTGGTTTTCGTCGGAGCGCTGGCTGCTTCGCAGGGCTGGCCGGCTGTATCGGCGCTGGTAGCGATCGTTTCCGCGCTCCTCACGCTCCACGTCGCCTATCTCATGGGGCTGTTCGCGTCATTGGCGCTGCTCAAAGAGCCGCAGTCGAATTCCGAGGACGACACTTGAGATGAGGCGACGCGGGCCGGATAGGCAGCCTGCCGTTCAGGCGCTTTCATTGGACCTCAATAGAGCCGGTATCGTTCTCACAAGAATTCCCAAGTCCGATAGAATTGACCAGCGCCGCACATAGTAACGGTCGAGAGCAATTCGACGGGCGTAGCTCGTGCTGTTGCGGCCACTAACCTGCCAAAGCCCCGTCAATCCCGGACGAGCGGCGAAGTATTCCCTCGCATAGCTACCATAGCGGGGGATCTCGGCTGGCACGACGGGGCGGGGCCCGACGCAGCTCATGTCGCCCAAGATAACGTTGATGAACTGGGGCAGCTCATCGAGGCTCGACCGTCGCAACAAGTAGCCGAGCCTGGTCACGCGAGGATCGTTCATGAGTTTCTGGTTTTTCGCCCATTCGGACGCCGCCACCGGGTCCTGGCTCAGGAATTGCTGCAATCGCTCGTCCGCGTCGGCGACCATCGTTCGAAACTTGTAGCAAGTGAAAATCCGGCCGCGGTAGCCCACTCTCGGTTGAGAGTACAGGATTTGGCCGCTCATCGTCAGCTTGATGAGAAGAGCGATGAGGACCAGCATGGGCGCGAGAAACATCAAAGTCGAAATCGCTATGAGCAGATCCACGGCCCGCTTGACTGCGCCGCCCACCGGGTGAGATCGGGCCGAGTGCCACTCGAGCCCGATTGTGGGTTCTTCGGTCCGTGTCGGGATTTGAGAGGTGATAGCGTGCTGATGTGTAGTGACAAGTATTGGAGAGATATTGGCGGTCATCGTGCTCGCATCCACAGCCTGGCCATACTGCGCCTCGCCCGCTCATTCTTGGGGCTTGCCGCTGGAGCACAAGGTAGGCAAAGGAGGTATGGGGACTTCCGGACGTTGGAGGCTCCATCGCTAAATTGCTCCGGCGTATGAGCGCCTGCTCCGATAGACGGTCGGATGTCCGAGGCGGATCTGCAACGAGCGGAGCCGTCAAGCGTGCGCTAAGTCAGAAATGCGCTGGCGTGACCCGCTCGCGACGAGCGCAGTCTCCAATTCAGCAGCGAGAGGCCTCGATTATTTTCGGTGCCCGTTCGCCTGATCGCCGTTTGCTATGAGCTGGCCCGCCAGGAACGCGACCTGCGTCCTGTTTCTCGCCTTGAGTCGCTTCATGATATTGCGCACATGAACCTTCACCGTGCTCTCACGCATGTTGAGCTCGAAGGCGATCGCCTTGTTCGCCTTGCCCATGCGCAGAGCCTCGACGACCGCTGCTTGCCTGGCCGTGAAGATATTCTGCAGAGGAGGCTGCCGATCCTTCGGCAGGAGGCGATAGGCCGCGAGCAGGCTGCTGGCCGGCACGAACGTACCGCCGGCATTGACCATCTTGATAGCCTCGACTGCTACTTCAAGCTTCATATCAGTTGGAATGTAGCCGCGAACTCCCTTGTCGATCGCCTCGACGATGCGCTCCACGTTGTCATAGTCTGCAAGGATAACGACGGGCAGCGAGCAGGAGGCCTCCGCCAGCACCTCGAGGTTCAATCGCGTTTCATCGTCTCCGGCCGTGCTGTGAGCGTAAAGCACGATCAGGGAGGCTTTCTCCGTCTTGGAGAGCTCCAGCCACTCTTCCACGCTGGACACGGACAGCACGTTCAAGTTCGAGTATGTGCGGAGCGAGCATGTGATGCAGTCGCGCAAGAGCGCCTTGCTTTCAATGAGGACGACGGACAATGACTCCCTGGATGCCCGTGGAGACGGCGAGGCCAGGGGCTCTTGCACAACGGGAGGCGTACCTGATTTGAGTTCGGAACGCGCGTCTTGGCCATTTTGGGTACGCATAGGTGTCGTTAGACCATCTCCTCACGTCGCGCAGCGAATTCGGAACGTCATGGTTTATACTGTGTATTACTTTGGGACGTTTGTTCTCAACATAAGTGCGTACCCACTCTCAGTGAAATTGGTTCTATTGAACTGGTAAATTTCGTGAGCTATTATTTGGTCGTCTTTGATTGTCTCAGTGATCCCGAGATCCTTTTTTCCCAATTCATCGGCGACGCAACGAGGACGCGCCCGAAACCTCGCGCATGGCGCGCGAGACAAATAGTTGTGTGATGGAGCAGCCGAGCTGCTGTCCCGAACCGATTCGGGCTTTTTACTCGTGCCTACTCAGTAGTACTCCCCGGTTGGCCAAGCACCACGGCGTTGCCGACGTCGGCGCTTGGCTGGACAGGCTGCTTGGGCGCCGGCTGCAAAAACGCCCCTCCTTCGCCGATCTCATGTTCGCCGACCCCATGCGCCTGCGGCACCGGCAGTGTCACCTTCACCGTATCGCCGGGCTGCACCTCCATCGCTTCGTCGGCGGGCAGTTCGTTGGCACCCGATGCGGAGGGCCGCACGATCGCGTAGCGCGGCTGCAGCTCCGGATCGTTGCGACCGGAACGAGAGCGAGCGATCTGGGCCTCGATCAGGAGCCGTTCGTTCGTTTCGTACTTCTGCGTGAGCTCGTCGATCTTTGCCTGCGTCAGGCTCAGCTCGAGCGCGATGTCGTTTGCTCGCTTGTTGCGCAATGCAATGAGCGACAGCTCGGTCTTGCTGAGTTCCTGGCGGGCGCGGCTGACCGAGCTTACGACCACGAGCCGCTCGCCCTCGAGCTGGGCGACATTTCGTTGCAGACCGAGGCTGCGCGGAGCGCTCGCCAGCCCCTTGCTCATGAGAGTCTGAACGCCTTCCAACTCCTTGCGGGCGAGCCCGAGCTGCCTGTCCTGGGTCTCGACCTGACTCTCAATCGAGCTGATTTCTGATCTGAGAAAAGTCGCCAAGTCCTCGAGCGCCTTGACCTCCGTCTCGTAGCCGCGGCGGCGAGTCTCGAAGACTAGCTCCTCCTGCTGCAGGAGCTGCGACAAGGAGGCCACGCTTCTGCGCTCCGTCAGAGCCGCCGGGTATTTGACCTCGCTGTCACCGCGCTGCTCTGCCTCCAGTCGCGCGCGCCGCGCGATCTGCTGGAGCAGGTCTACGTTGACGAGGCTGAGCTCGCCCTTTGCCGAGATCGACTCGCGATCCATCCGCTGCGCATTCTCCGCATCGCGGTAGAACCCCCCGGCCAACGACAAAGCCTGAAGCACGGTCAGACCCGGACGATAGGGGAATTCGCCCGGCGTACGGACGTCGCCCACGATGTAAAAGGGGCGGAATTTAACGACCTCGACCGAGACGCTCGGCGGCTCTGCGAAACCCATGCGTTCTCTGAACCGTTCGGCGATGCGCTGACACAGTTCCGCAGTGTTGAGCCCGGCTGCCTCAACCTCGCCGACCAACGGCAGCGACAGCGTGCCCTCCGGGCCGATAGCGAACTGGTCGTTGAGCGCCTTCCACTCGAACACCTCGTCGCGCGAGGCGCGCCACTCGTAGACCTTGACGCGCACCCAATCGAGCGGCCCGAGAGTGTACCGTTCCCCCTGCTGCTCGGCAGCGCTCACGCCGGGCATCAGGCACACAAATAAGATGATTGCGACTTGCCTCGCAAGGACGGCCACAGGCTGCAACCGCCGGCGCCAACGGCGGATGGCAAACCACGACGTAGGCGGATTAAAGAGCACGTTCTCCAACTTTCGGGGCTTGAAAGAGCAACCAGCTGTCAGAACTCTGCAGAAGCAGAATTTAGCTAGAGAAGCTACATTTAGCTAGAGAAGCTATATGAGACATGCTGTTACGGTTATCGGGCGAGCACGTGGATGTTATCTTCGATCGAGGACTTGAAACGCACAGGATATGAATTCGAGGGATGACGCAGCAATATTGGCCCCATGCATGCCCTTTCGGCGCCCTCGGTAGTCGGCCTCTAGCAACAAAGGCGTAGCTCTACTCCTTTGGGCTAGGTCCTATGGGCGCGCCGTTTATTAACTGTGCGGACAGATCGTTGACGACGTGGCTCATCGTCATCAAGATAAGAAATAAAATACGCGTTCGGATCCAAGCAGATAAACAAACGCGGGTCAGGCAATTTCTCGTCAATACCGCGTTCGGCCGCAATGGACCGGCCGAGTGCCATGGGACTCTCACCCTTGAAAATCTCACAATTCCTTCGGCGTCAGCTTGTGTGCATCATGCTGGCTTTGTCGGTTGGTTGCGCGGTCGCCGGCGACAGCGAGAGATCGGTCAGCTGGCTGACCGGGACAAACGGCGCCGGCGACCTCGAACAGTCGTCGATTGATCGCTGGTCCCAATTCGCGGGCCGGCCAATGCAGGTTGCGATGGTCTTCACGGACCGCGGTACATGGGCGAGCGTCACGCGTCGAACGTGGGCGCAGATGAATTACACCGACCCCAAATTGATACTCGTCACCGCCCAGCCTATGTGGCCGAACAGCGTCAAAGGCAGCCTGGAAGCATGCGCGTCCGGTGCCTACGATGAATATTGGAGGGAGTGGGGACGGACCTTGCGTCTCACCCCAAATCCGGTGATCACTCGCCTCGGATGGGAATTCAACGGCGACTGGTGGCCCTGGAGCGCACACAACCCCGAAGCCTACATTGGCTGCTACCGACGCATCGTCACCGCCGTGCGCGCGATCTTTCCATTAGCCAAATTTGAATGGAATATCAATGGCGGACAAAGTCAGACCTGCGGCAGGAATGCCCTCAACTGCTATCCCGGCGATGACTTCGTCGATGTGGTCTCGATCGACTATTATGACCATTGGCCGCCGAGCCTGACGGATGCGGATTTCGACACGAAGGCCAATGCTCCCGGCGGGATTACTTGGCTCTGGAACTTTGCCGTCGCCCACAAGAAGTATTTCGGAGTGGCGGAATGGGGCGTCGTAAACACGGGCGATCGCGAATCGGGCGGAGATAACCCGGTTTTTGTCAACAACATGCAGAAGTGGTTCCGGGACCATGTCGCCGGAACGCCCGATCGGTGGCTCTATGAGGCATACTTCTCCATAGCCATCCCGGGAGAGGTCATGAGCTCGCTCGTGAGCCCAAATCTGAACCCGGAGGCGTCTGCAGCCTACGTCAAGTGCGAGAATTGCGGCTTGCGGCCATAGATTGCCGCCTCGTGCGCGCCGAATGAGAGCGTTGATTGCTTTTGCGGCCGATGCTTTACGCCTTTTTGCCTGGATTTGCCGCAGGCTTGAGGGGACAAATCGTATTCATCATCTGTGAGCTTAGCGCTCGCCCTCTTCGTCATATTTTGGCTAATAGCAGATATTTGGCAATCTTCGATGGTCTCGAAGCTGACATGCTGCATCTGTCACCGAATGCGCTCGGACAACACGCTCAACCCGGCCAGATTTGGCAAGGGTGGCTTCCGTCTCGGTTTCGAACCGAGATATCCTACCTCCTTCGTCGCCACGCATGGACGTTTTTGGCAACGACCGCCTCGGCGCTGATATTGGCGATCGCTTATCTTGCGACGACGCCACGGGTCTATACAGCGCACGCGCAGCTGTTTCTTGATCCTCGCAACCCACAACCGATCATCGGCGAGGACAAGGAAGTGATGCAGGCGCTCGACAATCCTGAAGTCGAGAGCCAGATTACAATCCTGCGATCCGAGCAAGTCCTTGCGGCGGTCGCCGCCGGTCTCAAGCTAGACGGCGATCCGGAGTTCGTGCCGGTCCGTGACGGCAAGCGTGCTGCGACGGAACAAGGCAAAGCCCCGGCTTCCGCAGATATGCTGACGGCTATTGCGTCGCTGCAGGACGGGCTGGACGTCAGGCGTGTCGGCTTGTCGCACACCTTGGACATCTACTTCCGTTCCATCGATGCGGAGAAAGCGGCCCGGATCGCCAATGCCGTAGCGGAAGCCTTCATCAAAGATCAGCTCGTGACGCGCTCGGAGATTGCAAGCCAGGGAACCACATGGCTGGAGGAGCGCATCGACCAATTGCGGCGGCAGGTGAATGCGGCCGTTGTCAAGGCCGCGGAGTTCCGCGCCAAACGCGACTACCGCATTCAGCAGGCCCCCGGCACTGGTGGCGCCCATGCGCCGCCGGATCAAAGCCCGCAAATTACCCTCGACGAACTCGAGTTCGACCGCATCAACCTACCGCAAGCTCTATGAGAGCTATCTCCAAGCTTATACCGGCTCTGTCCAGCGCCAGGCCCTGCCGGCCTCGATGGCGCGCGTCATCACGCGAGCGAGCCCTCCACTAGCTCCCTCGCATCCGCGCAAAATGATCCTCCTTGGCGTATCGATACTCGGCGGGCTTCTCGCCGGCTACGGCATCGCGCTAATTCGGCACTTTTTTGACAACAGCGTTAGGGGACTGACGCAGATCCAGAAAGCCGGTCTCACTTGCCTTGGGCAGCTTCGCGGACTGAAGAGGCCGGCAGATGATGATGCCAGCGGCCGAAATCGGCTTTGCTTGGGCGCGACATTATTTCAGCGCGGATGAAGGCAAAGGCCCCGCAGACAGCGTGCGGATGATCGCCGACGAGCCGCTGTCGCAGTTTAGCTCCGACATGAGAATGCTCGACCGCAATCTAACCGTCATGACTACGGCCAGACCGCCTCACCATCTTGGCGTAGTGCCGGCCGGATCAATCGAGGGAGCGGCCGAGGTGGCCGGCAACCTCGCGTACCTCTCGGCGATAAAGTCCAAGCGTGTCCTTCTGGTGGACGCCGATTTGTATTCAGCAACGCTGACGCGGGCCTTTGCGAACGACGCGACGCAGGGCCTGGTGGACGTGTTGTCGGGCAGCGCCAAAGCGCCTGACTGCATCGTAGCGAAAGCGGTCGGCGACGTGGACCTCCTGCCCGCGGGAGCGATCGACGCCGCAAGTCCATGGCCGGCTACACCGGAGAACCTGAAAAAGCGGCTGGCACCAACACTGGCGGCATATGACCTGGTGCTATTTCATCTGCCCGAAGCCAGCGCCAATCCGATGGCGGCTCTTTCAATGAGCAACATGCTCAATGCAATTATCATAATCGCCGAGTACGGCCGCACCCAGCTCCCGTTGCTCAGCGAGCTGTCATCCGCGTTTCACGCCGCCAACGTCGAGTTTGTTGGCGTTGCCGTAGCGATGGGCGACTGATGCGCCGCCAGCCCTCCTTGACGCGCCCTAATCCGATAAGCTCATACTCTAGGAATGGTTCCGGCCCGTGACCGCTTTCTCCTCCGTCCAGCCCATCAGCAAATTCGCCGAAGATCGAAGCGGCTCTGTGCCGACGTCCATCTTTATTCTGAGCACGTTCTTCCAACGTCTGGGCATTTGGGTTTCCGGATTGCCGTTCCCGTTAGTACTTCTTCTATCGCCATTCATTCTTGCTTTCGACTTCTGGCAAGGACGCGTCAAGCTATGCCGCAAACGGCTGCTTCTGTTCGTGTTTCTTGCCGGCTCCGTCGTCATGAGCTCGCTGTGGGGCATCTATACCAAACCAACTGCCGGCCTGCTCTTCCTGGTCGTCTACAGCCTATGGCTGCTTTATATGCCGGCCTCGTACAAGAACTATACGGATTACATTCACAAGATCGCGTTTTTCGTCTCAGCGCTGTGCATTCTAGGAGCGCTACAATTCATCGTGCAGTTCGTTGTGAAGTCGGATTACTTGTTTTCATGGAAAGCCCTCATCCCAAGCCAATATCTGATCGAACATAATACTCTGCGGGAAACTTCCTATGCTTCCGGAATCTACAACGGCAACGGCTTCTTCCTGTTGGAGGCCTCGACGCTGTCGGCCCTCGCCGCCCGCGTGCTGTTGCTGGTCGTTCTGATTTTGAAGGATGTCCGATACATATTCCCGCTCGTTCTCGGCTTGGCCTTCGCCATGTCGGGGACGGGACTAATCTTTGCCGTACTGTTTACAGCGCTTCCAGTCGCCCGCCTCGTGCTAAAAGATAAGAAGGTGACGGCCGTTGAAATCGGACTTGTCTTTGCCGCCGTTGTTGCATTTGGGGCGGTATTCCTGGTTTTCTTTGATTATTTTATGTCACGTCTTGGCGAGTTCTCCGATCCGGAATCGAGTGGACACGCGCGTTTTACGAGTACGCTCATTGTTTTCAATGAGTATGTTACGCGCAGCCTGGGCACGTTTCTGCTCGGCTACGGACCAGGAAGCTTTGATAAGTTGGTGGAAAATGCTTCCGTCGAGTATCATTCGACCGGCTGGATCAAACTCTTCGTGGAGCTTGGATTGTTTGGTGTGATATCTTTCAGTGCGTTCTTCCTGGTTTGCGTGTATTCCTCGACCAGGTCTTGGTATATTGCGGTCGCGATGTTGTTTCAGTATATCATGCTCGACAGCGGGGTACTCTCGCCACAATTTACGTTTTTGGCTTTCTCCATGTACGTTTTTCCGGTCCCATATCACGAAGCTGCCAAGGCGGACGAACGTGAAGGAAGAGATCGGGCCACGTGAACTTACGTCTGGCATCTCTCTGCCGCGGCGCAAACAAGAAACGGGCGATGGATCAGGGTCTCATTGATGCGTGAGTGGGCGAGCTCATGAAGATCCTCCAGCTTTGCAACAAGCCTCCGCAGCCGGCCACCGACGGCGGCTGTCTGGCGATGGACAGCATCACGCGGGGCTTGCTCGACGCCGGCCACAATGTTCGCGTGCTCAGCATCGCCACGCAAAAGCATCCCGATCGGAAAAGCGAACTGGCCCCCAGCTATCTGCAGGCCACTTCCTTCGATACGGTCTTCGTGGACACGCGTGTGCGCCTCATTCCGGCGGCTCTGAATTTGCTCGGAGATGAACTCCTACAACATCACACGTTTCAGCTCCGCTCGGTTCCGCGACAAGCTCATTGCGGTCCTGCGTGCGGAGACGTTCGACATTGTACAGCTCGAAAGTCTTTACATGATGCCTTATCTGGCCGATGTCCGCCGAAGCACGAAGGCCAAAGTCGTCTACCGGGCCCACAACATCGAGCACCAAATCTGGGACCGGATGGCGGCGGGCGCTCGCGGGCTCAAGCAGAATTACATGCGGCTGCTGGCGCAGCGGCTTGAAGCCTACGAGCGCGCGCACGTCAACAGCGCGGACGGTGTTGCCGCCATCACCGGCGAGGACGCGGCGCAACTGAGACGGATGGGATGCGGTCGCCCCATGATCCACCTTCCGTACGTGTTGCCACTCGAAGGGACCCAGCCGGAAGCGCCCAACAACGTTTTCTTTCATATCGGGGCCATGGATTGGGGGCCCAACATAGAAGCGGTGCGGTTCCTGATTGAAAAAATATGGCCGCTGATTTCGGAGCAACGGCCGGCTGCCGTGCTGCGCCTTGGGGGCCGGAATATGCCGCAAGATTATGTAAGCGCCGACGGTATCCGCGTTGATGGGGAGGTGGCGGACGCAAGAGCCTATATGCGCGAGAACGGCATCCTGCTCACGCCGCTACTTTCGGGTGGCGGCATGCGCATCAAGCTGGTGGAGGCGATGGCCATGGGGCGGGCGGTGGTCACCACATCAATCGGCGTCGAGGGCATTCCGGTCGAGAATGGGGTGCACGCAGCTGTTGCAGATACGGCGGAGGCCTTTGCCGCGGCGGCCATCCGCATGTACGACGATGAGGTGTGGAGGAGGAAGATCGGTCAGGCCGCGCAGCAATTGGTCATGGAAAATTTCGATCGCCGGTCGGTCACCCGAAAATTGATCGAGTTCTACCGGGAGGTTCAAGGCTCAGCGGATCACGAGGATACCCTGTGCCCTGCAGGAGTATCTCATCGCGCGTGAGGGTGCGGAAGGGGGAAGGCAGACTCGTTCTTCCCGCGTCAGGAAACGCAGTCATTCTCCCTCGCCTGCTGCGGGGACTCCGGAAAGAACAGCCGCTCCCGCCGGCGTGGTCTTATCATCGCCGCGGCGTATCCACCATCGACGTAATCCTTGAGCTCGTTCCAGTGGCGCTTGCTCGAGAATTGTCTCGCACAGATCTCAACTCCGGCCGCAACGGCCTTCTGGTAGGAGCGGCGGAGCTCGCATTCATTCGCGACCAGGCTCCGCAGGCCCGCGTCATCCAACCGCCACGGGTAGAAGCCTTCGAATCCTTCGAGGGCGCTGTCCGTGCCGATTGTAGGAACCTTGTGCTCGAAAGCTTCCAGGATCTTGGACTTGATGCCGCCGCGAACCGATTGGGCGAGAAGCAAGATGCTTCCGGGCTGATAGACTAGTGAGAGCGCTTCGGCAAAGCCGCAGAATACGGCATTGCCGGATGGGCTATAGTCCCTGGTCATACGGCCATAAATGAAGGCGGGAACGGCAAGTGCTCCTTCCTTGGCGAGATCGACGATGGCCTCAATGGCCACGCGATTTTGCTCGATAAGGTCGGAGCCGATGATGACGAAGCGCAGGTTATCAGGCGGAGGACGCCGGCCGATTACCGCCGGTGTGTCGGTCGGTTTGAAGATGTGGCCGAGAGTGAGATACTTCGGCTTCGCGTTCGGCGCATGACGGCGAAGAAAGCGTTGAAACAGCTTGGCCTCATAAGGCGAAGCGAAGGCCAGCGCATCCGCCGTCTCAGCCGCTCTGATCTCGGCGCGACGCACGAGATACTTCTCCAAAGAGAAGAGTTTGGTCTTGAGCGGTCCGAGCCGTTGAACCAACTCGGCGGCCCCACCTGGAAGCAACCCAGAAAAGGCTCCGAACGACAGCTTCTCACTTCGCCGCATCATTCGCGTGATGCGGCGGCTCAGCAAGTCATCGAAATCGATGACGAGTCGGCCCCCGATCCGATCGCGAATTGCCGCGCCGCAGTGGGCGAGGCGGACGCTGTCCGCATAGACGACTGCTGACGGAACGCCTGCGTGCCCGTTGACAGAACTGTCCAAGCCGGACGGCAGCGGGCCCACCCGGCCCTGGAGAGCTATAATGGACTGGAGTGGCAGGACTCGGCCGCTCAAGGCCCACCAGGTCCAACGCGCTATCCCGATCGCGAGCGCCCACAGCCGGTTTCGCGGCTGGCGCAAGGTAATCCAGTGGGGACGGCATCCGATTCCGGGAAGTCCCTCCTTGAGCGTCCGCAGGGCCTTCTGGCGCCCGAAGCTCGCCGGACTAACCTCGTGTCGCATCGATACGATGATGAAATCAACGCTCATAGCGAACTACCCATGCCAGCCGCGGGGGATCTGGACCTTCCGACCCAATGAACAAGGAATTGCTCTAGCTCCACCGAATAGCTCGTACGGGCAAGCCAATTGAGCTGAAAGAGACGCTTCTTGACGAGCGGGAATGAGATTTGGGGTTAACGCCGAAACTCACCGAAAACGCTCATCTGCAGTGGTAAATCCCATGGGCTCGGCAAGCCTTGGAGTTGACAAATTGCCTGAAACCGAAAATAGCTTCGACGCAGACCCCGGCAGATAGTCCGAGGCTGGACCCAGGCCTGGTAACAATGACGAACTCAGCCGGCAAAACCCATCGTCAGCCCAAGCTATCGGTCATCATACCAAATTTCAATTATTCCGAATTCATCGCCGACGCCATTCGCAGCGCGCTCTCGCTGGAATGGGAAAATAAGGAAGTCATTGTCGTAGATGACGGATCGACTGACGATTCGCGGTTCGCCATTAAAGGATTTGGCGATCGCGTAAAGTCAATCTTTCAGTCCAACCAAGGGCAACTTGCTGCATGCAATGCCGGTTTCGCAGCCTCAACCGGTGATCTCGTCATTTTCTTGGACTCGGACGACTTTGTCGACAAGGCGCTGATGAAACATGTCTTGAGCGCCTGGGATGAGAATGCATCCAAGTATCAAGTGCAGATGCGCTCCGTCGACAGAAACGGCGCTCCTTTCGGCGCCGTCTATCCGCAATATTATATCGATCAGAAACCCGCACATATCAGATCATGTTTGCTGGCGACGGGGTTCTATCAGACACCGCCCGGTTCAGGGAATATCTATTCTCGCAAGTTTCTTGAGTGGCTGTTTCCGATAAAGGATCTAGGGACCCCCTTCAGCGAATTCTTATTGCATCGCCGCCGCTCCGTTATTCGGCGACGTGGTTACTATTCCGCGGCCACTTGTGTCCTATCGGGTCCATGGCCGTAACGACGGCGCAATGAGGGAACTCGACCCGGCGAGGTTGGCAAGGGATGTATCCAGAGCCGTCCGCACATTCGAATACACCAGCCAGCTCGCATCAAGCATCGGGATCTCACTGTCGGCGCAAGCCCCTTGGAACAGCTTCTGGCTTCTGCCCTACAGGGTCGGCTCATGGAAACTCAATCGCAAGAAGCATCCGGTTGCGCGTGACACCGCAACTGCCCTTATAGCAGATACGGGCCGCGCGCTCCTCGTCGGACAGGGGATGCGGCTGCGGGCGCGAATGCTCCTTGCGGCTTGGTCGCTCGCGGTTCTCGCATCTCCAATCGCTATGGCAAGGCAGTTCATCCTTTGGCGATTCGCTCCGGAAGCGAGACCGCAGGTTGTGGGAAATTGGATGCGACGGATCGGTGTGGTGAGGTAGCGCTTGAGCTCTCAGTTGCATCGCGCGCCGACTTAAACAAGCGCCGCCGCCTCTCCCGCTATGCGTCGGGACCCCTCTTCTGAGAGGAGGCTCCCGAGATGACCCGAACCAAGTCGGCATTCCCCATGTCAAGGCATCAGACGACGATTTATTCCGGTTGCCTTCACGTAGTAGAGAAAATAGAGAAAATAGAACGGCAGGCGCACATCTAGAATGCCGCTCCTGCTCGCTATTTGACGAAGCCCCTCGCGCCATTGTCCCTGCTTCAGAAGATCGCCGGCCAACAGGCCGAATTGCGTGGCCCGCTTGAACTGGTAGTAGTGCTTGTGGCGCGCGCGCGGATCTTTTAGCATCGCATCCCAGAGCGCAATGTTCGACTTGTGCTTCACCAATATTTCCTGCGGATCGGCTCTGCCTCGCGACGTGAGCGTTCCTGGGTGGTATCGAACCTGAAATAGGCGATCTGCACAATAGTATGCGGCACCACCCGATCGGGCGGCGAGGAAACCGATATAGATATCCGACACCGTCGCGAGATCCGATGGCACACCGCTCAAGTCGACCTCGCTGCGTCGAAAAACACATCCGGAGAAAACCGCTATAGAACGATACAGCGTCGCAAGATGCTCGAAGGGTTTGTAATACCCGCCTTCGAGCAGGTGAATGCCATGGTACGAGATGCACTTCTCGGTCGCCGAAGGTAGAACTGTTCCGGCGCTATCAATCAATTCGAGATTCGCAAACGCCAGGACGCAGTCGGGCCGCTGCTCCAGCGCCGCTACCATCGTCGCAAGAAACTCAGGGCACCAAAGGTCGTCGTCGCAAAGAATAGCGACATACTTACCCGCGGTTCGGCTAATTCCCAGAGCGATATTTTGCGTCTGAGTGAGAGTAATGCTGTTTCTGTAGATCCGGCCATGAAGGCTCGGAAACTCCGCAACCACCGGCGCAACATCTGTCGCGCTCGCGTTATCCTGCACAATCAGCTCGAAATCCTTGAAGGTTTGACTCTCGATGCTGCGCAGCGCCGCTCGAAGATAACCCGGTCTGTTGAGCGAAGGCACAACGACGCTCACTAACGGTCCCATCATAAAACTCCGTCTTCTGTCCGGTGGGTTCGCGTCATTGGATCGTAGCGGGCTGGGTTGGTCGCGGGCACAGGCTGCGGCTCGTCCGCCGAGGTGCCGCGCGAAAACCACGATGCCAGATGCCGACAGAGTGACGAGCTCTTCAGCGTTGCGAGCGTGGCTTGTACACGTTCCGGTGCGATGAGGGACAGCAGACCAGAGTAGACGACGATCCCAATCGCAATCTGAGTGAGCACTGTGCCGAAGCCGGTGCCGAGTGTCCCAACCCAGACAACCACCGCGGCCATGACACTTCCGGAAAAGGCAATCGGCAGATACGCATACAAGATCGTGAGTAGGCGGATTTCAATCAATCGGCGTACCGCGTAAAAGTTCACAGGAAGCATTGTTAGGCCAACCAGAGCGAATCCCAGGCCTAGGCCCCCCGGGCCGAATTGCGTCGCGCAGCTCATCACGGCTGCGGCGACGATGAACCGCCATAGATTGATGTGCGCGTAGACCTTCGGCAAACCCATGGCAAGCAGGAGAGACGAAGTCGCTCGTATGAACGATCCGGTGAGCCCAACCAGGGAGGCAGCCACCAGCATCGGAACGGCGCCGGTCCAATGTTCTCCGAATGCAATCGGAAGCAGGTTCGATGCGATCGCTCCTAAGCCGAACGCGGCTGGGAGCCAGAGCGCGGTCGACGCCCAAACGGTTTCCAGATAATACGTTCTCAATCTTGGGGCATCGTTCTGCAGCCGCGACAGCACTGCGAACATGACGCCGTCCACAGGATCAAGGATGGCCATTTCCAACATGGTGATCAATCGGGCCATGAGGTAGTAGTATCCCAGCGACGTATTGTCGAGGAAATATCCAATAACAATGATGTCTACCCGCTCCGCCGCAAAACGAAGAAAATTGCCGAGCGTGGTTGTCAGCCCGAAATGCATAAGATCGTCCAGTGCCTGCCAGGAGATCGAGAGGCGAGGCTGCCAATTGAACTCCCCACCATAGAACGACGCTTGGTACGAAAGCCAAACAACCAGCCAAACGCAACCAGCGACCATAAGCCAAATCCAGCCGCCGCCATCGCGACGGCGACGGTCGCTCCGCTTATGATCGAGATGAAGCTGCTCTGGGGAAATCTGGAAAACCTGAGGTGGCGAATATGCAGGCTTGTCGCGATCGAGTTGAGGGCCGTGCCAAGGCACGTGAAGCTCAGCCAGGGAATTCAAGGTGCCAACCATCGGCTTGCCGGTAAGCTCACCTATGGTGCCGGCGCTCGCCTGCAACAACGCTATGACGCAGACCGCAAGCAGTAGATTGGCCCAGAATGCCGCATTGATGTGATCGTCGCTGACCTCCTGACGCTGAATCAGTGCGGTGCCAAGACCTTCATTGAGCAGCAATGCTGGCACGGCAACGATAACGCCCGCGAGGCTGACTACTCCGAATTCCTCGGGAACCAGCATGCGCGCCATGGCAAGGAACGTCAGAAAGGACAACAACTGAGCGCCGAACTTGTCCGCGAATTGACCAGAGTGCTCCGGTTACAGCCTGGTCCTTCATTTAGTCTTTCCTGCTGCAATGTGCATCATGCGCGATGCTGCGCCGTTTCGAGCAGCCGGCTCGATCCCACGGCTGGCTGCAAATGGTCCTGACCCCGTTCTAAGTGCTGAGTCGCTTTTTCGAGCAGCATTAAACGCGCGATCCTCGAATAGGAGAGCAAAAGCGGCTCGAATGGTAAACGCGTGCGGTCGGCGAGAACTCGAAGGTATCGGCAAGGTTCTAGGTACCGACGCCAGAGCGGCTCGGGCACGACGTGATCAATCACCGCTCATTGCTGTGAAGTAGGCGCCGGCCAGCTAGCCAGCGTCGTCCGCACTGCCGCGCGAATTGCACGCGTGCGTTAAGCACATTCTAACATAAGAAACTCACTAGGCGGTTCGTATATATACTAGCGTTATCCGGAAGAGTTAAAAGCGGAGCGGCTATGTTCTTGATTTTCGGCGGTTTCTTGGCGCGCCATTTACGAAGACATTTCACCGCCCAAAATACCTTCCAGGTGCAATTCCCAGATAGCGCTGGAAATAAATCATCCAGATATGATGCGGAGGAGGTGCATGGTAAGCGAAGGTTATACTCAGCTCTTGACATGCTCGATCGGCATTATGGCTTTTAATGAGGAAGCGAATATCGGGCCCTTGCTCGAAGCCATTTTATCGCAACGCACGACCAGCGTTGTCCTCACCGAGATCATTGTAGTCGCCAGCGGGTGCACCGACGCCACCGAGGCAGTCGTCGAAGGTTTCGCGATGCGGATCCGCGGATCCGCCTCTTGGTCCAGGCGCGCCGCGAGGGGAAGTCGTCCGCTGTCAATTACTACCTCTCCGAGGCCAGCGAGAAAATCCTGCTGGTCTGCAGCGCGGATCTTGTGCCGGCTCCCGACACCATCGAGCAGCTCGTGGTTCCCTTCGCCGACCCGGAGGTGGCGATGACGACCTGCCGGCCGGTGCCCATCAACGACAAGCGCTGCTTTATGGGACTCGCGGCGCACATGCTTTGGGACCTCCACCATCAGATCAACCTCGTCGACTTCAAGGCGGGCGAGCTCATTGCATTCAGAAAGGTCTTCGAGAGGGCAACTCCCCGCCGCTCGGCGGTCGATGAGGCGAGCGTCGAGCTCGGTGATACGCGGACAGGGATATGGCGTGCGCTACGTGGGGACGGTGGCCACCTGCAACAAAGGCCCCGAGTACAGTCGACATTTCCTCAAACAACGCCGGCGCATATACGCAGGGCATTTGGCCCTGCGCGACGGTGTGGGCTACCGCGTCGGCACGATGAGCGGCACCCGAAAAATCCTGGGCCTTGTGCTCCGCAATCTGGACTGG
>CAVOUC010000005.1:0-60730 GCA_963699485.1 uncultured Alphaproteobacteria bacterium | reverse complement strand
GCGCCATGCTGCGCTAATGCCGGCACGAGATGATCAGTTACGGGCGTTCGTGCATTACTCTTCTCGAAGGGCCGGATCAGTTACGGTTCGTAAACGGTTCGTAAATTCTTGCTGTCCGTCCAGAGCGCATGGTTACCTAAACGAAATTGGCTCAGCCCCGACCAAAACGATAAGTCTATGATTTGAACCAGCCGCCTCCCGAGAGTGAAATAAGGCCGTTTTCGTTAATTGGATGCTGATTTACCCGTCGCGACCGCAGACCGTGAACCTGCTTAGGCACGGCGCACGCTAATGCTTTGTGAGCGACGGTCGCCCAGTAGGGCCGATACTCGGGCTCGGGCGTGACCAACTCAACATAGGCATACTGAACCAGCCCAGCGAACGCCGGGCCGATAATTACCGCCGCGATAAACGCAGTCACAAGAGTAGAGAGTTTTATTGCACCCATGATTGCAGCTTGCCTCAGCGGTATTCAGTCTCAGCGAGATCGCGTTCCCACACGATCCAATCCCAACTGTCAGCCGCGGTGCCAACCCGCTCGGCGATCGCGTGCAGTTCATTGTGACGGCGCGCGACCACGGCGGCCCCGAGCTCGGTGCGCTTCACCACTGGCCTGCGCGACTTGCCATAGCCGATCTCGAGGAGGCCGAGCGCGGTTAGCCGAATGAATGCGCGTCGGATACGCATCCGTTTGGCTCGCGTCGCACGATCCCGCTCATAGGCGGCCTGTCGCTCCTGCCGTTCCTCGGGTGAGGGCGGTGTCAGGTGACACATCCCCCACACACCGGGCCAATAGACCCCGCCGTCACTCGACCCGACCATTGGATACCAGGCCTCGCTGGCGTCCAGCAGGAGGCCGGCCTCGATTGAGCTCAAGGCCACGGTCCCGATGTCGTCCTCAGAGACCTTTCGCGTGCGTCTTGCCGGCGAGGTGATGGTTGACACGGCACGACGGCTTGCAGAAGCGAGCGCCGGGGCGCTTCCGGGGCGGGATTGGCTGCTTGCAGTGAGCGCAGCGGCGCTCGGTGTGCGTTATGAGCTCCAAGATTCTGGAGACCTGCCTGATCCGCTTGGCCGTGTCCATCGAAACGTTATGTACTGGGGAATTCCGCAGTACATAACGCGGACCGGTCGGGATCGACCCGACCAGTGCTTCCCCCGGTCGGGTGCGCTCAAGGTTCATCTCGATCCTTCCCGTTAAACTAGCGCGGTTCGGCTACTCGAGGCCGCACTCTCCGCCAACGTGTCTTACAAAATAGTTGCAGAGTGGGACGCTGGGCTTTGCGTCGGGGTCATCCAAAGCCAGGGGCCGCCGGCGGTGGAGCACTCCACGCCCAACGGCCCCAACAACGCCAGCCGAGTGACGCCCCGCCGCGAAATTCAGCGGCGGCGCTTCAAGTACGCATAGCCGACGTTGGACAACGACCGGCGCGGGCGTTTTCTTTCCCGCAGACCCGCCGATAGGGCTGCTGCTACTTCTTCTCGACCGGCGTCAGCTCGGGCACGTCGGTCTCGCCGTGCATGTCATAGCCGGTGCCGTTCTCGCGCACGCAGATCACATTGCCACCCTGCCGGTAACGGGGTGATCGGTTTTCGCCAACGGCTCGCCAAACGTCAGGCCTGGCAGAATATGGCTCCTATTTCCCCAGCGTTTCCGGGGGACAAACCCTAGCAAATAGGGGTCCGAAACCCCATATTCAGGACGTGGCCACAACCCCCAAAATCCCACTCAAAATCGTCGCGACGACCGAACCCATCCCGGCCCGCAATCCGGCCGAGAAAGGCACGCAAGTGTGGCGCGAGAGGCATTACGATCTCGTCGAATGGCTGGCGCGATGGGAGGGCATCATGCCCGCGACCGGATCGCTCGCGTGGGAGGAGATCATCGACAGGCGGTCCGACCGCATGGTCGAGATGTTCGACCACTTCGCGGCCGAGAAGCGCGCGCTTTATCCACTGCGGTCCGTATCAATTCTTCGTGATTTTACGTAACTCTAAGAGTTACGTATATGTGATGCATGGGCAAGGAGCCGAAAAAGCGTCCTAGAGGCAGGCCGACGAAGGGCGACACGGCCCTGATGTCGCCGATCATGATCCGCTTCTCCCAAGAGATGCTGGCAGAGATCGATGGCCTGATAGAGGCCCGTCGAGACAGACCGGACCGGTCGGGGTTCATTCGGGAGCTCATCGCCGAGGCACTCGCCGCCCGCGCGGAGAAGCGACGACGGGGTTGATCATCGAGGCGCGAGCGCTTTTGACCGACAATTCCGGTTCGGGTATCTCTAAGGCTCGATCATGTCTCGCGTCGAAACTGGATCGATGAACGAGACATGCACGCACTGCGCAAACTTTGGGACTGGGACTGGCCCGAACCGGCGGCTCAACCGCTGCCCGAGCCTATGTCCTCGCCTATGGCCACGGCGCTGCCCAAGTCTATGTCCAGGGCGCCGGCCACGCCTCAGTCCAAGCCTCAGTCCAGACCCGCGCCACGACGGCGCAGGTCCCGCGTTGGCCACGTCTACCCCCAGGCTGACGCTGTGGAATGGCACGCTAAGGCGCTACTCGATCACGTCGTGGCAGGGTCGCCGGACCTGATCGGGAGCTACATCCCGCACATTCAGCTCGACACCGTCT
Organism: uncultured Alphaproteobacteria bacterium; assembly: GCA_963699485.1. Classification (GTDB taxonomy): domain Bacteria; phylum Pseudomonadota; class Alphaproteobacteria; order Rhizobiales; family Hyphomicrobiaceae; genus Hyphomicrobium_C. Next base: position 58,096 of record CAVOUC010000005.1, on the reverse strand, counting down.
ATCGGCGCGATCTCTGCACCAAGCGGAGGTGGTCACCACACAAGTGGGACGCCATCGGCCGCGAGCTCGGCAAGCTGACGGACAAGCGCATCATCAAGCGCGGCGGCAAGCGCTTCGCCTGCTACCTGATTCCCAAGCCGTAGCGGCCCGGAAGCCCACCTCCCAAGCTGGGCCGTCTACGGCCGGGAGCGTCGCGCCTACGTCGTCTCAAAGAACCTGCATCGTCGCCACTTGGATGAAGCCCAGCGGGCCATGGTCGCCGCGAAAATCGCGAACATGTAGCAAGGCACCAGAACAGACCTCGGGCCAATTGGCACGAAGTCCATTTCCATCACCCAAGCCGTCGAGAGCGGCGCGGTGAACGTATTGACTGCCGCATAAGTTCACATGCAATACCAATTGCTTATGAGAAATAGCCGACGTGCCAGCAAACGAAATAACTTAACGCCTTGAAAAGGTTGCTTGGTTTAAGCCGCGCCGCACAGACCGCGACGGCCGGAAATTTCGCTCAACCTGTTGATTTCGTTCCGTGGTTGCATAGTTACCGAAGTGGTAGGAGCTACCGAAGTTGTAGGAATCTCAATGGGTTAGCTTAACTTTCGACTTGGCAAATGAAGGAAATCAATGCATGGAGACGAAACTAGCTGTTTCCGTCGCGGTTTGCTCCCCACCGCCGTCGTCCGGGGGAGAACACGGAGAGAAGGCACATGCACATCACCCGCAGGACCGAACTCCCGGCTAACCTTCCGCCACGGGGGCTCGGGCGATTTGGGTCTGCACACTACCTCGGCGTGGGCGTAACCCTGTTCGACCAATTGGTTCGCGATGGCCGCATGCCGAAGCCCGTGCGCATCAACAACCGCGCGGTCTGGGATCGTCTCGCCCTTGACGCGGCCTTCGAGGCCCTGTCCGATAGGGTAGACGGCCGCGACCCGTGGGAGGGCGCTGCCGCGTGATGTCCGAGGCCGCCATGGTGCGCATTCTCAAGCGCTATGCTTTCGTCGTCGAGGATGTCGACCGGCGCGGCAACGTGCGGCTCTACTATCGCCGGAAGGGCTTCACGAAGGTCAGGCTTCCCGGCCCGGTCGGCTCGCCCGAGTTTGAGGCGGCCTACTCAATCGCACTCGCCGCCGCAGGCCACCCCGGCCCACCTCTCGCCGCCTCGGCAACGCCGAACACTTGGCGCTGGCTGTGCCATCGCTACTTCCACTCTGCGGAGTTCAAGCAGCTCGACGAGACGAACACGCAGCGCCCGCGCCGCCGCATCCTCGAAAGCACCTGGGACGAGCCGCTCGCGCCGGGATCGGAACTGCTCATCGGCGACTGTCCGCTCGACCGCTTCACAGCCAAGGTCGTCAGGGTGTTGAGGGACCGCAAGGCCAGCTACCCCGACGCCGCGAACAATCGCATCAAGGCCATTCGCTCCACATTCAAATGGGCGATAGAGAGCGAGGTCGTCACCATCGAGGTCAATCCGGCGCGGGACGTGAAGCGCCTGCGCACGCGGCCCGAGGGCTATCACGCTTGGAGCGACGACGACATCCGCCGCTTCGAAGAGCGCTGGCCAGTCGGGACCAAGGAGCGCCTCGCGTTCGCCCTCCTGCGCCACCTCGGCGTTCGCCGCTCCGATGTGGTGCGCCTCGGCAAGCAGCATCTCAAAGATGGCTGCCTCAAGTTCACGATGCGCAAAGGCCGACGCCGGAGCCCCACGACCCTCGAGCTTCCGATGCTGCCGGAGTTGCGCCGGATCATCGAGGCGAGCCCCGCGGGCGATCTCACCTTCCTTGTCACTGACTACGGCCGCTCGTACAGCGAGGCAGGCTTCGGCATCCGGTTCCGCGAGTGGTGCAACGCCGCGGGGCTTCGTCATTGCTCGGCGCACGGGCTACGCAAGTCTGCGGCGAGCTCACTCGCCGAGCACGGCGCGACGGCGCATATGTTGAAGGCCTGGTTCGGCTGGAAGTCGCTCAAGGAGGCGGAGCGCTACACGCGCGCCGCCAGCCAGAAGACGCTCGCCCGCAGTGTGGTCGATCTCATGGCGAGGAGGGACGGAAGTGGAACGTAAGTGTCCCACTTTTTGGTCCCAGGAGTGTCCCACTTCTGCTAACATCTTGAATTCAAATGCTTTTCTAAGGGGGGTGGCGCCCCGTAGGGGACTCGAACCCCTGTTACCAACGTGAGAGGCTGGTGTCCTAGGCCACTAGACGAACGGGGCAGGCGCGAGGCCAGCTATAGGAGAGGCGGCTCACCCGATCAAGCGCCTTGTTGACAGCTAGCCGGACTTGGGCGCGAGCCGCGTCCAGTGCCCCATCTTGCGGCCCGGTCTCGCTTCGGGCTTGCCGTAGAGATGGAGCGCGAGCCCGGGATCGGCCGCAAGACTTGCCCACGCCTCGACGTCGGCGCCGATGAGGTTTTCCATCACTGCGTCCGAGTGGCGCTCGGTCGAGCCGAGCGGCCAGCCGGCCACGGCCCTTATGTGGTTCTCGAATTGGCTGACGACGCAGGCCTCGATCGTCCAGTGGCCGCTGTTGTGGACGCGCGGCGCGAGCTCGTTGACGATGAGGGGAGCCGCCTCGGCGCCCGTGTAGAACATCTCGACGGCAAGCACGCCGACGTAGTCGAGAGCGACCGCAATCCGCTCGGCAATCGCCCGCGCGTGATCGGCGTGCGCGGGCGGGAGAGGCGAGGGCACGACCGAGGTCGCGAGGATGCCGCCCCGGTGCGTGTTGAGGGGGCTGTCGTAGAAGCGGATCTCGCCCGAAAGCCCACGCACGGCCAGCACCGAGACCTCGTAGGCGAAGGGCACGAACCCCTCGAGGATCGCCGGCGCCCGGCCGATCTCGCCGAAGGCGGCCGGAAGCTCCGCGGCGGAGAAGATGCGCACCTGGCCCTTGCCGTCGTAGCCGAGACGGCGCGTCTTGAGGATCGCGTCGCTGCCGACCGCCGCCGCGGCCGGCGCGAGGTCGCTCTCGCTGCCGACGGCGGCGAACGGCGCGACCGGAATGCCGAGCGCGGCCACGAACTGCTTCTCCTCGAGCCGGTCCTGGGCGACCGCCAGCGCCTTGGGGCCGGGACGCACGGGGGCGTGCGCTTGCGCCGCGCGCGCGGCGGCGAGCGGCACGTTCTCGAACTCGTAGGTCACGACGTCGACGGTCGCGGCAAAGCGCGCGACCGCGCCCTCGTCCTCGAACGCGCCGACGGTCGATCGCGCCGCCACGTCGAAGGCGGGGCCGGCGACGTCGGAGTAGACGTGGCAGCGCAGCCCCAGCCGCGCCGCCGCCATGGCCAGCATGCGGCCGAGCTGTCCGCCGCCGAGAATGCCGATGGTCGATCCGGGGGGAAGGGGCTTGGTCACGGGGGCGCGTTACTCGTCGGGCGTTTCGACGACGCTCGCCGTCTGCCCGCGGCGATAGTTCGCGAGCCGGCCTGCCAGCTCCGGATCGGCGAGGGCCAGGATCTGCGCGGCGAGGAGACCGGCGTTCATCGCCCCCGCCTCGCCGATGGCAAGCGTGCCGACCGGAATGCCGGCCGGCATCTGCACGATGGAAAAGAGGCTGTCCTCGCCGCCGAGCGCTTTCGTGGTGATCGGCACGCCAAGCACCGGCAGGATCGTGAGCGAGGCCGTCATGCCGGGGAGGTGGGCGGCCCCGCCCGCGCCGGCGATGATCACCTTGAGGCCGCGCTCGGCGGCCGACTTCGCGTAGGCATAGAGTCGGTCGGGCGTGCGGTGGGCGGAGACGATCCTCGTCTCGCAGGCAACGCCGAGCTCGGCGAGCACGTCGGCGGCAGCCTTCATCGTCGACCAGTCGGACTGGCTTCCCATGATGATCCCGACGAGGGGGCCGCTCGTGGCCACGTCCAGAGGCTCCGCGAAGAAAGCGCGGGATTTAGAGGAGTGCGGGGCCCTTTACAAGGGGCGCGGAAAGATTGTTCGCCATCTTTGTTTACGACCCTCAGCCCCGCTCAAGCGAATCGCCTAGGCTGGGGCGGCCTGGCGTTTCCCAAGGCTCTCGAGGGTGCTTGCGTCCGCTCCGGGTGATCCCCATGACCTCTTGGACCGCCGGCTATGTCGCCGAGATCGACTACACGCACGGCTACTACCGGGAAATGTCGCCGGCCTTTCTCGAGCTTGCCCTTCTGAGCAAGCTGCAGGCGCACCGCATCGCCCGCCCGCCCCGCTATCTCGAGCTCGGCTTCGGCCAGGGCCTATCGCTCAACATCCACGCCGCGGCGTGCGGCGGCGAGTTCTGGGGCACCGACTTCAACCCGAGCCAGGCCGGCAATGCCCGCGAGCTCGCCGCCGCCTCGGGCGCCCAACTCAGGATCCTCGACAGCTCCTTTTCCGAGCTCGCGGCCCGCGATGACCTCCCCGAGTTCGACATCATCGCACTACACGGCATCTGGAGCTGGATCTCGGACGAGAACCGGCGCGTCATCGTCGACATCGCCCGCAAGCACCTCGCGGTCGGCGGCGTGCTCTACGTGAGCTACAACACGACGCCGGGCTGGAGCGCCGCGATCCCCCTTCGCCATCTCCTGATGCTGCATGTCGACCTCGCCTCCGGAGAAGCGCAGGGGCTCGTGCCGCGCATCGACGCGGCGATCAATTTCGCGCAGAGCGTCGTCGATTCGAACGCGCTCTACTTTCGCGCCAACCCCGTCGTGGCCGAGCGCCTCAAGGCGGTCAAGACCCAGAACCGGCATTACCTCGCCCACGAGTTCTTCAACTCCGACTGGCACCCGATGCCGTTCTCGAGCATTGCCGCCTATCTCGACGGGGCCAAGCTGTCGTTTGCGGCTTCCTCCAATCTCATCTCGCATATCGACGCCTTGAGCCTCACCCAGCCTCAGCAGCAGCTCCTGGCCTCGATCGCCCATCCCGTGTTGCGCGAGTCGGTGCGCGACTATTGCGAGAACCAGCAATTCCGGCGCGACATCTTCATCAAGGGAGCGCGCGCTCTCTCGGCGGCGCGCCAAGCGGAGCTGTTCCGGGACAAGCGCTTCATCCTGATGACGCCTCCCGCCGACGTTCCGCTCAAGGTCAACGGCGCGACGGGGGAAGCCAATCTGCAGGCCGATGTCTACAGGCCCTTGCTGGCGGCACTCGCCGAAGGCGCCCATGAGCCGAAGTCGGTCGGCGAGCTCGAGGCGCACGGCGGCCTCAAGGGGGTCTCGATCGCGCAGATCATCCAGGCCCTCGTCGTGCTGACCGGTCTCTCCCACGTCCATCCCGTCCAGGAGGAGGCGGTGGTCCGGGCCGCAAAGCCGCAGGCAGACGCTCTCAACGCGCACATCATCGAAAGGGCCGTCTACTCGGCGGACGTGAGCTATCTCGCGAGTCCGGTGATCGGCGGCGGCGTTGCAGCGGGGCGCCTGCAGCAGTTGTTCCTGAGGGCGCTCGCGCGCGGCAAGCAGGCGCCCCAGGAGTGGGCGCTCGACGTCTGGCAGATCTTCGAGCCGCAGGGCCAGCGGCTGGTCAAGGACGGCAAGGCGCTGGCGACGGCGGTCGAGAACATCTCCGAGCTGACCGCGTCGGCGCAGGAGTTCGCGGCCAACCGCCTTCCGATCCTGCGGACGCTGCTCGTCGCCCCGCAATCCGGCGCGGCCCACGCGCGAACCCAGGCGGGCCGTGGCTGGCAGGCGGCCTAGACGTGATAGGCCGCCGCCCCGAGAGGCGGCGGCACGGGCCTTTGATCGGCCTTCGCGACTACTTGGCCTTGCAGGGCGTTGCAACGGCGATGCACTGATAGCCGCTGCCGACCTTGCGGCAGTCGCTGTCGGCGTCATCGGCCTTGCTCCAATGCGCCCAGTCGGCGCCGTACTTCGCCGTGGTGTCGAGCCGCCAGCCCGACTTCAACTCCTCGACCGCCTGCTCCTCGGTGCTCTTCTTGCTGCCGTAGGAGCTCAACGCCTCGGACTTGCAGTCCTTGGGTTTCAGCTGCTCCTTGGCCTCGCCGACGACCGTGCTCAGCGTGTCCTGGCAGGGCTTCGCGGTCCGGATGCACTTCCAGCCTTTCTTGTCGCCGGACGTGATCTCCTGGCAGTCGACCTTGGCCTCCTGCGCATAACGCCAGGAATTCCACTCGCCCCCGAATTTCTCCTTCACCGCCTTGCGCCACGCAAAGAGCGAGTTCGGATAGGCGCCGAGATCCCTCAGGGTCGCAACGTCGCCTTCCGCCGTAACCGTCTCCGATTTGCATTCACGGGCCGAAGCGGCCCCCGCTAATGTGAAGCTCGCACAGACCACCGCACACGCCACGGCAACCAAACGCTTGATCTCCATCCCTCGGTCTCCTTGTCCACCACTCGAAGGCCGTCCTTATATCAGATCGTCTCCCGACGCCTCAATGGACGGACACCACAGCCAATTTCCCGTTCCATCTCAAGACGCTGGCTCGGGAGCGGCAATGAGCCGCCTGACCGAATCGAGCGTATCGGCCTCCGCCGCCGGCTTGTCCCAGCGGATGCGATGGATGCGAGGAAATCGCATGGCGACGCCGGATTTGTGGCGGCTCGAGGGGAATACGGCGTCGAACGCGACCTCGAAAACGAGCAATGGCTCGACCGAGCGGACGGGGCCGAACTGCTCGACCGTGTGCTCGCGCACGAAGCGGTCGAGACGGGTGAGCTCCGCGTCGGTGAAGCCGGAATAGGCTTTTCCGACCGGTACCAGCTCGGGGGGCGCGTCATCCACGGCCTCGCGCCAAACGCCGAAGGTGTAGTCCGAGTAATAGGACGAGCGCTTGCCCGAGCCGCGCTGGGCATACATCAGCACGCAATCGAGGCTCAGGGCCGCGCGCTTCCACTTGTACCAGTGCCCGCGCGGACGGCCCGCGAGATAGGGGCTCGACTTGCGCTTCAGCATGAGGCCTTCGATGCCGGACCGGCGGGCGCCGGCCCAATGGGCGTTGAGCGCGGCGAAGTCCTCGAAGGGGACGAGCTCGCTCACGTCGGAGCGCGGGGCGCCGTTTCTCGCGTGCCACGCCTCGAGCCTCAGGCGCCGCTCCGAGAAGGCGAGCGCGCGCAGATCCTCGGCGCCATCGAAAAGCATGTCGTAGAGGCGCACGTGGGCCGGGTAGTCCCGGAGCATCCGCGCCGTCACGGTCCTGCGGTTGAGCCTCTGCTGCAGGTCGTTGAAGGGCGCGACGGCGCCCGCGCGGAGGACGAGCAGCTCGCCGTCGAGAACCGCATGCGCCGTTCCGAAGGCGTCGACGATCTCGGGAAAGGCTCCCGAGATGTCGTCGCCTGCGCGTGAGTACAGGCGCGCTTCTCGCGCTCCCGCCGAGATCTGCACGCGGATGCCGTCCCACTTCCATTCTGCCGCGAAGTCGACAGGCGACATGCCCGGCCAATCGGCGTCCTCGATTGCATGGGCGAGCATGAGCGGGCGGAACAGGGGCCTTCCCTCCGAGTTGGGCGCCGGTCCCCGCCCCTCGAGCCACTGGAAGAGATCGAGGTAGGGCGGGGTCAGCCCGTGCCAGACCTCCTCGATCTCGGCCGGATCGCGGCCCGCCATCTGCGCGAGCGCCGTCTTGGCGAGCCGCGCCGAGACGCCGACGCGAGGCGCGCCTCCCAGGAGCTTGAGGAAGGCCCAGCGGCCGCGTACGTCGAGGCGGTCGAGGGCGAGCCCTATCGTGCGCGCGAGCCCCGCGGGAGGGGCTGCCCTCACCTCCGCCACGATGCGGTCGAGCGCCGGCGGGGGCTCGCGATTTGGCTCGTCCGGCCACATGAGCGCGACGGTCTCGGCGGTATCCCCCACGTAATCGCGCGACAGCGCGTAAAGGACGGGATCGATCCTCCCCTCCATGAGCTCGCCGAGCGCGCGCCTGAGCGGCAGCCTTGCGAACAGCCCGTCGGTCAGGGCGGCAAGCGCCCAGCCGCGGTCGGGGTCGGGCGCCGAGCGGAAGTAGTCGACGAGCAGGAGCAGCTTTCCGTTGCGCGATGGTGTCGTCGAGAGGCCGTCGAGGAGAATGGAGAAGCGCTGCACCTTCTCACTCCGCCTCGTCCTCGAAGCCGACGAGGGCAAGCGCCCGCGCCTTGAGCCCCCGGCGGCCGAGCTCGTAGACGAGAGCGTCGTCGCGCCCGTGCGTCACCCATACCTCGCCGGCGCCCGTCTCGGAGATGGTCGCGATGAGCTCCGGCCAGTCGGCATGATCGGAGATGACGAGCGGCAGCTCGACGCCGCGCTGGCGCACGCGGCCTTTGACACGCATCCACCCGGACGCGAACGCCGTCACCGGATCGGCGAAGCGGCGCGACCAGCGGTCGGCAAGCGCCGACGGCGGGCAGAGCACGAGGGCACCCGCCAACGCGCCGCGCTTGGCATCCCCCGCCGTCCTGACATCGCCGAGGTCGATCCCGAGCCTCTGATAGAGCTCGGTCAGGCCGACGAGCGCGCCATGCAGGTAGATCGGCCCGTCGAAGCCAGCGAGGCGCGCGAGCTTGATCAACCGCTGGCACTTGCCGAGGCCATAGACGCCGACGAGGTGCGTGCGCTCGGGCTGGCGGCGCAGCGAGGCAAGCAGCCTCGCCACCTCCTTCTCTGCCGGCTCGTGCCGGAACACGGGCAGCGCAAAGGTCGCCTCGGTGATGAAGACGTCGCAGGCGACGAGCTCGAAAGGCTTACAGGTCGGATCGGGGCTGCGTTTGTAGTCACCCGAGACGACGGCGCGCCGGCCCTTATGCTCGAGCACGACCTGGGCCGAGCCGAGAATATGCCCCGCCGGCACGAGCCGGACCATGACGCCGCCCACTTCGCGCGCGGCCTCGCCGTTCCAGGGCTCGAATGCGCCGGCGCTCCCGGGACCGTAGCGCACCTTCATGATCTCGATGGTCTCGGGCGTGGCGAGGACCGCGCCATGCCCCGCGCGTGCGTGGTCGCCGTGGCCGTGGGTGATTACGGCGCGGTCGACGGGGCGCGTCGGGTCGATGAAGAAGCGGCCCGGCTCGCAATAGAGACCGCGCTCGGTCGGATAAAGCCATCGTTCAACGGCTGTAGAGAGGGCAGTCATGCGCCGTAATTTGGGGTCGGCCGGCGGGCGTGCCAACTCTCGGCGCAGCTCCTTCAGGCGATGATATCGGGCAGAAGCTGGTCCTCGATCGAGGTGATCTGGTCCTTGAGCGTGAGCTTCTTCTTCTTCAGCCGACGAATCAGAAGCTGATCGGCCACGCCGCTCGCCTCGAGTGCGACGATCTCCTGGTCAAGCTCGCGATGCTCGGCTCTGAGCTTCACGAGTTGCTCGCGAAGCTCCCGATCGTTTTGCCGCTGCATGTGGTCTGCTCGCTCACTCCCGCCGCTCCGGGGGCGATACGCAAACTCCAAGTCTCATTCAATGGCAAGACTATTCACCTTTTAGTCCCGTCGTGCAAGCAATGCAACAAGCGCCCTTTTCGAGAAATGCCAGTATAAACAGTAGGTTCGGATGAACGTTTGGCGCATTCCGGAACACGAGGTGCGACGGCTAACCGCTTGTTGAGGATGGGGCTCCGGGCATTGGACAAGCCGTGACATTTCTGTCACGATGACCTCCCCTTCAACTCTGGCAAGGAGGTCAGGATGGCGCTTTCGGCACATCTCCAAGAACTCTCAGAGAAGCACCGGCAGCTTGAACGCCGGATCGAGGAGGAGATTTCAAGACCGGGGTCGGATGACCTCGAGATCCGCCGAATGAAGCAGGAAAAGCTGAAGTTGAAAGACGAAATCGTGCGGCTCGAAGCCCAAACGCGGCACTGAGCCCACGGGGCCCGTCGGCCCTCCGGCGGGCCACATGGATTGATCGGCTCCGAAGTCGGCATCGCCGGCTTGCAGGGGTCATTTTTATTTTTGATCGCGGCGCGCGAGACGAGTGCTGCGCTCCAGGGGTTGGCGCATTGGGGCCGCCCCCCTTCACGCCTCCTTCGCCATCTCGCGCAGCCGGAACTTTTGGATCTTGCCGGTCGAGGTCTTCGGGATCTCGGTGAAGACGACATGGCGCGGGGCCTTGTAGCGGGCGAGCCGCTCGCGGCACCAGGAGATGATCTCGTCGGATGTCGCCGAGGCCCCGGTCTTGAGCTCGACGAAGGCGCACGGCGTCTCGCCCCACTTCTCGTCGGGCTTGGCGACGACCGCGCAATGGGCGACCGCCGGGTGCTTGTAGATCACGTCCTCGACCTCGATCGAGGAGATGTTCTCCCCGCCCGAGATGATGACGTCCTTCGAGCGGTCCTTGAGCTGGATGTAGCCGTCTGGGTGAAGCACGCCGAGATCGCCCGAATGGAACCAGCCGCCGCGGAACGCCTCCTCCGTCGCAGCCTGATTCTTGAGGTAGCCTTTCATGACGATATTGCCGCGGAACATGACCTCGCCCAGCGTCTCGCCATCGGCGGGAACCTCGGTCATCGTCAGCGGGTCCATGACGGTCAGGCCTTCGAGGGCCGTATAGCGTACGCCCTGGCGGATGCGCTTCTCGGCGCGCTCCTCGGGCGCGAGCCGGTCCCACTCGGAATGCCATTCGTTGATGACGGCGGGGCCGTAGGTCTCGGTCAGCCCGTAAAGGTGGGTGAGATCGAACCCCGCCTCGATCATGGCGTTGACGACCGATCTGGGGCGGCGGGGCCGCCGCATGGTTGAAGGCGACGCGGTGTGTGATGGGCCGCCGCTCCTCCGGCTTGGCGTTCAAGAGCGTCGACATCACGATGGGCGCGCCGGAGAGATGCGTCACCTTGTGGTCGGCGATGGCGTCGTACATGGCCTTGGCGCGCACCCAGCGAAGGCAGACGTGCGTGCCGGCGACGGTGGAGAGCGACCAGGGGAAGCACCAGCCGTTGCAGTGGAACATGGGCAGCGTCCACAGATAGACGGGATGGGCGCCCATGCCGGTTGCCACCGTGTTCGCGTAGCACATGAGGGCGGCGCCTCGGTGGTGGTAGACCACGCCCTTGGGATTGCCCGTCGTGCCCGACGTGTAATTGAGGCTGATCGCCTCCCACTCGTCCTCGGGCATCCGCCAGGCGAAGTCCGGATCGCCGGATGCGATCAGGTCCTCGTAGCCGAGATCCGACAGCGGCTCCCCGCGCTGGGGGAATTCCAGGTCGTCGGCGTCGACAATGAGCGGCCTCACCCTTGCGAGGGCGAGCGCCTGCCTGGTGACATCGGAGAACTCGCGGTCGACGATGAGAACCTTCGTTCCGGCGTGGTCGATCTGGAAGGCGATGATCGCCGCGTCGAGGCGCGTGTTGAGAGAATGGAGCACCGCCCCGGTCATGGGCACGCCGTAGTGGGCCTCGAGCATGGGCGGGCTGTTGGGCAGCATGACGGAGACGGTATCGCCGGGCCCGATGCCGTAGCCGGCAAGGGCGCCGGCAAGGCTGCGGCAGCGGGCGTAGAGGGCGGCGTAGGAGAGCTTGATTTCGCCGTGAATGACCGCCGTGTGCCTTGGGTAGACGGCGGCCGCCCGCTCGAGCAGCGTCAACGGCGTCAGGGGCTGAAAGTTCGCCGTGCACTTGTCGAGGTCTTGGTCATAGGCATTTCGTGACATTGTTCGGCCGTAGCATTCCAGGGGCAGTCTCGCCGCTCCGACGCTAGCGAAGGCGCCCGTCCGCGGCAACGGGCAACGTCTGCAGCAAGTCTCGTTTATTGGGCTCTGGGCCGCTTTTGGGAATTTGCGGCCCCATGTAGACTGGCCCTGTCCGAGTCTTTGAGAGGCGATTCGATCGGGAGAATTCCATGACCGATGCCAAGCTCGAAACCATGGCGCTTTGGATATTGCTGATGCTGCTCTTGATGGTGCCGTGGGTGCTCGAGTGAGCACGCCACCCGCAGGAACGTTTCGGGCGGAAGGGCGACTGAACGCGCGCCGGGCGAGCGTTGGGGGCTGCTGCAACCAGAGCGCCCATAACCGTCGGCTATTCGCAGCCAAATCGCGGTCAATTCGACGCACGGGCCCGAATCGGGGTTCCCAAGGCATTCGGGCTTGAAGCTTGGCCACGGCTCGGGCAGGAACGGAAAGCTGGCGAATTATCAAGGGGCGCACATGGATCGGACGCCGACCAAACAGCTGTTGCATCTTGTCTTTGGCGGCGAGCTGGTCTCGCTCAACTCGATCGAGTTTCGCGATCTGAAAGCCTTGGACATCGTGGGCGTTTACCCCAATTATGCCGAGGCTCATGTGGCTTGGAAGGCAGCGGCTCAGCGCACTGTGGACAATGCGATGATGAGGTATTTCATCGTCCACATGCACAGGCTTCTCGATCCCGATCCGAGCCACGCCACGCCAGCGCGCCGGTAGAGCACCAGGCAAGGGCGGATGCATCGAATCCCCCGTCAAGGGAAGCCCGTGCAGGAAAAACGCAGACACAGGCGCGAGGAGCCGGGGCCCAACGGGAGCGCTCCTGCTGAGGGCCCTCGTCTCGCCTGGACCGATCGCACCCGGGGGCTCCTCTCGCGGTTCCTTGCCGACTGGCTTTGGCCGCGCTGGCGCGAGCTTCTCGTCGCGCTCCTCTTGACGGGTGCGCTTGCGGCGGCGACCGGCGCCTATCCGATGGTGATCAAGCTCTCGTTCGACACGCTGATGCAGGGCGACGTCTCGTGGCTGCCCTACGTGCTGGCGGCAATTCTCGGCATCACGGCGGCGCGCAGCATCTTTCTCTATTTCCAGACGGTGGCGACGCAACGCATCGTGCTGCGCATGACGGCGGACATGCAGGCCGTCGCCTTCCGCCACCTGGTCGAGTCCGACTACGCGAGGCTCACGCGCGATACGCCGGGCCGCCTCATGTCGAAGCTCACGAACGACATCGGCTTCATCCAGCAGGCGGTGCTCGCCTCCTTGAACACCGTCATCCGCGACGCGCTCTCGGTCATCGCCCTCATCGGCTCGATGTTCTATCTCGATTGGGTGCTCTCGCTCATGGTGCTCGGAGTCTACCCCTTTGCGGCGGCTCCCATCCTGGCGATTGCCCGGCGAATCCGCCACACCTCCTCGCGCACGCAGCGCGAGCTCGGCGGCATGACATCGCTTCTGACCGAGCACCTCGGAGGCGCCCGCCTCATCAAGACGTTCCGGCTCGAGGACTATGCGTCGGACCGTGTCAGCAAGAGCTTCGAGGAGGTGTTCCGGCTGCGCCTCAAGGTCGTCTCCAGCAAGGCGCGCCTCGAGTCGATCCTGGAAGCGCTGGGCGGGGCAGCGGTCGCCGGCGTGATCTGGGTCGCCTACTGGCGCATCGCAAGGGGCGTCTCGACGGTCGGCGACTTCATGGGGCTCACGACCGCACTCCTCATGGCGGCACAGCCGCTGCGCGCGGTCGGCAGCCTGACCGCGCGCGTCCAGGAAGGGCTCGCCGCGGTCGAAAGCCTCTACGGCATTCTCGACGAGAAGCCCAAGATCCAGGATCGGCCGGGCGCGCTCCCGCTCGCCGTCGGCTCGGGGACGGTGCGCTTCGAGTCCGTGGGCTACGTCTACGAGGAGAACAAGGGCGTCCCTTCGGTCAGGGACTTCTCCCTCGAGGTCCCGGGCGGCAAGACGGTGGCCCTCGTCGGCCGATCGGGCGCCGGCAAGTCGACGGTGATCAATCTCGTGCCGCGCCTTTTCGACGTGACCGAGGGGCGCATCATGATCGACGGCCAGGATATCCGCGACGTGACGCTCGCTTCGCTCCGTGGCGCCATTGCCATCGTCAGCCAGGACGTGACGCTGTTCGACGATACGATCCGCGCCAATATTGCGCTCGGCCGGCTCGGCGCGCCAGATCGAGACATCGCCGCCGCCGCCGAGGCCGCGGCCGCCCACGAGTTCATTCTCGAGCAGCCGTACGGCTACGACACGGTGATCGGCGATCGAGGCTTGCGTCTCTCCGGCGGGCAACGGCAGCGCCTGGCGCTCGCGCGCGCCATCCTCAAGGATGCGCCCATCCTTCTCCTCGACGAGGCGACGAGCGCCCTCGACACCCATTCGGAGCGCCTCGTCCAGGACGCGCTCGCGAGGTTCACGAGGAACCGGACGACGCTCGTCATCGCCCATCGCCTGTCGACGGTTCAGACCGCCGACATCATTTGCGTCATGGAGGGCGGCACCATCGCCGAGACCGGCACGCACGCCGAGCTTTACGCGCGCGGCGGGGCTTACGCCAGGCTCGTGCGCTCCCAGCTTCTCGCCGGGAGCATGGAGGAGAGCGAGCTCAAGCCCGAGCCTCGCGCCCGCTCCGGCGCTACTCCCGCCTGAGCACGCTGTTGACGATCCTGTTGGCCCAGCCCTTGGCCAGGAACGAGCGCCTGAGCTCGTCCGCATCGTAGACGGTTTCGATCCACTCATAGAGGGACATGGGATGGGCGGCCGTATCGGCGAGATAGCGCTCGAAGAAGTAGTCGAGGATGCCCGTGTCGGCCTGGCGGAAATGGCCGTAGGCGAGCGATAGCTGGCGCTTGGCTTGGGGGATCGGGACGCCGTGCTTCAAGTGCAGGTAGAGCGCGCTCATGAGGCCGACGCGGTCGGCTCCCGACTTGCAGTGCATCAGGATCGGGTACTCGACGCGCTCGAAGAGCTCGCGCGCGGCCATGAGCTCGGCGCGGGAGGGAGCAGCGCGCGAGCGTACGCGAAAGTCGACGAGGGCGAGACCGGCGCGCGCGCAGGCTTCCTTCTCGAGCGCATACGTCGCCGTGTCGAGGGCTCCGCGCAAATTGATGATCGTGCGCACGCCCTTGTCCGCAATGGCGCGGATGTGGTGCGGCAGCGGCTGGGCCGCCCGCCAGGCCGCCGGCGACAGCCGGTGGCGATTGGGGAACAGGAGCCTCACCACCAGGTGGTCGAGCAGCAGCATGTCGAGATAGCGCGCGGCGGGGGCAAGGCGGGCGCGAATCGTTTGCGGCGTGACGGCGAGGACCGCGTCGCGTCCTGCCCCCAGTGCGCCTCTCAGCGCGCGCTTTGCCCGTTTGCTCGCCCGCGCCATGGCTAGTGTTCCGATTGCGACGCTCGTCGGACATCGCGGCGAGCCTCGAACGAGCTTCGCGATGGAAAGGACACTGGCAAGCTCATGATTCTAGTGTGATTCGGATTGAGAGCTTCACCGGGTGGCATCTCGCGGGCGACAGCGGACTTGCCGATCATCGCACCGGTGAAGGCCCGACGCAGCCTCTTTGCGCCCCTTTCCGGCAGCGTCGCGCTCTCCGCTTGTTCTCTTCGCCGACTGCCGCGGAGTGTTTGCTTTCGCTAGATATTCGCTATAGGAAGCAGCTGCAAGGGAGTTAAGGGAAGGGCCGTGCGCCCTGGCCGTACCGCGCGCCGCTGTCGCAGGAAATCTCACGCCCGTCATCGCGCCACCGGCGGATCGGTGTCACACTAGCAACTCATGGATTTCTAGTGTCGCGTTCCCTCCGAAGTTGGCAAGCGATCTTGTCGCAAAGGGAGTGCGCGAGTTTCGGGGACACTCGTGACGGACCCGCAGTCGAATAAGCCCGTTCAAGGCGAGGCACGCCGCCCGATGGCATTTTCGCCGAATTACAGGTCGACGCTGATGAGGCTCATGGGGCGCGCTGTCGCGGGCTACATGCGCTTCGTCTATCGTACGTCACGGGTCATAATCGAGCCCGCCGACGCCGAAGCGCGCATCTACGCGACGCACCCCTTCATCCTGTCAATGTGGCACGGCCAGTTTCTCATGATGCCGCTCCTGCACACGGGGCGTGCGCGCGTCGCCGCGATCGTCGCGCGCCACGGCGACGCCGTCGCGCTCGACGAGATCCTGACGCGGTTCAACATATCGCTCGTGCACGGCTCGGGGGCCGGCGCGCGGCAGAAGGATCGCGGCGGCGTCTATGCGCTGAGGGCCGCGACCAAGGTGCTGAAGGACGGCACGACGTTCTCGATGACTGCCGACGTGCCGGGCGGACAAGCCCGCCGCGCGGGCCCAGGCATCGTCACGCTCGCGCGCTTCTCGGAGCGCCCTATCATGCCGTTCGCGGTCGCCTCGTCGCGGTTTATCGTGCTGAAGACCTGGAGCCGCATGACGATCAACCTGCCGTTCTCGAAGCTCGCTTACGTCATCGGCGAGCCCATTTGGGTTCCTCCCGACGCCGATGCGGCAACGCTCGAGCGCTACCGGCTCGAGGTCGAGGCGGCGCTCAATGCCGTGACGCGCCGTGCCTACGAGCTCGCCGGCGGCAACCTCGCGCGCGCGACGCCGCCCGGCGCTGCGAGCCCCGATGATCCGCCGCCGCCCATCGGTTTGCGCCTCAAGGCCTACCGCGCGGCGACGAACCTTCTGAAGCCCCTGGCGTCCCTTCTGCTCAAGTTGCGCGAAGGGCAGGGCAAGGAGGATCCGCGCCGCAAGGGGGAGCGCTTCGGCAAGGCAACCGTGCCGCGTCCCGCGGGCCCGCTCATCTGGGTGCACGCGGCGAGCGTCGGCGAGACGAACGCCGTGCTGCCTTTGATCGAGCGGCTCGGGAAGGAGCGCCCCGACCTCGGATTCGTCCTGACGACCGGCACGGTCACGTCTGCGGCCCTTGCCGGGCGCCGTCTCGGCCCCAAGGCCGTCCATCAATACGTCCCCCTCGACGTCGCGGACTTTGCGGGGAGGTTTCTCGACCATTGGCGACCCGACCTCGCAGTGTTCACCGAGTCCGAGATCTGGCCGAACCTCATTCTCGAGACCGCCCGGCGGCGCATTCCCCTCGCCCTCGTCAATGCGCGCATGTCGGGCCGCAGCGTGCGCAATTGGAAGCGCAGCGGGGACCTCGCGCGCCAGCTCTTCTCTCGCTTCGATCTCGTCCTGGCGCAGAACGAGCGCCTCGCGCTGAGCTTCACCGGGCTCGGCGCCCGCAAGGCGATTGCCGCCGGCAATCTCAAGATCGATGCTCCGCCTCCGCCTGTCGACATGGTCGAGTTCGATCGGTTGCGGGCCGAGCTCGCAGGCCGGCCGGTGATGGTCGCGGCGAGCACGCACGAGGGCGAGGAGGAGATCGTCGCCGCGGCTCACCGCCGGCTCGCACGCGACATTCCCGGGATCTGCACGATCATCGCCCCGCGCCATCCCGAGCGCGGGACCGGGATTGCCGAGATGGTCAAGGGACACGGCTTTTCGGTCGCGCAGCGCTCCGCCGGCGAGCTGCCGGGCCCCCGCACCGACATCTACATCGCCGACACCATCGGCGAGCTCGGCACGCTCTATGCGCTGACGCCGGTCGCTTTCATCGGCGGATCGCTCGTCGAGCACGGCGGGCAGAATCCGATCGAGGCCATCGGCCACGGCGCCGCAGTCCTGACCGGTCCGCACCGGCGCAACTTCCGCGACGCCTATCGCGCGCTCATCCGCCATGGCGGGGCGAAGGAGGTCAAGACGGCAGACGAGCTCGCGGAGGCGGCCAAGGTCCTCATCTCGAACGAGGTCGAGCTCACGCGGATGCGCACGGGCGCGGCCACCGCGCTGCAATCGCTGTCGGGAGCCCTCGAGCGCACGGCCGTCTCTCTCCTGTCGCTGCTGCCTCCGAGCGAGGGCGTAAGGCGTGCCTCTTGACGAGCCCGCCTGGTGGTACGGTTCGGGCGCTCGCGACGGCTTTGCCGCCCGAGCCCTCGCGCCGCTCGGCCACGCCTACGGCTGGATCGCGGAGACCCGCTTCAGGCGCCGCGAGCCCTACCGGGCGCAATGCCCGGTCATCTGCATCGGCAACTTTACGGCCGGCGGCACGGGCAAGACGCCGCTTGCGCTATTCATTGCCGAGCGCCTTCAGGCGATGGGGCTAGCCCCCGTCTGTCTGGCGCGCGGCTACGGCGGACGCAAGCCGGGCCCTGCCTGGGTTGCGCCGCTGCTCGACACGGCGCACGACGTGGGCGACGAGCCCTTGCTTCTCGCCGCCGCGGCGCCGACCCTGATCGCCCGCGACCGCCGGGCCGGGGCGCGCCTGATCGAGGCGGAGGCCAAGGCCGGCACCGTCATCGTCATGGACGACGGACTGCAGAACCCCTCGCTCGTCAAGGACCTTTCCATTGCCGTGGTCGACGGCGCGCGCGGGCTCGGCAACGGGCGCGTCATTCCGGCCGGGCCCTTGCGCGGCCCCCTCGAGTTCCAGCTCGGGCTCGTCGACTGCATCGTCGTCAACGCGTCCGGGGAGGGCACGATCCTCGACGATTTGAAGCGGGGATTCCCGGGCCCCGTTCTTGCCGCCGAAGCAAGGCCCGCAGGCGACGTCGCCTGGCTCGCGGAGGCCCCCGTCGTCGCCTATGCGGGCATCGGCCATCCCGAGCGGTTCTTTCGGCTGCTCGAGCGGCTCGGGGCGCGCGTCGAGGCGACACACGCCTTCGCCGATCATCACGCATTCACGGACGCCGATGCGGAGCGCCTGCTCGACGACGCGAACGAGAAGGGCGCCATGCTCGTCACGACGGAAAAGGACTTCGCGCGGCTTGCCGACGGCGGCGGGGACTGCGGCCGGCTCAAGGCGCGCTCGCGAACTCTTCCGATCCGTCTCGCGTTCGACGAGCGCGATCTCGTCCGCCTCGAGTCCCTGATCGAGGCGGCGGTGGGACGCGGCGAGCCCCGCAAGGCTCAGACCTGACGCCGCATGCCCCTCGTTTCGAGATAGCGCTTCAAGGAGAGCTCGGCCGACGCGTAGGCTTCCTGCAGCTCGACGCTCCAATAGCGCAGGTCGGGCAGCTCGATCGGCTCGCCGGTCACCGCGCAGCGCACGAAGTCGCCCGGCGAGATCACCTGGAACTCGCCGTCGAGATAGCGCACCTGGGCCTCGCCCCGCACTCCGAACAGCTTGTCGAACCGGTTCATGGCAACCTGCAACCTGACCGAGGACTCCGCCTCCACCCTACGTCATCCCCGCTGAGACGAGGACGGCAAATATGCGCCGCCTGGTCGAGGCTATTGCTCGATACCGTCCCCGGGAATCCCGCCTGCGCCCAGAATGAGATCGCCAATCGGGGTCGCGGCGTCAAGGCTTCGCGCGCAAAATTCGCTTGCGGCACGGCGTTCTCATCGAGAATTGGTTTCTCGGAGCATCAGTGGTCGAGAGCTCAAAAGAGCGAGCCCTGCCCGGATTTTCCCGGCGGCTTTGCAAGAGCGGTCTTCGCAGGTGCCGCCTCCTGCCGTTTCGGCCCCGATGCCACGCCGCGGGCCTCGGCGTCGACGCGCCCGTCGGCAAACTCGATCTCGAGACGGTCGCCCGGAGCCACAGCCGCGGCCGAGCGGACCATGTTGTCCGCCGCATCGCGCACGAGCGCGTAGCCGCGCGACAGCACGGCCTGGTAGCTGAGCGAGCCGAGAAGCTGTGCCTGGCTGTCGAGGGCGCGCCGGCGATGGCGGATCGCGTTCCGGTAGGCCTGTGCCGCGCGGGCGTCGAGGACGCCGAGCCGCTCGCGGCACCGCTCGATGCGGCCGGCCAGGCTCGACGGCCGCAGGCGGCCGGAAATCCGCTCGAGCCGCGTGCGCCGGCCGGCCGCCGTGCGCGCGAGCGCCTCTATCGCGCGCCGGCCCATGCCGTCGAGCCGATCGCGGTGACGGACAAGCCGCGCCTCGAGCAGGCGCGGGTGGAGACGGCTCGCGACACGCACTTCGCGCGTGTGATGCGCGCGCGTGTTGGCAAGGAGCGCGCGGCCGAGGCGGCTGCTTACGGCGTCGAAGCGCTGGCGGGGCGCCGCGACAAGGTCGTCGGCGCGCGGCAGCCCGCGCGCGGCCGCCCTGAGCTCGCGGCGGGCCGCTTCGAGCACACGGCGCAAGGCGACGGCGATGCGCAGTGCGAGCTTGCCCGCCTCCTCGACGAGGTCGGCGTGCTTCGGCACCGCCCACTCGGCGGCCTTCGTCGGCGTCGGCGCGCGCGCATCCGCGACGAGGTCGATCAGCGTCCAGTCCGTCTCGTGGCCGACCGCGGAGATGACGGGGATCTCGCTCGCGGCCACGGCGCGCACGACGGCCTCGTCGTTGAAGCCCCACAGGTCCTCGAGGCTGCCGCCGCCGCGGGCGACGATCAGCACGTCCGGGCGCGGCGCCGGTCCGCCCGGGCGAAGCGCATTGAAGCCGCGAATTGCGGCAGCGACCTCGCCGCCGCTGCCCTCGCCCTGCACGCGCACCGGCCAGACGACGACGCGGGTCGGGAACCGCTCGGCGAAGCCGTGCAGCATGTCGCGGATGACGGCCCCGGTCGGGCTCGTCACGATGCCGACGATACCCGGCAGGAACGGCAGCTTTCTCTTCCTCGTCTCGTCGAACAGCCCTTCGGCGGCGAGCTTCCGCTTGCGCTCCTCGAATTGGACCATGAGCGCGCCGAGGCCGGCGGGCTCGAGCGCCTCGATGACGATCTGGTACTTGGAGGAGCCGGGAAAGGAGGAGATCTTGCCGGTGGCGATGACCTCGATTCCCTCCTCGGGATGGAACTTGAGGCGGCTCCACACGCCGCGCCAGACGACGGCCTCGATCTTCGCCTTGTCGTCCTTCAGCGCGAAATAGCAGTGTCCCGACGCGTGCGGGCCGCGGTAGCCCGACACCTCGCCCCTGAGCCGCACGTAGCCGAAGCCCTCCTCGAGCGCGCGGCGGATCGCACCCGCGAGCTCGGAGACCGTGAACTCGGCGACGTTGAGGCGTTCGGCGGTGGCAGTGTTGTCAGACACGGGCGAAATCCGGATTTGTCAGGTGCCCCGACAATGATACATCAACGGGCCGATGACGCCGCCCTTCCCTGACACACCCCCAGAGTCGAGGCAATTGCCGGGATGAACGTTCTCCTCATCGGCGCTGGCGGGCGCGAGCACGCGCTCGGCTGGGCGCTGCGCAAGAGCCCGCTGCTGACCAAGCTCTCCTGCGCGCCGGGGAACGCCGGCATCGCCGAGGTGGCCGAGTGCGTCAAGCTCGACGTCGCCGACCCTACGGCCATTGTCGGCTATTGCAGAGCCGCGGGGATAGACTTCGTCGTCATCGGTCCCGAGGCGCCGCTCGTGGCGGGGCTCGGCGACGCGCTCGCGGCCGCCGGGATCAAGCATTTCGGACCGTCGCAGGCGGCGGCGCGCCTCGAAGGCTCGAAGGGGTTCACCAAGGACCTCTGCCGGGAGTTCGGCATTCCGACCGGCGCCTACGGGCGCTTTGCGGACGCGGCCTCTGCCAAGGCTTATCTCAAGGGTCATAGGCTCCCAGTCGTCGTGAAAGCGGACGGGCTTGCGGCCGGTAAGGGCGTCGTCATCGCCGAAACGCTTGCCGAGGCCGAGGCCGCGGTCGACGCCTGCTTTGCCGGCGCGTTCGGGGCGGCAGGCGCCGAGGTCGTCATCGAGGAGTTTCTCGCGGGCGAGGAGGCGAGCTTCTTCGCTCTCGTCGATGGCCACAATGCGTTGCCTCTTTCGACGGCCCAGGACCACAAGCGCGTCGGCGACGGCGACACCGGCCCCAACACCGGCGGCATGGGCGCCTACTCGCCCGCGCCGGTCATGAGCCCCGAGATGGTGCGGCGCACGATGGAGGAGATCATCCGGCCGACGGTCGCGGCGATGGCGAAGCGCGGCACGCCGTTCCGGGGCGTCCTCTTTGCCGGGCTCATGATCACCACCGGCGGCCCCAAGCTCATCGAGTACAACGTGCGCTTCGGCGACCCCGAGACGCAAGTGCTCATGATGCGCCTCGAGTCGGACCTTCTCGCCGCGCTGCTCGCCACCGCCGACGGCACGCTCGACAGGGTCGATCTCCGCTGGCGCGACGAGGCAGCCCTCACCGTCGTGATGGCGGCCGACGGCTATCCGGGCACGCCGAGGAAGGGCACCGAGATTCGCGGCCTCGACGAGGCGCGAAAGGTGCCGGGCGTCGAGATCTTCCACGCGGGAACGCGCCGCGACGGCGACCGCCTCCTCGCCGACGGCGGGCGCGTCCTCAACGTCACGGCGCTTGGGGCTACCGTCGCCGAGGCCCAGGCGCGCGCCTATGCGGCGATTGCCAGGATCGATTGGCCCGGCGGCTTCTTCCGCCGCGACATCGGCTGGCGCGCGGTGGCCCGCGACGCTTAGCGCGACTTTCTCCGCGCGCTCAGCTTTCGCAATAGACAGTGTTAAGAGGTCTCGCCTGTGTGATTGGATCGCTTCGTCGAGGCCCACTCGAGCCAGAGGCGCACGCGTGCTTCGGGGTGCGGCGCGCTCATGAAATCGGTGATGACGGCGACGCTGTCGGCGCCGGCCGCGAGCGCGGCGCCGGCGTGCTCGGGCGTGATGCCGCCGATGGCGACGAGCGGCAGCGTGCCGATGCGGGCTCTCCATTCGCCGATGCGCGCGAGCCCCTGCGGCGGCCACTTCATCGCCTTGAGCTTGGTCTCGTAGATGGGCCCGAGCGCAACGTAGGCGGGGCTGGCGCTGAGCGCCGTCTCGAGCTCGTCCTCGCTATGCGTCGAGAGGCCGAGCTTGATCCCGGCCGCCTTGAGAGCGGCGAGGTCCGCCCCGGCCAAATCCTCGTGGCCGAGATGGACGAAGTCGGCCCCGAGGTCGATCGCGGCCTGCCAATAGTCGTTGACGATGAGCTGGCATTGGGCCTCGCGTGCGAGGGCGAGCGCCCGGGCAATCTGGTCGCGGATTTCGCCCTCCGGCGCGTTCTTGATGCGCAATTGCACGGTGCGGATGCCGAGCGGGAGAAATCGTTCGAGCCAGCGCACGTCGGGCACGATCGGATAGAAGACGTCCGGCTGCCTCGTGGCACGCTCCGTCATTTTCCTTGTGCGAGATCGAAGAAAGGCGTGCCGGCGACCGGCGTCGAGGGCTGGGCCATGTCGCGCGGCTCGAGGAGGCCGGCCTCATAGGCCCTGCGGCCCGCGTCGACCGCATCGGCGAACGCTGATGCCATGGCGACGGGATCGCCGGCCTTGGCGACCGCGGTATTGAGGAGGAC
This sequence comes from uncultured Alphaproteobacteria bacterium, assembly GCA_963699485.1. Classification (GTDB taxonomy): domain Bacteria; phylum Pseudomonadota; class Alphaproteobacteria; order Rhizobiales; family Hyphomicrobiaceae; genus Hyphomicrobium_C. Next base: position 35,272 of record CAVOUC010000005.1, on the reverse strand, counting down.
CGCGTCGTAGCCCATCTCCATCGCCGCCGCCGCGTGCGAAGGAGCGCCGAGCCCGGCATCGATGACGAGCGGCACGCCTGGAAAATAGGCGCGCATGGACCTTAGCCCGTAGGGATTGGCGAGGCCGCGCGCCGTGCCGATGGGCGCGCCCCACGGCATCAGCACCTGGCAGCCGGCCGCGAGCAGGCGCTCGCCCGCGCCGAGGTCCTCGGTCGTGTACGGCAGCACCTTGAAGCCGTCGCGGTTGAGCGCGCCCGCCGCCTCGACGAGCCCGAACAGATCGGGTTGCAGCGTGTCGTCGTTGGCGATGACCTCGAGCTTGATCCAGTCGGTGCCGAGAAGCTCGCGCGCCATGTGCGCGGTGGTGATCGCCTCCTTCGCCGTCCGGCAGCCCGCCGTGTTGGGGAGCACGCGCACGCTCTCGATGGCGCGGATGAGATCGAGGAAGCGCTCGCCGGTGCGCCCGCGCGCCTGCTCGCGCCTGAGCGACACGGTGACGACGCCGGCGCGTGCGGCGCGGATTGCCTCCGCCATGATCTGCGGCGAGGGATAGAGCGCGGTTCCGAGCATCAGCCGGGAGGCGAGCCTCTCCCCGTAGAGGGCGAGCGCGCCGGCCTCGGGCTTGGTGCCGGTGAGGTAGGGTTCGCGAGCGTTCATGGCACCTATATAGCAAGGGCGAGGGCCCGATGACACCGGCGCAAGGCCCGGCCGCAACGGAAATGCCCGCGCCCGGCCGTCTAAGCGCGGGACGGGAGAGAAAAGGCTCCGATGCTCGAAAAACCGACACGCCGCCAGGCGCTGGGCTCGCTCGCATTGGGAGCCGGCGCAAGCCCGCTTGTGCCGGGGCTCGTGCGCGCGGAGACGGCGACACCGGCCGCAAAGGACTTGCCCCAGGGCGTCTGCGTGCTGACGCCGCAGGCGGTCGAGGGACCCTACTATTTCGACCCGAGCCTCGTCCGCGCCGACATCACCGAGGGCCGCCCCGGCGCGGCGATGAAGCTCACCTTGAAGTTCGTCGAGATGGGCTCGTGCCGGCCCCTTGCCAACGTCCGAGTCGACGTCTGGCATGCCGACGCGGGCGGAGTCTACTCGGGCTATGCGCGCCAGGGCGACAATCGCGACATCTCGACCAAGGGCCAGACCTACTTGCGCGGAACGCAGATCACCGATCCTGGCGGGTTCGTGACGTTCGACACCATCTATCCGGGCTGGTATCCGGGGCGCACGCCGCACATCCACGTCAAGGCGTTCCTCGACCGGACGACGCTCATCACCGGCCAGATCTATTTCCCCGACGATTTGACGGCCCGCCTCTATCGCGATCGTGACCCCTACGCGCTGCGCCCCAATCCCGATACGACCAACGCGACGGACGGCATATTCCGCCAGGGGCAAAAGGAAGGCGGCGGCATCGTGCTCACGATGGGCGAGGAGGGGAGCGTGCTCCTCGCCTCGCTCGCGATCGGCGTCGATCCCTCAGGCGCTGCGGCCAAGGGCAAGGGCGGCTTCCGGCTCCTGCGCGGACTTTTCGGCGAGTAACAGATCAGCGCGGTCATGCCGGGCTCTGCTGTATCCCCTCTCCCCGCAAGCGGGGAGAGGGGGAAGACGCCGATGTCCTCGCGGTCCATGAGCCCGAGGGGATGAGGGAGCAGGGGAAGCGGGGCGCGGGATTGCCGCGGAGGAGGGGTGGGGGACTTACCGCTCAAGTCTGCTGAGCGCTGAGAAGGCCGACTGCGACGCCCTTGCCCGTTTCCAGCCGCGACTCGGAATCGGGCTTCCCGCACGAGAAATCGTCGACGAGCTCCGCGGGATTGAGCGTGAGCTCTTTCCTCTCCCATTGGCCGAAGGACTTCCTGAGGACGACCCACGACGCCTCGCTGCTCGCGGCCATTTCGAGCAGGTCCTCGTAGGCGTCCTGGGTCAGGCCGTTGACGGCGACGCCGTTGATCGAGACGACCACGTCCTCGCGCTTGACGCCGGCCATGTCCGCCGGGCTCTTGCAGGCGACCCCGACGATTTTCACGACGCCAATGGTGAGGCTGTCATCGTCGGGGCGCTTTCGGCAAGCTCCCTCGGCCGTGACCATGTCCGCGTCGGCGCATCGGAACAGGTTGGTGACGCTGAGCAAGAGGCCCAAGCCTTTGTCGCCGGCCTCTGCCGGGGTCAAAGAAACGAGGAAAGCGAGGATCGCCGATATCGGAACCAGGCTTTTGACGAGGATTTGGTGGATGGGCATTTGCAATCGCCCGGAAGCTGTTTGTCAAAACTGGCGGGAATGCCTGATCAGGGAATTCGAATACGCCGCGCAAAATGGCGCTCATGCAACCAAATGCTGCGAAGTTGGTAACCAATCGACGTTAGGCAACTTGCGTCGGTTCGAGCAGGAGGCGGAAGGGGACCATCGCCGAGCGCTTGAAGCCGAAGCCCTCGTAGAGCGCGTGCGCTCTGGCGTTGTCGGGGTCGGTGAGGAGCGTGATCCGGAGGCACCCGTCGGCGCGCGCCGTCTCGATGGCCGCCGCAAGGAGCTTCCTGCCGATGCCGCTCCCCCTCATGGCCTTGCCGACCACCACGTCCTCGAGGAGCGCGACGCGCCCGCCGAGCGCGGTCGACACCGCGTAGAGAAAGTTCGCCATGCCGGCGATGCGCCCGTCCTCTTCGGCAATCAGGATCTTGCCGACGCGCTCGTCCGCGATAATGGCGGCAAGGCCGCGGGCGTGGCGCTCGGGAGCCGGCGCGAACTCCGTTTCTTGTCCGAAGAGCTCGACGAGAAGGCCCACCAGGTCGGGGATGTCGCTCGGTGCCGCGCGGCGGATCGTGAGGGCGGGCATGTCGGTCCTTTCGGGCATTGTGCGCATGGGAGGACCTCATCCTTCGACACGCCCAGGATGAGGGGCAAGAGCAATTTCCGGCTATGCGTTTTGGCCTTTGCGGGGGCGATTTGTGCCCCCATCAAGCGCCGCGCGGCGGCCATCCACGACACGTCGGAGCGAGGTGCGTGCGGTGGGGGAGGCGAGGTTGCGCTAGCCGCCCTGGCGGGCGGCGACCACCTCGATGCGATCGCCGGCCTCGAGCCGCGTCGCGCTGCGCGCGCGCTCCGGCACGAAGTCGCCGTTGACGGCGGTCGCAATCCTCAGGTCCCCGTAGCCCGCCTCGGCGATGAGGCTGGCGAGCGTCGGCGCCCGCGTCGTGAAAGGCGCGCCGTTGAGAACGACGTCGAGGGTCTGGGTGTCTCTACTGGCGGGCATTAGGCTCATGGACGAACTATACCATTCTCTCTGCGGGCCTTGAAATGAACATTATTCAATATCATATTAGAGTAGTGAACAGTGTTCATAAATTTGGAGAGTTCAAGTGATGCAATGGCTTACCAAGCTCGTCTTGGGGCAAGTCGGCCGCGCCGTGACCAAGCCGGCTCCGGCAGAGACCGGGCACATCGCCCTGCCGACCGGCCCCGGCGACGGCGCAGAGGACGCCAAAGCTGAGCAAAAACCGCGAAAAGCCTTTGCGGAAAGGGCCGTTCTTTAACCACGTTGGCGCATCACTTCTACGTTTGACGCGCGCGCCTGCCGTAATCCCAAGACGCCTCCAAGGTGGCCCTATGTTCACCTCGCTCATGACCTCTCGCCGCTTCGCGCCGCTGTTCTGGTGCCAATTTCTGTCGGCGCTGAACGACAACTTCGTCAAGAACGCGCTCGTCATCCTGATCCTGTTCAAGATCGGCGCCGAGACGAGCGGGGCGCTGATCGCGCTCGCCGGCGCCGTGCTCGTCGCGCCGTTCTTCATCCTCTCGGGCATCGGCGGCGAGCTTGCCGATCGCTACGACAAGGGGGAGCTCGCGGAGAAATTGAAGCGCGCCGAGATCCCGGTCGCGCTCGTCGCGGGGGCGGGCTTCGTTGCGCACTCGATTGGTCTCTTGTTCCTGGCGCTCGCGCTCTACGGCGTGATCGCGGCGCTCTTCGGCCCCATCAAGTACGGCGCGCTGCCGTCGCTGCTCAAGCCCACCGAGATTCCGGCCGGCAACGCTCTGATCGAAAGCGCGACCTTCGCCGCGATCCTCATCGGCACGATCGCTGGCGGCATCGCCGCCTCCGAGAACGGCACGTCGTGGGTCATTGCCGGCTCGGTGGTCGCCCTCGCGACGCTGTGCTGGTTCACCTCCTCGCTCATCCCGAGGCTCGGCGCGGCGGCGCCCGACCTCGTCATCGACACCAACCCGTGGACGTCGACGGTTGCGCTCGTGAGAGAGATCCGCGCCGACCGCAAGCTCTGGGTCGGCGGGCTCATCACGTCGTGGTTCTGGCTGGTCGGCACGGTGACGCTCGCCCTCCTTCCGGTGCTGATCAAGGACCGCATCGGCGGCGGCGAGAGCATCATCATTCTCGCCCTCGTCGTCTTCACGATCGGCATCGCGGTGGGCTCGACGCTTGCCGCGCGCGCGAGCAAGACGCGCCCCAACCTGGCGCTGGTGCCGGTCGGCGCGCTTCTGATGGGGCTGTTCTCGATCGACCTCGCCTGGGGCGTGTCGTCGATCTCGAAAAGCGCCGAGCCGCTCGCGATCTCCGAGTATCTCGCGACCGTGTTCGGCTGGCGCGTGCTGGTCGACCTCGCCGGCCTCGCCGTCGCCGGCGGCCTTTTCATCGTGCCGGCGTTCGCCGCCGTGCAGCTGTGGGCGCCCGAGACCGAGCGCGCCCGCATCGTCGCCGCCTGCAACGTGCTCTCGGCAATCTTCATGACGGCGGCGAGCCTCGCCGTCGCCGCGCTGCAGTGGGCAGGCGCCGGCCTCGGCACGCTGTTCCTGGTCCTCGGTCTCGCCAATCTCCTCGCCATGGCCCTCATCATGGCGGCCTGGGGCAAGCAAGGCATCCAGGACGTCGGCGTGTTCCTGTTCAAGACCTTCCTCGGCCTCGAGGTGAAGGGCTACGAGAACCTGCCCAAGCCCGGCACGCGGGCGATCATCGCCCCCAATCACGTGAGCCTTCTCGACGCGGCGATCATGCACTCGATCCTGCCCTCGCACGCCGCCTTCGCCGTCGATACGGGCATGGCCAACACCTGGTGGGTGAAGCCGTTCCTGCGCCTCGTCAACGCGCACGCCATCGATCCGACGAAGCCCATGGGGACGCGCCATCTCATTCAAGCGGTGAAGAACGGCGAGACGCTCGTGATCTTTCCGGAGGGGCGGCTCACGGTGACGGGCGGGCTCATGAAGGTCTACGACGGCACGGCGATGATCGCCGATCGCGCCGACGCGGTGATCGTTCCGGTGCGCATCGACGGCCCCGAGCGCTCGCATTTCGGCTACCTCAACCGCTATCAGGCAAGGAAGGCGTGGTTTCCGAAGACGACCATCACCATCCTGCCGCCCGAGAAGCTTTCCGTGCCGGCAGCCCTCAAGGGCAAGGCGCGCCGCCAGGCGGCCGGCGCCGCGCTGCAGGACATCATGGTGAGCTCGGCCGTACGCACGGCCAACATCGACCAGACACTGTTCTCCGCCCTCGTCGAGGCGAAGGCGACGCGCGACACCGGCAAGCCCGCGATCGAGGACGCGCTCGGCACCAAGCTCTCCTACGGCAAGCTGATCACGAGCGCGCAGGTGCTCGGCTTGAAGCTCAAGCCGCTGGCGCCGGTGGGCGCGAGCGTCGGCGTGATGCTGCCGAACTCGGCTGCCGTCGCGGTGACCTTCTTTGCGCTGCAGACGATCGGCCGAGTTCCGGCGATGATCAACTTCTCGGCGGGCGCACAGAGCATTCTCTCCTCCGTGAAGGCCGCCAAGGTCGAGACCGTACTTACCTCGCGCGCGTTCGTCGAGAAAGCGCATCTCGAGGCCATCGTCCGCGAGCTCGAGGCCGTCGCCCGCGTCGTCTATCTCGAAGACGTGAAGGCGACGATCACGTTCGCCGACAAGCTCCGCGGCCTGTGGATGGGAGAGAAGCCGCAGGTGGCGCGCGGCGCCGACGACCCGGCGGCCATCCTCTTTACGTCGGGCTCGGAGGGGCTGCCCAAGGGCGTCGTCCTCTCGCACCGGAACATGCTCGCCAACGCGATGCAGAGCCTGACGCGCGTCGCCGTCAACGGCCAGGACAAGGTGTTCAACGTGCTGCCCGTGTTCCACTCGTTCGGGCTCACTGCGGGCCTCGTCATGCCGCTCGTCGGCGGCGTGCCCGTCTATCTCTATCCGACGCCGCTCCACTACCGGATTGTGCCGGAGCTGGTCTACCAGTCCAATGCGACCATTCTCTTCGGCACCGACACGTTCTTGAACGGCTATGCGCGCACCGCGCACCCCTATGACTTCGCGCGCCTGCGCCTCATCCTCGCCGGCGCCGAGGCGGTGAAGGAGCGCACGCGCCAGATCTACATGGAGAAGTTCGGCGTGCGCATTCTCGAAGGCTACGGCGTCACCGAGACCGCGCCCGTGCTCGCCATCAACACGCCCCTCGCCAACAAGGCGGGAACGGTCGGGCGCCTCTCGCCGCTGATGGAAGCCCGCCTCGAGCCGGTGCCCGGGATCGCCGACGGCGGGCGACTCTACGTGCGCGGCCCCAACGTCATGCTCGGCTACATGAAGGCCGACAACCCCGGCGTGCTCGTGCCCCCCGAGGGCGGCTGGCACGACACGGGAGACATCGTCTCGATCGACGCGCAAGGCTTCATCACGATCAAGGGGCGCGCCAAGCGCTTCGCCAAGGTCGCGGGCGAGATGGTATCGCTGTCGGCGGTCGAGGCGCTCGCGACGGAGCTGTGGCCGAGCGTTCTCACGATCGTGGTCGCGCTTCCCGATGCGCGCAAGGGCGAGCGCCTCGTTCTGATGACGACGGATCCGGCCTGCACGCGCGAGGCCTTTCTGCGCCATGCGCGGACGAAGGGGGCGAGCGAGCTCATGGTGCCTTCCGACGTCCTCGTCGTGCCGAGCATTCCGCTGCTCGGCAGCGGAAAACCGGATTACGTCGCCGCCCTGGCGCTCGCCAAGGAGCGGGCCGCAGCCTCTTCACGCAAGCCCGAAGCCCTCGTCGCCGAGCCCACGGCCGCGACGGCTTGAAGAGCGTGAAGGCGAGGGGATGAGGCTCAGCGGCGCTCGCGGTCGCGCTGCCAGTAGACGAAATAAACCGTGACGAGCGCGGTCAGCACGATCGTGCCGATGATGTCGGCGCGGTTGATGAAGGCGAGCCAGATGTCGATGCCCTTGAAGCCGCCGCGCGCAACGAGGAGCGAGTTGCTCATCACGATGAGCAGCGCCGCTGCCGCCGTGAGCGCCGTTGCGATCGCGACCTGAAGCGTGCGCTTCACATAGCGCGGCATCGAAAGTTTGCGTTGGCCGAGTGCGAATTGGGTCCGGTCAGACATCCCGCTCTCCCGCGTACGAGTTTCGCGAATCATAGCCGATTCGCGGCGAATGCGCCTCTGGGCGTGATGCGTGCGTCTTTCAGCGGCGGAATCGAACCCCGAAGCGCACGTCGTCGACGTCGTAGTCGCCGTCCGGCGCATCGGAGCGCCAGGCCGCGTGCTCGTAGCGTCCGAACAGCGTGATCTCGCGATTGACGTAGTACTCGGCAGTGAGCTTCGGCGTCCACTGATGCTCGACGATCGCGACGTTGTCGTAGTCGTTCTTCGAGTAGGCCAATCCGGCCGTCACGACGAAGTAGCGCCGGAACGCATGGCGCGCCTCGAGGCCGATCAAGCGCGCAACGACGCCCGCCGAGCCCGCCGTGTTCGTGTCGTAGAGGTCGGTCCTGGCGATGAGGAAGAACGACGTGAGCTCGCTCGCGCGCCATGCCAGGTTCGAATCGAACAGAAATCCGTCGACCGCGCTGAGCCGGTCGTCGTTCGGCGTCTGCCGTCCGAAGCCGATGCTCGCTTCCCCGCGCAGCGTCTGCCCCGTCGAGCCGAAGTCGACGCCCAGGCGATAGCGCTCGCCGAAGGAGTCGCGGCCGATGCCGTCCGAGAGCGCGAACGTCTCGTAGTCACGCTGGTTGATGCCTGTCTCGGTGAAGAGCGCAAGCTGCGGCTTGAACTCCCAGCCCGCGCGCACCGTCTCCTCGACCGTCGTCGAGTTGCGGTCTTCGCCAAGGTCCGCCGCCGTCTTCGAGTACTCGACGTCGGTGAGTGACCCGCGCAGCTGCAGCGAGAGGCGATTGAAGCGATGGTTGATCGACATCGCCGCCTCGTTGGTCGTCACGTCGGGGCGCGGCCCCACACCGGTCGCATCGATGGCGGTGCGGCTCTCCTGGTGCAGGTCGTGCAGGAGGAGCGCTTGGACGTTCGTGCGCCGTGTCACGTCGAGGCGTCCGCGGCCCTCGATGCTCCACGCCCGGTCGTCCTCCGACGTGAACTCGTCGTAGAAGGAGAGCAGGTTCGTCGCCCGCAGCTCGACGGCATGCACCGACCAGTCCGAGACGAGCCGCGTCTTCGAGCGCTCCTCCGCGGCGACGTCGGACTGCGCCTTGGGCGAATCGAGAACATTGCTCGTCCACAGCCCGTCGATCTCGGTCTCGGGAAACAGCACGAAGCTGCCGATGGCGATGCCGACCGGGTCGTAGGGCTCGAGGCGGAAGAGGCGGGCGGGCCGGCGATCCGTCACCAGAGGGTCGATGTCTTCGATCTGGAACAGCAAGGGGTCGTGGCCGGCGGGCGGGCTCTCGAAGAGCGCGATCTCCTCCTGCGTGCGCGTGTCCCACTCGGATGGGGCGCTGCCGTCGACGATGTCCTCCGCCTCGGGCGGCTCGAGGACGCCGTCGCTCGGCGCCTCCGGCTCGAAGGGCTCGGAGACGTCGCCGTCGGTCACGACGCGCCGGCGCCCGGGAAGCGTGCGCTGGTATGCCGCCTCCTGCGGATCGGCGTCGGCGGCGCCCGCATCCGGCTGCGTCTCTCCGGAAGCGGCCCCGTCGCCAGTCCCGCCGTCCTCGATCTCGACGTCGGGCTGGATCGTGCGGAAAGGGCGGGTCGCCGTTTCCGGTTGCGTCAGTCCCTCGGGTGTGCGCTTCTCGCGATCCCGGGCCGTCTCCTGGGCAAAAGCGGGACGCGCCTCGAAGATGGCCGCAACGACAGTCGCCGCCAGAAAGCCGGCAACGATCCAGCCGAGCCTGGCTCCGGGCGATAGGCCTGAAGGCGCTCTCATGAGGTCTTCCCGCACGCGAACGCCCAAGACATGCTCTTGTCGAGACTATGGGGGGGCGGTTAACGTCCATTTAAGCCTTGGAAACGGCGGGAGCGCGATTGGACGAGCGCGCCCCGTCTGGTAAACAGGGGCGACGGGGACGCATCCTTGAACGGGGGACAAGACCCATGGCCGGCGGGTCTCCAGCAGCCAATCCGCAACGCAAGCTGAAGAGCATCGAGGGGGGCCGGGCGGCGGGCGCCGCGCGGGTCGTCTCCGCGCTGCGCACGCTCGATCTCGAGCGGGAGGGGCTCGACGCCTTGAAGGCGGCGCTCGAGGGGCCCTTGAAGGAGCCGTTCACCGCCGCCGTGCGCATATTCAATGCGGCCCGCGGCCGGGTGATCGTCTCAGGGATCGGCAAGAGCGGGCATGTCGGCCAGAAGATCGCCGCCACCTTCGCCTCGACGGGCACACCCGCCTTTTTCGTCCACCCGAGCGAGGCCTCCCATGGCGACCTCGGCATGATCACGCCCGAGGACGTGATCCTCGCCATCTCGTGGTCCGGCGAGACGGTCGAGTTCAAGAACATGATCACCTACGCGCGCCGCTACAGAGTGCCGCTGATCGCGATCACCTCCAACTCGGCCTCGGCGCTCGCCAACCAGTCCGACATCGTGCTCGAGCTGCCGCGCACGAAGGAGGCGTGCCCGCACGGCCTTGCCCCGACGACGTCGACGACGATGCAGCTCGTGCTCGGCGATTGCCTCGCCATCGCCCTCCTCGAGGCCAAGGGCTTCACGGCGCACGACTTCAAGACCTTCCATCCCGGCGGGTCGCTGGGCGCGAGCCTGAAGTTCGTCGCCGACGTGATGCACAAGGCGGAGAGCCTGCCGCTCGCGCGCCAGAACGAGCTCATGAGCGCGGCTCTCGTCACCATGACCGCCAAGAGCTTCGGCTGCTTGGGCATCGTCGACGGGAAGGGAAAACTCGTCGGCGTCGTCACCGACGGCGACCTGCGCCGTCACATGGGGGAAGAGCTCTTGAAGGCGCGCACCGGCGATATCATGACGCGGAGGCCGAAGACGGTAGCGCCCGACATGCTCGCCTCCGCGGCGCTCGAGCTCATCAATGCCTCGCGCATCACGGCGCTGTTCGTGGTCGACAAGGGCAAGCCGGTCGGCATCGTGCACGTGCACGATCTCTTGCGCGCCGGCGTGGCTTGAGCTCTACTTTACCCTATCCCGCCAGTAACCGGGCCGGCGCTTTAAATGCATAATTGCGTATACTGTCGCAATGCCGCCATGAACTCGATAGACGAGACCATACCTGAAGCGCCTGAGTTGGTAACGGCGCACATCTCCCGATAGCTTTTGCCAGGCATGCGGGTGCTCTTCGATTCGCGAGAGGGCAGCATCGACCTCTCGCGCGAATTCAAGTCCGAGACCGGTTCGTTGCTTTTCTAGATACGCGATTGCGTCCTCAAGCTCCAATTCGGCAGCGAGCGAGAGTTCGACAATCATTTCTTGAGATATTTCGCCAGCACATCCTTGGCAGGTCGCGCCTTGAGCTCACCTCGTTCGTGAGCAGCAATGCGCTCCTCGATCTCGGCGGCCCAGGCCTTGTCGATCTCGGCATCGTGGTCGTGCAAGGCGATGAAAAGCTCGTCGAGCAGGTCGACCTGCTCCTCGTAGGTGAGCTTCTTGGCCTCCTCGGCCAGCTTCTTGACGCGCTCGTTCATGAGCAAAGATTAGCAGATGCCGCGGGGGCGGAGAAGCGGCGCCTAAGTCGGCTCCACGACCAGCACCGTGCCGTTGACGCCGGTCACTCTCACCCGCGCGCCCTTGGCGGTATCGGCGCCTTGCGCCGGCCAGAGCGTGTCGCCGACCCGCACGCGGCCGCGCCCGCCAGCGATCGCTTCCTCGACGGTCACGAGGCGGCCGACGTACTGCGCCCCGCGCACGTTGAGGTCTGGCTCGTCGGTCGCGGCCTGCTCGTGGCGCGCCATGCCCCGGACCCAGAAGACCGTCATGACGGAGAGGATCGCAAAGGCGACGAGCTGCCAGGGCCACGTGAAGAGCTCGGCGTGACCCAGGGCGGAAAGGGCGAGCGCGAGAGCGCCGATGGTCACCGCCGAAACTCCGAACCACAGGAAATGTACGCCCGGAACCACCGTCTCGAGCGCCATGAGCAGGAGCCCGAGGAACACCCAGTTCCAGAAGCCGAGGCCGCTGAGGAGGTCAATGATCGTTTGCATGGCGGGCCGCTTTCGCTGTGACCGGGAGCTGACGCAGCATAACAGAGTACGCGGCGCCGACGACTAGACTTGCGGCACGCTGCCGGCGCGCGCTCCGCCCTTCGGCGCGACCGGCTTCGGACCGTCGCCGCCGAAAGCCTCGCCGGTGATCTGGGCAAGCCCGGCCAGCGATCCGATAACGGAGGAAGCCTCGAGCGGCATCAGGATCACCTTCTGATTGGGAGCCTTGGCGAGGGCCTCGAGCGCCTTCACATAATTGTTGGCGACAAAGTAGTTGATCGCCTGCACGTTGCCGGACGCGATCGCGTCCGAGACGAGCGTCGTCGCTTTCGCCTCGGCCTCCGCCGAGCGCTCGCGCGCCTCAGCGTCCTTGAAGGCAGCCTCGCGCCGGCCCTCGGCTTCGAGCACGACGGCCTGCTTTTCACCCTCGGCCTTGAGAATCGCCGCCTGGCGCAGGCCCTCGGATTCGAGGATCTGGGCGCGCTTCTCGCGCTCGGCCTTCATCTGGCGCGCCATGCTGTCGATCAGGTCGCGCGGGGGCGCGATGTCCTTGATCTCGATGCGGGTCACCTTGACACCCCAGGCTTCGGTGGCGGCATCGACGACGGTGAGGAGCTGGGCGTTGATCTTGTCACGGTTGGAGAGCAGCTCGTCCAGATCCATGGAGCCCATGACGGTGCGGATGTTGGTCATGGTCAGATTGATGGTGGCGTGCTCGAGGTTGTCGACCTCGTAGGCGGACTTGGCGGCGTTCAGCACCTGGAAGAAGGCGACGCCGTCGACGCGCACCATGGCGTTGTCGCGCGTGATCACGTCCTGGCTCGGAATGTCGATCACCTGCTCCTTGACGTTGACGTGATGACCGACGCGCTCGACGACCGGGATCAGGATGTGGAGCCCCGGCGTCAGCGTGCGCGTGTAGCGGCCGAAGTTCTCGATCGTGTAATTGTAGCCCTGCGGCACGACCTTGACCGTCGACCACAGCGCCGCGACGGCGAGCAAGATCAAAAGGAGGCCGAAAACCTCGAACCCGCCGAACAAACCCATGGGTATCTCCAGGTCGAAAGAGAAATGTCGGGCGAGACAATCGCCGCCGATGATGGGATTTTTAGGGCCTGAACGCGAAGTTACGGTAAATTTTTTATTTCAAAACAATGAATTATGGGACACTTCCTCATGTCTTTGATCGAAGGGCGCTGCAACTCGATCCAGCCACCGAGCTCGCGGCGCACGAGGGCCTCGATCACGTCGAGCCCGTGAGCGCTGTCGTTCAGCGCCGGGATGTAGGCGAACTTCTCGCCGCCTTGCTTCATGAAGATATGGCGGTTCTCGACGTCGAGCTCCTCGAGCGTCTCGAGGCAGTCGGCCGAGAACCCCGGTGCCACCAACGCGAGGCGCTTCACGCCCTCGCCGGCGAGGCGGGCAACCGTCATGTCCGTATAGGGTTGCAGCCAAGGATCATTGCCGAAGCGTGACTGGAAGGTCGTGAGCCAGCGCTCCTCGGGCCAGCCGAGGCGGGCACGCAGCAGCCGCGACGTCTTCTGGCACTGGCAGTGATAGGGGTCGCCCTGCTCGAGATATTTCTGCGGCATGCCGTGAAAGGTGGCGATGATCCGCTCGGGCTCGAAGTCGAGCTGCGCGAGATGGGTCTTCATCGATAGGGCGAGGCTGTCGATGTAGACCGGGTCGGCATAGTAGGGCGGCGCGACGCGGATCGCCGGCTGCCAGCGCATCTTCATGAGCGCGCGGAACGCGTGGTCGCAGGCGGTGGCCGTCGTCGCGGCGGCATACTGGGGATAGAGCGGGACGAGAAGGATGCGGTCGCACCCTTCCGCAAGCAGTGCCTTGAGCCGGCTCTCGGTCGAGGGGTTCGCGTAGCGCATGGCCCAGTCGACGACGATGCCGGGATGCTCGGCGAGGCGGCGGGCGAGTCCCTCCGCCTGCGACCGCGTGATGGTCTTGAGCGGTCCTTCGTCGCGCTCGTTGTTCCAGATCGAGGCGTAGTCGCGGCCCTTGCGGCCGGGCCTCACGGTGAGGATGATCAGGTTGAGGATCGGCCACCACTTCCAGCGCGGCTCCTCGATCACGCGCCGGTCCGAGAGGAACTCCTTCAAGTAGCGGCGCATCGGCCAGTAGCCGGTGCCGTCGGGCGTGCCGAGGTTCAAGAGCAGCACGCCGATGCGGCCGAATGCGACCGGCGGATGATCGGCTGGCCAGTCTCTCCAATCGGGCCCGGACTCGGTAGTCTTCTTCAGCATCAACGCGTGTCTCCGGTCGCCTCGCGAGGGCCAACCCGACATAGATAAGGAGGCGGTGCGAGGTTACGAGCGCGCCTTGCCGGCCTCGTGGGCCTCGTTGGCCGCGACGTGGGTTATAGCCGGCGGCTGCGGCTCGTTGCGATCGATTTCCTCGGCCGCATCCCACAAAAGCCCGGCGCGCCGGGCGAGTCCGCGCGCGCCCTCGGCGAAAAGAATTCGCCCCCTGGGCTCGGCAGACTGGCGCAGCTCCGTCTGGCGTGCCCGCGCCTGGCGCTCGATCTCGCCGGCGTGCACCACCGAGAGCCGCTCCGCCGGCAACGCTCTCACGTAGGAGACGAGGACGGCGAGATCATGATCGTCGCCGAGGATCTGCGATAGTGCGCGCGCCGCGTTGACGCGGGCGGTGAACACGTCGGGCCACGCGCGCAGCACGAGCGCCATGTGCCGCCAATGCTGCTGCACGGTCTTGCGCCATTCGTGAAACGCCTCGTCGGTGCCGGCCGCGTAGGCCCGCGCAAAGGCCTTGCGCCCGCTGCGGTAGCTCACCTCGAGCCCGTGCTCGATCGTCGAGAAGGAATCGGGATCGAGGGTGAGGCGCCGGAATCGCTTCTTGGCCGTGGCGAGCTTCCCGAGCGCCTCCTTGACGCCGTTGTCCTCGTCCGGCCTCGAGCGCTCGAGATCCTCGACGATGAGCTTTTTCGTCGCGGCAAGGGCCGCGGTTGCCACCGCCCCGGGCAGCGCCTCGAGCTTGACCGCTGTCGCCAGGAGAACATGGGTGTCGCGGGCCGAGGACAGCAGGCCGGCGATGGTGCGGAAGCGCGCGTTCTCGCCGCGATAGACGCCCTCCGCGAGGCCGGGACGCGCGAGCCTGAGCAGCGCCCGGATGCGCTTCAGGCTCTTCCTCGTCTCATGAATGGAGGCCTCGCGGTCGGCAATCGTCGTCAGCTCGCGCTCGGCGCGCTCGATCTGCTCGAGACCGATGCGCCGAAAGCCTTTCTGCGTGGGCTCGTTGAGCTTGAACCGGAACGCCATTTTCAGCTCATCGGAAATCCGTACTCGGATCGAAATGTCGGTCCGCTGGAGAACTCCCGCGAGACGGGACCACTTCTAGCATCACTTCCCGCGTGCACTCAAATGCGCGAAAAAACCGATAACGCCAAGCAGGGCGCGCGCTTTTGCTAGTCGACTGGTACGTCGAGGACGGCGAGGCACCCTAGTCCCTTCTGCTCCTGGGCTTTTCCCTTCAAAACCGGGCGCCCCGAACCGGCGAGCGAGGCCTCGATCGACTGCTGGAAGCAGGGCGGGGGCGGCAGCACGATCACGCCGGCGCCCGCGAACGTTCCGCCGGTGATGATGCGCTCGCCGGCCGCTCCCTTGGCCTTCTGCCAGGCGTCGATCTTCTCCCGCGCCGGGCAGGGAGCCCCGCGCGGGGAGCAGCCCGAGGACAGCGCGACCGAGAGTAGCCAGACGGAATGTCCGCGGTCGGAGAGGCGCACGGCCGTCGGCGCGGCAACGTCGGTGGCGGGGGCGCTCGCTCCCTCCGAGGCCGGGTCGAGGAGATATTCGCGTCCCGTGACGCGAAGGCCTTCGCGCGCACGCACCGCGACCGCCGTCACGGGATCGGACTCCGCGGCCGAGCGGAACATCTCGCGCGAGACGACGAGGCGCCACTCGCGCGCCGGGAACAGCCGCCTGAGGAATTTGGGGTCGGTGACCCCCTGGAGCAGCACGGCATCGGCGTCGACGACCGGCGGCGCCGCCGGCTCGGGCCGGGGCAGCGGCGTGCGCCGCTCCGAGCCGAACGTGGTCCGCCATGCGCTCTTCGGCGGTGGCGGTGGTGGCGGCGGTATCAGGTTCGGCGCTTCCGTGAGGTCCCAGCTGGCGATCTTGAGGCCCGCGGCAGGGCGCGCCTCCTCGGCCGCGGCCGGGCCGATCGAGAGCGCTAGAAGCACGGCGGCGCTCGCGCCGAGCCTTGCGGCTCGCCGGCAGGCTAAAGCGTAGATTGGGCGCGATCGCTTTCGAATCCTCACCACGGTAAGGCCTCCGAAACGGCTGAAGATCTCTTGCCGGGACGACTGCAGCTCTACTTTTGGTCCGATTCTCGGGCTATGCTCAATGGATAAGGCCCGGCGAAGCTCTGACGGACCATCTCATGCGATTCGTCGAACCCCAAGCGGCACCGGCGGCAAGCCGCTGGACGAGCAGGATTGCGCTTTTCTCGCTGGTCTTGCTTCTGACCGCGCTTCTCCTGCATCGGCTGTTCGGACTCGACACGCTCATCGCCTTGAACCTCGTCATGGCGGCATACGCCGGCGTGGGGCTGTCGCTCATTTTGGCCGTAGCCGCCGTGGCCGTCATTTGGCGCCACGGGACGCAAGGCACGGCGCGCGTCGTGTTCGCCGTCACCGTCTGCCTCGCGATGCTCGCCGGTCCGCTGGCGCTTGCTCTTCTGGCGCGCGACTACCCGATGATCAACGACGTCACGACGGACACCGCGACGCCGCCGCCCTTCGACAGCATAGGCAAGATGCGCGGGCCCGGTACCAACCCGGTCAAGTATCCGGGCGAGGCCTTCGCTCTTGAGCAGCGCCATGCCTACCCGGACTTGAAGCCGCTTCTTGTCGATCGCTCGGCGGAGGAGGCGTTCGAGCTCGTGGTGGATGCGGTGCGGCGCCTGAAGATGGACGTCGTGCGCGAGGAGGGCCCCGGCGAGGAGACCGGCAAGACCGGGTACATCGAGGCCGTCGACCGCACGCTGGTCCTCGGGTTCTACGACGACGTTGCGATCCGCGTATCCGGCGGAGAAGCGATGTCGCGCATCGACATCCGCTCGGCGTCCCGCTTCGGGTGGACCGACCTCGGCACCAACGCAGAGCGCGTACGCACCGTGATGCGCGAGATCGTGGCCCGGCTCGAGGCCACCGTGCCGACCGCGGAGGACGACCGGTCGCAACTGGACAAGAAGACGCGCGACAAGCTCAAGCAGGGAAAGGACGACGATTCCAAGTCGGCCCCGCGCAAGTCACGCCGCCGCGACCGATGAAGCGCTCGGCACGCGGGCGGGCGAAAGCGTCGCCGGCTTCGTGCGGCCGGGTGTGTCAGCAAACTGTGGCTAAAGGTTTCTTGCGGCCATGCCGGGGTACTGACGCGGCCGGGCAAAGCGTATATGTAAGGCGCCGGCTCGTGCGCGGACCGCATCCGCAACGGGTCGCGACTGCGAGGACACACGAAATGGAGAGCGACAGTCGAAGTCCATCTTCGACGCCGCCAGGGCTTCCACGGTAGCTCTTCAGGGCGCCCGTGGCCGCTCCGGAGGCCGCCACGAGGAGCCATGTCCCCATGCTGATGACCTATCGTCACATTGGCGACCGCCTGGTTGCGGGAGAAGCCGCGCAAGGGCCGGCGGTTTGGCTGGACCTTCTCAATCCGACCGCGGACGAAGACAGGCAAATCGAGGCCCTGCTCGGCATCTCCCTTCCAACACGCGAGGAGATGCAGGAGATCGAAGTCTCGGCGCGGCTCTACAACGAGGACGGCGCCGAGTTCATGACCATCGCCGCCGTGACGCGCATCGATACCGACGATCCGATCCTGACGCCCATCACCTTCGTGCTGAAGGGCTCCACATTGGTCACGGTCCGCTATGACGAGACCAAGGCGTTTGCCAATTTTCTCGTTCGCGCCCAAAGACCGAATGCGATCCCCTGCGCGACGGGGGAACAGATCATGCTGAGCCTCATCGAAGCCCTGGGCGATCGCCTGGCGGACGCGCTCGAGCGAACGGCGACTGAAATCGACAACATATCTCGCGAGGTGTTCCGGAAGCGCCGGATTGCCGGCGAAGCGGCAAAGGCACGCGACCTCGAAGGCCTTCTCGAGAGAATTGGCGCGAGCGGCGATCTCCTGACCAAGGTCCGCGAGAGCCTCGTCAGCATCAATCGCCTGCTGACGTACCACACGACCGTCGAGCAAAACGACAGGAAGGCCAGCAAGGACGCCAAGGTGCGGGCCAAGACCCTCTATCGCGACGTCGTCGCACTCACCGATCAGACGGCGTTCCTGTCGAACAAGGTCAACTTTCTGCTCGATGCCACGCTCGGCCTCATCAACCTGCAGCAGAACCAGATCATCAAGATCTTCTCGGTTGCGGCCGTCGTGTTCCTGCCGCCGACGCTCGTTGCTTCGATCTACGGCATGAACTTCGAGTACATGCCCGAGCTCAAGTGGCTCGGCGGCTACCCCTTCGCCATCGCTCTCATGATCCTCTCGGCCGTCTTGCCGTACTTGTACTTCAAGCGTCGCGGCTGGTTGTGATCCTCCGAACCACCGGTTACGCTGCCCGTCCGCTGACGGCTCGACCTGCACGGTCCGCCACGCTCACGCCGGAAAAAGCGGCCGGTCCCAGGTCAGCGGCGCCTCGCAAGTCACGACGCCGCGGCCGATCAGATGCTCGACGTGCGCGGCGACCGAAAGCGTTGCCGCAGTCGAGAGCTTCTCGTCGATGCCGGGATAGACGCTGGGCACGATCCCGCGGATGGTGCGCGCGCCCGATTCGATGGCCGAGACGATCGATTGCTCGCGCCAGCGCCGGTGCAGGAGATAGGCCTTGACCGTTCGGAGCGGCTCGGCGAGGCGCCCGCCGTGGCCGGGCAGATAGAGGCTCTCGGGCCGGCCCATGAGGCGCTCGAGGGAGGCGATGTAGTCGGCCATATTGCCCTCGGGCGGGGCGACGAGGGTCGTGTTCCACGCCATGACGTGATCGCCGGAGAAGAGGACGCCGCGCCCCGCGAGCGCCAAGCAGAGGTGGTCCGGGGCGTGGCCCGGCGTATGGATCGCCGATAGCCGCCACTCCTTGCCCGCGATCGTGTCGCCGTCGCCGAGGGAAACGTCGGGCGTGAAGCGGTAGTCGACGTACTCGGAGCCCTGCGGCTTGACGGACGCCGCCGGCGCCGCGCCGGCACGGCCGAAGCCGTAGATGGGCGCGCCCGTCGCGGCCTTGAGGCGGGCTGCGCCATCGACGTGGTCGCGATGGGCGTGCGTCGCGACGATATGCGTGATCGGCCGACCGCGCGCGGCCCTCATGATGGCCTTGCTGTGGCGCTCCTCGTCCGGCCCCGGATCGATGACGGCGAGCTGCGTCATGCCGAGGAGGTAGGTGTTCGTTCCCTTGAACGTGAGCGCGCTCGGATTGTTGGCGACGATGCGCACGATGCCCGGGCTCACCGGAGCAGGCTCGCCGTAGGCGAACCTCATCGACGTCTTGAGATCGAGCTCGCGCGCCATGGGCAGCATTGTCACCGGTCCCGCCGGCGCACGGGTCCACCTTGGGCCTCGATTTGTCAAGATGTCATCTCGCCGGCCGCACTCGGCGCACACGCGAAACTTGTGGTTCAGAAAAGCCCGAGCGACTTGGCCTGAACGCGTCTCGCCTGTGGCTCGCCGGCCGGCGGATTGCGAAGGAGCTTCAGTGCATACTGGAGCTGCGTGTCCTTCTCCGGGTCATCGGGGACATAGGCCGAGGAGCCGCCCGAGGCCGCCTCCGCGTTCGGGTGGCTCGGGTTCTTGAGGTGGCCGGGGAGCGAGGCTTCGCTCGGCGTTTTGGTGGCCGCGAGATCGGTTTCGGCGCCGGCCGGTGGCGTTTCCTCGACGACGATGTCGGGCTCTATTCCCTCCGCCTGGATCGACCGGTCGGAGGGCGTGAAATAGCGCGCCGTGGTCAGCCGCAGCGCTCCGCGGTCGCCGCCGAGCTCGATGATGGACTGCACCGACCCCTTGCCGAAAGAGCGCGTGCCTACGACGGTTGCCCGCTTGTTGTCCTGAAGGGCGCCCGCGACGATCTCGGAGGCGGAGGCCGAGCCGCCATTGATCAGGAGCACCACCGGCTTGCCGCCTGCGAGATCACCGGGTGTGGCCGTGAAGCGCTGCACGTCGGCCGTGTTGCGGCCCTTGGTGACGACGATGGTCCCTCGATCGAGAAAGTCGTCCGAGACGGCGACGGCTTCCTCGAGCAGCCCGCCCGGATCGTTCCTGAGGTCGATGACGTAGCCCTTGAGCTCCGGCCCGATCTCCGAGCTGAGCTTGGCGACGGCTTCCTTCAAACGGTCGTGCGTGTGCTCGGTGAAGCTCGAGATCTTTATGTCGGCAATGTCGCCGACCGCTTTCGCCACGATCGGATTGACGACGATGATCGCTCTCTTCATGGTTACGTCGAAGGGCTTGGCGATCCCGTCGCGCGAGATCGTCACCGTGACTCTTGTTCCGACGGGGCCCCGCAGCTTGTCGACGGCTTGATCGATCGACAACCCATCGGCGGGTGCGCCGTCGATGCCGGCGATGGCATCGTTGGCGAGGAGACCGGCCTTTGCGGCCGGCGTGCCGGCGATCGGCGACACGACCCTTATGACCCCGCCCTTCATGGTGATCTCGACGCCGAGGCCTCCGAACTCTCCGCTCAACTGGTCGCGGATGGCTCGGAACTCCTTGGCGTTCATGTAGGAGGAGTGCGGGTCGAGCGACGTCACCATGCCCTTGATGGCGCCCTCGATCAGATTTTTGTCGTCGGGCTTTTCGACATAGTTCGCCTGGATCTGCTGAAGGACCTCGCCGAAGACATCGAGCTCGCGATTGAGATCGGATTTTCCGGCGCGCGCCGTCGCATCGATTGGCTCAATGCCAAAGGCGATGACGGCTACCGTGGCGCCGGCTGCAATGAGCGACGCCAAGAAGAATTGGACCGATTTGTGCCTCATGCCTTCACTCCTTTCGCGCTCGATGCTTTGCCGACGGCAATGCGCGACCGCGATCGCTTCGCGCGAACAGCTAAAACGAGACGTGGGCAGGCCGCATGGCGCGCGCAAGGGCGACGGCGGTCATCAGATCTTTGCCATGCGTCCGGCGGGCCGGCACGTCCAGCGCTTGAGCGAACCAATTCGGGTGCGACTGGGACCATTTCGAGATCTCCACCGCACTCGCCATCATGCACTGCATTGGCGTCATGCCTTCATCCATGTAGGTGAGGGAGACCTCCTTGCAGTGGCCGAGGTCGGCCAAGAGGCAAGCAGAGATTACAAGTTCGAGCATTGTGTCCGTTCCTGGCTGTTGCGCTTAACACGTTCGAAACGGATGCAATATCGACGAGCTTCGGGCGCGCGATAACGCCGATAATTTTGAATAAGGCATTTGCTCGCGGGGAAGGAAACCGCCGGGAAATGCGCAGCCGTCGCGCACCTTCCCGCAGGCGCGGGCCGCGATTGGCCCTCACCTTGTCGCTCGAGCCGGAAGATCCGCCGCGCGCGCTACTCGGCCGCCGCGACAGGGTCGGCGCGCGCCTGGACCTTGCGCCCGTCGCTGAGGTCGACCGGCGGGTTGAGGATGACCTTGTCGCCAGGCCTCAAGCCTTCGCGCACCTCGACCTCGGTTCCGAAATCGCGCCCGACCGAAATCTTCCGGATCCGAGCCATGCCATCCTCGACGGTCGCGACGCTCATCCCGTCGGCGTTGAAGATGATGGCGGGAGCCGGCACCGTCATCTCGGGCGTCTTGCGCGGAATGTGGAGCTCGACCGTGCAATAGATGCCGGAGGCGAGCGCGCCGTCGGGGTTCGGCACGTCGATTTCCGTGAGCAGCGTGCGCGTGCCCGGCTGCAACGCGTCGGCGATCCGCGTCACCTTCCCGGGGAACGTCCTGTCGGGCATCTCGGGCACGCGCACGACGGCCTCCACGCCCGGTCCCAGGCCGAACGCCTGATCCTGCGGCACGTACACCTGGGTGCGGATCACGTTGGTCTGCATGATCGTGTACATGAACGTGCCGCTCGTATCATCGGCCTGCACGAGGCTGCCGGTATCGATATTGCGCTGGGTGATGACGCCGTCGTAGGGGGCCACGACTCGCTGGTAGTCCTTCTGCTGCTTGAGGACGCCGAGCTGAGCCCGCTGGGCGACGATATTGGCTTGGGCGACGCCGACGGCCGCCTCCAGCGCCTTGATATTCTGGACGTCGATCGAGCCCTGCTGGGGGGTGGTCCAGCCCTCCTGCACCAGCGGGCGATCGCGCGCCCAGGTCACCTGCGCGAGCTCGAGGTTCGCCTGCGTCTGGTGCAGGCTGGCCTCGGTCTGGGCGAGCGTGGCCTCTGCCTGGGCGATCTGCTGGTCCAGCTCCGGGGCGGTAATCTCGGCCAGGAGATCGCCTTCCTTGAAGCGATCGCCGATGTCGGCAATGCGCTTGTCGATATAGCCGCTTGCGCGAGCGTAGATGTTCGCCGTCGCGAACGCGGCGGTCGTGGCCGGCAATGTCACGAGCATGTCGTCGCTGTTCGCCGATACGGTCGCGACGCGAACGTCCGGCACGAAGTCGCGCAGCCGCTCGGACGTCTCCATGACCTCTTGGTTCTGCTGATAGTAGCGTTTCGCGCCGTAGGCGAGCCCGCCGCCAAGCAGGAGAAGGACGCCGAACCCCAGCAGGACCGCGCCCCATCGACGTCGCTCGCGTGGCGGAGATGCCGGCGGCTCGCTTCGGGGAGTGGTGTCGCCGGGCGATTCCGCGGGCGGCCTATGTTCGGGGGTGTTCATGCGATGACCTCGTCGAATACGCCGTGGGCGGTCTTGCCGTCGTTGCGCTTGCGCAGCACGGCGAAGAGATAGGGGACGACCAAGAGCGTCGTCGGCGTCGCGAACAGCAATCCGCCGATGACGGCGCGGGCAAGCGCGGCGTTCTGCTCCTCGCCCGGGCCGCCGATGGCCATCGGGATCATGCCGACGATCATTGCGGCGGCCGTCATCAACACGGGCCGGATACGCGTGTGCCCGGCATCGACGGCAGCCTCATAGGACGATTTTCCGGCCAGCTGCTGCTCACGTGCGAACGTGACGAGCAGAATGGAGTTCGCGGAGGCGACGCCGACCGCCATGATGGCGCCCATCAGTGAGGGAACATTGAGGGTCGTTCCCGTGATGAAAAGCATGGTGAGGATGCCGCAGAACGTCGCAGGCAGGGCCAGGATGACGACGAACGGGTCGCCGAAGCTCTGATAGTTCACGACCATGAGCATGTAGACGAACACGGCTGCGAACAGGAGGCCGATGCCGAGGTCGCGGAAGGATTCATTCATGCTCTGGATCTGACCCACGACCTGGATGGTGTTGCCGGGCTTGAGCTGCTTCTGCATGTCGGCGACGATCTTCGAGATCTCGTCGGAGACGCTGCCGAGATCGCGGTCCTGCACGCTGGCGTAGACCTCGTAGAGCGGCTGAATGTTGGACTGGTTCGCGTTCGTCGGCATGCTCGTGCGCCTGAACGTGGCCACGTTGCTCAAGAGCCCCGGTATGGGGACGTCTGTTCCCGTCAGCGCCGTCGACACGGGCGTGTTACCCAGGTCGTTGAGAGAGGCGACACGGTGCTCCGGAGTCTGCACCGCGAAATAGTAGGGAATGCCGGCTTTGGGATCGGTCCAGAAGTTGGGCGTGACCTGCGCGGACGAGCTCAGGCTGACGTTGATGTTGGTGGCGACGGATTGGGCGTTCAGGCCGAGCTGCGCCGCGCGCGCGCGGTCGATATCGGCGTAGAAGGCCGGCCCGTCGACCTCCTGCTGCAGATGGGCGTCGGCAACGCCGGGAATGGCGGCTATGCGCTGCCTCAGCTCCTTGGCGATGCGCAGGTTGTTGTCGCGGTCGTAGCCTTGCGTGCGGACATCGATCTGCGCGGGTAAGCCGAAGTTCAGGATTTGGGTCACCATGTCCGCGGCCTGGAAATAGAAGATTGCTTGCGGGAATGCGGCGGGCAGCTCCTCGCGCAGCGTGCGCACGTAGTCCGCTGTCGGCGCGTGGCCCTCCTTCAGCGAGACAAGGATCACACCATCGTTGACGCCGATGGTGGAGCCGTCGGTGAAGGCGAGATTGTAGGTGCGCGCGGGCAGGCCGATGTTGTCGACGATGAGCTCGCGATCCTTCTCGGGGATGACCTCCCGGATCTTGTTCTCGACCGCTTGGAAAAGCGCCTCGGTGCTTTCGATCCGCATACCGGCCGGTCCACGGACGTGCAACTGAATCTGGCCGCCGTCGATGAGCGGGAAGAAGTCTCGGCCGACGAACATGAACATGGTGCCGCCGAGCGTCAGGATGAGGACGGCAGCGATCGGGACGATGACCCGCCGCCTGAGCAGGAAGTGGAGGACGTACACATAGGCGCCGCGCATGCGCTCGAAGCCGCGCTCGAAGCCATCGCGGAAGCGGGTGAAGATGTTTCGCGAGCCGCCGACGTGCTCCTCACCGTGCTTCTCGCCCTTGAGCAAGAGGCCGATGGTGATGGGAGTGAGCGTGCGCGAGATTGCGTAGGAGGCGAGCATGGCGAACACGACCGCAAGACCCAGCGGCGTGAACAGATACTTGGCGGGTCCTTCGAGGAACACGACGGAGGTGAACACGCAACTGATGGCGAGCGTCGAGACCAGGGTCGGCACGGCGATGCCGGCGGAGCCATGCAGCGTCGCTTCGGGCAGGGGCATGCCTTCCTCGGTCAAGAGGCGGTGAGTGTTCTCGATCGTGACCGTCGAGTCGTCGACGAGGATGCCGACCGCGAGGGCAAGACCGCCGAGCGTCATCGTGTTCAGCGTATCGCCGAGGAAGATAGAGGACGACGAGCGAGGACAGGATGGCCAGCGGGATGGAGATCATGACGATCAGCGTCGAGCGCCACGAGCCGAGGAACAAGAGGATCATCAGCGCCGTCAGCCCGGCGGCGATGGCGCCCTCGCGCACGACGCCCTCGACGGACTGCTTGACGAAGACCGACTGATCGAACAGCTCCTTGATCTCGAGGCCGGGGGGTGCGGCGGCGCGCGAGGTCTTCAGGGCCTCACGGACGCCGTTGACCACGTCGAGCGTCGAGGCGTTGCCGTTCTTGATGACGCTGAGCAGGACCGAGCGGCGCCCGTCCTCCCGCACGACGTTCTGCTGAACCTGCCAGCCGTCGTGGACCTGGCCGACATCCTTCATGAAGACGGTGGCGCCGTTCGCGACCTTGATCGGAATGTTGTTGAGGTCGTCGATGCTCGGCGGCGTGGCGTTGGTACGGACGGTGTACTGCGTGTCGCCGATCTTGGCCGTGCCGGACGGCAGCGTGAGGTTCTGGGCGTTGACGGCGTTGACGATGTCGAGCGGAGTCAAGCCGCGCGAGACGAGCTTGGCCGGATCGATGTCGACCATGATCTGCCGATACTTGCCGCCCGCGGGCGTCGGCAGCGTCACGCCCGGAATGGGCGCGAGCTGCTGGCGGATGCGGTAGATGCCGTAGTCGTAAAGCTGCTGCTCGTTCAAGCGGTCGGAGCTCAAGCTGATCTGCAGCACGGGAACGCTCGAGGCGTTGAACTGCACGACGATCGGCGCCTGAATGCCGGGCGGCAGGAGGACGCGAATGTAGTTCGTAGCCGAGACGATCTGCGCGATGGCGAGGTCGAGATTGACGTCGGGCTGGAAGTAGACCTTCTGCACCGATATGCCGTTGAAGGTCTGCGCCTCCATGTTCTTGATGCCGTTGACGTTGGAGCTCATCACGTACTGGCTGTAGGTGGTGACGCGCTGCTCCATCTCGGGCGTGGAGAGGCCCGTGTACTGCCAGATGACCGTCACGACCGGGATCTTGATCTCCGGGAAGATGTCGGTCGGGGTGGAGCGGATGGCAGTGATGCCGAGAAAGACGATCAGAGCCGCCAACACGTAGAATGTGTGCGGAAAGCGCAGGGCGAACCTGACTATTCCCATGGCTTAACTCCGTCCTCCGGCACCGGGCGCGAAGGTCCGCCTCTCCAGACACCAGAGCTGCTAGGGGAGACGCTTGTCTTAGATCGCGCCGACCGCGCTGTACGAAACAGCGGATCTCTTTGTGCGAAGGTCCTGGGCCGGTGCCCTTCCTTTGATCGCGAGGCCGCGCTCGAACTCCGGCTCCGCTAGACCGCCCTGCTTCGATTCCCTCTTCAGGAAGTCGGCGAACGCGCGCAGCTTGATCGGAACGTGACGCCGGCTGGAATAGTAAAGGAAGAAGTCGGCCCAGCGGGCGGACCAGTCGGGTAGCAGTTGGACCAACTTGCCGTCCGCGACGCACGCCGATACCCAGGTCGCGGGCAGGAACACGACGCCGACGCCGTCGAGGCCGGCCCTCAACGCGAGGTGCGGATCGTTGACCGACAAGGAGCCCTGCACGGGAACCTCGATCGTCTCTTCCGATCTCGCGAACTTCCACCGGTGCCCGATGCCCGTGCTCCAGCGATAGCCGATGCAGTTGTGCGCTCTCAAGTCGTCCGGGACCTCCGGCACGCCGTTGCGCGCGAGATAGTCGGGCGAGGCGACCGCGCTCAGCCGGGACTCGCCGCCGATCGGCAGCGCGATCATGTCCTGAGCGATCGATTCGCCGCTTTGGATGCCGGCGTCGAAGCGCTCGCTCACGATGTCGCGCTGCTCGACGTCGACCGAAATGTCCAGGCTGATCTCGGGGAATTGCGCGGAGAAGCGTCCGACCAGAGGCGCGAGGACGGCCGCCGCAGCAACAGGGTGAACGGTGAGGCGGAGAACTCCTGCGGGCTTGTCTCGGAAGGCGTTTACGGCATCGATGGCGTTCTCCACGCCCGTGAATACCGGATTGAGGTGTCCCAGCAGCTCCTCGCCGGCATCGGTCAGCGACACGCTTCGCGTCGTGCGATTGAGAAGCCGGACGCCGAACTGCTCTTCGAGGCGACGGACAGCCTGACTTAGCGACGGAGTGGAGATGCCGAGTTGCGTTGCGGCTTTGGTGAAGCTGCGTTGCTCCGCGACCGCCACGAAAGCACTTAACTGAGCAAACTGAGTTCCGCGCATGAGCTACCTCAAAGGTCTACACTGCACTGCAAACGACCGGTTGGAAGTTCATTGTCTCTTCACCTCGGGCCCGCCGTTCTCGAGGGCTTCATCGATGCATCCCATCAGATCCACTTCGTTGAACGGCTTGGTGAGATAGCAAATGACTCCGGCCCTGAGAGCGCTCAACCGCGTGCCCTCGTCGGCGTAGGCCGTGATGAGGACCGTCGGAATGGGGTTGCCCGAGGCGACGAGGTGACTGTGAAGCTCGAGCCCGGTCATGCCGGGCATCTGCACGTCGGCAATCAAGCAGGACGTGCGGGCGCAGCGGTCCGAGTGCAGAAAGTCCTCCGCTGATTGAAACGCCTCGGAGTCCAATCCCAGCGACTTCATCAGGTTCATGGTTGCCTCGCGAACGGATTCGTCATCATCAACGATCGAGATCACTGCCTGCTTCACCATTTCCGCCCTCAATTTCGATTGTGATTGTAGGCACTCGCAATGACCCGACGCCATTGTACGTGCGTAAGACGCTCCTGCGCTTGTGGAAGGATGGGATAAACAGTGGGATCGAGGCGATTATACAAAGGTTTAGACGGTCTGCGATCGCCCCGTGGCGACGCCGAGCTTGTCGGCCATTCTGACGAGATCGGCCAGCGACTTGGCGCGCATCTTTCGCATGACGTTGCCGCGATGAACCTTTACCGTGATTTCGCTCAAGCCGAGCTCGGCCGCGAGCTGCTTGTTCGGGCGACCGGTCACGACGAGGTTCATGACCTCCCGCTCTCGAGAGGTCAGCGACTCGAAGCGGCTCCTGAGCTCGGCGACGGCCACCGCATCCTGGCGTCGGACGCGGTCGCGATCGATCCCGAGCTGCACGGCATCGAGGAGCTCCTGATCGCGGAACGGCTTGGTGAGGAACTCGATCGCGCCAGCCTTGATCGCGCGCACAGACATCGGAATATCGCCGTGGCCGGTAATGAAGATAATCGGCAGCTCGATGCCCGACTTGGCGAGCTCGCGCTGGAAATCGAGGCCGCTGAGCCCCGGCAGCCTGACGTCGAGCACAAGGCATCCCGGTGCATCGGTCCTCGCGGCGCGCAGAAATTCATCCGTCGTGCCGAATGACTGCACGCTCAGGCCGACGGTCCGCAGCAGGCCCGAAAGCGCTTCGCGGATGGATTGATCGTCGTCGATGATGAAGACGACCGGCTGCTCCTCGCTCATTTGACCCTACTCGGCACTATCGATGCAGTCATATCAAGCTCCTCCGAACGCCACCAGGGGAAGCCCGGCTCGGCCGCGGCAGGGGCCAGACCGAGGCTAGGGTCTTCGTTCCGCCACGACGAACGGGGTGTTCGCCTCTGGCCACATTATCCCACCTGCGGCGCACGCCGATATCAGCGGACGCGGGCCGCGGCTAAGCCGGGGGCCCGTTCTGCGCGACAAGGCAGTGAGAGCCTGTCGGGTTTCCTGGTTCTTGTATGGAGAAGGAGCAAAATATGGTGAAGAAGTTGGCGCTATCCGCCTGTGCGTTGATGCTGCGGCGTTAGCGGCGGACCGGCACGAGCCCGAGGGTTCGTGCCGGTCCGCTGTTTCAATTCAAAGGGGGCACGGAGAGGGGAGATGACCAGGCACGCCGGGAAGGGGCCCTACTCCGACAAGTCCTCGGCATAGGACGCGGCGCGCTTGCCGCGAGGCGGCGATAGCCGCGCGGGAGCCTCGCCGTCCTCCAACGAGAGCATCGACGCGAGGCGCGCGCGGGCCCTGTGCACACGGCTCTTGACAGTCCCCGTCGCACATCCGCAGTTGCGTGCCGCCTCGTCGTAGGAATAGCCGACGCCGACCATCACGATCGCCTCGCGCAATGGGGCCGGCAGGTTGGCGAGAGCGCCATTCAGCTCTGCCATTTCCACGTGTGGGATCTGCTCGGGCGCCGCGACCAGCGCTCCCGCATAGATCCCGTCCGGATCGCTGACCTCGCGATGCAGCTTGCGGTGCTCGGAATAGTATTGATTGCGCAGGATCGTGGTCAGCCACGGCGCCATGGCGGTTCCCGGCCGGAACTGCGCAATGTTGGTGCACGCCCGCAGCAACGTCTCCTGAACGAGGTCGTCGGCTCTGCTGGTGTTGCGGCAGAGTGCAAGGGCGAACCGCCGAAGCTTCGGTATCGCGTCCACCATCGCTGCGCGAGTTGATGGGCTGAGGTCCATGATCGGGAGCTCCATTATCGGGCCAGGCTCGGCGCCGAACGGATGGCGCCCACACTCGATATTGGCGCAAGCCAAGGCCGGCGATAACGGCGGCAAAGTCGAATGGCCATTTCGCCGGGTGGAAAAAAAGGGGGAAGTGGGCTGCGGCCTGACGCGGGCTCAAAAAGGTGGACGGTTGCAAGTCCTGGTTGGCGTCGCTCGGTAAATGCTCTCGGCGCTGTTCGGGTTGAGCTAATAGGCTGTTCGAAACACGGAGCGTTATCGCATGCAAGGAAAGGCGGTAGAAGTCTCGCCCAAGGGTATTGCAGCAGTGCATTGCCACGCAACGCAACGGTACCCGTTTTTCTTGCGGCCCGAGTCTCCCCCCTACTCCGGCTCGCAGCAGCGGCCGGCTCCTCTCCCCCCAGGAGCCGGCCGCCCCCTTTGCGCGAGGACGCAAGCAAATCGTTAGCCGCCGGGTCTCGCTTCGATTTCCGTCGCCTCTTCCTGTCCCCTGCCGCCGGCCGGAAGGCTGAACTGGAATACCGCGCCGCGGCGCTCGTTCGGCCCGGCGGAAAGGCGACCGCCGTGGGCTTCTATGATGGATCGGCTGATCGCCAGTCCCATGCCGAGGCCCTCCGACTTCGTCGTGTAAAACGGATTGAAGAGTCGCTCAAAGCATTGCGGGTCCAGGCCGGGGCCCGAATCGCGCACGGCGACAAGCGCGCCGTGCGGACCGTCATTCGCCGAGACGATCGTCAGCTCGCGCTGGCCCGTCTCGGCTGTACTCATCGCCTCGATGGCATTGACGATCAGATTGAGGAGCACCTGCTGGAGTTGAACGCGGTCCGCTCGAATCCGCGGCAGGTCGCGCGCAAGCTCCATCCGCAACAGGACGCTGTTGCGCTGGACCTCGCTGCTGGTGAGGCCGATGACATCGCGGATCGTCTCATTGATGTCGAGCTCGTCACGCCGGAGCGGCGCCTTCTTGACGAGGGCCCGTATGCGGCCCAGGACCTCGCCGGCGCGATTGCCGTCCCTGACAATGCGGGTGAGCACCTGGCGCGCCTCCTCGAGGTTCGGCGGCGCGGCGCCCAGCCAGCGCAGGCCGGCACCCGCATTGGTGACCACGGCGGCGATCGGTTGATTGACTTCATGGGCAATGGAGGCCGCGAGCTCTCCCAGGGTCGTGACGCGATTGACGTGCGCGAGCTCCGCGTGCGCCTCCTGCAGCTCGTGCTCCGCTTGCTTGACGGCCGTGACGTCCATCACGGCGCCAAAATACTCGAGCTCGCCCGACGGCTCCACTTCGGCGCGGGCCACCACGCGAAGATGCTTGACCGAGCCGTCGGGCATCAGCAAGCGGTGCTCGAGCTGCCAGTCTCCGGCGTTGCGCTGAACGCGATCGAGGAGTCGCTGGACGTGGGCGCGATCGTCGGGATGGGTTCTCTGGAGTACGAGATCCAGCGTAGGCTTGGTCGCGGGGTCGAGTTGCATGATGCGGTGGGTCTCCGCCGACCAGTAGAGATCGCCGCTCGAGACATTCCAGCCGAAGCTTCCCGTGTGGCTCAGCCTCTGCGCTTCGGCGAGATAGGCCTCGCTTCGCCGCAAGGCGTCTTCTGCCTGCTTGCGCTCCTCGATATCGGTGCTCGTCCCGTACCACTTTATGATGTTGCCCTGGTCATCGCGCAGCGGGTCGCCGCGCAAGAGAAACCAGCGGTATGGTCCGTCGCACCGCCGGAGCCGTGCTTCCGTCTCGACCGGGTCGCCCGAGACGAGGTGGGTGCGCCACGTGTCGAGCAGCCCTGCCAGATCGTCCGGATGTATGGCGGCCGTCCAATTCCAACCCGACGCCTGCTCCAAGGAGAGGCCGGTATAGTCGAGCCAGCGCTTGTTCAGGTATTCGGCGGAACCATCGGGCCGCGTGACCCAGGCCATGGCCGGGATCGCGTCGATGAAGAGCTGAAGCTCCTTTTCCTGCTGGCGTGTCTTTGCTTCCGCGCGCTTTCTCTCGGTGATGTCGTTGTTGGTCTCCATGATCGCGAGCGGCTTGCCCCGCTCGTCCTGCTGCAGGGACCAGCGGCTCGCGACGTCGATTTGCGTTCCGTCGCGTCGCGTATGAACGAGCTCTCCCTCCCAGCGGCCGGTGCGAAACAGCGCTGCGAAGATCTCGTCCAGCGGGGCGGGAAAGATCGTGCGTAAGAGTTGATGCGAGTTCCTTCCCGAGCGCCTCCTCCTTCGTCCACCCATAGAGCTCCTCCGCGCCGCGGTTCCAGTACGTGATCGCATCGCTCAGTGAGCGCACCCACACCGCGTCGTGCGTGACGTCGAGGAGCCGGGCCTGCTCGCGCAAGACCATGCCCGCCGCCTGATTCTTCAAGGCGAGAAACGTCGTGATCGCGATTGCCAGCATGCTTACGAGGCAGCGGACGAAAGACCCGCTCTCGAAATGCTCGCCATGCTGCCAGGCGTAGCTCAGCGCGGTAAGCGCGATGCAGGCGCCCGCCACGAACATCACCCCGCCGCGCGACAGGAATCTTCCCGCCATCAGCACGACGACGGCGTAGAGCACCGCGACCGCAATGCCGAGAGGCGTAAACGTATCGATGATGAAAATCCCCGTTGCGAATACGAGAGCAACGACGGGAAGGATGTAGGAGGCAAGGAACGGCGGAAGAGGCAACTCGGATTTCACTGAGGCTGGCCCCTTTTTGCATGCTGACGCCCTCGGGAGAGGGATTGATTTAAGTCCCGAGTTCCGTCGAGACCGCCGGACTGCGACGAGGCATCCGGGGACGGGAGTACGGCCAGTTGCAAGACCCTGGCTCGCGTAAACATGAACGCACAAATTTAGCGCCGGGAGCCTCTGGCTGTCTACGCCTCGACGGAACGCGACGCGGCCTGGTTAATGCAGCTGGTGGGCTCCGGCGTGCTTACTTCCGCGTAAGGAGAGTGGGGTTCGACCGGGCGCCCCATCGCAGCGAGCGACCTGCGCTAAATGGCAGCAGCATAGAAAGGCCCGCATGCAAGAGAGTTATGGGCTACGCAATGAGCACCACCTTTCAATTTTGGCAAATGACTTGTGTTGATTGTCCGGCTTTATCGCGTCTCGCACGGCGACCATCAGTGCTGATCGCCGCCTTGCGGCACTCACAAGGAGTTCAAGATGGAGCTAGCCCGGGAACAGACGACGTGACAAAGGCCGCCCCGCTGCGGGCCGACCGCTTCGCGTCGGCAGCGGCCCACTATATCGCTGCGCGGCCGCGCTATGCGCCGCGGCTCATCGAGCGCCTCGTGGGCGAGCTCGGGATCGACGAGGGATCGCGCGTGCTCGACCTCGGCTGCGGTCCGGGCACTCTCGCCATTCCCATCGCGCGTTACGCCGGCACCGTGACCGGCATCGACCCGAGCACGGAGATGATTGCCGCGGCGGCTCGCTTGAGCGCGCTGGCCGGCGTGGTCGTCGACTGGCGCGTCGGGTCTTCGGAAGCCATCGCTGCGGACCTCGCTCCCTTGCATCTCGTCGTCATGGGCCGCTCGTTTCACTGGATGGATCGGGAGGCGACGCTCGCTCGCCTCGATGCTCTCATCCCGAAGGATGGGGCCATCGCCCTCTTGAGCACCGAAAGCCTCCCCTTTCCCGAGGGCCGCTGGCTCGCGGTCTATGACGCGGTGCGCGCGGAGTTCGAGCAAGCGGATGACTTTGCCGCCTATCGAAAGTCGGCGCTGTGGGAGCCGCACTATGCCGTGCTGCTGCGCTCGCCGTTCGGGAGCCTCACAACTCTTGGTGTCATCGAGGAGAGGGAGGCGACGCTCGACGAGCTGGTTTCGCGGGCCCTGTCGCACTCGACGACAACGCCGAAGGTTCTCGGCGAGGCGTGCGACGCATTCGTGGCCACGCTGAGGAGCCGGCTCCTTGCCGTTTGCCCCGCCGGCCGTTTTCCGGAGATCATAGAAAGCGTCGCGCTTATCGCCCGCCGCACAGATTGATCAGTGCAGGCCGACCGGAAGCGTCGACCGAGGATCTCCGCTTCCGGCCAGGAATTACGCCGCGGCGCCTCGCCGTTTGGCCAGACGCCGCATGTACAGCTTACGACTTCTCATACTGATAGTGCGTCTGAGTCGGCTGGGTGGCATTCTGCTTCACAGCATTGTGCTTGGCAGCGTGGTGCTGGTGGTGCGCAGAGGCAGAGTGCTGGGGCTTCGTGGCGCTCTGCCCACCGTTCTGCTCCTGCCAGAGGCTCCAATCGCCGGGATCGCCGTTGCCATAGCCGAGATACGCGGCGTTCGCCTGCATGGCGGTCGCCCCGCTCAACGTGAGGATGGCTGCACCGGTGGCGGCAAGGCTCTTTAGAGTGCGGTTCATGTGTCTGCTCCTTTGGATGTTCGATTTCCCCGACAGCGCTTCAGTTGCGCGAAGCGTCGCCCGCCGTCGGGTTTTCGACGCCGTCGTGCTTGTGCGTGGGAGATGATGGCTTGCGCGCGCAGGCGGAATGCCGCTGCCGTCGAATGGGTCCTTTGGCCGGCTCGAACAATGAGAACAATGAGGAGGAGCGGGGCGGCCGTGCCGGCCGGCGGCGGCCGCCATCGATCATCTACGCCATGAAGATGGGACGGAGGGGGCAGCCGGCGAGGCCGGTCATGTTCCCGGCTGCTGCGAGCGCTCTTTGAGGATACGCTTGCAAGAGTCGCGCCATTCGCTCTTCGTCATGTGCGTGGCGGGATCCCACAGCGCCATGCAGCTTTCGAGCGTCTGCGTTCCGCTATAAGGTCCCGTGTCCTGGGACTCGGTCCCGACCGGCGCGGCGGGTTCGGAATCGTCGGGTTGGTAATTTCGCGTGCCTTTTCGGGCTGCGAGGAGAAGTCCGCCGCTCCAATCGCGGGCATTGAACGTGGCTTCTTTCTCCCCAAGCTCCGAGGCAGCCTTGACCGGCATGCCCGCAGCCACTGCGGCGGCAAGGGAGACGAAACCCAGCAATCGCAAGAAGCGAACCATCGGTGCCAATCCCGAAATGCCTGCGCTTCGGGACGGAATTCTATTGGCCTTGCGAGAAAAATCTAGGGGGTCTTTCAAGAAAGATTTAATTCCGCCGGTTTCGCATACGCAGCAAGGGTGCCCGTAGGCACGCCAAGCGCCGCAATCCCGGCCGCCGGACCGGGCGATCACGCCGTGATGCGCCCGTCCCTGGACAACAGGATCGCCACCCATCGCCAGCTCGGCACGTTGGCGCAGACGATCATGATCACGACCAGGATGGGGACGCTCAAGAACATGCCGGCGATGCCCCAGACCGCGCCCCAGAAGGCGAGCCCGAGGATGATGGCGAAGGGGCTCATGTTGAGCGTATTCCCCATCAGCATCGGCTCCAAGACGCTGCCGATGGCGAGCTGAATGGCCGTCAGGATGACAACGAGGACGACGAAGGTCCCGAGCGTGTCGAACTGAACGAGTGCGATCAAGGCGGGGAAGGCGACGGCGATGATGGACCCGATGTTCGGAATGTAGTTGAGCGCGAAGATGAGAAGGGCCCAGGTCTCCGCGAAATCGATGCCGAGCCAGCGCAAGACCACGTAGGACGCCACGCCGGTCAGCACGCTGACGACGGTCTTGATCCAGATGTAGCGCTGAACGCTCTCCGATATGGTTGCGAAGAGGGCCGCCGCGTCTCGCGCGCGGGCCTCGTCGGGAAACAACGCCGCGACTTTTGCGGGCAAGTAGCCGCGCTCGGCAAACAAGAAGGCCATATAGGCCAATACGAGCAGCAGGCTGAAGATGACCGACTGCGTGGAGGCGATGACGCCGGGAATGCTCCTGGTGAGATCGATGTCCGCCAGCAATTGTTTGATCTTCTGCGCCCCCTCCGGGCCGAGCCACTCCGTCATGTCGGTGACGATCGATTCGAAGCGGGCCACGTAGCGCGGCCAGGCTTGCCCGATGGCATCGACCTGCCCCAGGAGGATAATGAAGATCAGATAGAGGCCGAGCAGGACGGAGCCGATCCCGAGAGCAGGTGCGAGCCATCGCGGCACTCTGTAGCCGCCTAGACTTACGCTCGCGAAGCCCTGGATCATCGCCTCGAGCACGGCCCAGAGAAAGATGGCGACAGCCAGCGGAACGAGGATCGAGCGCCCGTAGACGAGGCCGGCAATGGCGACGCCGAGCGCGATGATCGCCAGGCCGGCGTTTCTAAGCCCTTCGACGTTTCTGGCTGCCCCCATGCCTCCCCCGGTGCGCCCGCTCATGGGACCAGCCTCGGGATCTGCCTCGCCGCACCCGCCGGCGCGGCACGATCCGATGCGGAATGGTCGGAGCGGGGAGATTCGAACTCCCGACCCCTTGCTCCCGAAGCAAGTGCGCTACCAGGCTGCGCTACGCTCCGCCCGACCGTCGATGCCCGCAATGCCGGCTGCCGCCCTCGATCCTGCTCTCAAGCGGCGCCGTCGGGCGAGGCGGCTTTATAGCGGCCTCATCGGGGAGCGGCAAGCGGCTGGTCCCGCTCCCCCGCTGTTCTCGACGGCACCATTGCCCGCCACACGCGCTATGATTATGGTGCGCGCGCCCGGCGCGCCGGGGCCTGTTGGGGTGTAGCCAAGTGGTAAGGCAGCGGATTTTGATTCCGCCATTCCGAGGTTCGAGTCCTCGCACCCCA
>CAVOUC010000004.1:0-41308 GCA_963699485.1 uncultured Alphaproteobacteria bacterium | reverse complement strand
CCACAATCTAGCGCTCTAACCAGCTGAGCTAAGGCGGCACGCGGCGGGTCGCGCGCGAACTCTGCGCCGACCTAAAACACAGTCACCGGGGCCAACGCAAAGAAAATAATCGCAACACAGCTCCCCGCCAAGTCCGGACCCTTGGGGTCACGCGGCGGACAGTTGGCGCAGCCGTCCTACGGCTTCACTTTCTGAGCCGCGTCCGCCATCATGCGGCCGAGCTCTTGCGCCTGCTTGGCGTAGTCCTGCATCTGCCGTTGCGCATAGCGGGTCTGGATCTCGAGATAGTCCTTGAGATCGCGGGCGCGCGCGAGATCGGCGGCAAACTTGAAGCTCGCGTCGATATTCTCCTCGGCGTAACGCATCGCCTTCGATTGGATGTCGAGCGCCCCCGCCGTGATCGCGCCTTGCTGCTTGCTGACCATGTCCTGGGCCTTGCGCGCCATGTCCATGAACTGGGAATAGGCGGCGCGCGCCTGCTCGACGTTTCGCTCCGCGAGCTCCCGGACCGCCTCGGGAATCTCCAATTGCGGCTTGTCGTACATGGCCGTTTCCCTCTTCCAGCGCTCGTTGTTGCCGGGCCTTCAAGGGGCTCAGCGGCATGCGCGACACTACAGCTAATGCTCGGCGAGGAACAGCCTCGGTTTGATCGCAAGTGCGCCGGCGGAAGGACGCGGTCGCCGCCCGTTCATGGACGCGACGAGCCGTTCGGGCTAACAGTCGAATGCACATCGAGTTTATTGCGATGAGCGCTGGCCATGTTGCTGTGCGACATCTCTCTTTCACCCGGCGCCAGCGCCGCACTCGCGGCTGCGCGCGCCCCTGCATGGATCATCGACCCCGAGGGCGCACGCGTCGTTGCTGCCAACGGCCGCGGTCTCGAGCTTCTCGCGCTCAACCGCGACGGAGCGAACGCCGCGCTCGATGGCGCGATGCCGGCGGTCGCGCGTCTGCGGGCGCTGCTTTCCGGACCGGAACTGCGAGCCTCGGCCGCGACCGGCCAGGAACTCGTCTTCTGGAGCCCGGCCGGGTTGCTTCGCCTCTCCTGCACCGTGGCGCTCGCGGATGGCTCGCCGCCATCGCTCCTCCTCGTCACGGCCGAGACGAACGGCGAAGGTTCCGGCGAGGAAGCTCCATCGGCCAAGCCGCCGCCCGACGATGCCGCAACGCTCAAGGAGATCGCGCGGCGCATTCGCGCCGGACGCAAGGAGCCAGCACCGGCGGCACCGGATATCTCAGGGACGAGCAGCGCGGAGCTGCCGGACGAGCCCGCAGAGGAGGTTCGGAAACCGGCTTCTTCTCCTGCATCCGGCGGCGATGATCCTCATCTTCTCGCCAAGCTCGCCCACGAGCTCAGGACCCCGGTCGCCGCCATCGCCGCGGCAGCGGAAGTGATACGCGACGAGAGGCTGGGAGCGCTCGAGAATGCGCGCTACCAGGGCTACGCCGCCGACATCGCGGCGAGCGCCCGGCACGCCCTCTCCGTCATCGATCGCGTGCTCGGCGGAAATTCGCAGCCATGCACCCCGGGCGCCATCCCGCCCAGCGAAATCGACGTCAACAACCTCGTGAAGGGGCTGGGATCGTCGCTAAGAGCGCTCGCCAAAGAGGCGGGCGTGCGTTTCCGGGTCAGGCTCGAAACGCGCGAGGGGGCGGTCGCGGCCGACGAGACAAGCGTGCGCCAGATCGTCCTCAATCTCGTCACCAATGCCATCAAGTTCACCGGCGCCGGCGGGCGCGTCGAGGTCGCGACGCGACGCCCGCGCGACGGGTCCCTTGTCATCGCCGTGCGCGACAGCGGCCCCGGAATGTCGCAGCGCGAGATAGCGAGCGCGCTCGGGGCGACGGCGGCTCGTGCGCCCGCGCGGCGGCCAAAGGGAGGGCTGGGACTGGGCCTGCCTCTCGTGCGCGCGCTGGCCGAGGCCAACGGCGCCCGATTTTCGATCGACAGCACGCCCGGAAAGGGCACGGTCGCGCGCGTTACCTTCCCCGCGCAACCCGTTATTGCCAAGTAGCGTCGCGCTTTAGACCGCTTCTAATGTTGCTCCAATCGTCGCACGTTTCTTGACGCTCAGGCCACGCACTGGTCTAGTGCGCCAGCGCCATCAAGCGCGACTTGGAATCGAGGCCGTGTGCAATCGCGCGTCGACCTCGCACCGATACCGGGGCCTTGAACCCCGAATATTGGAGGACGCTATGACTATCGCCACCCGCGCACACCTGCGGGTCCCTTTCTCTGCTCTCTGCCTTCTCCTCGCCTCCTCTTTCCTTCCTTGGCCGGCAACGGCAGAGGAGGTCGTCAACGTCTACTCCTATCGCGAGCCGGGGCTGGTCGAGCCGCTGCTCAAGGCTTTCACCGACAAGACCGGCATCCGCGTGAACATGGTCTTCGCCAAGGAGGGTCTCGTCGAGCGCATGAGCGCGGAAGGCGCCAACAGCCCGGCCGACGTGCTCCTCACCAACGAGTTCGGGCTTCCTGTTCCAGGCGGAGGCCGCCGGCGTCACGCAGGCCTTGAAGTCGGACGTGCTCGAGAGCGCAATTCCCGCGTCCCTGCGCGATCCGCAAGGCCATTGGTTCGGGTTCACGCGGCGCGCGCGCGTCGTCTACGCCTCCAAAGAGCGCGTGGCGCAGGACGCCATCACCTACGAGGAGCTTGCCGATCCCAAATGGAAGGGCCGCATCTGCATCCGCTCCGGTCAGCACACGTATAACGTCGCGCTCGTCGCCTCGATGATTGCCCACCACGGCGAGGAGAAGGCCGAGGCCTGGCTCACGGGGCTGAGGGACAATCTCGCGAGGAAGCCCGCGGGCGGCGATCGCGAGGCGGTGCGCGACGTGAAGGCCGGGCTGTGCGACCTCGCCATCGGCAACACCTACTACATGGCGGCGATGCTCTCGAACCCAGAGCAGAAGCCGTGGGCCGATGCGGTGAGAATGCTCTTTCCCAATGCCGGCGACCGGGGCACGCACGTCAACATCTCGGGCGGCGCGCTCGCGGCGCACGCACCCAACAAGGCGAACGGCATCAAGCTGCTCGAGTTCCTCGCTTCGCCCGAGGCGCAGAAGCTCTATGCCGAGAAGAACGGCGAGTACCCGGTGGTCCCGGGCGTCGCCGAGCCCGAGCTGGTCAAGAGCTGGGGCGAGCTCAAGGCCGACCCTCTGCCGCTCGAGACGATCGCCGAGCTTCGGAAGAAGGCCTCCGAGCTGATCGACAAGGTGCGCTTCGATGCCGGCCCGAGCTCCTGAACCGAGCCCACTCGCCTAACTTCGGCGCTGGCCCCTGAAAGTCCACCGCGATGACCGGCACCGCGTCCAACTCGCCGCTTCGCACCGGGCTCGGAGAGATCCTGCGCCGCCTTCCCGACCTGCCTCACGCGGTCGCCGGCTGGCGCGCACGCCGGCGCATGTCCCCGGCCTGGACCGCCGCCGTCGCCGGCATCGTCGCGCTCGTGACGCTCCCCATCGTCTCGGTGATCGTCCTGGCCCTCTCCTCGAGCGAGAACATCTGGCCGCATCTGGCCGCGACCGTGCTGCCGCCGGCAATGCTGAATACCGCGCTGCTTGCGCTTGGGACGGGGACGTTCGCGCTCGTCGTCGGCACCGCTGCCGCCTGGCTGGTCACGATGTACCGCTTTCCGGGGCGCGAGATCGTCGACCGGCTGCTGGTCCTGCCGCTCGCCATGCCGACCTATATCGTCGCCTATTGCCATGCCGAGGTGTTCGACTATGCGGGGCCCGTCCAGTCCCTCTTGAGGGGGGCTTTCGGCTGGACAAGCGCGCGCGACTACTGGTTCCCCGACGTCCGCTCGCTCGGCGGCGCCATTCTCATTTTCTCGTCGGTCCTCTACCCGTATGTCTACCTCGCGGCCCGGGCGAGCTTCGTCCAGCAATCGGTTTGCGCGCTCGAGGTCGCGCGCACGCTGGGGCGCACGCCGCTCGGCGCGCTCTTTGCAGTCGCGCTACCGCTCGCGCGCCCGGCTCTCGCCGCCGGCGCCGCGCTCGTTGTCATGGAGACGCTCGCCGACCTCGGCGCCGTGCAGTACCTCGGCGTCGAGACGCTGACCGCCAGCATCTACGCGACCTGGCTCCAGCGCTCGAGCCTCGGCGGCGCCGCGCAGCTCGCGACCGTCATGCTGCTCGTCATTGCCCTCCTCTTCGCGGTTGAGCGCTTCGCCCGCGGCGGCGGGAAAGTCCACCATACGACCGGTCGCTATCGTGCGATTCCCTTCCAGGACATCGAGGGCTGGCGCGGCTACGCGGCGGCCGGCGCGTGCGCGCTGCCGTTTCTCGCGGGCTTTGCCGTGCCGTTTGGCGTTCTTGCCGGCGACGCGGCCGGGCACTTCTCGTCGGCCCTTGCCGGCGGCTTCGCCTCCGCTGTCGCCAACAGCCTCATGCTCTCGCTCGTCTCGGCCGCGGTGGCGACGATGGCCGCGCTCGTTCTCGGCTACGCGCGACGCGTGGCCGGGAACGGCTTCATCCGCCCGGCCGTGCGCCTCGCCGGGCTCGGCTACGCGATCCCCGGGACCGTGCTCGCTCTCGGCATCCTCATTCCGCTGGCGGCGCTCGACAATGGCGTCGACGCGCTGGCCAAGGATCTGCTCGGCGTCTCGACGGGCCTCGTCTTGTCCGGCTCGCTGTTCGCGCTCACGTTCGCCTATGTCGCGCGCTTCCTCGCGGTCGCCCTCGGCGGCATCGACGCGGGGCTCGACCGAATCTCGCCCAATCTCGACGCCGCCGCCCGTGCCCTCGGCGAGACGGCGCTCTCGACCCTGTGGCGCGTCCACTTGCCGATGTTGCTCCCCGCGCTCGGCGCGGCGGGGCTCCTCGTCTTCGTCGACTCGATGAAGGAGCTGCCCGCCACGCTCCTCTTGCGGCCCTTCAATTTCGAGACGCTCGCAACGCACGTCTACGGGTTTGCGGCCCTCGAGCAGGTCGAGAACGGAGCGCTCGGCGCGCTCACGATCGTGGCGGTCGGGCTTGTTCCGGTTCTCCTCTTGCACCGGGCCATTGCCGCGGGTCGTGCCGGAGGCACGCAAGAGTAGTGTGCCGGAGGCACGCAAGGGTAGTGTGCCGGAGGCACGCGACGCGGACCGGCGAGAGGAAGCTGGCGCCGGCCTTGCCCCAGGCTGACGCGAGGACCACCCCGCGACGACGCAAACCTCGCTTTTGGGAGCGAGGTCATATACCCTTGATTCGGATTGATAATTTTCGATGCCTCTGCACCTTTGCGCATCGATTCGTTGTTGCGCGAGGATGCGCCGTTCACTAAGAAAGATGCGGGGACAACAAAGAAACCAATTTGGGGCGCTCTCAGGAGACCGGTCCCCGACCTTTGGTCGCAATAGCTCGAGGCATCAGGCTACATGACCGCCGATGGGGAGAGGCGCAGTCCGTCCCTCGTGGCTATTGCCGCGTTCGCACTGATCGTCACCCTGATCGCAGTGCCCATGTTTTTCGCCGGGCGCGTCGGCGCGCCCGCCCTGCAGGGGGGCGACGTGCGCGCCGAGTTGCGCAATAGCTTCACGATCACCGAGCCGCTGCCCCTATCCACCACGCCCGTGCTCGTCCTCGAGGCGGGGACCCTATCGCTCGTCTCGTCTCAAGCCGGCAAGGCACAGAGCGGGGAGGCCCTATTCGCAATTCTTTCTCGCGGCGGGGCCAATCTCATCCTCGACGGGGCGAAGCTGCGCGTGCGCCAGCGCCTCGGTGCAGCGGATGGCGCCGGTACCGTGCCCCCCGCCGATGCTCTCGCTCCGATGGCGGCAGCCGTCGCGGGGCTCAAGTTCAATACACTGACGATCAGAGATGCAGCCATCGCCTTCGACGCGCCGGGCGGCGGCGAGGAGACGCTGACCGACGTCAACGCCGAGGTGAACAACGCGCGCAAGACCTCCGTTCAAGCGAGCGGCTCGTTCCGGCTGCGCGGAGAGGAGCACACCTTCACCGTCGCGGCCGCGCTCCCGCATTTCAAAAAGGACGGGACGGTGCCGGTTCGAGCGAGCGTCAAGGGTCCTCTGGTCGAGCTCAAATTCGACGGACGCTATGCGGCGGTCGACCGGTCACAGCTCTTGGCGAACAACGCCGAGCTCAGACTTGCCGACGTGAGGGGCGCAGCGCGCTGGCTTGGCGCCAATTGGCCGTCGGGTCCCGGCCTCGGCGAGTTCACGGCCAAGGGATTGCTGACCTGGGGCGACGACACGCTCTCGTTCGAGGATGCCCGGTTCACCCTCGACGGCAATGCCTCCACCGGCGGGCTCTCGCTGAAGTTCCGGCCGCAGCACCCGTTGCTCGAGGGAACGCTCGCCTTCGACAGCCTGAACCTCGGCCCCTATTTCCCCGAGCGTGAATCAGAGCGTGGCCGGCTCGCCGGAATGGAGGGCTTTCCCTCGCTGATAGGCTCGCTGGTGCGCTTTCCGGGCGGAGCCACTCCGTCCCTCATTCGCGAGATTGACGCCGACCTTCGCATCTCCGCGGCGAGCGTCTCGCTCGGCGGCCCGGCGCTCGGACGCTGCGCCGCGACCGTCTCGATCAACGACGGCAAGCTCCTCGCCGACCTCGCCGAGGTCGAGTTCGAGCTCGGCGGAAGCGGCGACGCGCAGGTTACGGTTGACATGAGCCGCGAAAAGCCACGTTACGCACTGCGCGGCAAGTTTGCCGATCTCGACATGGCGCGGGCGACCGAATCTCACCTCGGCCACGCCCTCCTCGAAGGAACGGGAACTCTCGATATCGACGTCGCTGGGAGGGGGGAAACAGAGGACGCCGTGCTTTCCTCGCTCGACGGGCACATCGAGCTTCAAATGCCGCAAGGCGCACGTCTCGCAGTGGGCATCGAGGGCCTGGCTCAGGCAGCACGGGCAAGCCCGCTCGCGGGAGGGTGGGGAGACGCGGCGACCCAGGCGACGAGGCTCGACACTCTCAGTGCGCGGTTCTTGGCTTCCGACGGGGTGCTGACCACAGAGACGCTGCGCGGAGAGGCCGGCGACAAGGTCATTACCGGCAGCGGCAACGTCAATGTGGCCGAGCGGACGCTCGACGTCATTGTCCGCATTGCGGGAGCCCCCGCCGCGGGTGCCGCAGAGCCCGGCGCTGAGCCCGCGTCGCCGGCGAGCTTCCGCGTCACCGGCCATTGGGAGGCGCCGAGCATTCGTCCTGCGAGCCCGGCCGACAAAGTCGAGGTGACGCCGGCCCAAAGCTCAACCCCACGGCCCATCCCGATCTCTCTGCCGGGTTCTGTCGAACGCAACTGACGGGCGCCAATCCGATTGTGATCGCTGCCGGTGGCGCGGCTTGACCCGCCTCACCACGTGCGTTTCGGTCCGAGGTCGATGTGGAACAGGCCGCCGCCATAGTGCTTGAAGCCGCCGACCGACCCGCTATTCCGCAGGAAGGCCGAGACCGCGTTCACGTTGCCATGGACGCGGAAATCGACGGCGTTGCCGGTGAGATGCTGCGATCTGCGAGCCCCGCCGACGAGCGCATTGTGTCTCCTGCTGCGGCAGGTCGAGTTCACGGTAACCGGCGCCATCGTTCCCACCTGCTCGACGAGGTAGGCGAGCGCCGCGTTGAGGCAGTCGAGGGACGCGACCCAGCGCACGCCGCCCCCCGTCAGGCTCGTTTCGGGGGGCATAGGCACGGAGAGGCCGCTCTCGAGCGCGGCGAACCGCTGCGTCTTCTCCGCGTTCGTTGCCTTGGTCGCGTAGCCGCTCGACCGCACGGCCGCGGAGAAGCCCTTCGATTTCGACTTCGGCTTCGACCTCGCTTTGGCGTGCCGCTTGCTCTTGGCCGGGCGACCCACGTACCCGCTTTCGCCATAGCCCACCCAAGGCTGTGCTGCGGAGTGGGAAAGCTCGGACTTGCTGAGCCATCCGGTCGACCGCGCCGCTGCCGCCTGGGGAAGAAGGGCAGAGCCCGCCGCGATCAATGTCGCAACGCACAGTGACGACTGGCGCCATCGAGTCACAAGATAGCTTCCGCGAGACCGGCCTTGCCCGGCTCCCGTCATGACCTCACGCATGACCGTCACTCCGTCCCCTGGCGGCCGCGGCGAATGCTCTTGCGATCAATGCCGTACGGCCGCGCGTTTACCACCCCGCTGGTCACGGAGCGCAGGGCTACACGGGGGCGCCAGGGGCGCCGTCTCGTGGCTCAAAATATGGTTAATACGCAAGTATCTGTCGTGATGCGGCGCAAACCTCTCCGAGATATGCCGCTTCGGCAGGCCCATTCGGCAAAGCTTCTCCATTCCCCGAACGACCCAGAAGCAGAAAGAGCGAAGTCGTGGCCAAGTCTTCGAGCGCGGCGACGCGAGGGTGAACCTGCCTCACTACGTGCTTCGCGCCGGGCGGCCGAGTAGTGCGAGAGATGACGAAAAGGGGCTCAAAGGAGCCCGGCGAGCCGCTCGAAAGCCCGCTTGCGCGCCTCGGGGCTCATGTGGAGCCCAGCCTTGGTCCGCCGCCAGAGCACGTCGTCCGGCTCGCGGGCCCATTCGTGAGCCTTGAGGTAGGCGACCTCGCGCTCGGTCAACGAGCCGCCGAGATCGGCGCCGAGATCGGTGGGCGACCTCGCATCGCCGAGCACGCGGTCGGCGCGCGTCCCGTAGAGGCGCGCAAGCCGCGCGAGATCGCTTTGCGGGATCTCTGGCCGCCGGCGCGCAAGATCG
Source organism: uncultured Alphaproteobacteria bacterium (assembly GCA_963699485.1). Lineage (GTDB taxonomy): Bacteria > Pseudomonadota > Alphaproteobacteria > Rhizobiales > Hyphomicrobiaceae > Hyphomicrobium_C. The sequence continues at coordinate 32,645 of CAVOUC010000004.1, read as the reverse complement.
AGGATGTAGCCCTCGAGGCCGCCGCCCGCCGTGCCGCCGAAATCTCCCCCCGGCAGCGGGGCCGTTGCCGTCCAGGGGCGCGCGATCGACGGGAGGTAGGGCGCGAGCCTGAGAAGTGCGGCCTCGGCCAGGCGGCGATAGGTCGTGATCTTGCCGCCGATGACGTTGAGCAGGGGAGGGGCTCCCTCCGGCGCCACGACCTCGAGGCGATAGTCGCGCGAGATCGCCGACGGATTGCCCTCTCCGTCGTCGGCGAGCGGGCGCACGCCCGCGTACGACCAGACCACGTCCTCGCGTGTCAGCGCCCGAGAAAAGAACCGGCCGGCGAGATCGAGCAGGTAGCCCTCCTCCTCGGCGTCGATTGCAGCCGTGCCGGGGTCGCCGGTAAAGGCGACGTCGGTGGTGCCGATCAGGGTGAAGCGCTCCTCGAAGGGGAGCGCGAAGACAATGCGGCGATCGGCACTTTGCAGAAGATAGGCGTCCTCGGCCCCGGCGATGCGCGGGACGACGATGTGGCTGCCCTTGACCAGGGTGAGCCCGGGCGTGCCGGCGCGCGCGCCGCGGGCGGCAAGTCCCGCGACGCGATCGGCCCATGGGCCTGCCGCGTTGACGAGCACGCGCGCCTCGACTTCCCGCGCGCTGCCGCTGCCCGAGAGCGTGAGATGCCAAGCCCGATCGACCGCTCGCGCCGCAGTCACGCGCGTTCGCGTCAGGATCTCGGCGCCTTTCTCGGCTGCGCCAATCGCATTGAGGACGACGAGGCGCGCATCGTCCACCCAGCAGTCCCAGTACGCGAAGCCCTGGGAGAGCTCCCTCTTGAGCGGGCGGCCGGCGGGATCGCGCCTGAGATCGACGGCGGACGATGGCGGGATGCGCCGGCGCTTCGCCAGGCGATCGTAGAGGACGAGCCCGGCGTGGATGAGCGCCTTGGGGCGCATGCCCGGCACGTGGGGGAGAACGAAGCGCAGCGGCCGGATGATGTGCGGCGCCTTGGCGAGAAGCACCTCGCGCTCCTCGAGGGCCTCGCGCACGAGGCGGAACTCGTAGTGCTCGAGGTAGCGCAGGCCGCCGTGAATGAGCTTGGAGCTCGCCGAGGAGGTTCCGCTCGCGAGATCGCCCATCTCCGCGAGCAGCACTTTGAGCCCGCGCCCGGCGGCGTCGGCGGCGATGCCGCAGCCGTTGATGCCGCCGCCGACGATCGCGAGATCGTATACGTCCTCCGCCATGCCTCGCTTGCTCAGGTCCACTCGGGTCCCGAAGCGTACGCCGAACGCGTTAGGAGCGGGTTGATGGCGTCTCAGCCGCGGTAGTGGGTGAACTGCCCCTTGGGCTTGAACCGCTCGAGGTAGGCCGGAACGATCGCGCCGATCGAATGCGGCCGCTCGACCCCGAACGCTGCAAGCGTGCGCCCCTCGGTCTCCGCCGCCCGGCTCACGACGTTGTCGTGCTTCAAGAGGCGCACCTGATCGACGGTGATCGGGCGCAGGCTCGTGGGCAGCGGCCAAGTGAGAAGCGCTTGCAGCCTGGCAAGCCAGAACGGCAGCGGGACATAGGAGCGGTCGCGTCCGGCGTACTCTTGCGTCCGGTCGAGAAGATCGCGGAACGACAGCACGTCCGGCCCGCCGATCTCGTAGATCGTGCCGGGCGTGCCGGCGCCGTCCACGGCCGCGGCAATCGCTTCGGCGAGATCGCCGACGTAGACCGGCTGGAACTTCGTCGCCCCGCCGCCGATCAGCGGCAGCACCGGCGAGATACGGGCCATGGCGGCGAAGCGGTTGAAGAAATCGTCCTCCGGGCCGAACACGATCGAGGGGCGCAGGATGATCGCGTCGGGAAACTCCTCGAGCACCGCCTCCTCGCCGAGACCCTTGGTGCGGGCATAGCGCGCCTTGGCCTTGGGGCTCGCGCCGATGGCGGAGACATGCACGAAGCGCTTGACGCCGGCTTCGCGCGCCGCCTTGGCAAGCGTGCGCGCTCCCGTCCAATGCACGGCCTTGAAGGTCTGCCGCCCGCTCCCGGCAAGTATTCCGACGCAGTTGACGACGGCATCGGCGCCGGCCACCGCGCGCGCGACCGAGTCCGGATAGCGGAGGTTCGCCTGCACGGGCATGATCTGGCCGACATCGCCCATGGGCTGCAGAAAGCCGGCGAGGTCGGGACGGCGCGAGGCAGCGCGCACGCGCCAGCCGCGCTTGGCAAGGGCGCGCACCGCATAGCGCCCGACGAAGCCCGATCCACCGAATATCGTGACCAGCGTCCCGCCGCGAACGCGCGAGATCATGCCGCCGCCTCCCGCTTGCCCTCGCTCATGCGTGCTAGAACAGCTCCGCTCGCCCCTGTGTAGTCGGCGCCCGCGCAATTGACAATGCTGGCGCCGCTCGTTAGCTCATGCGCGACGTGCCCAGATGGCGGAATTGGTAGACGCACTAGTTTCAGGTACTAGCGCCGCGAGGCGTGGAGGTTCGAGTCCTCTTCTGGGCACCAAGCTCTATAGCCCGCCCCACGACCAAAGGCGCCAATGGCAAGCCCGTCGATCAAGCTCTACAAGGACGACCTGCCGGCCGGCCTCGACTTCGGCGCGAGCGTCGCCGTCGACACCGAGACGCTGGGACTCAACCCAAACCGCGATCGGCTCTGCTTAGTCCAGCTCTCGCCCGGCGACGGGACCGCCCACCTCGTCCAGCTCGACCCGGAGAACTTCAACGCGCCCCGCCTCAAGGCCCTGCTCGCCGACCCCACCGTCCTCAAGATCTTCCACTACGCGCGCTTCGATATGGCCACGATCGAGCGCTTCCTCGGCGTGATGGCCGGCCCCGTCTACTGCACGAAGATCGTCTCCAAGCTGGTCAGGACCTATACCGACCGCCATGGCTTGAAGGACCTCGCCTCGGAGCTGCTCGGGATCGAGCTCTCCAAGCAGCAGCAAAGCTCCGACTGGGGCGCGCCCGAGCTCACCCAGCAGCAGCTCGCCTATGCGGCCGCCGACGTCCTCCACCTTCACGCCATCAAGGAGAAGCTCGACCTCATGCTCGACCGCGAAGGGCGCCGCGACTTCGCCGAAGCCGCGTTCGGCTTTCTGCCGATCCGCGTGCGTCTCGATCTCGCCGGGTTCGCCGAGGACGACATCTTTTCCCACTGATCCACAGGTTCGGGGACGCGCCGGACGGCACCGTGACCTGTTCCTGTTGCGTTCAGTCCCAATATCACCCAAATTCGCGGCGATTGTCGGAGCCGTTTTCATGAAGGGCGCCAAATCCTTGGCGCTCGCAGGGGATCAGGGCCATCGCAACCGACCTCGATCGGCGACAGTCTGAGCAGCGCTCAGCCGGGCCGGGGCTCGACCCCGCGCACGGCCGCAGCCGCGAGTTTCGCAAAGCGCGCCGGCGCAGCTGGGCCGTCAGAACTCTGAGATGGGCGCTGCCGTGCGCCGGCGTCCTGGTCATCGGCGGGTACGCGGTCGGCCATCTTCATGCAGACCGGGTTCGGCACCGGCCTTCCCGCGATCGCGCTCAACCAGATCCTGCCCAAAGACCTCACCATGGACAACCCTCGCTACGAGGGCTACGGCGACGACGGGACGTCTTATGCCTTCACGGCCAAAACCGCCCAACAGGATCTCGCCACTCCGAACAAGATCAATCTCAACGCCATTTCGGGCACGATTTTTTCGGTCGACAAGTCAAGGACCGACGTCGCCGCCGAGCGCGGCGTCTTCGATCGCAAGAAGAGCGTGCTCGAGCTGATGGAGCGCATTGAAGTAAACTCCGAGAGCGGTCTCAAGGCTAGGCTCACCCGCGCGACGCTCTTCACGAAGACGAGCACGCTCGTCTCCAATCAGCCCGTCCTCGTCGAGTTTCCCTCGGGATCGGTGCGCTCCCAGAAGATGACGTTGAAGCAGAAGGAGCGCCAGGTCACGTTCATCGACCGGGTCGAGACGCGGCTAAAGCCCGAGGCCGAGAAGACGGCGGAGCCCGCACCCGCCGGCGCGGCCGCGCGCGCAAGCACGCCCTTTCTCGCGCCCTCCGGCGAGCCCGTCGACATCACGGCGGCGCGCCTCGATGTGAACGACAACACGAAGATCTCGCTCTTCACCGGGGGCGTCGTGGCGAAGCAGGGCGTCTCGACACTCTCCACGCCCGAGCTCGAGGTCACCTACGAGGGTGACCCTGCGGGCGACGCCGCCCAAAAGCCTGCCGCGGGCTTCGCCTCGGGCAAAGTGCGCCGGATCGTCGCCAAAACCCCCGTCGTCATGACGCGGGGCGATGCCGAACGGGTGACGAGCGACACCGCGGACTTCGATGCCTTGAACGAGACGGCGACCCTCAACGGGAATGTCGTCATGACGTCGAGCGATGACCGCCGCGTGACGTGCGACCGGGCCGACCTCGATCAGCGCGCCGATACGGCCCTCCTCACGGGCGAGACCGTCGTCGTCGTTCAGGGCAAGAACGAGCTGCGCGGACGGCGGCTCCACGTCGACCGCAAGGCCGGCCATTCGCAGCTCACGTCTCCTCCGGGCGGCGGGCGAGGACCGGGCCGCGTGACCGCCCATCTCGTACGCGGCGAGGAGAAGCCGGAGGCGAGCGCCAAAACGGCGGCACGCCAATCCCGCAAGGAAGCTGCAGCCGGCGCTTCCAAGTCTGGCCTCGCCTCGTTCGCGACCGACCCCAACGCGCCGGTCGATGTCGAGGCCGATCAGCTCGAGGTGATGGACAGCGCCAAAGTCGCGATCTTCCGCGGCACGGTACGCGCCGCCCAGGGCGGTTTCGTCGTGACGAGCGCCGAGCTCCACGCTTTCTACCGCGGCGACGCAAGCCTCGCCGATACGGCGAAGCCGGCAGCTCCCGGCGCCAAGCAGGGATCGGCCGAGCTCACCCGCATCGAGGCGAAGAAGAACGTCGTCGTGACCTCCAAGGACGGCCAGAAGGCGGAGGGCGATTGGGCCGAACTTCGACGCCCAGAGCGAGACGGTGACCGTCGGCGGCGACGATGTCGTGCTGACCCAAGACCAGAACGTCGTGCACGGCACACGGCTCGTCATCGACATGCGCAGCGGAGAGAGCACCATCGACACGGCCCCGGCGAACGACACGGCCCCGGCGAAGACGGTGAGCAACCTAGGGGGCGGCGGAGGGGTCGAGGGGGCCCCGGAAGCTTCCCAGACCTTGGCGACCAAGGGCCGCGCCAGCGCCATCTTCTTTCCGCAGCAGATAAAGGACGCCAACGCCGCCAAGAATTCCGCCAAGGCGACGCCGAATTTCGCGCCCGACGGCTGGCAGGCCGAGACCGCCCCCGAGAGCGCCGACACCGGCGGAAATTGACATTTGACGCCAAAGCCGGGTGGAATAGCGGCGGGACTGGCGGGTCTAGCGGGATCTCACGCGTGAAGGTGCCCTTCCTCAACCGGATGCGCTCTGCCAAGGGACACGCGCCCTCGGGCGGAAACGGGGGCGCATATGCTCCCGGCGCCGTGCTGGCAGCGGGCGAGGGCGACTACGGCTACGCCATTTTCGAGGCGACCGGCGGCGAGGGCTGGCTCACCGTCGCCCATGTGCAGAAATCCTACAGAAAGCGCATGGTGGTGAAGGGCGTGAGCCTCGCCGTCGGCCGCGGGGAATCCGTCGGCCTCCTCGGCCCCAACGGCGCCGGCAAGACGACGGTGTTCTACATGATCACCGGGCTCGTTCCGGCCGATGCGGGGCGCATCACGATCGACGGCGAGGACATCACGCGCCTCCCCATGTACCGCCGCGCCCGCCTCGGCATCGGCTATCTGCCGCAGGAGGCATCGATCTTCCGCGGGCTCACCGTCGAGCAGAACATCATGGCGATCCTCGAGCTCGTCGAGCCCAGCAGGCGCCAGCGCAAGGAGCGGCTCGACAGCCTGCTCGAGGAATTTCACATCACGCGGCTGAGAAAATCTCCCGCACTCGCTCTTTCGGGCGGCGAGCGGCGGCGATGCGAGATCGCCCGCGCGCTCGCCTCGCGGCCATCGTTCATCCTGCTCGACGAGCCGTTCGCGGGCATCGACCCCATCGCGGTCGGCGATATTCAGGAGCTCGTTCGCCACTTGACGGATCGGGGCATCGGCGTCCTGATCACGGACCACAACGTTCGTGAAACGTTAAGCCTAATCGACCGCGCCTACATCATCTACGACGGTCAAGTTCTGACACAAGGTAAGCCGACGGAAATCATAGCCAACGAAGACGTGAGGCGCGTCTATCTCGGGGATATGTTCGTTAATGGCCGTTGAGTATACCTTGCCTCGAGCGGATCGGAGGACGCGGGCTGGGTCTCGGCAATGGCATTCTCGGCAAAACTGGAGCTGAAGCAAGGCCAGCAGCTGGTGATGACACCCCAGCTGCAGCAGGCCATCCGCCTTCTTCAGTTGTCGAATATCGAGCTCAATCAATTCGTCGACACCGAGCTCGAGCGCAATCCGCTGCTCGAGCGCGATGAGGCGACCGAGGGCGAGACGACCGTCAAGGCCGAGCCCGACGGCGAGGCCGATCATGAATCGGACGGGATGAATGGCACGGCGGCCGACGAAGCGTGGGTCGACCTCGCCAAGCCCGCCGACACCTCCACCCTCGACACCGAGTACGAGAACGTATTTCCCGATACGGCGAAGGCCGACCTCGCGCCCGATCTTCACGCCTCGGGCTGGGCGTCGCTGCGCCAGCGCGCCGGCGGGCAGGGCGACGAGGAAGCCAATCTCGAGGCCTTCGCCACGGCCGAGCCTTCGCTCAAGGACCATTTGACCCAGCAGATGGCGCTGGCCCTCAAGGACCCCGTCGAGCGCCTGATCGGCCATCACCTGATCGACATGATCGACGAGGCCGGCTACTTCCGGGCCGATATCGAGACGCTGGCCATGAAGCTCGGGGCTCCGCTCGAGATGGTCGAGCGCATCCTCGGCGTGCTGCAATCGCTCGACCCGCCGGGCGTCTTCGCGCGCACGCTCGCCGAGTGCCTGGCGCTGCAGCTCAAGGAGCAGAACCGCTACGACCCGCAGATCGCCAAGCTGCTCGACAACCTGCACCTCCTCGGCGCCCACAATCTCGCAGGGCTCAAGCGAGCCGTGGGCGCGGACATGGAAGAGCTCGGCGAGATGATCGACGAGATCAAGCGGCTCAATCCGAAGCCGGGGCTCAAGTTCGGCTCGGTGCAGATGCAGCCGGTGGTCCCCGATATTCTCGTGCGCCCGGCGCTGAACGGCAGCTGGCACATCGAGCTCAACACCGACACGCTGCCGCGTGTCCTCGTCAATCGCAGCTACTACACCATGGTGACGAAGGGGCACTGCTCGGAGAAGGACAAGGGCTACCTGATCGAGTGCCTGCAGACCGCGAACTGGCTCGTGAAGAGCCTCGACCAGCGGGCGCGGACGATCCTCAGGGTCGCCGAGGAGATCGTGCGCCAGCAGGACAGCTTCTTCGCGCACGGCGTCCAGCACTTGAGGCCGCTCAACTTGAAGACGGTGGCGGACGCGATCTCGATGCACGAGAGCACGGTGTCGCGCGTCACCTCCAACAAATACATGGCGACGCCGCGCGGCATCTTCGAGCTCAAGTACTTCTTCACGTCCGCCATCGCCTCGGCGCGCGACGGGGAAGCGCATTCCTCCGAGGCCGTCCGGCACCGCATCAAGCAGATGATCGACCGCGAGAGCCCGCGCGCGGTCCTTTCCGACGATAAGATTGTCGACTTGCTTCGCAGCGACGGGATCGACATCGCGCGGCGGACGGTCGCTAAATACCGCGAGGCGATGCGCATTCCTTCCTCCGTCCAGCGCCGCAGGGAGAAGACACTTGCCGAGCGGGCGGGGCGCCCGGCCTAGGCTCCCCTCACGGCGAATTGACTTCATTCCGCGGGCGGCCTAACCTTGGTTAACGAGTCTCGGCAGGTCTTTTTCCTGCCACCGTCGGTGGTCAACACACTGATAACTTTGTGTTATATGGAGCGCTGCCCCGAGGGCGGCTGCGTTCCGGGTCCAACGGTGAGACGCGAGCGACGACGAGGCTGGTGCGGCCAATTTCGACCTTACTCCGTCCTCATTCTTGGTATCTGAGACGGCGGACCAGGCTGGCAGCGTCGGCGCAACGGTCGATCAAATGCGGGGTGCCCGAGCCATACTCGGGGGGAGGAACTCGGGCCGATCTTTGAGGCGTTTCCCCGCTTCGCGATAGTCCACGGGTCCTTGTCAGGTAAGGCGGTATAATTCGTGCATCGCAATGCGATGCGTCGGCAACCGGGCGAGCAACCACGAGCCCCCTTGGGAAATGAAAAAATGGATCTCGGTGAGCTGTTGACCGCGGAGGGCGTAATTCCGGTCCTGGCGGTGACGAGCAAGAAGCAGGCGCTGCAGGAGCTCGCAGCGCGCGCGGCCGCGTCGACCGGTCTCGACGCCCGCGAGATTTTCGACACGCTGCTTCAGCGCGAGCGGCTCGGCTCGACGGGGCTCGGGCGGGGCATCGCCATACCCCACGTCAAGCTCAAGTCCCTCGAGCAGATCGTCTGCCTGTTCGCGCGCATTTCCGAGCCGATCGATTTCGAGAGCCTCGACGGCGAGCCCGTCGACCTCGTCTTCCTGCTGCTCGCACCCGAGCACGCGAGCGGGGATCACCTCAAGGCGCTCGCGCGCATCTCTCGGCTCGTGCGCGAGCCGGCAACGCTCGAGCGCCTGAGGGCGGCGCCGGATGCGGCCGCCTTGCAGCGCATTCTGACCTCGCCCCCGGCGTCCTACGCCGCCTGAGGCCACGCTCAGCCGGCGATCGCGAGCGCGCCGAGCCCCATTCCGCCGACGATGATGCGCCACCAGCCGAACGGCGCGAGGCCGTGACGGCCGATGAACGCCAAGAGATGGCGCACGACGAGCGCCGCCGTGACGAAGGCCGTGACGAAGCCAACTCCGATCTCGGTCAGGTCGTCCGGCTTGAGCAGCGTGTAGTTCTTGTAGAAATCGAGCGCGAATGCGCCGACCATGGTCGGCATCGCGAGGAAGAACGAGAACTCGGCGGCGGAGCGCTTGTCCGCGCCGAGCAGGAGCGCGCCCACGATCGTCGCCCCCGAGCGCGAGACGCCGGGGATCATGGCGAAGGTCTGGCAGACGCCGATCTTGAAGGCGAGCGGCAGCGGAAAATCCATCACGTCATGGTAGCGCTCGGAGAGGCGAAGGCCATCCAAGGCGAGGAGGACGATGCCGCCGAGGATCAGCATGACGCAGATGAGAGCCGGCGTCTCGAACAAGACGCCCTTTATGAAGCCGTGCAGCAGCGCGCCCACGACGGCGGCCGGCAGGAATGCCAGGAGGACGGCGAGCACGAAGTGGCGCGCGCGGGGATCATGCGGGAGGTCCACCGCGATGCGCACGAGCTTGCCGAGATAGACCGTGAGCACGGCAAAGATCGCCCCGAGCTGGATCATCACCTCGAACGCCCTCCCCGGCGAGTGAAAGCCGAGGAAATGTCCCGCGAGCAGGATGTGGCCGGTCGAGGATACGGGGATGAACTCGGTGAGCCCCTCGAGAAAGCCGAGCAGGAGCGCGTGCCAGGAGCGACATCAGTCCCCTCTACGGATGTCTCGGCACGAAGGGCCGGCGAGAAGCAAGCGCAAGCAGTGCGCCCGCGAGCGCCGCTCGATAGCATGATTTCGCGGGAAGGGCGCAATTGTTGCAGCTGCCACGGTGCCTGCGTGCGTTTCCGCAGCCGGCGTTACGGTGAAGTCACACGCTTGAAGGTCGCCTCCCCCCGCCCCTATTGACGCTCTCGCGGCGGTTCACGTTGATTGGTCCTCGATGCACAAGCTCACCCATTTCCGCCTCTGTCCCCACTCGCGCTCTCTCCGTCTCGCGCTCCAGGAGCTCGGCATCGAGGCAGAGCTCGTCGAAGAGCGGCCCTGGGAGCAGCGGCCCCAATTCCTCGGCCTCAATCCCGCAGGCGAGCTGCCGGTGCTCGAGATCGAAGGCGGCCCGATCCTTTGCGGCGCCTACGCCATCTCGGAGTATCTCGAGGAGGACGGCGGCAGGACCTCGAGGGCGGCGCGGAGCCTCGCCCTCTTCCCCGGCGGACACGAGGACCGCGCGGAGGTTCGCCGCCTCGTCGACTGGTTCCACGGCAAGGCGAACCGTGAGGTGACGCGGGAGCTCCTGCATGAGAGGATCTATGCTCAGCTCCTGCCGGGTCCGCCCCGAGCGCCCGACCCCGAGATCCTGCGTGCGGTGCGGGCCAACCTGCGCTACCACTTGAGCTATCTGAGCTATCTTGCCGATCAGCGCCGTTGGCTCGCCGGCGACGACCTGAGCTTCGCCGATTGCGCCGCGGCCGGCCATCTCGCCACCATCGACTATCTCGGCGAGGTGCCGTGGGAGAGCTTTCCCGTAGCGAAGTCCTGGTATCAGCGCATGAAATCCCGGCCGTCGTTCCGCACTCTCCTCGCCGATCGCATGCCGGGCACGCCGCCCCCGAGCCACTATGCCGACCTCGATTTCTGAGCCCCGGAGCCGCCCCGGCCTCGCGCTGAACGCAGGTCGCGCGGCGGACCTCAAGGACGCGCTTTCCCGCGAGGCTTCGAGCCTCGGCTTCGATGCCGTGCGCGTCACGACGCCCGCCGCCATCGGCGACGCCGGGACTCGGCTCATGGACTACCTCGCCGCCGGACGCCACGGCGACATGGGCTGGATGGAGACGACGGCCGCGCGCCGCCGCGATCCGCTTGCGCTCTGGCCGGCGGCGCGATCGGTGGTGATGCTCGCGCTGAGCTATGCGCCGACCCGCGATCCGCTCGAAGTGCTGTCGCGCTCATCACACGGCGCGATCTCGGTCTACGCCCAGGGACGCGACTATCACGACCTCATGAAAGGAAAGCTCAAGCGGCTCGCGCTCTGGCTCAATGAGACGACCGGCGCCGAGGTGCGCGTCTTCGTCGACACGGCCCCGCTCATGGAGAAGCCGCTCGCCGCCGCGGCCGGACTCGGCTGGCAGGGCAAGCACACGAACCTCGTCTCGCGCCACGGCGGCTCGTGGCTCTTTCTCGGCGCGATCCTCACGGAAGCCGAGATCGCGCCGGACGCTCCCGAGACAGATCAGTGCGGCAGTTGCCGGCGCTGTCTCGACGTGTGCCCGACGGCGGCCTTTCCCGCGCCCTATCAGCTCGACGCGCGCCGTTGCATCGCCTACCTCACCATCGAGCACAAGGGCCATATCGCGCCCGAGTTCCGGCGCCCGATCGGCAACCGCATCTTCGGCTGCGACGATTGCCTCGCCGTCTGTCCGTGGAACAAGTTCGCGATTGCGGCACGCGAGGCGCGCCTTGCGGCACGGGCCGAGACGGACGCCCCGCCGCTCGCCGAGCTCCTCGCCCTCGACGACGCGAGCTTCCGCAAGCGCTTCGCGGGCACGCCGATCAAGCGGACGGGGCGCAATCGCTTCGTCCGCAATGTGCTCATCGCCGCCGGCAACTCCGGCGACCAACGCCTCTTGCCCAAAGTCGAGGCGCTCCTCGACGATGCGGCGCCGATCGTGCGCGCGATGGCGGTGTGGGCGCTGCGCCGGCTCGCCGGCGATGAGCGTGGTCGCGGCGGCTTCGAGGCATCGCCTCGCGGGCGAGACCGACGCGGCCGTGCGCGGCGAATGGCTCGCCGAGACGGTCGCATGAGCGAGCTCTTCTGCTTCGGCCTCGGCTATAGCGCGGAAGCGCTGGCGCGCCGCGTCGAGGCCGGCGGCGGCGGGCGCGTCGGTGGGACGTCGCGAACCGCTGACGGCGTCTCGCATCTTCGCGCGTCGGGCTTCGACGGCCTTTTGTTCGACGGAACAGCCCCCGGCGCAGGCGTCTCGGCGGCTCTCGCGCGCGCCACCCACGTCCTCGTCTCGATCGCGCCCGACGCCGAAGGCGATCCGGTGCTGCGCTACCACCGCGCCGATCTCCTGAGCGCGCCTCATCTCGCCTGGATCGGCTACCTGTCGACGATCGGCGTCTACGGCGACACGGGCGGCGCCTGGGTCGACGAGGAGACGGTGCCAAGACCCAATTCGCCACGCACCGCCCTTCGGCTCGCCGCCGAGAAGGCGTGGGCCGAATTCGGGCGCGATAGCGGTAAATCCGTGCAGATCTTCCGCCTCGGCGGCATCTACGGGCCGGGCCGCTCCGCGCTCGACGACGTCGCGGCCGGCACGGCGCGGCGCATCGTCAAGCCGGGCCAGGTGTTCAATCGCATCTACGTCGAGGACATCGCCACCGTGCTCGCCGCCGCCATGACCGGGCGGGGACGCCACGGCCTCTACGCGGTCACCGACGACGAGCCCGCGCCGCCCCAGGATGTCGTGGAATTTGCGGCCAAACTTCTGGGGGTCGAGCCGCCGCCCGAGGTTCCCTTCGAGGCTGCCCAACTCTCGCCGATGGCGCGGAGCTTCTACTCGGCCAACCGGCGCGTCGCGAACAACCGAATGAAAAGCGATCTCGGAGTATCGCTCGCGGCGCCGAGCTATCGCGAGGGACTGAGGCTCGCCCTTGCCGCAATGAAAAAAGGCGGCTGACGGCGCCTTCATTCAGCTTCCGTTCAAACGATTTCCGCTTTGTTGCCGGAATTGAGACCGAAGATCGGGCGTATTCAGCCACGCCCAGCATCGTAGCGGAAAGCGGGACACCATGCCGGGCCTCAGCCACCAGAAGGCGGCGCTCGCTGTTGCGGCGGCCGCGGTTCTCCTTTTTTCTTTCGCACAGGACAACGGCGCTGAAGCCGGCGACGAGGTGGGCCATGCGCTGGCCGAGAAGTTTGCCGGCGCCGCGCGCGAGGCCGAGGAGCGCAAGGCCGCGGAGGAGGCCGCCCGCGCCGCCGAGGAGGCTGCCGAGGATGCGCGCGCCGACGAAGCTTGGATGCTCGAGCAGGCCAAGAAGGAGGCGGCCGAGCGCGAGGAGCGCGAGGCAGCGGACCGCGCCGCCGCCGAGGCGGCGACAAGGGTCGAGGCCGAGCGCCGCGCGCTCGCTTTCGAGCAGGAGAAGGAGATCCGGCGCCTCGAGGAGGCGCGCCGCCTGGAGGAGGAGCGCCTTGCGAAGGAGGCGGAGCAGAAGCGCCTCGCCGCCGAGCGCGAGGCCGATGCGGGTCGCCGGGCCGAGGAAGCACGCCGCGCCCTCGAGGCCGAACGTGAGGAGGAGGCGCGCCGCTTGATCGGGAAAATCAAGCGCATCGAGCAGGAGCGCGCCGAGGCGCGGCGAGCGGCCGAGCGATCGGCCGAGGGCAAGCAGTCAGATATGCCAACCGGCTCAACCGAAATCGGCAAGGCGCCCGTCACCGCGCCCGCCGAGAGCGTGCCCATTGTCGCCACGACCCGCGTAACCGTGCTGCTCATCCTCGACGTGAAGATGACCGGCATCCGTCGCTTCGGGCCGAAGACCGCCGATCCCGTGGTTTGCAACGGCGCCAGGTGCTGGGTGAGCGCGGGTCCCGAGCGCGATGCAGTGCTCATGGCGCGCGGCAAGGCCCTCGGGCCGGGCAACACGCTCGGCCGGCGCGCGGCGGCCTGCAACCATAAGCTCGCCTGCGCGTTCCGCTCGGTCGAGCTCGGCGCCGAGTGGGCGGCGCTCCAGCCGATCGACCTCAGGATCATGCGCCACGACCGTCGCCCGGAGCTCTCGGTGCGCGCCGACCGGTCGTGCGACTTCGATGGGCTCCGGCTCTCGTGCGCCACTCTCTACCGGGCCGCCGATTGGCGCGCCTGGATCGTGCCCGAGCCGATCGCGATCAAGGCCGGGCCGGACGCCCTCAATGCCGCGCTGGACTCCGGCCTTCCGCCCGCTCGCGCTGCCGACGCGGGGCGGGTGTTCGAGCAGCGGTGACGGCGCGTCGACGCCGATTCGCGGCCGGCCGCTGCCTATCCATTGGGCAATTCATGCCGTTTACGAACTGAACCGTGGATAACTCGGTTGGACATAATACTCGTCCGCGCATCGGCCCAAGTGCGCATGCTAAGGGAACGGCGTTCTGAACTTATGTGCTCAGATTGAGAAAGTGAGTGATCATCATGTCTCAGAATGAAAAGACGTCATCGAGAGCCGCTCAAATCGCCGCGAAGGCGATGCAGAACCCAAGCTCCCTCTCCCCTGACGAGGTCAAACAGCTTGCTGCATCAGTGCTGAATCAATCTCCTGGTCAGCAGTCATCGCAGCAGAACCAGCAGAATCCGCAATCACAGCAGAAGAGATAGGTTCCTCTTCTGTCAGTCTCTCGATCGAGAGGACGCAGCGAGTGGGTATCGTCATGATCCCGCTCGCTTGTGCTTTTTCGGGGTGCCCGAGATCGCCGATGTTCTGGCACACGACCTTGACCTCGTGGGTATCCTTCACGAGCCATCCGACGGTCGCCACCTCGACGGGCTTGGTGTCCGGCAACGCCGACAAAAAGCGCCAATTCCCACAGGGTTGGCGGCTATCCTGCCAGCGTATGATCACGAGGGGACAATCGACCATTCGGCGTCTCCACGGTGATTCGGACGTGGAATCATAACAAACTCAACGGCTTCTCCTGTGGTGCGTTTGCTACGCCGCGCCGCCTCTCTGCTCGATCGGCGCCAAGACCTGCTAAGGGCAGATTAGGGGGCGCCCATGACCGGATACATTCTCGCCATCGACCAGGGCACGACCTCGACCCGCGCGATCGTCTTCCGCCGCGATTTTTCCGTCGCGGGCCTCGCGCAACAGGAGTTCGCCCAGCATTATCCGCGGTCGGGCTGGGTCGAGCACGACGCCGAGGACATCTGGCGTTCCGTCGTCGCGACCGCGCGCGGGGCGATCGCCAGCGCGGGAGCGGAGCCGCGAGAGATCGCGGCTATCGGCATCACCAATCAGCGCGAGACGGCGGTCGTCTGGGAGCGCGCGAGCGGCCGCCCGATCCACAACGCCATCGTCTGGCAGGACCGCCGGACGTCCGGCGTATGCCAGGATCTCAAGGCGAGAGGGCACGCCGGCTCCGTCGCGGCCAAGACCGGCCTCGAGCTCGACCCCTATTTCTCGGCCACGAAGGTCGCCTGGATCCTCGACGAGGTGGCCGACGCGCGCGGCGCGGCGGAGGACGGCGCGCTCGCCTTCGGCACCATCGACAGCTTCCTGCTCTCCCGTCTCACCGGTGGGCGCGTTCATGCGACCGATGCCACCAACGCAAGCCGCACGTCGCTTCTCGACATCCGGAGCGGCCATTGGGACGACGAGCTGCTCGACCTCTTCCGCGTTCCCCACGCGCTGCTCCCCGAGGTGCGCGACTGCGCGGCCGTCTACGGCGTGACGGAGCCGGAAATCCTCGGTGCTGCCATTCCCATCACCGGCGTCGCCGGCGACCAGCAGGCGGCCGCCGTCGGCCAGGCGTGCTTCGAGCCCGGCATGATGAAGGCGACTTACGGCACGGGCTGCTTCGCCCTCCTCAACACCGGCCCGCGCGCGATTGCCTCGAACAGCCGCCTGCTCACGACCATCGCCTATCAGCTCGAGGGGCGGCGGACGTACGCCCTCGAGGGCGCAATCTTCGTTGCCGGCGCCGCCGTCCAATGGCTTCGCGACGGGCTCAAGGTTATCCCGAATGCGGCCGCGGCCGGGGCGATGGCTGCCGCCGCCGACCCGCATCAGGACGTGATCCTGGTCCCGGCATTCGTCGGCCTCGGCGCACCCTATTGGGATGCCGATTGCCGCGGCGCGCTCTATGGGCTGACGCGCAACACCGGACCCAACGAGCTTGCGCGCGCCGCCCTCGAGGCGGTGTGCTTCGAGACCCACGATTTGCTCGCCGCCAAGCGCCGCGACTTTGCGGAGGCCGCGAACACCGTGCTGCGCGTCGACGGCGGCATGGTCGCCTCCGACTGGATGATGCAGCGGCTCTCCGACCTTCTCGACGCGCCCGTCGACCGGCCGGCCGTGCTCGAGACGACGGCACTGGGAGCGGCCTATCTCGCGGGGCTCGCCGTCGGCTTCTATCCCGCGCCCGAGGAGTTTGCCCGCACCTGGGCGCTCGAGCGGCGCTTTACGCCGGAGATGGATGCGACGACGCGCGCCGCCCGCCTCGCCGCCTGGCGGGACGCCGTCTCCCGCACCCTCTCGCCGTGATCACTGCTTGAGCTTGTGCTCGGGCACGCCGAGGGCGTCGGCGAGGCGCGCTTCAGCCGAGCCGGGCCTCAAGGGCTTCGGCTGGCTCTCGTGCGGCGCCCAGGCGGTCAGCGTCAGGATCTCGAACGTCGCCGGCACGCGGCCGTCCTTGCGCTGAAAGCGCTGCTTATAGATCTCGCAGGCCCTCGACATGAGGCGGCGCGTCACGGGGATGCGCCGGCGCGCGGCGAGTGCATTGCTCGCGCCCATCGCTTTCACATCGGCCATCACCGCGAGCGGGGACGCGTAGATCACCGTCACCGTGTCCGAGTCGACGACGGGGAGGGCGAACCCCGCCCGCTGCAGGAGAGCGCCCGCCTCGCGCACGTCGGCGAACGGCGCGACCCTGGGCGAGGCGCCGCCCGTGACCTCGTCCTCGGCCTCGAGCCAGGCCTGGCGCAGCTCGGAGAGCGTCGCGCCGCCGAGAAGCGCCGCCAGGAAAAGACCATCGGGCTTCAGCGCGCGCCGCACCTGCGCGAGGCACCCCGGCAGGTCGTTCACGAGCTGGAGGGAAAGTGCCGAGACCACGAGGTCGAGAGAGGCCGGCGCGAAGGGCAGCGCCTCCTCGTCGGCGAGAACGCAGGGCCCATCGCAGATGGCGAGAAGGCGCGCCGAGAGCTCGGCATCGACCACGGTGCCGATATTCGGAAGGCGCCTGATCCGGCGGCTCAGGAGACCGTGATACGCCCCGAGATTGACCGCGACCGGAAACTCGCGGCGCACGATCGCGAGCCGCTCGGCGAGATCTCCGGCCACCCGATCGAGCAGGAACCCATGGGCCCCGGCACCCGGCGCGGCACGGTTTCGCCTCAACGCCAGCAGGCAACGGTCGAAGATCGGCGGCGGCAGGCTCATCCGCCGAGCTTACCCCAAATCAAGACGCCGCCGCGCCCTCGCCTCGGGCGTCTCGAGCGGCTAGGATGGCACACGGAGGATCGTTCGATGGCCGACGTTGAGTTGGCGCGCACCGGGGCGGCGGCCGAAAGCGGGACCGTGCGTCTCATCGTGCGCGCAATCGACGCACTCGGCGATCTCCTGATGCCGCCGCTCTGCCTCGCCTGCCACGAGCCCTTGGGCGTGCACGACGCATTGTGCCCCGCCTGCTGGCGCGGCATCGACTTCATCCGCCCGCCCCTTTGCGATCGCCTCGGCATTCCCATGCCCTTCGATACCGGCGGCGTCATGGTCTCGGCCGCTGCCGCCGCCGATCCGCCGGCCTTTCATCGCGCCCGCGCGGTCGCGCGCTATGACGGGGTCATGCGCGATCTCGTCCACGACCTCAAGTTCCGCGACCGCCACGCGGGCCGCCGGCTGTTCGGCCGCTGGCTCCTCGAGGCGGGAGGCGAGCTCGTTGCAGAGGCCCATGTCGTGGTGCCGGTGCCGCTCAATCGCTGGCGGCTGCTCAGGCGCCGCTTCAATCAGGCGGCAATTCTCGCCCGCGAGGTGAGCCGTCTCGCCGGGCTTGCCTACGAGCCGATGGCGCTAGAGCGCACGCGCGCTACCGAAAGCCAGGTCGGACTGACGCGCGCGCAGCGTCGGCGCAACGTCCGGGGCGCCTTTGCCGTCCCGCGCCCGCAGCCGATCGCCGGCCGTAACGTGCTCCTGGTCGACGATGTGATCACGACCGGCGCAACAGTCGGCGCGTGCGCCGAGGCGCTGCGCCGCGCCGGGGCGCCCCGCGTCGACGTCTTGGCCTTGGCCCTCGTCACCGACGAGGCGCTCGTGCCATGCTGAGGGAGAAATCCCCGGAAGAAGCCCTAATTGACCGGATCCGCGCCTTGTTCGGATGCTCCCCGGTGGCTATTTTCGAGGTGCGCCGGTCGACTCGCGAGGACCCGTGAGGGATGCCCAAAGTCCTGATCTACACTGCTGAGCTATGCCCCTATTGTCACATGGCCAAGGAGCTTCTGCGCGCGAAGTGCGTCATGTTCGAGGAGATCAACGTCACCGGCAAGTCGGCCGTGCGGGCCGACATGTGCGCGAGAGCCGGCGGGCGCTCGACCGTGCCGCAGATCTTCATCGGGGATCGCCATGTGGGCGGATGCGATGATCTCATGTGCCTCGACCGGGCCGGCAAGCTCGATGCCCTGCTCAGCACCTGACCGGCCTCGGCCGCGCAGATGACGCCCGCCGCGGCCTCCTCGTTTCGCGTCGGCCTCGTGCAGATGTGCTCGGGACGCTCGGTCGAGCGCAATGTCGCCGCCGCAGCGGACCTGATCCGGGAGGCGGCCCGGCAGGGCGCCGATTACGTCCAGACGCCCGAGGTCACCACGCTGATGGAGCTCGAGCGCGAGCGTCTGCTCGCCGCTGCGCTGCCGGAGGAGGGCAACCCGGCGCTCGAGCAGTTCTCGGCCCTGGCGGCCGAGCTCGGCATCTGGCTGCACATCGGCTCGATGGTCGTGCGCGCGGACGCGGACAAGCTCGCCAACCGCTCGCTCCTGATCACGCCCGAGGGCCGCATCGGCGCCCGCTACGACAAGATCCACATGTTCGACGTCGACCTTCCCAATGGCGAGACCTATCGCGAAAGCGCGAACTATGCGGCCGGCGGCCAAGCCGTCGTCGCCGACCTGCCCTGGGGGCCGCTCGGCCTCTCCATCTGCTACGACTTGAGGTTCCCGCAGCTCTACCGTGCGCTGGCCAAGGCCGGCGCCAAGTTCCTGGCCGTGCCGGCGGCTTTCACCCGCCTCACCGGGGAAGCCCACTGGCACACGCTCCTCCGCGCCCGCGCCATCGAGTCGCAGTGCTACGTCTTCGCCGCGACGCAGGGCGGACTGCATGAGCACGGGCGCGAAACCTTTGGCCACAGCTTGATCATCTCGCCCTGGGGAGAGGTGCTGGCCGAGGGCGGCGTTCAGCCTGCAGTCATCGTGGCTGATGTTGAATTAAGGGCAGTTGAGGATGTCCGGTCACGCGTGCCGTCCTTGAGGCATGATAGGACATTCGACGTCGTCCACGCCGGCCGCGAGGCCGCGGAGGTTCGCAATGATCAAGTACCGCCTCGTCTGCGGGAGCGGCCATGAGTTCGAGGGCTGGTTCCGCAACAGCGCCGCCTACGACGCGCAAGCCGCGCGCGGCCACATCGCTTGCCCGCAATGCGCCGACGCCAATGTCGCCAAAGCGGTGATGGCGCCTCGCGTAGCCTCGCCGGCGCCGCCTGAGCCCGCGCGCGCCCAGGAAGAGATGCACGCCCTGATGCTCCGCGTGCGCGCAGAGGTTGAGGCGAATGCCGAGTACGTCGGACCGCGCTTCGCCGAGGAGGCGCGCCGGATCCACACCGAGGAGGACCCTCCGCGCCGCATCTACGGCGAGGCCTCGTTCGACGACGTCCGCGCTCTCGCCGAGGAAGGCATCCCCTGCATGCCCCTGCCCCGGCTGCCGAAAGATCTCAACTAGCGCCTGGCCGCCGGGATCGCGTCATACGTCGTTCACGCTTGTCTTCTAGCTCTCGCAAAGCGAGGTCGGGCAAGCATACGGTCGTGGGCGTGGAGGGCATCGATGAGGCGCGAAACTCCGCTGTCGGTAAGGTTCGAGGAGGCGGAGGACTTGGGCTCGAACGCGAGCTCCAATCCTACGATCGGCGACATCATCTCCGAGCGCCTGTCGCGGCGCGACCTCATGCAGGGGCTGCTCGCCGCGACCGTGCTCGGCGCCGCCGTCTCCCCGCGCGCGCTCGCCGCTGCCGAAGCGGCAAGCGAGCGCCCGGCCGCCGGCTTCAATTTTGCCGAGCTCGCCGTCACAAGCGACGAGACGCATCACGTCGCCGAAGGCTACCGGGCCGACGTGCTGATCCGCTGGGGAGAGCCGGTCGTCGACGGCGCTCCAGCCTTCGATCCCGCAAGTGTCACGGCCGCCGCCCAGGCTAAGCAATTCGGCTACAACAACGACTTTCTCGGCTTCGTGCCGCTCGACGGGCGCGCCGATCACGGCCTGCTCGTCGTCAATCACGAGTACACGAACGGCGAGCTGATGTTCCGCGGCATCGGACAGCGCAGCGGCAGGGACAACGACTTCGCAGGCGTGACCAAGGACATCGTCGACGCCGAGATGATGGCGCACGGCGGCTCGGTGCTCGAGGTGAAGCGCGAGGGGGACCGCTGGTCGGTCGTCCCCGCCTCCAAGTACGCGCGCCGCATCACGGCTGAGACCGAGATCAAGTTTTCCGGACCCGCCGCGGGCCATGTGCGCCTCAAGACGTCGGGCGATCCCACCGGCACGACCGTGCGCGGCATGCTCAACAACTGCGCCGGCGGCGTGACGCCGTGGGGAACGTGGCTCACCTGCGAGGAGAACTTCAACGGCTACTTCTGGGGCAAATCCGCCGCCGAGGCCCTGACGACCGAGGGGCAGGCCCTGCGCCGCTACGGGGCCCCCGGCGAGTGGTATGCCTGGGGCAAATTCCATGACCGCTTCGACGTCACGAAGGAGCCGAACGAGGTCAATCGCTTCGGCTGGGTGGTCGAGATCGATCCGCTCGATCCGGCCTCGGTCCCGGTCAAGCGCACGGCCATGGGCCGCTTCAAGCACGAGGGGGCCGGCAACATCGTCAACAAGGACGGCCGCTTCGTCGTCTATCAGGGCGACGACGAGCGCTTCGACTATATCTACCGCTTCGTCACCGAGGGCCGGGTCGATCCCGAGAACCGCGCCGCCAACAAGGACCTCCTCGATGCCGGCACGCTTTACGTTGCCCGTTTCAATCCCGACGGGACCGGCGAGTGGCTGCCGCTCGTCCACGGCTCGAGCCCGTGGCTCACCGAGAGGTTCGGCTTCAAGGACCAGGGCGATATCCTGATCCACACCCGCCTCGCCGCCGATCACCTCGGCGCCACCAAGATGGACCGGCCCGAGGATGCCGAAGTGAACCCTGCGACCGGCAAGGTCTACTTCAACCTGACCAACAACGCGAAGCGTGCGCCCGACAAAGTGGACGCCGCGAACCCGCGCGGGCCCAATCCGTTCGGCCACATCATCGAGATCACGCCGGACGGCGGAGACCATGCGGCCGCGACCTTCCGCTGGGAGATCCTGCTCGAAATGCGGCGACCCTGCCGTCGCCGAGGTCGGCGCGACGTTCAACGCCGCCACCACCAAGGACGGCTGGTTCGGGATGCCCGACAATTGCGTGGTCGACGCCTTAGGCCGCCTGTGGATCGCCACCGACGGCAACTCGACGGCTCGCCACCGGACGCATGGACGGGATCTGGGCCGTCGAGACCGAAGGGCCCGCGCGCGGCACCTCCAAGTGCTTCTTCCAGGTGCCGCGTGGCGCCGAGATGTGCGGTCCCTGCTTCACGCCCGATCTCGAGACGTTCTTCGTCGCCGTCCAGCATCCGGGCGAGACGGAGGACGGCGACCCCGCACCCTCGACCTTCGAGGCGCCCTCGACCCGCTGGCCGGATTTCAAGGACGGCATGCCGCCACGTCCCAGCGTCGTTGCCATCACCAGGATCGGCGGCGGCAAGATCGGCGTTTAACCTTGTCTCCGGTTATGGAATTCGCGACTTTTCGCCAACCAACTGTTGCCAAAAATGTCTCGCAGTGCAAACAACGGGCAGCGGGGCTAGGCCCGGGCACGGAGACCACGGCCAATATGAACGTCCACGTCGGAAGTCCGAGCCGCGAGGTGACGAGCTCGCTGCGTCACGACTGGACGCGCGAGGAAGCGCGAGCGCTCTACTCTCAGCCGTTCAACGACCTGCTGTTCGCGGCGCAGACGGTCCACCGCCGCCACTTCGACGCCAACAGAGTGCAGATGTCGCGGCTCCTTTCGATCAAGACCGGGGGCTGCGCCGAGGATTGCGGCTATTGCAGCCAGTCGGCGCACCACGCCTCGGGCCTCAAGGCCTCGAAGCTGATGGAGGTCGAGCGCGTCATCGCGGAGGCGAGAAAGGCCAAGGAGGCAGGCGCCACGCGCTACTGCATGGGCGCCGCCTGGCGCTCGCCCAAGGAGCGGGACATGCCCTCGGTGCTCGCCATGGTCGAGGGCGTGAAGGCGCTCGGCCTCGAGACCTGCATGACGCTCGGCATGCTGTCGGACGCGGACGTCGCGAGCCTCAAGCGGGCGGGGCTCGACTACTACAACCACAACATCGACACCTCCGAGCGCTACTACTCCGAGATCATCACGACGCGCACCTTCGCCGACCGGCTCGAGACGCTCGCGCGCGTGCGCGAGGCCGGCATCAAGGTCTGCTCCGGCGGCATCGTCGGCATGGGCGAGACGGCCGACGACCGCATCGACATGCTGGTGATGCTCGCCAACCTCCCCGAGCATCCCGAGAGCGTGCCGATCAACATGCTGATCGCGATCCCTGGCACCCCGCTCGAGGACGCGGACAAGATCGACCCGATCGAGTTCGTGCGCACGATCGCGACGGCGCGCATTCTGATGCCCGCTTCCGTCGTGCGGCTTTCGGCGGGGCGCACCGCCATGAGCGACGAGATGCAGGCGCTCTGCTTCCTCGCCGGCGCCAATTCGATCTTCTGCGGCGACACGCTGTTGACCGCCGGCAACCCCGGCGAGGACAAGGATCGCGCGCTATTCGCCCGCCTCGGCCTCGAGCCCATGGAGCTCGATCGCGAGTCCGAGACGTGCCGGGACGATCAATGCATGACAGCTACGAGCGAGCGATAAGGGCCCTCGAGCGGCGCGGCCGGCTGAGAGCGCTGAAATCGCGCAGCGGACTAGATTTCGCCTCGAACGACTATCTGGGGCTCGGGGCCTCGGAGGAATTGCGCACCGCGGTCGCGGAGGCGATCCAACGCGGCGTGCCGACCGGCGCCGGCGGCTCGCGGCTGCTGCGCGGCAACGATCCCGAGCACGAGGCGCTCGAGGCGGAGGCCGCCCGCTTCTTCCGGGCGGACGCCTGCCTCTTCTTCGGCGGCGGGTTCGTCGCCAACTATGCCCTCTTCTCGACGTTGCCTGCCCGCGGCGATCTCATCGTCCATGACGAGCTCGTTCACGCGAGCGTTCACGACGGCATGAGGGCGAGCAGGGCAGAGAGCGCACCCGCGCGCCACAACGACGTCCAGGCCTTCGACGATGCGATCCGCAGCTGGCGCGATGGAGGCGGCACGGGGCGGCCGTGGATCGCCGTCGAGAGCCTCTATTCCATGGACGGCGACCGCGCGCCGCTCGCCGATCTCGCCGCCGTCGCCGAGCGCCACGAGGCGCTCCTCGTCATCGACGAGGCGCACGCGACCGGCGTTTGGGGCCCCGGGGGGCGCGGGCTCGGCGCGGCGCTCGAAGGCCGCCCCGACGTGATCTCGCTCCACACCTGCGGCAAAGCGCTCGGCGTCATGGGCGCGCTCGTACTGCTCCCGGCGCCGCTCCGCGACTTCCTCGTCAACCGCTGCCGGCCCTTCATCTACGCAACCGCGCCCTCGCCGCTGATCGCGGCGGCCGTGCGGGCGAGCCTCGGCCTCCTCGCGCGCGAGCCCGAGCGGCGCGAACGTCTAGCCAAGCTCGTGGCCTTCGCCGGCCGCGAGCTTGCCGCCCGATCCAGACTCCCCGTCTCCGGCTCGCAGATCCAGCCGGTGATCCTCGGTCAGGACGCCCGCGCCGTGGCAGTCGCGGCGACGCTGCAGGAGCGGGGATTCGACATCCGCGCCGTGCGCCCGCCGACGGTGCCCGAGGGCACGGCGCGCCTGCGCATTTCCCTCACGCTCAACGTGACCGAGGACGACGTCGGCCGCATGGTCGAGGCGCTCGCCGAAACGCTCGCCCTGGCCCCCGCATGAAATACTTGGTGCCCACTCATACGAAGGCTTGCCCCCTCACCCTAACCCTCTCCCCGAGGGGAGAGGGGACTCTGAAGAGCGGGGCCGGCAAAGGTCTTCCCTCTCCCCCTGGGGAGAGGGCTTTCCGCCACGACTTACGGCCGCATGGACGTAAGTCGTTCGGCGGAAAGGGTGAGGGGGGAGCGCTGGTTCGGGCATGGGCGCGCCCATGAGCCCGCGATTTGTCGTCACCGGCACCGATACGGGCATCGGCAAGACGGTGTTTGCCGCAGCGCTCGCGCAAGCGCTCGACGGCGTCTATTGGAAGCCGATCCAGTGCGGCCTCGGCGGCGGCGGCGACCGGGAGGCCGTGCGCAATCTCACCAACCTCCAAGCCGACCGCATCCTCCCTGAGATCTACCGGTTCAAGATGCCTGCCTCCCCCCATATCGCGGCCAGGCATGAGGGCATCGAGATCGACCCCGGGCGCCTCGTGCCGCCCGCGTGCGACCGGCCGCTCGTCATCGAAGGCGCAGGCGGCCTCATGGTGCCCATCACCGACGAGCTGCTCCAGATCGATCTCTTCGCGCGCTGGCAGATCCCGGTGATCCTGGTGGCGCGCACGGCGCTCGGCACCATCAACCACAGCCTCTTGTCGATCGAGGCGCTGAACCGGCGCGCCGTGCCGATCTACGGCATCGTCTTCGTCGGCGAGGAGAACGCTCCCGTGCAGCACACCATCGTCAACATGGGCCGAGTGCATCATATCGGCCGGCTCCCGTACACCGCGCCGCTGGGCCGGAGGGAGCTCGAGGAGGCGTTCCGGGCCAGCTTCTCGGCCGAGTACTTCCTGCAATGAGAGCCCGCCCGCGATGAGCCGCTCGCCCGTCTGGCATCCCTACACGCAGCACGCGCTTCAACCCGACGCGACGATGATCGCGAAGGGCGAGGGCGCGTGGCTCGAGACGGCCGACGGGCGCCGGCTCCTCGACGCCATCTCCTCCTGGTGGGTGGTGACGCACGGCCACAGACATCCCAAGATCGTCGCCGCCATCAAGGCACAGGCGGATCGCCTCGATCAGGTGATCTTCGCGGGCTTTACCCATGAGCCCGCCGAGCGCCTGGCCGAGAAGCTGGTCGCAATCGCCCCCAAAGGGCTCTCGCACGTCTTCTATTCCGACAGCGGCTCGACCGCGGTCGAGGTCGGGCTCAAGATGGCGCTCGGCACCTTCCGCAACCGAGGCGCGCCGCGCCCGACGATCATCGCGCTCGAGCACGGCTACCACGGCGACACCGTGGGGGGCATGTCGGCCGGCGGCCGCGGCCTCTTCAGCGCCGCCTACGAGCCGCTGCTGTTCGATGTCGCGCGCATTCCATTTCCCGCCGCAGGCGCCGAGCAGACGACGCTCGACGCCCTCGAGGCCGCCTGCCGCTCCAAGCAGGCGGCAGCGCTCATCGTCGAGCCGCTGATCCTGGGCGCCGGCGGGATGCTCACCTACGCTCCCGCCGTGCTCGCGGAAATGCGGCGCATTACAGCCGAACACGACGTCCTCTTCATCGCCGACGAGGTGATGACCGGGTGGGGCCGCACGGGCACGCTCTTCGCCTGCGAGCAGGCCGGCGTCACGCCCGACATCCTCTGCCTCGCCAAGGGACTGACGGGCGGCTCGCTGCCGTTGGCCGCCACGCTCTGCACGCCCGAGATCTTCGAGGCGCACTTGTCGCACGACCGGACCAAGACCTTCTTCCACTCGTCGAGCTTCACCGCGAACCCCATCGCCTGCGCCGCGGCGCTGGCCAACCTCGAGATCTGGGAGACGGAGCCGGTCGCGGAGCGCATCGCAGCCCTTGCTCGCGGACATGCCGAGCGGACCGGCGCGGTAGCGTCTCAGCCCAACGTCGCGCGCGTGCGCCAGCTTGGCACGATCGCCGCCTTCGATCTCGCGGTGGGCGACGGCGGCTACCTGTCGGCGGTCGGTCCCAGGCTGCAGGCCTTCTTCCTCGAGCGCGGGTTGCTGCTGCGCCCGCTCGGCAACACGGTCTATCTCATGCCGCCCTACTGCATCACGGGGCCCGAGCTCGACCTCGCCTACGACGCCATCCTCGCCGCCGCGACGTCCCTTCCATGAGCCGCCGTTGGCCGCGTCAGAAACGCTCCCACCGAGAGAGCTTGTTGAAGCTTGCGTGGATGGCCGCCGTCCACGCGAAGCGTGGCTCCGCCACGACGCGGCCATGACGGTAGCCGTGGCGGAGAAGTGGCAACTCATTGGTAGTTGGGCGACGGCGCCCTCCCCACCTCACGTCATGCCCGCGCAGGCGGGCATCCGTCCAAGCCAGAAGTTGCAGGGCCATAGCAATCTTGGACAGATCCCCGCCTTCGCGGGGATGACGAGATAGTGTGAGCGGCGACATTCCACTCTGTCTGAACGAATGAATTTGGCTCGGCGCGAAATGGGACTCACGACTGGCGCGGGACGCGATTGAGGCGATAGATGCTCTCGATGAGCCGCGTGAGGCCGCGCTTCCTGAGGTGCTCGCTCTTCTCGAGCCCGTCGCGGCTCTCGAGCAAGGTCAAGCGAAAGCCCGGCCCGAAGGCGAACAGGATCGTCTGCAGGCCGGTCGAGAAGGGCGGTCCCGCCACCTCGCTCTGATCGAAGGCGAGAGCGACGAGCAGGATCGGCGCGCTATCGGGGACGAGCTCCATCAGCTTGATCGCATAGCGCTTCTGGAATTGGGGCGGAAAGGCGATGAACGCCGCCCGGTCGTAGACGGCGGCAGCCTCGGCCGTGACCGAGGCCGGGAGTTCGAAGACGTCGCCGCACCAGATCTCATAGGGCCCGGCGCGCTTGACCGAATGGGCGCCGACTTGCTCGACGGCAGGCTCCAGGCCCTGCTCGGCGAAAAAGGCGTCGACCGCAACCGCGGCTAGCTCGCAGCCGATCACGCGGTGACCTTCGCCGGCGAGCCAGGCCATGTCGCGGCTCTTTCCACACAAGGGCACGAATACGGCCGAGCCCGGCGGGAGGCCGAGCCGCGGCCAGTGCGCGACGAGGAGGTCGTGCACGTCGGCCTGATGGAAGCCGATGTCGCCGGCCTCCCAGCGGTCGCGCCAGAACTTGGGCTCCATCGCGCGCCTCTCAGCTGCGGTAGTCGGCGTTGATCGACACGTAGTCGTGGGTCAAGTCGCACGTCCACACCGTCGCCGAGGCCTTGCCGACGCCGACAGCGATGCGGATCGTGATCTCGCCGTTCTTCATGTAGCGGGCGGCCGCGCTTTCGTCATAGTCCTCGGCGCGCTCGCCATTCTTCGCGACGCAGTGCTCGCCGAACCAGATCGAGAGCCTGTCGCGGTCGGCGGCCTCGCCGGATTTGCCGACCGCCATCACCACGCGGCCCCAGTTCGGGTCCTCGCCGGCAATGGCCGTCTTGAGGATCGGAGAGTTGGCGCAGGAAAGCCCGATGGCGCGCGCCGCCTTCCAGCTCTTGGCTCCCTCCACCTCGAACGTCACGAACTTCGAGAGCCCCTCGCCGTCCTTGGCCACCTGGACGGCGAGGTCGCGCAGCAGATCGTGAAGCGCCGCCGAGAAGTCGGCGAGCTTCTTGGCCGCGCCCTTCTTGCCGATCGGCTTCTGGCCGCGCTCGGCCGCTTTCCCGGTCGCGAACACGAGGCAGGTATCGCTGGTCGAGGTGTCGCCGTCGACCGTCATGCAGTTGAACGTGGTCGCGACGTGCTCGGCGAGCATGGCCTTGAGCGGCTCCGCCGCGATCGCCGCGTCGGTGAAGACGTAGCAAAGCATGGTCGCCATGTCGGGCGCGATCATGCCGGCGCCCTTGCAGAAGCCGTTGATCGTCACCTCGGTGCCGCCGATCGAGGCCGTGCGGGTCGCGAGCTTGGGATAGGTGTCCGTCGTCAGAATAGCCCGCGCCGCCGCCTCGAAGCGGTCGGCTTCAGCGCTCTTGGCGAGACCGTCGAGCAGATGGGCGAAGAGCCCGGCATCCATCGGCTCGCCGATGACGCCCGTCGAGGAGACGAACACCTCGTGGGGCGCGCAGCCCGCCGCGGCCGCAGCGTAGTCCACGGTCGTGACGACGGCGTCGCGCCCGCGCCGGCCGGTGAAGGC
The DNA here is from genome assembly GCA_963699485.1 of uncultured Alphaproteobacteria bacterium. Lineage (GTDB taxonomy): Bacteria > Pseudomonadota > Alphaproteobacteria > Rhizobiales > Hyphomicrobiaceae > Hyphomicrobium_C. The sequence goes on along the minus strand of CAVOUC010000004.1, from coordinate 4,674 downwards.
GTTGGCATTGCCCGAATTGACGACGAGGATGCGGGCGCGGCCCTTCCTCAGGCTCTTCCGGCACCAGAGCACGGGGGCGGATGCCGTTTTCGAGCGGGTGAGGACGCCCGCAACGGTCGTGCCGGGCTCCATGACCGCAACCATGAGATCGGTGCGGCCCTTGTAGCGGATGCCGGCCTCGGCCGTGGCGAAGCGCACGCCCGCGACCGCCGGCAGCACGGGCAGCGACTTCGGAGCGAAAGGCGAGACGTGAGCCGACTTGCTCATGGGTAACCCTCTGCCGCGAGCACGACTGCGGCGGGGAGAGAAAGCAGACGCCACCGGGAAAAATCAAGCGGAGTTCGCGAGTGGGAGAGCGCCTACTGCTTGCCCATCTTTTCGACTTGCTCCTCGAAGGCCTTCTGCTGCGCGTCGGCCTTCTTGGCGTCCTCCTCGACCTGCTTCTTCAGGTCCGCGTCCACATACTCGATCGTCGCCTTGCCCCTCAGCCCCTTGGCAACGTCCTGGGCCTTGGACTGCACCATGTTGGCGAGGATGCGATCCTTGACCTGCTCGTAGGGCGGCGGCGGCTTCTGGCGGCGATCCTCGACCTTGATCAGGTGCCAGCCGAACTGGCTCTTGACGGGCTTCGAGAGCTCGCCCGCCTTGAGCGAGAAGGCGACCTGCTCGAACGGAGCGACCATCTGGCCGTGCCCGAAGTAGCCGAGCATGCCCCCTTCGCCCTTCGATCCGGCGTCCTTCGAGTGTTCCTTGGCGAGGGCCGCGAAGTCGGCGCCCTTGGCGATCTCGTCGGCGAGCGCCTTGGCCTGCTCCTCGGTGTCGACGAGGATGTGGCGAGCCTGCACCTCCTCTTGCGGTGGGAGCCCCTTCACCTTGTCGTCGTAGATGCCGCGCACGACCGCGTCGCTGATCGTGCCCTTGACGGCCTTGTCGTAGAAGGCGTCGCGCAGCGCCCGTTGCCTCCAGTAGGCGAGGCGCTTGTCGAAGCCCGGCTCGGCGGCGAGCTTCTCGCCCTCGGCCGCATCGGCAAAAAGCCGCGTCTCGATGATGTACTCGACGAGCACACGCTGCCGGGACGGCGCCGGCAGCTCGGCAAGGGCCTGGCCGATCTCCCCGTCGGCGAGATCGAGGTCCGATTGCGTGATGTCGATGCCGTTCAAGCGCGCAATCACCTTGTCCTCGGCGTGGAGCACGGCGGGGATGAAGCAGAGCGACGCGCACGCAATCGCGAGCGCGCGGCGGCGGGCATGGGCGGCTGTCACTGGCTTGCTCCTTGCCGAACATCGGGCCCCGGCTCGGGGCCAAATCACAGGGATTGCGCAAGGTCTCGACGATTGGCCTTCGGGCACCGACCGAGCGCAAGGGCGAAAGTGCCCACCCATAGACCAGCGGCGCATGCACTGCCAAGTTAAGAATTGGAGATGATTTTCCCTTCCGGCAGGGGCACTTGGGCGATGGGAGGTGCGCCCGCGGCCGTTCCGGACGCGTTGACAAGGTGAGCTCCCGATACTTATGTCACGCCGCGGATGGGTGCGGACCGGCTTAGTCCGGGCCGGCCGCCCGCTTTCGTCGTTGGACATCTCTCACCCCATGCCCGGCGAGTGAAGAGCGCCCCCGCGCAGCGGGTCCCTGTTTTCGAGGTCGTCACGAATGCTTTCCATCGGCACGCTCGCGGAAAAGATCAGCTCGCTCCCGTCGCTGATTTTCGGCTCGTCGAACGAGCGCAGGGTCAGGGGCTATCGCCCCAAGGTCGAGGCCATCAACGCGCTCGAGCCCGAGCTCGAGAAGCTCTCCGACGCCGAGCTCAGGGCGCGCACGGAAATGTTCCGCGACGAGCTCAAACGCGGCAAGTCTCTCGACGATCTTCTGGTCCCCGCCTTCGCCACCGTGCGCGAGGCCGCCAAGCGCACGCTCGGTCAGCGCCACTTCGACGTGCAGCTCATCGGCGGCATGGTGCTGCACGAGGGCAAGATCGCCGAGATGAAGACCGGCGAAGGCAAGACGCTCGTCGCCACGCTCGCCGTCTATCTCAACGCGCTCGCCGAGCGCGGCGTGCACGTCGTCACCGTCAACGACTACCTGGCGCAGCGCGACGCCGAGTGGATGGGGGCCATCTACAAGTTCCTCGGCCTCACCGTCGGCGTCATCGTGCACGGGCTCAACGACGAGGAGCGCAAGGCCGCCTACGCCTGCGACGTGACCTACGGCACCAACAACGAGCTCGGCTTCGACTACCTGCGCGACAACATGAAGATGCGCAAGGACGAGATGGTCCAGCGCGGCCACACCTTCGCCATCGTCGACGAGGTCGACTCCATTCTGATCGACGAGGCGCGCACGCCGCTCATCATCTCCGGTCCGCTCGAGGACCGCGCCGATCTCTACATCGCCGTCGACGAGCTGATGAAGATCGTCGTCGCCGAGCACGACAAGATCGAGAAGGAGATCGTCAAGGCCAACGGCAAGGAGAAGGCCAAGGAGCTGCTCAAGACCGAAGGCCTGTCGAGCTCGACGAGAAGCAGCGCCAGGTCTCGCTCACCGAGCTCGGCAACGAGCGCATGGAGGAGCTGGCGACGGCCAAGGGCCTCATGAAGGGCTCGCTCTACGACATCGAGAACGTCTCGCTCGTCCACCACGTCAATCCGGCGCTGAAGGCGCACAAGCTGTTCCAGCGCGACAACGACTACATCGTCAAGGGCGGCCAGGTCGTCATCATCGACGAGTTCACGGGCCGCATGATGCCGGGCCGGCGCTACTCGGAAGGCCTGCACCAGGCGCTCGAGGCCAAGGAGCACGTCGAGATCCAGCCCGAGAACCAGACGCTCGCCTCGATCACCTTCCAGAACTACTTCCGCCTCTACAAGAAGCTCGCCGGCATGACCGGCACGGCGCTCACGGAGGCGAACGAGTTCATGGACATCTACGGGCTCGACGTCGTCGAGATCCCGACCAACGTGGCGGTCGCGCGCGTCGACGACGACGACGAGATCTACCGCACGGCGAAGGAGAAGTACGCGGCCATCGTGCAGACGATCGCCGACTGCCGCCGGCGCGGCCAGCCGATCCTCGTCGGCACCGTCTCGATCGAGAAGTCCGAGCAGCTCTCCGAGCTCCTGAAGGACAAGAAGTACATCCGAGCTCGGCCAGTCGCTCGCGCAGGCCGAGAAGCTCAAGGACGCCAAGAAGGACGGCAAGCCGAGCCCGGAGGCGAGCTCAAGGCCTACCTCCGGACATCGGCGCCTATCTATCGAGTCGCTCGCGGCCAAGAAGGCCAACGCCGATCCGATCCCGCACCAGGTGCTCAACGCGCGCTACCACGAGCAGGAAGCCGCATTCGTCGCCCAGGCCGGCGTGCCCGGCGCGGTGACGATCGCGACCAACATGGCCGGCCGCGGCACCGACATTCAGCTCGGCGGCAACGTCGACTACCGGCTCAAGGACTGGATCGCCGAGGAGACCGCAGGCGGGGCGCGCGCCCGACGAGGCGCAGATCGCCAAGAAGCGCGACGCCATCCAGGCCGACGTCGCGAGAAGAAGAAGCAGGCGCTCGAGGCCGGCGGCCTCTACGTGCTCGGCACCGAGCGCCACGAGAGCCGCCGCATCGACAACCAGCTGCGCGGCCGCTCCGGCCGTCAGGGCGACCCGGGCCGCTCCAAGTTCTATCTCTCGCTCGACGACGACCTGATGCGCATCTTCGGCTCCGAGCGCATGGACAGCGTCCTGAAGACGCTCGGCCTGCAGGAAGGCGAGGCGATCACGCATCCGTGGATGAACAAGTCGCTGGAGATGGCGCAGAAGAAGGTCGAGGCGCGCAACTTCGACATCCGCAAGCAGATCCTCAAGTACGACGACGTGATGAACGACCAGCGCAAGGTCATCTTCGAGCAGCGCCTCGACATCATGGCCGAGGAGGACGTCTCCGAGACGGTCAAGGACCTGCGCCATCAGCTCGTGCACGAGCTCGTGCGCCGCACATCCCCGAGAAGGCCTACGCCGAGCAGTGGAACACCAAGGCGCTGAAGGAGGCCGTCCGGCGGCATCTTCGGCATCGATCTGCCGATCGACGAGTGGGCGCGACGAGGAAGGCATCGCCGACCAGGAGATCGCGGAGCGCCTCCTCAAGGAGGTCGACGACAAGGCCGAGCGCAAGGAGCGGAGCTCGGTCCGAGACACTTCCGCCAGATCGAGAAGATGGTGCTCCTGCAGACGCTCGATCATCTGTGGCGCGAGCACCTCGTCACGCTCGAGCACCTGCGCCAGGTGATCGGCTTCCGCGCCTACGGCCAGCGCGATCCCCTGAACGAGTACAAGAGCGAGGCCTTCGTGCTGTTCGAGAGCCATGCTGGCGAGCCTGCGCGAGGCCGTCACCGGCCAGCTCATGCACGTCGAGCTGGCGCCGCCCGAGGAGCAGCCGGCGCTGCAGCCGGTCGAGCTGCCGGAGATGGAGGCCCATCACATCGATCCGTTCTCGGGCCTCGACGAGCTGCCGAGGGCTCGCCTGGCCGATGCCGCCATCGCGGCCGAGGGCCGCGGCGCGCCGCGGGCCCGAGAAGCGCCCGCCGCTGCAGACGCGCAAGAGCGCCGACGCCGTCGATCCCGACGATCCGGCGACCTGGGGCAAGATCGCGCGCAACGCGCCGTGCCCGTGCGGCTCGGGCAAGAAGTACAAGCACT
>CAVOUC010000003.1:0-76433 GCA_963699485.1 uncultured Alphaproteobacteria bacterium | reverse complement strand
CGCACCCTGTGAGCCCATGGCTTAGCGCCTCCGGCGCGAAGACCGCCACGAGCTACTACTGCTCGATGCCGCTGAAGGCCACGCTCGAGGAGCTCGTCGACTTCTCGCTCATCAACGAGCGGGCGATCCGCTTTGCGGTCGGCGCGGTCAACGTGCTGTCGGGAAACTTCATCTATTTCGACAACCAGTTCGAGGAGATCATCCCCGAGCACATCATGGCCTCGGGCGCGCTCCCACCCGCCTTGCCGATGGTCAAGATCGGGACCGACTACTTTTGGGACGGCGGCATAGTCTCCAACACGCCGCTCCGGCACCTGCTCGACAACGAGAGCCGGACCAATACGCTCGTGGTCCAGGTCGACCTCTTCAGCGCCCGCGGCACCCTGCCGCGCGATATGGAGGATGTTCTCGGCCGTCACAAGGATATCATGTATTCCTCGCGCACTCGGCACAACACGGACGTTTTCCGCCGGCTTAAGCTCTGGAAGAGACGATTTTACGAGGCACTGATAAAGCTCCCGGAAGATTTACTGACGGACGAGGAGCGCAAGCTTCGAGATGAGCTTGCCGATTTGCCGGATATGACGATCCTACAGCTTATCTATCAACAGAAGGCCTACGAAGGCCACGCCAAGGACTACGACTTTTCCGGGACCTCGATGCGCGAGCACTGGCAGAGCGGCTACGAGGATACACGCCGAACGCTCAAGCAACGCACGTGGCTCGACATGCCTCCGCCGGGTGCGGGAATCCTCGTTCACGACGTGCATCGTCTGCAAGACGATTGACGCGGCCCGCCGGTCCGGCGGCAATTTCCCTCAGTAGGGTCCTTTCTCATTCGCCACTGTAGGCGGCTTCCAGCTTGGCCAGATCGAGCTTCACCATCGTCAGCAACGCCGCCATGACGCGATCGGTTCTTTTCGTGTCGGGGTCCTGCATCATGTCGCGGAGCCGCGCGGGGACGATCTGCCAGGGCAGCCCGTAGCGGTCCTTGAGCCAGCCGCATTGCTGCTCGCGCCCTCCGCCGGCGAGAAGCGCGCTCCAGAGCCGGTCGATCTCGGCCTGCGAGTCGCACTGCACGACCATCGAGGAGGCCTCGCTGAACTTGAAATGCGGCCCGCCGTTGAGCGCCATGAACTCGGTGCCGGCAAGCTCGAATGTCACCGTCAGCACGGTGCCCTCGGGCATCGGCATGCCTTTTCCGTAGCGGGAGACCGCCGTGATGCGGGAGCCCGGAAGCAGCGAGACGTAGAAGCTCGCCGCCTCCTCCGCCTCGGTATCGAACCAAAGGCAGGTGGAGACCTTCTGTGCGTGCGCCATTGCAATGTCCTCGGTCCAAAGTTCCGCAGATGTCTTTGACGGCTCGTTAGGGCACCGGCTACTGGGCCCAGCCGCTCACTGGGGCATCGCGCATCGCATGGCCTCCTGGATCTCATCGACGCTCATGTCGCGAAGATGCGTCGCAACCGACCAATGGTGGCCAAACGGGTCCTCGATGACGCCGTAGCGGTCGCCCCAGAACATGTCGGCGACAGGCATCTTCACCGTCGCCCCCGCCTTGACGGCGCGCTCGACGAAGGTATCGACGTCCTCGACATTGAGGTGGATCGTCACCGGCGTCCCCTTGAGCGCTCTCGGTGAAAGCGCTCCCCATTGCGGATTTTCGTCGACGAGCATGACAGGGGAGCCGTTGACCTCGACACAGGCATGGATGAGCTTGCCGTCTTTCCCCGGCAGCCGCATCATTTCGACCGCACCGAACGCCTTCTTGTAGAACTCGATGGCGTCCGCCGCGCCGGCGCACACGAGATGCGGCGAGAGGGCGCTTCTGTTCCCGGAAGCCTGCTTCGCCCTCTTCGTCGCTTGCGCCTTGGTCCCGGTCTTCGCTGCTGGCTTGATCATGGGGCTGTCTCCTTGCATGTGCTGGCTTTGAAAAGGAATTCGACGTATCGGCGGAGATGATCGATGCTGTCGGCGGCGGCTTCGGGGCCGCCCGTCGCCTTGGCGAGGATGAACGAGCCTTGCAGCACGGCCTGCATGAAGAGGGCGAGGCTTGCCGCGGTCCAGGGCGCATCGATCCGCATGCGTCTCCATCGCCTCGGCAATGTCCGCCTCGACCTTCGCCGCGTGGCTGCTGATCGAGCGCTCGCAGGCGTCGCGGATCTCGGGCGCGCTGTCGTAGGCCTCCTGCACCATCGTGCCGACGAGGCAGGTGAACTCGGGGACGGCACCCTTCAGGATCGCCTTGCGGAAGTCGATGTAGCCCAGCACCCTGTCGAGCGGATCGGGGTGAGCGTGATAGGGCGCGGATGCGAACAGTCCGCCGGTCGTCTCGGACCAGAAATCGGCGGCAGCGACGGCGAGCTCGTCCTTGCTCTTGAAGTGATGAAAGAACGCGCCCTTGGTCACGCCGGCGGCGGAGCACAGGTCATCCACCGTCGTCGCCGCATAGCCCTTGGTCCGTATGACCGACAACGCGGCGGCAAGAATCTTGGATCTCGCTGACGGCTTCGCGGTGTGCATAGGGTCCCCCTTGCCAATTGCATACCGACCGGTCGGTATGTCGTCAAGGCAAATTCCTCGCCTAGGCGTCTCACGCGGTCATGGGCCACGAGCGCGGGACAACAGAGCGCTACGATGCGCACTCAAGCGTCTCAGAGGGCTTCGGGCCAAGCCTTCCACGGGAACGGCTTCTCCTCGGAGGCGCCGGTCTGAAATCGGGTGACCTCCGCCAGCCAGGCGGCAAGCGCCTTGCCGAAATTGGCGAGGGGACGGTTGGGCTCGCCAGCAAACAGAAGCCACAGGAACTGCACCAGGGCGACGATATTCACAAGTGCGTGCCCGATGCCCATGAACACCATGAGGAGCAGCATGAAGAGGCCGCGCAACCACGTGTCGCTCTTCTGCCAGCTGGCCTGATGCACTGTCTCGTCCATGGTTCCACCTCACTCGGTTGACCGTTTGCGAACCCTCTTCTTGGCGCTCCAATACCTCCAGGCCCGCCGATCGGGCGGCTGCTTTGCGCCACCCTATCTGCGAGCCCCGATGGCCGCGGCCTTTACGCCGCTCAGCCCTTCTTGACCTCGATCTTCTTCTCGGCCTTGACCGCTTCGGGCTTCTTGGCTGCCGTAACCTTGAGCACGCCCTTGTCGAAACGCGCCTCGATCTTGCTGTCGTCGATCGTGTCCGGCATCTGGAGAGAGCGCTCGAAGCTGCCGAAGCTGCGCTCGCTCAGATAGTAGTTCTGAGCCTTTTCCTCGCGCTCGTGCTTCTTCTCGCCCTTGATCGTCAGAATGCCGTTGGCGAGCGTGACGGAGATGTCCTTCTCGTCGACGCCCGGGAGCTCCGCCTCGACGGTGACCGCGCGCGCGTCCTCCTTGACGTCGAGCTCGGGCACGAGCGCAAAGCCGCCGTTGTCGCGCAGGAGCAGGCTCGGCCAGCGCGGCCAGCCGTGCTCGAAGCGGGAGAAGGCGCGATCCATCTCGCTGCGGAGCGCCTCGAAGATATCGTGCCGGCGCGGCGCCGGCGCCTGTGATGAGGGCTTTGAGACTTCAATATTGGGCATGGCGTACTCCTTCGATCGTGGCTGCGTGGACGCGTCAGGGGCCGTCCCGCATTGCCGCACCCTTGGTTGAATTCATGCCGCGGGGCATTGACCTCGCGCAATGGCGAGGCCTCACGGATTGAAGTTAGGTACGGGGCAATTGGCGATCAATGGCGCAACGCCGGCGGCATAAGGCAGGAGGTCATGCCTCGCGGCCTGCTGCCGGGTGCAGATAGGTAAACGAAGGCAGCCGGGCGGCTATTGCCGGTCTATTTGAAATCGTCATTCAGCTTTTCGATCGCTGCCGCCATGTCGGGCACGAGGCGCATGCGATAGCTGGCATTCTCGCATTTCAGCACCCACACGGTCTCGTTGGGAGCCGATTGCCCCTCTTCGTGCTGCGCGCTGACAGGCTTCGTGCAATCGAAGCCCTGCTTGCGCAGCTGCACCGCCAGAATTTCCTTGTTCATTTCCAGCTGTGCTTGCGCGCCGCTGACGTAGGCCGCGAAACTTCCCAAACCGAGCAGCGAGGCAACGAGCAGTCCCGCTCCTCCGAATGCTGCCATTCGCTGGCTTGCCGTGTTGGCCATGGGCTCGCTCCTTTGGAAAGCGGGTCGGCTCGAGGGCCGTGCTCCCGTCGTTGTCCGCATCCCCTCTATTAGCGCTCCGGGCTCCGGCCGGGCAACGGAGTCGTGCAGATTTCCCCGTCCGTCACATCCTCGCAACGGGCCTCGATCTCGCCCTGGCGATTGGACACGCCGGGCTTGCCATGCGATCAACTCTGCGCACGTGGAGGGAAAGGGATTTGAAACGGCTCGTGGTCACAGCCGACGATTTCGGACTATCGCTGCCGGTCAACGAGGCGGTCGAGCAGGGCCATCGCACGGGGATCCTGACGGCGGCAAGCCTCATGGTGGGCGCGCCCGCTTTCGATGACGCGGTCGAGCGAGCGCGGCGCCTGCCCAATCTCGGGGTCGGTCTTCACCTGACGCTCATCGATGGACGCCCCGTGCTGCCGCCCGAGCAGGTGCCGGATCTCGTCGGAGCGGACGGACGCTTCCCGAACGATCCCGTCCGCTTCGGGATCGCCCTCTTCTTCTTGGCCCGCATGCGCCGCCAAGCGGAGGACGAGATCGGGGCGCAGTTCGCTCGATTTCGCGCCACCGGCCTCGGGCTCGACCACGTCAACGCCCATCAGCACTTCCACCTGCACCCGGTCGTCGCCGGAGCGATCGCACGCTTTGCGCCGGCCTTCGGCGCGCCGCCGGTACGTGTCCCCCTCGAGCCGTTCCGCCCGTCCTATGATGCGGCGGGCGACCGGCCGCTCGGACGATTGCTCACCTGGCTGTTCTTCCTGCCGCAAACGCAGGGGCTGCGCCGGCGACTCGCGGCGGCGCGCCTGCCGGTCAACGATCGCGTGTTCGGGCTCAACGACAGCGGCGCTGTGACCGAACGCCGCCTTCTCGGCCTGCTCGACCGGCTTCCGGACGGCGTGTCCGAGCTCTACTGCCATCCGGCGACCCGGCGCTGGACCGGCCAGGACAATCTACCCGCGTCCTACCGGCCGGCGGAGGAGCTTGCCGCGCTGGTGAGCCCCTCGGTGCGCGCGAAAGTCGTGGAGCGCGATGTCGAGCTTATGGCCTTCAGGGCCGCCGTCGAAGGCGCAGCCATGGCAAGTGAGGGATCGTGAGGCTTGGCATAACGCTCGCGGCCATCGCCGGGGTGGGGCTCGGCATCGCACTCGTCCTCCACTACGGAGCTGGCGAGATCGGGGAAGCGCTCCTCGCTGCCGGCTGGAAAGGCGTGCTCGCCGTTTCCGCCGCCTACTTCCTCGCCCTCGCTCGTCTGTGCTGCCGGCTGGCGTGTGCTCCTGATCGGAGCGCCGTCCCAGGCCCTCTGGTGGTGCGTCTGGGCGCGCTGGGTGCGCGAGAGCACGGGCACGCTCCTCGCGCTTACGCCGGCAGCCGGCGGCGTGATCGCCGCGCGCGAGCTCACGTTGCGCGGCGTGCCGGTCGGTGCGGCCGGCGCTTCGACCGTCGTTGACCTTACGATGGAGACGGCGGCGCAGGCATTGTTCACGGTCGTCGGCCTCGCTTTGCTCAATGCGCTGCGCCCCGGCGATTCGAACATCGTCTACGTGGCGGCCGGCGCCGCGGTCCTCGCGGCAGCCGTCGCGGGTTTCATCATCGCCCAGCGCAAAGGCCTGTTCCGTTTCCTCGAGCAGATCCCGGAGCGCCTGGGGTGGACCAAAGGCTGGGGCGAGCTCGGCAGCGGCCAGCGCATTCACGATGCGATCGAGACCCTCTATAGAGATCACAAACGGCTCGGCGCGAGCTTTCTCGCTCACTTCGCGGGCTGGTTTGCAGGCGCCGCGGAAGCTCTCGTCGCCCTCTGGTTCATGGGCCACCCGCTGGGGTTCACCGAGGTCATCGTCATCGAAAGCATGGTGTTTGCGCTGCGCTCGGCGGCCTTCGTCGTGCCGTGGACGGCCGGTATCCAGGAGGGCGGCTACATTCTCGCCGGCGCGCTGTTCGGGCTTTCGCCCGAGGTTGCGCTTGCGCTCTCGCTCCTGAAGCGCGTGCGCGAGATCGCGACCGGCGTGCCGAACCTCATCCTCTGGCAGGTCGTCGAGTCGCGACGCCTCCTGAAGCGCACGAACGCAGCACGTTGACTTGATCAGGCGAGGCCCGCGTCGCGGATCTTCCGCGCCGCCATGACCGTGCCCAGCGCAGCAAAGACCGTGTCGATGATCTGCGGCGCGTTGAGGCCCGCCTTGTCGTACATCTTCTGGGGCCCGTCGTGATCGATGAAGACGTCGGGCAGAACCATGGTGCGGACCTTGAGGCCGCCGTCGAGCAGTCCCGAGGCGGCGAGGAAGTGCAGCACGTGAGCGCCGAAGCCGCCGGCGGCGCCTTCCTCGACCGTGATCAGCACCTCGTGATTCTCTGCGAGACGCCTGACGAGATCGCCGTCGAGGGGCTTGGCGAAGCGGGCGTCCGCGACCGTCGCCGATAGGCCGCAGGCGGCGAGCTGGTCGGCGGCCTTGAGGCATTCGGCGAGCCGTGTGCCGAGCGAGAGGAGGGCCACCGCCGAGCCCTCGCGCAGGATGCGCCCGCGGCCGATCTCGAGCGGAACGCCCTCGGCCGGGAGCTCGATGCCGGTGCCTTCGCCGCGCGGATAGCGGAACGCGCAGGGGCGGTCGTCGATCGCAACCGCAGTCGCCACCATGTGGCGCAGCTCGGCTTCGTCAGCGGCCGCCATCAGCACGAAGTGGGGCAGGCAGCCGAGATAGGCGAGGTCGAACGAGCCGGCATGCGTCGGCCCGTCGGCGCCGACGAGGCCGGCGCGGTCGAGGGCAAAACGCACGGGCAGCTTCTGGATCGCGACGTCGTGCACGACCTGGTCGTAGGCGCGCTGCAGGAACGTCGAGTAGATGGCCGCAAACGGCTTGAAGCCTTCGGTGGCGAGGCCGGCCGCGAACGTCACCGCATGCTGCTCGGCGATGCCGACGTCGAAGGTGCGGGCGGGAAACTCCTTGCCGAAGATGTCGAGCCCGGTGCCGTCGGGCATGGCGGCGGTGATGGCGACGATGCGCTCGTCCTTTCTCGCCTCCGCGATCAGGCTGTCGGCGAACACGCGCGTGTAGCTCGGGGCCGCCGGCTTCGGCTTGGCCTGGGCGCCGGTGACGACGTTGAACTTGGCGACGCCGTGATACTTGTCGGCGGAGGCTTCCGCCGGCGCGTACCCCTTGCCCTTCTTGGTGACGACGTGGACGAGGATCGGGCCCTGGTGCGCGTCGCGCGCGTTGCGCAAGACGGGCAAGAGATGATCGAAATCGTGGCCGTCGATGGGGCCGACGTAATAGAAGCCGAGCTCCTCGAACCACATGCCGCCCTGCCAGAGGTGGCGCGTATATTCCTCGACGCGGGCCGCCCGCCGCTCCCAGCTCTTCGGCAGGCGCTTGGCGAGCTGCTTGGCGATGTCGCGGACATAAAGATAGGCGCCGCTCGAGGTGGTCCGCGCGAGATAGGCCGACATGGCACCCGTCGGCGGGGCGATCGACATGTCGTTGTCGTTGAGCACAACGATCAGTCGCTCGTCGCGTGCGCCCGCATTGTTCATCGCCTCGTAGGCCATGCCGGCGCTCATGGCGCCGTCGCCGATCACGCACACGACGTTGTTCGTGCCGCCCTTCAAGTCGCGGGCAACCGCCATGCCGAGGCCGGCCGAGATCGAGGTCGAGGAATGCGCGGCGCCGAACGGGTCGTACTCGCTCTCGGTGCGCCTAGTAAATCCGGAGAGGCCGCCGCCCTGGCGCAGCGTGCGGATGCGGTCGCGCCGCCCGGTCAGGATCTTGTGCGGGTAGGCCTGATGGCTCACGTCCCAGATGAGTCGGTCGTCCGGCGTGTCGAACAGGTAATGGAGCGCGACGGTGAGCTCGATGACGCCGAGCCCGGCGCCCAAGTGCCCGCCGGTGACCGACACCGCGCTGATGAGCTCGTGGCGCAACTCGCGCGCGAGCTGAGGAAGCTCGGATTCCGAAAGCAGCTTGAGATCTTCCGGAGTGATTATGAGATCGAGGAGAGGCGTTTCCGTGGCCGTCGGTGTCTTTGCGTCCATCGATCGGGTCCAGATGTCTGTTGCGTTACGCCGCAGGTCGGCCCCTGCCGAGCCGTCATTATGGACCCTCGCGCGGAAAATGAACTCGGGAACGGGCCAGGGCCGCGGCCCGGCGGCGAATTCGTTGGAAAGGTGTGGCAGGGGGGCCGCAGCCCGGTCCCGGCGGACAGCCACGCGCCGGTCATCGTTCAGCTATTGAATTGCCCCATTTGCTCTGCGAATTTGCGCTTTTGCGGCCAAGAAACGGGAGGGCGAGGACATAAATGATGCCATTGACCAAGAGACGTGCACCCTCATTCGTCACGCTGCGCTCAATCGCTGCCTTTGCGCTGGCAGTTCTGGCAGGCGCCACCTTCGGCGACGAAGCCAGAAGTCAATCGGATGATCCCATTCTCGGCCGCATCGAGCTGCTTCATGGCGAGCTGCTCGACACCATGAAGCAAGCCAAAGAGCTCGGCGTCAAAGGTCGCTACGAGCGGCTCGCGCCCGTGTTGTCCACAACCTATGACATCGCCTCGATGTCGCGCATTGCGGTGGGCCAAAGCTGGGCCTCGCTGGCCCCCGAGCAGCAGGCCGCCATCGTCGACGCCTTCACGCGCATGATGGTCGCGACCTATGCGAGCCGGTTCAACGGATTTTCCGGCGAGAAGTTCGAGGTCGTGCAGGTCCTCGACCAGCCCCCGGCCGACAAGATGATCAAGACGCGGATCGTTCAATCGAACGGCAAGGCCGTGGCGCTCAACTACCTCATGCGCAAGTCGGGCGACGAGTGGAAGATCGTCGACGTCTACCTCGACGGCACCATCAGCGAGCTTGCGAGCCGGCGCGCCGAGTTCAACTCGATCCTGAAATCCGGCGGTCCCGACGCACTGATCGCGACGCTGAAAAGCCAAGGCGACAAGCTGCTCGCCGGCGCCTGAGGCATTCTTGTCTTCACAAGGATTGTCTTCTCGTCAGCATGGGAACCGGAAACAACGCGCGGAGAATGCGGTCGAGGACCCTGATCAATTGCCTACCGATTGCTGAGCTCGATTGAGCGCCGGCGTTCGCGCTATCGCTCGAGCGTCGGCACGCCGACGGTCACGACGGACTGCGGCTCGGCGGCGACCTTGGCCTTGGCGCTTGCCAGGGCGGGTCTCTTCTCGGCCCACGCCGGAGACGACATCAATGTCATCACCGGCTCGATGGCATTGGGATCGGCCGGCGCCGGCACGGCCGTAAATGCGCTGGTGGCAAGCGCTTCCTGCAGCTCGGCCTGGCGCCTCTGGTCGGTGACGCTGCGCAGCATGGTGTAGAAGTCGAGCGAGCTCTCCTCGAGCGTCTGCAGGTCCTGCACCTTGCCCAGGCTCGCGATCGGTGTGGCGACGGTCCCGACCGTGCTCACGTTGGCCGCGGTCGTCGCGATGCTCGCCGGAAGCAGGCCCATCGCGGGAATCTGCACGACGAAGTCGACGGTGCTGCCCACCGCGTCGCGGACGTTGGTAGGTCCGACGACGGGCAGCACGAGGTAGGGGCTCTCGCGCACGCCCCACACGTAGAGCGTCTGCCCGAAGTCTCCGGACTGCTTGTTGAGCTCCTGCGTGGCGGCCACGTCGAACAGGCCGCCGATGCCGGCCGTCGAGTTGATGGCGAACCGGCTGAGCGTCGTCGCTGCGGCCCCGACCCTGAGCTGCAGGATGTTGTTGGCGAACACGACCGGCTCGCCGAGGTTCGACGTGAATGAGGAAATCCGGTCGCGGACCTCCTCGGGCACGTTCTCGGTGTAGGCGTTCGCGACGGGATAGATGATGTCGCGGTTGAACTGCTGGTTGCTCTCGAACGTCGCCCTGTTCGACGTCTCGTAGGGGTCGGCGATCTCTTTCGGCTCTGCCGGGTCGCCGGGTTGATCGGGGGCAGCGAGAAATTCCGGTTTGGGGAGGCCCTGCTCGCCGCCGCCGCTCGCGCACGCCGACAGGCCCGCCGCGATCAGAAGCGCGGCGACAAGACGGCCGGATGCGGCAACCTTGCTCACTGTCGTCCGTTTCCCTCGCCCTGCGCCGGCCGGCCAGGGCATTCTCCCGTGACTGAAAAAGTCGTAACGATCCCTCGTCCCGACTCCGAAAGCTCCCAATGGCAGAATTTAGCGACAAGATCGCGGCCTGTCTGTGGCTCATTTGCACACTTTTAACGATTCTGGGCTGCGTCTACGCTCTGTTCGCGGCTGGGGAGATCGGCCGTTTCTTCTCGGGGTATGTTCCGGCACCTGATGATGCAGCCCCCGTGACGGTTCTGAAGCCGCTGCGCGGCGCAGAGCCCGGCCTCGAGCTGAACCTCGCCTCCTTCTGCATGCAGGACTATGCCGGTCCGGTCCAGCTGGCGTGCGGCGTTGCCGATCCCGCCGACCCGGCCGCAGCCGTCGTGGAACGCCTCAAATCACGGTTCCCCGCGGCCGCGATTGATCTCGTGGCGAGCGACGAGCAGCACGGGACAAACCGAAAAATCTCTAATCTAATCAATATAATGAATATCGCCCGTCACGACCTGCTCGTGCTCTCGGACAGCGATATTCGCGCCCCTTCCGGCTATCTCCGGGATGTGACCGCGGCGCTGTCCGAGCCCGGCGTCGGGCTCGTCACCTGCCTCTATCGCGGTCTGCCGGTGGCCGGGATCTGGTCGCGATTCGCCGCGGCCGCCATCGACCAGCACTTTCTGCCGGGGGTCCTGGTCGGCTTGCGATTCGGCCTGGCTACCCCGTGCTTCGGCTCGACGATCGCCCTCTCGGCCGCGACGCTCAGCCGAATCGGCGGATTTCACGCCTTCGCCGACCACCTCGCCGACGACTACGCGCTCGGCGACGCCGTGCGCAAACTGGGCCTCAGGGTGGCGATCCCGCCGCTGGTTGTCGATCACACCTGTCCCGAGCAGAGCTTTGGCGATCTCGTGCGCCACGAGCTCAGATGGGCGCGCACGATTCGCCTCGTCGATCCCAGGGGGTACGCTGGCTCGGCCGTGACGCATGCCCTGCCGTTCGCGCTCGCCGCGGCCGCGATTGGCGGATTCGACACACTCTCCCTCGCCCTCGTCGCCGCTGCGCTTGCCTGCCGCCTTTGCCTTCCGCTACAAATCGACCGCGTTCTAGGGGGTGGGCGCGTGCCGCTGTGGCTTTCGCCCGCGCGCGACATCTTGAGCTTCGCGATCTTCCTGGCGAGCTACTTGCCGGGTCCGATCATCTGGAGGGGGGAGCGCTTTCGCGTACGCTCCAACGGCACTCTGACGTCGACCTGAGGGTCCACCATGACCATGCGCACGCTGTTCTTGCAGGCACCATCGTTCGACGGGTTCGACGGGGGAGCGGGTGCACGC
This sequence comes from uncultured Alphaproteobacteria bacterium, assembly GCA_963699485.1. Taxonomy (GTDB): domain Bacteria; phylum Pseudomonadota; class Alphaproteobacteria; order Rhizobiales; family Hyphomicrobiaceae; genus Hyphomicrobium_C. The sequence continues at coordinate 64,927 of CAVOUC010000003.1, read as the reverse complement.
TACCAGATGCGGCGCGAGGTGCGCTCGTTCTGGTATCCGACTTGGCTCGCCCAGCCCGCGGCGCTGGTCGAAGGCTCCAAGCTGATCGATGCCCCGCCGCACCGGCTCAAGTTCGACGACATCGTACCCGAGGCGCGCCAGCGCGATCTCGTCGTGCTGCACACCTCGACGCCGTCGTTCGCCTCCGATCTCAAGACCGTGCGGGCGCTGAAGCAAGTCAATCCGAAGCTCAAGATCGGGCTGATCGGCGCCAAGGTCGCGGTCGATCCGGCCGGCAGTCTTGCCGCCTGCGATGACATTGATTTCGTGGCTCGGAACGAGTTCGACTTCACCATCAAGGAGGTCGCCGAGGGCCGCGAGTTCGGCCGCATAGCCGGTCTATCCTACCGCGCCCCCGATGGCAGCATCGTGCACAACGAGGAGCGCGAGATTCTGCACACAATGGACGACCTGCCGTTCGTGACGCCGGTCTACAAGCGCGACCTCGTGATCGAGAACTACTTCGGCGGCTATCTCAAGCACCCCTACATCTCATTCTACACTGGGCGCGGCTGCAAATCGCGCTGCACGTTCTGCCTGTGGCCGCAGACGGTCGGCGGCCACCGCTACCGCACGCGCAGCGTCGGCCATGTCATCGACGAGCTGAAGTGGGCCATCAAGGCGTTCCCGCAGGTCAAGGAATACTTCTTCGACGACGATACGCTGACCGACAACCTGCCGCGAGTTGAGGAGCTGGCGCGCGAGATCGGCAAGCTCGGCATCACCTGGTCGTGCAACGCGAAAGCCAACGTGCCGCGCGCGACGCTGAAAGTGCTTGCCGACAACGGGCTCCGGCTGCTGCTCGTCGGCTACGAGTTGGGGAACCAGAAGATCCTGCACAACATCAAGAAGGGCATGCTGGTCGACGTCGCGCGCCGCTTCACCAAGGACTGCCACGAGCTCGGCATTACGATCCACGGCACGTTCATCCTGGGCCTTCCCGGCGAAACCAAGGAAACGATCGAGGAGACCATCCGCTTCGCCTCCGAGATCAACCCGCACACGATTCAGGTGTCGCTCGCGGCGCCCTATCCGGGGACGTTTCTGCATAAGCAGGCGCTGGAGAACGACTGGCTCGATCTCAGCAATCCGGAGCTCGTGGACGAGAACGGCAGCCAGATCGCGCCGATGAACTATCCCGCACCTGAGCCACACCCAGATTTTCCAGTCGGTCGAAGAATTCTACAAGCGGTTCTATTTCCGGGCGCCGAAGATCGCGGCCATCGTCGGCGAGATGGTGACGAGCCCCGGCATGATGAAGCGCCGCCTGCGCGAGGGCGTCGAGTTCTTCCACTTCCTGCGCGAGCGCCGCGAGGCTTCGCCCTGAGCTCCTCGTCGTCCGCTTGGCCTAGAGCCGCGGACACGGTAAGGGCCAGTTGCCGCCGCGAGCGGCAGCATGCACCTACATGCGAGGAAGGCCTCATGAACGGCGCGGAAGCATTGGTGTCCACCGCCATACGCCGCGGCATCGAGGTCTGTTTTGCCAATCCGGGCACGACCGAGATGCCGCTGGTCCTCGCGCTGGATGCGGTGCCCGGCCTGCGCGGCATCCTGTGCCTGCACGAGAACGTGGCGACCGGCGCGGCCGATGGCTATGGGAGGATGACGGCGAGGCCGGCCATGTGTCTCTTGCACCTGGGACCGGGTCTCGCCAACGGGCTCACCAATCTCCACAACGCGCGCCGCGCCGCGACCCCGGTGCTGATCGTCATTGGCCAACATGCCTCCTGGCACGTGTCCGCCGATCCGCTGCTGGCGACGAACATCGAATGGCTGGCCCGCACGGTCAGCGGCTGCGTGAAGGAAAACGCGGGGGCCGCCGCCGTCGCCGTGGACTTGGCCGACGCAATCGACGGCGCGATGCACAACGGCGGGTGCGTCTCCACTCTCATTGTGCCGCACGATTCCTTGATCGGCGAGGCGGGCGCGGGCGTTTGCGGGCCCCTCAACCAAGTAAAGAAGACCTATTCGCCAAGCCGGGTGCTCTTGGCGGCCAAGGCCTTGAAGTCGGGCAGGTCCGCCATCCTGCTGGGCGGAGAAGCGCTGTCGGAAGCCGGCATGTTGCTTGCGGGCAGGATTGCCGCCGCCACCGGCGCGGACCTGCTCTGCGATACCTTCTTCGCCCGCATGGAGCGGGGTGGTGGATTACCCATTGCGGCGCGGCTTCCCTATTTCCCCGATCAGGCGCTCGAGCTGACCCGGCGCTATAGGCATGTCATCGTTGCCGGCACTCGACGGCCCGTCGCGTTCTTCGGTTATCCCGGCTTGCCCAGCTATCTCACCGAGGAGGAGCAGACTGTCGTGCTGGCCGGGCCCGAGGAGGACGCCCTGGGCGCGCTCGCGGAATTGGCGGCCGAGCTGCATGCGCCGGATGTCGTCGATCCGGTGGCCGGTGCTCCGCCAGCCATGCCGACAGGCGGTCTCGACGCTCGATCCGTCAGTGCGGTCATCGCACGGCTGCAGCCGGAGAACTGCATCGTCATGGACGAGGCGCTGACCGCCGGCGAGCCGTATTTCAATGCATCAAATCACGCGCCGCGCTTCACCCACCTGATGCTGACCGGCGGCGCCATCGGCGAAGGCCCGGGCGCCGCGACCGGCGCGGCCATTGCCTGTCCCGGCCGCAAGGTGATCAACTTCCAATCGGACGGGTGCGGGGCCTATTCGGTGCAGGCGTTCTGGACCCAGGCGCGCGAGGGACTGGACGTCGTGACGGTCATCGGCTCCAACCGCAGCTACAACATCCTCTACGTGGAGCTAGAGCGAGCGGGCGTCGCTCGGCCGGGACCGGTTGCCCGCTCGATGGCGAGCCTGGATAGCCCTTATCTCGATTGGGTGAAGATCGGCGAAGGCTTCGGCGTGCCTTCCGTTGCCGTCGATACAGCCGAGGCGCTCGCGCGCGAATTGGAAACGGCTCTGACGCATAACGGGCCCCGGCTGATTGAAGCGATCATGGGCTAGAGCCGGCCGATCTCGTGCCGCTGGCGGTGCTCGAGCTCGAGGTCAGCTGTTCTGCTGTCAGCGGGATCGAGGTCGGCTCGCCGATACTCACCGCGTCGCGCGCCGGAAATGTGTGCCGGAGCGTCCGCACCTTGTACTCGCTCTGAGTACGCCGTTTTTGCTCGCTCGCCCAACCCAGTTTCGTTAATGTGTCCTCAGGGGACGTTGTAAGCTTAGGTCGCTCAGCGTGAAGAGAGATTGATGAGGGGCAAGACACAATTGCAAGCGGCCTCCTCGTTCCCTTGATCGCGTTCGAAGACCGATGCTTTTGTATGGGGCGATTTTCATGCCGACTGCCTTTCCTTCCCTCACTACGCTTGACGTTTCGCGCCAGCGGCTGACGCCACAGCGCACGGACTGACCCGCCTGAATCCTTGCTGACCATCTGATCCGTCCGGCTTCGACGCCGGCGCGGCGCTGAGGCTTAATTCAAAGGAGTAGATCATGGCCGTCTATACGCACAACGACTTCCCAGGCTCGCCGACCGACCTTTGGTATACGGTCTTCACCACCACTATTCTTGGAACCGATTTCTTCACGTTCGCAAACTTCCACAACTCGGACGGCTCGGTCACTCGCGCACACGGAGGTGGCGCTACCATCACCTCCCTCGATCGGAGCGACGATACTTCCGGCACGACCATTTACGAGACGCTGACAGGGATTTCGGTGAATCTACTTACCTTGGGCGGCACGACCGATCTCGCGGCGCTCGTTTTCGGCGGCAGCGATACGTTCACCGGTTGGTCAGGCGTCGACTTCTTGAGCGGCTTCGGCGGCGATGACATCCTCAACGGGAAGGGCGGCAACGACACGCTCGACGGCGGGACCGGGTCGGAGGTAGGGGGCGACAAGGCAATCTACACGGGCAACTGGCTCGATTATTCGATCACGCCCGGCGGTCCGCTCACAATCGCCGATACGCGCGGCGGTGCGCCGGACGGCATCGACACGGTGAGCAACGTCGAGAAATTCCAATTCGCGAACGGCACGTTCACGGCGGCCGAGATCGTCAACGACGCGCCGACGAACGTCATCGTCTCGGCCAGCCAGGTCCAGGAGATTGCGGCGAACGGGACCGTCATCGGCAGCCTCTCGGGCGCCGATCCCGACAGCGCCCTCGGCGATACGGCGACCTTCGCATTGATCGATAACGCCGGCGGCCGCTTCGCGCTCTCGGGAAACAATCTCGTCGTCGCCGACGGGCTCAAGATCGATTTCGAGCAGGCGGCGTCCTACAACGTGGTCGTGCGCGTGACCGATCACGCCGGCGCCTTCCTCGACAAGATCGTGACCATCAACGTCACCGACGTCGGCGCCGAGGTGGTCGTCGGCGATACGCTGCCTAACAAATTCCTCGGCGGAGCCGGTCCGGATACGCTTGCCGGCAACGGCGGCAACGACTTCCTCGACGGCGGAGCCGGCGCCGATCTCATGAAAGGCGGGACCGGCAACGACATTTATGTCGTCAACAGTCGTGGCGACGTCGTCAGCGAGGTGGGCGGGAACGGGATCGATACCGTCAATTCGGCGGTGACCGTGAGCCTTGCCGACGCTCTCCATTTCAAGGGACTGATCGAGAATTTGAACTTGACCGGAAACGGGGTGATCAACGGCACCGGGAATTTCCAGAAGAACCTCATCAACGGCAATGCCAACAAGAACCAAATTGCTGGGGGCGGGGGCGCCGACACGATGAAGGCCGGAGCCGGAGCGGACCTGCTGCTGGGCCAGGCCGGGAAGGATACCGAGACAGGCGGACTGGGGGCCGACAGGTTCAAGCTCGAACGCGCGCTCGACAGCTTCGCCGCCACCCGCGACGTCATCAAGGATTTCAGCCACGCGCAGCACGACCGCATCGATCTTTCAGCCATCGATGCCAATTCCTCCCTCACGAAGGACCAGGCTTTCACGTTCTTAGGCCTAGCCGGCTTCACCGGGCATAAGGGCGATCTCCATTACCGGTTCGAAGGCCCCGCGAAGACGATCGTCGAGGGCGACATCAACGGCGATAAGCACGCGGACTTCCAGATCGAGCTCTCGGGGCACCTCGGGCTCACGAAGCTCGATTTCATCCTCTGAGCGCGATAGGACGATCCGGCGCCAAGGCTGGAGGCCCTGATGGCGCTGCAGAAGCCGGCTTCAGCAGCCAAATGCGGGGCCAACTCGGGACCCATGACATGGCAGCCGCCCTGGCGGTCGGCGACGCGCGACCGATTGCCGGGGGCCGCTTTGGAACTGGCGATAAGGCGCGAGGCTTGTATACTTGTACTCGCAATCTTGGACGTGCTGGGGGGCCGGGCGTCCGAAAATGGTGCCCGCGTTCACTTTAGCTTCAGGCAATGGCCGTAAAGTCCGGCCAGCATCCCCGACGGCGAGGTCCCCTCCATGCTTTCCGCACGTTCTTTCAAGCTCATCGCGCCGCTGGCTCTGGCGGCCGTCGCGATCAGCGTGGCAGCAATCGCGGCCTCGGATCCCGCCGCCGCCGAGCGCAGGAAGAGGAGCCAAGACCGCGCCGAGGTGCCCGCGTCGATGTGGAACAGCCGCGCGGCCGTCGCCAACCGCAAAAAGAAGGCCCAAGTGCTCGCCGAGGAGCCTGCGCCGGCGCTTAACGGCCGGGCGGCCGTCGCCGTCGTCTCCATCAAGGACCAGCGCGTCTCGCTCTACGACGCCACGGGCGGTGCGTTGCGCGCCCGCATCTCGAGCGGCCAGACGGGCTATGAGACGCCGGTCGGCGTCTTCAGCGTCCTCCAGAAGGAGGTGGAGCACCACTCGAACCTTTACGACGATGCCTCCATGCCCTTCATGCAGCGCATCACCTGGTCGGGCGTCGCGCTGCACGCAGGTGTGCTTCCCGGCCATCCCGCCTCGCACGGGTGCGTGCGACTGCCGTACGAGTTCGCGCAGCGGATCTTCTCCCAGACCAAGCTCGGCATGCGCATCGTGATCTCCCGTGACGACATCGCCCCCGTCGAGATCGCCCATCCCCTCCTTCCGAAGCCAGCGCCAGCCCGCGAGGTGGTGGTCGCGACGCCCGCGGCCTACGAGCCGCCCGAGACCGACGATGAACGCATCACCGTCTTCGAGCCGGACGTGCGCCACTGGCCGGCGCGCCAGGCCCTGCTCGAGGCCCTCAAGGTCGAGGCGACGGTCAAGGCTCAAGAGGCCAAGGCCGCGGTGACCGGCTGGGAAGCGGCCAAGGCCGCCCTCAAGAAGCACGGAACCGAAGTGGCGCTCGTGGCCAAGCGGGAGCGCGCCGTGGAGATCAAGCGTAAGGCCGAGACCTCCCTTGCCAATGCGGAGAAGGCGCTTGCCGAGGCGAAAACCCCTCGGGCGCAGAAGCGCGCCGAGGAGGAGAAGAAGGATGCAGCCGCGTCTCTCGCCGCCGCCGAGACCAAACTCGCCGAGGCGACAAAGGCTGCGGAGGAGGCCGATAAGGTCGTCGGGCGCCTCAACGCCGAGATCGCCGCCGCCGAGGCGGCCAAGACGGCGGCCGTGGCCGCAGCCGCCGAGTCGAAACGCAAGACGCTGCCCGTCTCCATCTTTGTCAGCTTAAAGTCCCAGAAGCTCTATGTCCGCCAGGGCAACGAGCCCGTCTTCGACAGCCAGGTCGCGATCGCCGACCCGGGGCGGCCCATCGGCACGCACGTCTTCACGGCTCTCGACTACGCGAACGACGGCAACGACGTGCGGTGGAACGTGGTCACCATCTCGCGCCGCTCATCCGGCGAGAGCTTCGGCTACGACGACGAGGAGGACGATCGCCGCTGGAAACGCAAGAAGGGCGCCGAGAAGACGAGCTACGCGCCGCCGGTGACCGATGCGGCCGGCGCCGCAGCCGCGCTCGAGCGCGTCTCGATCCCCGCCGATGTACGCGCCCGCGTCTCGGAGTACGTCTGGCCCGGCTCGTCGATCATCATCTCCGACGAGGAGCTGAACAAAGAGACCGGCAAGGCGACCGACTTCATCGTCGTCGCGAGCGACGAGCCCCAGGGCGCCCTGAAGAAGCGCAAGCGCCAGCCGCCGCCGAGCTATTACCGCGACTTCTACGACGACGATTATTACTATTATCGGCCCTCTAACCGCTACGACCGCCGCCCCGGGCCGGTCGGCAAGGGCTTTTTTGGATTGTGGTGAGGGGCGCGCACCGCGTTTCCGCGTGCCTCCCTGGTACGACCTCGGGGGCCGTCCACGCTGTTGCGAGGATGGCTCGGATCAAGGCGTAGGCATTCCGCCTCTAGTCAAGCGATCGGTTCCCGTTGTCTGATGGCCGGAACGAGCGCTCCGGTGCCATGGCAGACGACATTCCGCACGATTACGACACGACCATGCTCGACATGCTTCAGATCATGTGGGGCGATGGCTATCTGTCGCCCGGCGGGCCGCAGGCGGTGCGCGAGATCGTGGAGCACATCGACCTTCGCGGGAAACGTGTGCTGGATATCGGCTGCGGCATCGGCGGGCTGGACCAGGTCTTGGTTTCGCTCGGCGCAGCCCATGTCACGGCGGTCGATGTCGCGCCGCCGCTGATTGCGCTGGCGCGCCGGCGCATCGCTCAGTTGCCGGAGGCGGACCGCATCGACTTCGTCGTCATCGAGCCGGAGCAGCCGCTCACGTTCCCCGACGCCGCCTTCGACGTGGTTTTCACCAAGGATGCGTGGCTGCACGTGGTGGACAAACCGGCCCTGCTGCGCGACGTCAATCGCGTGCTGAAGCCCGGCGGCTGGCTGGCCGGCGGCGACTGGATGAAGGGGCCGGAGCCGTTCAGCCCGGACATGATCTATTTCATCGAGCTGGAAGGCATTCCGTATCATCCCATCACGCTGGCCGAGTACGGGCGGGTTCTGCACGAGATCGGCTTCGAGCAGGTGAAGCTGCTTGATATCAATGGCTGGTATCGCGATGTGGCGCACGAGGAGCTGGCGCGACTCAAAGGCGAGCTGTTCGACACGATGACCAGCAAGCTCGGCGACAAGGTGCGGGACCACTTCATCGAGAATTGGCGCATGTTGACGGTGGTGCTGGACAAGGGCGAGCTGCGGCCGGGCCGTTTATGGGCAAGGAAGGCCGGGTGAGGCGGTGGCAGGGCGAACGGAACCTGATGTCCGCTTCAGGCCAATTCGAGGCCCTGTCGGCGCTAGACAGTCGGCAGATGCTCAAACCCAGAGACTGGGCGGGGCGCGGGTTGCAGTCTCGGTTTGCTATCAGTGGCGCCAGCGCGACTCAGGGCAGCTCACGCTTGCCTCTGTATCGTCCGCCACTGAGGGTATCCGTCACGCTTTCGTACGTGTAAGTACCGCCGCCAGTTGTGCCTTGGTATTTGCCGGTGCCGCCGTTGATTTTGTACAAGTATTCCTTGAGATGTGAGCCCTCCTCCAGCGTCTCGTATCTCTTGTCGCCGCCTTTGAAAAGGCCAGTACAGGTCACGGCGCCCTTCCAGCTCCCGTCAGGCTTATACTCGTACTTTCCCGCGCAATCTGCTCCGTACGTTGGTGTGGCGGCAGCATCGTCGGGCACAACAACGCATCGGCTGGCATAATCGACCAGCTTGTGGCCTTTGTCAGGCTCCGACTCTTTCCACTGGTCGGTCACGCATGCAAAGGCACCGACTTCTTCCACGGTCTTGCCGGCCATTGCTACCCCATTGCCGAGAATGAGGAGCGCTAGAGGCACGGCGACGATCTGTTTTGGGTTCATGGGTGTGTCCCTCCTCCCTTCCGGCTCGCCCCGGAGCCAATCCGCTGCGGAGGCGGCGCAATAAACGGCGAAAAATCCTCGTCACGGTCATCCACTACTGTAGGGTGACAGGCCGGGCCGGTTCGTCCTAGGATGTTACGGTAACAATCGGCCCTGATGCTGGCGGGGCTGCCCGCTCTCTCGGCGAGTTTGGAGTTGGGGCGTGACAGTAATTGCGCTCAATTGCTTTACCGAATCCGACCGGAAGGCCATCCGTGAGCAACTGGACCGCATCATCCGCAGCGGCTCATTCGTGCAGTCGCAGCGCAGGCAGCGGTTTCTGGAGTACATCATCAATGAAACTCTGGCCGGGCGCGGCCAAAGGCTGAAGGGCTACAACATCGCCTTGGAAGTCTTCGGCCGTTCCGAAACGTTTGACCCCGCAGTCGATCCCATCGTGCGCATCGAGGCGGGTCGCATTCGCGAGAAGCTTCGCGACTACTACCGCGCCGAAGGCCAACACGATCCCATCTACATTCAGTTGCCAAAGGGAACTTATTCGCCGAAATTCGAATTTCGCGAGGCAGCGAGCGTTGTTCGCACGCTTCGCCCCAAAATAACGCCGTCGGAAACTGTTTGCATTGGCCAGCAGGGCACTCGAAACAGTGATGCGCACGATGAACTGCTGCGTGGATTGGAGCAGTTCTGGCGCTATTCGCGCGAGTCTTGCACGGCAGCCCAGCACCACTTCTCGCAAGCGGTAGCATACGATTCGGACTATGCCGCCGCGCATGCGTGGCTCGCCCGCACATTTGCCTTCCAATTTTACATGAGCTGGGCTCCGAGCTTCAAATCGGCATTGGCGCTTGCCCTGAGACACGCCCGGCTCGCCGTCGAGCTCGACGGCCAATCTGCGCTAGCGCATGCAATATTGGCGTTGACACTCACTCACCTGAAACACGGTGAGGATGCTCTCGTGGAAGGGCGGCGCGCTTGCGCGGTCGATCCCAGCTCTGCCGATGCGAAACTGTTCTTGTCGTTTATTCTCGCAGTGACAGGCCGTAGGGACGAAGCATTGCGCAACATCGAGACAGCCATGCTCTTGCAACCGTATCCTTCGAGCCTCTTTTTTGAAGTTCTTGGCGTATGCCACTTTGCGTTGGGTGACTACGATCGCGCCATCGCCGCTTTTGTCCGGGGTATCGAGATAAAGCCAACTTTTATCCCCTGCCACTATCAATTGGCTGTCACATATGGCGTGTGTGGGCAAACCGACGCGGCGCGGTCCGAGGCAGCGATTGTCAAGGACGACTGGCCGAATATCTCCTTGGACTACTTTCTCCACCCGCGGTTGGAGGAAATCTGGCTTCGCGGCAAGGAGGCCGCTGGCCTGGCTTAGAGCATGATCTCTTCGCCAGTCTTTCGCGCCCGCTAACTAGACCTTCGGCGCGGCCTTCTCCCGCGGCGGGCCCATCAGGATCGGCTGGAAGAGAACGGCGGCAAAGAGCGTCGTGACGAGGGAGAGGCTCAAGAGCTTGCCCATGCTCGCGGTGCCGGGATGGCTCGAGAGCCACAGGCTCGCGAACGCGGTCGCCGTGGTCAAGGCGCTGAAGAAGACGGCGCGCGTCAAGGGCGAGGCGAGCAGGCTCGTCTCGCCGCCGCGCCAGGCGAGCACGTAGTAGATCTTGAACGCGACGCCGACGCCGAGCAGGAGCGGGAGCGCGATGATGTTGGCGAAGTTGAGCGGCAGATCGAACAGCACCATGAGCTCGAGCGTCACGACGGAGGCGAGCAGCAGCGGCACCAGCGTGAGCAGCACGTCGGTCACGCGCCGAAGCACGATGAGCAGGATCGCGGTGATCGACACGAGCGCGAGGGCTGCCGCCTGGATGAACGCCTTCACGACGACGTCGGCCAACTCCTGAATGAGAACGGGCGTGCCGGTCGCTTGCGGTGCCACGGCGAGCACGGCCTTGACGAAGCGCTTGAGGTTGGCGTTGTCGTTGGCGTTGCCCTTGGGCGCGACCTCGACGCGGGCGCGCCCGTCCTCGGTCTTCCAATCGCGCACCAGGTCCTGGGGAAGGCTGTCCAGCGTGACGGGCGCGGCCTTGAGCCCGTTGCGGATCTGGCGCAGGCGCACGCCAAAGCCCTCCATCAGCTCGCGCTCGATCTTCGCGCGCCGTCCGGGATCGGCGGCGGCGAGCTGGCGAAGCACGCCCGCGAGCCTGATCGACAGGCTTCCCGCGCGCGAATTGACGTAGGCCTGCGCGGTATCCCTCAGCGCTTCGACCGTCTCGCCGTCGCTGGGCTTGGGTGCCGTCTCCGAGGGATCGAGCGTCGGACCGAGCAGGCTTGCCGCGTCGGCGATGGTCGCGAGCTTCTCCTCCTGGTCCTCGGGCACGAAGCTCTCGAGCGTCAGCGTCTGCGCGACCTCGGGCAGCGCGTCGAGACGGCGCGCCATCGCCTCGGCGTCGTCGAGGGAGGGGAGCAGGACGTTGATCTTGTCGAGCGCCGTCTCCGGCTTCTTCATGAGATCGAGCATGGTCGCGACCAACTCGACCCTGGCGCTACGCAGGTTGAGCGGATTGAAGTCGAACTTGAGCTTGAAGAGCAGCGGCAGGCCCGCGATCACCGCGAGCGCCGTGAGCAGGAGCACGGGGCCGCGATGACGGGCCAGGAAACGGTCGACGGGGGCGAGCCATCGATAGCCAACCTCGGCCGGCTCGCCGCGCGGCTTCAAAAGCATGAGCAGGGCGGGCAGCAGCGTGACGCTGGTCAGGAACGCGATCAGCATGCCGGTGCCGGCGATGAGGCCGAGCTCGGAGACGCCGCGATAGTCGGTCGGCGCAAAGGAGTAGAAACCCGCGGCGGTGGCGGAAGCGGCGAGCGCCAGCGGCTTGCCGGCTTGGGCCGCCGCCGATTCGAGCGCCCCCTTGAGGTCGTCGATCTCATGGCGCTCCTGGCGATAGCGGACAGCGAACTGGATGCCGAAGTCGACGCCGATGCCGACGAACAGCACGGCGAAGGCGACCGAGATGACGTTGAACGCGCCGACCATGGCGAGCCCCGTCGCGGCCGTGAGAATGAGGCCGACGAACAGGCTCACGACGACGGCGAGAATGATGCGGCCCGAGCGCAGCGCGAGCCACAGGATGAGAAGGACGGCGGCCAGCGTCACGGCATTGTTGACGAGGGCGCCGTCGGCGACGGTCGCGAACTCCTCGTCGGCGAGCGCCACCGATCCCGTGAGCCGCACGCGGACATCGGCCTCGGGCGTGAGGCCGAGGCTCGCCGCCGCCTTCCGGATGGCGGCGGAGGCTTCGGCGCCCGGCTCGAGCGCGCTGTAGTCGAGCACGGGCTTCACGTAGATGAAGCGGCGCGTCGCTTGCCCCTTCGCGTCTTCCCCCGTCATGAGCTCGCCCCACGAGAAGGCGGCCGTCTCGCCGGCAAGGAGCGATTCGATTGCGCCGGCGATTTGCGAGAGCGGCTTTTCGAAATCGGAGAGCGCAATGCGATCGGCTTTCACGCCCTCGGGGATGAAGGACAACGCCCGGGCGAGGCCGCGCAGCGTGGGATCGGCGGCGAGCGTGCCGAGGAACGGCTGCGCCCTGATGAGCTGCTCGGTGGTGCGGCTGACCTCGTCGGGTTTGAGGTAGAGGAGCCCGCTTCGCTCGAAGAAGGTCCCGCCGTCGGGCCTGCGCAGCGAGCGGAAATGCTCCGTGTCCGCCCTTAGCGATGCCTCGAGGGATTGAGTCGCGGCCTCGGCCCGCTCGGGGGTCGGAGCGTCGATGACGACGACAATTGTCTCCATGTGTTGCGGAAATGCCGCATCATAGGCCAGCTCGCGCTGGCGCCAGGGCAGATGCGAGGCGACGAGCCGGCCCGTGTCGGTCGTCATGGCAAAGTTCCTGGCCGTGTAGTCCGCGGCAAAGAACGAGCCGGCCAGAGCCAAGGCGAGGACGAGCCAGGGAACCCGGCAGGAGGCCCAGACGATCGCCACAAGGACCCGTGTCAGCATCTACGATCCGCAAGCAATTCGGCAACAGGGTGAGCGCTTCTGGCGAAGCCTTGGGCTGGAATCCGAGCAAAGTTCGTTATAGTGGCGCGCTTGCGGCTGGCATCGGCAAAAATGCTGCGGCATGATGCCGAAGGATTTCGGGGGCGCCAAGCGGGGGTAATCAATCGAGCGGTCCGCCGTCCGACAGGGCGGTGGTGCGCCGGATAGATCCGGAGTGGGTGGGGCATGAAGGTTATTTTGGCGCAGCCGCGCGGTTATTGCGCAGGGGTTGTGCGGGCCATCGAGATCGTCGAGCGGGCCCTCGAAAAGTATGGCTCCCCCGTCTACGTGCGCCACGAGATCGTTCACAACCGGCATGTGGTCGAGAGCCTGAAGCTCAAGGGCGCACGCTTCGTCGAGGAGCTTTCCGAGGTGCCGCCCGGCGCGGTGACGATCTTCAGCGCCCACGGCGTGTCGCGGGCCGTCGAGCGCGACGCCGACGAGCGGGGACTTTCCGTGCTCGACGCGACATGCCCGCTCGTGGCCAAGGTCCATCACGAGGGCCAGCGCTACGTCGACCAAGGGCGAACGGTGATCCTGATCGGCCATGCCGGGCACCCGGAGGTCGAGGGGACGATGGGCCAGCTCACGGGGCCCGTGCACCTCGTCCAGGATCAGCGCGATGTCGCCGCCCTCGACATCCCCGACGACACGCCCGTCGCCTACATCACGCAAACAACGCTCAGCGTCGACGACACGCGAGCGACGATCATGGCCGTGAAGAGACGGTTCAGCAACGTGGTCGGCCCCGAGACCCGCGATATCTGCTATGCGACGCAAAATCGCCAGACGGCCGTGCGCGAGCTGGCCAAGAACGTCGAGCTCATTCTGGTGGTGGGGGCGAGCAACAGCTCGAACTCCAACCGCCTGCGCGAGATCGGGGCCGAGGTCGGCATCCCGAGCTATCTCGTGGCCGACGGCAGCGAGCTCGACCCCAGCTGGTTCGAGGGAATATCGACCATCGGGCTGACGGCGGGCGCCTCCGCGCCCGACGTGCTCGTCGACGACGTGATCGAGGCGCTGCGCGCCTTCGGCCCCGTGGAGATCGCGACGCTGGACGGAATTCAGGAAAGAATCCAATTCCGGCTGCCTCAGGAGCTGGTGGACGCTTGACGCCGGGCGCGAACAAGGGCCATCTGCAACCGAACCGGACAGGGAGCCCGGCGTGGGAATTCCTCTCGATCAAGTAATCTCGATCGGCGCCTATGTGGTCGGCCAGCACCTGAGGGGCCGCAAACGCTATCCGCTCGTGCTGATGCTCGAGCCGCTCTTCCGCTGCAACCTCGCCTGCGCGGGCTGCGGCAAGATCGACTATCCCGACAAGATCCTGAACCAGCGGCTTTCGGTGAAGGACAGCCTGCACGCGATCGACGAGTGCGGGGCGCCCGTGGTCGTCATGGCCGGGGGCGAGCCGCTCTTGCACAAGGAGCTGCCCGAGATCGTCGAGGGCGCGCTCGCCAAGGGCAAGTTCGTCACCGTCTGCACCAATGCGCTCTTGCTCGAGAAGAAGATCGATCAGTACCGGCCGCACCGGCGCTTCAACTGGTCGATCCATCTCGACGGCGATCCTGAGATGCACGACCGCTCGGTGTGCCAGAAGGGCGTCTACGATCGCGCGGTGGCTGCCATCAAGACGGCCAAGGCCAAGGGCTTCCGCGTCAACATCAACTGCACGCTCTTCAGCGATGCGGAGGCCAAGCGCGTCGCGGATTTCTTCGACACCGTGAAGGGGCTCGGCGTCGGCGGCATCACGATCTCGCCCGGCTACGCCTACGAGCGGGCGCCCGACCAGCAGCACTTCCTCAACCGCGCCAGGACGAAGCAGCTCTTCCGCGACATCTTCCGGCGCGGACGCGGCGGGCGCGCATGGCCGTTCTTCCAGTCGGCGCTGTTCCTCGACTTCCTCGCCGGCAACCAGAGCTACCACTGCACGCCGTGGGGCAACCCGACGCGCACGGTGTTCGGCTGGCAGCGGCCCTGCTACCTCCTCGGCGAAGGCTACGCCAAGACGTTCAAGGAGCTGATGGAGGAGACCGACTGGGACGCCTACGGCACCGGCAACTACGAGAAATGCGCCGACTGCATGGTCCACAGCGGCTATGAGGCCTCCGCTGTCGTCGATGCGGTCAAGAAACCGTGGAAGCTTGCCGGGCTCGCGCTCAACGGGGTCAGGACCGAAGGCCCCATGGTGCCCGAGATCCCTCTCTCGAACCAGCGGCCGGCCGAGTACGTGTTCTCGCGCCACGTCGAGCAGAAGCTAGCCGAGATCGAAAAGGCCGAGGCCAGGTCCCAGAAGCCTGAGGCTGCGGAGTAGCTCGGCAAACGCGCGGCGCGCGTCATTGGCGATGCGCGCGAGCTCCGGGAGCTGCCACGGATTCTCGACGAGAGCGCCGAGCACGGCGGCGACATCGGTCGTCCCGTCCGCCCGCATTCCGGCGAGCGCGGCGGCGGGCAGCGTCCGGCCTGCCGGATCGGTGACGACGCGGAGCGCCGCAAAGGGAAGCGAGTGCTCCCTCGCCATGCGTGCCGCGTGATGGCTCTCCATGTCGACGGCGGCCGCTCCGGTCGAGGCGAAGAGCGCCGCCTTCTCGGAGGCGAGCGCAACGGGACGATCGACGCCGGCGAGCGTGACGCCTTGAGCCCGAGGCAACCGCCGCTCGAGATACCGGCACCACGGCGCGTCGGCGGCGAAGCGCTCGCTCTCGTGCACGATCGTGCGGCCGACGAGAATAGTGCCCGCGCCGAGCTTGGGGTCGAGCCCGCCCGCGAGGCCGAAGCTGATGACGCCCCGAGCGCCGTCCGCGACCGCCTGCGAGACGAGCGCCTTTAGCTGCGCCGCGTCCCCGCCGCCGGCAACGGCTCTCACGCGCGCCGATCGCTCGGCGATGCGCGCCTCGGCCGTGAGGCCCGACACAGCTAAAACGAATTTAGGTTCGGCATTCATATGGGCAGGTCGTGCTCCTGATACGTTTCCTGCCCTCCTGGCGTCATCCCCGCGGAGGCGGGGATCCGCCCAAGCCTGCTGAAGGTTCCTACTGCCAATTTGGACGGATGCCCGGTCATGCCGGAGGCATGTCTACGACATGACGCGGGCATGACGGTTGGAACTACAAACGGGCTACAGCAAATGGATCAAGACTCACATTCCGACCGAGACGGTCCGCGCATTGGCGGACTTGAGATTGGAGTACCGCGCCAGCGCCCATAGCGGGAAGAACTTCGCATAGCCGTGATAGCGCAGATAGAACACGCGCGGGAATCCCGTCGCCGTGAAGCGCTCTTCCGTCCAGAAGCCGTCCGTGCCCTGCGTGCTCGTGAGGTAGGCGATGCCGCGGGCCACCGCCGGGTGATCGATCTCGCCCGCCGCCATGAGGCCCAAGATTGCCCAGGCCGTCTGCGAGGCCGTGCTCGGCGCCTTCTCGTAGCCTTTGTAGTTGAGCTTGTAGCTCTCCCCGTCCTCGCCCCAGCCGCCGTCGGCGTTCTGGATGGCGACGAGCCAGGCGACCGCCTTGCGCACGGCCGCGGACGAGGGGTCGACGCCGGCCGCGTTGAAGGCGCACAGCACCGACCAGGTCCCGTAGATGTAGTTCATGCCCCAGCGGCCGTACCAGCTGCCCTCGGGCTCTTGCGTCGCAAGGAGGTTCTCGATGCCCCGGTCGAGCGCCGGGCTCGCTCCGCGCCTGGCGCCGAGCTGGGCCAGCATCGAGACGCAGCGGGCAGTCACGTCGGCGGTCGGCGGGTCGAGCAGCGCGCCGTGGTCGGAGAAGGGGATCTGATTGAGATAATGGTACGTGTTGTCGGCGTCGAACGCGCCCCAGCCGCCGTTCTTGCTCTGCAGGCCCTCGACCCATTCGCGTCCGCGCGCAATCGCCTCGCGGTATTCGGCGCCTGCGCCGGGCAGGCGGCCCGAGGCGCGGTCCATGGCCATGACGACGACGGCGGTGTCGTCGAGATCGGGGTAGTGCGGATTGGCGTACTGGAACGCCCAGCCGCCGGGGCGCACGCCGGGGCGGCTCGCCGCCCAGTCGCCGACCGTATCGAGCACCTGCAGCGGCTTCAGCCACTCGAGGCCGCGGTGCGCCCGCTCGTTGGCCTCGGCGCTGCCGAGCTCGAGCAGCGTATGCGTCGCGAGTGCCGTATCCCATACCGGCGACAGGCACGGCTGGCAGTAGGCCTCGTCGTCCTTGACGAGGAGCAGCTTCTCGATCGAGGCGCGCGCGATTTTGAGATCTGGGTGGTCCTTCGGGTAGCCGAGCGCCACGAACATCAAGACCGAGTTGACCATGGCGGGGAAGATCGCGCCGAGGCCGTCATCGCCGTTCAAGCGCTCCGTGACGAAGGCCCGCGCCTTCTCGATCGCGTGCTTGCGGGTCGATTTCGGGAACGCCGGCTGAAGCAAGCGCAACACCCGGTCGATGCCGCCGAAGACTTGCGACCACGGCCAGGTCTGGTGCGGGCCCTTGGGCCAGTGGCGCACCTCGCCGGGCGGCACGACGAACAGCTCGTCGATGCGCACGCCTTTCGGGTTGAGCGCCTTGGGCTTCAGCGCATTGAGGACGGTGAGCGGCACGATCACGGTGCGCGCCCAGTAGGAGATCTTGTCGAGATGGAACGGGAACCAGCGCGGCAACAGCATGATCTCGACCGGCATCACCGGGACGCCGCGCCAGGGGATGGCTTCGTAGAGCGCGAGCAGATTGCGCGTGAAGACGTTGCTCGCGGCGGCGCCGCCTTGGGCCAGGATCCAGGCCCTCGCGCGCGCCATGTGCTTAGCCCCGATATCGTCGCCCACCATCTTGAGCGCGAAGTAGGCCTTGACGCTGGCGCTGATGTTGGAGGCGCCGTCATGGAACAACGGCCAGCCGCCGTCCGCCGATTGGATGCGCCTGAGGTAGACCGCGATCTTTCGCTCGAGCTCGGCGTCGACCGGCTCGCCGAGATAATGGCGCATCAAGATATATTCGGCCGGAATCGTCGCGTCGGCCTCGAGCTCGAAGACGAAATGGCCGTCGTCGCGCTGAAGGGCGAAGAGCGCCCGCGTCGCGTCGGCAATCGAGCGCTCCACTTGCGGCGCCGCCGCCGAGATGGACGCGCCGGCCCTCGCCATTTCTGCAACGGATTTGTCTGCCGCCATACCGCCGTCCTTTCGTGCGCCCGCCGCGGACGCTCTTATCAGATACGATCCAGGGCAGCCAGCTCGGCCGCCCTATTGCCGGAGCGTATCGCGCCCTCGATGGTGGCCGGAAGCCCCGTCGCCGTCCAATCCCCCGCAAGAAGCAGATTGCGCCAGGTCGTTTCCGTGCCGGGCCGCCGTTTCTCTTGCGCGGGCAGCGAGGCAAACGTCGCTCGCCGTTCCTTGATGATCTGCCATGGCGGAATTTCGGCAGGGAGTGCGTAGAGCTTCGCGACCTCGCTCCAGATCTCGCGCGCGAGCGGCTCGCGCTCCGTCTCGAGATAGCGGTCTCCGGAGCTGATGGTCACCGCAATCCGATCGGGGAAGGCGAACAGCCATTCGGAAGTGCCGTTGACGACGCCGAGAATTTTCGGCGCGCCGGGCGGCGGCGCAATCCTGAAATGGGTATTGATGATCGATCGGAACTCCTGGGGCGCCAGCAAGCCGGGCACGAGCAGCGGCGCGACCCAGGCCGGAACCGCGAGAATGACGAGGTCCTCGGCGCCGAGCTCGATCCGCTCGCCGTCGAACTCGAGGGCGCGCACGCGAGCGTCGGCGAACTCGAAGCGCCGCAGCGGGCGGTCGAAGCGCACGACCACGCCATGACGTTCGAGGTATGTGAGCGCCGGCGTGATGAAGGCCGCGTCGAGGCCTTTGGCGGCGATGAGCGGACGGCATGCTGAGCCGCCGCGAGCCAGCGTCTCGCGCACGATCGCGCCCGCGAGCGTTGCCGAGGCGGCGGGCGGCTCGGTGTTGAGGGCGGCGAGAAACAGGGGGTGCGTGAGCCGCTCGTAGAGTGTCCCGCTGCAGGGAACCGTCTCGCCGAGCGTGCGGCCCGGCTTTGCGGTGAGGAGGTGCACGAGTGCAAGATAGTCGCGCGCGCGGGTCCCCGGTACGCGGCGGTCCTTGGCAAAGATCCACCACGGCAGGCGCCCCGCATTCGGGCGCAAGGTCCAGCGCGCGCCGGACTTCGCGTCGGCAAAGTCGAACGCGCTAGTCTCGGGTCCGGTGAGGGCGCCGGCGGCCCCGATCGTCTCGAGAAAGCCCAAGACGGCGTGATTGCCGGACAGCACGAGATGGCTGCCGTTGTCGATCTCGAGCCCAAGCGCGGGCTCGAAGAAGGACCGGCAGCGCCCGCCGCCAAAGCGGGCGAGCTCGTGGACGACGACCTTGCGCGGGCCCCGTGCGAGAGCGACCGCGGCGGCGAGGCCGGCGAGCCCGGCGCCTATCACATGAACGGTGCCTGCCGTCATCAGAAGAGACCGTGGCGGACGATGGCCCAGAGGATCAGCCGCTTCGACGGGCGCGCCGGCTCGCGCGGGGCTTCCCATCCGCGTCGCTCGAGCTGGTCGAGAATGGCGCGGTAGACGGCGCCCATGAGGCGCGGCGAGCGGACCTTTTGCCGCGGCAGGCGCGCCATGACGCGGTGGGCCTCGTGAAAGTGTCCCCGCGCGCGGAGCGCGACGGCGCGGCAGGCCTCATCGAGCCTCGGATGCGCGAGCACGTCCGCGATGGCCTCGCTCTCGATGCGAGCGTCCGCCAGCGCCTCTCTCGGAAGGTAGAGGCGGCCCATGGCGCCGTCCTCGTCGAGGTCGCGCAGAATGTTGGTGAGCTGGAGGGCGCGCCCGAGGTGATGGGAAAGCTCGATACCGTCCGCGTCGGGGAGGCCGAAGATTCGTGCCGAAAGGCGCCCGACGGCCGAGGCCACGCAATCGCAATAGCGATCGAGGGCCTGCCAATCCGGCGCCGACTTGTCCCGGCGCACATCGAGCTCCATGCCGTCGATCACGGCGAGGAAGTCCCCCTGGCGCAATCCGAACGTCTCGACCGGAGCTTTGAGGCCTCGCGTGAGGCCTGTCTCTCCGCCGCCGCGATAGAGCCGGTCGAGATCGCGCCGCCACTCTTCGAGCCGACCGAGGCGCTCTGGCACCGGCCCGGGCTCGTCGGCAATGTCGTCGACGGCGCGGCAGAAGGCATAGACCGCGAACATCGCCTCCCTTTGTGGGCGCGGCAGAATGCGCATGGCGGCGTAGAACGAGCTGCTCGCGGCGACCGGGGCCCGGGATAGGGAGGCTTCGGCGACGCTCATGGCGCGTTGCCTCGGGCTGCGCCGGCCTGCGTGGCGGGGTGTGTAAATCGGCGCGAGAGCACGCCCGCCGTCGCCCGCGCGGCAATTGCGAGCATCGCCATCTTGGAAAGATGGACGCGCTCGGAGAGCGGGTCGCGCGCGAGGAGAAGCGCGATGAGCTTGTCGGCCAGCGCCGCGATCGTGGCCGTCTCGGCGGCAAGGCGCAGGTCGCGGACCTCGCGCGGAAGGCGCTCGGCAGACGGCATGAGGCTCAGGGTCTTTTCGGCGAGCGCGCGGATCGCGCCTTTGAGGCCAGGCGAGGCGCGCGGCGCCGCCAGCGCCTCGACGCCGGTCCCGTGCGCGGCGAGCGTGTCGAGCGGCAGGTAGACGCGGTCGAGGTTGCGATAGTCCTTGGCGCAATCCTGCAGGTGATTGATGACCTGGAGCGCGGCGCAAAGCGAGTCGGAGGGGCCCCATGTGGACTTCGGCTCGCCATGGACGTCGAGCACGAAACGGCCGACCGGCATGGCCGAATAGCGGCAATAGTCCATGAGGTCGTCCCAGTCGCGGTAGCGCTTCTTCGTCACGTCCTGGCGGAAGGCGGCCAGAAGCTCGAGCGCGTGGGTCGGCGCGAGGCCGGTCTCGGCAAGCGCCCGGCGCAGCGGGAGCGCGTCGGCCGCGGCGTCGCTCCTGCCGAGAAGCGTATCCTCGAGCGAGGCCAGAATTGCGAACTTGTCGCTGTCGCTGAGCGTCGCATGATCGGCGGCGTCGTCGGCTGCGCGCGCGAACCGGTAGTAGGCGAGGATGGGCCCGCGATAGCGCGCCGCAATGAGGTGCGATGCGACCGGGAAATTCTCGTCGCGCTCGGACTTCCCCGATTTGTAGCTCGCAGTCTCGCTCATCACCCACCCGGGAGCGCCTGGGCGCGCCCCTTCCACATGCCGCCGCGTCCCCTGCCATGCTGATACGCGGAATCGAGGGTAAAGGCCAAGTACGCGAGTGCAATCAGGGGTAGCGCGGCGCCCCAGATCGGCGAAAGACCGTAGAGTCGCAAGGTGGGCTGGAATGCGAGGGCCATGAGGCCCCAAGCCGCAGCCGCGATCCCCTGCGCGGGAGGGCCGCCGAAAAGGGCGATGACCGGGGGCGCAATATACGTCAGTCCCATGGCGACGACGGTCCCGGCGAGGAGCAGGGGAGAATAGCGGAGCTGCGCATAGGCCGAGCGCGCGACCATGCGGCGGATGTCGGAGACGTGCGGATAGGGCCTGAGGCTCGTGACGCGCTCGGTCAGCCCGAGCCAGATCGGCCCCTCCCTCTTCATGACGGCGGCGAGCGCGCAGTCGTCGATGAGCGCCCCGCGTATGGCGCCGATGCCGCCGGCGTGGGCGAGGGCGCGCCGCTCGACCAGCATGCATCCGCCGGCCGCGGCGGCGGTCGGGTTGCTTGGTTCGGCCACCCAGCGGAACGGGTAGAGCATCTGAAAGAAAAAAATGAAGGCCGGGATGAGCGCGCGCTCGGCCAGGCTCGTGCAATTGAGCTTCGCCATGAGGGAAGCGAGCACGAGGCCGCCCGCGCGAGCGCGCGCCACGAGGCATCTCAGCGCGTCGGGCGCGTAGCCGATGTCGGCGTCGGTGAAGAGGATGTACTCGGGCGGCTGCGCCAGGCCCGCGACATGCTCCACGCCCTGCTGCATGGCCCATACCTTGCCGGTCCAGCCGGGAGGGCGCGGCTTGCCGGCGAGGACTTCGACTGCGCGCGACGAGCCGGCGGCGGCATTGCGTGCCGCGTCTGCCGTACCGTCGTCGCTCTCGTCGTCGACGACGATGATGGAGAAGGCGCCGGGATAATCCTGCGCCAAGAGCGAGGCGAGGCTCTTGGGCAGCATGTCCGCCTCGTTGCGCGCCGGGATGATCGCGGCGACGCTGGGCCACGGGCCGTCGGGCGCCTTGGCAAGGTCGCGATCGTCACGCTCGGGGCAAAGCCAGAAACCGCCGCGGAAGAGAAGCAGATAGCCCCAAGCGGCCAGCGCGAGACATGCGAGCGCCAGATCCCAGCTCATGTGAGATAGCCCCCCTCGCGGAACCAAGAGATCGCGTCGCGCAGCCCCTCCACGGCGGGGCGGTGGCGATAGCCGAGCTCGCGCTCGGCCTTGGCGGAGGTAAAGAACATCCGGTATTTCGCCAGTCTGAGGCCGTCGACGGTAACGAAGGGCTCGCGGCCGGTCGCGCGCGCGACCGCCTCGGCGGCGAAGGCCACGGGATAAACGAGCGCGCGCGGGAGCTTCACGCTGGGTGGCCGCCGGCCCACCGCGCGTGCGATTACGCCCAGCATTTCGGCGAGGGTCATGTCGTCGCCGCCGAGGATATAGCGCTCGCCAATTCTACCGCGCCTCAGCGCCGCGAGGTGCCCCGCGGCGACGTCGTCGACGTGAACGAGATTGAGGCCGGTGTCGACATAGGCCGGCACGCGCCCCGACGCCGCCTCGACGATGATGCGGCCGGTCGGCGTCGGGCGCGCGTCGCGCGGCCCAACCGGCGTCGACGGGTTGACGATGACGGCGGGCAGCCCCTCGCCCGCGACCATGGCCTCGACGAGGCGCTCGGCCGCGACCTTGCTCCTCTTGTAGGCGCCAATCGCCTCCGGCTCGGAGAGCGGCCCGGATTCGTCGGCGGGCGTGCCGTCCTCGTGCAATCGCAAGGTCGCGACGCTCGACGTATAGACGATGCGCTCGGCGCCGGCCGCCCGCGCCGCGGTCATGACGGCCCGCGTGCCTTCGACGTTCGCGGTTATGATCTCGTTCGGGTCGGGGACCCACAGGCGGTAGTCGGCCGCGACATGAAAGACGTAGCGCGCGCCCTTTGCCCAGCGCGTGACGGCGTCGATGTCGCGCATGTCGCCTTCGACGATCTCGACCCCGAGGCCGTCGAGATTGCCGCGCGGCCTCGCCCGCCGGACGAGCGCCCGCACGGCAAGGCCGTCCGCGAGGAGCGCCCGCGCCACGGCCGAGCCGACGAAGCCCGAGGCGCCGGTGACGAACGCGGTATCCTGGCCCGACACGCTGCCTCTTTCCTCGCGCCAATCTTCAACTGCGCCGCCGGCTGACGAAGCTTGCCGCCTCGCGCAGAACGTCGGCGCGCGGCCCGAAGATCGCGAGCGCGGCAATGGCCTCGCTCTCGAGAGCCGCAAGCTTCTCGCGCGCGCCCTTGATGCCGAGCAGCGAGACGAACGTCGCCTTGCCGGCGGCCGCGTCCTTGGCCGTCGATTTGCCGACCTCGGCGGCGTCGCCTTCCGCGTCGAGGAGGTCGTCGGCGACCTGGAAGGCGAGCCCGAGGGCGCGGGCGTAACCGGCAAGCGTTTCGCGCTCGGTGCGCCCCGCGCGTCCCAGAATGGCGCCGGCGTCGACCGAGAACTCGATCAGCGCGCCCGTCTTCAGCGCCTGAATGCGATGCACTGCCTCGAGATCGTTCACGGAGCCCTCGGCGTCGAGGTCGAGCATCTGCCCGCCGGCCATGCCCTGCCAGCCCGAGGCGCGGGCGAGGCCGAGAACGAGTTCGAGCTGGATCGCGGCATCGGACCCCGGACCTATGCGCCCGAGGATCTCGAAGGCGAACGTGAGTAGCCCGTCGCCGGCGAGGATTGCCGTCGCCTCGTCGAAGGCCTTGTGCACCGTAGGACGCCCCCGCCTCAGGTCGTCGTCGTCCATAGCCGGGAGATCGTCGTGGGCGAGGGAGTAGCAGTGGATGCATTCGACGGCGGCCGCCGCGTCGAGCGCGTGCTCTTGCGGCACGCCGAACAGCGCCGCCGTCTCGATCACCAGGAACGGGCGGAAGCGCTTCCCGCCGCCGAGCGTCGCGTAGCGCATGGCCTCGCCGAGCCGGGCCGAGCCCAGCCCTTCGCTCGCCTGGGCGGAGAGCAGGCTCGCCATTCGGCTCTCGACGGCCTGCCGGCAGGCTTCGAGCCGTTGCTCAAACCTGGGTTCGATGCCCAAAGTGTCCTCCCGGCCGTGTGGTCGTGCCTTCTCATAGCGGGCGCAGCCCGCAGATTGCATACTTTGCGCAATCGGGAAATGCGCAATGCGGCCCGAGGCCGGTTACTTGGCCCGCGTCCAGACCTGGCTGCCGCCGAATATGGACAGTCCGACATAGCCCCTGACCTCGAGCCGCGTGCCGTCCTCGCTCAGCGTCATGCTGGCGCTGTAGGTGTCGCCGCTCTCGGGATCGAGGATCGTGCCCCCCTCGTAGTCGAGGCCGGTGCGCTTCATGCCTTCGATGAAGACGAGGCCAAGCAGAGGGAGGCCGCGCTTTGGGCCGGGGCACTCCGTGCAGAGCGGGTTCGGGTCCTCGCCCTCGGCCGTGTACAGCCGCGAGAACCATCCCTTGAATACGCCGTTCTCTTCGGCGAACGTCACCAGCGCTCCGACCTTGCCCGTATCGGGGTCGGTCTGGCGCCAGACGCCGGCCGCCGTCGGGGTCGGGGCGTTCGCGCTGGCATTGATGACCGCGGCAAGCGTCAGTGCGCAGGCTGCGACGAGCCCGCCAGACGACGGGCCGAGTTTGCCCCCCGGCGCGCGCATCAGGGCCGCCAGGAGAGAAAGTTCGCGAGCAGCTTGAGCCCCAGCATCTGACTCTTCTCCGGGTGGAATTGCGTGCCGGCCATATTGTCCTTGGCGACAATGGCGGTAACTGGGCCGCCGTAGTCGGTCTCGGCGACAATAGCTCCGCGGTCGGCCGGGACCAAATGGAAGGAATGCACGAAATAGGCGTGGAGGCCTTGGGGGCCCGTTTCGATCCCGTCGAGGAGGGGGTGGCTTCGCACCACGTCGAGTGTGTTCCAGCCCATGTGCGGGATCTTGAGGGAGGGATCGGCCGGCTCGATCGCGCGGACCTCGCCCGCGATCCAGCCCAGTCCCTCCGTCACCTCGAACTCGAGGCCGCGCGCGGCCATGAGCTGCATGCCGACGCAGATGCCGAGAAACGGCCGGCGCTCCTTGCGGACCGCCTGCTCGAGCGCCTCGCGCATGCCGGGCACGCGCCTCGAGCCCGCGCTTGCAGTCGGCGAAGGCGCCGACGCCGGGGAGGACGATGCGGTCGGCTGCCGTCACGTCGGCGCTTCTCGAGCTGACGATGATCTCGGACCGGCTTCCGCTTTCGCGCGCGGCGCGCTCGAGCGCCTTGGCCGCCGAGTGAAGATTTCCTGACCCGTAGTCGATGATGACGACGCGCTGCATCGGAGGCTAGGGCCCGATGCCGAGCAGCGCGCGCCAGCCGGGCCAGCGCGGGAGCTGCCATTGAGGAGGCGTCAATACGTCAGGATTGACGATCGTCGTGACCGTACTCGGCTCCTGCGACAGCCAGCCCTCGAAGAAGCGCCGCTCGCACTCCTCGCGCGTGCGGCCGCTCACGAGGCCGATCTCCCGCCACCCGGCGCGCGCGAGCGACCAGCGCTCGAGCTCTCCGGCCTCGAACCCGAGCACGACGTTGGCGGCCAGAAAAATGAGGCTCACCCATGCGGGCTCGGCGCCGAGCGCCGCGAGGATCATGCCGAGCACCGCGGCCGCGGCGAGATAGGCCGCGAGCGCGATCCATTCCCCCTTTGCGGCGAGCCAAACCGGCGCAACGAGCGCCGCGCCCCAGGAAAAGCCCTCCTTCACGAACCGAAGCTTCTCGGCGCGATCGATCGGGCTTAGAGGGGCGTTCGGGGGCTCGTGCACGGTGAACACGGTCACGGGAGGAACAATCCCAGGCTCACGGGAACCAACGCGTCAGACGAGCGTCCCCTTGGTCGAGGGAACGCGTGCGCCCTGGCGCGCGTCGATGGTCACGGCGCCGCGGAGAGCGCGGGCGAGGCCCTTATAGCAAGTCTCTGCAATATGGTGGTTGTTTTCTCCGTAGAGGGTCGCGACGTGGAGCGTGATCCCGGCGTTCTGGGCAAAGGCCTGAAACCACTCGCGGAAGAGCTCGGTGTCCATCTCGCCGATCTTTGCCCGCGAGAAGTCGACCTTCCAGACGAGGTAGGGGCGCCCGGAGACGTCGAGCGCGACCCGCGTCAGCGTCTCGTCCATGGCGAGGTGCACGTCGGCGTAGCGGGCAATGCCCTGCTTGTCGCCGAGCGCCTTGGCCACCGCCTGGCCGAGCACGATGCCGCAGTCCTCGGTCGTGTGATGACAGTCGATGTTGAGGTCGCCGCGCGCAGCGAGGCGAATGTCGATCAGCGAGTGGCGGGCGAGCTGCTCGAGCATATGGTCGAGAAAGCCGATGCCGGTCGAGATCTCGGATACCCCGGTGCCGTCGAGATCGACCGAGCAGGTGATCTCCGTCTCCTTGGTCTTGCGGGAAATGGTCGCCTGCCGCCTCACGGTGCCCTCTTGAACGTCGCCCTCTCGAGCCGCGCCTCGTCTTGCCACGCCGAGGTCAAGCGTTTATCAGCTTCAGAGCCCCCGTTCCAGTATGGCCCGGCCTCTTTCGTCTCTTGAATAACGGCGAGGGCAGGCCGAGATGCACAAGACCCATGGCGACCATTTCTCCCTCCCCGGCGGAGGCTTCCCAGTGGCACGGCACGACGATCTTGACGCTGCGCAAGGGCGGGCAGGTCGTCATCGCCGGCGACGGCCAGGTGAGCTTCGGCGCGACGATCATCAAGGCTAACGCCAAGAAGGTGCGCCAGCTCGGCAAGGGCGGCGTGATCGGCGGCTTCGCCGGAGCCACTGCCGACGCATTTACCTTGTTCGAGAGGCTCGAAGCCAAGCTCGAGCAGTATCCGGGCCAGCTCATGCGGGCCGCCGTCGAGCTCGCCAAGGACTGGCGGACGGACCGCTTCCTGCGCCGGCTCGAGGCGATGATGATCGTCGCCGACAGGGACACGACGCTGGTGCTCACGGGGACGGGCGACGTGCTCGAGCCGGAGAGCCACGTCATGGGGATCGGGTCGGGCGGCAGCTACGCGCTCGCGGCGGCCCGCGCGCTCCTCGATACGGACCTCGACGCGGAAGCGATCGCGCGAAAGTCCATGGCGATCGCCGCCGAGATCTGCGTCTACACGAACGCAAACATCATCATCGAGACCCTGCCGTCGGCCCGGTAGGACGGTACGCGTCGAACACACGAGACGGAATACGGCATGACCAGCTTTTCCCCGCGCGAGATCGTCTCCGAGCTCGACCGCTACATCGTCGGGCAGAACGACGCCAAGCGCGCGGTCGCGATCGCGCTCCGCAACCGGTGGCGGCGCCAGCAGCTCACGGGCGAGCTCAAGGAGGAGGTGCTGCCGAAGAACATCCTGATGATCGGGCCGACCGGCGTCGGCAAGACGGAGATCTCGCGCCGCCTCGCCAAGCTCGCGGGCGCGCCCTTTCTCAAGGTCGAGGCGACGAAGTTCACCGAGGTCGGCTACGTCGGCCGCGACGTCGACAGCATCATTCGCGACCTGACCGAGGTCGGCATCGCGCTCGTGCGCGAGGCGCGGCGCAAGGAGGTGCGCGCCAACGCCGAGAAGAACGCCGAGGAGCGCGTCCTCGACGCCCTGGTCGGCCCCGCCGCCTCGCCCGCGACCCGCGAGACGTTCCGCAGGCGGCTTCGGTCGAACGAGCTCAACGACAAGGAGATCGAGGTTCAGATCTCCGACTCGGGCTCCCCTCTCTCCATGTTCGACATTCCGGGCATGCCGGGCGGATCGGTGGGCGCGATCAACATCGGCGAGATGCTGTCCAAGGCCATGGGCGCGCGCACGAAGCCGCGCCGCGTCACGGTCAAGGACAGCTACGGTCTCCTGATCGCGGAAGAGAGCGACAAGCTCATCGACGCCGAGCAGATCACGGCTGAGGCGCTCCGGGCGGTCGAGAACAACGGCATCGTGTTCCTCGACGAGATCGACAAGATCTGCTCGCGCGGCGAGACGGGGCGCACGGGCGCCGAGGTGAGCCGCGAGGGCGTGCAGCGCGATCTCCTGCCGCTTCTCGAAGGCACGACGATAGCGACCAAGCATGGCCCCGTGCGCACCGACCATGTGCTGTTCATCGCGTCGGGCGCTTTTCACGTGGCGAAGCCGGCGGATCTCCTGCCCGAGCTTCAGGGGCGCCTCCCGATCCGCGTCGAGCTTTCAGCCCTCACCCGGGAGGACTTCCGGCGCATTCTGACCGAGCCCGAGGCGAGCCTCATCAAGCAGTACGTGGCGCTGATGGCGACCGAGGGCGTCACGCTGTCGTTCACGGCGGACGCCATCGACGCGCTTGCCGACGCCGCCGTGCTCGTCAACTCGACGGTCGAGAACATCGGGGCGCGCCGGCTGCAGACGGTGATGGAGCGCGTGCTCGACGAGATCTCGTTCGAGGCCTCCGACCGCCACGGAGATACGCTCACTATCGACGCCGCCTATGTCAACGAGCGCGTCGGCGAGCTCGCCAAGAACGCCGACCTGTCGAAGTTCATTCTTTGACGCGTCCCGCCTTACAGGTTCCCCGCGTGAGGCAAGAGCTTCTTCCAGTGGGCGCCGACCTCGTCGACCGCCTGCTTGCGCTGGCGTTCCAGCTCCTCGCGCGAGATCTCCCGGCGCACGAATTTCCTCAGCCCCTCCGAGTACGAAAAGACGTTGCCTGAAATCGGCTCCGTGTTGGCGCTGCCCGTGAAGATGCCGCGAAAGCTCCCCTCGCGCAGGGACGCGTAAACGTCGTCGACCAGAAGAAGAACATCGTTCTCCGAGGTCAGCCTGTCCGGCGTGGTGGTGGAGAAGAGCCGCGACAGCACGGGCAGCGTCGTAGCGAGGAAGTCCCAATCGACCTTCTCGCGGGCAAGCCGGCGTTCGTGGGCCAGGCTCCTCTTGTGCAGCACGTAGCTCACGATCGCGGTTGCGATCGAGCCGATGGTGGCGCCGACGATCGCTCCCAGCACTTCGCTCGAAATCGGCATTTTCCTCCCCCCAAAGGCTCTGCTGCTCAGAACAGCTTGAGGCCCGGGGGAAGCGGCAGGCCGCCCGTGACCTCGGCCATCTTGGCCTGGATCGCCGCCTCGACCTTGGTCTTGGCGTCGGCGCTCGCCGCGACGATCAGATCCTCGACGATCTCCGCCTCCTCCGGCTTCAAGAGGCTCGGATCAATTCTGACCCGCTTCACCTCGCCCTTGCCGTTCATGACGAGCGTGACGAGCCCCGCCCCGGCCTTGCCTTCGACCTCGACCGCAGCGAGCTCCTCCTGCATCTTCTGCATGCGCTCCTGCATGTCCTTGACCTGCTTCATCATGCCCATCAGGTCTTTCATCGCGAGGTCCTCTCGTTGGCTGCTGGCAACGTGGCAATCAGGCAGTCGGCAATAGTCAGTCGAATCTGCAATTGCCGATTGCCTATTCCCATTGCTCCCTTCAACCCGTAGCACTTTCATCGTCGGGCCGCTCCGCAAGAGGGCGCACCTCGGCGATCTCGGCGTCGGGAAAGACGTCGAGCACGGCGGCGACGGCGGGATGCGTCTTGAGCGCCGCGATCTCGGCCGCCTCGCGCTCGCGGCGCACCTGCCCGAGCGGCGGCTCGCCTGCCTGCTTCGACAGCACGACGACCCACCGGCGGCCGGTCCACGCGTTGAGCTTCTCCCGCAGCTCGTTGGCGATCTCGGGCGGCGCGCCGGGCAGGAGAAAGAGGTCGATCGCGCCTGCCGCCGCGTCGAAGCGCACGAGGCTCACGTGCTCCTCGAGGTGCACCTTGAGGCGCGCGTCGCGCCGCGCCCCGGCGAGCGCGACGACGTGCTCGAACGAGGCGATACTGGGTGCAGCGGGCGCCTCCGGCGGAGCTGCCGGCTCGACACCTGCTTCCTCGGGATCGGCAAGCTCGTAGCCTGCGTCGGCGTCGTCGTCCTCTCGAAGGGGCTCTGCCGGGTTGAGGCGGCTTGTCGGCTCGTTCAGCGGCAGGCGCGCGTCGCGGTCTCCGGCGGCCGGCTCGGCCTTGCCGCGGGAGCGCGAAATCGCGCCGCCGCCGAGCGCCTTGATGATCTCGTCGGGCGGCGGCAGGTCGGCGGTATAGGCGAGGCGCAAGAGCACCATCTCCGCCGCGGCGAGGGGATTGGGGCCCTTTCCCGCCTCCTCGAGGCCTTTGACCAGCATCTGCCAGGCGCGCGCCAAGAGCGCCATGGAGAGGCGCTCGCCGAGCGACCCGGCCCGGCGCAGCTCCTCGGCCGAAAGGCCCTCGCCGCCGGCTCCGGGGCCGATCGCCTTGATGCGGGCCGCGATATGCACGGCCTCGGCGAGGTCGGCCAGGATCTGCACCGGGTCGGCGCCGTCGCGATAGAGAGCGCCGAGGCTTTCGAGAGACTTCGCCGCGTCCCCGCCGACGACATGCTCGAGGAGATCGAAGATGCGCCCGCGGTCGGCAAGCCCGAGCATGGCGCGGACGGTCACGTCCGTGACGGTGCCCGAGCCCATGGCGATCGCCTGATCGAGGATCGAGAGTGCGTCGCGCACCGAGCCTTCGGCGGCGCGCGCAATCGTCTTCAGCGCGTCCTCTTCGGCGCTCGCCCCTTCGCTCTGGGCGATGCGTGCGAGGTGCTCGGCGAGGAACGGCACGTCGACGCGGCGCAGGTCGAACCGCTGGCAGCGCGACAGGATCGTCACCGGAACCTTGCGGATCTCGGTGGTGGCGAAAATGAACTTCACATGCTCGGGCGGCTCCTCGAGCGTCTTCAGGAGCGCGTTGAACGCGCCCTTGGACAGCATGTGGACCTCGTCGATGATGAACACCTTGGTGCGCGCGAGGATCGGCCGGTAGCGCGCGCTCTCGATGATCTCGCGCACGTTGTCGACGCCGGTGTTGGAGGCGGCGTCCATCTCGATCACGTCGGGGTGGCGGCTTTCCATGATCTCGGCGCAGTGGCGCCCGAGCACCGGCATGTCGATCGTGGGCTGGCGAGACGGTGTCCGTCTCGTAGTTGAGGGCGCGCGCGATGATGCGGGCCGTCGTCGTCTTGCCGATGCCGCGCACCCCCGTCAGCATGTAGCCGTGCGCGATGCGGCCCTGGGCGAAGGCGTTGCGCAGCGTCTGGACCATGGCCTCCTGGCCGATGAGGTCGGCGAACGTCTGCGGCCGGTATTTGCGCGCGAGCACGACATAGGGCGCGGCCGGGGTTTCCGCCCCACCGTTCGCCGACCCGCCGTCTGCCGATTTCTTCTTCGCCATGACCCTGCCTTAGGCCCGCAGGGCCTCGGGGAGCAAGGCGACCCGCGACCAGAGTCGCGCCCCCGCGGAGGGCCGGCTAGGCCCGTGAGCGCGTAATGAGAGGCTGACGAACGACCCGCGTCCTGATCGTTAGGGCTGCTTCCTTCCGGACCTGACCCGGTTGGCGAGGGATGCGTCCGCCGCCAACCTCCCGGCCGGAATATGGCCGCTTGGAGAGGGGGTGACAAGTCTCGCCTCCCGGCCGATTCTCGGCCCGCTGCCGAAGGCAGCCGGAGAAAAGCCCATGAATCCGCTGCTCGGCCCCGCGACCCTTTTCGACCGTGCGAGCGAAAGGCGCACCGACCCGAGCTATGTCGCGGCGTTGGCCGGCGCTCCTCAGGCCCGCTTTCTGCTCCTTGTCGGGGGAAAGGCATCGATCGTCTCCAATGCCGAGCGGACGATGGCGCGCGTGCGCTGGTTTGCTAAACCCGAGCTCGAGGCGCTCGGCGTGGGGACGAGCGACGCGCTGCTCCTCGGCACGGAGGCCGGGGCCGGCCGCTTCGCGGTCGCGCTCCAGGCGGCGCCGGACGAGCCGCGCCTCGACGCGATGAAGCCGCTCGTCGAACTGCGGTCGCTCGCGACCGGCGGCACGATGAGCGCCGGCGATCTCTCCCTTCTCGGCGAGGCCAAGGCGCTCGCCGACTGGCACGAGGCGTCGCGTTTCTGCGGGCGCTGCGGCGGCGCGACGGAGGTACGCGACGGCGGCTGGCGGCGCGTCTGCCAGGCCTGCGGGCGCGAGCATTTCCCGCGCGTCGACCCGGTCGTCATCATGCTGGTCACCGACGGGGACCGCTGCGTGCTCGGCCGCGAGGCGCGCTTTCCGCCCGGCATGTACTCGGCGCTCGCCGGCTTCGTCGAGCCGGGCGAGGACATCGAGCACGCCGTCAAGCGCGAGACGCGCGAGGAGATCGGGCTCGAGGTCGGCGCCGTCACCTACGCGCTCTCCCAGCCGTGGCCGTTTCCCCATTCGCTGATGATCGGCTGCTTCGCCGAGGCGGCTTCGACCGCTCTCGCCGTCAACGCGGGCGAGCTCGAGGACGGGCGCTGGTTCGGGCGCGAAGAAGTGGTGCGGATGCTCGCGGGCACCCACGAGCAGGGCCTGTCGCTGCCGGGCGCCTACGCCATCGCCCACGCCCTCGTCCGCCGCTGGCTCGAGTTCCCCTCTCCCCGCAAATTCGCGAAGTGAGAGTTAAGTCCCGCCTCGGCGGCGAAGAAACTTGTCCCCCTCTCCTCCCGCTCGCTTACACTTGCTCGGCCCGTCCCGCTGGGGTCGCCGTCCGGAGGCGTCCAAAAGGCGAGGGGCGGGCCGAAGCTCCGACGCGCAAGCGCCGGTCACGCAGGCCGGCATCCAGCTCTGCGCAGATGCGTGGCTTGCGGCCGCTGGCGACATCGGTGCCATGCGGAGGTCACGGGCTCAAGCACAGCGCGCATTTCGGCCGCATGACGTCCGGGGTACAGTGGGATCCGGCCGCCTCGCGCAAAGCTCGGAAGTCGGCGGCGTCCCGTCGCCCCGCTTGCGACGACAGCTAGCGGAAGACCGCGGCAACTCGCGCTGCGGCCCGCGGCTGCCCCTCACCCCACTCCCCTCGGGCCTGCAAGCGCCGCGAGGAGAGGGGCGTTCTCAACCTCCCACCTCGTGCGGGGAGCAGCGCGATGACGACCGGGACGAAGGGGGATACAGCCGGCCTGCAGCCTAGCACGTGCTAGAAGCCCCGCGATGACGACCCGAGACAAACACCGGAAGCGCAGCCGGCCGCAAAGGCGCGCAAGGGCAAAGTCGTGCCGGAGGCGCGCGGGGGCAAAGTTGTGCCGGAGGCGCGCAAGACTAAGGGCGTGCCGAAAGTCGGCTTCGTGTCGCTCGGCTGCCCCAAGGCGCTCGTCGATTCCGAGCGCATCATCACGAAGCTCCGCTCCGAGGGCTATGCGGTCGCGCCCGACTACGCCGGCGCCGACGTGGTCGTCGTCAACACCTGCGGGTTTCTGAACTCGGCCAAGGAGGAGAGCCTCGCCGCCATCGGCGAGGCCATCGCCGAGAACGGGCGCGTCATCGTCACGGGGTGCATGGGCGTCGAGGAGGCGCGCATCCGCGCCGTGCATCCCGACGTGCTCGCCGTCACCGGCCCGCACCAGTACGAGGCCGTGGTCTCGGCGGTGCACGACGCGGTGCCCCCGCTCCACGATCCCTTCGTCGATCTCGTGCCGCCCGAGGGGCTGCACCTGACCCCGCGCCACTACGCGTACGTGAAGATCTCGGAGGGCTGCAACAACCGCTGCTCGTTCTGCATCATCCCGAGCCTGCGCGGCGATCTCGCGAGCCGGCCCGCGGCGCACGTGATGGCGGAGGCGAGCCGCCTCGTGAAGGCCGGCGTCAAGGAGCTCCTCGATCATCAGCCAGGACACGAGCGCCTACGGCCTCGACCTCAAGTACGCCGAGAGCCAATGGAACGGCGCGGCCTTGAAGGCGCGCTTCGTCGATCTGGCGCACGCGCTCGGCGACCTCGGCGCCTGGGTGCGCCTTCACTATGTCTACCCCTATCCGCACGTCGACGACGTGATCCCGCTGATGGCCGAGGGAAAGATCCTTCCCTACCTCGACGTGCCCTTCCAGCACGCGTCGCCGGCGGTCCTCAAGGCCATGCGCCGCCCCGCGCACCAGGAGAAAACTGCGGCGCGTATCGCCGCCTGGCGCAAGACATGCCCCGACCTCGCGTTGCGCTCGACCTTCATTGTCGGCTTTCCCGGCGAGACGGAGGAGGACTTCGAGTTCCTCCTCGCGTGGCTGAAGGAGGTGCGGATCAACCGCGCGGGCTGCTTCAAGTACGAGCCGGTCGACGGCGCAAAAGCCAACGAGCTCCCGGGCGCCGTGCCCGAGGAGGTCAAGGAGGAGCGCTGGCACCGCTTCATGGCGGCGCAGCAGGAAATTTCGCGCGCGCTGCTTGCGGAGAAGATCGGCGCGGCTATCGATGTCCTTGTCGACGAGGTGGACGAGGAAGGGCGCGATCGGCCGCTCCAAATGGGACGCGCCCGAGATCGACGGCGACGTATTCCTCAACGGCGAGAGCGCGGTAGAGCCCGGCGACATCGTGAAGGCCCGCGTGCTCCATGCGGACGAGCACGACCTCTGGGCCGAGCGGGTCGAGGCGTAGTTCCCATTCCTCGGTGCAAATGGCAGTGTCATCCTCGGCTTTATGCCGAGGATCCAGCAATCCGCAGGCTCAGGCGCTCGTTGTGAGCTGGATCCTCGGGACAAGCCCGAGGATGACAAAGTGTGCGTGGCGATTGTCGTGCACTAGCCCGCGATCTTGGAGAAGTCGGCGACGGTGAGCGTGGCGGCGCGGATTTCAGAGAGCAGGAAGAGGCGGTTCTCGCGCAGGGCGGCGTCGTCGGCGTTGACGGTGACCTTGTCGAAGAAGGCGTCGACGGGCGCGCGCAGCTCCGAGAGCGCATTCATGGCGCCCTTGAAGTTCTCGACGTTGATCGCGGCCACCGTATCCTGCTTCACGCTCTCGATGGCGGCGGCGAGCGCCAGCTCCTCCTTCTCCGTGAGGAGCTTCAGGTCGTAGGTGCCGGTGTAGCTCTTCTTGTCCTTCTTCTCCTCGTCGCGGAGGATGTTGGTCGCGCGCCTGACGCCCGTGAGCAGGTTCGCGCCGTCGTCGGTCTTCAGGAACTCGCCCAGCGCCTCGACGCGCTTGACGATGAGCGCGAGGTCGTCCTGCCCTTCCGAGGGAGAACACGGCGTCGATGAGGTCGTGGCGCGCGCCCTTATCGCGTAGGTGGACTTTCAGTCGGTCGGCGAAAGAAAGCGAGCTAGGTCGCTCGCAATGACATGTATGGCCTCCTCACCTGCCGACTCCCCCGGTGTGGAAGGGAGACGTTGTCGCTGGCCTATGTCGCACCTGCTTCCTCTCCCCTTGCCGGACGTGTTGGTTCTGTTGGGTGAGGGGGCCTCAGCGCAGACCCTATGAATTTCGCTCAGCGGAAGCCGCAGATCGTTCTCTAGCACGATATCGGATGACGCCCAAGGCGGCGCGGCGGAGCTGGTAGGGATCGCCGGAGCCTGTCGGCTTCTCGCCGATGGCCCAGAAGCCGACGAGCGTGTCGAGCTTGTCGGCGAGCGCCACGGCAATCGCGACCGAATCGCCCTCCTCCTCGCGCGGCACCGAGTTGGTCGGGCCCTTGGGCTTCCAGTGTAGCTCGATGGCGCGCGCGATCTCGGGCTTCGCCCCGGCGCGCTCGGCGTAATAGCGGCCCATCAAGCCCTGCAGCTCGGGGAACTCGCCGACCATGCCCGACACGAGATCGGCCTTGGAGAGCTGCGCGGCGCGGCGCGCGTCGTTCGGGTCGGCGTCGACCGCGCCCGCGATCTCGTGCGCAAGCTCGGCAATGCGCTCGACGCGCTCTTTTTGAGTGCCGAGCTTCTCGTGAAACGTGATGCCGTCGAGAGCGTTCGCCATCTCGTCGAGCGGCTTCTTCAAGTCCTGCTCCCAGAAGAACTTGGCGTCCGAGAGCCGCGCCCGGATCACGCGCTCGTTCCCGGCAATGATGGCCTTTCCGCCGTCCTTCGGGACGAGATTCGATACCGCGAGGAACTTGTTGGCGAGCTTCTTCGTCCTGGGATCGATGAGCGAGAAGCACTTCTGGTGCGTCTTCATCGCCGTCATCAGGCACTCGGCCGGCACGCTGAGAAAAGCCTTCTCGAACTCGCCCATGAACACGACCGGCCATTCGGTGAGCCCCGCATTCTCCGCAAGCAGCGCCTCGTCCTCGACGAGCTGGAGCTTCGCCTCCTTCGCAAGCGCCGCGGGCCTGCTCGGCGATGAGTGCCGCGCGCTCGTCCGATCCGAGCACGACCTTGTGCTTCGCAAGCTGCTTCACGTAATCGCGGAAGCTCTCGACCTTGAACGGCTCGCCGCCGTGAAAGCGATGGCCGCGCGCGATCGAGCCGCTCATGAGTCCGGCGACACCGAACTTCACGAGCTTCCCGTCGAGCAGGCACAGGATAGAATGCAGCGGGCGCACCCACTGGAAAGCGCCCGAGCCCCAGCGCATCGACTTCGGCCACGGGAACTTGGCCATCACCGCCGGCACGACCTCGGCGATGATGTCCGCGGCCTTGCGCCCCGGCTTCTCGGTGCGCGCGACGTAGTAGTCGCCCTTCTTCTCGTCGCGGACGATCTCGGCGTCCTTGATCGAGGCCAAGCCCGCCGCCTTGAGGAAGCCCGCGACAGCCTGCTCGGGCGCGCCGACGCGCGGCCCCTTGCGCTCCTCGGAGATCGCCGGCGATTTCGCCGGCACGCCCTCGACGACGAGCGCGAGCCGGCGCGGGGTCGCGAAGCTCTTCGCCTCGCCGATCTCGAGACCCGCGGCGCGCAGCCCGTCGCCGACGAGCCGGCGCAAGTCCTCGGCCGCGCGCGCCTGCATGCGCGCCGGGATCTCCTCGGAGAACAGCTCGAGCAACAGCTCTGACATGGCGGCCTCACCAGATTGGGTCGGGTGAGTGATAGCCGCCCGTCGAGGAAATTTCGAGAGGCGATTGCTCTATTGGGCGGGAGCAGGCGCGGGGGCGGGCGCAGGCGCAGGCGCAGAGGTCGGAATGTACTGCATCGCCTGGTTGCCGATGTCCTCGACGGCGCCCGTCGTCGTCAGATAGCCGAGGCCGACGACGAGCGCGATGATGTACATCCAGAGAACAGGGCGCCATCGCTGGAGAAGCAGCCCCCCGATCAATAGCGCCGGAATCCCGAGCACCAATAGTCCGATATGTGTCGCCGTCATGTGCAGTCTCCCACCCCTTGCAGTCACGCCATCAAGTCATAGCGGTTCGTCGTGGGCTCGCATAGCGCGAGCGTGCAAGGGGCCGCGAATTTCTTAGGCAACGAGTGCAAAGACTCCGAGCAGGACGGCGCCGGCCAGGAACAGCCACAGCACGTAGACCGCCGTCTCGACGCCGAAATAGGCAAGGAGCGCGACGAAGGCGAGGGCGGCCAAGGTCCCGAACAGGGTCGGGCCCTTGTCGCGCGGCACGAGGCGGGAGACGGCGACGCCGAGGAACACCGCCGCGACGAAAATAAGGGTCGCGAGGCCGAGCCGGTGAGGATCGGTGAACATCTCGAAGAAGCCTGCACCCGGCACGACCATTGCGCTCGTTCCCCCATGTCCTCAGCTTGGGTCCATCTCCCAGACGCCGTGCGGATTGAAGAAATCATGCGCTGCGGGATAGCGCCGGTCCGCGACGTGCTTCAACCTGTATTTCACCGCCCCCGGCTTATTGCGGCTGAAGGTTTGCCCGGCCTTGAGCTCGGGCCGCGATTGCCAGCAATAGATGTTGAACTCGAACAGCACCCAGGCCGGCTCGGCATCTCTGCCCTCGTCGGCGATGCAGCCGTCCGCGAGCCCGAACTGCGACATGCCGAAGGAGCAGAGGCGCTTCTGATCGCGGTAGGGCACCTGCAGCACGAGGGCCTGAAACAGCCCGGCCGGCAGCTCGCCGCCGAGCATCGCCTTCCAGCGCGACCAGGGGTGCGAAAGCCCCGACCTGTGGACCTTGACGGCGTAGCCGCCTGCCGCCTCGACCGCTGCGGCAAATGTCTTGAGCCGGTCCGCGACGCCCTCTCCCGTCTTGTCGACGGTGATGCAGGCGATCGAGCCGTGACCCTCGATCGCGTTGTGCGTCCCCTCGTCGAGCGAGCGGCCGGACCCGATGAACATCGCCTGCGCCAGCGCGTCGTCGTGCGCAAGCACGTCGAAAAGCGCGTGCCGGGACTTGGACGCGTCGTAGAGCATCGGCCCGGCGGCGATGACCTCGCCTTTGTTCTTCGACGCCACGGCTTCGAGGAAAGCCTTGCGGTCTGCCCATGGCCCCGGAATCCAGAGCGTGATGCCTGCCGCTTCCATGCAGCCCCCTCCCGTTGCCGCGGTCGCGGCAGCGTCGTTTTCCTCCGCGGCGAGAGCCGCCGCGCACGCGAGCGCGAGCGATCCCAGGACGGCCGAGACGCGGCAAAGAAAGCGCCGCGGTGGCGAGCCTATCAAGACCGTCCCCCTTCGGTCTCGAGCCAGGCTTCAGTCGCGAATGCCGCAGGCTTGAGGAGATCTTGTCCTCTCATCGTCTCGAAGACTCGATATCCTTGCGCATTGCCTCGTTGAGTGCCTCGAATTCCGCCATCATAGTATCGCACGCCTCTTTGGGTCCGCCGCAGGAAGCCTGCATGTTTATGTAATAGGCTCCGTTTCGTTCGACTGGCTGCCGCAAACCACTGCCGGATGTGCAGGGTGACCGGCCCTCGTGACGGTCCAGACGACGGAAGTGGCGCTATCCTGTACGGCGATGTACTCCGGCGTTTCTTGAATTCTATCCGGACGCGGCGCACTCAGCTCGGCAATCCATGCAGGCATGTCGGCTATCGTCCTGCCACACAATTCATTCGCCTGAGACGTTTCAACGGCTGCTGTCACGCAAAAGCCAACCACGAGCCTGGCCGCACTGGCCGAAGATACCGCGCTCCTGTTCTTCATCAGGACCGTCCCCCTTCGGTCTCGAGCCAGGCCCCGCAGCATCTCTTGGCGAGCTCGCGCACGCGCAGGATATAGCCTTGCCGCTCGGTCACCGAGATGACGCCGCGAGCGTCCAGCAGATTGAAGATGTGCGAGGCCTTGATGCACTGGTCGTAGGCGGGAAGCGCGAGCAGGTGCTTGTCGCCGCCCTTGCCCTTGTCGAGCAGCGCCTTGCACTCCTGCTCGGCGTCCTTGAAGTGGCGCAGCAGGATCTCGGTGTCGGCATGCTCGAAATTGAAGCGCGAGTACTCCTGCTCGGCCTGCAGGAACACGTCGCCGTAGGAGAGCGCCTTCTCGTCGCGGCGGCCGTTGAAGGAGAGGTCGAACACGCGGTCGACGCCCTGCACGTACATGGCGAGCCGCTCGAGCCCGTAGGTGATCTCGGCCGAGACGGGATTGCAGTCGTAGCCGCCGACCTGCTGGAAGTAGGTGAACTGCGTCACCTCCATGCCGTTGCACCACACTTCCCAGCCGAGCCCCCAAGCGCCGAGCGTCGGGCTCTCCCAGTCGTCCTCGACGAAGCGGATGTCGTTTCGCGCCGTGTCGATGCCGATGGCGTCGAGGCTCTTGAGGTAGAGATCCTGGATGTCCGCCGGGGACGGCTTCATGATCACCTGGAACTGATAGTAGTGCTGCAGCCGGTTCGGGTTCTCGCCGTAGCGCCCGTCCTTGGGACGGCGCGAGGGCTGCACGTAGCAGGCGTTCCAGGGCTGGGGCCGAGCGCGCGCAGCGTCGTCGCGGGATGGAACGTGCCGGCGCCGACCTCCATGTCGTAGGGCTGGAGGATGACGCAGCCCTCGCCGCCCCAGAACTGCTCGAGGGTGAGGATCAGGTCCTGAAACGATGCCTTGGGGTTCAGGCCGCCGCCGGCGCGTTGCCCTTGGCCAATAGCCGGGCGCGTGCGCTGGCCGGTCGCCGGCCGCTCGAGAGACTGTGCCATGAGCCCGCGGATTGGGTTTGCCTCGCGGGGCGCACTATACGCATTCGTGCCCCCTTGTCACGCGAGGAGGGGCGCCGATCGCTCAGACGCCGCGCGGGGTTCGGGGCTTGTAGACCTGAGCTTCCTGATCGTACTCGAGCACGCCCAGGTCCTTGGGCGGAGGCGCGGCCGTGCGCGTGCGCCGCTCGAGCTCCTCGGCCTGCCGGCGCGCCTCCTCCGCCTGACGCTGGAGAAAGCCCGAGACCCACTTCATGCCGGCATAGAGCCCGGCGCCTGCGATCATGACGGCGATGAGTTGCGGCATCGCCCAACTCCCTGAGTTTGGTCCTTGAAAAGCAAACGGCCTCATTGCGCGTAGCCCACACCAGATCGTCCGGCAATGCAAGGCCGCCCTTTGCTAAAGGCCTATTAAATCCCGAACCGGCTCCAGAGCGCCCGCGCTTCCAGCGCCGACAGGAGATCGCCCGCCAGGCCGCCGGCATCGTCCGCGCCGCCCGATTGGCCGATCGACGGAAAGCGCCGCCAGCGCCAGCCGAGCCAGCCGCGCTCGAGGGGGACGAGCTTCAGCCTGACCTTGTCGCCGTGAATCTCGCGCATCTTCGTGCGCACGTCCGAAATGCCGTCGATAAGCCCGAACTCGAGCGCCTTCGCCGCTGACCAGAATGCGCCCGAGAAAAGCTCGGCGTCCGGTCCCTTGAGGCGCCCCGCGCGCCGTTCCTTGACGACGCCGATGAAGACGTCGTGCACGTCGCGCTGAAGCGCTTTCAGCCGCTCGACGTCATCGGCTCTTTCGGGGAGAAACGGATCGAGCGCGCCTTTGTTGGTCCCGGCCGTGTAGACGCGCCGGTCGATGCCGAGCCTATCGATCGCCTTGTCGAGCCCAAATGTCGCCGAGATGACGCCGATCGAGCCGACGATCGAGGAGGCGTCGGCGTAGATTTCGTCGCCGGCCACCGCGAGGTAGTAGCCGCCGGAGGCCGCCACGTCCTCGCAGAAGACGTAGACTTTCTTGGCCTTCTCCTCGGCAAGCTGGCGAATGCGGCGGAAGATCAGGCTCGACTGGACGGGCGAGCCGCCGGGCGAATTGACGACCACGCCGACCGAGGGCGCCTTCGACATGTGGAACGCCTTCTCGATCGGCTGGGCGAGCGCCGTGATCGAGAGGCCGGGGCGCAGCGGGGTCACCATGCCGATGGTGCCGGAAAGGCGCAGCACAGGGACGACGGGGCCGCGGCTGAAGAACCACATCGGGATATCCCTTGCGATTGCGATCCGCCGACCCCGGCAAGGGCCGGGCTCAGCGGAGCGACCCTAATCGACGCCGAAGCAAGCCGCCAGAGCAGGCGCGTGAAATCAGGCCGCGAGGTTGGACTTGCGATCGGAGCCCGCGTCGCCCGGCAGCTCGTCGGTCCACACCTTGAACGATTTCAGCGTGTGGGTGCCAAAAGAGTTGATGAGCGGCACGTCGGTGGCGTCGCGCCCGCGCGCGACGACGATGCGCCCGATGCGCGGCGTGTTGTGGCGGGCATCGAACGTGTACCACCTGCCGCCGAGGTACGCCTCGAACCAGGCGCTGAAATCCATCGGGGCCGGATCGCGCGGGACGCCGATGTCGCCGAGGTAGCCGTTCACGTAGCGGGCGGGGATGTTCATGCAGCGGCAGAAGGCGATGGCGAGGTGGGCAAAGTCCCGGCACACGCCCCTCCCCTGCGCGAGTGCGTCCGCTGCCGTACGCGTGGCATCCGCGTGCGGGTAGCCGAAGCGGATGCGCTGGTGGACGAAATCGCAGATCGATTGCACGCGCTTCCACCCCGGCGTCACGCCCCCGAACACGCTCCACGCAACATTCGACAGCTTGTCGGTTTCGCAATAGCGGCTGCCGAGAAGGTAGACCAGCACATCGTCGGGAAGCTCGGCCACCGGAATTTCGCGGGCCGAATGTTCCACCGCGTCGGGGAGGCCGGAATTGCGGGCGACGCCGTCGGCCGAGATCGTCGTCTCGCCGGCCGGCGCCACGAAGCGGCGGCACACGTTGCCGAAGCCGTCGACATAGCGGCGGACAGGGATTGCGTGCGGCCTGACCGAGAGCTCGTACTCGCTTACCACGTCGGCGCGGCGCTCGGGGTGAACGTCAAGGACGCACACGACGGGTGTCGGTCGCTCGACCGCGATCCGCATCTCGTAGCCATATCGGATGAGCATGGGGGACCTTCGGGGAACTCTGCTGTCTACAATGCCGAGAGAGGAGATTTGTTTCAGTGCTGATGATTGTTCAGTTCGGCCTATTGTTAGGCACGTCAGGCTCTATTGGGGCCTATTTCAGCGATATTGTGACCGAGGCGAGCCGAAGTCGAGGGCCTCACCATGGCGGAGAATGGCCTCGGCTTCGGGCGTAAACCCCTGGCCGTCGCCGTGGAGGACGAAGCCCGGCAGTACGACGAGCGGCGCCTTGCTGCCCTTTAAGCCTTGGACGATCACGCGAATTGCCGGCTCGCCGCGGCGCGGATGGATGGGAAGAACCTTGAGCGCGCCGAAACGCCCTTCGAGCGCGGCCAGTATGCGGCCGATCGCCTCGGCCTTGTGGATGAGCGTGGCGCTCCCACCCGCCTGTGTCATGCGCGCCATGAAGCGCGCCCAGTCGAGGAGGCCGGCGGAGGCCATGGCGTGCGCTCCGGCCTTCAGCGGCTCGCCGGAGGCGGTTCCGTGGGCATCCACGTGAAACGGCGGATTGGCGAGCACATGGGTGAAGCTTTCGGGCGCGAGGCCCCGGGTCGCGAGTTCGACGGCAGGATCGCCGACTGCGCCTTCTACAACACTGACCCGGCCGGCAAGATCATTGCGGGCGATGTTCTCCTTCGCCAGGGCAACGAGGCGCGGCTCACGCTCGAGGAGCACGACCTCTGCATCGGGGACGCGGACGGCAACTGAAAGCCCAACCGTGCCGACACCGGCCCCGCAGTCGAGAACGCGAGCGGCGCGGCCCGCATCGAGCGGCGCGGCGGCCGCCAGCAGGACCGCATCGATTCCGGCCCGATAGCCCTGAGAGGGTTGTAGCAATCTCAGCGCTCCGCCGAGAAAGGCGTCGTCCGTTGCGTCGCCGGCGCGGAGTTCGGTGTCCGTTGCGCTCATACCTCCTCGTCTTTCTCGGCGACCCAGCGGCCAAGGTTGGCGTCGTCCAGCACGCGCTTGGCCTGGGACCAATCGTCGTCCATGACGAGCACGCGCCGGGGCAGAATGCCGATCGAGCCCTCGACTGCGCTCATGTTGGCGTCGACGACGGCCGCGCCGATTCCGGCGTCCTTGAGGAGTACCTCGACATAGCCGATAAGGACGGTATCGTTGGTCCGGATGAGCTCGCGCATGTGACCTCCCATCCAAGGGCGTGCGCATGCGGCAAAGTGCCGTTAAGGTGCGCCTTGAACCGATCGCTATAACATCAAGTTAGCCAAAAAACAGCCGAGGAAACCCGAGTGGGAGTGGTCATCGCACTGGACGAGGCGCGCGAGCCTCAGGAGAGCCTGGCGCCGCTGCTCGGCATCGTCAGCGAGGACATGAGCGCGATCAACCGCATCATCCTCGACAAGGCGGTGTCCGACGTCGAGATGATCCCGAAGCTCGCCCATCATCTGATCGATTCCGGCGGCAAGCGCCTGCGCCCGATGCTCGCGGTCGCCGCCTCGAAGCTGTGCGACTACGACGGGCGAGGCCACGTGCGCACGGCAGCCGCGATCGAGTTCATGCATACGGCGACGCTTCTCCACGACGACGTCGTCGACGAGAGCGACACGCGGCGCGGACGCAAGACGGCGCGCATCCTATGGGGCAACCAGGCGAGCGTGCTGGTCGGCGATTTTCTCCTCGGCCAGGCCTTCCGCATGCTGGTCGAGGTCGGCTCGATTCCGGTCCTGCGCATCCTGTCGCACGCCGCCGCCACCATCGCCGAAGGCGAGGTGATGCAGCTCGCCGCCGCCAAGAACACGGCGACGACCGAGGATCAGTACCTCGCCATCATCAACGCCAAGACGGCGGCGCTGTTCTCGGCGGCGGCCGAGGTCGGCGCGGCGATCGCGGGCCGGCCCGCCGACGAGCAGGAGGCGCTCAAGGCCTACGGGCGCAACCTCGGCCTCGCGTTCCAGCTCGTCGACGATGCACTCGACTACTCCGGAGACAGCTCGCGTCTCGGTAAGTCGATCGGCGACGACTTCCGCGAGGGAAAGATCACGCTGCCGGTGATCCTCTCGTTCCGGCGCGGCTCTGAGGCCGAGCGCGAGTTCTGGCGGCGCACGATCGTCGCGGGCGAGATCGGCGACGGAGACCTCGAGCGGGCCGTCGGCCTCATGAAGAAGCACAAGGCGGTCGAGGCGACGCTCGAGCGCGCCCGCTCCTATGGCGCGATCGCCCGCGACGCGCTC
The DNA here is from genome assembly GCA_963699485.1 of uncultured Alphaproteobacteria bacterium. Lineage (GTDB taxonomy): Bacteria > Pseudomonadota > Alphaproteobacteria > Rhizobiales > Hyphomicrobiaceae > Hyphomicrobium_C. The sequence goes on along the minus strand of CAVOUC010000003.1, from coordinate 20,824 downwards.
GCGATCTTTCCCGAGCGGCGCGAGAAGACGGCGATGCAGGACGTCATCGCGTTCTGCGTGACACGGGGGTACTGAGATTAAAGAGTTGGGGGAGAATTTTGGATGGCATTTTTTGCGGCGGGCAAGACCGTCTACACGACGGCCCTTCCCGGGTTCGTGCACGAGACATTGGCGATCGATCTCAATCGCGACGGCTTCCTTGATCTCGTCAGCGCCCGCGTCTCCCCGGCAAATCACGGTGTGGCGCTCGAGGTCCTCGTTGGAAACGGCCACGGGTCGTTCGCCAAAGCGGCAAGCGCACTCTTCACCAATCTCCTGCCGACGACGGTCCATCCGCGCGAGATCGTGACGGCGGATTTCAATCGTGACGGCAAGCTCGACATCTTCATCGCCGACCACGGCTACGATCACGACCCTTTCCCCGGCGCACAGAACCGCCTTCTCCTCTCCTCCGGCGCGAAGTACGTCAATGCCAGCGCGACGAGCCTGCCGCAGGTGCGTGACTTCTCCCATTCGGCGACCGCCGGCGACATCGACAGGGACGGCGATCAGGACCTTTACGTCGGCAATCTCTTCGGACAACTTCGCGTTGCGCCCTACTTCCTGATCAACAACGGACTAGGCGTCTTCACGCGGTCCGACGGCCGGCTGCCGGCGACGATCGCCGATCTCGACCAGAACCGCTGGGTGACGTCGGCGCTGGGCGATCTGAACCGCGACGGCCGCGTGGACTTGTTTCTCGGCAGCGATGTCGGGAATACCTCGGCCGTGCTTCTGAACGACGGAACGGGACACTTCGCGGGGGCTGGCGTGACATTGCCGGCCGAGCCGTTCGGGGTCGGGTCGATCGCGGTCGACTCGCATGTTCGCGACATCAACAAGGACGGCTACAACGACATCGTCGTCGTCTTCACGCGGTCCAACTACACGGACCGGTCGGTCAAGTTCTGGATCAACCAGGGCGACGGCACGTTTCGCGACGAGACGAGCCAGCGGCTCAACTTCGTGGCCGGAAAGGGCGACTGGCTTGCCTACGTGCAGTTCGTCGATTTCAACCGCGACGGAGCGCCCGACCTCATCACCGAGCAGCGAGGCTCGGGGCCGGCGCAGGTTCTCCTCAACGACGGGGACGGCTTCTATTTCCGCCCCGTGAATTCCAACAACACGTTTACGGGGGGCGCGTTCGAGGTCGCGGACTTCAACAGGGACGGCCGGCCCGACGTGCTGGCCTGGGGAGGCGGGGATCTCGATTTCTACGCCTTCGACGATGGGCCGAGCTATCCGCTGACGGGCAATGCCGGCGCCAACACGCTCGTTGGAGACGCGAGAGCGAATACGATGAGCGGCCTTGGCGGCAATGACGTAATTCGCGGCGGGGCCGGCAAGGACACGATCGAGGGCGGAGCGGGCAATGACAGGGTTCTCGGCGGCAGCGGCAGCGACAAGCTGACCGGCGGCGCCAACCAGGATGCATTCGTATTCAACACGGCTCTCAACGCCGCGACCAACAGGGACGCCATTGTCGACTTCACCACACCCGCGGACACGATCCAGCTCGAGAACGCGATTTTCACCAAGCTCGTGGGCACTAACACGACCCTCTCGGCGGCTCAGTTCTTCAAGGGCGCTGCGGCACACGATGCCGACGATCGCATCCTCTACAACGCCGCTACGGGCGCGCTCATCTACGACAGCAACGGCAATGCGGCGGGGGGTGCGGTGGTGTTTGCGACGGTGGCCAAGAACCTGCCCATCTCGCATCTGGATTTCTTCATCGTATGATCGTCGCGCGGGTTCGGCCTTAGACCTCCTCCTCGTCTCCAGCAATCTCGATCGCGCCGCGCTCGATCAGCTGTAGAGCAAGGTCTGCAATGGCGCGCCTCGCCTTCGAAACCTCCTTGGTGAGCGGGCGCTTGCCGGTCGCAACCTCCTGCTCGATCATTTTCTTCATTCGGGACGGCATGGACGACAGGATGTGTGCGCTGAGGGTCGGGTCGGCACCATGCAGCGCCACGCTGATGCGGTCGGGAGGCACGCCGTCGAAGAGCACGACGAGAGCCGATTGATCGAGGTTTCCAACGTCCTCGAACGTGAACAACAGCTCGCGCACGCGCTCCGTCTCCTTGGGGCTGTGCCGCTCGAGATCGCTCAAGACCTCGTCCATCTGCTTGCGCTCGAGCTTGTTGCAGATGCCCGCGATCTGATTGTGGATCGTCGCATCGGAATTGCGCGCGGCGCCGAACAGGACGTCGTCCACGAACGACTCTTCGAGGACCTTGAGCGGCCGATCGAGCACCGCTTTCATGGCCAACATGCGATTGACGGTCTCCTTGCGCAGATCGCTCGGCAGCAGCTTGAGGGTGGCAGCCGCGTACGCCGATTTAGCCCGCGAAAGGACGAGCGCCGTGATTTGCGGGTGCTCTTTGCTGAGGTAGCGGGCGACGCTCGCTTCGGGGACCTCGACGAGGCGCGCCCAAATGGACTGCAGCGCCTTGTTGCGGACCTGCGACATGATCTCGTTGATCTGCTCGGGGGGCACGACGCCCGACAAGAGCTCCTCGACCTCGTCGGCAGTGGCATTCAGATCGCCGCCCTTCTTCAGGGTTTCGGCGAACTCCTCGATCAGGTCATCGACGACGGGTTTCGGCACCGATCCGAGGTCGGTTGCCGTCTGCGCGATCAGCTTGATCTCGTTCTCGTCGAAATGCTTGAGCAGGCGCGAGGCCAGGCGCCGGTCCATGGCGAGCAGCAGCGCCGCCACCTTGTTGACGCCGCCAAGCGGTGAATCGCGCGGCTTCTGCGGCCGGGTTTTTGGAGCCGGTGCCTCGGACATGGCTCGGTGGCCTTCGCTGTGCGCCCCTCCCAGGGTCAGTCTTCAAGCCTGGCGCCGATTCCGGCGCGACCGGCCAGTGCCCTTGTGCAAACAGCAGGCATTTTGCCCTGCGCTTAGACTCCTAACCTTGAGCGAGACTGACCAGGGTCAGCGTCACGGGTCGTTTCTTGGCTTGCCGGGCGGGCGCTAGGCCGCCAGCGAGCGCAAGCCGGGCCGCGGGGCCTTGAAGACGTGCCGCCATGTCATGTAGCGGCGCACCTCCGTGACCTGGCCGTCTGCAAGGCGGACCAGCGGCCACGCGCCTTGTTCGCAGTCGATGACCTCGGCGCGGACCCAGCGTTCGCCATAATCCTCGTCGCTGCCGTCTCGGCGTCGCACGCGATACATGATCTCGATCGCATCGCCGGCCTCAAGATCGCATATCATCATTGATAGCCCGTCTTGCGCAGATTGCCTTCGGAACAGCGGCGTGGATAGCGTGCGTTCGTTTCAGTTTTGTGCATTGCGAGCGAGGACATGGTGGAGATGCCAATCGTCAAGATCATGGCGGGCGGACAGTCGGGAGTTGACCGTGGCGCGCTTGACGCAGCCATCGCGAGCTCGGTCGAATATGGCGGCTGGTGTCCCAAGGGCGGATGGGCCGAAGACGCGACGACACCGCCCGGCGTGCTCGCGACATACACTAACCTCCGCGAGACGCCCGATGCCGATCCGCGACAGCGGACCGAATGGAACGTCCGCGACAGCGACGCGGTTCTGGCCCTCGTCGATCGCCGGGGGGTAGGCGTTTCCCCGGGGACAATGCTGGCAGTGTCGCTCGCGGACGGCTACGGCAAGCCCTGCCTCCGCCTCGACCTCGAGGAGCCCGGCGGCTTGGAGCGCGCCGGCGATTGGCTGAGGGCGCACCCGACGGTCCGGACCCTCAACGTCGTGGGCCCGCGTGAAAGCGAGTCGCCGGGCATACACGCCGCGAGCCGCAACTTCGTCATGGCCCTTCTCTCGTCCGCGAAGTGAGGCCGTCGGATTACCATGAGGCTCTGTCATGTAGAGGTCATCTTGCGACGCAAAGACTGGGCGCGAAAATCGCCTAAGGAGTCTTGAGCGATGTTGCGTCCACTCACGAGTGCGTTCGCGGGGAGCACGATCGACCGGCGTCGTCTTATCAAGGCCGCGAGCGCGATGGCGGCTGCGGCCATCGCTACGCCACTGACCTCTCGAATCGCCATCGGTAGGCCGCTCTTCACGACAAATCCGTTCACTCTCGGCGTTGCGTCCGGCGATCCCGTGGCCGACGGCTTCGTCCTCTGGACCCGCCTTGCGCCTGATGCGCTGAATGGAGGCGGTATGCCGCCGGAGGCGTACGCCGTTCGCTGGGAGGTTGCCCGCGACGAGCGGTTCCTCGACGTCGTCAAGAGCGGGGAGACGTTTGCGGCTCCCGAGCGCGGCCACGCCGTCCACGTCGACGTGTCCGGCCTCGAGCCCGACCGCTGGTATTATTACCGCTTCATCGCCGGCGGAGAGGCAAGTCCGATCGGGCGAAGCCGCACGTTTCCGCCAATCGGCACGCCCAAGGACCGCCTCCGCTTCGCCTTCGCCTCGTGCCAGCATTTCGGGCAGGGCTACTACACGGCTTATCAAGCCATGATGGGCGACGACCTCGACCTTATCGTCCACCTCGGCGACTACGTCTACGAGTTCGATTGGGGCATCAAGGTCCGCTTTCACCCGCCCGAGCCGACGACGTTGGACGACTATCGCAATCTGCATGCCCTCTATAAATCGGACCCTCACTTGCAGGCTGCGCACGCCTGGCATCCCTTCGCGGTGACGTGGGACGATCACGAGGTCGACAACGACTACGCCGGCGCCAACAGCGAGGACCGGCTCCCGGTGGAGCAGTTTCTGCGCCGCCGGGCCGCCGCCTATCAGGCCTACTACGAGCATATGCCGCTGCGCGCCAGGTCTCGCCCGGTCGGTCCGGACATGACTCTTTACGCCTCGCTGCACTTCGGCGACCTGGCGAGCTTCGCCATGCTGGATGACCGCCAGTACCGCTCCGATCAAGCCTGCCAAGGCCCTGAGAAGTTCGGCGGTCAGCTGATCGAAAACTGCGCGGAGCGCGAACTGGAGGAGCGGACCATACTCGGGCCGCCGCAGGAGCGCTGGTTGCTCGGCCAGCTCTCGCGCTCGCCCGCCCAGTGGAAGGTCATCGGCCAGCAGACGCTGATGGCGCAATTCGACCAGAAGGCGGGAGCAGGCGAGGCCGTGTGGTCGGACGGATGGGATGGGTACCCTGCGGCCCGGCGCCGCCTCCTCACGCACATCGCCGATCGGCGCATCAGCAACGTGGTCGTCATCGGGGGCGACGTCCACTCTTTCTGGGTCACCGATCTCAAGAGCGATTTTGCCGATCCCAAGTCGCAGACGGTGGCGACCGAGTTCGTCGGTACGTCGGTGACCTCGGCAGGGCCGGACTACGATCAATTCCGCGCCTTTCTCCCGGAGAACCCGCACGTCAAGTTCTTCGACAGCCGCCCGCGCGGGTATGCGCTGGTCGAGGCGACGCCGGCGCGATGGCGAACTGAGCTGCGCGCCGTCAGCACCGTGACGCAGCCGGACGCGACAGCCACGACGCTCAAGAGCTACGTTGTCGAAAGCGGCGTGGCGGGCGCGCAGGAAGCCTGATCCGGCACCCCGCGCCCGACGCAGCGGCGGCCCTTGTCAGCTCCTGCTCGCGTGCTCGAACGCGGCGATCTCGCCGGCGAGCTTGGCGTATTCGCCGCAACCGGCACCGCAGCGCGTCTCGATCTCTCTTAGCTGCTCGCGGGCGCTCGCGAGATCGCCCTTGGTGACGAATGCCTCGCCCATGTACTCGCGCGCCAGCATGTAGTTCGGGTTGATGGCGAGAGCCTTCCGATAGTAGGGCAGCGCGCCGTCGACGTCGCCGAGCTTGCGGGTCGAGAAGCCGGTAATATTGAGGAGGCGCGGGTCGTTCTTGTTCGCCGCCTTGCCGATGAGGGCCAGCGCTTCCCTGTACTGACCCTGATGGGCGAGCCAATAGGCGCCGTTGTAGATCTCCTCGTCGGACAGCGGGCCATTGTGCGGATTGCAGGCGGACTTGTGCTTGTTCTCCGGCTTCGTGCAGTCGATTTTCGGCTTCGCCGGGCGCCCGAGGTCGGCGACGCTATGCGTGGGAGAGATGACCAGCGCCGCGGCAGTCAACGTCAAGCCCCACATCGGCCACATCAGCAAACTGAGCTTAGTACGGTCCATGGCTCGATCTCCATTTCCATCATGTTGATACCGGCGGTACAGCCCACCGAGACTATTCGCTGTAAGCCCCAAGAGTTGCGGCGATAGGCAAAAAAAACCGCGACCGCTGTTCCGTGGGGAACAGCCGCTAGGTTTAGCTAAGGCGTGCGGCCCGCACCCACCAGCCGGGCCTCGAGGCTGCGAGACGGGCCGATGCGACGCGTGCCGCGTCTTCGTTTTCGAACACCGCAAAGCAGGTCGGGCCCGCGCCCGAGAGGCGCGCTAATTCGGCGCCGGGAAGCACGGCAGAGGGCGGCGAGAACGTCGCCGATCTCCGGCACCACGGCGCGCGCGGGCGGTTCCAGCGCATTGGTGTGCGCGCGCATGAATTCAATCAGCTCGGCCCTGCTGGCGAAGCGCGACGGGCGCTGGCGTGCCTCTTTCTCGCCGGGAGGCAACGGCGGCGCGGCCAATCTGCGGAACACCTGCGCGGTCTTGTCGGTGGGCACGGGGGCGAGCGGATTGGCGAGCACGATGTCGAGAGGCGGCAACGGCGCTCCGAGAGGTGCGATCTCCTCGCCGTAGCCGCCGACCCAGGCCGCTTGGCTCGCGAGGCAGACGGGGACATCGGCCCCGAGGCTCGCCGCGAGCCGGTGCCAGTCGACGTCGGCGGCCTGCGCGGGATTTGCGGCGCGGACCACCCGCAGGAGAGCGGCGGCATCGGCCGATCCGCCGCCGAGACCCGCGGCGACCGGAAGCTCTTTCGTGAGAGCCACCGCTCCGAGCACGAGGCGTCTCTCGTCGCGGGCCAACAGCTCGAGCGTTCGCGCTAGGAGGTTTTCGCCGATGATCGCGCCCGCAAAGGGCCCGTCAACCGTGACGGCAGGCGCCGCGCCGCGCTCGAACGCGATCACGTCGCCGACATCGGCAAAGGCGATCAGCGTCGAGAGCTCGTGGTAGCCGTCCGGGCGCCGGCCGAGCACGTCGAGCGTGAGATTGACCTTGGCGCGCGCCAGCTCCTTCGTGGTCGAGGTCATCGCGCGCCGAGTCCGAGGGGATCAAGCGCCCGTAATCGCCGCAGGCCGCCGTCAATTGCGCTTGGCGGCAGCGTCGGTCTGGGCTTGCTTGGTTGTGGTCACCGCCGCTTCGGGGGCGCTCGAGAGGCCCTGCTCGAGCTTCTTCTTGATCTTGTCGGCATCCTCCGGCTCGGGCTTCAAGGTCAGCGCCTGGTCCCATTGGAAGCGCGCCTCGCGCTCGCGCCCGACCCGCCAGAGTGCATCGCCCAAGTGGTCGTTGAGCACCGGATCGTCGGGCTTGAGCTCGACCGCACGCTCGAGATAGCGCACGGCCTCCTTGAAGTTGCCCTGCTTGAAATGCGCCCAGCCGAGGCTGTCGACGATGTAGCCGTCGTCGGGCTTCAGAGCCACCGCCTTCTCGATGTGGGCCATGCCTTCCTTCAGGTTGCGGCCCTGATCGATCCAGGAGTAGCCGAGGTAGTTGAGCACGAGGGGCTGATCGGGATAGAGCGAAAGCGCCTTCTCGAGATCGACCTCCGCCGCCGGCCAGTTCTTGAGCCGCTCGTAGCTCGTTCCCCGCGAATAGTAGTACGACCAGTGGCGCCGCTCGGGCTTCGGAATGAGCGCGATGGCGTGGTCGTAGTAGCCGACGGCTTCCGCATAGAGCTTGCGCGAGCGCATGATCGAGCCGAGGGCGTCGTAGATTTCGAGCTTCTCGCCGGTCGAGAGCGCCGTGCCCCGCTCGTCGGAGGAGGAAGCGGAGGTCGCGGGCTCGGCGGGCTTCGCCGTCGGCGAGGCTTTGAAGATCGCGGCGACGGTGCGCGGGCCGGCGAGGCCGTCGGCCTTGAAGCCGTTCTTCGACTGGAACTTCATCACCGCGCGCCGCGTCGCATCGCCAAAAGCGCCGTCGGCCGTGGGGATATCGTAGCCGAGAGCCTTGAGGGCCTCCTGGAGCTTGGTGACCTCGTCCCCGCGCGAGCCGAGCTTCAGGATCGCGTCGTCTGCGGCGCCGTCGGTGGCGGGCACCGGCTCTCTCGCCGCCGACTTTTCGCTCGTCGTCTCCTTGCCCGAGCCGAGAAGCTTGACGAGCGTCTCGCGCGCTTCATCGATGCGGTCGAGCGAATTCAGGTTGTAAGCCTTGCGGATCTCGATTGCGGTCTCGAGCGGCGATGTGTTCGGGATGCGATCGTAGGTGGCGATCGCCTCGGCGTAGAGCTTGTTGGTCTCGTGCGCGTTGGCGAGCGCCGCTAGGGCGAACTGGTGGTCGGGCTCGACGTAAAGAGCCATCTGAAGATAGAGGACCCCGATGCCGACGGCGCCCTCGCTGATCAGCGCCTCGCCGAGGCCGTAGAACACCTCGGCCATCCCATCCTTTGCCGAGGAGGCGATCAGGTCGGGCTTGGCGCCCTTGTCGATCTCGTCGCGCAGCGCGCGAATGAGCGGATGGCCCTCGCCCTGTGCCTTCTCGAGGTGCTCCTTCAGGATGGACTTGGCGAGCTTGCGGTCGCCCGCCCGGGCCGCGTGGCGCGCATAGGCCAGCGCGGTGCGCAGCGTGCGCGTGTCCTGGCGGAACGCGAGCTCGTAGGCGGCGCTCGCGTCCTGGCCGCGGCCGGCGAGGTCTGCGATGAGGGCGCGGTGGTAGCGCAGGTAGAGCTGCGCCCATTCGGCCTGCTTGGGCATCTTGATCGTCTCGAGGGCGCTCGTCGCGTCCCCGTCGGCCTCTTGCACCCAGGCGAGCGCCAGCGCTCCCGTGAGCTCGCCTATCGGCCCTGTCTCGGCGGCGCGGAAATGCTCGGCAGACTTCTTGTAGTCGCCCTCCTTGAACTCGCTCAAGCCCAGAAAGAGGTTGGCGATGCGATGCGGCGGCTGGGCCGCGACCAGCTCGCGCGCGAGCTCGACCGCGCGCGGCCAGTTGCCCTGGCTCGCTTCCATCTGGAAGGCCTGCTCGAGCAAGAGCTCGTTGCCGGCGTCGCGGGTCAGCGCGTTGCGGTAGAATTCGGCGGCGCGCGCCGCGTCGTGCTGATTTCTGGCAAAGCGTCCCGCGAGATAGCTGCCGACGAGCGACTGGGTCTCGAAGCTCTCGGCCGTTTCAACCCCTGCCGTTTCCGCCCCGGCCGAAAGCGCTGCAGCAGGAACCGCGACGATACCTAGCGCGAGGGCCTTCCAGATCGGCGACCGGCCACGAGATGATTGCATCTACTTAATTCCCCTTTGGAAGAGACCGGCACCAACTTGAGGCACCATAGCAAAGTTGGCAACAGCTTAGCGACTCGCCCGCAAGAGCGTGACCGAGCACTCAATTCTTAGACCCGCCCGGGCCCTCCATGCAGGTGCCGCGGATCAATTGCCCACAAGTCTTGTGACCTCGTGCGGGCGCGACGGGGATTGGTAAAAAGGCATATCTTGCCAAAAAACTGGCGTAGTTGAGGCATCCGCTGCCACGGCGGCCCCTCGGTTCATAGCGGGGAGGACGCCTCCGCTACGTGCTCCCGCAGTTGGAAGGGGGCTCGGCGGCGGGTTCGCCCAGGCCTATCGCTACATCCCCGCGTAGTTCGGCCCTCCGCCGCCTGACTTATTGGATTTGAAGGCGGCTCGGCGGCGAGTTCGCCCGGGCGTATCGCTACATCCCCGCGTAATTCGGCCCTCCGCCGCCTTCGGGGCACACCCACGTGATGTTCTGGCTCGGATCCTTGATGTCGCAGGTTTTGCAGTGGACGCAGTTCTGCGCGTTGATCTGGAAGCGCGGCACGCCCTGCTCGTTGCGGACGACCTCGTAGACGCCCGCGGGGCAGTAGCGCTGGGCGGGCTCGGCATATTCGGGCAGGTTGACGGCGATCGGGATCGCCGGGTCCTGCAGCCTCAAGTGGACCGGCTGGTCCTCCTCGTGGTTGGTGCCCGAGAACGATACGTTCGTGAGCTTGTCGAAGGTGAGCACGCCGTCGGGCTTGGGATAGCTAATCGGGGTGGAGTTGCGCGCCTTGTCGATCGAGGCGTAGTCGGACTTGCCGTGCGAGAGCGTGCCGAGCGGGGACCAGCCGAAAAGAAGCGTGCGCACCCACATGTCGATCCCGCCCGCGCCCACGCCGGCTACCGTGCCGAGCCGCGACCACAGCGGCTTGACGTTGCGCACGGGCTTCAAATCGAGTGCGATGTCGCCGCTGGCCACGGCCTCTCGGTAGCTCTCGAGCTCGTCGTGCGCGCGCCCCTCGCCGATGGCCGCGAAGGCGGCCTCGGCGGCATAAATCCCGGACAGGATGGCGTTGTGGCTGCCCTTGATGCGCGGCACGTTCATGAACCCGGCGGCGCATCCGAGCAGCGCGCCGCCGGGGAATGTCAGCTTCGGGATCGACTGCCAGCCGCCCTCGGTCAGCGCGCGGGCCCCGTAGGCAATCCGCCGTCCGCCCTCGAACAGCGGCTGAATGACGGGGTGGGTCTTGAAGCGCTGGAACTCGTCGTAGGGCGAGAGATAGGGGTTGCGGTAGTTGAGGTGCACGACGAAGCCGACCGCCACCAGGTTCTTGCCGTAGTGGTAGAGAAACGAGCCGCCCCCGGTCCTGTTGTCGAGCGGCCAGCCGAAGGTGTGCTGGACGAGGCCGGGCTGGTGCTTGTCGGGTTTGACCTCCCACAGCTCCTTGAGCCCGATGCCGTACTTCTGCGGGGCGCTATCCTGATCGAGGTCGAAGCGGCGGATGAGCATCTTGGCGAGCGAGCCGCGCGCCCCTTCGGCGATCAGCGTGTACTTGCCCCGGAGCTCCATGCCGCGCGTGAAGGTGTCCTTCGGCTCGCCGTTGCGTCCCACTCCCATGTCGCCGGTGGCGACGCCGGTGACCCTCCACCGGTCGTCGAAGAGCACTTCTGTCGCGGCAAAGCCCGGATAGATCTCGACGCCCGCCTCGGCCGCCTGCTCGCCGAGCCAGCGGCAGAGATTGCCGAGGCTGCCGACGTAGTTGCCGTGGTTGCTCATGAGCGGCGGCATGAGGATGTTGGGGAGGCGTACGTCTCCGGCGGGGCCGAGAACAAGAAATCGGTCCTCGGTGACCGGCGTGTCGAGGGGGGCGCCCTTCTCCTTCCAGTCCGGGATGAGCCGGCTGATGCCAATCGGGTCGATAACGGCTCCGGAGAGGATATGGGCGCCGACCTCCGAGCCTTTCTCGAGCACGACGACGGAGAGGTCGCGGCCGGCCTCCGCGGCGAGCTGCTTCAGGCGGATCGAGGCGGCGAGACCGGCCGGTCCGGCGCCGACAATGACCACGTCGAACTCCATCGCCTCGCGCGGGGGCAAGGCGTCGCCGGTTTCAGCCATCGTTTCTTATCCTTCCGCTCGGATCCGCCCCTCGATTTGGTCCGGATTGGTGCAGGCGTCAAGCCGATGGCGGGATGCACTCCGCGCCCGGCCGCGCTAGGCTCGGGCTCCCATGAACGCTCGTCCCGACAGTGCCGTGCTCGGCGCGCTCCTCGACTGGTACCAGGCAATGGGCGTCGACGCGGCGCTCGAGGAAGCGCCCGTCGACTGGCTTGCGCGGAGCGCGACCCCGCCCGGCGCCGGCTTCCGGCTTTCGGGGGCTGATGCAGGCGAGCTGCGCGGCGCGGCACCTCCTCCCGCGCCCGCCGCGCAGCCAACGCGGCCAAGGGCCACCCTCGACGCTCCGCCCGCGCGCCCCGCAGCGCCCGCTTCCCGCAACTTCCCCACGGCGGCGCCGGACGCCGCGGAGACAGCCGCCCGCAACGCGGCGCGGGAGGCCAAGACCATCGCCGAGCTCGGGGAGGCGCTTGCCCGCTTCGACGGCTGCGGCCTCAAGGCGACGGCCAAGACAACCTGCTTCTACCGCGGCGCGCCCAAGGCACGCCTCATGATCATCGGCGAGGCGCCGGGGCGCGACGAGGACATCGCGGGGAAGCCCTTCGTCGGGCGCGCCGGCCAGCTCCTCGACAGGATGCTGGCCGCGATCGGGCTCGGCGAAGCCGACGTCCACATCACCAACATCGTCTACTGGCGCCCGCCCGGAAACCGCACCCCGACGCCACAGGAAGCGCAGCTCTGCCGCCCGTTCCTCGAGCGCCAGATCGAGCTCGTCGCGCCCGACGTGCTCGTGCTGCTCGGCGGGGCTGCGGCCAAGGAGATCCTGGGCGTCGCCGACGGCATCATGCGCCTCAGGGGCAAGTGGCGCGAGATCGAGGTCGGCGGGCGCAAGATCAGGACGATCGCGACGCTGCACCCCGCCTATCTCCTGCGCACGCCCGCCGCCAAGCGCAACGCCTGGCGCGATCTGCTCGCCGTTCAGGCGGCCCTCAAGGGTAGCGGGTGACGCCCGCAGGTAAGAGTCTCGCGCGGTGAGACCGCACGGCAACTCGGCGACGCCAAACACCAAAGCGTCAACATCGAGCCTTGAGATTGCCCAGCCCGGAGCCCACCTAAGTTTAGGTGCGATCCAGCGGACGAGGCGCGCCGTATTTTTCTGCGGCGGCCGGAATTGGCCCGGGCCACCCAATCAGTTGGGGATCGCGATGAAGTCCTTAGCCGTTTGGAGATCAGGTTGAGGTAGTCTGGGCGCCTCTCGCGAGAGGGCATGGAGATGAAGCGAGCGCTCACCTTGTGTGCGGTTTTGGCGGTTGCGACGCCGTGCGCGCTCCGCGCCGAGGGTACGTTCCCCGTGACGCGCTCCTCCGTCATCACGTTCGGCGAGGGCGCGGGCGACACCTTCGGGCTCGACGGCATCTCGAGAGACGAGGCGACGGTGCTGGTCCTGATCCAGCCCCAGGGCGAGAGCTGCACGCTGCGCTTTCCGATCCGGGTCGGCGAGGTCTTGAAGCTGCGCGCCTCCGACGCCAAGGGTCACCCGCTCGCTTGCGAGGCCTCCCTCGTCTCGATCACGGACGAGGCGACGGCGCAGTTCTCCTCGCGCTGCTCCGAGCAGGCTGCTCGCGACACCGAGCCCAAGTGCCCGTCCGAGCCCACCTCCGCCAGCGCCGCGGGGAAGTGAGCATATCCCCGCGCCTGTCACGCCGTGCGCTCGAGGCGGACTAATCGGCGTCTAGCAACGTTTTGAGTTCGAGGGACGACCGCAGAAATGCTGTCGCGGCGCGGAGTATGTGCATCTCTTGTCTCCTGTCCGCCGAAATTTCCGAGCCGCGCTCGCTGCGACAGTCGAGGTCGCGAATTTTGAGGAGCTGACACATGGAATTGACCGAAAGAGAGCGGGAGTGCCTGCTCCTGACCGGAAGCGGTCTCCACGAGAAGGACATCGCCTTCATGCTCGGCATCAAGCCGAACACCGTTCGGGCTCACGTCGAGAATATCAAGCGCAAGCTCGGCGCAATGACCAAGGCTCACGCCTTGATCCTCGCTCTGAAATACGGCGATGTCGCCTTGAGAGACTTCCGGCTCGAGGTCGGTTCGCGCCAATAGGCCGGCGGCCTCCAGGGCACATATTGGTTCCGTTGGCGCCCGGCCGCAGCGTTTTCACACGTTCAAAATGCAGAGGGCAAATTAACAGCAAAGTCATGGCAGTAGGCCAAATTCCCTCCTTAGAAGGGCCTCATTAGACCGGTCATATGCACGTTGAAGGGGCTGTAGGTGCAACCGATCGTAACGGGTAGGACACCGTGCTCTCAGGCTCCTTTGGTGTTTATGCCGGCAATGAGCCGGCGGACGTGCTCGCCTTCAATCGATGGGTAGGCCGCAACGCGGACTTCGTGTTGGGCCACACCGGCCGCGCCGGCTGGGCCGACTGGCAGGGCAGCATCGGCTGGCTCGCCGATCGGTTCAATGAACTGCCGGGCAAGGTCGTCTACTCGATTCCGATGTTCGCCGAGGGCGGCTCGCTGCATGCGGGAGCGACCGGCGAGTACGACGCGCGCTACAAGCAAGCGGCGCGGGACCTGCTCGCGAACGATCACGACGCCGGCCCGATCTACATCCGTGTCGGCGAGGAGTTCAATGGCTTCTGGGAGCCATGGCACGCGGCCGGCCGCGAGGCCGACTTCATCGGCGCATACCGGCACTTCGTCGAGGCGTTCCGTTCCGTCTCGCCGCGCTTCAAGTTCGAGTGGAACGTCAACATCGGCCGCGAGATGGACCCGTCGAAGGCGTACCCTGGCGACGCCTACGTCGACGTCGTCGGCATGGACTTCTACTACGACACCGCGTACATGCCGCGCGACCCGATCGCGGCATGGAACCAGCAGGTCACGCAGAAGTGGGGCCTGCAGTGGCTCGAGAACTTCGCGAAGGCGCACGGCAAGCCGACCGCCTACTCGGAATGGGGTGTGAACTCGCCGGACGCGGCGGCGTATATGCAGCAGGCCGCGAAGTGGTTCGAGAGTCACAACGTCGTCTATCAGATCTATTGGGACTCGAACGCCGCGTTCCACGGCAAAGTCAGCGGCGGCGCGCTGGGCGCGACGTCTGCCGCCTATGCCGGCTACTTCGCCCACCACGGCCCGACCAGCAACGTCGCCCTCGGAAACGACACATATACGGTCACCAAGGCCACGGACATCGTCGACGAGACGAATGGCAACGGCGCCGACACCGTCCTCTCCTCGATCAGCTTGAGCCTCGCCGATACCGCGCATGTGAAGGGGGATGTCGAAAACCTCACGCTGACCCAAGCCTCGTGGATCAACGCGATCGGCAACGCGCTCAACAATGTATTGACCGGAAATGCGGGAAACAATTCGCTCTACGGACTATCGGGCAACGACACGCTGCACGGCCTCGGCGGAGCAGACCGGCTCGACGGAGGAGCGGGCAACGATGTGCCCATTGGCGGCGCGGGCAACGACGTCGTCATCGGCGGCCTCGGGAATGACCGGCTCGTGGGCAGTCTCGGCCGCGACGTCATGACGGGCGGTGCAGGGCGTGACATCTTCGATTTCAACGCCGTGGCCGAGACGGGCAAGACGCTTGCGGCGCGCGACGCGATCACCGACTTTCAGCTGCTCACCGACAAAATCGATCTCGTCAATATCGATGCGAGGACCGGAGCGGCGGGCAACCAGGCGTTTTCCTTTATTGGCGCCCAAGGGTTCCATCATAAGGAGGGAGAGCTGCATTACAAAATCGTCAGCAATCACACAATTGTCGAGGGCGACGTCAATGGAGACGCGCAAGCCGACTTCCAGATCGATCTTTCCGGGCTAAAACATTTGATGGCAGGGGATTTCATTTTATAGGCGTCATATAGGCGTCCGACGTTCACCCACACCAAGCTCCCTCCTTGAGGTGCCCGGCGCCATGGCGAGGCGATGGTTGCAACGCGCGTCCGTCGCCGGAGCGAAATTCTCGACCTGCATCCCAAACGTAGCTTCAGCCAGTGACGCCGAGCGTCGCAGCTTGGGATCCTGCGAGCACTTTTCGCGTGCCTCGAGACCAGCGCCGGGACCGCGCTCCTGACCCGAGCCGGCCTGCTCCGCCGAAGGCCGAAAAGAGCTTCGCACCCGCAATACGCAGTTCGAAGTTCCGACCCGATCACTATTAACCTTCTACCGTGCAAGTGCTTGATCCGGGCCGTTGGCGCAGTGCACCATAACGATAAGTCTTTACCGTTATTGCACCAAAACGATCTTTTTCAACTTTGACCGTATTAGGATGGGCCGGTTAATCCTGGAGTGGTGTCGCCGTGAAGACAATTCTATTCTGCGGAGGACTTGGGACGAGAATTAGAGAATATTCTGAGAATATTCCAAAACCCATGATTCCGATCGGCGATAAGCCAATCCTGTGGCACCTGATGCACTATTACAGTCAATATGGCCACAACGATTTTGTTCTTTGCCTCGGCTACAAGGGCAACGTCATCAAAGAATTCTTTTTGAACTATCGCCCGCAAAACTTCGCCGACTGCGTCGTGTCCGGCTTCGGAGACAACGTAGAAATTCTTGGTGATCCGCAAAATGACTGGCGGATTACAATGATTGATACCGGTATCTGGAGGAATATTGGAGAGCGCCTTTGGTCAGTTCGCGACCAGGTCCAGGGGCAGGAGATGTTCCTCGCCAACTACAGCGACGGCCTCAGCGATGTAAACTTGCCCGAGATGATCGACGCGTTCAAGAAAAGCGGCAAGGTCGCTTGCTTCCTCGCGACGCGGCCCTCCTTCAGCCTGCATTTTATCGAGATGACAACGCATGGGGAGGTGGAGGGCATCCTCTCCAGTCAAGAAGCCGACCTATGGATCAACGGCGGCTTCTTCATATTCCGCCAGGAAGTCTTCGACTACATGCGCGAGGGCGAAGAGCTGGTCGAGACCCCGTTCCAGCGCCTGATCGAAGCCGACCAGCTCATGGCCTATCGACACGAGGGCTTCTGGCGCCCGATGGACACGCTCAAGGACAAGCAGGTGCTCGAAGATCTCGTGGAGCAGGGGAAGGTGCCTTGGCGGCTCGGCTCGATGGGCGAAAGGAACATCCGCAAGAAGGCCGTAGGAGCTCCCCTCGAGCTCACGTGAGCGACAATCCTTCCGTCGGATTGTGTTGAACATCCGGGGCAAGTGAACCGACTTCCGCGTCCCTATCCTGTCGGCGCCGCCCGCGATAGGCGACGGAGATGGGCATGCGCAATCACGCGATAGATGAGGGCTTCGGCCTCGCCGAGTGTCACTCGGCCAATTTACCGCGGCGCGCGTTTCGGGTTTCTTTTTCGGATCAGTTGCGTCACAAGCCCAATCTGTTGAGCGGAGCAGAATAAGCATGTGATCCACCGGTCCCGCGAGAGGAAATGGCGGCGCAAGTGCGGATGCCGTTCTTAGCCAATCCACGCCGCATCGGCAGCATGACTATTCGGAGACATGATGATCAACCTGGCATTCGGTGACGGTCGGCATCCAAAATGCGTGCTCTTTATCGGCGCACACTGCGACGACATCGAAATTGGATGCGGCGGAGCTATTCTGGCGCTGGTGAAGCAGTTTCCGAGCGCAAAATTCGTTTGTGTTACGCTGAGCTCGGATGGCGAGCGGGCGGCCGAGACGCGGGCTGCGGCGGCTCGCCTGCTCGAGGGGGCCGAAGACCCGGTGATTCTGCTTGAGTCCTTCAAGGGAGGCTACTTTCCTTATGTGGGGCTCGACATCAAGAATTTCTTCGAGGACCTCAAGCAGACCTACGAGCCGGATCTCATATTCACGCATCGAAGGCACGATCTGCACCAGGATCATCGCATCACCAACGAGCTCACCTGGAACACCTTTCGCGATAATCTGATCCTTGAATATGAGATAACGAAATACGACGGCGACATCGGCGTCCCCAATACGTTTATTCCGCTTACGCGCCAGCAGCTGCAAAGAAAGATTGCAGTGCTCATGGAGTGCTTTCCGAGCCAGCATCGGCGGACGTGGTTTACCCGGGAGACGTTCGAGGCCATTGCGCGGCTGCGCGGAATCGAATGCAACGCGCCCGAGGGCTACGCGGAGGCCTTTTTCGGGCGCAAGATGCGGTTGAGCTTCTCGTAAACCAGCGACGCCGAGGGCAATCTCATGCTGATGAAGACCAAGAACATCCCGCCGCTCGCCGAGCTGCTGAAGGAGGATCTCGCCTACATCTGCGGGAATCTGGAGGAAGAGCTCGGCCGAATGGCGGGCAAGCGTCTGCTTATAACGGGAGGCGCCGGCTTCCTCGGTTACTACCTCGTCCAGGCGGCACTGCACTTCAACAGCTCTGTTGGCCGCGCGCAGCCGATTCGACTGACTGTGTGGGATAGCTTCATACGCGGGCGGCCGAGCTGGCTCAGCGCTCTGTCCGGCACCCCGAACCTTGAGGTCGAGGAGCGCGATCTTATCGTGCCGCTCCCCGAGCCGATGCAGACGTACGAGTGGATCATTCACGCTGCTGGCATTGCCTCCCCGCCCTACTATCGCAAGCATCCGTTGCGGACGATCGATGCCAACATAAACGGGCTGCGCAACCTGTTGGAGTACGGCGTGCGGCAGCAAGATGGCGCCACGCCCCTCGAAGGCTTCCTGTTTTACTCTTCGAGCGAGATCTACGGAGACCCTCAGCCCGAGGCGATCCCCACGCCAGAGACTTACCGCGGTAACGTCTCATGCACCGGGCCGCGCGCCTGCTACGACGAATCGAAGAGATTCGGCGAGACGTTGTGCGTAATCTATGCGCAGCAGCACGGCATCCCGACGAAGATGGCGAGACCGTTCAACAACTATGGACCGGGTCTCAAGATTACGGACAAGCGCGTCATACCCGACTTCGCGCGGGATATATTGGCTGGCCGCGACATCGTTATGTATTCGGATGGCACGCCGCGTCGCACCTTTTGTTATTCGGCCGATGCCATCATCGGCTACTACAAGGTTCTGGTGAAGGGGCACGCCGGCGAGCCCTACAACATCGGCATCGAGAAGCCGGAGATCTCTATGACCGAGCTGGCGCAAAAAGCGATCGACACGGCAAAGGACCTGTTCGACTACAGAGGACGGCTGATCCACGACGCCAACCCCGAGGGGCAGTACCTCGTCGATAACCCGAATCGCCGGTGCCCGAATATCGATAAGGCACGCGAGCATCTCGGCTACAATCCCACAATTCATGTGGACGAAGGGCTGCGTCGCGCTCTGATCTGGTATTACCACAATCAAGAGGCGGTCGAGGCGTGAAACGGATCTCGGTAATAGGTACCGGCTATGTCGGTCTGGTCTCCGCGGCGTGCTTTGCGGAAATAGGTCACGAGTGCATATGCGTCGACGTCGACGCATCAAAGGTCGACAAGATCAACCGTGGCCAACCCACCATACATGAGGAGGGGCTTGAAGACATTCTCCGCCGGCAGGTCGGCCGGCGTCTCCGTGCGACCACGGATCTTCGCGCGGCGGTGCTCTCTTCGGATATTACGTTCATCGCGGTCGGCACGCCCTTCGACGGCGAGCGCATCGACCTGACATATATTCGAGCTGCCGCATCGCAAGTCGGCGCGGCGCTGCGCGAGAAATCGACCTATCACGTCGTCGTCGTAAAGAGCACGGTCGTTCCAGGTACGACCGACGATGTCGTCCTGCCGAACCTCGAGAGGGCCTCGGGCAAACGGGCCGGCATCGACTTCGGCGTCGGCATGAATCCGGAATTCCTGACCGAGGGTACGGCGGTAGCCGACTTCAGAGAGCCGGACCGCATCGTCCTCGGCGGAATCGACCAGGCAAGCATCGACGCTCAGCGGGATGTGTACGCGACATTCACGTCGGTGCCCATCGTCGCAACCAACAACAAGACGGCCGAGATGATCAAATACGCCTCCAATGCGGTCTTGGCGAATTTGATCTCGTTCTCGAACGAGATCGCCAACGTCTGCAGCGGGCTCGGCGGCATCGACGTCACCGAGGTCATGAAGGGCGTGCACTTGTCGCGCTATTTTACGACAAGGCTTCCGGACGGCCGCTCCATCGAGGCGCCGATAAACTCGTTCTTGTGGGCCGGCTGCGGCTATGGCGGCAGTTGTCTTCCTAAGGACACACAAGCCCTGTCTGCACACGCAGCGGCACACGGGGTGCCCATGCCGCTGCTCGATTCGGTCATTCGCACGAATGCGGGCCAACCGGCGAAGATCGTCGAATTGCTGAAGGCAAACTTTGCATCTCTCAGCGGCCTTCGCGTGGCGGTGCTGGGTCTCGCATTCAAGCAGGATACGGACGACGTCCGCGAATCACCCGCCATTCCCATCGCAAGAATGCTGGTGCGTGAGGGTGTGCACCTCAAGGCCTATGACCCGATTGCGCTCGAGACGGCACGCGCAGTGCTTCCCGACCCTGAGATCGAGTTCGTCGGCACCCTCGGGGAGGCCATCAAGGATATCGATGCAGCGATAGTCGTCACGCGCTGGGACGAGTTCCGGCAATTGCCCGACTTGATTTCCAAGCTGCCCTCCGCTCCTCTATTGATCGACGGGCGCCGCATGCTCGATAAGCGAAAGCTCGTGCGCTATGCCGGCATTGGATTGCGAAACGGCGCTGCGCGCGCCGGCTAGAACCCCAAAATCCATTTGCGGATCGGCAGCGGGTCGATGAGCTCAAAGCCGTGAATTAATGTTCTGAAATCAATGTTCTGAAAATTAATTATACGGGGAAAGTTTTCGAGGTCCCGGTTGTTGCTCCGCCGCAAGCTTCCCTGGTAAATCGTCGACGCCAACTGTGCGCCATTTTCCAGGGCATCTGAAATTGAAATTCATCACAACGTCCGTTGCGGGTGCCTTCGTCCTCGAAGCCGAAAAGCGCCAGGATGAGCGCGGCTATTTCGCGAGGGCGTGGTGCGTTGAAGAGCTCGGCCGAAATAACCTCTGTACGTCTGTTGCACAGATCAACGTCGCCCACAATCTGAAGGCGGGCACGGTGCGCGGCATGCACATCCAGGCCCACCCCCACAGCGAAGTGAAAGTGGTGCGCTGCGCGCGCGGCGCGCTCTACGACGTGGTTGTGGATCTGCGGCCTTGGTCGGCGACCTTCAAGAAATATTTCGGCGTGGAGCTCAATGCCGAGAATTGCCGATCGTTGTACATTCCGGAGGGTTGTGCGCACGGCTACCAGGCGCTTCGTGACGACACCGAGTTGCAGTATCTGACCTCCAAGCCTTATGCGCCCGCGCATGCGACCGGCGTGCGATACAATGATCCGGACTTCGGTATCACGTGGCCGTTGCCCGCGCGGTACATGTCCGCGCAGGACTGTGCGTGGCCGGATTTCGGCGGCGGCGCCCATATTTTGCTGCAGCAATGATGGGACCT
>CAVOUC010000002.1:0-11393 GCA_963699485.1 uncultured Alphaproteobacteria bacterium | reverse complement strand
CGATAAAGGTCTTGTGAGGGCCGCCAAACGGTGATTCCGTCAGCTGAGCTTGGGTCAGCGGCGGGGGGCGCGGCGATGATGGGGCGGCGGAGGCGGGATCAGGGCAAGCTTTTCTACGAGTTCCGGCTCGAGGACCGCATCCCTGAGAAGCACCTTTTGCGGCGCATGAACGTGTTCGTGACGGCCGCGCTCGCCGACCTGCACAAGGAGCTCGCGCCCTACTACAGCGACATCGGCCGCCCCTCGGTCGACCCCGAGCTCATGATCCGGATGCTCATCGTGGGCTATTGCTACGGCATCCGCCACGAGCGGCGCCTCTGCCAAGAGGTCGAGCTGCACCTCGCCTACCGCTGGTTCTGCAAGCTCGATGTCGACCAGACGGTTCCGCACCACTCGACGTTCTCGGCCAACCGGTTGGGCCGCTTCCGCGACAGCGACATCCTGCGCCACATCTTCGAGCGCGTCGTCTGGTCAGCGATGGCCATCGGTCTCGTGAAGGGCGAGGGCTTCGCCGTCGATGCGAGCGTGCTCGAGGCCAATGCCAGCCGTTACCACGGCAAGGCTCCCGACGAACTCGATTGGACGGATGCGCAGCGCCAGCGGCGCGCCGTGGCCGAGTATCTCGCCGCGATCGAGGCAGAGGCCGAGGCGAAGGCGACATCGGATTCGGACGATGGCGATGGCTCGGGAGGAAAACCGCCGCCCAAGCCTGACCGCAAGAGCCCGAAGGTGATCTCGCCCTCCGACCCCTCATCGGCGTGGACGGCCAAGGCCAACAAACGCGTGCTGTTCGGCTACGGGCTCAACTATCTCATCGACATCGAGAACGCAGTCATCGTCGATGTCGAGGCGACGCCGGCCAGGACCTACGACGAAGTTGCGGCGACTAAGACCATGATCGATCGCACCGAGAGGTGCTTCAACCTGAAGCCCAGGCAACTCGCCGCTGACACGGCCTATGGCACCGGCCGCTTCCTCGGCTGGCTGGTCAAGGACAAGCGGATCACGCCGCACATCCCGGTGTGGGACATGAGCGCGCGCGAGGATGGCACGTTCTCGCGATCCGACTTCACCTTCGATAAGAGGCGCAACGTCTACATCTGCCCGGCAGGCAAAGTGATAACGACCAGCGGCCAAGTCTGCGCCGATCGGGGCATCCGCTATCTGGCCTCTGTGTCCGATTGCCGTGCGTGCCCCCTGAAGCCGAAGTGCTGTCCGAACATGCCCTCTCGGCGCATCGTCCGCGACATCAACGAGGACGCCCGGGATGTGGCCCGGCGCAAGATGAGGACGAAGGCGTTCCTCAAGTCCCGCGATGAGAGAAAGCGCATCGAGATGCGCTTCGCGCACTTAAAGACCCATCACGGCTTCGAGCGCTTGAGGCTGCGCGGCCTCTCCGGCGCCCGCGACGAGTTCCACCTCGCGGCCATCGTGCAGAACTTGAAGACGCTGGCCCTGCGTCTCATCAAACCGCCGCCAGACCTCGCCGCCGCGTGAGTTGCGTCCTGCGTCGGCGCCCGTGACGTCCTGCACATCGCGACTGCCCAAAGCGGCGCCGAGGCCCATCCGTCAAAGGAAAATCACCTCGAGTCGACCCGCCGAGCCAGCGCAGGTCTCGCGCCCGACTTTATCGACAGCATCGGTCAAAATCCGCCGCTATGGGCCCAAGCCCCGAGGTCGGCATTTGGACGCCATGTGGATCTTGCGGACCCTCACCGCCGCCCGAACAGGCGCTCGATGTCGGTGAGCTTCAATTCGACGTAGGTCGGGCGGCCGTGGTTGCACTGGCCGGAGAAGGGCGTCGCCTCCATCTCGCGGAGCAGCGCGTTCATTTCTTCGCCCGTGAGGCGGCGCCCCGCGCGCACGCTGCCGTGGCAGGCCATGCGCGAGGAGACCGCCTCGAGCCGGTCCCGCAGGGCCGAGCCGCTCTCCTCGGCCATGATCTCGGCGGCGAGGTCGCGCACGAGGCCGTCGATGTCGCCGTTGCCCAGGAGCGCCGGGACCTCGCGCACCGCGACCGCGCCGGGCCCGAAGGCCTCGAGGGCGAGGCCGAGCTCGGCGAGCTCGTCCGCCTTCTCGGCAAGCGCCGCCGCCTCGTCGGCCGTCGAGATCGACGATTGCGGGAATGAGGAGGGCCTGGCGCGCAACGCCGCCGTTGGCGAGCATCCGCTTCATGCGCTCGTAGACGATGCGCTCGTGCGCCGCGTGCTGGTCGACGATCACGACGGAGGTTCGCGTCTGCGCAACGATATAGGTTTCGTGGAGCTGCGCGCGCGCCGCCCCGAGCGGCCGATCGAGGAGATCGGGCGCGGGCGGCTCGGCGCCGGCACGCGAGTCCACGGACGGCTCGGCAATTGCCTCGAACGGAGCCTGCATCGCCTCGGCGAAACCGGGCGACATTTGCGCGCCCGCCCCCGACCCGACGGTGTGCGAAGGTCCTGCCGTGCGCCGGGCCAGCGTCTCGAGCGTCGCCGCGCCGCCCTCTGCGCTCGAGAGATGCCCGGCCGTCTCGAGCGCGTGGCGCACGGCGCCGATGAGAAGGGCGCGCACGCGGGCGCCGTCGCGGAAGCGCACCTCGGCTTTCGTCGGGTGGACGTTGACGTCGACGTCGGCGGCCGGCACGTCGACGAAGAGCGCGAGCAGCGGATGGCGGCCCTTAGGCACGAGGTCGCCGTAGGCCGCGCGCACGGCGCCGGCGACGATCTTGTCCTTGACCGGGCGCCCGTTGACGAAGAGGTAGAGCTGTCCGGGATCGGGGCGGTTGAGCGTCGGCAGTCCGGCAAAGCCGGTCACCGTCATGCCGTCGCGCTCGGCCCTGATGGGGAGAGCGTCGGCCATGAACTCGCGGCCCATGATGCGCCCCAGCCGCTGGAGCAGCCCCTCGGGCGAGACGTCGGCCGGCGGCAGCACGAGGCCCGCGCGCTCCCCGGTCGTGAGCGAGAAGCCGATTTCGGGGTGCGCCATGGCCAGGCGCTTCACGACCTCGGAGATCGCCTGGTTCTCGGTGCGCTCCGACTTCAGGAACTTCAGGCGCGCGGGCGTCGCCGAGAAGAGGTCGCGCACCTCGACGCGCGTGCCGGCGTTGAGGCCGGCGGGTCTAAGCGGCTGCTTCGCGCCGCGGTCGACGACGATCTCGAAGCCGTCACGAGCGCCTCGCGCGCGCGACCGCGACGCAGAGACGCGCGATCGAGCCGATGGAGGGCAGCGCCTCGCCGCGGAAGCCCAGCGTCGCAATCGCCGAGAGATCGTCGTTCGGAAGCTTCGAGGTCGCGTGACGCTCGACGGAGAGCGCGAGGTCGTCCGGTCCCATGCCGGTCCCGTCGTCGGTGACGCGGATGAGCGAGAGGCCGCCGGCCGCGGTGACGATCTCGATCTCGCGCGCCCCCGCGTCGATCGCATTCTCGACGAGCTCCTTGACGACGCTCGCCGGCCGCTCGATCACCTCGCCCGCGGCGATGCGGTTGACCGTCTCGAGGCTCAGCTGGCGAATCGGCATCGGCACAGATTAGGAGCTGTATTGGGCCCGTTGAAGGCCGGGCACCGTCTATGCACATTCGCGAATGCGTGTGTCTGATCTTACCTGCCAACGAGCCTATTGTAGTCGGAGTGCGTGCCGATCCAAATCCAATAGACGCCATCCCCTTCGTCGAGGCCAAGTACCCGATAATGCTCTCCGATACGTGCCGACCAAAGTCGCCCGATGCGCTTGAAGTGCAGCGATGGATGGCGTGAATCGGTTTTGAGCAAACTGAAATTCTTGTCGGCCGTACGCCGAATCTCGGCAGGCAGCCCTCCGTAGAGCTTCCAGAAATTCGGCGATGCCCGGTGCCTCACAAGTCGCGCGCCTTGCCCGCGTCGCGGTCTGCGAGCGCGTCCGCAACCAACTGATCGAGCTTGCCCGCCGCGTCGTCTTTCGCGATATCATCGTCCCAGATGCGATTGTCGAACTCGATGAACCACGCGCGGAACTCCGCAAGCTCGCTCGAGCTCAGCTTGCGCACGCGCTCCTCCAGCTCGTTCACCTCTCCCATCCGGCGGTCTCCCTTTCGCCCACACGGCGAAAATTAGCATAGTCGGGGGGGCCCACCATGCCAACAGATCTTCATGCTTGCCGATTAGTCAGGCGCTCGCGGGTCAGCACTTTGGCGAGCTCGACGGCGGGCTGGTCGAAGGGGTCGACGCCGAGAAGCCGGCCGGCCAGTATTGTCTCGAGCATGAAGTGCATGAGAAGCGCGCCGATTGTGCGCTCGTCGAGGCGGGGAAGGTCGAACGTGCGCACGGGGCGGCCGGCCTTCGCCAGGGCGTCGGCGATGGCGTGCGCTTGCGCTTCGACGATGTCGCCGACCGTTTTGCCGCCCATGAACGATTGGCCGGCCACGGCCGCCATTGCGGGATCGAGCGCGGGGCCTCGTCCCGCCGTCGTGATGCGCACGAGCGTCACCGCGATCTCCCGCGGCCCGTCCATGAAGAGCTGGAGCTGGCTGTGCTGGTCGACGGGACCGAGGGCCGGAACGGGGCTCGTCCCTTCGCCGCCCTTGCCGAGGCTTTCGGCCCAGAGCTGCACCCACCAGTCGGCGAAGCGGCCGAGGCGGTCGGCATAGGGCATGAGCACCAGCGTGCGTATGGCGCGCTCCTTGGCGAGCGCAACGAGAACGGCGGCGCCGAGGGCGGGAGGAACGTCGCCCGCGTCCTTGGCTCGGAGCATCGCCTCGACGACGGCGCGGGCGCCGCCGCGGATGGCGCTGGCGTCGAGCCCGCGGGCCATCGCCGGCACCAGGCCGACGTTGGTGAGGCACGAGAAGCGCCCGCCGATCCCGGTGTGGTGGTCGAGCATCGGAATGGAGAGGCTCGCGAAAAGGTCGCGGAGCCCGTTCCTGGTGCCGGGCTTGGCCGGCTCCGTGATGCCGAGGAAAAGCTCGGGGATTTTCGCCTCGAGGCCCGCTCTCTTCACCGCCGCGAGCGTCGCGATCACCTGGGCGAGCGTCTCTGCCGTGCCCCCCGACTTCGAGATGGCGACAAAGCGCGCCGTGGCGAGGTTGATTTTCTTGAGCGCCCCCTCGAGGGTCAGGGGATCGAGGTTGTCGAAGAAGAGAGTACGAGGGCGCGAGCGGTCGTAGACCCCGCCGCCGCCCGAGATGTTCCAGCCGGCGAGCTGGGCGAACGTCTGGCCGCCGAGGCCCGAGCCGCCGGTGCCGAAAAAGACGATGGTCTCCGCGCCGTCGGAGAGACGCGCGAGGGCGCCCTCGGCGGCGGCGAGGTCGGCGGTCTCTTCGGGGATGCGCAGAAGAGGCAGGCGGGAGGCGGCATAGTCCGCGCGCAGCGCCTCGAGCGCCGGGGTGACGCGGTCGAGCCAGCGGGCTAGCTCGGCCTCGCTGAGCCCGTGGGCTTCGATGGCGCCCGCGAGGCACCCGTCGATCGTCTGCGTGTAAAGAGGCATGCAGTCGTATCAATCCCTTCGCCGGTCCGGGAGTTCCGGCGAACGGGTAGCCGGTTTCCGGGCCCTAGCCAAGCTGGAGGACCTTGAGCGCTAGCCCTTGCTCGCCGCCGCGCTGACGGGCTTGCCGACGATGGTGACGATGAGGTTGTCGTTGTCGAGGAGCCTCTTGGCGACACGCTTGGCGTCGTCCAGCGTGATGGCCTCGATGAGGCTGTTGCGCTTCTCGACATAGTCGGGGCCGAAATCGTCCTCGAAGAGCCCCAAGAGCTGGCTTGCGATCTTGGCGTTGGTATCGAAGCGCAGCGCATAGGACCCCGTCAGGTACTTCTTCGCGTTCTCGAACTCGTCGGGCTTCGGGCCGTGCTCGGCAATCTCTCTGAGCTCGGCGCGGATGACGTCGAGCGACTGGCCGATCACCTCGTTCTTGGAGGCGACGCCGCCGGTCAGGATCGAGGCATGACGGAACGGCTGGATGTAGCTGTAGACGGAGTAGGCGAGGCCGCGCTTCTCGCGCACCTCCTCCATGAGGCGGGAGGCAAAGCCGCCGCCGCCGATGAGCTGATTGAGCACGAACGCCGTCATGAAGTCGGGGTCCTTGCGCGGCATGGCGTTCAAGCCGAACACCGCGACCGACTGGGGAATGTTCATCTCGATCAGCTGCTCCTTGCCGCCGGTGACGGGCGCCGTTTGCGGCACGGGGCTGAGATCGGCCTTTTCCGGAAGGTCGCCGAAAACGGTGTCGAGCAGTTTTCCGAGCTCGTCGGGGGTGATGTCGCCGACAGCCACGACCTTCAAGTTCGACTTGGCGAACACGCGGTGCCGGTAGGCCTCGAGGTCGTCGCGCATGATGGCGCCGACGGTGGCCTCGGTGCCCTGGGCCGGGCGGCCGTAGGAATGACCGGCGAAGGCGGTGGCGAACCACTCCTTGGCGGCGACCTTCTCCGGATCGCGGTCGGCGTAGACGAGATTGGCGAGAAGCTGCTGGCGGATGCGCTCGACCGCGTCCGGGTCGAAGCGCGGCTTGGTCAGCGCGAGCCGCAGGAGCTCAGCCGCCTTTTCGCGGTTGGCGGTGAGCGTCTCGAAGTTGCCGTAGAAGGCGTCGCGGCTGTCCTCGTAGCTCATGCGCATGGCGATCTCTTCCATGCGCTCCTGGAACTCGTTCGAGCGGATGTCGCCGGCGCCCTCGTCGAGCATGGCGGTCAGGAAATTGGCGACGCCGTCCTTGCCCTCGGGGTCCTGGGCGTTGCCCCCCTCGAAGGCGAATTTCATCGCCATCAGCGGATTGGCGTGCTCCTCGACGAGCCAGGCTTCGATGCCGCCTGGACTCTTGATGGTTTGGATCTTCATGGCGTGAGCTGGCTTCGCGAAGGTGACGAGCAGGAACAGGGCGAGAACCGCCAGCGATATGGCCATATCGATGCGGGCAAGGCGCACGATACCACGGCTCAGGCTTTCCATGGGGCAGTCCTCAATGAGGCCTCAGGAGCGGTTCTTGGCAGCCGGCTGCTCGGCGCGCGCGTCGCCGCTGTCGGCCTCGGGGAGCAGCACGCCCGTCACCGAGCGCTTGAGATCCAAGTAGGTCGCGGCGACCTTCTTCACGTCGTCGAGCGTGACCTTCGAAATCGCGTCGGGCCACGCCTCGACCTGCTTGACCGTGCGGCCGATCGCGAGGGACCAGCCGTAGCGGCGCGCAAGGGAAGCCTGATTGTCGTTTTCGTAGACGTAGTCGGCGATGAGGCTCGACTTGGCCCGGTCGAGCTCGGCCTGAGTGACGCCGTTGGTGCGAATCTCGTCGAGGACGCCATCGAGCGCGGCCTCGATCTGCTCGACGGCGGGTCCGTCGGCGGAGACCGCGTAGAGCGAGATGGTGCCGTAGTCGAGGCCCGAGCCCATGTAGGAGCCGCCGGCCGAGGAGGCCACCTTGTCCTCGACGACCAGCTTCTTGTAGAGGCGGCTCGTAGCGCCGTCGGCGGCGATTTTGGCGAGGATGTCGAGCGCCTCGGCCTCGCCGGGCTTGGCGGTCGTGTAGCTCGGCACGAGGTAGTCGCGATGGAGCGAGGTCTTGCCCGCGCGCGGGTCCTTGTACTCGACGCGGCGCGCGGCGCGCGGCGGCGGGTCCATGGGGCGGGTCCGAGTGGCGGAGACGAGGGGATTGGCGGGCACCTTGCCGTAGGTCTCCTCGGCAAGGGCGCGCACCGCGTCGGCCGTCACGTCGCCGGCGACGACGACGATGGCGTTGTTGGGCGCATAGTAATGCCCGTAGAAGCTCATCGCGTCCTCGGGCGTGAGCTGCGCCATCTCGTGCTCCCAGCCGATCACCGGAATGCCGTAGGGATGCGAGTAGTAGAGCGCCGCGTTCATCTGCTCGTCCATGATCGCCGACGGGTTGTTCTCGATGCGCGAGCGGCGCTCCTCGAGGATCACGTCGCGCTCGGTCAGGACCTCCTTCTCGGTCAAGCGGAGGTTCACCATGCGGTCGGCCTCCATCTCCATCACCGTCTTCAAGCGGTCCTTGGCGATGCGCTGGAAGTAGGTCGTGACATCGTCGGCCGGTAAACGCGTTGTCCTGGCCGCCGAGCCGGGCGACGATCTTCGAGAACTCGCCCATCGGGATCTTGTCGGTCGACTTGAACATCAGGTGCTCGAGGAAGTGGGCGATGCCAGACTTGCCCTTGGGCTCGTCGGCGGCGCCGACCTTGTACCAGACCATGTGGGTCACGACCGGGGCGCGATGGTCGGGGATGACCACGACGGTGAGGCCGTTCGAGAGCGTGAATTGGCTGACGCGATCGGCGGTCTCGGCGGCGGCGGGAGTGAATGCGAGCATGAGAAGGACCACGGCTCTGACCGTAATAGGCGCCAAGCGCCCGCAAAGTTTGTCATGGGATCCTCGAACGTGCCGCACGCGGGAGGCAGGTCTCTCTCCATGCGGCGAGGCGCCGAGCCACGATTGGCTCTCGAGGACGTCCGGGCGCGACGGATCGTACCCAAACGGCCGAAGCTCCATGATCTCGGCATTCGAGGCTCCGTTGTCAAATGACAACCAGTTCACATCGCTTGAAAAGCGGGCAACGGGGGGACGTGCAGGGCATCCTCCACGGGGCTCGCCCGCGGCGTAAGATGGTTGAGAAAGGATGAAGGGCCGGGAGCGCTTATTGTCGCTCTCGTTCCATTTCTTGATTGCCGTCAGGACCGAGCCCCGGCAGGGCCCGAGCGGGCCGGTGGCCAGATCGGCGCCGGTCTCGTCGCCGTGCGCCTTCGCCATCTCGTAGTTTACCTTGCAGTACTCGGCCTGCTGGCGCTCGAGCTCGGCCCGATTAACCTCGAGCTTCTTGTCGGGGTCGTCGATGGCCGCAACCTCGTTCTGGGCGGCTTCCGGCGCCTCACCCGGCGGGGGGAGGTGCTCCATGTTCGGAGGAAGGACGAGGGGGGTGCGGGCCGCAACCTTCGGCTCGGCGGCCTTCGTCTGGGTGCCGCCTAGACCCACGGCGTTGAAGATCCCGCCGTTGAACTCGATCTCGTCCATGGCGCAGCCGCCGACGGTGGCCGCCAAACCGGCAAGCGCGAATGCCGATCAGGGCCTTGCGGCTAACCCCCGGCTTCCCCACCTGCGCCTCCGAACGCCGTCGTTAAGGCCGCTGCAGCAAGGTCTTCGGCTACAACGGATTTGCGGCGTCATTGCGACTCGCCCACAATGAGTCATATAGCAGCCCGATGACCCCGGCAACTATGGCGACATCGGCGATATTGAACACGTACCAATAGAAGCCGAAGGCGTGCAGCGAAAAGAAATCCGCGACCCCGCCGAGCTTAGCCCGATCGATAGCATTGCCGATCGCGCCGCCGATGATGAGCCCCAGCGATACGGCCATGATCGCCGTGCGGGCGCTGCGCGACAGCCACACCCACAGTGCGGCCGAGGCGAGCGACCGCAAAGGCGGCGAGTGCCGCCTGCCCGGCCATGCTCGACTGGTCGAACATCGAGTAGCTGATGCCGGTGTTCTTCACGAACACGAGGTCGAGAAACGGCGTGACCTCGACGCGCCCCTTCGCGACGATGCGGTAGACCTCGATCATCCACCACTTGTGCGCCTGATCGAGGACGAGGGTGGCGAGAGCCACGCCGAGGCCGAGGCGCGAGTAGGGGCCCCATAGCCAGGAGGCGGCGGGCGGACGGCGGAGAGTGGTCGGGGTGGTCATCCCCGAACCTCTATGGGGGATTGAGGACAGGAGAAGCCAGCGCAGGTCCGGTACCGAATCGAGCGAGCAATTGCAGTGGAGCAGACCAAGCAAGGCCGGGGGCCGGCTGACTGCCGGGGTTCGCCTCCGCCCCGAGTACACCGGATTTGTAGACGCCATCCATCAGCTTGGCGACGTCCTCCTCGCGCAGGTTCCACATGCGCCACCTGGTCTCGAAGCTTTCAGCCGACGCGCCTGGCTCTTCTTCGAGAAGCTTGCGCCACTCTTCGAGCGCTTCTTGTTTGCGGCCGAGTTGTCCGTAGATCGGGATGTTCTCCATATACGTGGACGTCGATTGGTCCGGGTTCTGCCTTGCCAGCTCGAGTGCGCGCCCGTAATCGCCGTTCAAGTAATAGGCCGTGTACATGGTCGAATGATACCACCCGAAAGCGGCGTCAGGGTTAAGCGCGTTCGCCTTAGTCGCCAATGCCATCCCGCGTTGCCGATCTGTCGCGCCGATCATGCATGCGAGAATAGCCAGCATCTCGGCGTCATACGGGCAAGTGCCATCGCCTGTTGCGCTTCATACTCGAACCGATCGAGCTGCTTGTCGAAAAAGTATGCGGCTGCGAGCACCATCCGCGCGCGTGCGTCAGCGGGGTCGAGCTGAACCGCCTTGGTTGCCTGCTCCAAAATCTCATGTGGTCGCGCTGGCGTCTCATCGAAGCCGAAGACCCAGCCCATCAGGGCAATCCACGCCGTCTCGCGGCGAGCCTGCGCGTTCGATGGATCGAGGGCGACCGCCTGGCGCAACGAACTCCTCGGCCGAGCGGAAGCTCTCGGGATTTACCGACAGCATCGCCTCCCGCGCGCGCAGAATAAGGTCATAGGCCTGGATTTCATCGGGGCTCTTGCGTGAGGTCGATTTGGCTTCCGTCCTCTCGATGACACCATAGCCGCCCGCAACCTTGGCGGCGATCTCGCTCACGATCTCGTCCTGGACGTGGACGACGTCAGCCATCGTGCGATCAAACCTTTCCGTCCAAATGTGGGCGCCGGTCTCTGCGTCGATGAGTTGCGTCGTGACGCGGAGATCGTCGCCGGCGCGCCGTACACTGCCCTCGAGCACGTAGCGCACGTTGAGCTCGCGTCCGAGCTTCATGACGTCCACTGCCTTCCCCTTGTATTGGAAGGTCGTGTTGCGTGCGAGCACGCGCAGGTCGCGCGTCATCCGCGACAACTCGGTCATGATGTCCTCGGTCAGCCCGTCGCTGAAATATTCCTGTTTCGGGTCGCCACTCAAGTTGACGAAAGGGAGGACCGCGATCGCCGGACCTTCGAGCACCCCGAGCACTTTGTCCTCGGCCACTTGTTCGGGAGCCGGCACCCAAAGGGGGCGATAATGCCATGCGGCGAGCGCACCCAGAGCCACGATCAGCGCCGAGGCCGGTAGGGTTATTTGC
This sequence comes from uncultured Alphaproteobacteria bacterium, assembly GCA_963699485.1. Classification (GTDB taxonomy): domain Bacteria; phylum Pseudomonadota; class Alphaproteobacteria; order Rhizobiales; family Hyphomicrobiaceae; genus Hyphomicrobium_C. Next base: position 314 of record CAVOUC010000002.1, on the reverse strand, counting down.
CATCGCAGGCGACGTTTCGACCGAGGCGGTGCCGACGGTAGCCTGGGCTCGGCGCGCACTCGGTAGACGCGGACCGGCTTCGCGATGTTCTTGACCTGCTGCTCGCCCAGAAAATCGAAACCCAAAGAAAGTTTGCCTTCGACGGCATCGTAGACTGTGGAGGAGATGCAGATACCGCCGCCCTCCGCGAGGGCCTCCATGCGCGCGGCGATGTTGACCCCATCGCCATAAATCGTCCCGTTCTTGCGTCCTCGATCACATCGCCGAGGTTGACCCCGATGCGGAACTGCATGCGCCGGTCCGGCTCGAGCTCG
>CAVOUC010000001.1:0-9836 GCA_963699485.1 uncultured Alphaproteobacteria bacterium | reverse complement strand
GGCTAACAGCCCGGCAGTTGGACGCCAAGCGGATCTTGCGGACCCTCACCGCCGCCCGAACAGGCGCTCGATGTCGGTGAGCTTCAATTCGACGTAGGTCGGGCGGCCGTGATTGCACTGGCCGGAAAAGGGCGTCGCCTCCATCTCGCGCAGCAGCGCGTTCATCTCCTCGCGCGTGAGGCGGCGGCCGGCGCGCACGCTGCCGTGGCAGGCCATGCGCGAGGCGACCGCCTCGAGCCGGTCGCGCAGCGCCGAGCCCGCTCCCTCGGCCAGGATCTCGGCGGCGAGGTCGCGGACGAGGCCGTCGATGTCGGCGTCGCCGAGCAGCGCCGGCACCTCGCGCACGGCGACCGCGCCGGGGCCGAAGGCCTCGAGCACGAGTCCGAGCTCGGCGAGCTCGTCCGCCTTCTCGGCGAGGGCCGCCGCCTCGTCGGCCGTGAGATCGACGATGGCCGGGATGAGCAGGCCCTGGCGCGCGACGCCGCCGTTGGCGAGCATCCGTTTCATGCGCTCGTAGACGAGGCGCTCGTGGGCCGCGTGCTGGTCGACGATGACGACGGAGGTGCGCGTCTGCGCGACGATGTAGGTCTCGTGCAGCTGCGCGCGGGCCGCGCCGAGCGGCCGATCGAGCGAGATCGGGCGCGGGCGGCTCGGCGCCGGCGCGCGAGTCCGCGGAGGGCTCGAGCAAACGCCTCGAACGGGGCCTGCATCGCCTCGGCGAAGCCGGGCGACATGTTGGCGCGCCGCGCCTGCGTCCACCCGACGGTGTGCGAAGGCCGCTGCAGCGCGCGCGGGCCAGCGTCTCGAGCGTCGCCGCGCCGCCTCTGCGCTCGGCGAGGATGCCCGGCCGCCTTCGAGCGCGTGGCGCATGGCGCCGATGAGAAGGGCGCGCACGCGGGCCGCCGTCGCGGAAGCGCACCTCGGCCTTGGCCGGATGCACGTTGACGTCGACCTCGGCGGGCGGCAGCGTCGACGAACAGCGCGAGCAGCGGATAGCGGCCCTTCGGCACGAGATCGCCGTAGGCCGCGCGCACGGCGCCGAGCAACAGCTTGTCGCGTACCGGGCGGCCGTTGACGAAGAGGTACTGCTGGCCGGGATCGGGGCGGTGCAACGTCGGCAGGCCGGCAAAGCCCGTCACCGTCACGCCGTCGCGCTCGCCCGATCGGGGAGCGCGTCGTCCATGAACTCGCGGCCCATGATGCGGCCGAGCCGCTGGAGAAGCCCGTCGGGCGAGGCGTCGGCCGGCGGCAGCAGCGCAGGCCCGCGCGCTCGCCCGTCGTCAGCGAGAAGCCGACCTCGGGATGCGCCATGGCGAGGCGCTTCACGATCTCGGAGATCGCCTGGTTCTCGGCGCGCTCCGACTTCAGGAACTTGAGGCGCGCGGGCGTCGCGGAGAAGAGATCGCGCACCTCGACGCGCGTGCCGGGGTTGAGGCCGGCGGGCTTCAAGGAGTGCTTGGTGCCGCGATCGACGACGATCTCGAAGCCGTCCGCGGCGCCTCGCGCGCGCGACGGATCGCAGAGACGCGCGATCGAGCCGATGGAGGGCAGCGCCTCGCCGCGGAAGCCGAGCGTGCGGATGCCGAGAGATCGTCGTCGTGCGAGCTTCGAGGTGGCGTGGCGCTCGACGGCAGAGCGCGAGGTCGTCCGGCTCCATGCCGGAGCCGTCGTCGGTGACGCGGATCAGCGACAGGCCGCCGGCCGCTGTCACGATCTCGATCTCGCGCGCGCCGGCGTCGATGGCGTTCTCGACGAGCTCCTTGACGACGCTCGCCGGCCGCTCGATCACCTCGCCCGCGGCGATGCGGTTGACGGTCTCGGGGCTCAGCTGGCGAATCGGCATGTGGCACGCCCGTTAAGTGCTGAAAGATCTGAAGCTGATGCGGCCACCTCGAGCAAGCGTAAGACAACTCAACCCATTGTATCGTCATGGCCGCGCAGGCGGCCATCCACGTCACCACTGCCACGGAGCATACGATGGTGAGGTCAATTGACGTAGCACTCGCGGAAGCTCGCGCGATGGCCGTCTTCACGGCCATGACGGTTAGGTATTATCTAGCGCTTCTGCCCGAGCAAATTGCGCGGTGCAGCCTAACCCAACCGACGAATTCCTATTTTGCAGTAACCGACAGGCGCTCTCTTGTCAGCACTTTGGCGAGCTCGACGGCGGGCTGGTCGAAGGGATCGACGCCGAGAAGCCGGCCGGCAAGTATTGTCTCGAGCATGAAGTGCATGAGAAGCGCGCCGATCGTGCGCTCGTCGAGGCGGGGAAGGTCGAACGTGCGCACGGGGCGGCCGGCCTTCGCCAGGGCGTCGGCGATGGCGTGCGCTTGCGCTTCGACGATGTCGCCGACCGTTTTGCCGCCCATGAACGATTGGCCGGCCACGGCCGCCATTGCGGGATCGAGCGTGGGGCCTTGTCCCGCCGTCGCGATGCGCACGAGCGTCACAGCGATCTCGCGCGGCCCGTCCATGAAGAGCTGGAGCTGGCTGTGCTGGTCGACGGGACCGAGGGCCGGAACGGGGCTCGTCCCTTCGCCGCCCTTGCCGAGGCTTTCGGCCCAGAGCTGGACCCACCAGTCGGCGAAGCGGCCGAGCCGGTCGGCATAGGGCATGAGCACCAGCGTGCGTATGGCGCGCTCCTTGGCGAGCGCAACGAGAACGGCGGCGCCGAGGGCGGGAGGAACGTCGCGCGCGTCCTTGGCTCGGAGCATCGCCTCGACGACGGCGCGGGCGCCGCTGCGGATGGCGCTGGCGTCGAGCCCGCGGGCCATCGCCGGCACCAGGCCGACGTTGGTGAGGCACGAGAAGCGCCCGCCGATCCCGGTGTGGTGGTCGAGCATCGGAATGGAGAGGCTCGCGAAAAGGTCGCGGAGCCCGTTCCTGGTGCCGGGCTTGGCCGGCTCCGTGATGCCGAGGAAAAGCTCGGGGATTTTCGCCTCGAGGCCCGCTCTCTTCACCGCCGCGAGCGTCGCGATCACCTGGGCGAGCGTCTCTGCCGTGCCGCCCGACTTCGAGATGGCGACAAAGCGCGTGGTGGCGAGGTTGATCTTCTTGAGCGCCCCCTCGAGGGTCAGGGGATCGAGGTTGTCGAAGAAGCGAGTCCGAGGGCGCGAGCGGTCGTAGACCCCGCCGCCGCCCGAGATGTTCCAGCCGGCGAGCTGGGCGAACGTCTGGCCGCCGAGCCCCGAGCCGCCGGTGCCAAAAAAGACGATGGTCTCCGCCCCCTCGGAGAGACGCGCGAGGGCGCCCTCGGCGGCGTCGAGGTCGGCGGTCTCTTCGGGGATGCGCAGAAGAGGCAGGCGGGAGGCGGCATAGTCCGCGCGCAGCACCTCGAGCGCCGGGGTGACGCGGTCGAGCCAGCGGGCTAGCTCGGCCTCGCTGAGCCCGTGGGCTTCGATGGCGCCCGCGAGGCACCCGTCGATCGTCTGCGTGTAAGGAGGCATGCAGTCGTATCAATCCCTTCGCCGGTCCGGGAGTTCCGGCGAACGGCTAGCCGGTTTCCGGGCCCTAGCCAAGCTGGAGGACCTTGAGCGCTAACCCTTGCTCGCCGCCGCGCTGACGGGCTTGCCGACGATGGTGACGATGAGGTTGTCGTTGTCGAGGAGCCTCTTGGCGACACGCTTGGCGTCGTCCAGCGTGATGGCCTCGATGAGGCTGTTGCGCTTCTCGACATAGTCGGGACCGAAATCGTCCTCGAAGAGTCCCAAGAGCTGGCTTGCGATCTTGGCGTTGGTATCGAAGCGCAGCGCATAGGACCCCGTCAGGTACTTCTTCGCGTTCTCGAACTCGTCGGGCTTCGGGCCGTGCTCGGCAATCTCTCTGAGCTCGGCGCGGATGACGTCGAGCGACTGGCCGATCACCTCGTTCTTTGAGGCGACGCCGCCGGTCAGGATCGAGGCATGACGGAACGGCTGGATGTAGCTGTAGACGGAGTAGGCGAGGCCGCGCTTCTCGCGCACCTCCTCCATGAGGCGGGAGGCAAAGCCGCCGCCGCCGATGAGCTGATTGAGCACGAACGCCGTCATGAAGTCGGGGTCCTTGCGCGGCATGGCGTTCAAGCCGAACACCGCGACCGACTGGGGAATGTTCATCTCGATCAGCTGCTCCTTGCCGCCGGTGACGGGCGCCGTTTGCGGCACGGGGCTGAGATCGGCCTTTTCCGGAAGGTCGCCGAAAACAGTGTCGAGCAGTTTTCCGAGCTCGTCGGGGGTGATGTCGCCGACAGCCACGACCTTCAAGTTCGACTTGGCGAACACGCGGTGCCGGTAGGCCTCGAGGTCGTCGCGCATGATGGCGCCGACGGTGGCCTCGGTGCCCTGGGCCGGGCGGCCGTAGGAATGGCCGGCGAAGGCGGTGGCGAACCACTCCTTGGCGGCGACCTTCTCCGGATCGCGGTCGGCATAGACGAGATTGGCGAGAAGCTGCTGGCGGATGCGCTCGACCGCGTCCGGGTCGAAGCGCGGCTTGGTCAGCGCGAGCCGCAGGAGCTCAGCCGCCTTGTCGCGGTTGGCGGTGAGCGTCTCGAAGTTGCCGTAGAAGGCGTCGCGGCTGTCCTCGTAGCTCATGCGCATGGCGATCTCTTCCATGCGCTCCTGGAACTCGCTCGAGCGAATGTCGCCGGCGCCCTCATCGAGCATGGCGGTCAGGAAGTTGGCGACGCCGTCCTTGCCCTCGGGGTCCTGGGCGTTGCCCCCCTCGAAGGCGAATTTCATCGCCATCAGCGGATTGGCGTGCTCCTCGACGAGCCAGGCTTCGATGCCGCCTGGACTCTTGATGGTTTGGATCTTCATGGCGTGAGCTGGCTTCGCGAAGGTGACGAGCAGGAACAGGGCGAGAACCGCCAGCGATATGGCCATATCGATGCGGGCAAGGCGCACGATACCACGGCTCAGGCTTTCCATGGGGCAGTCCTCAATCAGGCCTCAGGAGCGGTTCTTGGCAGCCGGCTGCTCGGCGCGCGCGTCGCCGCTGTCGGCCTCGGGGAGCAGCACGCCCGTCACCGAGCGCTTGAGATCGAGGTAGGTTGCGGCGACCTTCTTCACGTCGTCGAGCGTGACCTTCGAGATCGCGTCCGGCCACGCCTCGACCTGCTCGACCGTGCGGCCGATCGCAAGGGACCAGCCGTAGCGGCGCGCAAGGGAAGCCTGATTGTCGTTCTCGTAGATGTAGTCGGCGATGAGGCTCGACTTGGCCCGGTCGAGCTCGGCCTGAGTGACGCCGTTGGTGCGAATCTCGTCGAGCACGCCATCGAGCGCGGCCTCGATCTTCTCGACCGCGGGTCCGTCGGCCGAGACCGCGTAGAGCGAGATGGTGCCGTAGTCGAGGCCCGAGCCCATGTAGGAGCCGCCGGCCGAGGAGGCCACCTTGTCCTCGACGACCAGCTTCTTGTAGAGGCGGCTCGTAGCCCCGTCGGCGGCGATTTTGGCGAGGATGTCGAGCGCCTCGGCCTCGCCGGGCTTGGCGGTTGTGTAGCTCGGCACGACGTAGTCGCGATGGAGCGAGGTCTTGCCCGCGCGCGGGTCCTTGTACTCGACGCGGCGCGCGGCGCGCGGCGGCGGGTCCATGGGGCGGGTCCGAGAGGCGGAGACGAGGGGATTGGCGGGCACCTTGCCGTAGGTCTCCTCGGCAAGGGCGTGCACCTCGTCAGCCGTCACGTCGCCGGCGACGACGAGGATGGCGTTGTTGGGGGCATAGTAATGCCCGTAGAAGCTCATCGCGTCCTCGGGCGTGAGCTGCGCCATCTCATGCTCCCAGCCGATCACCGGAATGCCGTATGGATGCGAGTAGTAGAGCGCCGCGTTCATCTGCTCGTCCATGATCGCCGACGGGTTGTTCTCGATGCGCGAGCGGCGCTCCTCGAGGATCACGTCGCGCTCGGTCAGGACCTCCTTCTGAGTGAGGCGGAGGTTGACCATGCGGTCGGCCTCCATCTCCATCACCGTCTTCAAGCGGTCCTTGGCGATGCGCTGGAAGTAGCTCGTGACATCGTGGCCGGTAAACGCGTTGTCCTGGCCGCCCAGCCGGGCGACGATCTTAGAGAACTCGCCCATGGGGATCTTGTCGGTCGACTTGAACATCAGGTGCTCGAGGAAGTGGGCGATGCCAGACTTGCCCTTGGGCTCGTCGGCGGCGCCGATCTTGTACCAGACCATGTGGGTCACGACCGGGGCGCGATGGTCGGGGATGACCACGACGGTGAGGCCGTTCGAGAGCGTGAATTGGCTGACGCGATCGGCGGTCTCGGCGGCGGCGGGAGTGAATGCGAGCATGAGAAGGACCACGGCTCTAATGAATAGGCGCCAAGCGCCCGCAAAGTTTGTCATGGGATCCTCGAACGTGCCGCACGCGGGAGGCAGGTCTCTCTCCGTGCGGCGAGGCGCCGAGCCAGGATTGGCTCTCGAGGACGTTCGGGCACGACGGATCGTACCCAAACGGCCGAAGCTCCATGATCTCGGCATTCGAGGCTCCGTTGTCAAATGACAACCAGTTCACTTCGCTTGAAAAGCGGGCAACGGGGGGACGTGCAGGGCACCCTCCACGGGGCTCGCCCGCGGCGTAAGATGGTTGAGAAAGGATGAAGGGCCGGGAGCGCTTATTGCTCGCTCTCGTTCCATTTCTTGATTGCCGTCAGGACCGAGCCCCGGCAGGGCCCGAGCGGGCCGGTGGCCAGATCGGCGCCGGTCTCGTCGCCGTGCGCCTTCGCCATCTCGTAATTCACCTTGCAGTACTCGGCCTGCTGGCGCTCGAGCTCGGCCCGATTAACCTCGAGCTTCTTGTCGGGGTCGTCGATGGCCGCAACCTCGTTCTGGGCGGCTTCCGGCGCCTCACCCGGCGCAGGGAGGTGCTCCATGTTCGGAGGAAGGACGAGGGGGGTACGGGCAGCAACCTTCGGCTCGGCGGCTTTCGTCTGGGTGCCGCCTAGACCCACCGCGTTGAAGATCCCGCCGTTGAACTCGATCTCGTCCATGGCGCAGCCGCCGACGGCGGCCGCCAAACCGGCAAGCGCGAATGCGATCAGGGCCTTGCGGCTAACCCCCGGCTTCCCCATCCTGCGCCTCCGAACGCCGTCGTTAAGGCCGCTGCAGCAAGCTCTTCGGCTACAACGGATTTGCGGCGTCATTGCGACTCGCCCACAATGAGTCATATAGCAGCCCGAGGACCCCGGCAACTATGGCGACATCGGCAATATTGAACACGTACCAATAGAAGCCGAAGGCGTGCAGCGAATAGAAGTCCGCGACCCCGCCGAGCCGGAGCCGGTCGATGCCGTTGCCGACCGCGCCCCCGATGATGAGCCCCAGCGATACGGCCATGATCGCCGTCCGGGCGCTGCGCGATAGCCACACCCACAGTGCGGCCGAGGCGAGGGCGGCAAAGGTGGCGAGTGCCGCCTGCCAGGCCATGCTCGACTGGTCGAACAGCGAGTAGCTGATGCCGGTGTTCTTCACGAACACGAAGTCGAGGAACGGCGTGACGGCGACGCGCCCTTTGGCGGCGATGTCGTAGACCTCGATCATCCACCACTTGTTCGCCTGATCGAGGACGAGGGTGGCGAGAGCCACGCCGAGGCCCAGGCGCGAATAGCGACCCCACAGCCAGGAGGCGGCGGCGGACGCGGATGTAGTCGGGGTGGTCATCCCCGAACCTCTATGGGGGATTGAGGACAGGAGCAAGCCAGCGCAGGTCCGGTACCGAATCGAGCGAGCAATTGCAGTGCAGCAGACCAAGGAAGGCCGCACTGGCCGGGTTTGGTCTCCGCCCCGAGCACACCCGATTTGTAGACGCCGTCCATCAGCTTGGCGACGTCCTCATAGCGCAGGTTCCACATGCGCCACCAGTTCTCGAAGCTTTCAGCCGACGCGCCTGGCTCTTCTTTGAGAACCAGCGCGAGAGCCTTCGCTACAGCGCAGCTCTTGCCTGCTAGCAAATCGGGAGCCGCTTCATCTCCGGCCGTTGCTGTAGCGCTGTCGCTGATGCGCAGACCGGCAGGCCGGCCTTGCGAATGCCGTCGAGGTAAAGGTCGAGCTCGGCCTGGCGTGCGAACGCGCCGGTGTCGCTGATGTCCCGCTCGGCAGACCAATCAGGGTCAAGCTTCAGCACATTGGCCGCGCCTTCGGCCGCCTCGGCGTTCCGGCCAAGTTGTCCGTAGATGGCCGCGAGCAACGGACCGGATAGCTCTGGCGCTTGACGGGCCGCGACGAGGGCTTTCTCGAACTCGCCAGCGAAATAGTAAACCCTGTGCAAGCCGTAGAGGTACCAGGTCGGATAATTCGGATTCAGTCGGATGGCACGCTCGACCAACTCGACACCCTTTTGCGGATTGCCAAGCATCGGCAGATTTTCAACATAGAGCATCAATAGATCCGGGCTATTCGGCTGGAGCTCGAGCCCGCGATCCAGCTCGTGAGTTGCAAGTTCGTAGTCGTTTAGCATCCTGTAGGCGTAGCCCAGCACCATGTGAGCCTCGCCGTCATACGGATCGAGGGCCACGGCCTTCTGCACGGCGGCGAGCCAGTCACGCAAGGATCGGGCCCTGGATTCGGTGTAGCTCAGCCAGATCTCGTAGCCATAAGTCAAAGCCAACCCGGTATAGGCGCGCGCGAATCTCGGGTCGAGCTCGAGCGCCTTCCGAAACAGTTCCTGAGCCCTGATGTTGTCCTCCTTCGTTTCCTTGTGCTTGGCCTCGATCCCGAGCAGGTAGTAATCGTAGGCCTGCAGATTGGCCGGCGGCTTGCGGCGCGCCACGGCCCTTTCTGCCTCGGCGATAGCGCCCTCCCATCCCGTCAGTGTTCCCGCGACCTTCTCGGTCACTTCGTCCTGGATGGCGAAGATGTCTTCGAGCGGGCGGTCGTAGCGGTTGGACGACACATGCCGGCCGGTAGCTGCCTCGATCAGCTGCGCCGTGATGCGCACACGGTCCGATGACGCTTGGATACTGCCCTCGAGAACATATTTCACGCCGAGGTCGCGGCCGATTTGGCGGGTGTCGATTGGCTTACCTTCATAGACCTCGCTGGAATTGCGAGCGATGACGATAAGGTCCTTGGAGTGGGAGAGATCGGCAACGATGTCCTCGGTGATCCCGTCTGCGAACCGCTCCCACTTGGGGTCGGCCCCGATATTGTTGAAGGGCAAGACAACCACAGACGGCTTGTCAGGTAGCGATGGGCCGGTGGTCCAGCTCTGCAATCCCCAGAGACCTGCCGCGATGATCAGCAGCACGGCGCCGGCCAACATCCCCAGCCGCTTCACTGGATCCGCTCGATGTGGCCGAGGACTCGGACTTGGCGTCTGCGGGAACTCGATGTGCGGCGTGTAGCTGCCCTTGGGCAGCTCGATGCGGACGGGATCGTCTCGGCCTTCGGTGTCGTAGTATTCGTGCAGCTTCTCGCGGAGCCGCGCCGCCTCGATGCGCACGAGGGGATCGACGACGGGGTCGAACGTCTCGGGACGGTCGAAGACCTCTAGGCCGATGTTGTAGCCTTTGAGCCGGTCGCCGCGCCCGGCCAGAGCTTCAGTGACAGTGAACTCCAGGAACCGCTGCCGGCGGCGCGACTGCGCGAACGGGCCGCTACTTACGATGCGGCCCAATTGTTCGCGTATGGCTGTCTCTTCGGACTCGCTCCAGGAATTGGGCGCCGTTGCCGTCATGCCCAAACTCCGAAATAGCGGCAGCTCCCCTCACATCTCGGCCCAGTTGCACATTGTTGCATACTAGGACCAACCGGCTCGACTGTCACCCTTCCGACATGGTGCAGCACGGCGCTTCTAGCGGTTGATGTCGCAGGCGGCCTAGGTCTTGCGTGCTCCAAAAAAGCGATACTCGCATCTAT